>NZ_KB905898.1 GCF_000381065.1 Propionispira raffinosivorans DSM 20765 | reverse complement strand
CCTTAGGATTCTCTCCCCGCCTACCTGTGTCGGTTTGCGGTACGGGCACCTTATCTCTAACTAGAAGCTTTTCTCGACAGCGTGGTCCATTTGAATTCAGCTTACCCGAAGGCTCGCCTATCTATCACTTCTCAGGCATTCAAGAGACGGATTTGCCTGTCTCTCACCCTACCAGCTTCGACGCACATTTCCAATCGTACGCTCAAACTTCCTTCTGTGTCACTCCATTGTTCAAACAATTTAAGGTGGTGCTGGAATTTTAACCAGCTGTCCATCGCCTATGCTTGTTGCCTCGGCTTAGGTCCCGACTTACCCTGAGTCGACGAGCGTTGCTCAGGAAACCTTAGGCTTTCGGTGGAACAGATTCTCACTGTTCTTTTCGCTACTCATACCGGCATTCTCACTTCTATACTCTCCAGCACTCCTTACGGTATACCTTCGTCGTGTATAGAACGCTCCCCTACCCAAGATGCTAGGCATCTTGCCGCGACTTCGGTTCTGTACTTTAGCCCCGGTCATTTTCGGCGCAGAGCCTCTCGACCAGTGAGCTATTACGCACTCTTTAAATGGTGGCTGCTTCTGAGCCAACATCCTGGTTGTTTTAGAAGTTCTACATCCTTTCCCACTTAGTACAGCATTTGGGACCTTAGTCGGCGGTCTGGGCTGTTTCCCTCTTGACTACGGGTCTTATCACTCGCAGTCTGACTCCCAAGCTATCAGTACAGCCATTCGCAGTTTGACTAGGTTCGGTAGGCTTTACGCCCCCTAGCCCGATCAGTGCTCTACCGTCTGTATTTATCACTTGAGGCTAGCCCTAAAGCTATTTCGGGGAGAACCAGCTATCTCCACGTTCGATTGGCATTTCACCCCTATCCACAACTCATCCCAAAGTTTTTCAACACTCACGGGTTCGGTCCTCCACGCAATTTTACCTGCGCTTCAACCTGGTCATGGATAGATCACTGTGGTTTCGGGTCTACAACATCTAACTATCGCCCTATTAAGACTCGCTTTCGCTTCGGCTCCGTGTTTTCCACTTAACCTCGCTAGATACTGTAACTCGCCGGTTCATTCTTCAATAGGCACGCCGTTACACATATAAAGTGCTTCGACTGCTTGTAGACATACGGTTTCAGGTTCTATTTCACTCCTCTTCCGAGGTTCTTTTCACCTTTCCCTCACGGTACTATACGCTATCGGTCGCCAAGTAGTATTTTGCCTTGGAGGGTGGTCCCCCCTGCTTCCCACAAGATTTCTCGTGTCTCGTGGTACTCTGGATACTGATCCGCTCTTCTACTTTTTACTTACAGGAGTTTCACCTTCTACGCTTTGCTTTCCCAAACAATTC
>NZ_KB905897.1 GCF_000381065.1 Propionispira raffinosivorans DSM 20765 | reverse complement strand
ATAATCCCATGGAGATTCGTTTTTCTCTCTTTCTTTTCTATTCTCTTCATAATTTTCCCGTTCTGGCGTTATTGCCAAATCCGGTCTCAATGCTTTGAAAGCCATATAATCTATTGGGGTTCCTGCGTTCAGGTTTTCCCGGACTGCCTGCGCATTTTCATAGGCTCCATATTCTTCATATATGCTAAGCCCTTTTGCCAAATTCCCCGTCATTCCATTATCAGTTGCTACATCCATATCAAATGACATTTGCTGTAACAATTCTAGAACCCCTATCCGCATAAAAGCCAGCCCTATTCAATAAGAGCTGGCTTTTAAATGAAGAATTCCATCTACTTAAGGGGTAAATCAATCTCTAGTGTAAACCATCGTAGATGGTTTACACATAATTCAGGATAGTCTCTTTAATAACTAAAAGTCAAACTTTAAATTACCCTTTTCCCATTCTGAAAGTGTCATCTTTGCATTAAATGCAGTAAGCCCTCTGGTATTACTCAACTCTAGCAAAACGGCCTTAGATCGGTCGGGTTGAATTGGAACTAAACTAATTGCAGTTTCCAACCTAACAAATCTATTTGAGTGTTCAAAAAATGGAACCAATTTTTCTAACCCATATTCCGAATTTAATTTTAATTCTTTTCGTATTTTTTGAATAACCCTTTGCTGTTTATTATACGTCTTGGAATCTCCTCGCTCTTGTGCATCCTCCCCCTTTATACAAGCTTCTATATATTCATCTATAATCTTCTCTAAAGGTCTCATATACAACCTCCTCTATTCAAATGGTGTAAATACCCACTTTCCAGCTGAATCTTTTACAACTGTACCATAATCTTTCAATGCATTCATCCCAAAGTCAAATTGCTCCTCAAAGCTTTTTGTTGCTAACCAATCTCTTATTGTTAACCCCCTTGTCCAGTATGGTTTTGATGAATATAACCCACTAATGCCACTATGAGCACTAGCCTTACCAGATTGCAGTGCAATTATATTTTCTACAGTATTTACTTCTTCCGGCAAAAATCCTGCTCTATTTGCATTTATCTGTGCTTGTTCTACTATGTGATGCCATTGATTTCCTGCCCCAGGCGATCCAAGATAAGCCTTCAATCCTTTAAAAGTCTTGTATCCGACTCCACTCACAGAACCTGTAACACCATCCATCGCTTGCCTGTTCATTATTTTGTCAGTTTCAGCTTCATCTGCTAGAAGTTGTGCATTAGCAGGATCATCAGGGTCAATCCCTTTCGCTCTTAGGATAACTCTTGCCATTTGAATAGCACTTTCATTTTCCCGTTGCGATAAGCCATCATTATACTGGTTTATATGCTCTTTAACAGCATCACTAATTGATGTACCTGCACCCCCATCACTTTCGTCATTTGTTACTGTTACAGAATTCTGATTTGGTACATAATAATCTCCGACAATATTGCCATCTTCATCGTATTCTCTTACATACTTTTTCCCATCTTCACCTACTACAATTTCCCCGTTTGCAGCTATTAATTCATTTGCTTTCTGCACATCAGGATCAGGTGTCG
>NZ_KB905896.1 GCF_000381065.1 Propionispira raffinosivorans DSM 20765 | reverse complement strand
GACCTGCATTTATTGTAACAGGGATTTTTTTTCGACTAAAGTCAAAACCGTCGATTCCGCCGGCTAAGCCGGTGGTTTATTTCGAACAGTTAAACCAAAACCAGGGCTGCCTTACATGTAAGGCAGCCCTCAGTGGAGTAACTGTGAATTGCTAAAAATATTCATTCAAAAGAGTTTCTGAATGTCGAACTCAATGCATGTAAAAACAGAGTCAACATGATTATGATATTCATTATCACAATGTAATTATATAATAACATGCTTAGATCTAAGATGCAAGGCTTTTAAAATATAAAACAGGCAAGTTATTCACAGGGTTGTGCATAAAATAGTGGATAACTTGCCCATTTATTTATTTATTTGCCATTTTATAAATATTATACATATCTTCGCGGGTAAGTTTTTTGAAATTAGCCACCGTTTTTTTACCATAATCACTGCACCGATCAGCAAGATATTGTAAAGATTTTTCATCTTGCTTGCCGATACCTAATTCACTAAAATTTGTTGGCATATGAATCGAAGCAAAATAAGCTTCTGTGGCAGCAATTCCAGCCAAAGCCGTTTCATTCAAATCCTCATGATGTATACCCCAAACACGTTCAGCAAAAATAGCAAATCGCTGTGGCTCTTCTTTATAGACATATCGCGCCCAAGAAGCCCAAAGCGCCGATAAAGACGCTCCATGAGGCACATCAAATTTGCCACTAAGTTCATGTCCTAATTTATGCGTAGCAAAATCGATCTCAGCGCCCAGTCCCGTCAACCCATTATGAGATAAACTGCCGCACCACATAATTTCACTCATCGCTTCATAATCATCATGCTTGGCTAAGGCAATTCTGCCATTTTTCGCTACATTCTTCAATAATGCTTCGGCAATTGCATCGGTCATCTCATTGCCTTTTGTATGTGTAAAATATCGGTCAAGCGTATGCATCATAATATCCGTTACCCCGCAGGCGATCTGCCTTTCCGGCAAGGTATAGGTTAATTCAGGATTCATCACTGCAAAACAAGGTCGATTGAAATCGGTATTAATGCCAGCTTTTTTACCAGTTTCTTCATTCGTTAACACAGCGGAATTACTCGTTTCACTGCCCGCTGCTGAAATCGTAAGCACTACCCCAACAGGTAATGATTTTGTAAGCTCTGCTTTTCCAGACCAAAAATCCCAAATGTCTGTATCTGGATTCGCCCGTCCATGCGCAATAGCCTTACTTGTATCAATTACACTACCGCCGCCAACAGCTAAAATAAAATCAGCTTTAAATTTATTTGCCTGTTGTACGCCAGTTCGTGCGAGTTCAAGGCGAGGATTTGGTTGTACCCCCCCCAGCGTTTCATAAGGCAATTTTGCTGTTTGCAGTAAGTCGGTTATTTTTTGCAATAAACCACTGCGAACAACACTGCCACCACCATAAACGACAAGCACTTTCGTACCACCATATTTTTTAATTTTATCCGCAGCTTTCAGTTCAGCTCCCTTGCCAAAAATAATTTCTGTCGGACAATGATATTCAAAACTCTGCATAAAAAAATCTCCTTTTTCCAAAACTATTTCATCGTACAGTTTCTATAATTAGGCGTTTCTTTTACTTTTCCTGCGTAACACAATAAAACCGTTTAAGCACTTACGAACGATTGAGCTGCCCAAAATTTTAATTCCTGAAATATAGACTTAAATCAATGCTTTTAATCGATGGCACAATGCTATCAGCCTGCCGTAAATCCTGAGATCCGGAATTTTTATTTTGATGAGCAATACAATACATTCCAGCAGCTTTCGCCGCTTGTACGCCCGATGATGTATCTTCAATGACAATACAGTCAGTTGGCGATACACCTAAACGTTCTGCTGTAAGTAGATAAACCGCTGGATCTGGTTTACTTTTTGGCAAATCCGCACCGCTGATAATGGACTGAAAATAAGATTTTAATTGAAATTTTTTAACAACAGCATCAATAATTTCCCGTCCCGATGAAGATCCAATCGCGGTGGGAATAGCTTCTTGTTTTAAGTATCTTAACAAATCTAAAATACCTTCAATTGGTTGAATTGATTTATTATTATCTAGAATATCCAAATACAATTTATACTTATGTGCTACCATTTCAGCTACTGAAATATCGCGATTATGTTGCTTTATCAAAGCAGCAAATAATGATTTTGTTGTCTGCCCCATATATTTTTCACAATCCTTTTCAGCAAAAGGAATGTCATAATGTTTAAACGTCTGCATCTTTGTAATGGTATGAATTGGCTCACTATCAATAATCACACCATCCATATCAAATATAACTGCCTTCAAAAAAAATACCTCACTTTATTTTTATCCTGTATAGAAAAGTATACCATAAGCCCCCTAAAAAATCTCTTTTAAGACTGCTTTAAAAGTTTTCTCCATACGAAAAAAGCACCCATATACATGAGTGCTTTTCATTTAACTGGCAGTTTTCTATCCTCCCAGGGCGTTTCCACCCAAGTACTTTCGACG
>NZ_KB905895.1 GCF_000381065.1 Propionispira raffinosivorans DSM 20765 | reverse complement strand
TGTATATTACGGTACGGCAGTACCGTGGTTCCGGAGAAGCGGAAACCGCTTGTCCGGAACAGGAAACCGATGTTCTAGCGGTGTGAGCCGCCTGTCCGGAGCCGCGGGAGCCGATACCGAAGATTACTCTGTTAAATCTTTATCCAAGCCATAAATCTCTCTCATAGAAATATCTTTCGAGGGATCCAAGCTTTCGATATTGATTTTATATGCATCATGGACGATGCGGTCCAGAATGGCGTCAGCCAAAGGGCTGCTATCACCGCCAAGCTGCTCATACCAGTCATTATCTCGATATTGAGAACAAAAAATCGTGGATGACTTTCTACGACGATGATGAAGCAGCTCAAATATATCACGGCTTTCAGTGGCCGTAGGCTTCATGAGTAGCCATTCATCAATGATTAGCAGCGCTGGCTTAGTGTATTTTTCCATGATTTTTGGGTACGTGCCATCGCTTCGAGCCATTTCAATTTCGATGAAGAAATCTGGTAAGCGGATATATTTTGTTCTAAGATACTGCTTGCAGGCTTCCATACCGAAGGCACAAGCCATGTAAGTTTTCCCGCTACCAGTAGCACCCGTAAGGAAAATATTCCGGTATTCGCGGATGTATTCACAACTGGCTAGCCGCGCAATGAGCGTTCGATTCAGTTTGCGACCAGAAGTGTAGTTTATATCGCTGATATTTGCACTTGGCTGGTCAATGCAGGCTTGTTTCATCAAACGTTTACGCCGATTGTTATTGCGGCTGCTGAATTCAATATCTACTAACATGGAAAAACGATCTTCGAAGGCAACCTCCTTCATTGACACATCGTTCTCCTGCGCTAGGAAAGCATTTGACATGGCGGTAAGCCGCATGGCAATGAGTTTATCTAATGTGCTTTGTTTGGTCATGGCTGTTTCCTCCCGTAATAAGCAGCACCTCTGGTAATGCCATGGCTATTCGGCTCAGCTGTAGGTTGAGGATCATCGAGCATTTTGGTTGACAAAATGGTCTTGATACTCCTGTAACTCGGAGTGGCTGTATAACCCAAAGCCTTTTCACAAGCAGATTCAAGGCGTTTGACAGAAGTCTTTTCGCTTAATTTTAAGAGCCCCATGCAACTTCGATAAGATTGCTGTTCTATTTTATGGGAGGAAAGAATTGCTGTGATGACCTTGCAGGTAAATGGGCCAATCTGCTCGGCCCATTTACGGAACCTGTCACCGTTCCATTCCAAATATTGTTGATGATCTTCTGGCATATGTTCCCGGACGGAGCTATACTGGCCTTTGCGACCGCGTAGCCGACGGTGAGATGCAATTCTCTTGTGGTTGTAGAAAATTTCAATGACATTATCTGTTACCCGCACATCTACCTTATGACCTATATATTCATAAGGAACGGAGTATAGCATTCCGTCGACAGATATGTGATAATTGAAGAGAACGGTGGCTGTTTTCCAGTCCGCCAGTTCATAAGGGGCAGAGGGTAATGATGTCAGCAATGGCAGTTCTTCGTCGTGGAAGAGTGCATACCGACTGCCTTCTTTCTTTTGGAAAGATCGCCGATTGAACTCATCCAGCTTCACGCGAATGGCCTGATTCAATTCAAAAAGTGAGAAGAATTGTTCATCACGTAGCGCTGCCGTAATCCATGTAGAGATATTTCCTACTGTGCCTTCGGCATTTGGTTTATCTTTTGGGGCACGTACGCGAGCTGGGATAATAGCCGTTCCATAGTGCTCTGCCAGCTCATGATAAGTAGCATTGAGTTGTGGCGTATACCAATCCCTATTATGGACAACGGCAGTTTTACAATTGTCAGGGACAAGGATCTTGGCAATGCCACCAAAGAATTCATACATACAGATATGAGCTCGAATCCAAGCACGTTGTTTTTCATTGACGAATGCCATGACAAAAGCATATTGGCTGTACGTCATGACACCAACAAAAAGATAAGCTTTGGTGATTTCTCCCGTATCCGGGTCAATAATTTTGGCCGGATCACCAGCCCAGTCGACTTCGACTTGTTCAGCTGGTTTACGTGGAATATGCATGCTTGCCCGGCGTTTCTGCTCATCCTGCTGGATGTAATAACAGAACTGTGAATACATGAGCGGTGATTCATTGCATAGACGGCATTCTTCTAGATATTCCGTCCAAAGAAGTTTCTTGGAGACACCCTTGCGCATGAGTTCCCTGTGAATATGCTCGACACTGGGCATACGCTTCGTCGACTGAAACTTTGTTGTTGGCGAAGAAAACATCTGCGCCAACACGTCATCTGTTTGAGTTTCCGGCAATGGCCACGCCAGATTGTTTTCTTGAGCCAACCGAATGATTTTGTTTACGGTTTTCTTTGAGGCACCGCAGCTATATGCGATGTTCTGTTGGCTGAATCCTAATACGTGCAGGCGTAGGATTTCGCGATAGTGAGTCATAGAAATAACCTCCATAAAAATGAATTTACACCGAATGGTGTATAACTCCATTATAGGTCGAATTGGTTTCCATGACCGGAATCGCGGTTTCCAATTTTCCGGTAGGCCGGTTTCCTAAAGCCGGGCTGATGGTGTAGTTTGGACCATATTATTCA
>NZ_KB905894.1 GCF_000381065.1 Propionispira raffinosivorans DSM 20765 | reverse complement strand
CAGAGTACATATTATAAGTTTCTTGATTAAACCATTCAATATAAGTCGAATTAATAACTTTAAAAAATGACCACTCAGCATAAAACTCTTTTCCATATTTTTCAGTTAAAAATTTTAACATTTTTAATCTTCGTCCTTCATCTGTGTTTCGATATGAAAGCACAAAATTTTCGAAACAAATTTTAATCGTAATCTGCTCATCTTTACTTTGACAAAAAAGCTGCAATCCTTTTTTGTCATCGATTACCTTTTCTATATACATTTTTAAAGAAAGCTCTTTAGATGGAATCCACCTTTTCCATTCTTCTATCAATTCAATCAGTCCCCCATTAATCATCGTATCGAACCTTCGTACGTGTACCGTTTTTATTCATAATTTTCAATGTCGGTCTACCATCTGCTAATTTTCCTGTCTTACCACTAGAATCACACTTTTCAAATCTTCCGTGTTGAGTATCTACGAAATGCAAATATTTTGAACAGTGTTGACGATTGTAGTCGATAATCCCTCTAATATTGAAGAGGTCAGTGGATTTTTACGTCCGCTGACCTCTTTGGTTGGGCAAATTTATTTTAATTATTAAAAATCATACAGATCAACACATTCAAAATCTTTTTCGTTAATCATTTCAATAAAATGATTAATTGTATCTACTAAAGCTTTTTCTGTTGTCTTTAGCCAATTTTCAGGAACTGCGGTCCACACCATAAAGGTTTGTATAGCGTCACCGAACAATGCCCCACTTTTTCTGCCAGCAATATCATTCTTAGGCATTAAATTTATTACCTAGTCAACTATAAATATACCATTATTTGCGCCTTTAACACTAATTCCTTAGTACGACACCCCCATTTCTAGAGGTCATGCGAAGAAAAAAGCAAGGACGCCAGATTTTTGCATCTGTTAGCCTCATTTTTTCATTTTACGTACTATTAAATGTCACTTAACTGTTCAAGTAATTTATTAAATATTGTTAATCGCTTGTCGTCCAAGTTTTTAGGCTCAATTCTGACGTTATATTTTTCATAGAATCGTTTATAAATCTCAGACTTAAGTGACTGTACCGCCTCGATATCTGTTTGGCTTTTAAGATACTTTATCCATTCTTCAATTTCATTTGCATGCCAGATTAATATAGAGTCATGCGATACTTTTCTTATTACATCTACGGAGTCTTTTAGTTCAACTAAGCACCTCTCTAACTGAATTTTTTTTTCAGACGTGACTTCCCCCAAAACATATCACCCGTTTCTTTAATTTTTCACTTTAATGGAATTGTCTTTATCCAACTTTCAGGAACTGCGGTCCAATCAATAAAGGTTTGTGTAGCGCCACCGAACAATGCCCCACTTTGTCTGCCAACAATTCCTTCCAGTCCAGCAAGACTAGATCCTTTTGGGATTTCCATTATATACATATTACTCATATTGTTCCAGTGACCTTCTACTGCGTAATCCATGCGCCACTGTAGCTCTGTTGCCGGAGGTGGATTAGGCGACCAATACGCTCCATTTCTATCACCAATACGATAAAGTTTAGTGCCTTCACCATATGTTTGCTCTAACGCAGTTCCTCCTTTAAATGTATTTAGTACTTGTCGCTGTGCATCAAAATCTTTTAAAATCGGAGCTTGTACCTGAATAGCCTCACTCGACCCCTTAATAATAGTTTCAATATTTTTAGTTGTACTTTTATTAAGTCCCATTCCTGCATCTCTACCTGCACTTAAAAGCAGTAGAAGATTCTCATTTTCATCAACTGTTTTTTTATAGTTTTCCTTCGTTTGTTCTACTACTGATGTCAATTCTGCTGATGTATTCCAAACTGATCCATCCGGTGCCGTGACATAATGGCCTCCATCATTGCCTAATTCAACCGGATAACCTTTCTTTGCATAATAATCACCTACATAGCCTAAACTATATACTTGGCAATCACCATCTGCTGTTGATATATACCACGTATTCGTTTCTTTATTAACTTTTGGTTCTATTCCCTTGCTATATAAATAGTCTCCTCTGTTAGGTGAATTTTCATATATCGTTCCATCACTACCTACTAATTGACCTGCAGAATTCCATGTTCCGCCTTGATCCAATACCTGATCTACCGTCGGAGGTGGCACTTCGTTTTGAACGTTATCGTCTGACGTTGAAACAGCTCGTTTTATGTCTTCTTTAATTTCTTGTGCATTTTCTATCTGCTTTTCCGAAATGTTATCTCCATATGTTTCTTCCGATGTAATAGTGGAATTATATCCTTCTGTATTCATCTTCATGTAGGCATTATTTGCCTGACTGCCTGCTTCTCTTTTTTCTTTTATTACTTCTTCGGTTTCATCGAGTAGGTTTCCTAGAGTATCCCACCCGATATCATGCAGTATATTATTATTTTTTGTCCCAGAAAGGGCAACCGATGCACCTGACTTACTATTTCCTCCTGTCAGTTTAGCTACACCAGCACCTATGATTATACTAGTAAATTCTTTTAATTCTGGTGATAATTTTTGTATTAATTCCGAATTATAACTTGCTTCATTCGTCCCAGCAGAAAATGCCTCGGATGCTGCATTCCCACCAGATATTTGACCTATTAACCCACCAACTACCGCATGCAATGCAATTTTGCTTGCACCACCATCTTGCCAATTTGATGCAATGTTTTTTGCTTCTTCATATAGCTGTGTCGCTTTTTT
>NZ_KB905893.1 GCF_000381065.1 Propionispira raffinosivorans DSM 20765 | reverse complement strand
TTTTAAAAGAGTTCGAAGGATATTTGCATACCGATGGTTATGCTGGATATCACAGCCTACCAGACAAAATTGTCGTTGTTGGCTGTTGGGCGCATTATCCAAGAAGTATAATTATCCGAGAAAAGCCAAAAAAATTCGCATAAATGCAGCCTCTATCTGATATCTTCTCAGATAATGACCATTTCCTTTAGAATGGAATTATAAAAATATTCTAAAGGAGATGGTCATTATTATGAACCCAGAAGAAATCAAAAAGCTATCGTTTGGAGACTTGCTTAACGAATTGATACACTATCTTGAGGATAAGTCGTATACTCAGCTAACGTTAGTCAACTATCGCCGGATAATTAGAAAAATTGAACCCTTCATGATTGAGCATGGCATCAATACTTATACCCCTGAAATCGGTATGCAGTACTATGCGCATTATCTTATCAAGAATAAATTAGGTACTTCATATCAGAAGGCTATACGCACGGCAATCCGAAGGTTCAATGACTTTTATTATGGTATGGAATATCGAATTCAGCAGGAAAATCAAATTAATTTATTATCCGATAAGTATGAGCATGTGTTGGAAATGTTCTCCACGGAATGTGCCGAATCTGGCAATAAGGATATAACGATTGAGTCAAAGAAGCGCTTCGTTCGTAGTTTCCTAAAAAAATGTATTACTTTGGGCTGCCCAAACATTCAATCACTGAACCCATCTTACGTTACAAGAGCATGTTTAGCGCTTGAAAACAAAGATGGTTGGGCTGTGGTTAGAAGATTCCTGAAAAGTCTAAGTCTCAGGGGAACTACCAAATTTGATTTTTCTACAATTGTTCCACGTTACAGGCGATCAATTAACATACCAATAACCTATAGCGAAGAAGAAATCCTCAGATTTGAAAGAGCCATCAATCGCACGAATGATCTTGGCAAAAGGAATTATGCAATGCTGCTCTTAGCGACACGACTTGGCATGAGATCTGGAGATATCGCAAAGCTATCTTTGGATGAACTGGATTTCAAGCATGAAAAAATCTCCCTTATACAGCAAAAAAACGGAGAAATGTTACATCTTCCTATGCTGCTGGAAGTCAGAAAAGCCCTAACTGATTATATTAACAATGCGCGTCCCAGGGTGACAAGCAATACGGTATTCTTGCGCCATAATGCACCCTATCAAGGCATTACTACTTCTGTCCTACGTTTTGAGACTTCAAAGTACTTTAGTTTGGCCGATGTTGATATATCAGGAAAAAAACACTGGCCCCATACCTTCCGGTCATCATTGGCCAGTTCAATGGTTAATAATGACATTCCATATGAAGCTGTCAGAACTATTCTGGGGCACTCTGACCCTGATGCCATAAAGCATTATGCAAAGCTTGACATAGAAAAGCTTCGCGAATGTGCAATAGAAGTACCGAGATCGTCGGGCTCATTTAAAACATTCCTTGATGGAGGTGGGCAGTCATGATCCAGTTCAAGAGTGTACTAAAAGATGAAATTACTGAGTTCATGTTACTTCGAAAATCATCAAAAAGTAAAAGTACCTATGACCATGACCAGTGCACGCTTAAGTTATTCGACGAATATCTCTGCTACATTAACTGTGACGATAAAAATATCGCAGAAGCGCAGGTGACTGGCTGGATTGGCACCCTTACAGGAAAGAGCAGTTCCATTGCCAACGTGGTGATTGTTGTCAGACTCTTTCTGACTCATCTTAAAAGTTATGGTATTAATGCTTATATTCCACCAATTCCAAAGGTTAGTGACGATTATATTCCCTATATATTTTCTGACGATGAGATGAAACTTATATTTTCCATTGCAGATAACCTGCAGAGTAGCAAGCCACGTAAAAATACTCTCATCTATATGGAACTTCCAATGATTCTACGTCTCATGTATGGATGCGGGCTTCGTATTGGTGAAACACTTTCATTAAAAATGAAAGATGTAGATCTTAATATCGGCGTGCTGACACTAAAATATACAAAAGGAAACAAGCAACGGCTTGTTCCCATGCATCCCTCGTTAACTGAAATTCTTAGACGTTACTGCATGGCTATGGGGATGATCGGATATCCGAAAGCATATCTTTTTCTAACAGCTGATTCGATGGAACCCGTGAGATTATATAATGTTCAGCATAAGGTCCATTCCATCTTGGAACAATGTGATATTTTTCTTCACGGAAGAAAGAAACATCAGAGGGGTCCCTGCCTGCATTGTCTTAGACATGTATTTGCCTTCAAGTCTTTTGCCAATGCAGAGAAAACAGGTCGTAGGGTTGATGACGTTATACCATACCTTTCCATCTATTTGGGACATGACAGTCTGAAAGAAACAGAAAAATACCTAAAATTCAGCAGTGAGATGTTCCCAGATGCAATGGAATTGTTTGATTGCTACACAGCACAGATCTTTCCGGAGGTAAACTTCGATGAATAAGCCTTCGCAATTTTTGGAGTTACTGGACAGTTTTATCACAAACTACATGCCATGTTCAATCGGGGCAAGCCCACATACGGTTACTTCGTATAAATATGCTTTCCGATTACTGTTGGAGTTCATGTATTCCAAGAAAAGAATTTCTGCTGATAAGATAACCTTTGAGCAACTAGATTTTAGCACTATGACAGCGTTCCTTGACTGGATAGAGAAAGACCGCGGCTGTAGCGCATCAACGAAAAACCAGAGACTATCAGCAATCATTTCTTTTTCTGACTATGCTCAGAATCGAGACTTTGATGCCGCATCCGTATTTCGAAAAGGTGTAATTAAAATTCCCATGAAAAAAGCTCGAAATAAAAAGCGAGCGGTGTTATCTGTCCAGGAAGTTTCGATACTTCTTCGTTTACCTGATGACAGTAAAGAAACCGGACTTAGGGATAAGGTTCTACTTAGCCTAATGTATGCAAGTGGGGCAAGAGCACAGGAAATCTGCGACCTGATGGTGGCAAACATACAGACCAATATAAAAGGATCTACTTTGAATATTAAGGGGAAAGGCGGAAAAGCAAGGCGTATTGGCATTTCAGATAACTGTGCGAAACTGCTGCAGAAATATGTATCTCACCGACGATTGGATTCAAAGCCTGATAAACATGTTTTTTCAAGCCAAACTCATGAACAAATGACTATTGCCTGCATTGAAGGTATTTTTAAGAAATATATTCGACACGCCAAGGCAGAATATCCAGCTCTATTCAGGGAAGACAGTTATCCGCCTCATTCCATGAGGCATTCAACTGCAAGCCATATGTTAGAAGCAGGTGTTCCCATTGTAGTCATAAAAAATTTTCTTGGACATGCATCACTCCAGACAACGCAGATTTATGCGGAATTGTCACAGAACACAATGGACAGGCACTTGAAAGAATGGAATAATAAATGGTTTCCACCGGATTCTGAGGCAATGAAAGAAGCTAGAAAGAAAAATGAAATGCCAGATTTCTTAACTGTTTAATCAAAAAGTAGACTTAGATTATCCGAGAAAAAGAAAAAGCTCGCTCATGTTTAAGCGGCTTTTAGAGACTTTTCTCGGATAATCATATTTTTCGGATAATGTGACTTATCTTACTTCTCGAATAAGTCACATGCCCGAAGAAAATTTGATGAAGCACTGAAATGCCTTCCTGAAAAAGACCGTGAAGGGTCTGGTGCACAACGGTGTAAACAGTATTGCACCCA
>NZ_KB905892.1 GCF_000381065.1 Propionispira raffinosivorans DSM 20765 | reverse complement strand
CATCGTCCATGATGCATATAAAATCAATATCGAAAGCTTGGATCCCTCGAAAGATATTTCTATGAGAGAGATTTATGGCTTGGATAAAGATTTAACAGAGTAATCTTCGGTATCGGCTCCCGCGGCTCCGGACAGGCGGCTCACACCGCTAGAACATCGGTTTCCTGTTCCGGACAAGCGGTTTCCGCTTCTCCGGAACCACGGTACTGCCGTACCGTAATATACACCCGCATGGAAAATCCGATGCAGTAGCTGTCACTTCCATTGCCTTTGGCCGAACAAGCCATGCTTTAGACTGGGAGACAATCGATGGGAAGCCGGTACATGTTGTTTTACTGTTTGCCGTGCGCAATGTCGATACAACAACACTGCACTTAAAACTGCTGGCACAGGTGGCCATTGCTCTGGCCGATGATACAATTTTTGAAAAACTATTAAAAACAAAGGATAAGCAGGAAGTCATTCGGTTGTTAGCCCAGCGTGTTGAATGAAAAGTTATACCGTTCTATAAAATTTGTTTAGAAAAAAAGGAGAGACTATTACTATGTTACTTACCATGAATGAAATGTTAAAGACCGCCCAGGAACACCGTTTTGCCGTACCGGCATTTAATGCCGGGAGCGGACAACTCTTAACCGCGATGATGGAAAGTGCCGAAGCAAAAAAAGCCCCCGTTATCATGGCGATCCATCCCGATGAACTCACGTTTTTGCGCGACAGCTTCATCGCGAGTGTTCTTTATGAAGCAAACCATAGCAAAGTACCTATGGTTTTACATTTGGACCATGGCGCAAGCTACGAACAATGCATCCATGCCATTCAGCTTGGTTTCACCTCAGTCATGATCGATGGCTCCCAACTGCCGTTTGCGGAAAACATTGCCCTGACGCAGAAAGTTGTCGAAGCAGCCCATGCCGTAGGCGTATCGGTCGAAGGGGAACTTGGAACGATTGGACAAACCGGAAATTCCATTGAAACCGGAACGACGAAAATTATTTATACCGATCCGGCCGATGCGAAAACTTTTGTGGAAAAAACGGGCGTGGATTCTCTAGCCGTAGCGATTGGCACAGCACATGGCATTTATCCCAAAGGCTTTGTACCAAAATTGAAACTCGACCTGATTCCTCAAATTCGCCAGGTTGTTCGTGTTCCCTTGGTACTGCATGGCGGTTCGAGCAATCCAGATAAAGAAATTGCTGAATCGGTAAATCTGGGGATTACGAAAATCAACATTTCCAGTGATATTAAATTCAGCTTTATGACTGGCGTGCAAAACTATTTGCAGAAAAACGGCTTTGAACGAGAACCAAATGTCATTTATCCATCCTGTATCGCGCTTTGTCGTAATACCATTGAAGAAAAAATGAAGCTGTTTAATGCTATCGATAAGATGAAATATTTCGCACTGTAAGCTTATTTTTAATTTTTATCAAGAAAAAAAACGTTTTGCTCAGGAGGCGGTTTACATGAAAATTGTTGGGATATCGGCTTGTGTGGCCGGGATTGCCCACACCTATATTGCCCGAGAAAAATTAATCCAAGCAGCCGAAAAAGCAGGCCATGAAATTCATTTAGAAACACAAGGAACGATTGGAACCGAACATGCGTTAACAAAACAACAAATTCAAGAAGCTGACTTGGTGGTTTTAGCCGTGGACATTCAGATAAAAGGCAAAGAACGCTTTGCCGGTAAAAAAATCATTGAAATTCCTACCGAAACAGCCATCCACTCGGCGAACTCTTTAATCCGAAAAATGGAAGAGATTATAAAAAAATAGAAATGGAGGAAACACACGTTATGAAATCGTTCGAACTTAGAAAACATGCCATGACGGGAATCTCCTATATGATTCCCTACGTATGTGCCGCAGGTATGCTCATGGTCATCGGAAATATTTTTGGCGGACATACCATAACCGATTACCGCGGGAGCTTTTCCATTGCCGATGCCCTAACGACTCTAGGTGGTGATGGTTTGGGATTACTGCCCGTGTTTATCTCGACCTTTATTGCCTATTCCATTGCCGACCGCCCCGGTATTGCTCCAGGCTTTCTACTCGGGCTCCTCTGCAAAGCCAATGGCTTTGGCTTTTTAGGCGGCCTGCTCACTGGTTACCTTGGGGGCTGGGTCGTAAATTACTTGAAAAAAGTGATCAAAGTACCAAGCTTTGCCCAAGGGATCGTCCCGCAAATGATTCTGCCGCTTCTGGCCACGATTCTTGTCGGGCTATTTATGGAATATGTCCTCGGCCTGCCGATTATCGCTTTGACCGATGGCATTGCCGCCTTACTCATTCAACTGCAAGGCGGAACCTCCATCCTCTTACTGGGTGTCATTTTGGGAATCCTATCCTCCATTGACTATGGCGGACCCATTAACAAAGTTGTCTTTGTTTTTGTGCTGAGTCTCATGACCCAAGGAATTGGCGCTCCCATTGCGACCTTGATTTCCGCATCGATGATTGCGCCCTTTGGCCTAACACTGGGCTATCTGCTAAGCCGTATTTTGCAGAAAGATATTTATTCCAAACAAGAAATCAATGCCCTGAAATCCGCATTTTTGATGGGATGCTGTCAAATTACCGAAGGGTCTTATCCTATTATTTTAAATGATCTTCTCCGCATTACGATTTGCACCGGTGTCGGTGCCGCCGTAGATGGTGCTTTAACGATGTATTGGAACTGCTCCTCCACCGTTCCAGCCGGCGGGTTTTTCGCTCTAGCCGGAATCAGCCATCCCGGACTTTGGCTTCTAAGTTTATTGGCAGGCTCGGTCGTATTTGCCGTACTGCTACAATTCTTAAAGAGCAAACCACCCGAAGAATTTGTGGAAGAAAAAGAACAAGAACTGGATTTAACGACTCTTAAAATTTCTGGTTGAGGTAGGACGTGATTCGTAAACAAAAAATAGCCGAGTTTTCAAAAGAACCCGTCTATCAATATACACTCGCCAACAAAAACGGGATGGAACTATCCATCTTGAACTATGGCGGGATTGTACACAAACTGCTGTTTCAAGATAAAACAGGGAAAAAAGAAAATCGTATTTTGTCTTATAAAGACATTGGGCTGTATGAAGAAAATCCAATGTTCTTTGGTGCCATAATCGGCCGTGTGGCCGGCCGCATCAAAAACGGTACCTTTGTATTGGCGGGAAAAGAATATCAAGTCGAAAAAAATGAAGGAAACCAGCATCTGCATGGCGGCTCGGATGGTTTTCATCATCGGTTTTGGTTGGTGGAAGCTGCGCAAGAGTTAACGCCAGATCGTTTAGTCCTGCGCTTACAGGATAAGAGCCAGGATGGCTATCCAGGTGATTTGCAAGTGTGTGTTACGTATACGCTGTCGGAGGAGAATGTATGGAGCATCCATTACCAGGTTGAAACAAATCAACCGACGCTTTGCAATATGACAAACCACACGTATTTCAATTTATCCGGTATGAAAAACAGCGATATTTTACAGCATCACTTGCAGATTCAGGCCGATCAAGTCGCTTGCGTGGACGAAAAAACGCTGCCGACCGGAAGCTATCTAGAAACGAAAAGCGATGCGGTGTTTGACTTTACTAGACCAAGAGCGATTGGGCGCTATGGAATGCATGGACACAAACAACAAGAACTGGTTCAAGGCGGTTATGATCATGCCTTTTTACTAAACAAAAAACAGCAAGACGACCTAATTCTGTTTGAAAAAACCAGCGGCATTAAAGTGCGGATGAAAACCACCGAAGAGGCGGTTGTACTCTACACCTGCAATAAAGTCACCCAGGCCTATCCGCTCGAATATGGAATCTTAAAACCGTATGCTGGTCTAACGCTGGAAACACAAGCAATGCCCGATCGGATTCACTCCGACCGACCAGAAATGGTTGTTATAACCAAAGACAAACCCTATGACAGCTCGACAAGCTATGCCTTTTCTATAGAAAAATAAGCAAAATAAAGAAATGGGGGATTCAAATGAAACGATCACAAATCAATGAAATTATTGAATATACCATACAAGCAGCGGAGCAATTCAAAATTCCACTGCCGCCCTTCGCTTTTTATACACCCGAAGAGTGGAAACAGATCACCGAACAAGAAGCGGAACTGGTCGACAATATGCTGGGCTGGGATGTTACTGATTTTGCCACAGCCGATTTCAAACATGTCGGACTGACGGTCTTTACCTTTCGCAATGGGAACTTTAAGCAAAAAGAAACCTATCCCAAACCATACTGCGAAAAGCTGTTATTTGTGCGTGATGGACAGATTTTACCCTTCCATTTTCATTGGTACAAAATGGAAGACATCATCAATCGCGGTGGCGGCAGCTTAAAACTAACCTTGTATAACTCGACCCAAGCAGGTGAGTTTGCCGATACCGATGTCGTGGTAAAAGTCGATGGGAAACGATTTGCCGTTCCGGCTGGAGAGACAATCCTTCTAAAACCAGGGCAGAGTATAACCTTGGCGCCAGGGCAGTACCATCAATGGCAGGGCCTGCCGGGTAGTGGGGATATTGCACTGTTCGAAGTGTCAACCACCAATGATGATCGGGTCGATAACCGCTTTTATAAAGCGCAGTCTCGCATTCCTGAGATCGAAGAAGATACCATACCAACTCATTTGATTTTTAATGATTATGCGAAATACATTCAGTATATCTAAATGCGAGTTTTTTAGATTCTTTTAGCGGCTAAAAAACGTAAGCGTCAAAAATGCCGTTACCTTGACAACACGTCAGTTGGTAACGGCATTCGTTTTGCAGTAAGCTGGAACGAAATTCGGCATTAATCGTTGCAGTGCCTCAACATCATTCCGTATATTCCAGTTTGGTGCATTTTTGAAAATATAAGTCAAATATGCATATGGATTTAAACCATTTTCTTTTGCAGTTTCTATAATGCTAAAAACAATGGCACT
>NZ_KB905891.1 GCF_000381065.1 Propionispira raffinosivorans DSM 20765 | reverse complement strand
GATTGAATACACTTTCATATATTCCTCTTGTCAATTCCATTTCTCGCAGTGTACTGCCCCAAAGTACGGGTGAAAGGCCTTTATAACGAGCCTGCAGGAAATCCTTCATTTCTTGTACGGTATCATGTTGTGGAATTATGTCATCTTGTAAGACGAGTCCCATACTACGGAATGTACAAAACGCCCCCTGACAAGTTCCCATGCCCATTCTTGTTTGTCGGCGGATATCACTTAATGTATGGCTTGTCGGAAGTTCTGCAACTTCTTCTATTTCTGCCAGGGTAACATTTTCGCATTCACAAGCGAGTTCACGTTTTGTTGGATCTGCTTGCATCCGGGCAATGACTTTCTTTAATGTATCTTCACCCAATCTTGAGGAGGCCAGTGAAACTCCATAGGCAGGGAAATATTGACGTGCCTTCGCTAGAATTTCTGGTGCTACATCTTCGACTAATGGTTCAATCGCCGTACGGCAAGGTGTCGTATTATTTAATTGTTTGCAAACAAGATCCGCCATATGTTCTGCCATCAGGCGATAGGTAGTAAATTTACCACCACATATGCTGGCAAACCCTTTCAGTCCATCCTGAGCATGATCCAAAATTACAAACCCACGGGATACGCCACGACCGGTTGCATTTGGATCCGCCGTATAAAGCGGACGTGAACCGCAAAATGCCCGTAATATACGGAAGCCACGAAGATTTTCAATTGTAAGCTCGCCAATACCCAGCAGGTATTCTACTTCGGATGTTAACGGTTGTGTATCATTCGGGCTGTTAACGGTGGTTGAGGTCGTTCCTAAAATAGTAATAGACCCATGGGGAACAAAGATATCTCCATCGGATGATTTGTGTAAACGATTAATAATACGGCTGGTTAGACGATGATTAAATGCAACTAATGTTCCTCGATCGGGTTGCACATGGACCGGAATATTCGCACAGGATGCGACCTGTCCCGCCCACGGTCCCGCTGCATTCACAACAAATTCACAGGCAATATCATATTGTTGTTTTGTGAAATAGTCACGAACGGTAACCGTGCTTACTTGTCCGTTTACAGAATGAATCTTAACCACTTCGGTATACGTTTTTACTCTGCCGCCATATCGTTTCGCAGAATCAATATTCTGCCAGGCCATGCGAAATCCATCAATGGCTGCATCCGGCACACGATATACAGCTTGGGCACGATGGGTTAAGTTTGGTTCCAAATGCCAAGCTTCCGCAGGATCGATCTGGATTGCTGGTAAATTGATTTTTTTGCAAGCTTCAACCCATTCTTTTTCATAGGCTGGATCGTCTTCTGGCAAGCGAACAAAATATCCTTCTGTAGCTTCTACACAATGCCTGCCTATTTTACGTAAAATCGTATTTTCCTCAATACATTCACGGCCAGCATCTGCATCTTTCACAGCATAACGTCCACCGCTATGCAATAGACCATGATAACGAGAACTCGTTCCATGTACCATGTCACGCATTTCAAGCAGCATGACATCAACCCCACGCATTGCTAAGTCACGCAATATGCCAACGCCTGTGGCGCCACCGCCAATTACAAGTACTGTCGCTTTTTCCATTATATTTGCTCCTTAAAAAACTTTACATATTTTATTTTCACCATCGTCTCTATAAAAAAGAAGACACAATTTAATATATGAAATAAATTCACCTATTAAATTGCATCCTTAAACAAGTTTTCCATATATAAATGTTTTTTATCCATTAATTTTAAAATTCAAAAAAGTTTAGCAATTAAATATTGAATCACTTTAAAGTATTCTCATGTGTTCTTTTTCTAGTTCTATAATACGGACAACTTTTGCCGCAGAACCACCACCAGCAAAATCACACCCCAACCAAATATTCACTAAATATTTCGCCAATTCCACACCAATTACTCGCTCACCCAGGCACATAATTTGAGTATTATTGCTCTTTCTGGCACGTTCTGCCGAATATGGATCATGGCATACGGCTGCGCGAATTCCTGGAACTTTATTGGCACAAATTGACATGCCTATACCTGTGCCACAAAGTAAAATAGCTCTTTCATATTTACCAGCTGCAACGGCATCAGCTACGGTGTAAGCTACATCCGGATATAAAACTGTATCATTTTCTTTTGCTCCAAAATCATCAACTTCAATATTTTTTTCTTTTAGAAACTTAATAAGTTCCACTTTTAAATTGTAAGCGGCTTCATCACACCCGATGGCAATTTTCATCTAAAACAACTCCCTATATTTATAAATTTTCAATGATCGCTTTGTAAATTCCGTCTTGATCTAAGCCATATTTATGAAGCAAATCTACTGCTGGTCCAGATTCTCCAAAGCAATCTTGAATGCCTATTTTCAAAACTTGTGTCGGTAATTTTTCACTAAGTAAATCACTTACAGCACTGCCAAGCCCACCAATTACAGAATGTTCTTCAACAGTTATGATTTTTCCAGTTTCAGCTGCTGCTTTTAATACTAATTCTTCATCAAGCGGCTTAATTGTATGAATATTAATCACTCGTGCTTGAATATTCTTTTTTTCCGCTAATTCTTTTGCCGCTGCTAAAGCTGGTGCTACACAAAGTCCCGTAGAAATAATCGTTAAATCGTTTCCTTCACGCAATAGAACGCCTTTACCAAGTATAAAATGATAACTTTCAGAATTATTAATGATTGGCGTTGCCAATCGACCCAATCTGATATAAACTGGTCCATTATAATGGTAGGCAGCTTTAATTGCAGCTTTTGTTTCTATATCATCAACTGGATTAATTACAACCATTCCCGGAATAGATCGCATCAAACCAATATCTTCATTGCATTGATGCGTAGCTCCATCTTCACCTACTGAAATTCCTGCATGTGTTGCCGCAATTTTAACATTTAAATGAGGGTAGCCAATTGAATTACGTACTTGTTCATAGGCCCGCCCGGCAGCAAACATCGCAAAAGTACTGGCAAATGGAACTTTTCCGGTGATTGATAAACCCGCTGCAACCCCCATCATATTACATTCGGCAATTCCACAATCAATATGACGTGCCGGATACGCTTTTTTGAAAATTCCTGTTTTCGTGGCCGCTGCCAAATCTGCATCTAAAACAATCAAATCGCTATAGGTTTCACCTAATTCAACTAATGCATTTCCATAACTTTCCCTTGTTGCAATTTTTTTTATTTCTGACATAATAAACTACCTGCTCTTTCCAACTCTTCCATGGCAAGTTTGTATTGTGTCTCATTTGGAGCTTTACCATGCCATTCTACTGCATTCTCCATAAATGAAACACCTTTACCTTTTATACTTTTAGCAACAATAACGGTCGGTCTGCCTTTTACTTCTTTTGCTTCTTCAAAGGCTTTATGCAAAGCATCAAAATCGTGTGCATCCGTATTAATCACATGAAAATTAAAAGCTTCAAATTTTTTGTCAATTGGGTATGGTGAGCATATATCTTCTATTTTTCCGTCGATTTGTAAACCATTATTATCAATAATCACAACAAGATTATCAAGTTTATGCGACCCTGCAAACATTGCGGCTTCCCAAACTTGTCCTTCTTGCAATTCACCATCACCTAACAATGTATAGACTCTATATTTATCATTACTTAACTTAGCCGAAAGTGCCATGCCAGTAGCTGCTGATATTCCCTGTCCTAAAGAGCCACTCGACATATCAACACCAGGAATATGTTTCATATCCGGATGTCCTTGTAAATAAGAACCGAGATGTCGAAAAGTTTTCAAGTCTTCTACCGGAAAAAAACCGCTTAGTGCCAATACAGAATAAAATCCAGGTGCCACATGCCCTTTTGATAAAACAAAACGATCACGATCCAATTTATCTGGATCGTTTGGATCAATGTCTAATTCTTCAAAATAAAGATATGCAAAAATATCTGCAGATGATAATGACCCACCAGGATGTCCCGATTGCGCAGAATACACCGCTTCAATAATATTGGACCTTATTTTATTTGAAACTTTTTGTAACTTTAGTTTATCCACACGTACCAGTCCTTTTCCTATATTCATTCACCAAATACAGCCTTATAATCGGCTTGAAATTTTTCAATACCTTGTTGTGTAAGTGGATGTTTCGTCATCTGTGCTATTACACTATATGGAACAGTCGCTATATTGGCACCAGCTAATGCACAGTCAATAACATGAATAGGGTTACGTACGCTTGCAGAAATAATTTCTGCTTTGAGACCATGAATTTTAAATATTTCTGCTATTGTGCGAATTAAATCAATTCCCGGGGTAGAAATATCATCCAATCTACCTAAAAAAGGAGAAACATACGAAGCCCCTGCTTTCGCAGCTAATAAAGCTTGCGTTGCACTAAAAATAAGTGTTACATTTGTCTTTATTCCCTCTGAAGTCAAAACTTTTACTGCCTTTAACCCTTCGATCGTCATCGGAATTTTTACGACCATATTTTTATGAATTTTAGCAATTTCTCTACCTTCCGCAATCATTCCTTCTGCATCTGTTGTCGTTGCTTTGACTTCACCACTAATAGGACCATCTACTATTGAAGTAATTTCAGTTATTACTTCTTTAAAATCACGACCTTCTTTGGCTATCAAGGATGGATTGGTTGTTACACCACTAATAACACCCATATCATTTGCTTTTTTAATGTCTTCAACTTTAGCCGTGTCAATAAAAAATTTCATTCATCATACCTCCACACTATTTAATATTAATACTTTATAAAGATTTTTGTTCTTTACTGCTTTATAATATCATTTATCTTTTCTTTTTTCAAGCTTTTTTATCGTATTTTATCTTATTATATTTTTATTAATGCTATTTTCGCTAATTTTAAACAAAAATAAATAATAAAAAGAACTTTTAAAGAGATCATTACTGTTGAGTAAATAGCATTTCGCTAAAAAATCTAAACTATTAGTTGTATTTTAATAACTTCTATTTTTTGTCTCAAACTCTATCCAACTCCTTTTTTATCTTTTTATTCACGCCACACACAAGAGTAAAAAACCGTTATTGGCAAAAAAAAGGACAATCTGTCATATTGACAAATTGTCGGTTCTATAATAAATGTTGGGGTAAGCAAAAAATAAATTGCTTATTCCAACATATTTTTTTTGCATAAAAATAGAGCATAAAGTGAATAACTCATTTACAATTAAAGTTACCACAACACTAACCGAAAGGGGTTATCACTTATGCTCGATATTCAGTTTACTACACTTTTCTTAGACTTGAAAGACCTTTCTATTATAAATGTTACAGAAAATTCACTGACGGTTCAATTGCCACGTAAACTCCACATATGCCCATCCTGTGGGCAGCAGACGCAAAAAGTTCATGATTATCGCCTTCAAAAAATAAAACATCTTCCTTTATTACATAAA
>NZ_KB905890.1 GCF_000381065.1 Propionispira raffinosivorans DSM 20765 | reverse complement strand
GTAAATGCCGGCAATAATTTAAACCTTGCCAGCCAACAAGATATAGACAACTATAATGAAAAAAGCAGCAACAGCGGCGGCAAAATAGGAACCGCAGGAATTGGTCTGCAAGGCAATGCCAGCAAAGGAAAAATCGATTCGAACTATGAATCCGTAACCACACAGGCAGAAATCCATGCAGGACAAGGCGGCTTTAACATCGAAGTAGGGAAAAATACCGACTTAAAAGGTGCGGTTATCTCCAGTGATGCTACGCCGGATAAGAACAAACTTAGTACAGATACGTTGAGTTATTCGGATATTAAGAATAAAGCGGATTATAGTGAAAGTAGTAAGGGCTATTCTATGCAGACAGGATCAAAACTGCCTATTACACCAAATGTAACTATACCAGTATCTGGTGATGCTGGGAGTACGACAAAAGCAGCGATTGCAAATGGAAGTATTGAAATAAGAAGCAATCCGAAGCAGGATATAAGTCAGCTTAATAGGGATACAGGAAATTCGTTAAATGTATTGGGAAAAATCTTTGATAAAAAAACGGTTCAAGAACGGCAAGAATTAGGAAATCTGTTTGGTCAAGAAGCATTTAAAGCCATAGGAGATGTGGCTCTAAAAGAATATGTGAAGGCAAAAGAAGAAGCAGCTAACTGCAAAAAAGGAAGCCCTGAATACCAAAAAGCTATGGAAAGAGCAAAAGCATGGGATGAGGGTGGTTCCAATAAAATCTGGTTGCATGCGTTAGCTGGCGGAATCATGTCCAGCCTTGGCGGCGGTAGTTTTACTTCTGGCGCAGCTGGAGCCGGACTGAATGAAGTCTTGCAGAAAGAACTGGCAAAGATTAAAGACCCGGGATTGCATGAGCTTGGGAGCATGGTCATTGGAGCGGCAGCAGCCAAACTTATTAGGCAAGATGCAAAAACAGGAATGGTGACGGCGCTGAATGGAACCAAGAATAATTGGTTAAATCATGTGCAGCAACGGGCCATGTACAGTGAACTGTTAGCGGCGGGAACGGATGTAAACGATCCAGAGGTAAAAGTAAGAAGAGCAGCAATCTATAGCAAATACGCGGCACTTGACCTGTGGAATGATGCGAATGAGCCGCTAAAATCCTGGAATAATGAAATAGAACCACTACTGTTACAGCAAATGTCATTTGATATGGATGTAGCAACTGATAATGGAATGACGGGGAATTTGGCAAAAGGGCTTAGCATATATGAAGAATATGGAGCCTATGAAAATGCGCAGGCAGTCAGGGAAAACCTGAACGCAGGAACCCCAATAGATTATATGGTTTTCAAAGCATTGAGACCGGATTTGGCAATAACGCCAGAACGGGAAAATTATGAAGAGAATAGAAAAGAAAGAGAGAAAAACGAATCTCCGTGGGATTATGCCTATAAATATGATAATGCAAAAATAGTAGGGTACTATCCAGATGGAACAGCGGCAGTGCATTTAGAAGATGGAGATCATCCAGCATATAATGCACCCCAAAAAGGAGAGGTGTTAGCAGACGACCCAGATGCGCAGTTTACAAAAATAAATGGAGCTTGGTATGTAATAGATCCTGAAAATGCTGAAAAATGCTGGTATACTTCAAAAGAGCCATCCACATGGCAAACTGTTAAAACAGCAGCTCAACAGGCAACTACACAGATCCAAGAGCAAGTTGTTACGCCAATAAGCAATTCCGCTCATGATTTTTATAGAACAGAGCTAGCTCCGATAGGGCAAGGCGTAGGCGCAGCCGTTGCAGATAACCTTTCATTTGGTATTTTGCCATTGGATATGTCTGCAAACAATGAAAATCCGAGAATGTATTACACTGCAAAAACACTTACGGATGGTGTTTTTGTTGTAGGAGGCGGAGTTGCTACCGTAGGTTCAGTAGGAGAAACAATTATTACTGCTCCAACTGGAGTCGGTGCTCTTGCAGGAGGCGTAGCGACACCTGCTGCTATAAGTTTTACGGCAAAGGGGATATACAATTTCTCAAATGATTTAGAGAAAGCTTTCTCTAGCAAGGGTGCGGATACTGAGGGATCGGGAGAAGCGGATTTCATAAAAGAAAATCGTGTACCTAAGGATAGAGAAACTATCTTAAACAATCCGGAATATATAAGAACAAATAAAGATGTAAAAGGGGCAACGGTGTATAAGAATGGAGATAAGTATTACTATCGCGATACTTTCCATACTGGCGAAAGCGCACATCTAGAAGTTTTTGATAAACGGGGTAAGCATTTAGGAGAAGCAGATCCAATTACGGGTGAAATAATACCAGGTACAGTTGATCCTAGTAAAAGAATTAATGTAAAATAAACTATGAAGGAGGATTCAAATTGATAAAAAAAATTAAAGAAAAGATAATAAAAGGAAATGACATATATTTTTTTGAAGTTATTTCAAATAAGATAGTAATAAATAATAACTATAAAGGTATTATTATTTTAGATAATAACCTTGACGAATTAAAACAGATTAATATTTTTGATCATATGATGATATATTCTTGTTATATAAATGAAAATGATGAAGAATTATTATTATTTTGTGAGGAGAACAAATGTTTAGTATATGTAAACTTACGTGAGTATGATTATAAAGTTATTGACTTAAGGGAAGAGTTTTTAGCGATGGGTTTTTCCCCAGTATACTTATGGGATTCAAATAGATTAATATTGTCAACATATGATGGTAAATTTTATGATGTAGATGTAAAAGAAGATTCTAATGCTTTAATTAGTAATAGTGATGTGAGTGGAAAATATCCGCTGCTTTATGAATTGTGGTTGCAAACGACAAAACACAAAATTGTTAACATTCATCCAAATAATTTTCAGTTTATATTTAAAAATGACCAAGGAATTTATTATTTACATGATTTATTGAATAATAATACATGTATTAATGATTATTTGGCTAATATGGCTCATGAAATTACTTTTGAGCAAGATACATTTGTGTTCACAAGCGAGCAGTTTATTAGTGTTGTAAAACAAAATGTAGAGGTAGCTCGAATAGAAACAAATAATGCATATATGTTTTTAAGAACGAGGTTTGAAAAAACTACAGTATCTATACGTATAGTAGTTTTGAATGGTAGCAAATCGGACAACTGTAAAAATTTAATTACTATGTACGATATCAAATAATAAAATGTGCAATTCTACAGATGTTAATAATATTGGTGGTTAAATCAAGGGGCGATGCGTTTTCATTATAGTGGACAATATATTACGGATAGTGAAAATTGCTGATAGGGATGAAAGCACATATAAAACTAATATCATTCGGCAAAAGATAAGAAGGTGATCATAAGTGGATGATTGGAAAAAAATAAGAATTGATGGTATTGCTTCAATTGAGAAATGCGTCGCAGAATTTGATGTTGGAGAACTAATAAAACCCCCATATTCAAAATTTATGAAAGACAGAATGGTACATTTATTGGTTTTACTAATCTTCAAATTAAGGATAAAGAGGGTTGTCTTCATGCGGGAGTAAGTTATGGAGACACTACGGAAAAAGCCTTAGTAGATACAATTAATTATTTTCTTGAAATGATTAACGAAAAGGAAAATTTAAACGAGGAAGATTTTGAATGTGTTGATCCGTATGATTTTTAATAATTAAAATTCATTTATTCGGCAAAAGAGGTCAGCGGACGTAAAAATCCACTGACCTCTTCAATATTAGAGGGATTATCGACTACAATCGTCAACACTGTTCAAAATATTTGCATTCCGTAGATACTCAACACGGAAGATTTGAAAAGTGTGATTTTAAAGGAAGACATCAAGGTGAAGTAAATATGAACCTTGAACCAACAAAGCCAGCTGATAAATCTGGAGAGCATAATCTAACAGTAAAATAAGGGGGAGATATTTTGAAAAATATAGTACGAGATGTTATTAATCGGGTTTATATAAAAAAGGACCACGATTATTTTAAACATAAAGCTAATAGTGTATTGGAATTACCAGAAAAATTGTATCAGATATCGAAAAATAACACGAAAGTAGTTGGAGGAAAAGATGGAAGTGGTGAAGTATCAGTAGATTGGTATATACACTTTCCGAAAGTCATTAAAGGAGAATTTAGTGCTTTATTTACGACAGTTTTAAAAATATCCAAGATAATTCCGATATTTTACATCCAACATGAATTTGCTGTAGAAAATAGAGATGAAAAGAAAATAGAACCAAAATTGGAGGGGTTTTCTGGACAACCATATAGTATAGCTCAATTTGATATGCATAATAGTTTGGTTGAATGCTTGGGAAATTTAGATTATGTGGAACTATCTTACTCAGAAATGAATGAAGTGATTTCGGGAATTTCAATACCTCAAGAAACTAGGATATTTGGGGAACAAATGACGGTTGAGACGGCATTGTTTCGAGATGTATATGATTTATGTTCGGCAGAAGAAGCTTAATAAAATAGTTAAAATTGGTATGATGAAGCTGACATGGATATTTTCTTAAAGGAACTAAAAAAATAAATAGAATTACGAATACCAGATAAACTTTTAAGATTTTATGGGTGGAAATAAAAACCAACTAATAAATGAGATCCATGGAAGTAAACAAAACGATTCTGTAATAAATGTTAGGGTAAGCAAAAGACAAATTGTTTACCTTAACATATTTTTTTATAAAAACTCCCAATAAATGTAAACATACAAGCAGGGAAAGATGTTACGATACAAGCTTCCGATGTTATTAGCGGACAAAACACGAAAATCATCGGAGCTGATGTAAATATAACAGCCGGTATGGAAACATCACACGAAAAACAAAGCTATGAATACAGCAAAAGCGGATTAACGGTATCTGTAAGCAGTCCGGCTATTGATGCGATACAAAGCATCAGCAATAAAGTTGACAGAGCCAGCGAAGTAGGCGATAAACGCTTAGCGGCTCTCTATGATGTGCAGGCAGTCCAGGCTTTATCGGGGCTTGATAAAAAGATCAATAATACCGTCAATGGAACAACGGGAAACGATGGTAAAAAAGTAAGCGATATCAGCCTTAATGTCAGCCTCGGCAATACCAGCAAGACACAAAACAGTACCAATGACACGACGCAAGCCAAAGGCAGTCAGATTAGTGCTGGTAAAAATCTAGACATTATTGCAACAGGCACAAATAAAGATGATGGTAACGTGACCATTCAAGGTTCAACGGTAACGGGCGATAAAGTCCATATACAAGCCGTAAAAGATGTAACCATCGAAAGTGCGGAAAACCAAACAAGCAATAACACACAAACCGATGGAAAATCTTCTGGAATCGGAGCCCAGATCAGTGCCAAAGGTGTTGGTTTCTATGCAGAAGCCAGCAAAAACAAAGAACTTGAAAACGGAACCATTTTGACCCATACACCAAGTGTGGTAACGGCTAAAGATACGCTGAAAATTGATGCGGGACATGATGTAAATATCTTAGGATCCAAAGCCAGCGGCGATCGTGTCGAAGTAAATGTCGGCAATAATTTAAACCTTGCCAGCCAACAAGATATAGACAACTA
>NZ_KB905889.1 GCF_000381065.1 Propionispira raffinosivorans DSM 20765 | reverse complement strand
AGCAAAAGAATTCATTCAACATTAGGCTATTTAAGCCCAATAGACTACAAATGTGCACACCTCAAAATAACTGTCTAATAAAGTGTTGACATACCAATTTTGTATTATCGTGCCACCGAGACCAGCCTCCATAACAGGCATAAGCCATTCCAAAGCATACTATGGCATTACTATGGTCTCCAAATTCCATGAAGCGTTCAGCTAATTGTTCATTTATAGTTGCATCCTGCCAACGACCTTCAGATTCAGCATATTCCTTGATTTGGATGAGATCGTTCACTGACTGGGAAGCCATTATATGATATCTTAAAATGGTATTTACTAAATCACGTTCGTAGAAATGCTCATTCTGATTTTTCAACTTATTAATCGTATCTAAAAAATCACTAAATGCTACTTTGCATTTCTCAGCTATACCTTCAATGGTTATTCTTTCACCATCCAGATTGAACTCAGATAGCTGTTTTGCTAATACTTCAGGTTTATCACCATTTTTAATATCAGCATTAATTGAGATGCCTGTTTCTTCCTTGAGTTCATTTGGCCAGTGCCTCGGCGTAATTTCTGTTAGTATAAAGCATTTAAAACGGTATTCGAAGTCTCGGTACACTTCTGCGGAGCAAAATTCATGTGCCAAATTGACGATATGTTGTTTGGTTCCCATAACTTGCTTACAGTGTGTGCCATCTTCACTATCATGATTGGTAAATATTTCGGTGAGAAGCCACAGATATTCAAGGTCGCCACCCGTGGCCCCGAGAAGATAAGCCTCAAGGCAATTCTGCATTTTCCATCTTGCTTTGTTCTTAGAAAAAACTATGAGTAGATCCAATGCAGCTTGCCTATTGACCTTTAGAACAGACTCGAACGCCATCTGTAGAAACCATTTGGTCTCCCTGCCATCTGTAAGATGTGGCATCCAATCCACCATTAATAACACATGAGCACACCGCTCAAGTGCCTGTGCAGATTGACGCTGGTTGATAAGATCAAGAACATCGATTAAGTATGAAAGAGTGACATCCTTATGATAGCCGTATATTAGTGACGAGCGTATGCCATAATGTAGCCACGTGTCAGCATCATCACGCATCCCGCACTTAGCCATAATATTTGCAAGCCAAATGAAATGATCCGAACGTGTCCCCCCTTTCAGTAAGGTCGATTCTTCATAGGTTTCAGCACAGCTTTTCAGAATTGGAGCAAGTCTGGTTGACACCTGCGGAATTCTTGCAATAATTTCCAAAATCCGAAGTTCAAAATCATAATTTTGGCAGGATTCCCCTATTCCGTAATGTGTAGTCCACAGTAAAGAATCGCGTAAGGTGCCTATTTTCTTGACCCATTCGTTTAGATGCTCTGGAAAGCATTTCTGTACCTGTTCAGTTAAAAGCCCAATAGACAGTTGTATAACGTCTCTGATTAGATCAATCGACTCAAAGATTCTTTCGTCATCCCCTTGTTCGGCTTGAACAAGTATACTTATACTCTGTTGCGCTTCTTCATACCAGCTATGACTAGTGCCTCTAAATGACGTTCCAATGCAGTGGCATGCCATGAGTAAATGTCTAAGAGCCGAGTTCCAAAGCGTTCGATCTATACCAACCGAGGAGATTATGTTTTTATAGGCTTCCTCATTTCCCTCATAGGCAACAACAGTGAAAGCATATACACAGCGTCTCAGCATCGGATCGCTTCGGGGAATATAGTCTGGCGCTGAAATTCTCGGTGCTTCAATACTTCCTGCAATAGCAGTGACCTCGGAAACAGTCATACCAACCTTGGCCGCATAAAATGCAAGCTCAACATTATTCGAAGGCTGTTCCTGCTCCCAATACTCGGACACAGCAGTACGTAGTTCATTAATTAGATTATGGCGAGCAAAAGCGCGAATTAAAAGATATTTCACCAAATTACTTGGGAATAGTCTTTTCACTCGCTTGAGCCGATTCCACTTGTCTGTAAAACCGAATTTAACTAGTGTATCGATATAAGCATCTAAATGTGGAGTATAGGCTGGGACATATATGTCCTGCTCCTCCAAAATTCCAGGAGAAAAATTGAACTGCGCAAGCCACCGTAGTGGCCGTGCCTGCTTGTCCTCATAAATTCCTAGGCATCGTGCTAACCCAATGACTTGCAGCCTTTCATCATCTGCGTTATCGGAATCAACCCCTCGAAATTCATTTACAAAAACATCGAAAAGCTGCCGTCCAAGCTCGAATTTTCCTACTTCAGCCAATCTATACATAACCGCAAGCGAAGTATGGCTTTCTACAAGCCATTGATTGGCTTCTGGTGAATAAGCAAAGGTGATTACATCCTGTTCCCTACCCAAAGCAAGAAGAGCACCCGCTAACCGGACTCGATTAAGATTGTATTCAAGCCGCTCACCAGTTCTATATTTCAATACTCCAAGTCGACTTAGTTGAACAATATCTTTTTGATTGAATGCTGCCTCAACCGCCCAATGTATAGCATCTAGGATTTCTGAAGATGGTCTACAATGTAGTAATGCACGATCCACAAATTCTTCGTTCACCTCATTAAAGATATAAAGGTAATCTTCAGCATCATAGCAGCATTTAAAAATATGGTTAAACCAACGGGGAGAATCTTTATTATCTTTTAAAAATGTACAAATATTAATTTTTATCTCTTTAACCCAATCGTTAGGTACTTGATTAATCACAAATTCACGAAAGCTGTTATGGAACACTGTTAATCTATCTTCTGAATCGCGCAAAAGGTGGCAAATACATTTGTAGGCATTTTCAAAAGCTGACCTATTAAGTGCCGCAATCTTATAAAATTCATCCCTATGTACACTAAAACGCATACAAGCCATTACTACACATAGGTGCTTTGCGTCTGCCATACCAACTCTTTCAAATTCGTCCCATAGTAATCCGTAATAATTACGAATATCCCCACCCGAGGCAGGAGTTAAAGAATCAATAGCGTGTATTACTGATTCACTTGAAATAATAATTTCAGCCGCATACCTCAAATATAGAGGTAGACCTTCACTCTTTTTGTGAAGCTTTGCAATGTCTGCATATGTCAGGCCTGAAATACCCCGTTTATTTTTCAGATAATCTCCTGTCTCGACTTCGGAAAATAGCGGCATCTTAATATGGCTATCCGGACATTCTCTCGCTCGTTTAAGAAAATATGGCCACTTGTGCAACTCCTGTGTACCAACAACTATGGTCACACCCTCCGGAACATCTGCTGGCAATGCTGAAATCACCGTTTCCCTGATTTCGCTCTCAAGCCGTTCAGCATGATCCAGCCCATCAAGGAAAATAATGAATCGACGCCCATGATCCACAAAAAACTTGGCTAGTGCTGCAAGACATTCATGGAAGTTACGTTCGCTATAATCAAAACGTCTTTTAAGGACATCTGGATATCTCCTTTGGAACTCACTAAGAAGGTTTGCCCGGAGACTCTCAGCCTGAACACGCATTCTTTGAGCATTATCATTAACTCCAACAAAACAGTAATATCTAAACACTTCATAACTAGAACTGCTAAGCGCATTGAAGTACATAGTCAGTGAAGTAGATTTTCCACTACCCGGAAGTCCTGTAACAATCAGATATCCTCCGTTAATATTCGGTAATACCTCGTCAAGTTGTTCCGAAAGAGATTTTTGTTCTACGAAGTGATTCTGATTAACTGGGAATACTTGAGGGGTAAGCAACTGGCTCTGAAGCCTCTCTAAGAGATTATCAATAGTTTGGGTGGTAATTGCTTCCCGCGAAAAAATCGCATTGTTTTTTATAGCATTTTTAAGATCCAAAAAAATGCTATCATCTGAAAGCCCCAGTTCCTTGTCGAGAAGAACTGTTCGAATATATTGTTCTATCTCTGACAGGATCGGCTGTCGTAGTACAAATTTGAAGTCTCTCAAGAATTCTGCAAATGAGTCTGCATCAAGACCTGATATAGAGGCTAATTTCGATCGCAGTTTTTTAGCCTCGCCACGCCGACGATCCTCTATAACCTCACATGAAAATCTCCCGTCTACATCCACAAGATCAAGGAGAACACTACTCAAACCTCTGTTTGAACATAAGCACACGGTAAGATTTCGCTCAGGAAAACGTTGCTTCATAATTTGCCAACTTGCAGCAAATTTTTTGAAACTAACTGGGCTCTCAGGATCGAGTAGATCAGCCGTGTCATAGTTCTCGAGCGAATTTATTGCGTACTTGACTTGATAAGCCGAGATATCGGAGCCTTGAAACATAACGATGTCATCAAGATTTCCAGATTTTTCGTACTCAAGAAACATATCAAAAGGTTTACGATCAATATAAGCTTTTAAAGCTAGTCGCAACGCAATATTGTCCTGGTATTCATCACCTTTTCGTCGCGAACTACCTCTTTTACCTACTTCAGACATCAAATTCCTCCTACATCCACAATACTCAGTTACTGAAAACTCTTACCAATGTTCTAAAACCCTCGCGTGATATTTGGGATTTTCCTCTTCAGCATCAAAAATCACACGATCATCAAGTTGATATTTATCTAGCCATAAGTAATCATCGCTTTCATGATCTGTCCATGAAACAATGAATATTTTTCCAATGTGCCGATGAATACAAAGGTCGTCCAAAATAGCTTCCTTATTCTTCATTTTAAGTACCGAATCGATAGGGTATAATATCGCAAAATCATACTCGTCATACGTTCTTTTCCAAGAACCTACATTAATTGTATCTATAAATAATTTATGATTGCCCAATTTGTAAGGCGTTCCCGTTTGGAATCTGGTTGTAGATTTTCCAAGAAAAGAACTTACATTGTCCATACCATTTGCTCTAAATAATATGGAGGACGGCGATAATACGGATCTCGCTATTTGTTGTAATACCAATTTATGCTTTTCATATTGGTAAGTACCTGTTAACAACAGAATTTTATTTTCTGATTTTAGAAAATCTGTTATTTTTTCAGTTGCCTGCTGCCTATTATTCATAATCTACCTTCCTTTCACAACAAACTTTTGATAAGCATATTACCTCATTTATGAATATCATCGCTATTATCTTCTATGTCTCATTTTATCACTTTTTCAAAACATTAACACTTCTTACCATAAAATGAACTTGGAGTCCATAATGGACCCCAAGTTCATTTCTCATAACAAATTACGCCCTCTCAGTGATACGATCTAACTATTGAAAAAATGACAAAAAATCACCTTAATGATCTACATGTACAAAAATGAAATAACATTCCCCTTAATTCCTCTGTCTTTCAGATACAGTCAAGCAGGATATTATTTCATTCGGCTCTGAATATCCGCAACAGAAGGTAATTGCTCCTTTAATTCTTCTGGGAGATCACTAGTAACTCTATATTCACTCACACCAATGGTTTGCTCATATCCTTTAGTGAATATTCAGCAACCAAATCATTTTTGCTCTTACAAAGCAAGAGACCGATGGAAGGATTATCTATTTCTTTTTTTAGCATCCCATCAACTGCTGACAGATAAAAATTTAATTGACCCGCATATTCCGGTTTAAATGCGCCTGTCTTCAACTCAATGACAACATAACAACGAAGGTTCAAATTGTAAAAAAGCAAGTCTATGTAAAAGTCGTCTCCACCAACATTAAGATGATATTGGTTTCCTAAAAATGCAAAACCTTTTCCCAGTTCTAAAAGCAGCCGAGTAAGATTTCTGACCAACGCTTCCTCAATATCTCTTTCAATCATATCTTCCTTAAAGGTTATAATGGATAGGTTACACTAAACTGGACAGATAAAATAAGGTCAAGTACACTTAAACTCAATATAAGATGAGGAGATTTACAATGAGCAAACGTGAACGCAGAACTTATACAGAAGAATTCAAAAACCAAATTGTCCAGTTATATTTAAATAATAAACCCCGACAGGACATCATTCGCGAGTACGAATTGACACCTTCTACCTTTGATAAATGGGTGAAACAAAATCAAACATCAGGTTCCTTCAAAGAAAAAGATAACCGTTCTCCCGATGAA
>NZ_KB905888.1 GCF_000381065.1 Propionispira raffinosivorans DSM 20765 | reverse complement strand
GGTGATAGCAGCCCTTTGGCTGACGCCATTCTGGACCGCATCGTCCATGATGCATATAAAATCAATATCGAAAGCTTGGATCCCTCGAAAGATATTTCTATGAGAGAGATTTATGGCTTGGATAAAGATTTAACAGAGTAATCTTCGGTATCGGCTCCCGCGGCTCCGGACAGGCGGCTCACACCGCTAGAACATCGGTTTCCTGTTCCGGACAAGCGGTTTCCGCTTCTCCGGAACCACGGTACTGCCGTACCGTAATATACAGTAGTTGTAGGATTTAAACTTCCAGCAATAGGAACAGGAGGGATACCTCATGAGTGAATATGAGTTTTTATAAACGGTAAATGGCACAATAAGGTGCAAAAAAAATTATAAGCGGAAGGAGCGTTTTGAAGACGTGAAATTGAAGTGAATTTACTGGTCTTTAAAAAACGTATTTCCCGCTTTAGGAAAACATAAAATCATAGAATGCTAGATAAATAATCCTGCAAAATTATTCTGTTACGTATGAAATTGTCAATAAGATGGAAGAATATAGTGAATTGTTCTTTGACTTGGCACAAAATGTAGTAGCAAATGGGTTTCTTATGAAGAAAATCGGGTAAATGCGACTGCTGTTTTGTTAAATGAAGCTCCTATATTTATTCCGAATGAACGAATTCGTGTTTTCATGCAGGCCGATATTGATGAGGGGATGGTTATTTTGAGTACGAAGAGTCAATCGCTGGACTTGGACTTTACAACACAGTCCGGTATAACTATTAAATATGACAAGTCGGTAGGAGGATTTGTTCAGAATTGATGATACGGCTCGAAATATTGAATTATGGATGGTAAAAAAACAGATGAATCTGAATGGAGAAGGAGAGGATATTGTTATGTGTGGATATATTTCACAGCCCGAAGGTGAGAATTCTTGTGGTGCGTATTCATTAGCATATTATTTGTGGGCGACTGAACAAAAACCTTATAGTGTCGAGACTGGCAGAGCGGTGGTTGACAATATATATAAGGAGATACAATTTAAAGGAACAGATGCAGAAGAAGCTGCAAACAGAGTAAATCTCAATCCAGAATATTCGAATCCTGCTGCAATGGTAAAGTATCTAAATGATAGGTCTCTTTGTGCCAAAATGTATATGTCGGGAGAAAGTTTTCTTAATGATATAGCAATGCGCCTAAGTATCAATGTGGATATAAAAGAAGATGTTTTAGAAACACTATCTACCGACATATACGTCATAATTATATGTAGTATAGGTGAGCCTACGCAATTACAACTACACTACATGCTTGTTAAGAAAGAAGGCGGGGCCTTTCAGTTAATGGATTCAAGAAATCCAGAAGGTGGTGTGTGCTGGAAGTCGTTTTTAAGAAACCCCGATCAAAAAATTACATTTGGCGATATGAAGTCCGATTATACCTACACTGGTGCGGGTATACTTATAGGCTAAGTACTTGTTTTTTATAATACGTGAAATAGACTTGCAAAATTCATGACGTGAATTTTTGTAGGTCTATTTTAGTTAAGTTTATTTTTGCGATATAGTTATTATTAACTTAAACTATTTATGGTGCTGTAATATTTTAATGGGCACAGTTTTAAAATTAAGAATCGATAAACACCTTATAACACTTGACATCAAGGCAAATCAAAAAAACAGAATTTGTCCTTTCCAGAAAATCTAGAGCATTTAAAAGTTGAATTTATGGCGTATGTATATTGGTTTAACAACAAACGAATTCATTTAAGTTTGGGCTATAAAAGTCCTGTAGAATTTAGGCAAGCAATCCTCTGAAAATTTGTCCGGAAAAGTGTTGTCAATCCAAAGAACGCTATAGATAACTATATCCATTATTACAATCATCATCGAATCAAGAATATGTTAGGTTGGTTAAATCCGGTCAACTATCGACTTAATATTATCGCTGCATAAAAAAAGCGTAGCGGCAGAAATCGCTACTACGCTTTGGGTTAACTTTATGAGGTCACTTCAAAATCCAGTCGTCTTTGTGTATAAGAATTTATTATTCAATGTAAATATTACACTTAGGTCAGGCTCTTTAAATGGTAGTGTAATCAACCATCGTGTATTTTATATTCTAGGTGAATCCGTATCGTCAAAAAATTCTCCGTGAGGGAAAAGCACTTCATGAATATTATCCATATCTTGTTTAAAAGTATCGTCGCTAACTCCGAGGGAAGTCGCTATATCCCTCCAACTATTACTAATCTGCTTCATAGCGAGTACATCATTAATTGGTTTTTCTGTGTTGATGGATAATTCATTCGCTACAGCAATATCACGTGGTTGATATCCTTTTTCCAAAAGCGGCAGTGATGTTTGTTTTGGAATATCTAAGTTATTTTCAAATAAAGTTGACACAATATCATTGTGAGACGCTTTCATCTTTTTTTCGGTAACACCTAAAGCTTTTATTGCATCTCGCCAATCACTGTAATTTCTTTTTACATTCATAACATCTGTAAGAGATTTTTCACTGGCTTTAGCTACAAAAGCTGCCATCGACAAATCTTTAAACTGGACGCCCTCATTGAGATAGCCTATAACATCTTTTTTATCAACACCGCACATATCAGAAAGTTTTTGTGCTATTTTGTCACGATCCAACTTTTGCTGTCCGATTGCAAGTAAAGGTTGTTCGCTAATTCCAGGACTCTGAGGGGCTGCTGCAACAATCAAAGTGCTCATTGTTCCTGCTAAAATAGTAATGCCTGCAACTAAACCAATCATGCTTTTTTTTGATATAAAATTCATAAAATATACCTCCTCATTTTTGATGATTCGCTAAAAATTAAATAAATTCATGTGTTATTGGCAATAACAGCCCCTAAGATGGCTCCAACAACAACGCCAGCAACAATATTATCATTGTTATCGTGGTGACGTTCGCGGTGGCGACGTGGTGGAGGTGGAGGTGGACCGTCACGGTGATCATCATTATGATAATCATAGTAAACGACTTGACTTTGAGACAAGTTATTGTTTAAGGGCAGCGATGATGCTTCGGAAATACCCCCCAAAATACCCGTGAACATTAAACCACAAATAGTAGAAGCAATGATCTTTTTTGATACATTTTTCATAGCTAAGTCCTCCTCTTTATATTTAGACAAAAATACTATCTTTAGATATTATATCTTAAAAATAACAATTATTAAATAGCAAAAACAGTCTATATAAAATATAAGTTATCTATTCTTTATTTAACTATTACCAAAATCAGATTTCTTCTAATTAGAAGAAAAGGATATATGTTAGTGTAGCGTCTACCTTATAACGTTAATATGTTGTTTACAGATCACTTTCATATTCTTAATCATGAGCATTATATATATTTAATGATTCAAGATATACGCTATACTAGTCTAAAAAAATGTCCGCATACATTCATCGTGTAAAAATCCGTGATTATACTCATGCATACCGTTTGTTTTTTGAATGTATTGCAACCTTTTATAACACCGTGAGAAGTCACAGCCCTTGCAATTATTTATCTCCAGATGAGTACGAACGCAAATACTAGTTTGTTAATTAATAAGCTGAAGAATTTCTCATTTTAATTTGTACTAAATCTTGATATAGGAGCAGGTGCAAGTTTTTTGAGCATTTTCTTGCAATACTCATGCACTTATTATACGCCTTATGGGCTTTGAGTTCAGGTACTAGTGGGGTTTTGATTTTTGCAGTTCACATTATTAAAAATTTCTCCATTAACGAAAATGCCTGACATCAATACATTTTATGCTTTTCCTGTCCTCATAGCAGGCCTTACAATATTGTAGCCTATCCAAATTAATTTGGCTGATGAAGTGTGTATTTTTAGCCTATTATATTTGTCGATGGTTTTTGTTTGCACTTTTTAGGTGCAAATCTTTATTTGTCTGTACTAGTTGGTATTATTATAATAGAAATATATTAAATTTTGATTTACTATAAGGAGGATAAAAATGGAAAATTTAAGAGTTTTATTAGTATGTGGATCAGGTGCTTCAAGTGGTTTTATGGCGGCCAATATTCGCAAAGTTGCCAAAGCAAGGGGGTTAAAAATAAATGTTGTTGCACGGAGTGAATCGGAGATTGAAAATTATATTGATGATATCGATTGTTTAATGATTGGACCCCATTTAGCTTATGCTGTAGATGAAGTTAAGGAAGTCATAGGCGATAATAATATCAAAATTGCTTTGATGCAACCAGAATACTATGCCAAGTTGGATGGTGAAAAAGCGTTAGAGCATATTTTATCTCTATATAAATGAGAAAAGGAGAAATTGGAGAATGAATACAGTAATTAATTGGTTAAGAGATAGTTTTGCGCCAAAAATGAATATTGTTAATAGCAATGTTTGGGTCGTAACTTTAAAAGATTCAATCATGCAGGTATTGCCGTTTATTCTGCTAGGGTCTTTGTTTTGTGTATTGGCAATTTTAAATGACTATTTTCCATCACTACCGTCTTTTTGGGTTCCTTTTGATTGGACTATGAGTAAGATTTCTTTATTTATAGCATTTTTAATTCCTTTTAATTTGATGGAAAAGAAAAAACTCCGCAAACAACGTATTATTGCCGGATTGACGGGACTTGTACTATTTTTAATGGTTGTTACACCTCAAGTGATTGCGGATAAATCTATTGGCTTTTCACATCCTTCTTTAGGTGCAGGGGGAATGTTTATTGCTATTTTTTGTGGAATATTTACTGGTTATATTATGGGTTTGTTTGGAAAATTTTCTTTTTTTAAGGAAGATTCTGCTATCCCGGATTTTGTGAGGGCATGGTTTGATTCTATGCTGCCAATTGGAATAATCATCTGTATAGGTTGGATTAGCGTGTTAATTATGAAGATAGATATTTATAATTTGATTCTTTCTATATTTATGCCGCTTGCATCGTTTATGGAAACTTTCTATGGATTTACTTTTTTCATGTTTCTTTCATGTTTCTTATATTCTATGGGTATTTCAGGTTGGGTGCTGACCCCTGTGACAAAACCAATTTTTTTGGCTGCTATTACGGCAAATGTCGCATTGGCAGCGGCTGGCGTAGGAACTAATGATTCTCAGTTAAATGTGGTTACAGCAGAGACCATTTATTCTGCATATCTTTGGGTAGGTGGAGTGGGGTGCACTCTTCCGTTATTAATCATGATGATACGCTCAAAAAGTAAATCTATTAATGCCTTGGGAAAAGCTTGCTTAGTGCCTGGGATTTTTAATATTAATGAACCAATCGTATTTGGAGTGATTGCGTGGAATCCGGTTATGATGCTTCCCATGTGGCTGCAAGGATTAATTCTTCCTGGGATTGTATGGATTTTTACAAAAACAATTTCGCTAGTACCAATTCCCATGATGTTGTTTGATATGTGGTACTGTCCTTTTCCGATATCCACTTGGATTACGACAAAAAGTTTGACTGGATTGCTTTTGCTGGCAATTATTATTGCTGTATCTACTATAATTTGGTATCCTTTTTTCAAAATTTATGAGAAGCAAAAAATAGAAGAAGAAAGAAATTAATAAATGATAATTATAACTCCCCAGTTAAGCATGCTGAGGGAATGGAATAAATAATAGTGCTGAATAAGATGGAATAACTTTTTTACCTATACAAAAATAAGGAGATATATTCTTGTATCAATCGTTGGAAAAAATGTTTATAAAAAATGCTTTTCCAACGCAACGTAGCCTTTCGAGCTATGATTACATCTACCAGGAGGAAAATATGGATAAAAAAATAATAACACCTGCAATGGACATCATTATACAAGCTGGTGATGCAAGATTGCTTATCTTTGATGCGTTAACAGCTATGGCAGATAATGACTATGAAAAGACGGCTGAAAAACTGCAAGAAGCACAGAAAAAGATGACAGAAGCACATAAGATTCAAACAGATATGATCCAAGGGGAAGCTAAGGGCGAGGCAATTGGCTATTCGTTATTGTTTACACATGCCCAGGATACTCTTATGACAATTTATAGTGAGCTTAACATTGCTAAAAAACTGTATAAAGTATTTGAACCTTTAGAAAAGCGTATTACTAGATTAGAAAAGAGGGATTTGTAATTATGTTTAACAATAAAGAATACGTATTAAAAAAAGACTTTTTTTGGGGAGGTGCTTTGGCAGCTAATCAATGTGAGGGTGCTTGGAAGGAAGATGGAAAAGGCTGGTGTGTGGCCGATATTAATAGGTACAAAGATAATATCCCCTTGAATAAAAAGTATAACGAAGAAATAACGACTCAGGATATTTTTGCGGCAATAGAGGATAAAGCTGGTATTTACCCGAAACGGTGGGGCATTGATTTTTATCACACGTTTAAAGAAGATATAAAATTATTGAAAGGGCTTGGAATTAATACTTTAAGAACATCTATTAATTGGGCAAGAATTTTCCCAAATGGAGATGATGAAGAACCCAATGAAGATGGCTTGAAATTTTATGATACGTTAATTGACGAATTGTTAGCCAATGAAATAGAACCGATGATTACTATGTCACATTATGAAATGCCTCTTCATTTAGCGATTAAATATAATGGATGGTATTCTCGTGAGGTTATTGGCTTTTTTGTCAGATATGGTAAAGTGTTGCTGGACCGCTATAAAGATAAAGTTAAATATTGGATTATTGTTAATCAAATTAATTTAATTGGACATGAGTCTTTTAATCATTTAGGCATTCCGGAAGATAAAGTTGATAATCTATTGGAAGCAAAATATCAGGGAGTTCATAATGAAATGGTTGCCTGTGCTAAAATTACTCAGTATGCTAGAGCAATCGACAAAAATATTCATATTGGAATGATGTTTTGCGATGGAATTAGTTACGCTGCAACCTGTAAACCAGAAGATGTTTTGGCAAACTATAAGAGAAATCAGATGGAATTTTTATATGGTGATGTACTTTTGCGTGGGAAATATCCTGGTTATGCCTATCGCTATTATAAAGATCACGACATACACATTGAATTTGGACTGGGTGATGAAGAAGTTTTGAAAAATACGGCAGACTTTATGGCAATTTCGTATTATTATACCAAAATTGCGGATGTAGAAAGTATGAAAAAGAAAAAAACTTCTTATGATAATCCTAATATTCAGCATAGTGATTGGGGCTGGGGAATAGATCCTGTTGGACTTCGCACTAAGTTGAATATGTACTGGGATAGGTATCAAAAACCAATTGTCATAGCTGAAAATGGTCTGGGATGTTTTGATAAAGTGGAAAAAGATGGGAAGATTCACGATGCTTATCGTATAGAATATTTGCGTGCTCATATTGAACAGATGAAGGAAGCTATACATGATGGAGTTGATGTATTTGGTTATTATCCATGGGGACCAATCGATATTATAAGTTGTTCTTCTTCGGAGATGTCAAAACGATATGGTTTTATCTATGTTGATATGGATAATTATGGGGACGGTTCCCGTAAACGTAGCTTAAAAGATAGTTACTATTGGTATAAAGAAGTTATAAAGTCAAATGGGGAAAAACTTTAGTAGTATAATATAAAAATGTTCCGTTAGAGATATTCTGCTAGAATTGAAAACTAGCTACAGGATATCTCTATGGTTATATGTATTATCGAAGAGAAATATGCCTTTATGTATTTGAACAATTAATAGAAAAGTGAAAATTAAGAAAATTAAGGAGCAGTTATAAACGGTTTATTGGATATCATAGGAATAATAGAAATGGTTTTAAATAAGTCGATAACATTGGTTGCTATAGCCGTAGCATCTTTGATTTGTAATGTAATATGGCTACGAATACTTTAGATATATTGAAGTGAGTAGAGTGCCAATTACGGTTTTTATTACATCAACAATAGCTATTTTGTTGGGCATTTTTATTTTTCGAAAAATGCTTTCTGCAAATGAATTTATTGGAATTATATCTGTATTATTTACCACTTGAGTATTAAATAAAAAATCATGATACAAGTAAGGTGGAAGAAATGAAGAGTATCTATGAAAGATTAATTAAAATTTTGTTGGATAATGATGAATGGATGACGGCAAATTCTTTGGCAGCTAAACTGGATGTGTCGAAAAGAAGCGTGAAAACGTATATAGCCCAAATTAAAAGTAAAAAAAATGGTTTGATTGCTTCGTCAAGAAAAGGTTATTTAATTGACACGAATAAAGGGGAAGAGTTATTTGCGGAGTCAGAAAAAAAGGTGCCACAGATAGCAAAAGAAAGGATAAATTATATTATCACCAAGATTTTGACAAATGATGATTGTGGAGATGCAAGAACAGATTTATACCAATTGGCGGAAGAAATTTTCGTAAGCATTGAAACGATTCGAAAAGATATGGTGAAAGTAAAAAGAAAAATGCGAGAGTTTGACTTGTTTATTGTATCTATCGATTATTATGTGAAAATTGAAGGGAAGGAATTAGACAAAAGAAAAATATTAGCTAATATTTTATATGAGGAATTTAATAAAAACATTATGAGCTTTGAGATTCTGCAAAAAGTATTTCTTGGATATGATCTTAATATTTTGAAGACTATTATTATTGAACAATGTAATCAATATCATTATTTTATTAACGAGTATGCCTTGTTGAATCTCATATTAGACATTGTTATCGGAATTGATCGGATAAAAAAAGAACGGACTTTTAGCCAGGCAAGAACAGAAAAAAATAAAATTGGAATAAGGGAACAGGAGTTAGCGCGGGCTATTGCACTTAAAATAGAAGAAAGCTTTCATGTGCATTATAGTTCTTTTGAGCAGGAAGAATTGACCATTATTCTATTAAGTCATTTAATGAAAATAGATTTAGTGGCTTTGAATAATGAAAATATTAGAAGAATTGTAGGAAATGATTGCCTAAGAATTGTTGATGAGGTGAAAATTTTATTAAAAAATTCTTATTTTATTAATGTCGATAATCCGGATTTTATTGTTAAATTTACGTTGCATATTAAAAATTTATTGGTTAGGTTGAAAAATGGATATATAACTCAAAATCCATTAGTTGAGCATATAAAAAGAACGTGCCCACTTATTTTCGAGAGTGCTTTAGAAGTGGCTAATAAAATTAGAGAAATTACAAATTTTAACATAAAGGAGGGAGAAATTGCGTATATAGCACTTCATATTGGGGCAAATTTGGAAAATCAAAAATTGCAAAGGAAAAATGTTAGTTGTATAATATTATTTCCACAATATTATGATTTTTCTAATATTATAATGAAGAAAATGAACGAACGATTTGGAGAAAGACTGGATATAAAAACGGTTATTACTTCTCTTGATAGAGAACAGGGGAATGTCGATTTATTGATATCAACTATACCAATCAATGCAACAAAAATTTCTGAATGGGTTCTCATAACTCCGTTCGTTAATGACAAAGACTTTGCAAATATCGAAGAAAAAATTCGAAAAATTTGCTTGCGAAAAAAGAAAATGAAGCTGAAGGAGCAGCTAATGCAAATTTCAAATCCTAAATTTTTCTATAAAAATATTGATTTAAACAACAAAAGAGAAGTAATTAAGTTTATGACCAATAAGATGGTGCAAGAAGGCTATGTGAAGCCTTCTTTTTACGATGAAATTTTTTATAGAGAAAATCAAGCTTCTACGGCTTTTGGTCATATTGCAGTACCACATTCAATGAAAATGAATGCGAAAAAAACGGGGATGTTTGTTTTGCTAAATGTGAAAAAACCGATATCATGGAATAATCAATTAGTTAATATAGTGCTAATGTTTGCAATTAATAAAAATGAGAAGGTAGTTTTTCATGAGGTATATGATAATTTGATTGTATTGCTTTTGGAAAGAGATAATGTTATGCAGTTGATTAAATGCAATGACTATAATGAATTTATTGAAAGAGTCATTGAATGTTATTGTTGAGGCTGTGAAAAATATCTGTAAATAAACTGTCGCTTCAACAAGGTCAAAGTCATTACATTAGACCTTGTGTGCAAATTAATATTTTAAATAATAATTCACGCTGGTCTTGTCATATATACCAATGCAACTCATCAATTAAAACAACTAATTTTCTTGGGTTGTATCTCGAGGTTGGTGTCTACAGTCAGCGGATTGGTGAAGCTTATTTTTCACCAATCATGCCGATAGAATCCCATCGGATAAGAATGCTGAAAGATTGATTACGTTAGGATTGGATTCCGTGAAGCTGAACGAAAAATATTTTTGCTCAGCAGTTTAAAGAAAGACAACACGTTAATAAAGAAGATCTTTTAGTAATTTTTGACCTTCCCAAAATTAAAAATGAAGTTTATGATGATTATCGTTATGAACACGAAGTACTACATTAATATAGCAGATGCTGAAACTAAACTTATTGAAAAGGGTTGAGCGATCTTCAAATTGAGAGATTGGCAATCTTAAGGAGTATCATTTATAGTGGCATATTCAAAAAAATGGGGAATTTATTATGATTGATAAACTGTTAAAAGTCATTATTGTTGTAGTCGGTACTATGGTGGCTGCTTTTGGCGTTACAATTTTCTTGAACGGAAACATTGGGGTAGATCCCATCAGCACCTTAATTCTTGGTGTACAGTGCCATGTAGATATGAGTTTTGGGACTATTAATCAGATATTTAGCAGCATTCTGCTTGTGATTATGCTTTTTTTTGACAAAAAAAACATAGGTGTGGGAAGTGTATTCTATGCTTTGGGTTGTGGATATTTTATCAATATATTCACGATAATGGGAATTGGGCAAAATATAGAAATCACAAGCATCGGCGTGACTCTATTAGGCGTTGTTATATTTGGTATGGGACTCGGAATCTATTTATCAGGCAATTTAGGTGCTGGGCCTGTAGAAGTCATTATGCTCTACTGGGCAAATAAGTTCAGTTTTTCGATAAAAGTTATTCGAATCTCACTTGATGCTACATTTGTTGTTATTGGATTATTGTTGGGGGCTAAGCTTGGAATTGGAACTTTAATTGGTGTTTTACTTACGGGACCATGCATAGAAGTAACCTTAATTACGATAAAAGTTTGCTTCAAAAAGGGACAACTGAATTAGAATTAAAACCCCAAAGTGATATATTCCTTTTAACGGATCATAAGGAACGTATGGGTTAAAATTTGAATGTGTTTGACTTTAATCTTTCTGAAACTGATATAAATATGATCCGGTCTTTGGAGGAAAAAGGTAAGCGTCAAAAATGCCGTTACCTTGACAACACGTCAGTTGGTAACGGCATTCGTTTTGCAGTAAGCTGGAACGAAATTCGGCATTAATCGTTGCAGTGCCTCAACATCATTTCGTATATTCCAGTTTGGTGCATTTTTGAAAATATAAGTCAAATATGCATATGGATTTAAACCATTTTCTTTTGCAGTTTCTATAATGCTAAAAACAATGGCACT
>NZ_KB905887.1 GCF_000381065.1 Propionispira raffinosivorans DSM 20765 | reverse complement strand
GTTATCGCCATCGTTCTGTTATATGCAAATCCATTAATCAAATAATGAATTGTCATAGACTTTTTATGTGAGGGCGACAGCATAAGAATGCCGTCGCCCACTTTATACGTGAGATAAGGAGGCAGCAGAATGGTTGACATTAATATGACTTTGGTTGCACAGATTTTTAACTTTTTAATTTTGGCAGCAATTTTAACAAAATTTGCTTATAAACCTTTGATGAAAGTTTTAAAAGAGCGTGAAGATCAAATTGCGAAAAGCATTGAATCCGCAGAAGCAGATGAGCTTAAAGCACAGGAACTTCTGAAGGAATACCATGATCAGCTTGCAACCGCTAGAATACAAGCACAAGAAATCGTAGATAAGGCGATTAAAAGAGCGCAAGAAGAGCGCGAAGCACATATCAATGAAACAAAACGTGAGATCGATCAAATGCGCAAAGCCGCTCAGGCAGAAATCGTTCACGAACGTGAGCGGGCCGTAGCCCAGTTAAAAGGCGAAGTTGTCGCTTTATCAATGGCTGCAGCAACAAAAATTATTGGCAGCAATATTGATACAGAAGCTAATGATCGCTTGATTGGTGAATTCATCGATAAACTAGACAAAGACAAAATGGGTGGTTTGCCATGTTAAACATGCAGTTGGCAAATAAATATGCGAAGGCAATTTTTGAAGTAGCACAAGATGATGGTAAAATCGATGAATATGGCACTGATCTAAAAACAGTTGCCAGCGAAATTGATGCACATAAAGAATTAGCCTCATTTTTAGTGAACCCTCAAATTCAGCCAAATGCAAAAAAAGATCTTTGCGCTAAACTGTTTAAGGAAGAACTGTCTGTATCAGTTTATAATTTTTTGATGCTGCTCATCGACAAACGTCGTGAAGTTTTATTACAAGAAATTGTCAGAGAATATCAAACTCTGTCAAATGCTGCTCAAAATATCATTCATGCAGAAGTTACGGTAGCATCTGCTTTAAATGAAAAGCAGCAAGCAAAACTGATTGAAAAATTGGAAGAATCTACAGGGAAAAAAGTTGTGGTTCGGACAAAAATAGATCAGAGCATTATCGGCGGTGTAGTTGTAAAAATCGGTGATAGACTTATCGATGGCAGCATAATACGCCAGATGCAATCATTACAAAAACAATTAATGGCAAATTAACTTGTAGATTGGGGTGACAGAGTAGTATGAAAATGAATCCAGAAGAAATAACAGCCATTATCAAGGAACAGATCAAAAACTATGATGTGGATCTGAATGTTGATGATGTAGGAACTGTTATCGAAATTGGTGATGGTATTGCTCACATCCATGGTTTAGAAAAAGCTATGGCGGGAGAATTACTTGACTTTGGTAACGATATTTATGGTTTAGTATTAAACCTTGAACAAGATAACGTCGGCGCCGTTATTCTCGGTGGCGATGTACTTATTAAAGAAGGCGACACGGTTAAAAGAACTGGCCGTATCATGCAGGTACCTGTTGGTGAAGCAATGATCGGACGTGTGGTGGATGCTTTGGGTCGTCCAATTGACGGCAAAGGGCCTATTGAATCGACAGAAAATCGTCCGATTGAATATCCGGCTCCTGGTATCGCTGATAGAAAATCAGTACATGAACCATTGCAAACAGGGATTAAAGCAATTGATGCTTTGGTGCCAATTGGTCGTGGACAACGTGAACTTATCATTGGTGACCGTGGTACTGGTAAAACAGCAATTGCGATTGACACAATTTTAAATCAAAAAGGACAGGATTGCTTCTGCGTTTATGTAGCAATTGGTCAGAAAGCATCGACAATTGCTCGTGTGGTAAAAACATTAGAAGATCAGGGCGCTATGGCATATTCAGTTGTTGTTGTTGCAACGGCTGCAGATAGTGCACCACTTCAGTATTTGGCTCCTTATGCCGGTGTGGCAATTGCGGAATATTTCATGTACAAAGGCCAGCATGGTCTATGCGTATATGATGACCTTTCGAAACATGCGGCAGCTTATCGTGCCATGAGCTTATTGCTTCGTAGACCACCAGGTCGTGAAGCATACCCTGGGGACGTATTTTATTTACATTCTCGTCTTTTGGAACGTGCGGCAAAGTTATCAGATGAACTTGGTGCAGGTTCCATTACGGCACTGCCAATTATCGAAACTTTGGCAGGCGATCTTTCCGGATATATTCCGACAAATGTTATTTCAATTACAGATGGTCAGATCATGCTTGAAACAGAAATGTTTTATTCTGGGATTAGACCGGCTATCAATGTAGGTCTTTCGGTATCACGTGTTGGTGGTAGTGCTCAGATTAAAGCGATGAAACAAGTTTCCGGGCGTATGCGTCTTGACCTTGCTCAATATCGTGAACTTGCTGCTTTTTCGCAGTTTGGTTCGGATCTTGATAAAGCTACCAAAGATCAGCTCGATCGTGGTGCACGTATGGTAGAAACGTTGAAACAGGCACAGTATTCACCACTTTTAGTACAAGATCAGGTACTGATTATTTATACCGCAGTAAGAGGGTTTTTAGCGGATATTCCAGTAGATCAGGTAGTGCGCTTCCATCAGGGCTTCCTCAAATTCATGAATAGCACGCATGCTGAAATTGGTGCAAAAATTATTGAACAGAAAAAACTCGACGATGCCCTTGAAGAACAGATCAACAAGGCAATTGGTGAATTTAAGGAAACATTTTCTTATAAGAAAGCATAATGCAGCGAGGTGATTTTTAATTGGCTAGTTTACAAGACATACGCCGTCGTATAAAAAGCGTAAAAAGTATCCAGCAAATCACAAAAGCCATGAAAATGGTAGCTGCAGCTCGCTTGCGCCGGGCACAGGAATCGGCAGTGGCCAATAAGCCATACGCTGATAAAATGCGTCAGGTTATTGCCGATGTAGCGGCAAATGCAGGCGGCGAATTCAGCCATCCGCTGCTCGAAGTGCGTCAAGATGGAAAAAAACTCTATCTCGTGCTTGCCTCGGATAAAGGTCTTGCTGGTGCTTATGCCAGTAATGTTTTTAAAGAAGCAGCAGCGCATATTTCAAACAAATCCGAAGTGGATTTAGTCACGGTCGGCAGAAAAACGAGAGATCATTTCGTCAACCGCCATTACAGTATCGTGAGTCAATATACCGGTATCAGCGAACGCCCTACGTATGATAATGCGCGCGAAATCGCTTCGGATCTCATCAAAAAATTCACAGCAGGTGAATGTGATGAAATCTATATGGTATATACAAAATTCATCTCGGCAATCACCTCCATTCCGACAACGATTAAATTATTGCCGTTTGACGATCTTGGAGATGGTGAAAAGGATGCATCAAGTGGAGAATATATTTATGAACCATCCGCTGGTGAAGTGCTAGGATTCTTATTACCACAATACTTGGTAACAACAATATATGCGGCGTTACTCCAAGCTTCCGCAAGTGAGCTAAGTTCCCGTATGACTGCGATGAGCAATGCAACGGACAACGCCGAAGAACTCATTGACAAATTAGACTTGCATTATAATAAAGTGCGTCAGGCAAACATTACCCGCGAGATCACAGAAATCGTGGGTGGTGCGGAAGCCTTGAAGTAAGGAGGTTTTCTTATAGTGGCTAATGGTAAAGTAGTACAGGTCATTGGACCTGTCGTAGATATTGAATTTCCAGCGGATTCACTACCAGCAATTTTAAATGCGATCACCATTCAGGGGGTCGCAGGTGAAGTGAAGATTGATTTGACAGTTGAAGTTATGCAGCATTTGGGTGATTGTGTCACTCGTTGTATCGCAATGAGTTCTACCGATGGTTTGACTCGTGGAATGGAAGCAGTCGATACGAAATCTCCAATTAAAGTACCTGTTGGGAATGAAACCCTTGGTCGAGTATTTAATGTACTTGGTAAAACGGTTGATCATAATCCAGCGCCGGTTGGCAATAAAGAATTTTGGTCAATTCATCGTTCTGCACCAAAATTCGACGAACAGGAAACTTCAACACAGATTCTCGAAACGGGGATTAAGGTTGTCGATCTTATTGCACCGTATTCCCGTGGTGGTAAAATCGGTTTGTTCGGTGGTGCTGGTGTTGGTAAAACAGTTCTGATTATGGAATTGATTCATAACATTGCAACACAGCATGGTGGATACTCCGTATTTGCTGGTGTAGGTGAACGTACGCGTGAAGGTAATGATTTGTGGTCAGAAATGACAGAATCCGGCGTTATTGATAAGACAGCACTTGTTTATGGACAGATGAATGAACCACCAGGTGCTCGTATGCGTGTAGCATTAACAGGTCTTACGATGGCAGAATATTTCCGTGACGTACAAGGTCAGGATGTACTTTTGTTTATTGATAATATTTTCCGTTTTATTCAAGCTGGGTCTGAAGTATCTGCATTGCTCGGTCGTATGCCGTCTGCAGTTGGGTATCAGCCTACACTGGCAACCGATGTTGGTGCGCTTGAAGAACGTATTACATCAACGAAAAAAGGGTCTATTACTTCGGTACAGGCCGTATATGTACCGGCTGATGATTTGACAGATCCCGCTCCAGCTGCAACATTTGCCCATTTGGATGCAACGACAGTACTTTCTCGTCAAATTGCCGAATTAGGTATTTATCCAGCAGTGGATCCACTGGATTCTACTTCTCGTATTCTTGACCCTCATGTTATTGGTGAAGATCATTATGAAGTAGCTCGTGGTGTACAGGCAGTCCTTCAGAAATACAAAGAATTGCAGGATATTATTGCGATTTTGGGTATGGAAGAATTATCAGATGATGATAAACTCGTTGTTGCCAGAGCGCGTAAAATTCAAAGATTTTTAAGCCAGCCGTTTTTCGTAGCGGAAGTATTTACTGGTTCACCAGGGAAATATGTTCCACTGAAAGAAACGATTCGCGGGTTTAAAGAAATTTTAGAAGGTAAACATGACGATATTCCAGAAGCCGCTTTCTATATGGCTGGTACTATTGATGAGGTTATAGAAGCAGATCGCAAAATGAAAAAGGGGGAATAATTCATGGCTACAATAAAGCTGGAAATTGTTTCTCCAACAAAAGTTGTTTATACAACCGATGTTAATATGCTTATTGTCCGTAGTACGGGTGGTGAACTTGGCATTTTACCGCATCATGCTCCGCTTATTACTGGATTGATTCCTCATGCTATGAGGGCTAAGACAGATGCTGGTGAGCAGCTTATTGCTGTGAGCGGCGGTTTTATGGAAGTGCAGCCAGATAAGATTACGATCTTAGCATCGGCGGCTGAACTGCCAATCAATATTGATATCAATCGTGCGCAAAAAGCATATGCCAGGGCGCAGGAACGATTGGAAGCATTTAAAACCAGTGCTGAAAAAAGCAAAGATATCGATTCAATTCGTGCCCAGGCTGCTTTTGATCGTGCCAAAGCACGTCTTAAAGCAACGAAAACGGATATTGAAAGATAAAATTTATTTATCGATATGTAGATAATAATTTTAAACGAATACTGGTAGGAGATAAAAATATGCGCTATATTGTTACTGGAATAAATGGACAATTAGGCGGTAAAATAGCAGAGAACATGCTTCAGTATGTATCTGGAAAACAGTTGATTTTTACGTGTTCCAATTTAAGTCGTTTGCCAAAAGAAAAAGTAGATAATTGGACAAAGCAAGGTGTTAGCATTAGAGAGGCAAATTATGACAAAAAAGAACAAATGATAGAAGCCTTCAGAGGTGGCAATCGTCCTTAAATCAGAATGATGTTGTTAATATGCAGTATACTTCAGGCACCACTGGCTTTTCCAAAAGGGTTATGCTCACACACTACAACTTGATTGGCGAGCGCTGCCTAATGTGGAAGTGAAAATCATTCATCCAGATACTGGAATAGAAAACCATCGGGGTGTTCAAGGCGAACTGTGTTCGCGGGGTTACAATATAATGAAAGGCTATTATAAGATGCCTTCTACCACCGCTAAAGTCATTGATCATGATGGCTGGCTGCATACTGGGGATTTGGCTGTTATGGATGATAATGGCTATTGTAAGATTATGGGGCGATTGAAAGATACAATCATTTGCGGCGGTGAAAATATCTATCCGCGCGAAATCGAAGAATTTCTTTATACTCACCCCAAAATAAAAGATGTGCAGGTAAGCTTACTGCCGGGGAAAGATTTCCCATTATAAAATCCCAAAATACATAGAAATGGTTGCAACTTACCCAACTACAGCCAGTGGAAAAATTCAGAAATATAAGTTGTGTGAACTGGCTTTAAAATGGGGGGATTTCATAAAACGACAGAAGCCTAGTGTGGTATCTATTATGTTTCGGTTTTGAGGAATTTTGATTAATGACTTGAAGGGCACTGTTATAACAATAAAATATTTTTACTAGGCTTTAACAGAAGTTTTGGCAAATTAAAAATCTGATGCACTTTAATATTGCACCAGATTTTTTTATTTAATTAGATTTAACCTGAATATATTGAAAAAATAACGAATGTAGGTTAAAATATATTTAACCTACATTTTTCTGTAAAAAATATATATAGGTTAAAAGCGGTGAATAGTATGGTCTATATTGAAGGAATATTAGCAGATGAAAAAGCACGTCTCTTAGAGAAAAAACAAGATTATGAATCTAAAATGAAGTTATTACCTAGAGGCTCTATTGTGCATAAAAAAATAGGTGGAAAATCTTATCCATACCTTATGTTTAGAGAGAATATGAAAGTCAAGACGGTTTATATTAAAAATATTGATTTTGATAGTATAAGTAAACAAATTGAAGATCGGCGCCGTATGGAAAAAGCGCTCAAGAATATAAAAGAAAATTTAAAAGTGATTGCAAAGGTTATCAAATGAATGACATAGAGCAACGAAAAAGCATCGGATGATATGATACAATAAAAAGACAGTATGGTGGGGATTTGTCATATTAACGATGGCTAGTGAAATTGATTTTTTGATTGAACCTAGAAATAGACGGCAAAGAAAGGCGTGACTGTAAATATGACGGACTATAGCGAAATTCAAAAGTTATGGAAATCATATGATATTACCACTCCGGAAAAACTAGACAAATATTTATCTAATTTCAGAATTCTTTTTGCATATAATTCCGGGAAAATAGAAAATGATCACATTACATTTAATGATACAAAAGAGATTTTTGAAAACAATAAAGTCCTTAACTATACAGGAGATGCACGTACCCTGTTTGAACAGCAAAATCAAAAGCTTTGTTATGAATTTTTAAAATCAAAAATTGTAAATAAGGAACCATTAACGATAGATCTGATAAAAGAAATTCATCGAATTTTAACAGGTGGCACATATGATGAACGACGCTACATTGAAAATGGAGAACGACCTGGTGAATTTAAAAAACATGATTATGTTGTTGGCGAAGCCGAAGTTGGAGCCAGACCAGATGAAGTATCCTCTCAATTAGAAGATATGTTACAAGAAATTAATGCATATAGTGGTAATAATCATTTAACTACGGCTGCCTATCTTCACGTAAATTTCGAATATATTCATCCCTTTGCAGATGGAAATGGACGTGTCGGTAGAACTATTTTAAATTATTATCTGATGATGCATGACGAACCCCCGCTTATTGTATTTGATGAAGAAAAAAACCTGTACTATGATGCATTGAAAGCGTTTGATTTAGCGGAAAACATTGTACCATTAAAGAAATTTTTAGAAATGGAAACAATCCGTACATGGAGCAAAACATTGGAACGTATACAGGTAGGAACAAAGCAGCGCAAGATGCATCTCTATGATAATTTAGGCCGTTAGGAGTTGAGATACCGGGGCTGGTTCAGGCATTCTTTCTGCGGCATTGCTCGATCGTTTAAATGAGAGCCAAATAAAAACTGTTACGAAAAAGAAAAGAGCATCGGATTTGCGCAATGCCATTAGGTTAAGAATATTTGGGTATTCGAATTATTGGGTTGAAATTGATTTAACATAAGTTGCTGCCATGTTAGAACTAGCATTCGTAACATGCGAGAAAGTGTTATACTATCAGAAATGGTGATATTTATTTAAGGAGAAATAAATGTGGATGATTTTGTTAAAATTGGAATAATTGGAGATTTTGATTTAGAACGTCAATCTCATAAGGCGACAAACGAAGCATTAAATCACTGTGCGAATTATTTAGGAATTAAAATAAAAATACAATGGTTAACTACTGAGTCATTGGAAAGAAATATCGATCATATTAGCGGCTTTGATGGATTTTGGTGCGCACCTGGTGTATATAAGAGTGAAAAGGGTGCATTAAATGCAATTCAATTTGCAAGAAAAAATAATTATCCATTTATTGGGACATGCGCAGGTTTTCAATATACAGTCATTGAGTATGCACGGAATAAATTAGGATTAAATGATGTACAACATGCGGAATATAACCCAGATGCTTCGGATTTAATTATAACTCCGCTATCATGCTCTTTGATTGGAGAAACACGTAAGGTTTTTGTAAATAAAAATTCGATGATTTACAAGTATTATAACAAAACAGAGATTGAGGAACGTTTTAGCTGTACCTTTGGACTCAATCCTAAATATCGACAATGGATGGGTGAAAGTGGTTTTAAAATAGTCGGCACAGATGAGCAAAATGAAGTAAGAATACTTGAATTATCCCAAAATAAATTTTATATAGCTACATTATTTCAGCCTCAACTCAGCTCATTACCTACAAATCCTCATAAGCTTATTTTAGCATATTTAACTTGTTCGAAAGAATTCCATTTAAAGCGTTATTGACGTACTAGAAAATATTGTGAACAGCGAGGCTCATCAGAGGGGCGTTTTCAACAGGCGGTTACATAAACGCCACTGATAAAGTAGTCGAAATCGTGAAAACAAAGGAGCGATATTATGATAAACAAAGTATTAATTTCCGGTGCGAATAAAGGAATTGGTTTTGAAACTGCCCGTCAATTAGGTCAACAAGGTTGGTCGATCTTATTGGGAGCACGTAGTGAGGAACGTGGCTTAGCAGCCGTGGCGGAGCTTAAAGCTAGTGGCGTCAATGCGGAATGGATCAAAGTAGATTTGAATGATGTGTCAACTATTCATGCTGCGGCGAAATATATTAAAGCCAATCATGCTGACTTGAATGTTTTGATTAATAACGCTGGTATTCCCGGTGACATGCATAAGGGTGCTTTAGATTTCACTACCGTTGAATTACGGGAAGTTTTTGATGTGAATTTCTTTGGGAACTTTGAAATGATTAAAGCCTTTACACCTATAGTAGCGGCTAATAATGGGCGCATCTTGAATTTGAGCATTCCAACAGTTGCCAGTGATTTCTTTGCACCTTTCGCTTATATGACCAGTAAAGCATCATTAAACTCAATGATTGCGGCTTTTGGTGCGTACTATACAAAAAATAATATCTCAGTTGAAATATTTGGTGTGATGCCAGGCGGGATTACGACTGACTTGAACGGGAATATGACAGGATTATTCATGAAGACTCTTCCGCAAGGTGGCAAGATCATTGTTGACCTTTTAACGGATGGAAAGCATCACCAAGGCCAGGTATTGAACGAATATGGCGTGGCTATGGATTATGAAGCGAATTACTCACTAAAAGCGTAAAATCCATATTAAGCCTGCAAAATAACGGGCGTATTATGAATAGATAACGAGGTGCTGACAATGGCAACTTACATCACAGGTGATATTCACGGTGAGCCACGAGAACGGTTTGCCGAACCTTTTGCCAACCTAACGGCTGATGATATTGTTATCGTTTGCGGAGATTTTGGCCTGCCGTGGTGGTCTGCTAAATACGGCAAGTCTTGGGGTGACAAAAAACGGTTGAATTGGCTTGCGAAACAGCCCTATACAACCGTTTTTGTCGATGGAAATCACGAAAATTTTCATTTGCTAAACAATTTACCAATAAAAATATGGAATGGCGGGCACGTTATGGCATCAGAAATATTATTAGATGGTTGGATTAAAGATGTAAAAAAACGGACTAGTGGAATATTATCCATGAGGCCTAAGCGCCCTTTTCGAACCGTTGATTCACGATCTCCAGAAGAATCTGATGCATTAGCGTATGCTGTGATGCTAAATTGGAATAATGCACTTGAAAGTGGGGCATTAAAAGAGGAACCGGATGGAAGTTATAGGATATGTACCAAAAAAAAATGTCTTAAAAAATATGCTCATAAATCAAGTTGATAGTTATAAAGTGGAAAATTTTTGAGCTATACAGTCCAAGCTTTATAGGCTTAAGTAATTTGGAGCTCTCTGGTTAAGAGCAAAGAACTTTGGAAAAAAGCTCAGAAAGATACTGAAATAAAAAATTTATTAGCACCAGAAATTGAACGTTGATTAGGTTCGGACTGGTGCTTTTCTTATGAATAAAAAAGGTTAGACGGATAGACCTAAAGCGTGACAGCTTTAACGTGTCGTTTTTGCTATTTGAATAACCAACTAAATTTGAAAAATTCAATACAATTAAGGGTATTAGAACCTTTCCTGTTGGCCCCTGCAATACAACTACCAGAAGTGTTATATAAAAAGGTGGTTTGGAAAATAGAGTATTTATGTTTATAAGAAGCTTTATTCTAAAATATTTCACAACTTTTAGAAAATTCGGTAAGTATCAGTGTATTCCGCTGGTAGTTGATGCATGAGATTTTCTGATAACGCTAATTAATGAAGGAATTTACATAAAAAATATGGAAATAATGGTTTTGAGAAGATTTTTTCATTATCAAACGATAATGTTACATAAAAACCGAGGGGATAATGCTATGGAAAAACAGGAATGGTTCTTTAGGTTCTGTATTGGTTATTTAGTGTGGATGTCTTTAGGGTTATTAGTGACAGGACAAAATGCTTATGCACAAAGTCCACCTCCAGAAATATTTAATATTGAACATAGGTGGCCAGCAGATATTGATAGTCCATTTGGGAAATATACTACAACGCGAATCAAGCAATATTTATCAGAGTTTCCCAAAGAAGCCGCAGAATATGGTGTAATTGAACCCGGTGACGAGGTTGAGTTAGTGACGACGGTTCTCTATACGTATCCAGTGAGATATCCAGTTTATATTAGAGCGATGGAGCCGAATTTATATCGAGACTTATCTAGGATGAATGGAAATAAACTGCTTCCACAGAAAGGGGATTATATTTACCTTTTGGCTTATACTGGAGAAGGGCTTTATTTAGCTTGGTATGAAAATCAAGTTTTATATGTACCAGGAGATGGTATTCAAGGCCTGGCTGTTTCTTATAGAGGTGGGAAGGGATACAACAATTGGGGAGATTACGAAGCTATAGCTGCACCTGAAAACGATTTTTGGATTTGTGTAAAAACTAATGAAGATAAGGCAGGGTGGCTCAAATATACCAATTATAATGATTGGCAGGGGAGATATAAAAGCAGCATTTTCTATACAAAATAAGGGGGGCACCATGGAGACGTGTCTTTTTTTGTCAATAAAAGCGATACTATAAGGAAAAGAGTCCGGTCTGATGGGGAGCCGGGTTGGCTTCACAATCGGAACTGAAATGCAAAAAAAGCACTGGATGGAATCGAAACGACACAATCCAAAAACACAGTCGGCTCTGTACAGGGATATAACGAATCAGCTTTCAGAATTTCAGGATAGTAGATTTATTATAATATTGAAAAAGCTAACAAAATAGACACGTCAGACTGTGCGAAAACAATGAGGTGCTAGTATCGTTGTAATGGTATAATTGAATTATAAAATTTCATGCTTTGAGGTGAATTATGGAACGATATATTTCTAATAACACAAATAGAAACCAAATAAGTCTTATACCTATGTCACTTGATGAAATGATAAGTGAAGATAATATTGTACGTGTATTAGATGCCTTTGTTGGTAGTTTAAATTTAAATGAGTTTGGATTTAAATATGCAACTACAAAAGCGACAGGTCGTAAACCATATAATCCTGCCGATATGCTTAAGCTGTATCTTTATGGATATTTCAATGGTATAAGAACTTCCCGAAAATTGGAATCTGAGTGTAAAAGAAATATAGAATTGATGTGGCTGATTCAAGAGTTAAAGCCCGATTATCGCACTATTGCCGACTTTAGAAAGAATAATATATCTTTACTCAAAAATATTTTTAAACACTTTTCTTTCTTATGCAATGATCTCGGTCTCTTGGGTAAAGAAATCGTCGCTATAGACGGTAGCAAATTTCGCGCCAATAACGCTCGCAAGAAAAATTTGACCAAAGGTAAAATTGAAAAAATGTTAGCACATTTTGAACAAGCCGCTCAACGTTATTTGGAACTATTAGAAAATAATGATGAAAACGATACCAGTAGTACCAGTAGTACCATTAGCTATAATAAGGAAGAAATACAAGAAAAATTAGCTAATGCAACCCAGCGTATTCATGATTTGGTTGAAATCAAACAACAGATTTTAAAAAATGGAGAAGTATCTTTGACAGATAAAGATGCACGACTTATGAGTGCTAATAATATGGGATTTGATGTGGCATATAATATGCAAACTGCTGTTGATGAGAAAAATCACATAATCATTGCTGCAGATGTTATCAATAATCCGGCTGATCAAGGGCAACTTTATGCAATGGCAA
>NZ_KB905886.1 GCF_000381065.1 Propionispira raffinosivorans DSM 20765 | reverse complement strand
TGGCAGACCGTTTGCAAATTTCTGTGTCATAATATGTGCAACAGCCTCAGGCGAGGCAAAACTTTTCTTTATTACAGGTTTACCCATTGGTGCCTTAATAATCGGCACATTGTACCCAGTGTGCTCGCAATCACGGCAGGCATAAACATAATCGATATGCTCCACAATAATCGCCTTTGCCGGAATAATCTTAAGTTCGCGACGGATCTCTTTGCCCATGATGTGCATTTCCGTCCCGCATTCCGGACACTCCTGTTCATCTGCTGGTAAAAAATGTTCGATAATCTCTACAGGTAAGTCGTCAGGCAGTTTATCGTTGCTTTCCCGCATTTTTTTACGATGATAATTCTGTACTTCACTCAATTCAGGTTCGGCTATTCTTTGATCTGTAGTTGCCTCTGCTTCATTGAATAAATTTAATGTATCGTATTTACTCTTTTCACTGGAAGAACCGAACTGCTTCTGTTTTGAAAGACGCATTTGTTCCATCAACCATTGTACTTGTTGAGCCAGTTCCTTGTTTTGCGCCTTTAAAGCTTCATATTCATCACGCGGAATAGAAATCATTTCTTTAGTTGTTGTTGTATTTGATTCCATAATGTTTTCCATAAAATAGATTATACTCTATTTTTCAGGACGGGAACACTTTATTTTGCTAAATAATTTGAATTTCATTAACTTTTTTATGTGCTTTCGGTTGATCTATACTTAGACCTTCCATAAGCCATCTCAGTTGTTGTTGCGTAATGTTCCTAACGTCATCTTCACTTTTTGGACATTGGAAACTTCCTTTTTCTAGACGTTTATACAAAAGTACAAAGCCGTCGCCTTCCCAAAAGAGGGCTTTAATTCGGTCTCTTCTCCGTCCACAAAAAAGAAACAGTGTGCTAGAAAATGGATTTAGGTGAAAGCTTTGTTGTACGCAAGCCGCAAGACCGTCGATAGATTTTCGCATATCTGTATGACCACAGGCCACATAGATATGCTCCGCACGAGAAATATCGCCGATCATAATTGTCTAAGTGCGGCAAATACAGTTTCTACGGTTGCAGCATCAGCACCAGAATATACATTGATTTGCATAGTATCCCGATGAATACTAACTGCTATGTTGCCAGTATTATTTTTAGGTAGGTTGATTTCAGCGAATACGGGGGTTTCGTCACACGGGAACGTAGTATGTATTGATTTTTGAACGTTTTCCAATTCTCGACATGTTTGAAGATATACTTTTCGCTGCCAATAATAGTATCTTTTAATGTCGATGTCATTGTCAGCACACCATTTTTTAATGGTTTTACCACTGCTTCGGCAAGTTTTTACAATATCGGTCCATTTTTGCAACCGAACTTCATGTGTTACGATTTGTACATCCATGATTAGACTCCCTTCGAGTTTTTTAGCCTCTAAAAGAATCTAAAAAGCTCTAATTTAGATATCCTGAATGTATTTTCTCATGATGCACATTGATTGTACAGGTGATGGTTTAGTTGACGCTTACGGAAAAAGGAAGTGCATTTTTCGTAAGCGTACAACTAAAAAGTGTATATAAAAATAGTAGCCATTCAATATATACTCAGAATATGAATATATATTGAATGGCTGCTATGCTTATTATACGCTTCAGCGAGTTGAGGCCCGTAAGCCGAAACTAAAGGGGGTGTCGCAATAAGAAATTAGTGTGGCACCTTTTTTTTGCATAAAAAGAGAGCATACAGTGAAAATAACTCATTTACAATTAAAGTTACCACACACTAATCGAAAGGGGTTATCATTTATGCTCAATATTCAGGTTACTACATTTTTCTTAGACTTGGAAGACCTTTCTATTATAAATGTTACAGAAAATTCACTGACGGTTCAATTGCCACGTAAACTCCACATATGCCCATCCTGTGGGCAGCAGACGCAAAAAGTTCATGATTATCGCCTTCAAAAAATAAAACATCTTCCCTTACTCCATACGCATTATGATTTATTTCTGCGTAAACGACGCTATGTCTGTTCGTATTGTTCAAAACGTTTTTTTTTGAAGCCAATCCTTTCCTTTTGAAATATCAACGAATGACGACTTTGCTAAAACAATTTATTATTTCTCAATTTGCACAAGTGAAGTCTGCTTCTGCGATTGCTAGGGACACCAACGTCTCTGTTACGACCGCATTACGTCTTTTCGATCATGTCGCCTATATATCCACACAGCTACCAGAAGTATTGTCTATTGATGAATTCAAAGGAAATGCAGATGGAGAGGAATTTTAATGTAAATAGGATTTAAACCAATGCTGCCGGGATTTTCATATGAAGATTTCAATAATTTGGCGTCCTTTAAAAAGTTGATTACGAAGGATACAGCTGCTATTATGATTGAGCCGATTCAAAGTGAAGGCGGTGTACGAGCAGCTACACAAGCGTTTATGGATGGCTTGTGTAAATTATGTGATGAACATAATTTATTGCTTCTGTTTGATGAAGTCCAGACGGGATGGTGTCGAACTGGTGAAGTGATGGCATTTATGCATTATGGTGTAAAACCAGACATCTTATCTATGGCAAATATGGGTGGGGGAATGCCGATCTCGGCTATTGTGACGAGTAAAAAAGTGGTGACGGCCTTCAATATAGGTGCACATGGAACGACATATGGAGGAAATCCATTTCTCTTTCGAAAAGCTCCTCTGGCGTTCTGTAGCTTAGTATTTTCCTTGGCAGTGCACCAGTCTTCGAGAAAAGCAATGGTTTCAATACTACAATCACTCATTCGCGTACCCTTTGGCAGGAAACGTCGAATCAGCCATTGTGCCGTTCTTCGTACCTTTTTCAAAGGATGAGTAGGGGGGAAGTGAAGCTGCAATCACTGGTAGCTTCAGATTTGACATATTGATATTGCGCTGATATGTGAATCATCCTAAATGAATTTTTGCGTATATATTTTTCAGTTCAACACCTTATGCTTATTATGAGAGATTCTTAATCATAGCAGAAATCACGAGTGAAAATAATTTTTGGTCACTTTGTGGGACTTGGTTAAAGATTTGCTGTGTAAGATGTTCGATAGATTCTTCGATCTGTCGATGCAAAGCTAGACTTTTTTTCGTGAGTAGAATTTTTTTGTAACGGTGATCTTTGTCGAAAGGGGCAGTGGTGACGAGATCTTTTCGCTCCAACCGATTAAGGATACTGCTGATGGTGGGATGTGTGAGACCTAGCGCACGTTCAACATCTTTTTGACAGATGTCTTTTTTTTGATTTCGAGCGAGATAACCGATAACACTTGCCTGTGCATAGGTTAAATCGAGTGGATCCATATTGCGGTTCAGAGCACGTTCGATTGCAGTATTGAGTATTTTGATATCCATTAAATCCATGATAATCTCCTCATAGGTTGTTTGCGACTTATTATACAGAAGATCAAATTATTTGTCAACGGCATTTTTAAAGCGAAAAATAATTTTATTGACAAATAAAATTTAGAGTATTATAGTGAATTCTTGTCAGCTGAAGTTTTACTGGCATGGGATAAAATAGTAGAGCTGAAAGAAGGTCGTGAAAAATGCATATATGTCGCTTGCGACTTAATTTGGAATTTCGAGATGCGACAATGTAGTAAGCACAGTATGCCAAGTTGTGTTATACGAGGAGCTTCTTTGCTGAAATCCCTTTATATATGTCGTAAACGACGTAATTTAAAGCTGTACATTTTTTTAAAAGTTTATCTAATTAGGTAAGGGGTTAATAATGAATTTAAAACGAAAATCAGGGTCTATGGGAATAATTTTTTTAGGTGTTTTATTTGTTGGTGGTCTATTATTGACATACAAAGGAAATGATGCCATAGTGCTTGCTGTAGAAAAAAAAGATGGTATTTTGACGGCAGAACAGGTTAAAGTCTCTTTTGATTCGGTGGGGGGACGATTAGTGAATGAGGCAGTTAAGGAATCGCAGGAAATCAAAAAGGGTGATGTACTAATGGAGCTCGATAGTACAGATGTTGATCTTTCGATTGATAAGATGAAGACACAGATTGCTCAAGTTGATGCACAGATTAAGTCGAAAGGCGGTTCAATTGATAACGGTTATACGAAGGCTGATACGGATGAAAAGCAGACACATCGACAGATTGATCAACAGAAGGCTGCGGTGAGTGCAGCTTCAGCAACGTATCAGAATAAATTACTTGATTATAATCGAAAAGTTGCATTAGTAGCTTCTGGGGCTGTTGCACAGTCGGAACTTGATGCCGCACAGATGAATCTTGATGTTTCAGCAGCTGATGCCGCACAGCAGCAGCAGCTGTTGAAGAAGTTGCTGGCCGGTGCTGATGATAAGACAAATACGGATAGCATCGCTTTACCAACGATCATCGAACAGCGTCAGGAACTTAGCAATGAGCAAAACGATGTAGAGAATCTTATACAGCAGAAAAAAACGCTGGAGATCCAGCTCAAGGAACTTTTGGTCAAGAAGGACCGCTTGACACTGCGGGCTCCAGAAGATGGGAAAATTCTCAAAATCATTGCGAAAAAAGGTGAAATGATTTCAGCAAATACGCCGGTAATTCTCATAGAAAGTAAGCGCTATTACTATGATATTTACTTGAACGAGCAACAAGCGGCAAACTTGCATGAAGAGGATACGATTACTGGGCATTCTATTGCAGGAAATCTGGCTGCTGCTGGAACAGTGCGCTTTATTACAGCAGCACCGGGCTTTGCGGATCTTAAGATGAGTCGGGAAAAAAGTCAGGCCGATTTAAGTGCTTTTCAAGTGCGTATTTATGTGGAAGTACAGGATGGACTTTTGCCGGGAATGACCATTGAGGTGAACAAAGATGAATTCACTAAAAGATGAGTTACGGTATTTCTTCTCAGGTGAGGGGATGCCTTATGGGAAGGTCTCTCTGATGGTGATTGTAGTCGTCACTTCGATTTTCATGGCATGTTTTTCAAATAATTATATCGAGAAGGGGAAAATAGCCGTTATTGACATTGATAATTCTAAATATAGTCATGAATTTATTGACGAGATGAATGCATCGTCGTACATCCATGTGGATAAAGTGCTCAACATGCCAGTTAATCCACAGACACTCTTTTACCAGACTCGTCATCTGGCAGTGGTGTACTTGCCAAAGGGCTTTGAGAAGAATCGTTATAGTATGTCGGCGAATAACATAGGTGTATTTTATGACAATACGAATTTGTCGCAGTCCAGTAATATAAAAGAGGCTCTGAATGCAATAGTAGCCACGGAAAATGCAAAAATTGGTTCTGAACAGATTCAGGCCTTGGGTATGAGTAGTGATCAGGCAAGTGGCGTGCTAAGCAATATTTCGCTTAATAAGAGAGAACTCTTCAACCCAGTCGGTTCCTATGACGATACAGTTGTTATAGGATTTATGTTCTTTTTTTCTAGTGTGTTTTTCACCTTAGCTGTTATTGGCATTATCCCACGATTGCGGTTAGAGAAAAAATGGGAGATGGAGCTTCTGATGGGTAGTCCATTTGCAACAATGCTGCGGCTGGTGCCTTATATGCTCTGCTTTGTGGGGGCCAATGTGGTGGGGTTGGTAATGCTTCGTTTGATAGGTGATCTCAAATTTGAGGGGAGTTTTATGCTTTTCGTGCCATCAATGTTTATTTTGGCAGCATCTCTTGGCATCTTGGCGATGTTCCTGGGCTGGAATGCACCAAATCCGGGCATGGCAAGCGGTCGTATGATTTTCATTGTACCAGCGGGTTTTATTTTCAGCGGTATGACGATACCAGTAGATTTTTATCCTCACTGGGTGCAGGTGGGGTCGCACTTTTTTCCGTTGCTTTGGGTATATAAATTTACTAAAGATATTATTATGCGTGGAGCTTCCTTTTGGGACTGTGCATCGGAATATGGTGGATTTTTGATTTATTTAGGTATTTTCGCAGCTATTTTTAGTCTGCGCTTTTTCCGGCAACGACAAAAAATGTTGTTAGTTTTGGATGCAGCAGATAGCAAGAACATATGATAAGAGGAGAAATGATGGATGAAACTTGATACGATATTGGTTCCAGTGGATGGCTCTGAGCAAAGTTGGCGGGCATTGGACCAGGCTGTCTATATGGCGGGAATTTGCAAGGCACATATCGATATTCTTTATGTTTTGGACCTCAGCGTGAATATTCCAGCTCTGGATCGTGTGATTGCAGGTGGATATATTCCTGTGGAAATCAAAGAAGAAGCATATTTATTGCTAAAAAAAGCAGCAGCAAAGGTGGTGCCCGGGGTGGAGGTTTGTACATTTATGAATATTGGATCTCCGGCTTCGACGATTATTGATTTTTGTGCGGCCAGATCATATGATCTTATCATTATGGGCAATCGTGGATTAGGGAAAATCAAGCAAATCCTCATAGGAAGTGTAAGCCGTTATGTGCTTTACCATGCGGACTGTCCTGTGCTTGTTGTGAGGTAAAAAAGAACAGGAGTCATTATACAGAAAACCGAAACTGCTGATGAGCTAGGATATGAGCCTAAAAGACGAACGTGTGAGTCGTTAAATTGGGATAAATAGAGTAGGTGTCCAATAAATTGAAAATGGTTTTAAATATTTCGATACTATAAAAATAGGGAGAGTGATATGTATGCATGAAATCGGTGTTCGTCACGTAGCACAGATTGCCGGATTTAGTTTCAACATGGATACATTGTACATGACCTGGCTTGCGATGGCGGTTGTGATTGTTATTGCCATTTTGGCAACACGCAGTCTGCATGTCATTCCGAAAGGGTGGCAAAATGTCCTGGAAATCATTATTACAGGGCTGCAGAGTCAGATCAATGCTACGATGGGGGAAAGAGGCAAACTAGTAGCACCGCTGCTAATCTCTTTGTTCATGTTCATTCTGACGTCAAACTGGCTTGGTATGATACCGACGCTTTCATCGCCAACGAGTGACTTGAATACAACACTTGGTCTTGCACTGATGATTGTTTGTATGGTACATGTGTTGGGGCTTTATTTTAAAGGCTTCAGCTATATCAAACACTTTTTTCAGCCGTTTGCACCGTTTGTCATCATCAATCTTATTGAAGAACTGGCAAAACCTATTACACTGGCATTTCGTCTATTTGGTAATATACTGGCGGGGGAAATACTCATTATTATCCTGCTGATGTTAGTACCGATTTGGATGCCGATACCAAGTGTGGTTTGGCTCGCATTCAGCCTCTTTGTAGGCGGGGTTCAGGCGTTTATTTTTACAATGCTGTCCATGGCTTATTTGGCCAGTGCAGTAAAACAAGACAATCACTAAGAAGCGTTAAAAAACAATATTTTTAATTATTTTAAGGAGGATTTTATTCGATGGAAAATGCAATTATGGTAGTAGCTGCTTTAATAGGAGCAGGGTTAGCTATTGGTTTAGCAGCAGTAGGGGCAAGTATTGGTAATGGTTTGGTTACGTCTAAATTTATTGAGGGCTTAACTCGTCAACCAGAAGCAAAAAATGTTCTGTTCATTAACACATTAATTTCAGTAGGTTTGATCGAAGCTGTGCCAATTATCGCAGCTGTTATCGCCATCGTTCTGTTATATGCAAATCCATTAATCAAATAATGAATTGTCATAGACTTTTTATGTGAGGGCGACAGCATAAGAATGCCGTCGCCCACTTTATACGTGAGATAAGGAGGCAGCAGAATGGTTGACATTAATATGACTTTGGTTGCACAGATTTTTAACTTTTTAATTTTGGCAGCAATTTTAACAAAATTTGCTTATAAACCTTTGATGAAAGTTTTAAAAGAGCGTGAAGATCAAATTGCGAAAAGCATTGAATCCGCAGAAGCAGATGAGCTTAAAGCACAGGAACTTCTGAAGGAATACCATGATCAGCTTGCAACCGCTAGAATACAAGCACAAGAAATCGTAGATAAGGCGATTAAAAGAGCGCAAGAAGAGCGCGAAGCACATATCAATGAAACAAAACGTGAGATCGATCAAATGCGCAAAGCCGCTCAGGCAGAAATCGTTCACGAACGTGAGCGGGCCGTAGCCCAGTTAAAAGGCGAAGTTGTCGCTTTATCAATGGCTGCAGCAACAAAAATTATTGGCAGCAATATTGATACAGAAGCTAATGATCGCTTGATTGGTGAATTCATCGATAAACTAGACAAAGACAAAATGGGTGGTTTGCCATGTTAAACATGCAGTTGGCAAATAAATATGCGAAGGCAATTTTTGAAGTAGCACAAGATGATGGTAAAATCGATGAATATGGCACTGATCTAAAAACAGTTGCCAGCGAAATTGATGCACATAAAGAATTAGCCTCATTTTTAGTGAACCCTCAAATTCAGCCAAATGCAAAAAAAGATCTTTGCGCTAAACTGTTTAAGGAAGAACTGTCTGTATCAGTTTATAATTTTTTGATGCTGCTCATCGACAAACGTCGTGAAGTTTTATTACAAGAAATTGTCAGAGAATATCAAACTCTGTCAAATGCTGCTCAAAATATCATTCATGCAGAAGTTACGGTAGCATCTGCTTTAAATGAAAAGCAGCAAGCAAAACTGATTGAAAAATTGGAAGAATCTACAGGGAAAAAAGTTGTGGTTCGGACAAAAATAGATCAGAGCATTATCGGCGGTGTAGTTGTAAAAATCGGTGATAGACTTATCGATGGCAGCATAATACGCCAGATGCAATCATTACAAAAACAATTAATGGCAAATTAACTTGTAGATTGGGGTGACAGAGTAGTATGAAAATGAATCCAGAAGAAATAACAGCCATTATCAAGGAACAGATCAAAAACTATGATGTGGATCTGAATGTTGATGATGTAGGAACTGTTATCGAAATTGGTGATGGTATTGCTCACATCCATGGTTTAGAAAAAGCTATGGCGGGAGAATTACTTGACTTTGGTAACGATATTTATGGTTTAGTATTAAACCTTGAACAAGATAACGTCGGCGCCGTTATTCTCGGTGGCGATGTACTTATTAAAGAAGGCGACACGGTTAAAAGAACTGGCCGTATCATGCAGGTACCTGTTGGTGAAGCAATGATCGGACGTGTGGTGGATGCTTTGGGTCGTCCAATTGACGGCAAAGGGCCTATTGAATCGACAGAAAATCGTCCGATTGAATATCCGGCTCCTGGTATCGCTGATAGAAAATCAGTACATGAACCATTGCAAACAGGGATTAAAGCAATTGATGCTTTGGTGCCAATTGGTCGTGGACAACGTGAACTTATCATTGGTGACCGTGGTACTGGTAAAACAGCAATTGCGATTGACACAATTTTAAATCAAAAAGGACAGGATTGCTTCTGCGTTTATGTAGCAATTGGTCAGAAAGCATCGACAATTGCTCGTGTGGTAAAAACATTAGAAGATCAGGGCGCTATGGCATATTCAGTTGTTGTTGTTGCAACGGCTGCAGATAGTGCACCACTTCAGTATTTGGCTCCTTATGCCGGTGTGGCAATTGCGGAATATTTCATGTACAAAGGCCAGCATGGTCTATGCGTATATGATGACCTTTCGAAACATGCGGCAGCTTATCGTGCCATGAGCTTATTGCTTCGTAGACCACCAGGTCGTGAAGCATACCCTGGGGACGTATTTTATTTACATTCTCGTCTTTTGGAACGTGCGGCAAAGTTATCAGATGAACTTGGTGCAGGTTCCATTACGGCACTGCCAATTATCGAAACTTTGGCAGGCGATCTTTCCGGATATATTCCGACAAATGTTATTTCAATTACAGATGGTCAGATCATGCTTGAAACAGAAATGTTTTATTCTGGGATTAGACCGGCTATCAATGTAGGTCTTTCGGTATCACGTGTTGGTGGTAGTGCTCAGATTAAAGCGATGAAACAAGTTTCCGGGCGTATGCGTCTTGACCTTGCTCAATATCGTGAACTTGCTGCTTTTTCGCAGTTTGGTTCGGATCTTGATAAAGCTACCAAAGATCAGCTCGATCGTGGTGCACGTATGGTAGAAACGTTGAAACAGGCACAGTATTCACCACTTTTAGTACAAGATCAGGTACTGATTATTTATACCGCAGTAAGAGGGTTTTTAGCGGATATTCCAGTAGATCAGGTAGTGCGCTTCCATCAGGGCTTCCTCAAATTCATGAATAGCACGCATGCTGAAATTGGTGCAAAAATTATTGAACAGAAAAAACTCGACGATGCCCTTGAAGAACAGATCAACAAGGCAATTGGTGAATTTAAGGAAACATTTTCTTATAAGAAAGCATAATGCAGCGAGGTGATTTTTAATTGGCTAGTTTACAAGACATACGCCGTCGTATAAAAAGCGTAAAAAGTATCCAGCAAATCACAAAAGCCATGAAAATGGTAGCTGCAGCTCGCTTGCGCCGGGCACAGGAATCGGCAGTGGCCAATAAGCCATACGCTGATAAAATGCGTCAGGTTATTGCCGATGTAGCGGCAAATGCAGGCGGCGAATTCAGCCATCCGCTGCTCGAAGTGCGTCAAGATGGAAAAAAACTCTATCTCGTGCTTGCCTCGGATAAAGGTCTTGCTGGTGCTTATGCCAGTAATGTTTTTAAAGAAGCAGCAGCGCATATTTCAAACAAATCCGAAGTGGATTTAGTCACGGTCGGCAGAAAAACGAGAGATCATTTCGTCAACCGCCATTACAGTATCGTGAGTCAATATACCGGTATCAGCGAACGCCCTACGTATGATAATGCGCGCGAAATCGCTTCGGATCTCATCAAAAAATTCACAGCAGGTGAATGTGATGAAATCTATATGGTATATACAAAATTCATCTCGGCAATCACCTCCATTCCGACAACGATTAAATTATTGCCGTTTGACGATCTTGGAGATGGTGAAAAGGATGCATCAAGTGGAGAATATATTTATGAACCATCCGCTGGTGAAGTGCTAGGATTCTTATTACCACAATACTTGGTAACAACAATATATGCGGCGTTACTCCAAGCTTCCGCAAGTGAGCTAAGTTCCCGTATGACTGCGATGAGCAATGCAACGGACAACGCCGAAGAACTCATTGACAAATTAGACTTGCATTATAATAAAGTGCGTCAGGCAAACATTACCCGCGAGATCACAGAAATCGTGGGTGGTGCGGAAGCCTTGAAGTAAGGAGGTTTTCTTATAGTGGCTAATGGTAAAGTAGTACAGGTCATTGGACCTGTCGTAGATATTGAATTTCCAGCGGATTCACTACCAGCAATTTTAAATGCGATCACCATTCAGGGGGTCGCAGGTGAAGTGAAGATTGATTTGACAGTTGAAGTTATGCAGCATTTGGGTGATTGTGTCACTCGTTGTATCGCAATGAGTTCTACCGATGGTTTGACTCGTGGAATGGAAGCAGTCGATACGAAATCTCCAATTAAAGTACCTGTTGGGAATGAAACCCTTGGTCGAGTATTTAATGTACTTGGTAAAACGGTTGATCATAATCCAGCGCCGGTTGGCAATAAAGAATTTTGGTCAATTCATCGTTCTGCACCAAAATTCGACGAACAGGAAACTTCAACACAGATTCTCGAAACGGGGATTAAGGTTGTCGATCTTATTGCACCGTATTCCCGTGGTGGTAAAATCGGTTTGTTCGGTGGTGCTGGTGTTGGTAAAACAGTTCTGATTATGGAATTGATTCATAACATTGCAACACAGCATGGTGGATACTCCGTATTTGCTGGTGTAGGTGAACGTACGCGTGAAGGTAATGATTTGTGGTCAGAAATGACAGAATCCGGCGTTATTGATAAGACAGCACTTGTTTATGGACAGATGAATGAACCACCAGGTGCTCGTATGCGTGTAGCATTAACAGGTCTTACGATGGCAGAATATTTCCGTGACGTACAAGGTCAGGATGTACTTTTGTTTATTGATAATATTTTCCGTTTTATTCAAGCTGGGTCTGAAGTATCTGCATTGCTCGGTCGTATGCCGTCTGCAGTTGGGTATCAGCCTACACTGGCAACCGATGTTGGTGCGCTTGAAGAACGTATTACATCAACGAAAAAAGGGTCTATTACTTCGGTACAGGCCGTATATGTACCGGCTGATGATTTGACAGATCCCGCTCCAGCTGCAACATTTGCCCATTTGGATGCAACGACAGTACTTTCTCGTCAAATTGCCGAATTAGGTATTTATCCAGCAGTGGATCCACTGGATTCTACTTCTCGTATTCTTGACCCTCATGTTATTGGTGAAGATCATTATGAAGTAGCTCGTGGTGTACAGGCAGTCCTTCAGAAATACAAAGAATTGCAGGATATTATTGCGATTTTGGGTATGGAAGAATTATCAGATGATGATAAACTCGTTGTTGCCAGAGCGCGTAAAATTCAAAGATTTTTAAGCCAGCCGTTTTTCGTAGCGGAAGTATTTACTGGTTCACCAGGGAAATATGTTCCACTGAAAGAAACGATTCGCGGGTTTAAAGAAATTTTAGAAGGTAAACATGACGATATTCCAGAAGCCGCTTTCTATATGGCTGGTACTATTGATGAGGTTATAGAAGCAGATCGCAAAATGAAAAAGGGGGAATAATTCATGGCTACAATAAAGCTGGAAATTGTTTCTCCAACAAAAGTTGTTTATACAACCGATGTTAATATGCTTATTGTCCGTAGTACGGGTGGTGAACTTGGCATTTTACCGCATCATGCTCCGCTTATTACTGGATTGATTCCTCATGCTATGAGGGCTAAGACAGATGCTGGTGAGCAGCTTATTGCTGTGAGCGGCGGTTTTATGGAAGTGCAGCCAGATAAGATTACGATCTTAGCATCGGCGGCTGAACTGCCAATCAATATTGATATCAATCGTGC
>NZ_KB905885.1:7791-14106 GCF_000381065.1 Propionispira raffinosivorans DSM 20765 | reverse complement strand
ATATAACATCCAGTATGGTATCGATGCCGAGTATGTGGTGTGGGTGACGGTTGGCCCACAGCCGACAGATACGACGACACTTCTTCCGTTTCTTCAAGATTTTGAGGCACATTTCCCTCAAAAATATCTCAATATTATCGCAGATGCTGGCTATGAGAGTGAGGAAAATTATCTGTATCTTGAGCAGCGTGGACAAATAGCATATATCAAGCCGAACAACTATGAAATGAGCAAACAGCGAAAATATCAGAAAGACATTGGTCGTAGAGAAAACATGGAATACAATGCGGATAAAGATTTTTATGTCTGTGCCAATGGTAAGAAAATCAGCGTAAGCGGCGAACGAAAACAGAAAACCAAAACAGGCTATGAAACATGGAAGACGCAATATTCGTGTGAAAATTGTAGCAACTGCACATTAAAAGCACAGTGCATTCATGGGAATCGTAGCAAGACGCCCTTAGAAACACGAACCAAACATTTTGAAATCTCAAAGATTTTCCAGCAGAAACGGGCAGAAGATTTAGAACGCATTACGTCAAAGAAAGGGATTGAACTACGGGTGAATCGGAGCATTCAGTCGGAAGGAACCTTTGCAAATGTAAAGGCCGACCTACAGTTTAGACGTTTTCTTGGACGGGGAAAAGTAAATGCATTAGTAGAAAGTATGTTGATGGCAATGGCACATAATATAGGAAAAATGCATCATAAAATACAGTCCAGCCGATCAGGACAATATCTATTCCCAGTAAATAACGCAGCCTAAAAGAAAAGACGTACGAAAAACCCATTAATAGGTGGGCCGTTTTCGTGCGCCTTTTTTTATCCTTCAATATAAAAAATGACATCAAATTGTTTTGTTCCGAAAAAAGAAGTCGCCGCAGAAATGAAAAATCACTTCATGCGACAGCCCCTTTTTTAGCCGATACTTTGAAAGCAGCTTTCTGAGAATAATAGTATAAGCAGATGATTTTGAATTTATTGATTATAGGATTAAATACTCATTGTCTACAGATTCGATTTATGTTATTATCCATAAATAAAGATAAATATTGTATATTTGTATTCTGACTTATGAAATATACTAGGTATTAAGTTTCATGGAACAGCTTTTGTGGAGGTTTTAGAAAGATAGTACTAGGTATAAAAAATAACGTCATTTTTTTTTGCCAATTTGTAGAATTTTAATAATTTCAATAATTGGAATGAATCAAATAGCATAATCAAGGCATGGCTGATGACAGATAACAATCAGCCGCTGCATCATACCCCACACAATAAAAAAGGAGTGAGAAAGTGGAAAAGCCAAGGATGGAACAATGCATTTTCTTGTGGTCAGCTATCGCTAACAGGATAGCGTGTCGCACACATACTTATTGTTTTGCTGAAAAAAAAGAGTACAGTTATGGAAAACATGTTTTTTTGCAACGACAGTCCCAACAGAGAAATTCTTTAGATTTACCCGCAGAATCAACAAAAAAATTGAGTTGTCGTAAGCTGAAAGGTAACGAACAATCTAGAAACAAGAAAATAGGAATCACAGGAATACATATGATTGTGAAAACTTTAACAATCGTTTCAATGGAAAAAATGTATTATAGTGATTTAAGAAAGAAGGGAGCATCCTTGTGCACTTATCAAAGATAAAAGTCGTCTTGATTTTGGTGGTACTATGCATGCTGCCTTATACACAGGCCTGGGCAGAAATACCGCATCCTGGTGATAATCAAGAACTAAATCGTCGTTCGCGGGAAGCAGCGGCACAACGACAAAACTTGCAGCAAAAGAAGGATGTCTTTCTAGAACAGGAGCAGATTAAAGATAATGACAACCGCCTGCCAGCCGAAGCACCAAGTTTTCTTATTCATACATTGATGCTGGAAGGTGACAGGGATGGACAGTTCCCCTGGCTGCAAGATATGCTAAACAAATATAAAAATCAGCAGATTGGTAAAGAAGGCATTAATCTCATTGTCAAACGATTAACGAATGAACTCATTAATCGGGGGTATGTTACCACTCGCGTTGCCATTCCAGAACAAGACCTTTCCAATGGAACACTACAGCTTGTACTTGTTCCTGGTATCATAAGTCAAATTCGATTTGACAAGGTGCAGCATAGCGGAAACTGGGAAAATGCTTTTCCGACAAGACCAGGAAATATTCTAAACCTTCGCGACTTGGAGCAAGGCCTTGAACAGTTAAAACGAGTTCCATCACAGGATGCTGACTTTAAGCTGATACCCGGTAAGCGGATGGGGGAAAGTGATGTTGTCATCCAAATGAAAGAATCTAGGCCGAACCGTTATGTACTTTCGCTAGATGATTCAGGCAGTAAAGCAACGGGCAAACTGCAATCTTCAATATCCATGGCTTTTGACAATCCATTTAATGCCAATGACCTGTTTAATGTGTCATTTAATAAAGATGCGGATCGCTCAGAAAACCTTCGTGGAACGGATGATTATAGTCTTTACTATTCCTTTCCAAGTGGCAACTGGACCTTTACGCTATTGACGCAGCATCACAACTATCATCAAACCATAGCAGCCATTAATCAAAACTTACTTTATAGTGGGGATAGCTACACAAATGAATTTAAAATTGCTAAACTCATTCATCGGGATCAGACAAGCAAAACGCATATAGAGTTTTCATTAATTAAAAAACAAAGCCGGAACTATGCGGAGGGTACCGAAATTGATGTACAACATAAGGATACTACAGCTGCAGAGCTGGCCATCACGAGACGCCAGTATTTCGGTAAAAAAGTACTCGATTGGCGTCTAGCCTATAAACGAGGTCTCCCTTGGCTTGGAGCACAGACAGATGCGGCGGCGGCTGACTCGCCAACCACTCGCTATAACTTATGGACAGCCGAGGTCGATTATACTACACCGGTTATGCTTGGCAAGGTAGAAGGGAAATACAGCGTAGTCCTTCAGGTGCAAGATACCAATAGCCGTCTCTATGCAGTCGACTATTTCAGTATTGGCAATCGTTATACGGTGCGTGGTTTTGACGGTGAGCAAACCTTGGCTGCCGAACAGGGATACTTTTTGCGCAATGAACTAAGTGTTCCTATAGGTAAACAGGAAGTTTATGTTGGCCTTGACTATGGTGAAGTACATGGACCGGATAGTGCATCTTTTTCTGGCAAGGCACTGGCTGGTACGACTATCGGGCTTCGCGGCCAGATCCAAGGTGTAAACTATGAAATTTTTTGTGCCTGGGCGCTAAAACAACCTAAGGAAATACAGACAGCCACCCCGGCTATCGGGTTTCAGCTCATCTATCAGCTCTAATGTTGTTTTTAGTCATGGCTAATAGATAGACAAGGTAGGAGGTATCGATTATGAGTAATATTCGTAATAGGTTTCGTAAACTAAAAAAATACACGGCATGGTTTACCCTGTGTCTCTACTTGTTGCAGCCTTGTTTGGCAGCCGCTGCTGACGTGGTGGCTGATGCAAATGCTGCTAAAAATAAACAGCCAATTGTAGATAAAACAGCGAATGGTATAACCATTGTACATATTGCAACCCCCTCGGAAACAGGTATATCCCATAACTACTATCAGCAGTTTAATGTAGATTCACGTGGGCTCATCCTGAATAATGCCAGGGTTATTACACAAACACAGCTGGCAGGATATATTGCAGGCAACCCCAATCTCTCGGGTGGCAGTGCGAGACTGATATTAAATGAAGTGACCGGGACGGGGCGCAGTTATCTGAGCGGCTATACAGAAATAGCAGGCGCAAAAGCCGACCTTATCCTTGCCAATCCAAACGGAATTGTCGGTAATGGCTTTGGGTTTATCAATGCTGGTCGCACAACACTTACCACCGGTACTCCCCTCTTCGGAGGCAGCGGCAGTCTGGAGGCTTTTCGTGTAACAGGCGGCCAAATTTCCGTGGCAGGAAGCGGCCTTGACGGCAGCCGTGCAGACCGTGTCGATTTAATCAGCCAGTCCGTACAGGTTAACGCCGGAATGTGGGCGAAAAAACTCAATGTAATTACAGGAAATAATAAGGTGGATTATAACAATCTAGCTGTACAAAAAATCAATGATGCCCAGACCCCCGTAGCGCTAGACGTAGGGCAGTTAGGAGGCATGTACGCTGGTAAAATCAGCCTCATTGGCACCGCTCAAGGCGTAGGTGTCAACAGTCTGGGGACGATCTCAGCACTGAACGACGATCTGATGATAAATCAAACCGGTAAGATTATTATGGCGGGTAGTACGTCGGCTATCGGAAACGTGGTACTTACATCAAACGACAGCATTACGAACCAAGGTTCTTTAGGCAGTCGGCAAAGCACCACGATTAACGCCCAAGGTATGCTGATCAATACAGGCATACTTACTGCCGGACAAAATATGAACATTATCGCAGATGCCGCACAGTCGAGCGGTACGATCGGATCGGGGATACAAACGGATGGCAGTGTTGGAAATACGGGTGACCTTACCTTACGGGTAAACAAGACGGCCTCGATCAATGGACAAAATATAGCGGCAGGCAATCTTACGGTTCAAGGTGCCGCACTTGATATAGCTGGAGGAAAAAGCAGTGCAGGTCTTGATATTGGCTTACTTGCAAGTGCAGGAGATATAAATCATACAGGTGGTACTTTGCAGACCAATAATAAAGTCACCATAACAACGACGGGTGCTTTCATCAATGACCAAGCTATAAATGGTATGGCGGGTCAAATAACCGCTCGGCAAATGAGTATTGCTGCAGGTAATATTAGCAATCATGGGGGCCGGATTGTACAAACAGGCACGGATGACACTCATATTACATCACAGGCTGATTTAGATAATACGCAGGGCACGATTCTCACAAAAGGAGCACTCAATATACAAGCTCAGGGCGAATTCCTGAATCAGCAGGGGAGTATGCAAGCGGATAAAAATTTGTTTGTTGCAGCACAAACTGTTAATAATACCAAGGGCAGTCTGCTTAGCCTGGACAACAGCGATTTGACAGTACAAACTACGCAAGCAATCGATAATACGGCAGGAACGATCGGTGGCAATGGAAATGTCAACCTGACCAGTACTGAATTAAAGAATGCGGTAGGCCAAGTAATTTCCGGCGGCAGCTTAACAGCGGCGGTTACAGGTAATGTAGATAACACAAATGGGAAAATAACGGCGCAGCAGGATATTTCCATTGGATCTTCTGTATCGTCAGGTGCCGTAAGCAATACGGCAGGCAGTATCAGTACTGGGAAAAATCTACTGATACGTGCAAATCGTATAGATAACAAAGATGGAAAACTGGCAGCGAATCAAGATATCACGCTGACGGCGCAGACTATACAAGGCGGAGGCAGTGCCCAGGCGGGAAGAGATATGAACCTTACCGCCAGTAAAACGATCCACCATTTGGCAGGTGGAGATTTTGCGGCGAACCGCAATGTAACAATAGCCGCCGATACCGTTACTTCGGAGGGCAGCATTACCGGGGTTCATAACGTAACCGTGACGGCAGCTGCAATAACCAATGCCAGCGGTGCCAAATTGGCAGGGGGAAACACGGTCAATCTTACGAGTAACAGTATGCTGCGCAATCAGGGACAAATTAGCGGAAGTGCGCTAAACATGGCGGCGCAAACTATAGAAAATAACGGTGCTGTAGCAGCAGATGCACTAACGCTGACGGCAGATACAATTACCAATGACGGCAGTAATGCAAAAATAATTACGAATCAGGTCGCTGACATTACAGCAAATACAGCACTTAATAATACGAACGGTGCTTTGCTGTATAATTTGGCAGGCAGTGGAGCACTTACTGTAAAAACCAATGCGTTGACCAATAGCGGCAGTTTGCTTTCAGGAAAAGATAGCAATATTACAGCTGGAAGCGTAAGCTCTACCGGAACAATCGGAGCAGGAATACAAAATGATGGTTCTTTAGGCCAAGCCGGGAATTTAACCATAACCGCAGCCAACGCCATTCAGGCCAGTGGTAAAAATCTAGCAGGCGGTAACTTGACTGTAACCGGTACAGCCATTGATCAAAGCGGAGCGACAACGGCTGTCGGCGGTAACGCACAGCTAACGGCGACCAAGGGAGATATCGATCATACAGGTGCCATTTTGCAAGCCAATGGTATTGTAACCATGAATGCCGCAGGGACTGTGGAAAATGACAAAAATGCGAATGGTACAGCCGGACAAATCACGGGAGAACAAGTAACCCTTATCGCACAGGCTATCAGCAATCGAGGCGGTAGTATCCAGCAGAATGGTACAAATGATATGAAACTTACCTCACAAGGCAGCTTGGATAATAC
>NZ_KB905885.1:0-7341 GCF_000381065.1 Propionispira raffinosivorans DSM 20765 | reverse complement strand
CTTATCGCACAGGCTATCAGCAATCGAGGCGGTAGTATCCAGCAGAATGGTACAAATGATATGAAACTTACCTCACAAGGCAGCTTGGATAATACAAGCGGTACGCTTCTTACCAACGGGCAGTTGTATTTAAATACAGGAAATCTTAGCAATCAAAACGGACTTATTGCTGCACAAAACCAAGCAGGTGTTACGAGCCAGGGAACCGTCGATAATACGAACGGTAGATTGTATGCAGGTAGTCTGAGTGTAGTTGCTTCAGGGGATGTGCTTAATAGTAATGGTAAAATGCAAGCTGGTAATGGAGCTGTTATTAGTGGGCAAAATATCAATAATGCGAACGGAAGTATCACCCATACTGGTACGACGGGCACGTTAAGTATTACTGCGAATCAGCACCTAAACAACCAAGCGGGTTTACTTGGTAGCAATGGAAATCTCGCCATTACTGCGGGAAGTGTGGATAATGCCAATAACCATATGGTTGCGCAAAATAACTTGACCATGGCGGTACACAGCGATTTTACGAATCAAGGAAATTTAGAAGCGAATGGTATTCTTTCGCTTAGTGCTCCTAATTTGAGTAATACCGCCAGCGGCACCATCAATGCGGGGCAGGCCAATCTAATTGTTGGCGGAGACATTACCAATGATGGACGGATTGAGGGCAATCAGATAACGACCGCAAGCCAGAACTTGACGAACCATGCCACCATTATAGGCAATACGGTTACGCTGAGTGCTGGGAATATAACGAATCAAGGAGCAAGTGCGATTATTGGTGGCACAGACACGATCAATTTTTGGACGAGCAATCATTTAATTAACCAAGATGGTGCAAACATACTGAGCTTAGGGAATGTTAATATCGCAGCCAATAATCAGCAGGCTGGTAATGGGTTATTTGTCAACCGTACACAGTTAGTGACCAATAAAGCAGCAACGATTGAAGCGGATGGCAATCTCAATTTGGCAGCGGAGAACGTGGAGAATCTTGCTGGTGGTGATCCAGTACTGGGAACGACAACGAGTGAAACGAGTAAAGTACTAACGATGGCTCCACATGTGATATATACAAGTCTGAAGGAAAATCTTCCGAAGCGGCGTCGTGGTCCAAAACAATTTGGTGGACCTGGTCAGTGGGGAAACCGTAACAATGGATACTATTTAAAACTTTCTATTACGGTACCACAAAGCAATGTTATTTCTTATGATGCTAGTCAGAAAAAATTAATTTATAATGATATTACTAGTACTTATCAGGGAAATTCTAACCGCGGTGAAGACATAGGCAGTGTTTCGGTTCCAACTTGGACAGGTAAAGAAGCAGGAAAAACGACAGCATATTGCCAAAGCATACAAACGAATGCAAATGGTGATTATGTAATTTCCTTCTATCCGGGATATGACCCAAACACACAGTTGTCTCCAGAAAGTACACGAACTATGGATACATATCATTCAAAAGGCAGTCCAGAGGAGAAGCGAACGACTAATACTACAATCGAAACGGAACATATCATTAGTTCGCCGACACTTGGTCAAATTCGTGTAGGACAAAATATGGGGGTTAATGTAGGCGGGCAGTTTACGAACCAGTATAGCCAAGTTGCTGTTGGCAATGGCATTATAGGGAACATTGGCACGTTACTAAATCAAGGCTATCGCTTGAAACAAACAGCAACTTCTACCGATCAATCATTTTTTCATGACTGGTTTGTAACAGGAGGAGGGCTTAAGGGACCACGTCTTAAAGATTCCAGTGGTACAAAGACTTTCGGTCCTTACACCGCAACTAACTACATTGATGGAGGGATTCCAGCAACTTTTACTGCTAAAACAATTTCAGTAACAGGCAATAATGTGAGTAATATTGAGCAACGAGACGGTACGACAGGATCGCAAATTGGCTCGACAATCACTCCACCATCGATCGGTGGTGTAGCGGTTTCCGGTAGCGCCCAACCAACGGTTGCAGGGAAAACAGCACTAAATGCTAGTGCCGGAGAGCTTGGAACTGCAGCGCAAACAATAATTCAGAGTGGAACTAACCCTGTAACACAAGGTGGGACTGCGATTTCGGGTACAACGTTTGCAGGGACAACACCAAGTGCGAGTATTACAGCAGGGCAGCTAAACACTCCTGCCTTGATAGCGGTGCAAAGTGGAACCGTTCCTGCAGCACAAGGCGGGACTGCGATTTCGGGTACAACGTTTGCAGGGACAGCACCAAGTACGAGTATTACATCAGGGCAGCTAAGCACTCCTGTCTTGACAGCGGTGCAAAGTGGAACGGCTCCAGCAGCTGCAAATGGAAGCGTAGCTGCGACTGTATCAAAAGGTGATGGAGCGGTTTCGTTTACCATCCCACAAAGTGGTTTATATAAAATGGATTCAAAACCTACAGCTAAGTATGTGGTGGAAACGGATTCGCGCTTTGCCAACTACAAGAGCTTCATATCCAGTGACTATATGTTGCAGCGACTCAATTATGATCCAGCTATGACACAAAAACGTTTAGGCGATGCTTTTTATGAACAAAAGCTGGTAAATGATCAAATTACACAAATGACCGGGAGAAGATATTTATCCGGCTTTGATAACAGTGATGCAGAATATAAAGCTTTAATGGACAGTGGCGTAGCACAGGCAAAATCGATGAACTTAGTTACAGGAATGGAATTGACAGCAGCTCAGGCTGCCAATTTGACACAAGACTTGGTGTGGATGGTAGAACGCGAAGTTACGCTGGCTGATGGAACAAAAGAAAAAGTTTTGGTACCACAGATCTATCTCTGTAAAGCCAGTACGGTAGATCTTAAATCCTCTGGTGCGCTCATCGCAGCAGATACGGTGGATTTCAAGCTTTCAGGCAACCTAACCAATAGTGGTACCATTACAGGCGGTGTTCTAACCAGCATTCAGGCCAATAATCTATTGAATCAAAATGGCGGAAAAATCGGTGGCACAGGTACAACCAGCCTTGTGGCAGTCAATGATATTTTGAACCAAAGTGGTACGATTACGGGAGGTCAAGTATTCGTAGCTGCCGGACGGGATATCAGAAATGAAACAACAAGTAGTGCAGTGACCGCCAGTACGAGTGCCAGTGGACATAGCTGGACAGGCAGCAATACGGTAATCGGGGCGAAAGCAACGATTGAGTCCCAAGGTGATTTGACGCTTCTTGCCGGCAGAGATATTTCACTGCAAGGCGGAGCTATTACTGCAGTAGGCAATGCAGCGATTAATGCAGGACATGATTTTATCGTAGGAACCGTTGTTTCTCAAAACAAAGGAGCCGATAAATCTTCGAATCAAGCTTTCTCTTATACCGATATCCAAAACGTCACGAGTACTTTGAGCGGGAACAATGTAGCAGTCGCAAGTCAGGGCGATATCCGCTTGAGCGGCGTAAAGGTAAATGCACTTAGTGGCTTATCGGTTGCTGCGCAGGGTAACCTTGTGGTGAATGCCGTGAAGGATATTCACACAGAAAATGAGACTTACAATGAACGTGGGGACCATTACAATGCACATAGTATCGACGAGACAGTAGTCGGCAGCAATCTCCAGGCAGGTAAGAATGCAACCGTTGCCGCTTTAAACAGTGCGGCGGATAAAGGAAATATTAGTATTACAGGCAGTAGTGTGACAAGCCAAAACGGCGTGATAACCATTGCCGCTGCTAAAACGGTAGATATCCAAAATGACATGGAGAAACATGAATCGTTAAAAGAACTTCATAGCAGTGGTCATGGATTTTTCTCAAGTACGTCAGATTCACGAGACTATTCACTGCTGAACCAAGTAAAGGGCAGCACCGTATCCGGCGATCAGGTCAATATCCAAAGTGGTAAAGATATTACGGTTCATGGCAGTAATGTAGTGGGTACGAATGACGTCAACTTGGCAGCGCAGGGCAATATCAATATTACAAGCGCCCAACAGACAGGTAAGGAAGATCACTATTACCACGAAACAAGTTCGGGTATATTTAGTGGTGGTGTAGGCTTTACGATTGGGAAAAGGTCGATAACAACGACCGATGCACAGCAAAACATCACACAAGTTGGCAGTACAGTAGGTTCGATGAATGGTAATGTGAATATTGCTGCTGGAAACGATGTGAAAGTAATCGCTTCAGATATTATTAGTGGCAAAGACACCAATATACTAGGTAAGAATGTAACAATCGAATCAGCAAATAATAGTAATCAAGAACAACAAACCTATAAATTTTCGCAAAGTGGTATAAGCGTTTCTGTTGGCAATCAAACACTTAACAACATAAATAGCGTATACCAACCATTAACGCGCAGCACTCAAGTGGAAGACAGCCGCCTAAAAGCGCTGTATGGCTACAAAGCGGCAACTGCAGCCAATAACGTTTTGAAGGGGAAAACCCCGGACGGAACGAAAGCTGCTTCAAAAGATAATAGCTTGAAGGTTAGTGTAAGTATTGGGACATCAAAACAGCAAAGCGAAACAGACGCTGCGCAAGTAAGTGTTCAGCAAAGTACAATAACCGCTGGCGGCAATGTCAATGTTATCGCTGCAGGAACAGGGAAAAAAGACGCTGCAGGTAAAGCGGTAGATGGTGATATAACGATTGTCGGTTCCAATGTGAAGGGCCAAGATATTTCACTAACAGCTGCCAGCGATGTCAATCTGAAATCCGCAGAGAATACGACAAATACGAAAACAACCAATAGCAGCAGTTCAGCTGGTGTTGGTGTGGAAATGAGTGCAAAGAGTGCACCAGGATTCTTTGCCAGCGGTTCAAAAGCCAACACAGACGGCAATGGTAACACGATCACACAGACCGATACGTCTGTTACCGCGGCAAATACGCTGACCGTAAAAGCAGGGCAAGACATAAATCTAGTCGGTGCACAAGCAAAAGGTGAAACGGTAAAGGTCGAAGCAGGCCGGAATCTAAACCTTGAAAGCCAGCAGGCTGTAGACAACTATAAAGAAACCAGCAGTTCTTATGGTGGAACCATTACGGTCGGTGCAGGTGCGGGAATTACCGGCTCTGCTAGCAAAGGTAAGATTAATTCGAATTATCAAAGCGTTACACAGCAAACAGAAATCCATGCAGGACAAGGCGGCTTTAACATCGAAGTAGGAAAAAATACCGACCTGAAAGGTGCGGTCATTTCCAGTGATGCAACGCCGGACAAGAACAAACTTAGTACAGATACGTTGAGTTATTCGGATATTAAGAATAAAGCGGACTATAGTGCAAGTAGTATCGGAGTTAATTATGCAACTGGTAAAGATGTTGCTAAAAAAGACCAAGGATTAACGCCAAATATAGGTGTTCCTGCAAAAGGTGATGCTAGTAGTACTACGAAATCGGCTATTGCAAACGGAACAGTAGAAGTAAGACGTAATCCAAATCAAGATTTAAGTGGATTAAGTAGAGATACAAAAAAAGCACTGAATGAATTAGGAAAAATATTTGACAAGAAAACCGTTCAAGAACGACAAGAACTAACAAAGATATTTGGAGAAGTAGCTTATAACTTAGTTGGTGAATTATCGGCTAAAAAACAGGTTGAAGGAACCGTTGCTAAAGAATTAGCAGATACCTATGAGAAGAAAGCACAGGAAGCTCTTAAAAATGGTGACACGACAAATGCAGAACTAAATGAACATATTGCAAAACAATATAGGGCTAAAGTGCAAGACCTTGCATCGTGGCAAGAAGGTGGAAGTAATAAAATTGCCCTTCACGCATTAGTGGGCGGAATGATGTCCGCTTTAGGAGAAAGTGGATTCGCATCAGGAGCAGTTGGAGCGGGGGTAAATGAAGCTTTACAAAATGAATTATCTAAGATAAAAGATCCAGATGCTCATCAATGGGCAAGTGCTCTTATTGGGGCTGCTGCTGCTAGCGTAGTAAATGGAAGTGTACAAGCTGGAGCAAGTACTGCTGCTAGTGGAACAAAGAACAATATTCTTGGTGAGGAATATATCAATGAAATGGTTGATTGGATTATAAACAAGTGTAAACCTGGGATAAAAGACAATATAAATAATCTAATTGAAGAAGGTTTGCTATCATCACCAAATGAAATGACGCATGATTATCGTATTATTATGAATGGAGCATCGTTGCCAATCAAATTTGTAGGAGGCGCTTGTGGCTATATATTGGATAGAAAAGGAAATGTTTATGGATTGATTGAAGCTGATGGAGGGTTTGCTTTATCCACGCCAGTGCAGGTTACAGATGGATTTGGTGATTTTAATGCACCTAAAGAAAATAGGGAAGATTATCAAAGTGCAATAGAAGGATGGTCTTTGGGTGGAGGCGGCGCAGCTGGACTTCAGGTAACTGCTTCGGTATCGACTTCTGGAGTCGTATCATCAGAAGTTACAGGAACTACCGCGATTGGTACAACTTTATTCGCTGGTCGTTATGTAAAATATTTGTTCAATTTAAATGATGATTAGGAGTAATATAATGAAGATATTTCGTAAGTTTCAAATTATGTTTACTATATTTCTTATAATTGGTTTCAGTATTCCACTATTTTCTTTTTTAGGAGAATATATTGCTAATCCTTCGATTTATCAGGATAGAAAAGAAAATATGAAAATTGAATATGAAAATGTAGAACTTCCGAAGACTGCAAAGGAAATAGACAAGAAAACATATAGTAAAATTACTCAAATATGGATCAGTGCCCAATATGAAGTTGATATGAAAAAAGAACAAATAGAAAAATACTATCAAGAAGAATTATCTAAACACGGATGGATGTATGAAAAAACAACAAAAGATGGTGAGATGAATTTCAAAAAAAATGATTTACTATTTATAGTAGTACCAAAAGATAACAAAGTTAGCACAGGGATATATTATCGTGGAGATGGACCTAATTTTTGAGTTAATACAAGAGCGTTTAAAGAATATAAAAATCCACTTTCTCCAATATATAATAAAGTTTTTGTTTAGATTATTTCTGTGACAAATGAAGGCTATGGCTGTTTCGTATGAGCCAAACAACAGCGAGATCAACGGCTATCAAGAACATAGTGTTGCTCTCGCTGTTGTTTTATTTAACTGTTCGAAATAAACCACCGGCTTAGCCGGCGGAATCGACGGTTTTGACTTTAGTCGAAAAAAAATCCCTGTTACAATAAATGCAGGTCTAGCCAACCGCATAAAAAATAACAGGGAGGTCTTTATCGTGCAAGATAAAGATATACAAAGTTTAGAACATACTAAGTGGAGATGTCAATATCATATTGTTTTTGCGCCTAAATATCGTCGAATGGAAATTTATGGAGAACTTAAAAAAGATATTGGTTGGATATTAAGAAAGT
>NZ_KB905884.1:6139-19024 GCF_000381065.1 Propionispira raffinosivorans DSM 20765 | reverse complement strand
GTAACCACGCAGGCAGAAATCCATGCAGGACAAGGCGGCTTTAACATCGAAGTAGGAAAAAATACCGACCTGAAAGGTGCGGTCATTTCCAGTGATGCAACGCCAGATAAGAATAAGATTAGCACGGATACGCTGAGCTATTCGGATATTAAAAATAAAGCGGATTATAGTGCAAGCAGTAAAGGAAAAAACTATAGTAATGGTGGAGATACAAAGTACAATGAACAAGGCTTAACTCCGAATATTGGTACTCCAGCAAAAGGTGATGCTAGTAGTACAACAAAATCCGCAGTAGCTAGTGGCACTATTGACGTCAGAAGTAATCCAAATCAAGATTTAAGTGGATTAAGTAGAACTACAGAAAAATCATTAAATGCATTGGGAAAAATCTTTGATAAAAAGAAAATAGAAGAGCAACAAGAACTGGCTAATTTATTTGGACAAATTGCTTTTGAAGAAGTCCACAAAATTAGTAAAGCTCATGGTTGGGATGAAGAAAGTCCACAAAAAAAAGCACTCCATGCATTTGTCGGTGGAATCATGTCTCAAATAACAGGCAGTGGTTTCAAATCTGGAGCAGTAGGCGCAGGGGTAAATGAAGCAGTACAGAAAGAATTAGAAAAACGGTTTAAAAATCAACCGGATATGAGGCAATGGGCAAGTGCACTTATAGGTGCAGCAGCAGCCAAAGCAGTAGGCGGAGATGCCCAAACTGGTGCAAGTACTGCTGCAAGTGGGACAAAAAACAATGAATTAAATGGGATTATAGAGAAAGCGCAGCTTTCAGAGGCACAAATTCAAATGTATGAAAAAATGCAAGCTGAATTGGAAGAAAGTAAAACAGGAGCAACCGATTTTATGCGTGAGCATGACATGCTGGCTAACTGGTTGTATGTGGACGCAAAAGTGGAGGCAACTGCGGGTGCAATTGGAAGTGATTATGCTATGAATACACCAATTGCTTCCATGCTTTTAAGTCAAGCAATATATGGAAATGGAAATTCTGTGCATTTTGATGTGGGAGACAATGTTTCAGAAGATCTGATGAATTCCGCTATTCTTAGAAATGGCATAAAAAAAGCTGCTGCAACATTGAGCCCGGGTGAAACTAAATATGTATATGCATCAATTGACTATAATCAGCATGATGAAGAAGGGAATCCCTCAAGTCTTGATCAAAAACTAGCATATGGTAATGTGAAGGTTGCAATACAGATAACACGTGATGAAGATAATAATATTAAATTTTATGGACAGGTAGGAGATGCGTATAATTTTGAATATCATAATTATATAGACAGAATAGAGGGGACTTCGGATTTAAGTGCTAAAGAAGAACTGAAAGCAGGGCTCATAACTTTAATAAACAATGGCGCTACAGGATATCAGAATGTAGGAATTATACAACCTTTTACATGGACAGCAGATATACAGGGAACAATAGTGGAGGACTGAATAAGTGAAAAATAAATCAAAACTGAAAAAATGGTGCATAAGTATACTTACCTTGTTTATTTGTTACCATATAATATCTTTTGTTGTAACATTTTGTCTTGGAATCCCGCATGCTGCTTTTTGGTTGGATAATGTAAAGTATACTTTTGGTAAAGATATTAGAACATATATAGCTGCGATCAACGATGTATATCCCCGATGGATATTATGCGACACTAGACCGGAAGACCAGTTGGAATTAAAAGAAAAATATTTGACAGGTGGCATGGACACTATTTTAGATCATAATGTTTATGCATATGAAGGAGATGATGGATATTTTTTCACATATAAGGATGATGTATTTTATTCGTATGGTAGTACAGGATTTTTCGTGATTTATGCAGAGCCATTTCAAATTAAATTGATAAGGAATGAAAACTTGTCAGGGGAGAAAAGAAAAATTGTTGATCGGGGTTTGAGCAGGTATACTGAAAATGAATTTAAACTACTGACGTCAACGGATCAACTTACAATGAAAGAAAAAGAAGAATATGAACGGCTTCAAATAAAAGCGAAGGAACGAATTGAAGCGTTAAAAAACGCAAATGAATATCCATAAAAAAGACTAAAGTTATTGAAGAATAAGTTGAAATATCCAAGAGACAACGTGTAGTATTCGTGGTATATATCAACAGCAGATGGTGATTGCCAAGTATATAGTTTAGGCTATGTGGGTGGTTATTATGCAAAGAAAGGTTATTCGGTTGAATTAGGCCATTATGTCACGGCACCGGATGGCTCAGTTTGGAATACATCAGCGCCATTGACTGAAATAAGGATGCCGACACAAGAAGAAAATGTAAAAGAAACTGTATCAAAAATAGCGCCTTATATTCCATTAGTAAGTACGGTCAATAATCTAAAAATAGCTGCAACAGAAACAGATTTAGGTGGCTATATAAAAACCCCGGGAGAAGTAAAAGAAGCAAAAGAAAATGTGGCAATGGATGTTGGATCGGTTGTAGTGGGGGCGGCAGCAGGTAAAGCGATAGAAGATGCGGCTACGGTTGCTAAGGGGGCGAGTAAAGCTGTTGAAAGTATGGGATGGTCTTGGCTTTGCATCAAAAGCTGCACAACAGATGGATAATCCTGATAGATTTGTTCCGGTTCAAACTCTCCGTGACGCTATTGAATCGACAAAAGCATGTCTTGATCCGCGTGGTTCTCTGGCGGAGATGCATTATACAACAATGACAAAGAACGGACAAACATACAATCTGGAAGTACTTTATGATAAAGCAACTAATACCGTATATCATTTTGAGTATACAAGAAAGGCAATAGGAGATTTACCTGCTATTCCTAAGTAATACCGAAAGGGGAACTTTTTATGACAGCGAAGGAAAAGATATACTACTTATTAGTTCAGTATCAAAAGGGCGAGTATGATACTAATACTTTTTGTGATCAGTTCACGGTTATCTATGATATTGAGGTAGATTACGATACTTTAAGCAAAGTTGAAAATCAATTGTTTTATGACTTGTCTACAATTACAGCGAGGTTTTCACCATATGAGGAAGATTTAAAAGTACCAAATGTTTACTATAGTGAGCAGGAAGTGAAATCTAAAGTAGATGAAGTAATGAAGAAGCTGTTACAAGATACTGTTGAGTGGACGTGATTAGTGACAATTGGGGACGCTTTTCGTATTAAGATTATAGGATGAAATAAAAAAGAGAGATCAACGGACGTGAAAATCCTTTGACCTCTCGTTTCATCTCAATTGATAAATATTGAGTAACTTATGCAGAGCCATTTCAGATTAAATTGATAAGAAATGAGAACTTGTCAGGCGAAAGAAGAAAAGTCGTTGATCAGGCTTTGAATCAGTATGACGAAAATGAACTTAAACTGCTGACGTCAACGGATCAACTTACAATGAAAGAAAAAGACGTATATGAACGACTCCAAACAAAAGCGAAGGCAAGAATTGAAGCGTTAAAAAACGCAAATGAATATCCATAAAAGGACTAAAATTATTGAAGAATAAGATGAAATATCCAATAAACAACGTGTAATATTCATTTGCTTTAGCTAAAAAGTACTTAAAATGGCTAGCAGAAATGTTAGCCATTTTTGTTAGCTAAGAAAAGGAAATATCCTAGGCTCCAAAGCCAGCGGCGATCGTGTCGAAGTAAATGCTGGCAACGATTTAAACCTCGCCAGCCAACAAGATATAGACAATTATAATGAAAAAAGCAGTAGCAGTGGCGGCAAAATAGGAACCGCAGGAATTGGTCTGCAAGGCAATGCCAGCAAAGGGAAAATCGATTCGAACTATGAATCCGTAACCACGCAGGCAGAAATCCATGCAGGACAAGGCGGCTTTAACATCGAAGTAGGGAAAAATACCGACTTAAAAGGTGCGGTCATTTCCAGTGATGCAACGCCAGACAAGAATAAACTCAGCACAGATACACTGAGCTATTCGGATATTAAGAATAAAGCGGACTATAGTGCAAGTAGTACAGGGGTAAGTTACAGCAATGGTGGAGATACAAAGAAAAAAGATCAAGGCTTAACGCCAAATATTGGTGTAACGGTTTCGGGAGATGCAAATAGCACAACTCACTCTGCTATTTCACCAGGAACAATTATTGTTGGTGGAGTAAAAGTTAATCCTGACAACCTTAGTCGTGATACAACTAATTCACTAAATATATTAGGTAAGATATTTGATAAGAAGACTGTTCAAGAACAGCAGGAATTAACAAAAGTATTTGGCGAAGAAGCCTTTAAAGCCATTGGTGATTTAGCAGATGCACAATTGAAAAAAGCGGTTGCGAATGCTGCTAATAATAAAGATAAAGATCCTGTAGTATATCAGGAAGCTCTACACCAGATTTCTTTATGGAAAGCAGGTGGGGAAAACAAAATATTACTTGATTCAGTAGTAGGCGGTATGATGTCTAGCCTTGGAGGCGGTAGTTTTGGTTCTGGTGCAGTGAGTTCTGGATTAAATCAAGCATTTCAAGGAGAATTGTCCAAAATTACAGATCCAGCAGCACACCAATGGGCAAGTTTTATAATTGGATCAGCAGCATCTAAATTACTCGGTGGAGATGCTTTGACTGGCGGTAGTATAACAAGTAGTGAAACGAAGAATAATGACCTTGATCATGATCAACAGATTCAGTTTGCTGCTGACTTAACTTTGGCAATTTTTGGTGATGAAAAAACAAATGAAGAAGTAAAAGCAAATATTAAAGACGTGATTCAAAATTGGATAAATATAAATAGTCAAACAGATCCTGATCTAAAAGCTACCGATGAACCGACTATGTTGTTGATAGAAAGCGCTGCAGATACACTAGGAATTAAGTTTAGCTACAATGAAAACGATAGCCTCACTAATAATTTAAATACCATCCAAAACAAGATAGATCTAGAAGATGTAATGCAGGAATCTTTTGCAGAGTTTCTACGACCAAGGGTTGAATATGAATTAAGCCAAAAAGGTATATATCTATCCAATACTAATTATGCAGAAGAATATAAAAAAGAGTTTTACACAGAAAGGGAAAACCAAAAAATTGGATTAATGGGATCTGCTGCGGAAGTGGGTTCAATTACTGGGGTAAATAAAATAGCACAGGGGTTAGGTAAAACTATTGGAAATGGGCGTGTTGAGTCTTTACCACAAAATGTACAGGATATGTATAAAAAATATAATAATGGTGGATGGCAAGGGAATGTTGCTGGACAAACTGCTGGAACAAAAGCTGGAAAAACTTATCAAAATAATGATGGAACTTTACCGACAACTGATACAGCAGGAAATTCGATAACTTATAAGGAATTTGATGTAAATAATAAACTTCCTAATTCTAGTAGAGATGGTGAAAGATTTGTAGTTGGAAGTGATGGTTCTGTTTACTATACTAACAGTCATTATGGAGATATCCAAAGTCCTAATGGACTGCCAAGCTTTTTGAAAATAGAGTAGGAGGAGAATATTATTAATAATAAAATATACTATGTAAAAAAAAATGAAATAATTAATCTTAGAGAAAAATTGGAAAAGGAGGATTCTTTATATATTGCTGAGATAAACGGTAATGATATCCAGAATTTACATGATTATTTGAATGTGGTAAACAGAGTATTTAAATTCCCTATACCAGCTCGTGGATTGGATGGATATCTTGATTGGATGACAGATTTAGATTGGCTCAAAAAAGAAGGCTATGTATTGATTATCAACTACTTTGGTAGTTTTTTGAAAAATGATCCTAATCTAAAAAGTAAGATATTATCAACTTTTATTGATAATATCTTGCCATTTTGGCAGGATGAAGTAACGAGAGTTGTTGTAGAAGGAAAAACTAAGTCTTTTACAGTTTATTTAATTGATTAGGTGTCTTGTTGTAACTAAAAACGAGGTCAGTGGACGTAAAAAATCCGATAGACCTCGTTTTCATCTCAGGTGCTCTATGCTGCCAAGTGAACTAAGATCATTTCTCAAGATGGAATAGAGTGGGGGCTACAAACAATGCGTGGTAAAATAATACAAATAAATTCCGATGGCTATGAAAGATGTATCAACATAGAATGCTACGACTCCTTGGGGTGATTTGGTGCTACTTTATAGATAAGGAATATCTATAGGAACGGTTATAGATGCAGATGGAGGAGATCTTCCCAGTGAAAAAATGAAAGCTGCAATAGCGGGGGTGAGTTTCACTGTTGGTTCTCAAGGACTACTAATTCAGGGAAGTGGTTCGGTATCACTACCCAATCCATCGAATACAGTTACAGCTGAAGTTGGAGTAGCATCAAATATTGGTGCAGGTGCAATGGTTACAGGTACAAAATTCATATTTAATATTGATGAAGATGAAGATGAATGAGGGGGAGATGATGATGTGGTATAAAATTTTAATTGTGTTTTTTTTAATAACTATCATCGGATACTTGGCATGGAATAATGAAGATGGGAGAAACCGTGAAGTTAGAATTATCCAAGAATATCAGACTATCCAGCAACCTCAAGGAGCTGAAGTGATATTCTATAAAGTGGAAAGAAAGTTTGTTAATAGATGGATTTTTAGCTGTTATAAATACCCGATGTCGGTTGATGAAGTCCAAAGGTATTATGAATAATTACTTAAAAATGGAGGGTGGACGAAAAAAAAACGTCACATACCAAAGGGGAAAATAGCATATGTTTATGAAAAAGAAAATCTGGAATTTGGTTTACAGCTCAATGAAAATGGTACATGGACGGTTTCTATGGGGTATAATGATGTGACTTATTAAGAGTGAGATGACCCATATACAATGTTTAGTATTAAATTTACGGCGTATAGTTATTTTTCAATTATATTTAACTATGATAGAGGTAGTTTTGGATGCTGTATTTCTAATGGAGGAGATGGAATTAGTCTGAAAAGTAGCCAACAGTAGTATGATAAAGCTGATATGAACATCTTTTTTTAAGAAATAGAACAGCAAATAGAATTACGAATACCAGATAAATTTTTTAAATTTTACGGATGGAAATAGATCAAGCAATATGTTTTTACCTAAAAATTTTCAATGAAGAATTCAAACAAAAGAGGTCAATGGACTAAAAAATTCATTGGCCTCTTTTCTTATCAGGTGTTGTCTCGTGATCAAAACCAAACTGGATTGGAAGACACAACTATAATGAAAAAAGCAGCAGCAGCGGTGGCAAAATAGGAACCGCAGGAATCGGTCTGCAAGGCAATGCCAGCAAAGGGAAAATCGATTCAAACTATGAATCCGTAACCACGCAGGCAGAAATCCATGCAGGACAAGGCGGCTTTAACATCGAAGTAGGAAAAATACTGACTTAAAAGGTGCGGTTATCTCTAGTGATGCAACGCCGGATAAGAACAAACTTAGCACAGATACATTGAGCTATTCGGATATTAAGAATAAAGCGGACTATAACTCTAGTAGCATTGGGGTCAATGTTAATACTTCTAAAGATGCTAAATATAATGAAAAAGGTATCACTCCGAATATCGGTGTACCTGCATCTGGAAATGCGGACAGTACTACCAAATCTGCGATTGCTCTTGGAACTATTGAAATAAGAAGTAATCATAATCAAGATATTTCTAATCTTAGTCGTAATACTGATCAAGTAGTAAATGCTTTAGGTAAAATCTTTGATAAAAAAAGTGTTCAAGAAAAACAAGAATTAGCAGGTTTATTTGGACAATTGGCATTTGAAGAAGTCCATAAGATCGGCAAAGCTAATGGGTGGGATGAAGGAAGTCCACAAAAAATAGCTCTTCACGCATTAGTTGGTGGAATCATGTCTGACCTTGGTGGAAGTGGAGTTGCTTCTGGTGCAGTGGGCGCGAGAGTAAATGAAGCTATACAGAAGGAACTTTCAAAAATTACTGATCCTGATGTTCACCAATGGGTTAGTGCTCTTGTAGGTGCTACTGCATCGAAGATAGTTGGTGGGAATGCACAAACAGGTGCATCTACTGCTGTTAGCGGAACGAAAAATAATAATCTAGCTGAAACCGTAGCTCGTTGTGCTATTCGCTTAGAAATTATTCCTGATCCTCAAACTATGAAAAATGATTATGTTTTTGTACAAGTAGGAGGGGGGATTTTTAAATTTATTTCTGGTTCTGTCGGCTCTATTATGGATAGAGATGGTAATATATATACATTTGCTCAAGGAGATCTTGGTGCTGGTTGGGCACCGCCAGTTTCGGGTTCAGCTGGGTTTGGTAATGTAGATACAAATTGGAAGGAAAGTGGTAATTCTATATTGGATGCTATTGAAGGAGATAGTTATGGAGGCGGTGGAACTTCCTTGGTTGGAGCTAGTGTATCAAGAGCTACTAACGGTGCTATAACTGTTGAAGTTAGTATTACAACTAGCGTAGGAACTACTCTTGTATGTAAAAGAACCGCTTGGTTGGCCGGTAATATTTATAATGACTAGTTTTATGAAAAACTATACCTATAAGATAAATTATAAAAAACACTTTAATAGCATTACAATTTATAAGCGAAAAAAGGTGAATTATGAAGCCAATTTTAATTTTAAGAGTAATAATAATTGGAATAATAGCGTGGATGGTTATCGGGGGAACTATCGTTGATATACTTAGTATATTTGGAGATCTTTCTGTTACTAAACAAGAGGAATTAGTATGTAAAGAATATGAACAGCTAGATTTTTCGCCATATGCAAATGTATCAACTTTCAGCATAAATAAAAGGTTTTTATCCAGATCTATTAGGTCAAGTTACAAATATGCAATAGATTTTGAAAAAATGGAGATGTATTGTATAGAAGAGCTAAAGAAAAATGATTGGACTTTATATAAAACAAGAAATGAAGCAAATAATAAGAAAACCATTATTTTTTTAAAAGAAAATGCATATTGTTTGCTAGAAATTAGTAAAGATAATATATTTTCGGTTAGTATATATTATAAGGGGCTTAATAAACGTATAAATGAAGTGTATTAACTAGCAAAGTGACGTAAAATCATATATTAGCTATCAGGGAAATGGGGCCAAAAAAATCAAAAGTTGAATTTTAACTAAAACTGAGGAACTATAAAAACTTTTTAGTAGATAATGGATATAATATTCAATCAATAAGCAAAGTGTGAATAATAGGCAGTTACACAGCTCCAAATAATACAGGTATGTCTGAAGAAAGAGTTCAAAGAATAAAAGATCATCTTTTTAATAATGAACATATTCTGACTGAAGGAATAAGTAAATTTAATCCAGATTACGATATTGCTCAAGCGTGGAATCATTTAAAGGAAGGAACCTATACTAAGAGTGACATAGATTTACTTAATCATGAGTTGTTTGAGTCTAAGTTTGAGGGCATTTTTAAGACTGATTATACAACCGCTCATGATGCTACGGTTGAGTCAGGTCGTACTTGGACTCCTGAAAAATAGAAAAAAGAAAGGTGGTATAAATGATGGCATCATTTGTGTTGTTGCTTAAAGAGCATGAGGATGATGAAGTAGTGATTTATAAATTTGGTCCTAATGAACTACAGATGGGGCGAATCAAATTAAATAAAAAGACGAATATGTTTTTTGAATTAGAGCCTGTTCCTGATTCTAACCAATCACAAAAGTTTTACTTTGATAGAGCTGCTCAGAGGTTAGCAAGGTGCGTAGTAAAAGAAGGTGGGATATTCCCTGATAAAGCAGCCTTTGAGTCATAATCAAGGCAGAGGGGGCACTTTCATCCCAATATGTATAAATTAATCGTAAAAAGCCAATGAATATCTATAAAAAGGATTAAAGCTATTGAAGAATAAGATAAAACATCCAATAGACAACGTGTAGTATTCGTTTGCTTTGGCTAAAAAGTAGTTAAAATGGCTAGCAGAAATGTTAGCCATTTTTCTTAACTAAGAAAAGAAAAGAAAATATATAGGCTCCAAAGCCAGCGGTGATCGTGTCGAAGTAAATGTCGGCAATAATTTAAACCTCGCCAGCCAACAAGATATAGACAATTATAATGAAAAAAGCAGTAGCAGCGGCGGGAAAATAGGAACCGCAGGAATTGGTCTGCAAGGCAATGCCAGCAAAGGAAAAATCGATTCGAACTATGAATCCTAGAACCTCAAAGGTGCGGTCATTTCCAGTGATGCTACGCCAGATAAGAACAAGATTAGTACGGCTACACTGAGCTATTCGGATATTAAGAATAAAGCGGACTATAGTGCAAGTAGCACTGGGGTAAGTTTTGATGGAAAGTTACATCAAAACGCTGGTATTCCAGTGTCAGGTGATGCTGATAGTACGACAAAATCAGCTATATCGAATGGGACAATCACGGTTACTGGTAATCAGAAGCAAGATTTGAGCAAGTTAAATCGTGATCCTAGTGGTGTGCTGAATGCATTAGGAAAAATCTTTGACAAGAAAACAGTCCAAGAAAAGCAAGAATTGACCAATTTATTCGCTCAAGAAGCCTATAAGGCCATTGGCGATCTTGCCCTACAAAAACAAAATGAAGCTATAAGTAAAGCAAAAGCAGCAGAAGAAGCAGCAAAAAAAGGTGACCTGAAAAAAGCGACACAGCTATATGAAGAAGCAAAAAACATTGCATCAAATTGGCAAGATGGTGGTGCAAGCAAAATTGCATTGCATGCGGTAGTTGGCGGGTTAATAGGCCAAATATCTGGCGGGAATGCAGCATCCGAGGCATTTTCTGCTGGGACGAATGAAGCAAGTTATAATTCAAAATTAATACAAAATCTATCACCAGAATTAAAAGAATTTACTAGTATAGTCATAGGTGCTGGTGTAGCTAAACTGACAGGAGGAAATAGTAAGTCAGGTGCATCAGTGGCCCTTTCTGGGACAAAAAATAATAATATACTGCATGATATCGGGTGGGATACTCTAGGAAATCTACTCGATGAAACCGAAGAAGTAATAAAAGAAAAAAGAGAAGCAAACAGCCAGGCAAATAGTGAGTACATGAAGATAAATACAGAAGGAGATACTTCCTCTGTATCGGAAGAAACATATGGAGATAACATTCCTGAAAAACAGATAGAAAATGCACAAGAAATTAAAGAAGACATAAAACGAGCTGTTTCAACGTCAGACGATACCGCTAAAAACGAAGTGTCATCTCCACACCCGACTCCAGATAGTATTTTAGGAGAAGGTGGGTACTGGAATAACGAAGGAAAACTTGTCTCAAATGATGGACAGACATTTGATTATCTACCTAATAGAGGAGACTATGAGTATAGCCGAACAGGAAGAATTGATGATTATTATCCAGATGGAACTGCTGCCATAGTTATTGATGGCAATAGCTATCCTATTTATAATGCACCATCTGCAACAGAGAGCTTTAATGCTGGAAGAGCGAAAGCACTAAATCCTTTAACTGCAGTTGAGTCTCACGATAACTGGAACAGTGCCATTAAAAATGGATATGACTACCAATCAGGGAGAATTTGGGCATTGAGTCCTGCGTCTGTTTTTTCTTCTCGACAAGATATTGATAACCATAGTGATGCGTTTGTACAAGGATTCAATGAGCAAAATCATGGAATGTATAGCCTATTACCACCGAAATATGTTGTTCCAATACTGCAAGGTGCGATGCAGGGAATTATGGATGGTTATAGTGGTCCGACAGGACCATCGCTCGCACCAGTTGGAGTTAGTTCATCCTACACTATTACATCATTACCGATAGTAGGAACCAATCCAAATCCAAAAATTTATTTTTCCCAATCAGAAAATAACAATCAGACGTCGCAACAGAATAGTAAGGGTGAGGATACTGAGGGAGCGGGCGAAGTTGCTTCTGTTGAAGATATATTAAAAGGGGCAAATGAATCAACGGTTAGAGATGCAGACGGAAATATCCGTATGAGGATTGACCCACCCGATAAGGTTACAAACTATGACCATGTTCATTTATATGATGAAAATGGGAAACCTTTGGATGTGAATTTAAATATTATTGATAGGAAAAATCCAGATGCCCATATACCAATAGCGAAATAGAAAGTAGGTAAATCTCATGGAAGCAAAACAAATTCAAGTGGAACTTGAAAATTTACATTATTGGGATGCCAGAGTATTGAGCTTAGATGCCCATTATTTTGGTGATGAGGTAACAATTGTATTTGAAGATTCAGACGGAAATATTAAGTTATCGTTTACGGGCTGTTCTAAAATAACAGTTACCACTAATCCTGAGGACAGAATAAGCCCAATAAGAAAACTTACCATTCCCCAAATACCTTATTTTATTCAAGATATTGAAGTTGAAGATATTTTGGTAAATAACCATAATTTATTAAGTTGTAAAATACTGATGCCTCCAATGAATATTGAAGTAAATTGCAATTTAATCAATATTGCCAAAGCAAAATAGCAGAAGACGTAATTTCTTGAGTAACCGATTCACTACATGATTTTGCCCAAAATCACCACAGAATTAATGAAGGTTAGCAATTGTGTATCAGAACTGCTTGAATCGCGTCATTTCGTAGGGAATATGATGAAGTTGACATGGGTATTTACTTAAAAGAACTAAAAGAACAAATAGAGTTAGGAATACCAGATAAATTTTTTAAACTTTACGGGTGGAAATAAAAACCAACTAAATAATTGAGATCTATGGAAGTAAAAAAATCGATTCTGTAATAAATGTTAGGGTAAGCAAAAGACAAATTGTTTACCTTAACATATTTTTTTAATTGTTCGAAATAAACCACCGGCTTAGCCGGCGGAATCGACGGTTTTGACTTTAGTCGAAAAAAAATCCCTGTTACAATAAATGCAGGTCTAGCCAACCGCATAAAAATAACAGGGAGGTCTTTAGCGTGCAAGATAAAGATATACAAAGTTTAGAACATACTAAGTGGAGATGTCAATA
>NZ_KB905884.1:2998-6039 GCF_000381065.1 Propionispira raffinosivorans DSM 20765 | reverse complement strand
AACTATGAATCCGTAACCACGCAGGCAGAAATCCATGCAGGACAAGGCGGCTTTAACATCGAAGTAGGAAAAAATACCGACCTGAAAGGTGCGGTCATTTCCAGTGATGCAACGCCAGACAAGAATAAGATCAGTACGGATACACTGAGTTATTCAGATATTAAGAATAAAGCGGAGTATAGCGCAAGTAGCATCGGGGTCAACGTCAATACTTCCAAAGGCGCGAAACTCAATCAACAAGGTGTTACCCCTAGCGTTGGCGTTCCAGCGAAAGGCGATGCTAGCAGTACAACAAAATCTGCAGTAGCCAACGGAACGATAGAAGTAAGAAGTAATCCAAAGCAAGATTTAAGTGGATTGATCAGAGATACGAATCAATCCTTAAACCAACTAGGAAAAATCTTTGATAAAAAGAAAATAGGCGAACAACAAGAACTAGCAAAACTTTTCGGAGAAGAAGCGTATAATCAAATCCATAATATTTCAAAAAAATATCAAGAAAAAGCTCAAAACTATAAAAATATAGCAGATGCATATCGTAGTCAAGCCACAAAAGCATTTATCGCTGGTGATTATTTGAAAATGTCACAGTTGATGAATTATACAAATCAATATGATGAAAAATATAATTCCATTATGAAAGACTGGTCAGAAGGTGGAACTGCTAAAACAGCATTACACGGTCTTGTTGGCGGAATTATGTCAGGAATTACGGGAAGCGGTTTTTCTTCAGGTGCGATAGGTGCAGGTTTCAATGAAAGCATCCAAAAACAATTGTCGAAAATAAAAAGAAGTGATCTGCAACAATGGGCAAGCGCCGTGGTGGGTGTAACCGCTGCTAATTTGTTAGGAAAAGACGGACAGGCAGGAGGTAGTGCTGCCGTTAGTGGGACAAAAAACAACTTACAGGCAGGAGATATTGTCAAACGTGATAATGTTTATTATTGGGTTGCAGAAAATGGGAAACATTATGCTTTTATAAATGGTGTTGACCCAGGAACAATTGTTAAAGTGGTTATTGATGGTGAAGAATATACGGTTATAGCGAATGATCCAGCAAATGAAGGATCGGATTCATACAACGCAGCTCCGAGCTTTTTTGAAAAAGCAAGAGATGCATGGCTTCGACCACATGCTGACTGGTCAGCAGCTAATTTGGTTTATCAAGGAGATGAACTTCGCTCCTATAGCCTTACCCTCAACGATACGTATAAACAGCCAGAATCGTATGTATTTACTTCTCCAGAAAAAGACGAAACGCAAGTACAATATAACAACGGCTATCAAACCGTCCCAGAAGAGCCAGTAGTAACAGTATTACCAACTCAAGTAGAAGGAAATATTGTAAAAGAAAACAATCAGTATTATCAAATAGGCTCAAATGGAGAAAAAATAGAAGTTGATGCAAGTTCAGTTGAAGGAACGAAAAGATTTTATGCAAATGGATCATGGAATGAACACTGGTCAGATGGAATGGATCATGCTATTGCGCCAATTCGTGCAGAAAATGGTTCTGTGTGGAAAATAAATCCGCAAACGGGTGACGATGAGTATGATGGAGATGCCACTCCAGATGAAAAATTGGGGCAAATACAGATAAAGTTTGAAACAGCACCCACAATAGGGGAAAAAGCTGCTCCTGTTGTTATGAATGTAGAAAGAAAAATTGAAAAATATTACGATGGGCAGTTTGATATAGCTAAGAAGATGGGAATGCCGGATGATCTTGCCGGAACTGCTGCTAATATAAGTACAGGTGAGTTGTTCTTTAAATTCATACCTAAAATTCCTGCGACATCAAGTAATTTAAAATCGGCGGATGATATAGCCCCAATAGTTTCTAAGGGGCCGGGTAAATCTCAATGGTATAAAGCAGATGGCAGTATGAATTATCCACCTAACGGAGGTCGTATTTTGGGTACGGAGCTAAATAGAACATTGGAAAAGGGTGAGTTATTAGGACGATATGGTGGTGTTGGTCCGAAAAGTAATTATGTAACTGAACCAGGGGTCGATCCGTCGACTTTATCATTGCCTCCTACAACGGACCCCTCTAAATATCAGGAATTTATTGTAGTAAAACCTATACCCGGTGTAACTCAATCTAAAGTAGCTGCGTGGGGTGGTGATCCAGGTGAGGGATTGCAATACGAATTGCCAATGACGATAAATGAATTAGAACGTCTAGGATATATAAAAGAAAAAATATAAGGTTATGAGAAACAATGGGGGGGATTTAGTTTAGTTATAAGATTCGGTTTAAAATAATTGCTAAGAGACAGAAAGAAGGAATGAATAAATAATGAGTATATTGGGGTTACTAAACACTGAAGAACTAAGAGATAATATTCTAGAAAAGTATTGTAAACTTAAAGAAACGTCCGAAAAAGATGGAATATATATGGATCTAAACGTTTATTTTGCAAAGGGGACACCAAATAATAGAGAGGGAACTTTTGTATTTGCGGATAATTATGGCTACCACTTTGTTTATACGGAACGTGGGGAGATACAAAGGCATCAAATTACCTATGATTTATTTGAAATATCGTATTGGATTTTTGAAGATATGATTTTTATGATGGCGTCAAAATTTGAGTTAAAAAACCGTATAGAGAATCAAGATTTTAGGCGAATACTGTTTGCTAAAGAGGTCGAATTATTTAATGCTATTGGTGTTAATTTTAAAAAAAGATGTGAAATTGCAATTGATGAGATATTGAAACTTGCTCCATATGACGATAATCTTTAAAAGAAATGATGTCAGCGAACGTAAAAATCCGCTGACATCTTCTTTCATTTTAGGTGTTATTGGGAAATAATAAGAGATGCAGCGCTTCGGCCACGTTTTGACTGGTCAGCGACTAATTTGGTTTAAATACACAAACTGACGGAAAATCCTCTGGAATCGGAGCCCAGATCAGTGCCAAAGGTCTTGGTTTCTATGCAGAAGCCAGCAAAAACAAAGAACTTGAAAACGGAACCATTGTGACCCATACACCAAGTGTGGTAACGGCTAAAGATACGCTCAAAATTGAAGC
>NZ_KB905884.1:0-2423 GCF_000381065.1 Propionispira raffinosivorans DSM 20765 | reverse complement strand
GAAGAAAGTCCACAAAAAAAAGCACTCCATGCATTTGTCGGTGGAATCATGTCTCAAATAACAGGCAGTGGTTTCAAATCTGGAGCAGTAGGCGCAGGGGTAAATGAAGCAGTACAGAAAGAATTAGAAAAACGCTTTAAGAACCAACCAGATATGCATCAATGGGCAAGTGCGCTTATAGGTGCAGCAGCCTCCAAAGCAGCAGGCGGAAGTGGACAAGTTGGTGCAAGTACTGCTGTAAGTGGGACGAAGAATAATAATTTATATGAAACAATTGCACGTACAGCAATAAGATTAGGCCTTTTACCTAATCCAGACAATATGGAAAATGATTATGTTTATGCTGAATTAAGTGGAGAACTTCCAGTTGTAGGATCAGTCGGTGGAGGTTATATTATGGACAAAGATGGAAACCTATATAAGTTTTCAGAAAAAGGATGGAGTGTAGGTCTACCTATTCCTGTCGTTGGTGCTGCAGGAGTAGGAAATGTAGATACAACATGGAAAAATGGAGGTGGAAATATACGAGACGCGATTGAAGGGGAAAGTTTTAGTGGTGGTGCATGTTCAGTAGTTTCAGCGAATGCATCTGTCGCAACAAATGGTGCACTTACCTTTGAAGTAGGAATTCAAACGAGCGCGGGTATTACAATGGCAGTTAGAAGTGCTGAATGGGTTGGTAATATTCATAAAGAGACTTAATGATATGGTTAATAAGAAAATTTTATGTAAATAAATTTTTTTATTAACATAAATATAATACTGGAGGAGGAGTTGTAATAATTTATAAAATAATAAAGCTGATTATATATGCTTTTATTGCTTTTAATTTCGTTTCTATTTGGGGGATAGGGATAATAAGTGGTATCGTGGCTTTACCTGTAAAAGAGCAAGAATCTTTGATTGAAAGAGAAGTTGAAAACATAAATTTTATCAATTTTTCTATATTATCAAAAACCCATTATGATAAAAAAATATTTTCACGTTCAAGAAATGATATATATGGATATTCGTCAGATTTTAGTTTAACAGAAGTAGAAGAAATGTGTTTAAATGAGCTCAAAAAAAACCAATGGACTCTTCTTAGAACAAGAAAAATCAATGATGAAAAAAAGACATATATATTACAAAAAAATGATTTGTATGCTTTATTAAGATTTGAAGAAAAAAATATTTTTTCTTTACAGATAGGGTACATAACTCTTGAAAACAAAATTAATAACTTTCCTTAAAAATAGATAAGGTGGTGCGTAATTCTGTCTCATAGTACTTAGATGAAGTAACAGTTTGCAATGCTTTCAAAAAATTTGGCAATGTCCATAGTTTGCGAAATAAATAACTAAAACGAGGTTAACGGACTTAAAAAATCCGTTAACCTATTTTGATTTACAGGTGTTTTCTAGTGACACTTAATTAATAGGTAATAAAATCCTATTAACAATACCATTTCAATTAATCTAGAAAGACAAGGTGACAATTCTTTTTGTCTTAAGAAATAAACAAATTAATGCAAAAATGGATAGCAGAAGTGTTAGCCATTTTTGCTAACTGCGCTAAAGTTGGAGCAGAAAAAAACCAGCACAAAAGAGTGATATCTCCATCAGCGTAAGCCTCGGAAAAAGCAAATCCGAAAGCAGCTTGACCAGCCAAACAACAGTTGCAAAGGGAAGCAGCAGAGCCAATGGGGACGTCAGACTGTGCGAAAACAATGAGGTGCTAGTATCGTTGTAATGGTATAATTGAATTATAAAATTTCATGCTTTGAGGTGAATTATGGAACGATATATTTCTAATAACACAAATAGAAACCAAATAAGTCTTATACCTATGTCACTTGATGAAATGATAAGTGAAGATAATATTGTACGTGTATTAGATGCCTTTGTTGGTAGTTTAAATTTAAATGAGTTTGGATTTAAATATGCAACTACAAAAGCGACAGGTCGTAAACCATATAATCCTGCCGATATGCTTAAGCTGTATCTTTATGGATATTTCAATGGTATAAGAACTTCCCGAAAATTGGAATCTGAGTGTAAAAGAAATATAGAATTGATGTGGCTGATTCAAGAGTTAAAGCCCGATTATCGCACTATTGCCGACTTTAGAAAGAATAATATATCTTTACTCAAAAATATTTTTAAACACTTTTCTTTCTTATGCAATGATCTCGGTCTCTTGGGTAAAGAAATCGTCGCTATAGACGGTAGCAAATTTCGCGCCAATAACGCTCGCAAGAAAAATTTGACCAAAGGTAAAATTGAAAAAATGTTAGCACATTTTGAACAAGCCGCTCAACGTTATTTGGAACTATTAGAAAATAATGATGAAAACGATACCAGTAGTACCAGTAGTACCATTAGCTATAATAAGGAAGAAATACAAGAAAAATTAGCTAATGCAACCCAGCGTATTCATGATTT
>NZ_KB905883.1 GCF_000381065.1 Propionispira raffinosivorans DSM 20765 | reverse complement strand
AAAAAAAGAATATCTGGTAGTGATAGCCAAGTGGACCCACCTGTTCCCATACCGAACACAGTAGTTAAGCACTTGAACGTCGAAAGTACTTGGGTGGAAACGCCCTGGGAGGATAGAAAACTGCCAGTTAAATGAAAAGCACTCATGTATATGAGTGCTTTTTTCGTATGGGAAAAAACTTTAAACTCTTCCTAAAAAGAAGTTAACGAATATAGGACCACCTCAACTTGGTGGTCCTATTGTAAAACTTCCATAATAAAATTATTTTCCCAATCTTTTTTGCATAGTTTTTTGATAGTAGCCGCTTTTTTTGATAGGGTTTTGATATCGACATTATGATTGTTTTGAACAATGATTACAGCTAAAGATATTGTCATAAGCGGAAATTCACCAATTTGATCACTGCGGTTTTTGGCTACAATATAACCTAACTGACGATGCTCAGCTGAATAAAATAATTTTGATTCCTTGGCAAATACATCGATGATGTGCTGACATATTTTTGTAGTTTCAGTTCCTGGCAAAAACATAATGAAATCATCACCACCGATATGACCGAGAAACGAATTTTTATAAAGCCGATTGATACATTGATTTAATATTGAAGCGGTTGTAATTAAAACGGTATCACCAGCATCAAAACCATATACATCATTGTAAATTTTAAAATTATCTAAGTCTATGTAAATAGCTGTGAAGGGAATTTGGTTACGTAAATAATATTTTAGTTCGGAATCAATCATTTTATTGCCAGGTAGATCCGTTAGGGGATTTGCATCTTTGGCACGATTTAATTCTATTTTCGTTGATATTTCTAAAAGATCCTTAATGGTTGCTATTCCAAAATATTTTTCTTTTTTTGTAATGATGATCGAATCATAAATATGGTCAGGCTGACGCTGCATGGAGAGCTTTGTGGCTTCATTGATGGGGGTATTGTAATCTAAATGCAGAGGCGATGAGTTCAGTAATAATTTTATTGGCCGACTGCTATAGATTGATAAACCATAATTTGTCGCTAAGTGGCTCAGAAAAGTATCTTTGCTAATAAGCCCAATTGGATATTCATTATCGACGATGATAATATCTGATTCTTTTTGATCCAACTGTAAATGAGATAATATCTCTTTACCAAGTGTTGTCGAAGAAAAAGGTTTCTTTTTTTTTGCAATCGTACCTATTGGCGTACTTAAGAAAATATTACTAGATTGCTCTTTTTTGTAACATTCGTTTTTTTTTATCAGTTCGATTAGTTCAGTCGAAATGTCATTTAAGGTTGGTGCCGGTCTACATAAGTAAAAACCTTGTCCATAATGAATACCCATCGACATTAATGTGAGCAAATCTTCTCTCGTTTCAATGCCTTCGGCAATGATTTCCATTGATTTTATCGCCGAAATATCAACTAATGATTTTACAATGGCTTGTTTAATCTTATCATTATGTACACCTTGGATTAATTCAAGGTCGATTTTTATAAATTGCGGGGTGACTTTGGTCAATAATGTTAGACCTGAATAACCAGACCCAACATCATCTAGAGCAATGGAATAGCCTTGACTTTGATAGTTATTCAAAACCGCGCGGAAATTTGCATAATCATTAATAATTGTTTTTTCGGTGATTTCAAAAATAATATGGTTGCTATTGATATTTGATTCTGCTAATAGCTTTTTTGTCGTTCCTTGGTGAAAATCTTTGTCATACAATATTTTAGGATCGACATTTAAGAATAATAGTTGATTTGTTAACATGGGTTTCGCATTTTTTATTGCTTTTTTACGGCATAGATAATCAAGTTTCCATAATTTATCGTATTGAGAAGCAATTTTAAACAAATCTTCGGGATTAGCCAAAATGCTATTTTTAGGACCGCGGCTGAGTGCTTCATAGCCAAGAATGGTACCATCTTTTAAATTTACAATTGGTTGATACACTGGTGTAATGAGTTCTCCTTCAATGATGCGTAATAATTCGTGTTGAGGTGAAAAAGACAAAACATTGCCTCCTAAAATTTTATTTATAGTCTCCTTTTACTACTATAACAAATTTTATAGGTAATTAGACTAAGTTTTGGTTAATTTTTAGTTAATACTTAGGTTATATTTTAATAAAAAACAGCTGTATTTCACTTTCGTGAAATACAGCTGTTTATGCCACGTATTTTATTAAGACGATGCCCGTAATCATGCAGGCAATACCTGCGATCGCGCTATTTTTAAGGCGCAGACCATAAAATGTCATATCGACAAAAGTCGTTAAAATCAATCCGGCTGCTCCCCAAAAAGCATAGGCAATACTAAGATCCATTGTTTTGATGACTTGGGAAAAAGCAATGAAAGCTAACATAATCGAGACAATTGCGCCTAGTCCCCAAAATTTTTGGCGAAACCCATTTGATTTTTTTAAAAAAATATTTGCAGCAACATCTAGTAAAATAGAGAGGCTGAGGAAAAGCATTTCGTTATTCATGTCAATCACCTGCTTCTTTCGGTACTGCCATTTTTCAATAAAAGAATACCAGCAACGATTGTTGAAATGCCAATTATTTTGGTGATGGGTAAATGTTCATGGAATAAAAAGAAACCAATGAACGTAATTGCAATAAGTCCGGCGCCTTCCCATACGGCATAAGAAAGACTCAAGGAAATCTTAACAATTGCTTTTGATAAAAAGAAATACGATAAAGCCATCATGGCTAACCATAAAACATAGCCTAAAATAGGCTCATTTTGATCGACGATATTTATTTTAATTAGCGTCGTTCCGATTACTTCAGTAATGACTGCTAAAAATAAAGCGCACCACTGTAGCATAATATCTAACCCCTAACTGTAAACCAAACTGTCCGGTCATTTATTTTATAAAGCATATATTCTTTATATATATATTGTATCATTGATGCTGCTATCTTGGCGAATGACGCTATTCATGCCAATCCTGCACTATACAGCCCAATCCTGCGCCAATCGTGATAGGCATGCTGCTCCGTACATCTCCTTGCATCTCCATCGAGTTCCGTGGACTTCGATCAATTTGAAAGTTTTGTAAGTATTTTATTTTTCAATAAAATGAAATATAATACCATAAATAATTTTTTTTTTCGTTTTTAATATATATAACGATAAAAATGAAAAAATATTGCAAAAAGTAAAATTGCATGTTATTATCAAATTAAAATTATATAAGTTTCATTAACGAAATTGTATCTAGCTTATTAGGCTTTCAGGAATGGGGTTAGGGCATCGTTCGCTTCCTACGTAGTGCCACGGAGTCCTATACCCCATTCCTGACGATTGCCATATAAAATATTTAATGCAACTTATTATAGTCATTACATCTAAATTTAGGAGGCTGGTTTATTGTTAGAACAAATAAAAGGGAAATTATTGGTATCGTGTCAAGCTTTGCCGAATGAGCCACTGCATAGTCCATTCATTATGGGGCGTATGGCAAAAGCGGCGCAAGAAGGTGGTGCTGCTGCTATACGAGCACAGGGCGTAGCGGATATTCAGGAAATTAAAAAAATAACAGGGTTACCAGTCATCGGTTTAATTAAGCGAAATTATGCCGATTCAGCTATTTATATTACACCGACGATACGGGAAGTTGATGAACTTTTAGCAACCGGATGTGAGATGATTGCACTTGATATGACAAATCGAAAAAGACCGAACGGAGAGGCTATGCAGTCTTTAGTTGCGCGGATCAAGAAACAAAAAGTAGAGGTTTTAGCCGATATATCAACGTATGAAGAAGCCGTGCAGGCGGCACAATATGGTGTAGATGCAGTGTCGACAACGATGGTTGGCTATACGGATTATTCAAATTTATCGATAGGACCTGATTTTGCTTTAATAGAAAAATTAGCAGCGGACTTAACGATCCCTGTATTAGCTGAGGGAAAAATCAATACACCAGAGGATTTGGCACATGTTTTTGCGGCGGGAGCTTATGCGGCAATTGTTGGCTCGGCGATAACTAGACCGCAACTTATTACAAAAAAGTTTGCTGCTGTAATACAAAATTAATTTTGGCTAGACTAGGATAAAATAGCTGTATTAGAAAATGAAAAAGGAGAGAAGTCTGGATGAGTATTTTTGATACAACAGGCAATAACACTTTTTTTGAAAAGGCACAGCGTTTTGGTAAGTCTTTTATGCTGCCGATTGCGGTATTACCCGCGGCAGGTTTATTGCTCGGTATTGGTGGAGCTTTGTCAAATCCAAATACTGTAAAAACATATCCGTTTTTGGATATTTCGTGGCTGCAAAATATCTTTATTATTATGTCCGATGCCGGATCCATCGTTTTTGCTAATTTGGCAGTATTGTTTGCAGTGGGGATTGCTGTTGGCTTAGCGCGAACTGATAAGGGAACAGCTGGATTAGCATCGTTGCTGGCTTTTCTTGTCATGAATGCCAGTATCCATGCTTTGCTTAAAATTACGGGAACTTTAGCCACCGATAACCTTGCTGGAGCTGGACAGGGGATGAGCTTAGGGGTTCAGACGCTGGAAACGGGCGTCTTTGGTGGTGTGGTGATTGGCCTTCTGACTTATTTTTTGCATTATAAATATAATAAAATTGAATTACCGCAATTTCTCGGCTTTTTTGGCGGGTCACGTTTTGTGCCAATTGTCAGTTCTTTTGCCGCAATTTTTGTTGGGGCAGTTATGGTCGTTGTGTGGCCGCATTTTCAAAAACTGATTTTTGGCATGGGGACATTGGTCGATTCTACGGGATATATAGGTACTTTAATTTATGGATTTGTGCTTAGAATGCTTGGCCCTTTTGGATTGCATCATATTTTTTATCTACCATTTTGGACAACAGCTCTAGGTGGCAGTGAAGTGGTCAATGGGCAGCTGGTGGAAGGAACACAGCGAATTTTCTTTGCTCAACTTGGTGATCCGACAACGCAGCAGTATTACATTGGCATTTCAAGGTTTATGTCTGGTCGTTTTATCACAATGATGTTTGGACTGCTTGGTGCCTGTTTAGCTATGTATCATACGGCAAAACCGGAAAACAAGAAAGTGGTTGGTGGACTCTTGCTGTCGGCGGGCTTAACATCGTTTTTGACAGGGATAACAGAACCAATCGAATTTTCATTTTTATTTGTAGCACCGGCACTTTATGTATTACATGCATTTTTTGATGGCTGTGCATTTATGATCGCACATATGTTACAGATTACGATCGGACAAACTTTTTCGGGAGGATTTATTGATTTTGTTTTGTTTGGTATCTTACAAGGCACCGCAAAAACAAATTGGGTTTTAGTTCCCCTAGTGGGTGTTCCTTGGTTTTTCTTGTATTATTTTTCCTTTCGGTATTTGATTGTGAAATTCAATTTTAAAACATTAGGCAGAGAAGATACTGAAATGGAACCAGTGACTGTGCTTTCAAAGGATGCAGCGCGCCCGGAGCTGATTCTTAGAGGCCTAGGTGACCGAGATAATATTGTAGATCTTGACTGCTGTGCAACACGTTTGCGGGTCACCGTAAAAGATGGCAAAAAGGTCAGTGAACGGATCTTAAAAGAAAGTGGTGCCATTGGCGTTTTGCAAAGCGGTAGTGGGGTTCAAGTTATCTATGGTCCACAAGTTACTGTAATTAAAAGTGAAATTGAAGAGATTTTTACAAAACGCAACGAATAAGCGGCAAGATAAAAGTTATTTTGTCAGGATGTTTGGGATAACTAGGAGATTTTTTTTGAAATGAATATAATTAAACAGCTAGCAAAACCTAAATTTAAGGTATCAAAGTCTGATAAAATTTTAATGGAATATATAAAACAAAATATCGAAAGAGTGTCTCATACGGCGATTTCACAATTGGCTAAGGAGTGCGGGATTGGTGAATCAACGATCACGCGTTTCGTAAAAAAAATGGGATTTTCCACTTTGCCGGACTTTAAGGTGGCCTTGGCGCAAGAGTTAATGTTTGTCAACCAGCGTTATATTATCAATCGCAATATTGAAAGTGATGAAGCGGCATTGGTTACCGCGCGTAAACTATTAGATGCAAATATTGGAACATTGGAAAAAACCTTAAATTCATTAAAAAATGAGGATATTCAAGTCAGTGCTGAACTATTGATGACAGCACGGCGCATTTATTTTATTGGTATTGGAAATTCTGGTTTTATGGCACAAGATTCAGCTTATAAATTTTGCCGGATTGGTCTTGACTGTACCAGCTATGACAATAGTCATCAAATGATTATGATGGCTTCGTTAATGCAGGCGCAAGATATTGTTGTGGCAATTTCTCATTCAGGGAACACCATTGAAGTTATAAAAACGGTGGAGTTAGCTAAAACAAATGGGGCTAAAATTATTGCTATTACGTCGAATCAACATTCGCAGCTGCAAGCTATAGCGGATCTGCATCTTGCTTATGCAGCCCGTGAAACGTTGCTCGAGACGGGATCCATTTCAGCGAAACTGGCACAGCTGTTTTTGATGGATCTTGTTTACACACAAGTCGTGAAACAAATGCCTGCTGTCGCCGAAAAAAAGAAATGCCTGACAACGCAGGCCATTGAATTATTAAGATGAAAATTTCATGTATGATGAATTTGATGGAGTGTTTAAAAATATTTAATTTATAGAGGTGTGAGAGGAGCGTATTATGCGTATTATTATTACGGAATCTTATGAAGAAATGAGTACGGCTGCTACGAGGATCGTGGCAGGACAATTGTACTTAAAGCCAAATAGTGTCCTTGGTTTGGCTACGGGAAGCACACCGCTTTTGATGTATCAAAAGCTCGTGCAGGTTCATGAACAAATTGGTTTGGATTTTTCGGAGGCAATCAGTTTCAATTTGGATGAATATTTGGGCTTAGAGCCAGGTAATCCACAAAGTTATCATTACTTTATGCATGAACATTTTTTTGATAAGATCAATATCAAGGCGGAAAATATTTATATTCCGAATGGTAATCCCGATAATTTAGCAAAAGAATGTAAACATTATGACAAGTTAATTGAGAGCAAAGGCGGCATGGATTTACAAATATTAGGAATTGGGCAAAATGCCCACATCGGTTTTAATGAACCGGATATTAAGTTTGAGGCGACGACACATAAAGTGAAACTTGACGAGGAAACAATTGAGGCAAATGCAAGATTTTTTACTACCCCTAAGGATGTGCCGCGTTATGCAATCAGTATGGGGATTAAGACCATTATGCTAGCGAAAAAAGTAATTTTGTTAGCCAATGGGAAAAATAAAGCGGAAGCAATCTATAAGGCTATTTATGGTGGTGTTCGTCCTGACGCGCCAGCATCCATCTTGCAGCTGCATCAAGATGTTATCGTTATTGTCGATAAAGAGGCAGCGGCTCTTTTACCGAAACAGAAACATGTTCTGTAAAAGCTTTACTCGTAAATTTTGATTTTTAGGTGGTTCTGCAGGATAATAGAATCCGCTTCTAGAATGATTGCAAAATCTCGTTTTCTTTATCGTGCAGTGTGTACATTGCTTAGCACTGTAGGTTAGGGGTATAATAGATGAGTTTCCAAGCAATTAAATTATATTTAGGAGGAGGTCTATATTTATGGGAAACTGGTTTTCAAAATTACAAAGCATCGGTAAAGCTTTGATGCTGCCGATTGCTGTATTACCAGCAGCGGCTTTATTATTACGCTTTGGTGCACCGGATTTATTGAATATTCCTTTTATTGAAAAAGCAGGGGCTGCTGTATTTGGCAATTTAGCACTTTTATTTGCCATTGGTATTGCGGTAGGTTTGGCGAAAGATAATAATGGGGCGGCAGGTCTGGCTGGTGCCATTGGTTATCTTATTTTAACGGAAGGGCTGAAGGCAATTAATCCCGAACTCAATATGAGTGTTTTAGCGGGGATTATCAGTGGGATTGAAGCGGGTGTTTTATATAATCGATTCTATGATATCAAGTTACCGGAGTTTCTCGGCTTTTTTGGCGGGCGGCGATTTGTACCGATTATTACAGCACTGGTATCAATTGTTTTGGCCGGGATTTTTGGCGTAATTTGGGCACCAATTCAGGTATTTATTCATTCTCTGGGGGAATGGATTATTGGTGCGGGCGTCGTGGGGACTTTTGTTTATGGTGTTTTGAATCGTTTGCTGATTCCAGTTGGTCTGCATCATATTTTGAATAGTTTTATTTGGTTTGTATTCGGCAATTACACAGATGCAGCTGGTAAAGTGGCAACGGGTGATTTGAATCGTTTCTTTGCTGGCGATCCACATGCGGGAATGTTTATGGCAGGATTTTATATCATCTTTATGTTTGGTATGCCAGCAGTGGCATTTGCTATGTATCGGGCAGCCAAACCGGAAAATCGCAGTAAAGTTGCCGGGGTCTTGATTTCTGTTGCTTTTACGGCATTTTTAACGGGGATTACGGAACCAATCGAATTTATGTTCATGTTTTTGGCACCAGGTCTTTATGCAGTCCATGCAATTTTGACGGGGCTTGCGCTGTCAGTCGTTTATAGTTTTGGTGTTTTGCATGGATTTGGTTTTTCAGCAGGGCTTATCGATTATCTACTAAATTGGGGGCTGGCGACGAAACCGGCACTGATTATTCCAATTGGTTTGGTATTTGCCGTGATTTATTATGTTATCTTCAGCTGGGCGATTCGTCATTTTGATATTCCGACAATTGGCAGATATGATACTGAAGATGATACTAAAGCAGTTGATAATACCAATATTGATGCCTATACGAAACAAATCGTAGCTCATTTAGGGGGGACGGAAAATCTTGAAGCAGTGAGTTCATGTGTTACACGTTTGCGTTTAACTGTCAAAGATGCCGCACAGGTAGATGAAGCGGCTCTAAAAGCACTTGGTGCAGCTGGGGTCATCAAAAAAGGTCAAAATGTGCAGGTTGTAGTTGGCACCAGGGCAGAACTTATCGCGAATGAAATGAATGCTTTGGTAAAACAAGAAAAAAAGTAGATACATTGCTTTTGTTATAGCAGCAATGCGATGATTTTAAACGAGGAATGGGGCTGCGGCAAAAGTTTGTCATAGTACCATTCCTTTTTTCTATGGTAAAATAAATCTTGGGAGATGAATCATATGAAGGCAATTATCAATGGGAAAATAATATTAGATGATCAAATTTTAACAGGACAGGTCCTTTTATATAATGAAACCATAGAAAAAATAATACCCGAGATCTTTTTTTCAGCAGATTCCGTTGATCTGGTAATCGATGCAGAGGGGAAATATGTATCTGCCGGATTTATCAATTTACATATTCATGGCTGCTGTGGCTTTGATACGATGGATGATACGCCAGAAGCCTTGGATACAATTCGTGAAGGTATGACGCAAAGTGGTGTGACGGCATTTTTGCCAACGACCATGACCTATGACTTTCCGACGATTTATCGCAGCTTTGATCAAATTAGAGCGGCTATGGGGAAAAAAATGGGTGCGCAAATTCTCGGGTGTCATGTCGAAGGACCTTTTATCAGTGAAGTTTACAAAGGAGCGCAGAGTTCAAAGTATATTATTGCACCGGATTTTTCTTATTTAGAACCTTATAAAGATATTATAAAAATTGTTACGATTGCTCCAGAAAAACTGGTTGGTGATCGTTTTATAAACGAATGTAAAAAAAATCATATTGTGGTCTCAATGGGGCACAGTTCGGCAACCTATGAGGAAGCCATGGCGGCGATTGCGGCTGGAGTTGGTCAAGTTACCCATCTGTTCAATGGTTTGCAGCCTCTTCATCACCGTAGACCGAGTGTGGTAGGAGCAGCCCTTGATACAGCAGTGAATTGTGAAATCATTGCGGATAATGTGCATGTACATCCAGCCATGCAGCGACTTGTCTATAAAATAAAGGGAAAAGAACAGCTTATTTTAATTACGGATTCCATGCGAGCTTGTATGCTGCCGGATGGGGAATCAGAACTGGGCGGGCAGGTTGTAATTGTCAAAGATCAGATTGCAAGACTTCGTGATGGTACAATTGCTGGGAGCGTATTGACAATGAATGAAGCGATTCGACGCTTTTGGCTCAATACGGGAGTGCCGCTGCAAGATGTAATAAGACTCGTAACCATAAATCCAGCAAAAGAACTTTTGATTTATGATAAAATGGGGTCAATTGCTGTTGGCAAAGAAGCGAACTTGACAATTTTTGATGATAACATTTTTATCTCGCAGACAATTGTAGAAGGCGGCGTGGTTTATCAGCAAGATTCAAATAAGAAGTGATTGCTATATAAAATAGAAGGAGTGACAGTATGTTTGGTTTATTTAATAAGAAAAAAATTGAAATTTATACACCAGTTCAAGGCAAGGTGATTGATATTACAGAAGTGGAGGATGCGGTTTTCTCATCGAAAATGCTGGGTGATGGATTTGCGGTGGAACCTGAAGCAGATTGTATTTTGGCACCATGTGATGGTCAGATCGTTTTACTGGCAGGGACAAAACATGCTGTGGCAATCGAAAAAGATGGCGTGCAAATTCTGATTCATGTGGGACTCGATACCGTGGAGTTAAATGGAGCGGGCTTTGAGGTTCATATCAAAGAAAATGATTCTGTCAAACAAGGAGATAAATTGATTACGTTTGATCGAAATTATATTCTTTCGCAAGATAAAAAGTTGACAACAATTGTTGTATTGACGAACATGGCAGATAAAGTTAAAAATGTGGTAAAAACGCTGGAAGATAACAGTGGTAAGATACTGGTTATCCAGCCTAAGTGAACAGAGAATGTCCGTTTTGGTATAAACTGAAACGGGCATTTTTATTTCAATTAAAATGAATCAATAATATCATTTTAATTGAAAATAAATGAGTAATATATTGCATTTTACGGAAGCGTGTGTTAGAATACAATCAATTCATAAGCGATGCTTAAAATAAATTTGGAGGTTGATTTCATGCAAAAAGAGCGGTGGGGAGATTGTGTTTGGATTGGTGTTGACATTGGTACTACCGGGGTTCGGGCAATTGCCTATCAGCCAAATGGACAGAAGCTGAGTTCGGCTGAAGTTCTGTATCCATTGGATACACCGCATCCTGACTGGGCGGAGCAAAATCCCGCGCAGATTTATAGTGCTGTGGAAAGCGTTGTGAAAGATACAGCAGATGCACTGCGTTATAAAGGGAAAATACTTGCCGGCGTGGCCTTGAGTACAGTTATGCATAGTTTTGCCGCAATGGATGCGGATAAAAATTTTCTAACGAATATGATGACCTGGGCAGATAGCCGCAGCTCAGATATTGTAAAGACGATGAAGCTCGATGCAGAACTTTGCAATCGTTTTTACCAAAAAACTTGTTGTCCAGTTCATGCCTGCTATCCAATGACTAAAATTTTATGGCTGCGCAAGCATCATCCAGATTTATTTGGTCGTATGTCGTATGTCAGTTCAATTAAAGATTATGTGTTTGAGCATTTTACTGGCGAGTGGGTTGTTGATAAATCTGTTGCGAGCAGCAGTGGGCTTTATAATGCGGAAAATTTGCAGTGGGATACGGATATCCTTCAGTATTTAGGCATAACAGAAACTGCTTTGCCGCAGGTTGTAGCAACGACCTATCATCAGGCAATTTTGCCGGCAGCGGCACAGCGCATGCATTTGCCAAACGGGATTCCGATTGTTATTGGAGCAACGGATGGGGTACTGGTAAATGTTGGCATCGGCGCGGTTCAACAAGGCCAGCTCAGTGCCACAATCGGAACAAGTGGTGCGTTGCGCATGTTAACTGCTGTACCAAAGGTTGATCCCAAGGGGCGGACATGGTGTTATAATCTTACCGATGATATGTGGGTTGCCGGTGGCGCAATCAATAATGGTGGGATTGTGCTGCGCTGGATGCGGGATAAAGTTTGTCATTATGGCAGCGCCCAGATGGAAAATCTGGATGTGGATGCCTATGATCTTATGACTATGAAAGCGGGGCGGGTTGCAGCCGGGTCTGATGGTTTATTGTTACTGCCGTTTTTTACCGGCGAAAGAGCTCCATATTGGAATTCGGACCTGCGCGGTATGTTTTTTGGTTTATCTTTGAACCACGGCCGGTCACACATGATACGAGCCGCGATGGAAGGGGTTTGTTATAGTCTCAATAGTGTTTTACTGGCATTGCGAGATTTTGGTGATGTCCAAGATATACGTGTCAGTGGTAGTTTTACTAAATCACCCTTATGGCTCCAAATTATGGCTGATGTGTTTGGCGAAACGTTAACTTTGCCCGATAACAGTGAGGGAGCAGCGTTTGGCGCAGCAGTATTAGGTTTTATTTCAACGGGTATTATACATAGTATTGAAGATACGGCTTCTTTGATTCAGCCTAAAAAAATATATACACCACAAGTGGAAAATGCAGCGGTGTATGCAAAACTATATGATATTTATGATCGGCTTTATTGGAATGTGCAGCAGGAGTTTGCCGATCTCGTGGCTTATCAGAAAACAATTTAAAATACAGACAAAGGGGTACATTGGGATGAAATTAGGACTAATTGGTATTGGGAAAATGGGCTATAATTTGGCTAATAACATTTTAGCGAAGGGGCATGAATTGATTATTTATGATGTTATACCGGCTAATATGAAGGGGCTAAAAGAAAAAGGGGCAAACATAGCGGCAGATTTGGTTGATATGGTAAATCAACTTGAAAGCCCGCGGGTCTTATATATGATGGTTCCCGTGGGTAAACCGGTAGAAGAAACGCTGACTTTGCTTAAAACATTGTGTCAGCCGGGGGATATTATCGTGGATGGCGGTAACTCATATTATGGTGATACGGTTCGGCGTAGTGACGAATTAAAGGAAGCTGGGCTGCGTTATTTGGATTGTGGAACGAGTGGGGGGAAAGAAGGGGCGTTGGAAGGCGTTTGTGTGATGATTGGTGGCGATGAATCCGCTTATCAGCATTGTCAGCCGCTTTTTGAGAGTATCTCCATACTTGGGGGCTGTCTATATACAGGCCCTTCTGGCAGTGGTCATTATTGTAAAATGGTACATAATGGTATTGAATACGGCATGATGCAGGCGATGGCTGAAGGCTTCGAAATTTTACAAAAGAGTGAATACAAATATGATATGGAAAAAGTTGCGGGAATGTGGAATCATGGTTCGGTTATTCGCAGCTGGCTTATGGAATTGGCAGAAAATGCGTTTCGCGAAGAAGGCAGTCAGCTGTCTGGTTTAAAAGGAATTATGCATTCGACCGGTGAAGGAAAATGGACGTTAGAAGAAGCCTTGTCAAAACAAATTTGTACGCCCGTAATTGCTTTGTCGGTGCTCATGCGCTACCGTTCAATGGAAGAAGATACGTTCAGTGGGAAAGTGGTGGCAGCCTTGCGTAATCAATTTGGCGGTCATGCCGTGGAGCATCAATAAATAGATAGATCATTTTGCCGGCGGTCGTGTTTTTCATTTAGGGTGTCTTACGTAGTTAAGACATCTTCCTTTTTACCAATAAATGATAAGGATCTAACATTTATTGGTAAAAATAGAGATAGATTTACTTCTTGTTTATATACCTAAAAAAACAACAGGGTTTTCAGTAATAATTCAAAAGGGGGATTTAAATTATGCCATTATTTATTTTAGCTTGCGGTATTTTTCTGCTATTTTTCCTAATTGTGAAAGTGAAATTGAATAGTTTTCTGTCCTTGGTTTTAGTGGCAATGGTTGTGGGCTATGCAGAAGGTTTGCCTATTATTAAAATTTTACCGACGATTCAGAGTGGCCTTGGCGCAACACTGGGCGGACTAGCGATTGTCATTAGTTTTGGTGCGATGCTTGGTAAGCTTATGGCTGAAAGCGGTGGGGCGCAGCGTATTGCAACGACGCTTATTAATGTATTTGGTCGTAAAAATGTAAAATGGGCGGTATGTTTAACGGGCTTTGTTGTAGGCATTGCCTTGTTTTATGAAATTGGCTTTGTTCTTTTAATTCCATTGGTATTTACGATTGCCGTAGAAGCAAAGATTCCCCTGCTGGAAGTTGGGATTCCGATGGCGGCAGCGTTATCAGCAACACATGGTTTCTTGCCGCCACATCCGGGACCTACCGCTATTGCTGTAATTTATAATGCTGATATTGGTTTGACGCTGCTTTATGGAGCTATTTTGGCTGTACCTGCCGTAATTATTGCTGGACCGTTGCTTTATAATACGGTGAAAGATCTTAATCCGGCAGTACCACAAGGGCTATATAGTCCCAAAGTTTTTACGGAGGAAGAAATGCCTTCTTTTTTGACCAGCATTTCGACCGCTTTGATTCCTGTTATATTAATGGCAGTTTCTGCTGTGGCGAAGCTGACGATGTCCGGGGATTCTGTTGCCCAAAATGTTCTGGTTTTTTTAGGGACACCGGATATGGCAATGTCTATTTCGGTTGGGATTGCTATATTTACCTTCGGATTGAATCGGGGGAAAAGTATGACCGAAGTAATGAAAATTGTTGAACAGGCTGTTTTAGTTATTGCAATGATTTTATTGATTGTGGGTGGCGGCGGCGCCTTAAAACAAATTTTAATTGAAAGCGGCGTTGGCAAATATATTGGCGGTTTAATGGCGGGATCGAATCTTTCACCGTTGCTTTTAGCCTGGTTGATTGCAGCCGTTATTCGTATTTCGGTAGGGTCAGCGACGGTAGCTGCTTTGACAACGGGCGGGATTGTAGCACCGCTTATCGCAATGTCGGGTGTCAGTCCAGAATTGATGGTTTTGGCAACAGGTGCGGGAAGTCTAATTGTTAGTCCGCCAAATGATCCAGGATTTTGGCTATTTAAAGAATTTTTTGGGCTTACGATTAAAGAAACCGTACGTACTTGGTGTGCGCTCGAAACAACTATTTCGGTTGTTGGGTTGATCGGTGTATTGGCAATTAACGTGTTTGTCGGTTAAAATGATATAATAATTTGTGTAGGAGGAGGAGAATTTTTTTATGAAATATGAAGTAACGATTACGAACATCGGCGATTTTTCCCTTCAATTATTAAAATTGCGCGAAAGCATGATTTTATTCGATCGGGATGTGCCATATGAATATCTCGATATGGTTGTGGCCCATACGAAAGATGAAGTGAGAGGCTTGATTGAAGTTGGTGGTACTGTACTTATAGCGGATCATGAATACATGATAACAGCACTTGGTTCTGATGCGTTAAAAACGCTAAAGGAACATGGTCACTGCACATTGTTATTTAATGGGAAAGATACCGTGGAACAGCCCGGGCAGATTGCCATGTCTGGTAAGGGGATACCTCGGGTCATGGTCGGCGACACGATTTGTTTTGTCTGATTATAGTGCAACGTTTTTCAAGAGCCGTGAATACAAGCGGCTCTTGTTTGTTTTTTTCCTAAATCACGTTATAATGTAGGAATGATTAAGGAACGGGGTGGGTTACGTTATGGAGAAAGCACAATTTGTCCAATTGCCAATTCTACGGAGCAGCTACCAAGATTTGACAAAATCGGAACGACGGATTGCGGACTATATTATCGAAAATGAAAAAAATATTATGGAACAGACTATTTCGGACATTGCAGCGAATACGGGAAGTGCTGAGATTACAGTATCTCGATTTTGTAAAAAATTAGGATTTAGTGGTTTACAAAGTTTGAAAATTGCTTTGGCAGGAGAACTTTTTACACCGGATGAGAGTATATATCAAGATATTCATCGGACCGATTCGTATGAAGCACTGGCCGGTAAAATATTTCAGAATATCAATGATGGGTTGCAAGATACGCTGAAATTACTTGACTTTAAGGCAATCGAAAAAGCTGTAGCTGTTTTATGCAAAGCCCGCAGTGTAGCTGTCTATGGTTTTGGCAATTCAGCAACGGTATGTCGTGACATAGAAACGCGATTCATGCGATTTGGCATGCTGATTCATGCTTATGAAGATTCACATATGCAAGTTACTTCGGCTTCGCTTTTGACAGCCGCCGATGCTGTTATTGCGGTTTCGCATACAGGTGCTACGATTGAATTACTACAGTCAGTCGATATTGCAAAAGAAAACAATGTACCCGTCATTGCAATTACGAGTTATGTTCATTCGCCATTGGCCAAACGGGCGGATTTCGTTTTGCATGGTATGGGACGAGAAGTGAGGTATCGCTCGGAAGCTGTTGCATCACGACTAGTACATATGGCTATTGTAGATTTGTTGTATACGGGTATATCCTTAAATGATACAGAAAAATACATGAATCATATGAAAAAAATGCGACAAGCCATTGCTAAAAGGCGAGTCTGAGCCTAGATATAATACATTAAAAAATTACATCTAACTTATCAGTCTGCCAGGGATAAGATTAGGGCATCGTTTGCTTCCTCCGTAACGCCACTCAACCCTCATCCCTGACGATTGCCACATAGAATATTTAATCAACTTATATAATTTAAAAGAAATTCAAACAAAGAAATGTTTTTTTGAAAAAAACATTGACAGAAAAGTCAAAAGCGTGTAGTATATTACAAGTCGCCAATGACAACGGCGTAAACAAAAAAAGAAATCACAGATGCACTTACGTTTAACGTAATGCCATCAACTGGTTTCGAAAAAAGATATTGACAACCGCTTGCGGATGTGATAATCTATACAAGCTGACTTAAGCAAGTGCCAGCGACGTGTTCTTTGAAAACTAAACAATGTAGAAAACAAAAAGATATATGTACACCAACATGTATCAAGCCAGATGTGCGGTTTTCGAACGCTTGCGTTTGAAAACAACAACTAACAATTTCTTTTAACAAAAAAGATAATTTAGATTTTTAAAGAGCCTATCAAGGTTCTCTAATATAATTTATTGGAGAGTTTGATCCTGGCTCAGGACGAACGCTGGCGGCGTGCTTAACACATGCAAGTCGAACGGAGTATTTTATTTCGGTAAAATACTTAGT
>NZ_KB905882.1 GCF_000381065.1 Propionispira raffinosivorans DSM 20765 | reverse complement strand
TGGTATGAGCAGCTTGGCGGTGATAGCAGCCCTTTGGCTGACGCCATTCTGGACCGCATCGTCCATGATGCATATAAAATCAATATCGAAAGCTTGGATCCCTCGAAAGATATTTCTATGAGAGAGATTTATGGCTTGGATAAAGATTTAACAGAGTAATCTTCGGTATCGGCTCCCGCGGCTCCGGACAGGCGGCTCACACCGCTAGAACATCGGTTTCCTGTTCCGGACAAGCGGTTTCCGCTTCTCCGGAACCACGGTACTGCCGTACCGTAATATACAAGGATATCACCACCTTTTAGAACTATATATTCTCTTTATTGTAAGAACATCCCTTTTTTAAAAAGAATATGAAGTTACAAAGATTCATGATAACGAGAAGCAGGCGGATAAAAAAATTCTATTTAATTGCAGACAAGAAAAGACCTCTAATCATTTTTGGATGAGAGGTCTTTTCTTTAAATGATATACTATTATCCCGGAAGAAGAAACACTTAAAATGTCATAATTTATTATACTTATACAGGACAACATAAGTACGAAGTGAACCGAAATAAATGTGTGACGTTTACACTTTAAATTTGCGTACAATAGTTTGCAAGTCTTCCGCCATTTTTGCTAAATGTGTGCTTGCACTAGCGATTTCTTCCATTGAAGCAGATTGCTCTTCTGTTGCCGCTGAAATTGTTTGTGTTTCACTAGCGGCTTTACGGGATTCTTTATCTATATTGTTTGATGATTCAACAACACGCTTTGTTCCAGCATCCAATTGAGTCGTTGAAGCTGTAATTTCTTCGATGCCATTTCCTATTTCTGTAATCATAGTAAAGATATTGTTAAATTTCTCGCCTGCACTATTAGCAAAATCCTCGCCAGATTGAACCTCTTTTTTATTTTCATTCATATATGAAACAGCTTTTTCTGTGTTTATTTGAACATTTTTTATTAAATCTACAATTTCTTTTGTAGATTGAGCAGATTGTTCTGCTAATTTTCTGACTTCTTCGGCAACAACAGAAAAGCCTCGTCCAGCATCGCCAGCTCGTGCTGCTTCTATAGCGGCATTTAAAGCTAAAAGGTTTGTTTGATCGGCGATAGAGGAAATTATACCTATGATTTTATCAATCTCTTTCGAATATTGGCTTAAAGAATGAATGACTTCTGCAGCATTTTCAGTTTTTTCACCAATACGTGCCATTTGTTCTATCGTTGTTTTAATAGCCTTTGTTCCTTCAAGTGCTGTATCAGAAGTTCTTTTACCAGAGTCATTGACTGTCTGTATATTTTTAGTTACCGTATTAATCCCCTGAATCATTTCACTAACAACCGAAGCTGTATGTTCAATAAGTTTGAGTTGTTTCGTACTACTATCAGCTACATGTGTCGTTGATTCTGCTACCTGTGTAGCCGCCTGAGAAGATTGTTCTGCACTTGCTGTAAGTTGTTGTGAAGAAGAAGCCATTTGTTCAGCCGCAGCTAAAATTTGTTGAATTAATTTTCTTATGCTACGAGTCATTTTATCCACGGACTGAGATAATATACCAAATTCGCTTCTATCTTGCATGCTTTTTTCTGAAATGTTATTTGAAAAATTTCCATCAGCAAGATGTGTCAAGAAATTTACAGTCATTTTTAATCTGTTTCCTATTTGCTTAACCGTTAATATACCTATACTTAAACCTAATAAGATGGCAATTAAGGTAATTATACTAGATGTCCATACTGATTTTACTATTTCGGTCTTACCGAATTCATTCATTTCAGCGGCGCCTTGATCCGAATCATTTGCAATTTTATCTCCAGCAACTAAAATATTTTTCAATAATGGTGCTGCTTCTTGTTTTGATAAAGCATATGCTTCTTGATTTTTATTTTGTGTTGCTAGGTCGATTATCCGATTGTTAACAGCACGGTATTTTTGTACAGAATCTTTTAGGGCATTTATATCACTAATTTGCGCAGAGGTCAATGGCAGCTGTTCATAGGTTGCAATATTTTCATCTAGTTCTTTTCTTATTTCAGCGAGATCCGTTTTGAGTCTTTGGGTTTCGCTAGATTCAGTTGAAATTATTAAAGCATATATGGTTTCTACAGTTTGATGTAATAATACTTTATCTTTATAAGCCAATTGAATTTGTTTCACATTCGTTGTGTAAAGTTGATCCATTCGAGAGCTGCTTTGCTTTAATTCTAAGTTATTCGCTACTGAGACACCAATAATGGCAAAAACAAATACAGCAATTAAAAGCGTCAATTTTTGTTTAACTTGTAAGTTATTAAACCAATCCATATTAATAAGTACCTCCTCGAATTTCGAAATAGTATATATTTTATAACATATAATACGTATTTTTTTTATTATATGTTCCATTTTTGAACAAGACTATAAAGATCTCAATAATATAAGCCATGTCTCTCTGCAGAAACATGGCTTATTGGTCCTAGTTGTAATATTCATTACGCGTAGGCTCGTTCAAACCCAATAATGTAATGCTCCACATAAACCGCCAATTTAATACGAAATAAATGCCTTTTTTTTATTTGCAATATACATAATATTTATGATGTATATTGGGATGAGGTAGTATCCGTGTTGTGTATGAAAAGTAATTAAGTATAGGACTATTATACCATATTTTATGATTTGTGTAATATATTGTACAATATTATATTATAAAAATTTTATGGGCAATTATATTTGTTATAGATAGACCAGCCCTTTCATAAAATGAATTTTTATAGGCAAAAAGGTATCTCTTGTGCTGGGGCAGTAGTTCCAACATAAGAGATACCTTGAATTTATGATGCTGTAAAATTTTCAAGACCAAATGAAGCGGGTTTTGTCGGCGTTTACTCAATAAAGAGGGGTTTGCGAATTTGTAGGGAAAATATATTTATGCTTAGTTTGTTTAATTTTAAGATATATGGTTGGATTGATAGTAAATTGTTGTTCGGAAAAAGGAATCATTGCCAGCCCCCTATATATTGAAGGAGGTTCATATGTTAGAAAAAATCATTTCATTTTGTCAGGGATTAGCAGCAAAATTTATTGCAAGCAGTAAACGGTTCCCTGTGACCATATTGCTATCAACTGCTATTGCCGTTATTCTCGGTGTGGAACAACATATGCTCAGTACATTAACAGAAGAAAACAGGAGTTTACTGCAACATCTTTGTATGATTTTAGGACTAGCGATTCCTGTGTCATTAAGTATCAAAGTTTTTTTTGAAAGAAGACCATCCTTAAGCAATAGTAAAAAGTATCTGATCTATGGAATCGCAATAGGTGGATTATGGCTTTACTACGTATTTTTTCTGGCAGATCTGCAAATCATATCGTGGATTCGATATACAGCGGTTACGATTTCGTTTTATTGTATGTTTCTTCTCATACCTTATTTCTACAAAAAAGACAACTACGAGCTCTATATTGTTCATTTAGTAACAAGATTTTTTGTTACCTATTTATATTCTGTAATCTTGTATGCAGGGCTTGCAGCTATACTAGAAATGATACACGTACTCTTTTTAATTACGGTTTCTTTTGAAGCTTATTTTGATATTGGTCTGATTATAACTGGAATTTTTGCTCCTGTATTTTTCTTGGGGGATATACCAAAACAGGATAAGGAACTTTCCCTTTCTTCATATCCTAAAGTTCTAAAAGTATTATTACTTTACATCATAATGCCCTTAGTTGTGGCATATTCCACTACATTGTATATTTATTTTGCTAAAATACTGATTCAGATGGAATGGCCGACAGGAATCGTCACAAATCTTGTGATATGGTATTCCTTACTTAGTATTACTGTTATGTTTGCTATTTATCCACTGCGTCATACGAGTTCTTGGGCAAATAAATTTATCAAAGTATTCCCCATCGTGGTATTGCCCTTATTGGCAATGATGTTTTTGTCGTTAGGCATGCGAGTTAATGCCTATGGCATTACGGAAAATCGTTACTTTGTTTTTCTTACGGGGCTTTGGCTGGTAAGTAGTATGATATATTACATTACACATAAAACTCCTAGAAATATTGTCTTACCCATTTCGTTAGCGATTTTATCATTGCTGTCGGTTATGGGACCGTGGAGTTGTTTTTCGGTTTCTACAACGAGTCAAAGTATGAGACTTGAAAAAATTATTAGTAAATATGATGTGATAGAAAACGGTAAAATCAGTAAAATAAATCCAGACATTACTGCAGACGATAAAAAGGAAATTACGAATATTCTTTATTATTTTAACAGCTATCATAAGTTGGATGAAGTGAAAATTCTTCCGCAAAATTTCAAAATAGGCGAACTTAAAACAGTATTTGGATTTTCACCAACTGATAATAATGGTCTTAATGGAAACTCAACGAAATATTTTAATCATGTCATGAAAGAACAAGAAAAAGTCGCAAGTATCAAGGGGTTTGACTATTTATTCGAGCTATCCACAATAAATAGTCAAATAGAGAAACCGGAAATACCCATTTCTGTTGTGTGTACAGGGAAAGACAGTGAAGTTAAGATCCTAGAAAACGGCCAAGTTATTTACGCCAAAAAGATCAATGATATTGCGCAGAAAATACATACTGCGAATCAAACCAATTCTGTAAGAAAAACAGAAGATATGATGGTTACAGATGAAAATGAAAATGTAAAAGTCATTTATTTTGTCAAAAGCATTTCTGGGACCGATGATGAAGGTGTAATTAATACTCAATCACTGGATTGTTCCTTGTTGGTCAAAATGAAGAATCATTGAAAATTCCTACAAACTTCAAAGGATTGTGAGCTTTAAAATATCATTTTTAGGTGATTGTCGTGAAAGTAGGGCTCAGAGGATTTTCTTTATGTCTAACCTTGAAATAACGAAATTTGTTTTTAGTTTTAAAGATGAATCTGTAATGTGAGATTATAGAAAAACAGCCGAAGACCAACGGTTCTATCGTTGATTTTCGGCTGTTTTGTCGTCAAATGGTAGTATAAAAGAAGACAATTTCTGAATAAGAGTATAATGAATCTGCTATACTAAAATATTATAGAAAGAGGGTTTGTTATATGTCACATAAAAGAAAAAATTCTCGGCTAAATTAAAATCAGATTTGAGTTTATCGACCATATCCACACTGATAATCCTGCAGGGGTGCTTACGAAATACCATCACAGCTCAAGATGGATATCATATTGGTCGAAAAAAGGCACGGTGCTATATTTTGAAAGATAACTATATTATTCAACGCATGGATGGTAAAAGTCGCGGGGAAGATAACATTATGATTGAACATGCTTCTTACGTTAAAGTATGAACCGGATTATCTAACTATACTAAAAATATAACCCCATGGGATGAAGATTCCTTATCTTTCCTGTGGGGTATATTTTAGTTTAATTCCTGCTTACATTTTATACATTACAAAATGCGAATATATTGTATCTTTACATTTTGTATAAGATGTTAAATAGCAAACGTAATAACGCGATATGGATCTGATAAAAAACTCAGAAAAGTATGGCATACATCTTGCTTACTATAATATAGAGGAGGAGATATGTTTATGGAGATGCAGAATAAGATCATTAATATCATCAACACAGAAAATAAAAAAAATCCTTTAACAGATATGGAAATTGCCAAATATTTAAATACGACACGAGAAAATATTACAAATATCAGAAAAGAATTAAATATTCTTAATTCTCGGCAGCGAAGGTATCCTTATTTAAAATCAGCAATTTTAGCCATTGAGAAAAATGCTAAAACAATCAATATTGCTGATATAACAAGAGCGTTATTAGAACAGGGCTTTACTATATCACGGCGGGTTGTAGAAGAGGTTTTGTCAAAAGAAGAAACAACTTTTGATGTGGCTGTAGAGAATCATGCCATGAAAGATCCTTTTACAGATTTAATTGGGTATAAGGGCAGCTTGAAAAATTCAATTGAGCAGGCAAAATCAGCAATATTGTATCCGCCCAAAGGTTTGCCGACCTTGATTGTTGGCGAAAGCGGTGTGGGGAAAAGTTTATTTTCAAAAAAAATGTATCAATTTGCTGAGCAGGAAAGTATTTTACGGACTCATGCTGAGTTTGTTGTATTTAATTGTGCGGATTATGCGGATAATCCGCAATTGTTATTGTCACTTCTATTTGGTTATAAAAAGGGAGCTTTTACGGGCGCTGTAAATGACAGCCCCGGTTTGGTGGAACAAGCTGATGGTGGCATGCTGTTTTTAGACGAAATTCACCGTTTGCCACCAAAAGGACAGGAAATATTGTTTTCTATTTTAGATCGAGGCAGTTTTAGGCGGTTAGGCGAAAGCAGCGGTGAACGGAAAGTAAGTATTATGTTAGTTGGTGCTACAACTGAAAATATAGAAACAAATTTATTGCTTACCTTTCGTCGCCGCATACCAATGGTGATTTATTTGCCTTCGTTGCGTGAACGATTTTTAAAAGAAAAAGTTGACTTAATATATCGAATTTTCCAACAAGAATGCAATCGGATCAATTGTAAAATTTTTGTAGATAAAAATGTGGTTGAAATTTTGGCACTTAATAAATTTAATGGCAATATTGGGGAACTACAGAATATGATTCAAGTGCTCTGTGCCAGATCTTTTCTGAAAGTCATGCACAACAAGGCAGATCGTCTAGTTTCGATCGATGTGAATGAAATTTTAAAACTGATTGATTCAGTCGATGAAAAAACTTTGATGGATGAAAACCATTCGGAAATTAGAAAATATTTAAATAATTTAATGCTGATTCCTTTTAAGCCTGACAATCTGGCTGCCTCGGTTCCTATAGAAGAGCAAGATCCTGATGTACAAGATATGTATCAGAGTATCGAAGCAAAATACGATGAACTCAAAATATTGAATTTATCGGAAGGCGAAATAGAAAATATTCTCTGGGCATTTGTTATAAATCGCTTTACAAGTTTAAATGTAAATGATATTAGACAGACAGATCTTTTTTCAATGAATGATTTATGCAGTTTCGTCAGTGAAACGGTTATGTCTGAAGTGAAGTTTTTGATGCAAGAGCTTATTGAAAAAGAAGCAGGACTCCAAATCAATCGCAGTGCGTTTAAATATTTGGCAATTCATCTGGAAGAGGCTATAAAGAGGATACGTTTGAATCAGAAAATCATTAATATTCATCTTGATAAGATTAAACGTGAGTTTGCTGCGGAATATGCGATTGCTTTAGCCGCTGCCAAGCGCCTGGAACAGCAAGAAAATATTAATATTCCCGAAGATGAGGTTGCGTTTATTGCCTTATATATCAAATCTGCTTTTAATTATGAAACTTTAAAAAATAGAATTGGCTTAATTATGATTTCGCATGGTTATATTGCCAGTGAAACGGTAAAGGTTATTAAAGATCTGCTCGGAACGAATTTCCCTATTGCGCTTGATATGCCATTAACGGAAAAACCAATCAATATTTATAATAAAGCGATTGAACTGGCTAAGGTTATCGATCAGGGACGTGGGGTTTTGTTCTTAGTAGATATGGGATCTTTGAGCAATATTGGTGATATCGTTTACGAGCAGACTCATATCAAGACAAAGACTCTAAATCGAGTTGATCTTGTTTTGGGGCTTGAAGCTACGCGGCGGGTATCTTTAGGTGAAGATACTTTAGATGAAATCTATTTTTACTTAAAAAAAGATAAGTTGGGCGATTTGTACTTTACTGAAAAAGAAAATAGTCATAAAGCAAATTTGATTATTGCAATGTGTCTGACTGGCGAAGGCAATGCAAAACATATTGGTGAGGTGATTAAAAAAGAGTATACGCATATTCCTTGTTATGTTATGAGTGCCCTTGATGAAAATTTGCTTAATGAAATAACCGATTTTCAGAAAGAACATAATGTATTAATTGTCGGGACGATGAATCCGAAAATTGCCGGGACTACTTTTATTAATTATGATAAAAATCTATTGAAAAACATTGAACTTTATTTTGAAACAAGGCATGAATCAGAACTTACGAAATATGAACGCAATATAACTCGTGATTTTATGTTATTTGAGCCTGCTATTTACTTTAAAAATGAAATTTTAGAATATATTTGTTCTTTGCTGATTAATAAAGGGTATGTTGAAAAAGAATATTTACAGTCGGTACTTGATCGAGAAGCTTTATTGCCTACTTTTAGTGAGGGAAATACAGCAGTACCGCATGGTAATTCAATTGCGGTGAACCGCACGAGTTTTGTTTTTGTGAAGTTGAAAAATCCGATTGACTGGGGCGTCGGAAATGTTAATTTTATCTTTATGCCAGTTTTTAAATCAAATGATCAGGAAGTTGTAAAAAATATGCTGCAAATTTTACGTGATCATGAATTTATGGTCAAGATTAAAAGTTGTACAAATCAAGATGATTTTCAAAATATTATTTTAGATAAAATTGCACAATTAGAATAAGCTGCTGTCATAAAGCAGGAATTTGAGACTGTTACATAATGTTTAGGCAAAACTTTCAAATGTATTTTTGTTTGCGAATTGTGGAATGGTTGGAGAAAAGCCTTTAGAATGCAGGCTTTTTAGGAAAAACAATTGATCTTTTTTTGTTGGCACGAAACTTGCTTTAGTATTAAGTGACAGGTTAACTCAGAGAGTTGATAGAGAGGAGGCAATATAATGGATTTAGATTTGATTGCATTAAACGTTGAAGCAGAAGATCCCAAAAGTGTCATTCGGGAATTGGGCACACGAATGCTCGCCAAAAATTATGTCAAAGATACGTACATTGATGCAGTGTTAGAAAGAGAAAGTAAATTACCGACAGGGTTGGATTTAGGAGAATTTTGTGTAGCAATTCCGCACACAAACACAGAACATGTAAATATATCTAACTTTGCGATCGGAATTCTAAAAAATCCAGTCGAATTTCATTCGATGAGTGAACCGACAAAAACACTAAAAATTGGTTTGGTTTTTTTACTGGCGGTGAAAGATCCGGCTTCACAAGTGGGGTTGTTGGGAAACTTAATGAAAATATTTCAAAATGTAGAACTAATGAAGAATATTAGAAATGCAACAACCAAAAAAGAAGTCGACAATTTATTGGATTTTATCAAAGTTTAAACGTAAAGGGGCAATGTTTTCATGAAAAGAGTTAATATTTTATCTGTATGTGGTTCAGGAACAGTAACATCTTCTATGGTAGCAGGCAAATTGAAAGAATATCTAAGTGATAAAGGGTACCATGTTGAAACAGTAGAAGCAAGACCGACAGAAGCGATGAACTTAGCCCAGTCAGGTAAGTTCGACCTGCTTACTTTTACCAGTCCGCTGCCGCAGGGGGATTATGAAATTCCAGTAATCAATGCGTTTGCTTGTTTGACCGGCATCGGAGAAGATGAATTTTTGGATGAAGTAACGAAAGTCGTTGAGGGTTTGAAAAAATAACTTTTTGTATTAAAAAAATTACTAGAGGAGAGGACTGTTAGATTTTGGATATATTAAAAGAGATTATTGATTCATTAGGAGCAGCCGTAGTAGTACCAATTGTTATTTTCATTATTGCTAAAGTGTTTAAAGTTACAACTAAAAAATCTTTTTTAGCAGCTATGTATGCAGGTGTAGGTTTGGCTGGATTTATGTTATTGATCAATGCATTTACACCTATTATTAGTCCAGTTATCCAAAGAATGGTTAATAATACGGGTGTTAATCTTCCTGTATTTGATGTAGGCTGGCAGGCTACCGCTTTGGTTGCCTATTCGACGGATGCCGGAATGATTTATCTGGGGATAGGAATTGTGTTGCAGACCGTTTTATTCTTGATTAAATGGACGGACGTGTTCCAACCATCTGATTTGTGGAATAATTATTCTTATATGGTGTGGGGAGCCATGGTTACTACTGTTACAGGCAGCTTTGCTTTAGGGATTTCCTGTATGATATTGATGAATTTATATAGCTTATTGATTTCCGAATTGCTGGCTAAAAGATGGTCAAAATACTATAACTATCCGAATTGTACGATTATAGCAATGCACAATGTAGAGCCTTCTATTTTTGCTATTGTTATAGAACCAATTTATAATTTTTTTGGGCTTAACAAAATCAAATTAAACCCACAGACAGTACAAGAAAAATTTGGCTTCTTAGGTGAACCGATGACTTTGGGTCTCGTTTTAGGGATGCTGATTGGTATTATTGGGAATATGGATCGTATTACGACTATTATGGCATGGGGCGAAATTTTTAAAGTAGGTATTTCAACGAGTGCAGTAATGGCTATTTTCCCAAAAGTTGCAGCTGTATTTTCCCAGGCTTTTGCTGCGATTACAGAAGCTGCACGTAAAATGATGTCGAAACAAACAGATCGTGAATGGTATATTGCTGTGAATGATGCCTGTGGTTATGGTGAACCGGCAACACTTACGTGTGGTTTGATCTTGATTCCAATTATGGTATTCATTGCAGTTGTTTTACCGGGAAACCAGACACTTCCGGTTGTGGATTTGCTTGCCATACCGTATATGGTACAAGGACTGGTAGCTGTACACAATGGCAATATTGTTAAAATTGTTATTTCCGGTGTGATTTGGTTTAGTCTAGGGCTTTTGGTTTGTACTGCGACAGCACCGCTGTTTACTAGTATTGCAACTACGGTTGGTGTAGCGATTCCGGTAACTGCTATGCTGATTACCAGCTTTAATATTTTAGGTAAACCATTGATGTCATTAGTATTTTTTGCCTTTCTGTCAGGAAGTCCGCTTTGGATTGGGGTAGCAGTCGTAATTTATTTTGCGGGTTTTGCTTTCTATAAACTGAACAAGCAAAAAATTACGGATTATATAGATCTACAGGCGGCTAAGAACGCTTAAAAATATATGGAGGAATATAAAATGGATTGGAATCGTTATTTGAATAAAGAAATTGAATGTTCCTGCGGCAGGAAACATATTTGCGATATCAAGCACGTTGCTATAGGTGTTGATGTCATGGAATCTTTGACAGAGTACATCAAAGAAAAAGGTTATCAACATGTGGCAGTCGTTGTTGATAAAAACACAGAAAAAGCAGCTGGACAGATGGTATATGCTGTTTTAGAAAAAGGCGAAATCTTTTTTGACAAAATCAGACTAGAAGCCGACGAAATCATCCCGGATGAAATTACGTTAGGCAATCTTATTGCTGATATAACGTCGGCAACAGATTTGATTATAGCCGTAGGTTCAGGAACGATCAATGATTCCTGTCGGTTCATTTCTCACAAGATGAAAATTGATTATTTCATTATTGGGACAGCACCATCTATGGATGGGTATGCTTCGGATGTTACACCAATGCTGATTCATAATTTAAAAACAACTTATGAAAAAATGGGCCATGCTAAAGCGATTCTTGGTGATGTGGATGTTTTGTCAAAAGCACCTATGCATCTGATTACGGCTGGTGTCGGCGATGTTTTTGGCAAATATATCTGCCTTACGGAATGGAAACTGTCTCATTTGATTACGGGAGAATATTATTGTGAGTTTGTTGATGGTATTATGCAGGATGCCTTAAAAGCCCTGGAAACATCGATTGATGGGATTCCTTCACGCAATAAAAAAGCGATGGGAGCTATTATGGAAGGGCTGGTACTTGCCGGAGTAGGGATGAGTTATGTAGGCAATTCCAGACCTGCATCGGGAAGTGAACATCATTTAGCACATTATTGGGAGATGATGTTTTTACAAAGTGGTCAAGAGGACCCGTTGCATGGAACAAAAGTCGGTGTCGGTACGGTTATTGCATTATTACTTTATCAATATGCAAAAAAAATATTGGCAAGTGGCAAAGCTTTTCCACAGCCTTCCTTTGATGAACAGACCTGGAAAAAATCCATCAAAAAAGCCTATGGAATATCTGCTCCTGGGGTTTTGTCTTTAGAAGAAAATGTACACAAAAATAGTGATGTCGCAGTAGCTAAACGATTAGCCGTATTGCAGCAGCATCGAGAAGATTTTATAAAATTAGCGAATGCCTTACCAGCACCGGAACAAATCATTGCTGCTATGAAAAAAATACAGGCACCATACTTGCCAAAAGAGCTTGGTGTAACATCTGAATTGCTAAGAAATAGTATTGTTTATGCCAAAGAACTACGAAATCGTTATGGAATATTACAGTTATTGTTTGATATGGGCGAGTTGGAAAATGCCGCGGACTGCGTATGCAAACAGATTGAACAATATAAATAAGGAATACTAAAATGGTGAATATATTACAGCTTACTCTAGTTTTGAGCTGTAATATATTTTTACCAAAAAAACTTCTTTCGAGGAAGGACAGTAGTATGATAAAAATTATTGTTGTCGGCGATGCTTTGGTGAGTAGTGAAAATATGGAAAAAGCAGCGTATATGCTTCATTTAAATGATGAGATTAAAGTTGAAAAATTTGAATGGTTTTCCGAATTGAGTAAAGATGAATTTCAAAAGAAAATTTTATTAATTGAACGTAGTGGTTCAGAAAATATACCGATTCCTGATGGGATTTTGGAGCTCCTTCCAGATGCTGACTATCTATTGGTACATCTTGCACCAGTTTCCCAAACCATGATTCGTGCCGGGACCAATTTAAAAATGATTGGGGTTAGTCGTGGCGGCTTGGAAAATATTAATATACAAGAAGCAGCTAAACATAATATACCGGTAATACATGTAATCAGAAATGCTGTACCGGTAGCAGAATTTACGTTGGGTCTAATACTGGCAGAAACACGAAATATTGCGAAATCCCATTATTCTATAAAAACTGGCGGGTGGGAAAAAGAATTTAGCAACGCGTTTTATAAAACAACATTATCCAACCTGAAAGTAGGTTTGGTAGGTTTGGGCAATATAGGTAAATTGTTAGTTGAATATTTACAGGCGCTCAACATAGAAGTACAAGCCTATGATCCATTTGTCAGTGAAGAAGAATTGATGAGAGAAAATATTACAGTCAAAAAAGTATCTCTACAGGAAATATTTGAGAACAGTGATATTGTATCTTTGCATACACGTCTGACGGAAGAAACTACAGGAATGATAAATAAGGATTTACTTTTTTTGATGAAGAAAAATGCTTATTTAATTAATACGGCGCGAGCTAAGTTAATAAATAAAGCGGATTTACTGGAAGTGCTGCAAAACAAAAAAATTGCCGGAGCCGCATTGGATGTTTTTTGGACAGAACCAATTCCGGTAAATGATCCTTTCCTAAAATTGGATAATGTTACACTGACTGCGCATATTGCTGGAGATACAGTGGATGCTATAGCACGTTCACCATATTTGTTAAAAAATGTTATGAATGATTATTTTGCTGCCGGATTCAGTAAAATGATCATTCATTAGAAATGATCTAAGGAGGCTGGAGTATGCTAGAAGAATTAAAAAAAATAGTATATAAAGCGAATGAAATGCTGCCACAATATAAAATGGTTACCTTTACGTGGGGGAATGTTTCGGGGATTGATCGAGATAAAAATTTAGTTGTAATTAAACCTTCGGGAGTTCCATATGAAGACATGACAGTCGACGATATGGTAGTAGTTGATATGGAAGGCAATATTATAGAAGGAAATAAGGCCCCTTCATCGGATACACCAACACATTTGGAATTATACAAAGCTTGTCGAGATATAGGTGGGATCGTGCATACGCATTCACGTTATGCAACATCATGGGCACAGGCTTGCCGCAGCATACCTGCATTGGGAACAACACATGCAGATGATTTTTATGGGGAAATACCTTGTACACGGGCAATGACAGACGATGAAATAAACAGGGAATATGAAAAAGAAACAGGGAAAGTCATTATTGAAACATTTCGGAAAAAAAAGATACAGATGAAAGATGTTCCAGGCGTTTTGGTTTACTCGCATGGACCGTTTGCGTGGGGAAACGATCCGCTGGCAGCTGTTAAAAAAGCGGTAATCTTAGAAGAAATTGCGTTTATGGCCGAAAATACGCTGTTGATTAATTCACAGGTTCAAGCGATGCAGCCTGTTTTATTGGAGAAACATTATTTTAGAAAACATGGCAAAAATGCATATTATGGTCAGGGTTGATTCGTATTTTATAAGGAGAGGTGTTTTTCTTGGATATATTAAAAGCAGATTTTATAAAAGGTTTTATTCGGTTAACAGAGGATGGTTTTCAAAAAGGCTGGCATGAGAGAAATGGCGGAAATTTAAGTTATCGTATTAGTATAGAAGAGATTGATTCTGTAAAAGAAAATCTAAAGGGAAATCACCAATGGACGCGGATTGGGGTTGCTGTCCCAGAATTGGCTGGCGAATATTTCCTAGTGACCGGCAGCGGAAAGTATATGCGTAATGTTATTTTGGCACCACAAGATAATATTGCAATCATAAAAATAGATGATCAAGGCTTAAAATATGATGTTGTTTGGGGGTTAAAAAACGGAGGTGTTCCAACCAGTGAACTTTCAACACATTTAGCGAATCACAGTATAAAAAAACAATTGAGTAAGGGAAAAAATCGTGTTATATATCATGCACACACACCCAATTTAATGGCATTAACATTTGTTTTACCGTTGGAAGATAAAGTATTTACGCGGGAATTATGGGAAATGGCCACGGAAAATTCCATTGTATTTCACCAGGGAATCGGTGTATTGCCTTGGATGATCGCTGGCAGCGCTGATATTGCCGAAGCAACAGCTAGTTTAATGAAAAAATATGATGCTGTTGTTTGGGCCTATCATGGGTTGTTTGTTGCTGGTAACAGTTTGGATGAAGCTTTTGGTCTGATGGACACAATAGAAAAAGCGGCGGAGATCTATAGCCGGGTAATGTCTATGGGGGGCAAGAAACATACCATTACCAAAGAAAATTTATTAAACTTGGCGGAAAGTTTTTCACGGAAGCTGCCAACAGAATTTTTGGATTAGTCTAAATCTGTGTAGAAGGGGTTTCAAAATAAATCTCATAAATTTTAGCTTTGTTAAAAAAGAAAAGGAGCTTAAAATCCATGGTATCTTTGGGTGAAATACGTTGTTTTTTATTGGATATGGATGGTACGATTAATCTTGGTGATACTTTGCTGCCAGGAGCAATGGAGTTTATGTCGTATCTTCGGTCGAGTGGTCGTCAGTTTTTGTTTTTGACCAATAATTCATCGCAGGACGGTGCTCATTATGTAAATAAAATGCAAAATCTGGGCATACGTTGTAACCGGGAAAATGTACTGACATCGGGTGATGCGACGATCAGTTATCTGTCGGCCTTAAGACCGCAGGCACGCATCTATCTGCTAGGTACATCAGCATTAGAAAAAGATTTTAGGGATCATGGGTTTGTTTTGACAGACGAAAATCCAGAGTTCGTGGTACTCGGGTTTGACACCACTTTAACTTATCAAAAATTGGTTAAAGCATGCGACTTTATCCGTGATGGAGCGATTTATATCGCGACCCATCCTGATATTAATTGTCCGGTGACAGGTGGTTATATTCCTGATACTGGATCCATGATTGAATTTATCAAAGCATCGACGGGAAAAGTTCCTAAAGTCATTGGTAAACCCAACAAAGAAATTATTGAAAGTGCCTTTAGAAAAATCCCTGGAGTATCCAAAACTGAAATGGCTATTGTCGGTGACCGTGTTTATACGGATATTCGTACCGGTGAAAATGCGGGGATTGCTTCTGTTTTAGTTTTGTCGGGGGAATCCACAGAAGCAGATTTGCAGAAATATGGTGTTACAGCCACGCTGGTATTACCCGGGGTGAGTGATATTTACAGAGAATTGAAAAAATATGATATAAATAAAAAATAAGTTTTGTATACAAGCGAGGCATATTGTTTACAAAACTTATTACATAAAGAAGGCGTAATGGTGATGGAAAAAGCGACAGTACTTGTAATTGGCGGTGGCGCCACAGGCGTTGGCATCTTGCGTGACTTAGCAATGCGTGGGGTTGATGTCATGCTGCTTGAAATGCGTGACATGGTACATGGAACGAGTTCTCGTTATCATGGTCTATTGCATAGCGGTGGACGTTATGCTGTTAAAGATGCAGATGCTGGACGTGAATGTATTGAAGAAAATACGATTTTACGTAAAATAGGCAGGCATTGTGTGGAAGCTACCGAAGGATATTTTGTTCGCTTGCCAGAAGATGATCCGGCCTATGAAAAAGAATGGGTTGAAGCCTGTAAAAAGATCAATTTGCCGGCAATCCAGATCGATCCTGCGGAAGCTTGGCATTTGGAACCAAACTTAACCCATCGTGCCCAGGCTGTATACCGTGTGCCGGATGCAGCCATTGATGGATTTCGTATGGCTTGGCAAAATATTGATTCTGCGAAACGATATGGCGGCAGAGTAAAAACGTATACCGAAGTTGTTAAGATTCATTCTGTAAACGGACAAGTAAGCACGGTTACCGTTCGTGACTATTTCACAAAACAACAATATGATATTGCCTGCGAATTTGTTGTGAATGCAGCGGGTCCATGGGCGGGGCAGGTAGCATCTTGTGCGAATATTCCGGTCCATGTGCAGCCGGATCGAGGCACATTGGTTGCATTTAATCATCGTTTAACCAGCCGTGTTATTAACCGTTTACACAAATCATCCGATGGAGACATCTTTGTTCCCCATGGATCGATTACGATTTTAGGAACGACCTCAACCACCGTGAACAGCCCGGACGATACACAGCCGTTGACATCCGAAGTAGAATACCTGCTTGGTATTGGTGAACTTACAATTGAAAATCTTCGTGGTTTTCGTATATTACGGGCATTTTGCGGTTCACGTCCGCTTTATACGGCGGATCCAAATGCAACCGGTCGTGGCGTATCACGCGGGTTTGTAATTTTGGATCATGCGAATGATGGACTTCAAGGGTTTGCCAGTATATGCGGTGGTAAATTCACCACATACCGCCTGATGGCAGAACATATGACGGATCTTGTCTGCAAAAAGCTGGACAATACGACACCTTGCCGTACGGCGATTGAACCACTAGTCGAAGATGTATCACCAGAAATTCTAGCGAAGGCACGTCAATATTTTCCTGCCTATGGAGTTTCACTGGCCTCCTCAAGATTGGGTGAAGATACATTAAAGAAAGTCATTGCCCGGATGCAAGCCGATCCAACCAAACGTGAACTTGCCTGTGAATGCGAAAATGTTACCCTGGCAGAAATAGAAGAAGTTGCAGAACTTCCGACAAGTCATACATTAAGTGATATCCGCCGACAAACAAGAATGGGCATGGGAACTTGTCAGGGGGCGTTTTGTACATTCCGTAGTATGGGACTCGTCTTACAAGATGACATAATTCCACAACATGATACCGTACAAGAAATGAAGGATTTCCTGCAGGCTCGTTATAAAGGCCTTTCACCCGTACTTTGGGGCAGTACACTGCGAGAAATGGAATTGACAAGAGGAATATATGAAAGTGTATTCAATCTAAATGGAGCGATGTCTGATGAAAAAAAATGATGTACTTGTAATTGGCGGGGGATT
>NZ_KB905881.1 GCF_000381065.1 Propionispira raffinosivorans DSM 20765 | reverse complement strand
AAAAAGGGGCTGTCGCATGAAGTGATTTTTCATTTCTGCGGCGACTTCTTTTTTCGGAACAAAACAATTTGATGTCATTTTTTATATTGAAGGATAAAAAAAGGCGCACGAAAACGGCCCACCTATTAATGGGTTTTTCGTACGTCTTTTCTTTTAGGCTGCGTTATTTACTGGGAATAGATATTGTCCTGATCGGCTGGACTGTATTTTATGATGCATTTTTCCTATATTATGTGCCATTGCCATCAACATACTTTCTACTAATGCATTTACTTTTCCCCGTCCAAGAAAACGTCTAAACTGTAGGTCGGCCTTTACATTTGCAAAGGTTCCTTCCGACTGAATGCTCCGATTCACCCGTAGTTCAATCCCTTTCTTTGACGTAATGCGTTCTAAATCTTCTGCCCGTTTCTGCTGGAAAATCTTTGAGATTTCAAAATGTTTGGTTCGTGTTTCTAAGGGCGTCTTGCTACGATTCCCATGAATGCACTGTGCTTTTAATGTGCAGTTGCTACAATTTTCACACGAATATTGCGTCTTCCATGTTTCATAGCCTGTTTTGGTTTTCTGTTTTCGTTCGCCGCTTACGCTGATTTTCTTACCATTGGCACAGACATAAAAATCTTTATCCGCATTGTATTCCATGTTTTCTCTACGACCAATGTCTTTCTGATATTTTCGCTGTTTGCTCATTTCATAGTTGTTCGGCTTGATATATGCTATTTGTCCACGCTGCTCAAGATACAGATAATTTTCCTCACTCTCATAGCCAGCATCTGCGATAATATTGAGATATTTTTGAGGGAAATGTGCCTCAAAATCTTGAAGAAACGGAAGAAGTGTCGTCGTATCTGTCGGCTGTGGGCCAACCGTCACCCACACCACATACTCGGCATCGATACCATACTGGATGTTATATGCGGGCTTGAGTTGTCCGTTCCTCATCGCATCTTCTTTCATTCGCATGAAAGTGGCGTCATGCTCTGTTTTGGCAAAACTGTTACGTTTCCCGCAGACATGGAGTTTGTAGACATAATCTTTGAGCCGACGGATATATTCGTCGAGAGTCTCCATGGCTTTCTGTAGTGGTGATTTTCTTTTCCCTATGCCATGAACAAAGTGGATACTTTCCTGCCGTTGAAGACTTTTCAAATTGCGGCGAAGGCGCTTCAAATGATACATCTGGATTTCTTTCTCATGCATGACATGAATACCGAAAGTTTCTTCAACCTGCTTGATGAAAACAGAGATTTTATCCACAAGTTTTTGCATGTTCTTTGTTACAGATTTTTTCCAAACGAATTTGTACTTGTTAGCGAAAGCCTCTATTTTCGTTCCATCAATAAATATATTTTCCAGAGAAATCTCGCCCAAACTGGCCAGGCGACTGTCCATTTGTGCAAATATATTTTTTGCACAAGAGGCCAGATGAATCGAACGAAATCTGGCAATCGTCGCATGATCTGGAGCGTGCTTACCCTCAAGGAGAAACATAAAATTGATATCTCGTCTGCAGACCTGCTCTATTTTGCGAGAGCTGCGAATACAGTTCATGTGAGCATAGATAAGGATTTCCAGCATCTGCCGTGGCGTCGCCTGATTTTTCTCGATATGAGAATATGTACGGTAAAGCTCTGATAAATCCATCCCTTCAACAAAGTAGCGAAGTAGGCGGACTGGGTCATCCTTTGGAATTTTAAATTCAATATTTAATGGAAGATGCAATTGATAAGAACTCCCAAAAGTTGTATAATCTTTTTGTGTAATATTTGGTTTTTGCATACTTAAATTTTACACGTACTCTCAGACGATTAAAAGCCTGGGAGTTCTTTTTTTTGCAAAAAAAGCTGCCGTACGTTTTTGTAACGTGCGACAGCCCCTTCAAAGTCGAGATATTCTTTGAATATTAAGTATGGTCTTAAACCTAATTCTATTTTAAGAACCGGTTTCAGAAATAATAACCGCTATTTTTTCGGCAGCTTGTTTTGCCGTAATCGCACTGACATCAATTTTGATTGTATCCATGTTTTCGTATAAAGAAATTCGTGGGATGCTTCGTTCCAGCACATCCGCATGTCTTTTTTGATCCACAATATCTTTACCAATCCTCTTAGTCAGGGCTTCTTTCGATACGAGCAAGGAAAATTTATATACAGCAACATCCTTTAAAGATAATCGGCTTAAAATATCATCCATAATAGATTCTTGGTGCATAACCCAACAAAAAATAATGTTTTCAAATTCGGAACAGACCAAAAAGTTGTTTAGAGTAAAACAAATATTTTTCAAAACCAGCTCTTTTGTTTCTTCGGTGACCGTAAAAGGTTTCATATTCCAGCACCAGTCACCATCTAAAAAAGCACTTGGCTGCACAATGTTCAAAAGCTCGTTACACGTTGCCGTCTTCCCTGCTCCCATCGTTCCATTTACCATGATCAACCGTTTCATTTTGCCGCCTCTTTATCCTATGATTTATTTGTTTATAAATCCCAATATTTTATTCACCATGGTGTTCATGATCTGCACACCATCCGCTAAAGCCTCTATGTCAAAAGACATTTGGGGATTATGCAATCCCCCTTTCATATCACACCCCAAGCCCATAAAAGCTGTCTTTAAAGATTTTTTATGTTGCTTATAAAAATGAAAATCATCTACACCCGTCGTCACAATTGGATCGAGTAATCCGCCCTCGCCCAAAACTTCTATAATAGCATCTTTCATTTGCTTGGTTAACTTCGCATCATAATCAGCCCCAGCAAAACCTTCCTTCATGGTAATGCTAGATTTCGCCCCAACGGTAGCAGCTCCATTTTCAATTGCCTGGATTGTTTTATTCATCAGTTCTTCCATTACTTCATTCGTTTGTGCCCTTAAATCAAAAACAATATGTGCGATATCGGGAACTGTATTAACAGCTGATTCCGCCGCACTGATTTGGGTAACTTTTACGCTGGACGAAACACCTGGGTCAACACGAATGGCATTAACAGCCATAATAGCTGCTGCTGCACCATCGATTGCATTAATTCCTAAGTGAGGTCTTGCTCCATGTGCTGTTTTTCCTTTAATATCAGCCGCAATCGTATAACCTGCACCATGCCATAATGCTGGTGCAGCCTGTCCTTTTCCCGCCTCTTGCAGCGGACGCAGATGCAGCCCCAATAAAATATCCACATCATCGATCGCACCAGCTCTAGCCATACGCTGCGATCCGCTGCCATTTTTCGAAGCGACTTCCTCCGCGGGCTGAAAGATCAATTTCAGTGTCCCTTTTTTTATTTTTTGTTCGGCTGCGTATTTTGCCAAGGTTAAAACAATCGACATATTTGCATCATGTCCACAGGCATGAATCACACACGGTTTTCCTTCAATAACATAGGGAAGGGCATCGATATCGGCACGAATCGCCAACACCGGTCCTGGTTCAGCTCCTCGCAAAATACCAATTACGCCCGTTTGAGCACCCGTCGCTTGCTTTCCCGTTTGCACAATATAACCCAATTGCTGTAACAGTTTCGCGATATAGACTGTTGTTTTTATTTCTTCAAAACCCAATTCCGGCATTTTATGTAAGTTTGTATAAAATTCAACTACAGAGTTTTTTATGTTCACAAAAATATGCTCCCTATTTTATGTATTTTATCAACTGAATATTTTCATAATAAACATAGCAACAATTGCATTAATAAAACAAATCGCAAACATCACAGGATAAAAGCGTGTTTGCACCCCTGATGTGCCAAGGCATCGCCCCATATATTGCATCAAAGATCCCATTAGAAAAATCGCTGGCAGTAATATGGTAACCTGATGCTCATCCAAAATTCCAGATGTAACCAAACTCGTAACAACACCAACACCACCGCCCATTGATAAAAAAGAGCTCACTAAAACCATAATTGATTCACCCGGCAAACCAAAAACAATCATTACAGGTGCAAAAACTTTACCTAAAATAGCCAATATACCAAGTAATTTTAGAAACTCAATTAATACGAACGCCATCAAAACATTCGGCAGCATTGAATAAATACCAACGTCCCAGCCCTCTTTGGCTCCTCTTGTAAAAGCATCCATCACATTTTCTTTTTTCATTATCTTATAGCTCCTCCAGTTTTACAACTTTTCTAATATATAATCTCATAAGATTGGCTCCCACCACTTTCAAAACCATAATTAAGCATAAAGGAAAGATAATCGGAACCGTTGAAAATGCAAACAAGGCAATCCCCGTCGACAAAAAGTTTCCAATAGCAGCACCTGCGGAAAATTGGAACGCAACAAAAACCGTTCTTTGTTCTTCGGTAATTAAATTTTGTTCGCGCAGCATTTTTGTCATACCAGCTCCGGCATCTGTGCTTTGCGTACTTGATACGAGGGCTAAACCAACAACTCCAGGAAGCCCCATTAACGGTTGCAATAATGGTGTCAAAATACGTTGCGCTGCCCTTAATCCGCCCAAATGTTCAATGACCGCAACTACACCTAAAGATAACATGGTTGGTGGTACTAATGTAATGGCAAACATAAAGCCATTTTTAGCCCCTGTTCCATCTATACCTAAAAAAGATCCACCTTCTTTGATTTTGCCAAAAGCACCGTTGATCGCATTAAAATCAAATGCCGCCTCAATTCCTTTTGCATCCGTGAATATTCCCGAAAAAAAGATAATTCCCAAAAACAAGACTATATATCCTATAATAGGCACCTTTGATATTCTGTTAGGCTCAGCTTGCTCTGTTTTTTGTTCATCCATACAATTACTCCTTCTCACTTTTAAAATCACATAATATTATTATAAACGTTTTCGAATATAACATAATATAGTAAAAAACATTCATAAAAAAAGTTTAGCGGATTTAGATATATAAAGCAATGCGAAAATTAAAAAAGCGATCGCCTTTCGTAGTCCAATATATCGTATCAAACCATTTAAGCAGTTCCGCTAAATGCTGGCGACTCTTTTTCCCATTATAAAACCGCTTTTATATTTGACAAGTTATATATAACTATGCTAATATAATTAAAATAATTCAAAATCACTAAGGAGGTCATTTATGTCATTAAGCCATACATTATTAGGTTTACTATCTTATAAGCCAATGACCGGTTATGAAATAAAGCAACTATTCGATTGTTCCATCCAACATTTCTGGAATGCTCATATAAGTCAAATATATCGTGAACTTACACGCATGGATGAAAAAGGATGGATTGTGCATCATACGCAAGAACAAACGAGTAAACCGGACAAGAAAATTTATTCTATTACCGATACCGGCTCGACAGAATTTATGAAGTGGCTGCAAGATTTCCCTGACGAATTTGAAAAAGTGGAACGTAATGAGTTTTTAGTACGAATTTTTTTTGCGTCACGAATTGATAAAGCCGCTTTAACCTATGAGCTGAAGCGTTATATACGAAAAGCGCAAGAACAGCTGGACAAGTATAAACAAATTGGAACAGGAATTCAAACCGAAGCCGAAAGCGGTGAAAAAGATGCCTTTTTTTGGCGCATGACATTACGACGCGGTGTCCTGTCAACCGAGGCCGCAATGAAATGGGCCGAAGAATGTTTACAATTAATAGAAGAGGAGCGATAACAGTATGAAAATCACAGCAATCAACGGCAGTCCTAAAGGCAAGGCAAGCCACACAAATGTAATGGTTTCTTCGTTTTTAAAGGGAGCCCAAGCAGCTGGAGCGGAAACGGTGAATATCTTCTTATCGGAAAAAGATATTCACCATTGTCGAGGCTGTTTTTCCTGTTGGGTCAATCATCCGGGACAGTGCGTAATTAAAGATGATATGTCCGAGGTATTAGCACTTTGTGCCAATAGTGATATTTTGATTTTAGCTACCCCTTTGTATTTTGATAATATTTCAGGTATGTTAAAAGACTTCATGGATCGACTCATTGTGAGCGGTGATCCGCATTTCCAAAAAGACAGTAGCGGTGAATGTCGTCATACACATCTTTTCAAACAAAAAACACCAAAACTCATTTTGATATCAAACTGCGGGTTCTCTGAAAGATCTCATTTCCAGGTGATTTCACACTGGATTCAAAGAGCTGCCTTGAATATGCATACCGAAGTAATCGGTGAAATATATACACCGCAGGGAGGACTTTTAAACATTACCAGCGGAGAATTATCTACTATTATCCAGCAATATATACACCACTTAGAAACAGCTGGCAAAGAAATTGTAACCGATATGAAAATTTCTGCAGATACAGCAAAGCAATTAGAGCAGAATTTCATTCCCGATGAAATTTATGTCCAGCAGGCAAATCAATATTTTGACAGCATGTTAGCCAAACAGCCAATATTATGAGTATTGTCAAATACCTCGCTTAGGCAATGCGCGATCATGTAAAAAAACCGCCCTTAAAACTTTTTCGCACTGAGTTAAAAAAGTTTAAGGGCGGTCTTTTGTGTATATGAATATGACCATTCCTATGTTTTCGCCGAATGCAAACTAAAAAGACGATCTTCTACATGCTTTGCCGTCTTAACATACCACATTTATTATCTGGCAAATATGCGAAATTATATTTATGATACAGGGCATCTGCTGGTTTATTTGCAATAAGGCATACATAACTATCTTCAAAAGTATTTTCTTTCAAATAGGTATCAATGGCTTGCATAATCTTATTGGCAAAACCTCTCCGCCAATATGTTTCATCTACCATAATATCACTGACCACATATGTGATTCCAGCATCACCGACAATTCGTCCAAAAGCAATCAATTGTTCCTGATCATAAATTGATACCGTAAATAAGGAATTTGCGATTGCTTTTTGGCTTCTCAGCAAATCTTTATCCCCCATACCAGAACGCATTCGTAAGCTAATATAAGCTTCCGGTTTTGGTTTTTCATAAATCAAATCCATGAGCAGTCACCTCTTACTATCGTTTCACATTTTATTTTCTTAAATATCAGTTGTGTCACTATATCCGTAGCATAACCTTTTTACTTAGAAAAATATTTCCCCATCATAGAAACATCGGAAAGGTAGGTATCGATTTTTATAATAAGTCCATTGTCAACAGTCAGTACGGTTGCCAATTCTTCATCTAAAATGCGTCCATCTACTGATGTTGCAGTATTATTTAGCGATAGCGTAAGTCCATTTTGTCCCACAAGAATATGGTGAAGCTTTGTTTGTACTCCGCCTGCAATAATAGTTTTAGTACGTTCGATAACAGCATCCGCCCCCACAGCAGTTCCAGAAATCATTCCATCACCAGGAAGTGTCCATTTGATATCAGTGTGCAAAAGACTTCTAATACCATCCCAATCGTGAACTTTATATGCACATAAAAAATCTTCAGCAATTTTTTGATTTATTTGGTTCGTCATATTTAAAACGCTTCCTTTTGTTTTTAGATCTAAATACAGTTTACAATAGAAATAACGTCATGTAAAATGATTAGAATTGATTCATATATTCATTTATAGTGATTTATAATAGAAAGAGAAAATCCATGGAAAGTAATGAATTAGAAATTTTCATGGCAGTTGCACAAGAAAAAAGTATACCGAATACACTTTGTAATCAGCTGTGGAAATCCCCCTTTGTCAATCAAGTTAACTTTTCTTTAAAAAACCAATTTCATGGCATTATATATTAAAAATTTTGTAAAGTATTAAATAGTGCTCTTCTTATATTTTCAAGCATATTTTTTTGGTTTTGGTACGTCCCAACAATAGATAATAGAACACCACTCCACTTAAAGCTATACATACAGCAGCAAAATACAAGCTACGAAAGCCGTATGTTGGAACTAGCCCACCTAAAAGAGATGGCCCTAAACCATATCCCATCTCAAGTAAAGCATAAAAAGTAGCAGTAGCACTGCCTATTTTTCCAACCGGAATTCCTTTTATAGCTAGTGTATGTCCTCCTGCTGTAATAGCCGCATTTCCGATCCCCACCAAGAAGGCTCCTATCAGTAACATAAATTCATTTTGTGCTATACCTGTCAAAAACATAGACAGTGCAGTGAAAAACAATGCCGGATAAATCACGATATTTCCACCAAAACGATCAAGCATTTTGCCAATAATAGGTCGGCTGATAAGGGATGCCAGACCATAAATAATGAAGTATACTCCAGCAGCCGTTGATAATCCAATAGTATCAGCATAAGTGGCTAGATAAGTAAGCACCGTAGAAAAACAAACTCCCGCTAAAAAGCCGATAAACGCAATAGGCAGTGCTTGTTTTGAAACGAAATTGGCAAATGATACTTTATGCAGTTCAGCAAGTTCATCATCACTAAAGTGATTTTCGGGTACTTTAATAAAAAGAGTAAGTACTATAATTGCCACAGAAATCGCCACGTCGATATAAAGACAAGTAAAATAATTGCCAGTATTCAACAATGCTAATGCCATAAAAGGACCGATGGCTGAGGCAATGGTCATGCTCAATGTAAAATAGCCTATTCCCTCACCTTTTTTTGACTTTGGTACAATTACTGCAATAAGCGTACTAGCACCAATGGAAGAAGCACCAAATCCTAGTCCGTGGAAAAATCTCACAAACATAAAGACGATATAATTAGGCACAACGAAATATAATAACATACCAATAAAATATATTACTGTTCCTATAAAAAAAATCTTTTTACGACCAATAATATCTATGTAATGCCCTGCAATCAGACGTGACACTAAACTCCCTATTATAAAAATACCAGATGCAAGACCTGCTTCACCAACAGACGAGTTAAAAACCTTCATCGAGTAAATGGTAGCCCATGGCATTAACTGATAGGCTATCATATATATGAAAAAATTAGTGAGGATACCTTTCATATAACTTTTTGTCCAAAATGATTTCTGCAAAAAAACGTCCCCTTTTTCCGTCACACTATTTGTACACTTACCACTTACCCTATTTCTAAGTCTAATATTAACTCACCTAATAAAATTTCTGAAATACTAATATTCTATTAGGTAATCAGTTCAGCCTATCACAAATGTGAAATGCCAAGCATCATGTAATAATATGAGGCTTGGCATTTTGCATAAATTCAATAAAATTTTTCGCAGCCAATGATAGATAATCATTTTTGGTCCAAATAAACCCTGTAGAAAAATTGATTGGGTCAAATAAAGGTCTCAAAATAAGATGTGGACTATCTTTAATGATTGCAATATCGTTATCTGGTACGAAAGATATCCCCGATCCACTTGCTACCATATTAAAAACCGTCGCGATTTGCAAAGATGTAAAAATAATATCAGGTTTAAAGCCATATCGTTTGCATTCTTTGATAAAGCTTTCCCTTATATAGCTACCTCCTGAAGATAAAATGAAACGTTCCTTTTTTAGTAATTCAAATGGTATTTTCTTATATTTTTCAAGCGGATGCCCATTTGGAAGAAGCACTAGCAAACTTCCTTGTGAAAAAGTAAGAGTTTCATAACCCTCATTGCCCAATTGATGGTCAGATAAAGCGATAAATCCCAATTCAATCGTCCCATCAGAAATTTTATCAATAATATTCTGCACACCAAATTCACGAACTTCCAAATTCACGTCAGGGTGTTGTCGGGTATATTCAGAAAAAATAATTGGAAACATCCATGATCCCAACGCAGTAGGTATTCCTATTTTTAGAATTTTAGCGGCTTTACTTCCCATGTCTTGAAATTCTTTTACCGTAGTTTTAACTTCATACAGAATTTTTCTTGCTTTCTGAAGAAAAAGTTCACCTTCAGTCGTAAGAGAAACTGAGTGATGATCACGTTGGAGCAGGACTATTCCTAATTCTTCCTCCAATTTGGCAATAGAAGCTGTTATTGATGGTTGAGCAACATGGAGTTCCTTCGCCGCTTGCGTAAAGTTCCTCAACCTGCTTACCGCTTCATAATATTCTAGCTTGCGTAAATCCATATACTCCTCCTTTACCATAAAAATTTATGGTCTATATAAGTTTAATTAATTATTTATAAAAATCATCCGATAAATATATAAGAAAAACATTTACCGATAAACAAAGTAAAAAAATTAAAATCGCTTGAAAACACCACACATTTCAAGCGATTTATTTATATGAGATAATAAAAGACGTGAAACAAATCGTCGTCATCTGACAGTTAACCCTATAGCTAGTCCATTCCCAACACACTATTTTCTGCCTTTTAGCAGAGGACTACTTTACTCAAGCTTAAGAAAGGGAAGGCCTTTTAATCGAACGTATACTCTTCGAAGATGAATCCATCCCTGTTTTCTTGACCAAACGTAAGCGTAAAATTTATAAGCTGTCTTAACTATCAATTGGTGATGTTGATTTTAAAGAATATGAGATTCCTGATGACGTACAAACATTTCACAAATTTCTTAAAAACGTATTAGAAAAATATCACATTGGTAAAATCATTTTGAACTTCTATACATCCACTTTGGTTGATGAACTACTATAGAAATGCCCTAAGGCGAAAATGATTTACCATATCTTTTACAACTAAATTCAGAAAATCCATTAAACATTATGAATCAATTATGTTTTAAATTATAATTTATCATAACCGAATTCAACTTATATAGCTAGATATTAATTGGTATATTTACTCACATATAATACGCAAACCGAATTTTTTAATTAGCAAGCATTTATATAATTGATGTTATATGCTCTAAATTACTTCTTTTTAACCAGTCAATTACTAAGCAATTAAAAACATTTTCTTTATCAATCTGTAAATCGTGTCCCGCTTGATCTAGTATAGAAAATGTTGCCTTAGGATAATTTTCAAAAATTTTCCACGCATCTTTATATCCTACTCGGGTGTCCTGGTGCCCCAATAATATCAGCGTGGGTTTATCATATACTATATTATTATCTAGCTTAAAAGAAAATTCATATCCGTTTGCTACAAAATTCTTGATAAAATCATTATCCGCTATTTTTATTCCAGAAAGACACTCATTTTTATATCTAGCCCATGTCATTTCATTTTGAACTATAGAATGTTTATCATATACTGCCGCATCATCTGGATGTAATTTTTTCAATAAATCAACATTTCTACATCTGCTAATATGAGATGGCAACTCTCGTTCTTTTTTGTTAGCTATTACAACAGGGCAAAGTAAAAAAAGTCCGGATATTTTTTCTGGCATCTTATTTATTAAACCTCTGGCAAGAAATCCCCCACACGATTGACCTACAAGTAAAAAATTTTCATTAGGAATAACCGTATTAATAAAATCAGCAATAACTTTAAGCATATCATCCGAATTTTTAATCCAATCTTTGGCTTTTGTTTTTCCCATACCAGGTAAATCTAGGTAAAGTCTTTTATACCCTTTTAGATGCTCAAAAACAGATTCCATACACCCTGATAATATCCGATGGTCAGTAATAAAGCCATGAATCATGACAACAGGCATACCTTCTCCTATTGATTCATAATATATATTTAAGTCTCTTATTTTACATTTCATTAACTCCACCCCTTAATTTTTCAATACTATGTTAAATAAAGAATATATATCTTATTCCAAATTACTTTTTTTATGAAGTGACCATTTTCTTTCATAAATCATAATAATATTCTTATTTTACAATTTTTTATATCAAATAAATTGTAGATTCTCAAACTTCTGGTATTCTCCTTGTTAATTAAATAAGTGTAGAAAATCCATACTTTATAAAATACATTTTTCAATGTCGCTTTTATGAAGTATGGATATTTTTTATGCAAAAACACTTATGATAATTCTATTAAATATCATATTGCATTAATTGATAACTGCGTTTAGGAACCAAAAAGGTTCTTTCACATAACATTACAAGAGAATTGTCTTTTACCTTATACCCTGATGTTCTTATCTTGATTATGCCTTGATTGCATCGTGATTTCGATTCTCTTTTTGCAAGTACCTCACTAACAGAATATAATGTATCGCCAACAAAAACCGGGTTAACTACCTTAATTTGATTCCACCCCAGATTTGCAATCGCTTTGGCACTCATGGCATTAACTGTTGGACCATTAACTATACAAAACGTAACCGAATTAGAAACTACTCTTTTTCCATACTTCGTCTGAGACGCATAGTGCTCATCAATATATGCCGGATTTTGATCCATACAAATTAATGTTCCCCACATATTATCAATTTCTGTTATTGTGCGTCTAGGTTCATGTTCAATAATAGAACCTATTAAAAAATCTTCATAGCAAAGCCCGTATTGTTCACGATAATGTTGATTATTTATTCTTACAAAGGATTTCACTGCTGTATCCATAATACACTTCCTTTTCGCTCAACTCTTTTATTTAGATAATTTTTTTGGAACAGCATAGCTTTTTTCACAAGACATCACAGGTTTTTTATTAGCCTTATATCCAATAATCTTAATTCTTACTACTCCATGTGATGGCATTTCTTCACATTCTTTTGCTTCAAGAACTTCACTTTCGGCATAAAGCGTATCACCAACAAAAACTGGATTTACGAACTTAACATTATCCCATTCAAGTTCTTTCGTATCATGAGCACTCATCGTATGTGAAATCATACCATTAATCATACAAAAAGTAATTGCACTAGAAACTAACGTATTTTTGAATTCAGTTTTCGAGGCATAATTTTGGTCAATATGGAGTGGATGTTGGTTCATTCCGATTAGAGATAACCAAACATTATCGGCATCAGTAATTGTCCTGCCCGGCCTGTGTTCAAGTATATCTCCTACAATAAAATCTTCAAAATACAACCCACCTACAGTTTTGTAACGATTATCTCCAATTTTTATAAAAGATGTAACAGCATCAAGCATCTTTTCATCCCACCCTTTGTGTCTTATCGTTTGAATATTTTGCCACAATATTTAAGCAACGGTTAATAATTACTTTAATTAAATCTAACCTTAAAATGATTTTGAGACCAGCTCTAAAAATGTCTTTAGTACCCAACAGCGTTTTCCCCTCAGAATTACTGCTAGCTAATATATTAATAGTTTTTTTTATATTAGTGAGCCTATTCATATTGTCGTCTCCCTATCTAAACATTGATTTTATAAAAATAACTTATAATCAAAACAAGTTAACAAAAATTGGAGGTTCATCTAACTTGAGCTAAAATTTTTTTTGCCCTAGCAACAAAAGGAGGTCCAATCATTTCTCCATTAACTTTAGTAATCTCTCCCTTTGATTCAACCTGGCTTTTAACAACGGCAGCGGCCCATTCTAATTGCTTATCACTAGGTTTAAATATTTTGTTAATAGTATTAACTTGATTAGGATGTATGGCAATCTTACCCGTGAACCCTAACTTTTTTACAGCTTTAGATTCTTTATTTAGCATCTCTTCATTATTAAGCAAAAAACAAGGTGTATCAATTGACGGAATATCATTATTAGCTGCCGCAGTTACAATCACATAACGTGCATATAAAAGTTCATCCCATCCAAGTTCAATCCCAACTGAGGCTGCATAATCTGCCGATCCAAATATCAAACCATCGCTTACTGAAGCAATTGCATTTGCCGAAATTACGCTTTTAGTTGTTTCTATAACAGCAAAAATTTTAATAGCGGTTTCTGTGAAAAAGCTACGAACACAAGAAATTTCATTGGCTGTTTCAACTCCTGGCACGATGATTACTTCCGGTATATATTTTACATTGCTTAATAAATTTAAGTCTTTTAACCCATTCATTTCACAAATGTTATTAATTCTTATTGCTAAAGGCATTGTACGTTTTGTCATCAAAAAATTTTTAACTAACTCTCTTGACTGATCTTTTAAGGATGGTGGAATAGCATCTTCAAGATCCAGAATGCTAATATCTACACCAGTCTGCTGTACTTTATTCATTAAGTTTGTATCTTTCAATTTTAATGAAGGTGTTACTAAAAAACTATGATACTTGAAAGAATTATCCATAATACACTCTCCCCAATCATTGTCATATTTTACGTTCCATACTGCAACACGCAAATTTAAAATTTATTTCATCTTAAATATTAGCTTATAGCACACTATAACATTTTCTTGGTAATGTACAGCTAATACATTTTTGAACATAAATCAATGAAGCCATTGTCATTTTGGTAAGCATCACTAAAAATTTTTAAATATTCTCTTTTAGAAAATTTCTTTTTTCAGTTATTTACTTATCCCATTCCCCCATTAATTCTTAATGAAAATAATAATTTCATGGGCCCATTTCATAAACACAGTTTACTCTCATTGTTTTTTTTTAACAAATCCAATTCATCTTGAAATATTCTAAATTTTACAGGAAAAATGACTATTCTGAACATGAAACCATTACTAGCCGTATATTTAGAACCCATTTATCCGTTTTCCTATATAATGATTACTGCATAAATAAATAATCAGAAAATCCATAGTTATTAAATAGCCCTACCTAAATAATGTATATTTGCATATTTATTACATAATCATGTATTGTGGAGTTCATTTTAAAAAGATTTAATACCCTACTGAATAGTTACGAAACTAAAAAAAAGCAACAAATTAATAAAATATCGAGAATGTTGTTTTTATAAACTGCAAGGCTTTTGGTGTTTATTTTTAAAAAACTGGATAGGCTACAATAAACTGGTTCTTTCCATAGTTAGTTGAAAGCAGGTTCATTTCTGGTACAATAAAAGAAAAACAGAAACGAGATAAAGCAATGAATGAATTTATAAAACTGCTGGATGAAAGCTTAAATTATGTAAGTCATGAAATCGTAGGCGATACAAATTTTATACATGTTACTTGCAAAATGCACCCAGAAATCCTGCCGGTACACGAATCTGATAATTTTGTACCACAAAAGATATATTTTCTACGAATCGAATTCAACGGAAAAATTTTCAAACGTTATTCGTAAAATTGAACGTTTATTGACATAATTATTCGGGGCAGGTATAGTGAGGGCGTAGATATTTTTTTGAGGAGGAATTTTGTGATGGCAGAAAAAAAAGCCCTGCGTTGGGCAATTTTAGGGACAGGCGTTGTAGCAAATGAAATGGCTCAGGCGTTGACGAATGCGGGTAAAGAAATTTATGCCGTAGGCAATCGTACATATGACAAAGCCGTGGATTTTGCACAGAAATATCACATCAAAAAAGTTTATCAGGATTTTCACGAAATGTTTACGGATGAGGCTGTTGATGTTATTTATTTAACAACACCACATAATACACATATTGATTTTATGCGCGAAGCAATCAAGCATGGCAAACATTTGCTCTGTGAGAAATCAATCACATTGAACAGCCGTGAATTAAATGAAGCGGTCGAAGCCGCAAAAGAAAAAAATCTTGTTCTTGGCGAAGCCATGACGATTTATCATATGCCGATCTATAAAAAATTGAGAGAATATATGGCTTCGGGAAAACTCGGCAAGGTAAATCTTATTCAATTGAACTTTGGCAGTTACAAAGCCTATGACATGAACAATCGTTTTTTTAATATGTCATTAGCTGGTGGTGCTTTGCTTGATATTGGTGTCTATGCTTTTTCACTGGCACGAAGTTTTCTTGATTCAAAACCAAATGAAATTTTATCTAAAGTACAGTATGCAGCAAGTGGAGCCGATGAAAAATCTGGTTTTGTTATGACAAATAAAGAGGGGCAAATGGTTGTCGCATCTTTATCACTGCATTCCAAACAACCTAAACGCGCTGTTATTTCTTGCGAACACGGTTATATCGAAATCATGGAATACCCACGAGCTGAAGAAGCTGTCATTATCGATGCAGAAACTGGCGAACGCACCGTTTTACGGGTTGGTGAACAGAAAAAAGCTTTGCAGTATGAAATGGAAGATATGGAAGCTGCTATTGCGGGTGACATTGCGCTTATGCGTTTAGCGGATACGATTGATGTCATGGCCATGATGTCAGAAATCCGCACCGAATGGAACATGTATTATCCTTCCGAAACGCCTGGAGAAATTTTATAAATCATTCGTAGTCTTCATTTCACAACAAAATATTTTTTCTGCAAAACAAGCAAAACCGCTTACAAAAACGGTTTTGCTTGTTTTTTATTTAAGCCAGCTCCCGACGTACATACTAGATAACTCGCCGTAAAGCTTGCCTCAATTACGAATGAACTTGCTTCAAGTTACGCTTATTGCATACCTACTCACAACCGTTACTCTTCCAACATAATTTTGATAATTTCCGTATCTGTATTTTTCATACCCTTACATGCAACCCGGCCAACAGCAGCAATCGTTTCTTCGATATTATTTTTTAAAATACCATCGCCTGGTTGATAACTTCTTCCACTCATGGCTAATACATGTGACATATATGCGGCATCTAAAGAAGAAGCAATTTTGGCTGCACAAGATGGTTTAGCTCCATCGCAGATAATTCCTGACACATTGGCTAGTGTATTACGAATTGTTAAATTAATTTCTTCCAAGCTGCCACCTGCAAGATAAGTTATTGCTGCTCCGCTGGAGCAAGAGGCACTAACACCCCCACAAAAAGCCGATAATCTACCAATCAATGTTTTCTGGTGAATTGTTAATAGGTTCGATAACACCAGTCCCCTATATAGTTTTTCTTCCGATAATCCCTGCTCTCTGGCATAAACAATAACAGGAACGGATGTCGCAATCCCTTGATTGCCACTACCCGAATTTGTTATAACTGGTAATGCACAACCACTCATTCTAGCCTCTGATGCAGCAGCTGTATAGGCTTTTATCTTGACTTGTAAAGGTGCATCACGCCCCCCTATGCCCAATAATGTCTGACCAATATTCACACCATAATTTCCTGCTAACCCCGCCTCTGCAATTTTTATATTATAATCAATTTGCTGCGTAATAAGTTCACCCAATACGTTTAGTGGAATAATATTAGCAAATTCATAAATATCTTTCACGTTAAGTACACTACGATCCGTAAAGCTGCCTAGATATTTATCATCATTGTCATCATTTCGATAAACACTTTTACCATTTTTCTCAATTCGACAAATATTAGTATGGTTATACTTAATTTCTACTAACACAGAGTCCTGTCCAGCTGTTACTATCATAATGAGATGGAGATTAATTTCCGTTTCCAATAATTCTAAATCGCCAAATTTACAATCCAATAACTCTTTTACCACAACCAAGTCTTCTTGCGTCAATTGCGACAAAACTTCCATTTTTTTATTTACTTGACCACCAACTAAACCTGCCAGCATACTAGCTCTAATACCGATCAATCCTTCGGTATTAGGTACTGTGACACTTTTTACATTTTTTAAAATATTCCCACTGCACTTCAACAAAACTTTTTCAGGAAAAGCGCCTAACATTTCTCTTGCTTTAGCGGCTGAATAATATGGTCCAAACTACACCATCAGCCCGGCTTTAGGAAACCGGCCTACCGGAAAATTGGAAACCGCGATTCCGGTCATGGAAACCAATTCGACCTATAATGGAGTTATACACCATTCGGTGTAAATTCATTTTTATGGAGGTTATTTCTATGACTCACTATCGCGAAATCCTACGCCTGCACGTATTAGGATTCAGCCAACAGAACATCGCATATAGCTGCGGTGCCTCAAAGAAAACCGTAAACAAAATCATTCGGTTGGCTCAAGAAAACAATCTGGCGTGGCC
>NZ_KB905880.1 GCF_000381065.1 Propionispira raffinosivorans DSM 20765 | reverse complement strand
AACGCTCACTGAGTATGAAAGGCTACCCCTATGACAATGCCGTAGCCGAAGCTACGTTCAAAATTATTAAGACAGAATTTGTTCGTAATTATCACTTTGAAAATCTTGGTGAATTAAATCAAAAACTAAAATGCTACGTCCATTGGTTTAATAGCAAAAGAATTCATTCAACATTAGGCTATTTAAGCCCAATAGACTACAAATGTGCACACCTCAAAATAACTGTCTAATAAAGTGTTGACATACCAGTAACATATATACATGGCTTTTCATGACATACTCTATTTCTAAAGGCAAAAAAGAATCTCTTCTATTCTGATTATTATTTTAGCGCCTCCTATTTTTTGAATTTTCTGTTTTCAATTGTGTTCTATCACAAATTTTTAGGAATAAACCACATTATCTATGTATAAAATGCAATGCGTTCCTAATAAAATTTAATTATAATTCCAATCGCAATATAAGATGTTCCTTAATAAAAAATCATCTGCTCCCTTGTATTCTGTAACGTGCAAAAAACAAAATGCAAAGAAAAATCAGATGCATCTACAGCATAACAAGACTGCTTCGGATGTGCAAGATTCTTATTTAAATTTATATTCTTATTTAAAAAGATGGTAGTAAAGGAGCCTGAGAATATCCTCAGGCTCCTTTACTTATTCTGTTATATTAACACTTTATTTTGCCTTGAGGTCAAAAATTTGTCGTTCTCCATAAACACCCCATGCATCAATGGCGCTTTTAAGTTCCTTATTTTTAGTATCTTTACAAGCTTCTTTAAGCGATGCGCCTTTCATCACAGCATCAATACCTTGTCTGAATGCTTTGCCTCCAGCAGTAGGCCCCTGTGGATGTCCAATTACTGCACCACCAGCAGCTATAATTACATCCTTGCCAAATTTGTGTATAAGCTCTTCAATATGTCCCTGCGTTGTTCCGCCTCCCGGCATTGGCATCATTGGCTTAATGTGCTGCCACGGAGTCAAACAAGCATAACCTGCCTGGATAAAGGTATCCATTGTAAGCGGGAATTTCCCATAAGGACTTAAAACAATCCCCATATCGAGACCAGCAAGACGAGGCAGCTTTGAGCATACGAGACTGGCCGACATACCTGACCATGGTGATTCATATAACGCTCCTTGCATATCACAATGAGACAGTATTGGAACATTAATGTCCGGATCGTCTGCCAGCATCCTGCAAGCATCCATTCCAACTGGCCATGCATTAATCATTAACGCATTTGCCCCAGCATCAATTGCCCGAAGAGCATTGTCCCGCAATTTTTCTGTTCTATCTGTGATATTAAAGGTATAAAGTGTTTTTTCACCTTTTTCTTCATCTGCAGATTTCAATGCTGCCATAACAGCTTTGACTCTGTCGACCAAATGGCAGTGATCCGGATCGGCTGTCAATTCGTCATCTTTTATTATATCTACGCCGCCTAATGCGATCGAATGAGCAAGCTCTGCTGTTTGCTTCGGATTCAAACCAATACACGGTTTGATCATTGTATTTACCAAAGGTCTGTCATGTACATTCAATAAATTTCGTATTCCCTCTACGCCAAATTTAGCACCTTTAAATTCTTTTAAAAACTTATGTGGAAATTCCAAATCTAACAATTTTAATTTCCCCATGCTTGAAATATTACCAATTACAGTTGTAAACATCATAGCAAATTGAGCACCAAAATTATGTGTTGGAAATGCCAATCGTAGAATAAAATGTCTTTCCGTTACATCCGCAGGATACGAATCGGAGTAAGCTGGAACCTCATAAATTCCAACCACACGACCAAGATGTTTTTCTCTTAATGCATGCGTTTCGCCAGGTACAGCAATCCAAGTGCCAGTGGTCTGTTCAACAGCCAATGCTGCGGCATATTTAACAGCCTCCATTGATTTCGCGTTCGCCACATAATACGTTGCGATTAAATATTTTTCATCCTCTAAGCCATCAGGAAATTGCATGAACAAAGGATCTATATACATAAGATAACCCCCTTTTTTATTTTAAACTATAGCGTTTCATGACGGGCCCATCAAAAAACAAACTATGGTTTCTATCAAGATAAAATAGCCTTGCCTAACGCATGATCAATAATCAATATATCCGTCAGACCTCCTGTCATGACTCCTTTTAATGCATAGACTTTAGACACTCCAGAAGCTACCATGATTTTTGTTTTAATTTTTTTAAACACCTCAAGTTCAATTCCTATGGTGCGATGTTTTAAAGATGTACCACACTCTTTGCCTTGATTATCAATAAATCTAAGACTGATATCCCCGACCGCGCTTTTCTGCTTTAATTCAATAATTTCGTTATCGAGAAGATACCCACCCGGCTTGTACAGCAATGAATCACCATTGGGGGAAAAAGCTCCTACGCTGCTTAAGGATATACTGATGTGCTTAAACATTTCATAGATCATACTTACATATTTTTCAGTTTTTATAGAATCTACGGTTCTGCTATTGCTCATCAATCCTTCTGCCAGTAAAGAATAATTTTTCCCACCAAAAGCCATTGAAATTCTTGAACCCAATGCCCTTACATCTAAATCCGGATGACATCCTGAAAGACTTCCATGCATTGTAACAAAACTGGCATTGACTTTTTGGCAAGGATTTAAATACTGAATTAACTCATACATCGTTTGCCCCCAGCTAAGTCCTAAAACGTCTTTCTCGGTAATAATTCTTTGGACGTATCTTGCCCCTTCCAGCGCGACAAGCTTTCTCACATTCACTTTATTTTCTGCAAGATTTCCAATTTCTTTCATTGGCGGTACAACAATTACATCTTTCAAATTAAAACTATTTTTTATTTGTTCTTCCATTTCAAGACAATCCATGTAGGGATTTCGAATTACAAATTCCACAATCCCATCTTGTTTAGCTTTTTTAATTAAACGAGATACGGTTGATATAGATATATTCAATATATCAGCAATTTCATTTTGTGATTTGTCTTGAAAGTAATAAAGATATGCGGTTTTAAATACTAAAAAGGTGGATTGATTATATACTGACGACTGCATTTTTAAACCGCTCCCCGTTTTGAAGGTCCCTTCAATTTTTATTTTACATTAAAAGAAAATAACAACAATATAGAAAATATTTTCAATAAAGAAATAATATTCTTTTTAATATTATTTCTTTTTATCACGCTTTCATCAAAGCCCCACCCTGCTTTTTAACTGTTCAACTATGGTGTAAGGACTGCTCGTAATCTGTCCCATTAAAATTTGGGGTTTCATTTTTCCATGAAAGTCACTGCCCGCTGTAATTAATATTTTTTTATCCTGTGCAAATTTTTGATAGTGCCTTTCCTGCTTTTCATTATGCCAACTTGTAAATACTTCAATTCCTGCTAAGCCAAACTTCAGCAGCTCAACAATCAAACCATTTTCCTCTTGCCGCAAACTAGCACCCGGATGCGCCAAAATGGGCACACCGCCACATTGCAGAATAAGTTCAATAACCTCTTTTGCGCTAGGAAAATACTGCACCGCATTATAAGGACGTCCATAAATCATCCAATCCTGACAAAAATTCAGTATTCCATTCGCCTTTCCCCTGTACTCCGCTAACATTTGATTCTCATCATTTCTTGAATCAGTAAAGATTGCTCTTCCAAAAGAAATTGGCAATGGATCAGAACTATCTTCCATAACTTTTTCTTTTTCTAAGAAAAAACCCGTTTGATGTAATTTATCTATTTGAGCATCAACATTGTTTTCTCTCGCTTTTTTTACTTTTTCGCACAGTTGAATAAGTGCTGTCTTATGATAATCTATATAATAGCCTAAAATGTGAAGCCATCTATTTTCATATATAGAAGAAAATTCACAGCCCGGTATAACTTCTACATTATACTCGCCCCCCCATTTGATAGCCGCATCAACACTATCGATCGTATCATGATCCGTTATAGCAATCGCCTGAAGTTTAGCTTCACTTGCAATTTTCACTATTGCCCAAGAAGAAAACTCTCCATCGCCGCTTGCTGCCGTATGCACATGCAAATCAACCGCCATATTCTTCACCCCTTTAGCGCTGTTTGAAAATTGATCCCATAACTTCGTTATTAGTCCCAAGGCTTCAAAACCACCTTAATCCCAAGTCCTTTTTTTATAATATCGATCCCTTCCGCAATGTCCTTCAAAGGTAATATATGCGTAACAAATTCGGCAGCTGGTACTTTTCCTTCTGAAATTAAATGGAAGGCCTCTATAAAATCTTTAGGTGCGTAAGCAAATGCACCATAAATTGCAATTTCATCATAATGAATTCTATTGCTGTTTAAATTTATATGACAATTATTGATTGGCAGCCCGCCAAAAAAACATACTCTGCCTCTTTTCCTTACCATATCTATGGCTTGTTCTTGAACAAGGCCCACAGGGCAGGCAACAATAGCAGCATCTACCCCTAAATTATTGCTTTCCGCTAATACGATCTCATGAACATCTTGCTGCGAGGAATCCACAAAAACATCAATACTTGTAAACCTTCTTACAAGATCCAAGCGGCTCTCATTAATTTCTGACATAATCACTTTTTTCGCTCCACGAGCCTTCGCAATTACAGCGTGCAAACAGCCAATAGGACCGGCACCGAAAATTAAAACCGTATCGCCCTTGCCTACACCCATACATATGACCGAAGCAGTTGTTTCTGCCAGAGGAACCTGCTCCATTGGTAAATTGTTCGTTATTTTTATTACACAATCATTCGCTAAAGCCACTTTAGGAATTGCCACATATTGTGCATATCCCCCTGGTATTGTTGTCCCTAAAAACTCTAACTCTTGGCAGTGATTTCCAAATCCCATTTTGCAATAGTCACAATGCCCACAAGGAATAATCGGATTGACCGCCACTTTATCTCCTACAGAAAAATCCGATATATTTTCCCCTGTACTTTCTATTACACCTGCAACTTCGTGACCAATGACCTGTGGCGGTATGAGCTTCCCATGACCTACATCAAAGGTTCGAATATCTGACCCGCATAAACCAACGGCCTCAACTTTTACCAAAATCCCTTCTTCCGGACATAGCGGCATCGGAATTTCTTGCATCTCAAAATCTTTAGGTCCTTTAAATACAATTGCTTTCATTCTCTACTCCTCTTTTCTAAAATTAATAAGGTGTATCCAGTCACTTGCTGCATATTAAAAAGAATACACCTCACCATGTACCGTTATTTACACACTACTGTCCAAATAATAAAGACAGGGGCTTCCATATAAGCCAGGGGATTTGCAGTGTTCCACCATATAGACTGCTGATCGTCGTCGTCCCTTCCGGAAATGGAAAACCAACAGCATGCCCCATAATTGTATGCACAGGTCCAAAATCTGTTGCAATTAATAAACACAGTGGCACAATTAAAAGACTAATAATTAAAGATCTAAATATATTCCCATTCGTAACAGCAACAGGAAAACTTAAAATAAAGGTCAGCATGACAAGATCCGTAAACGGCAGCAACCGATTTCCCGGAAGAATCAATGACATCAAGACAGCTACCGGAATCATTATAATGGCCGTAGCCATAACAGCCGGATTTCCAATAACGATAGCCGTATCCAGCCCAATATAAAATTCTCTCCCCGGAAATCTGTTTTTCAAAAATTCTCTTGCCCCTTCAGATAGCGGGATCAATCCTTCCATTAAAATGGATACCATTCTAGGTAAAATTACCATTACGGCTCCTAATGTAACACCGGTAGTTAAAATTTTTCCCAAGTCATATTTGGCTAATATTGCCAGTATCGAACCAAGAACTAATCCGATAAATAACGGTTCACCGAATATTCCGAATCTTTCTTGTACTTTCTTTTGATCAATATAAATATTATTTATACCAGGAACCCTGTCTAATATTTTATTGAAAACATACGCAACAGGATACCACCCAACAGTTCCTACATGCGGAAGCGAAATTCCCGGCAAACCAAAAAACTTCTCTACCATAGGTGCTGTCATATCTGCAAGCTTTAAAGTTACATACTCACAAATCAAAACAGCCGCGATTGTCAAATACCAGTTTTCTTGTGTTGAATGATATACGATGGCACCGCAAAACAGCATTTGCCAATAATTCCAGATATCCACATTTGCTGTTTTAGTTTGGTTAATCGCTAATAAAAACACATTAAATAAAAGAATCAAAGGCATAATCACCGGGACAATGATAGAACCGAAACTAACCGCAGCTGAGATAGGCCAACCAACATCAAGAACATCCAACTGAACTCCCATATTTTTAACCATAGCTTGTGTTACAGGACCTAGCGTATTCATCAATACTGCTATAACCATATTGATTCCAACAAAACCCACACCAATAATAAGCCCGGCCCTAAAAGCCTTACTAAATCCCTGCCCTAAAAGCAGTCCCAGAATCGTAATAATGATTGGCATCATAACTGCGGGACCCAAACCCAAAATAAATTGGATTACATCTAACATTTCAGACCACCCCCAGCTTTTGTTTCAATGCAACAATAATCTGTTCTTCAACTTTTTCCAAACCTACACCCGACAAAAAAGCAATCCCACTTATAATAGGTATTGTGGTTGCCGTAGAAATCGTCGTAGTTGAAACAATTAAATCTGGTGAAAAAGTATTTAATTTAGACTTCACCTCAAGCGATTTACACTGTATAATTTCATATTCAATGTTGTTTCTTTTACACATATTAGCCACACCATTATGAACAACCGTAGAGGTTGCAATCCCGGTTCCGCATACACACATAATTTTTACTTTTCCCATTTTTTCTCCCTCCTCTGTACAAATTTAGTATAGATTTGATCTTTACTCATTCTGGTTTATTTGATTCACTATATCTATGAACATTTGTCTATCATCACATTTCAACATTTGTTTAATTAGATGAGAGGCTTGAAACAGCGATATCAAATCCTGTAAAAGCTGCAACTGTTTTTGCGGCTCTGTTAGGGCAAGCATAAAAACAATTTTTACGTCAACGGTATCCTCGGGACTGTCCATCAAATTAAATTTTACTGGATTTTTCAAGGTAGCAATTGCAACACTTGGTTTTACTACATGTTGTATATCTGCATGTGGGATAGCAACACCAAATTCTTTTGTTTGCAATCCTGTTGGATAAACAGCTTCCCTTTCAATAAGCGCCTGCAAATAACTCGGTTTTACAATACCCTTTTCCAACAAAATATTTGCTAACTCAGTCATAACATCATATTTATTTTCCATTTCCAGATTAAGTACTACTAACTCAGTATCCAGTAGGTTCACATCTAACAACATACCTCCTCCTTTCCTTACAATTTATGCGCCAGAATTTTTTCATTCAGTGTACGGAACTAAGCTTCACTTATTAGCTCGTAAACTTATTTGTCATGTCCCTTTCTATTGTTCCCCCCTTCTTTTTCCGTAAGAATGCTGGCACATCTTTCACCATTATATTAATGCAAGTTCCATGCCAGTTCTTGGTCAAATTTGTTTTTTTAATCACTACCAAATATTCTGACATTTTTTTAAATTGGTATTACACGTCCTTTCGTTATTCAAAAGGTAAATGATAGCCCCTGTCGAATACGAATATTGAGAGGAGCACTATATATGACATTAATCCACTATTTAATTAATGGGCATAATCTTCCACTCGATGAAAGAGACTTACTTTTTAAGAAAATTTACGGATTTTCTTTTATGCGTAGACCAGATCCTACACACTTTGGATTTCTTGATGTATTCTGGGAAAGCGAGAAAGATATTCGCTCTTCTATGAATATCTCCGGCTCTTGCATTATTAAGGAAATCAACGGTTATAAAAATTTTATTTTAATTCGTTTTTTTATGGTCATATTTGATTATGGCCCTAATTTTTTTCGTCAATGACAAAAGATTTACTTACGTCATGAAATTCCAGTCGTTCAACTTTTCTTCTTGCATAACTACTTCACCTATCCTTGCATAAAAGAAACTCCAAGGTTATTTCCAACCTTGGAGTTTCTTTTATCAGTATTAATAAATATGTTTATTTAAGATCATCTTTAAATTCCTGATACGCTTCTGGTAAATTACAACTTCAATTTATTTGAAAGCCTTGCATAATTTAACAGGACAATATTTAATCCAGCTTAATATCATGGAAAAACAACATAAATGAGCTTTTCATATAATAAAACAGGAGCGGTCAAAGGTTGAACTTATTAGTTTAATTCTTTGGAGGTTTTCATATTTAGCATTGCAATACCTACATTAAAAATCACTGTAAAGACAGTTATTATTCCCATAGAAGCGTATATTTCAGTATAATCAGAATGCACAATTCCATCGATAACGACACCTATTCCCATAACTAAATAGATTATGCAAGGCTGAAGCCAATATGTCTTTTTCGATGTAATACTAACATTGCTAGAGTCAAAATCTTTCTTGGAAATAAATAATGTGAATATTTGAGAAAAAACATACACTACAAAAAACCACCCTATAAAATTGGATATTGGAACCCCAAAATAGTTTCCTCCATCCCCCCAAACCCAAATACCGCCTATAGTAGAAGCTTGAGGATCCGTTACAAGATCCCACATAGTCATTAATAAGGCTGTAGTTATTGGGACAATGACCTTATAAATTCCTTCAATTTTCTTATTGAAGCGTCCTAATACTGCATGTGCTACGGTCCAGGATGTATACACGATGGCAAAATAAGATATCATGATAAATATTGGTACGTTCCAAATACGAGGTCCTAATCCTTCTCTATAGTAGTAATGCCCAAATGGGAATCCCGTTGTTATGCTTAGTCCTTCAAAGAAAACACTTACAATCCATGTGATAGCAAACCATATTACCATGTTTTTAAACCCATAACGCTGAGTTCCATGAAGCCATGCAAAGATAAACATAGGAATAAATATATTACTTGTTACGTTGGCAATTATATTGAATTTCATCAATAATGTCATAATTGCTACTATAGCAACGAGACCCCACATAAGATAATCTGTTATTTTATTTTTGCCAATGTCAGCAGTAACAGTTTGATTGTAATTCAAATTTGTATTTGCCATAATTATAACCATACCTTTCGCTTACTCATGGCACAAAACGGAATAAAGGACCGTTGGCCTAGAGCTTTTTTGTACAACTAAAATGCTTTTTGCGGACACATTGAATGGTTGGTACAATAAAATCAGGAGGTGTCCCTCTGAAAGAAAAATGAATTTCAGTAGGACGTACTCACGTACAACGTATTATGTTATGCATCAACAACGTTACTTTGCCACAGGTGGACAGGCTTGTACTAGTTTTAAAAATTGGTTTGATTATTACAATACCAAAAGACGTCATATTGCATTAGACGATATTTCTCCGCTAGTGTACAAAATCAGAAGATAATTGCCATTTAATCGGTCCGCGTAACCCAATATGGTTCATTAATCAGCAATTACATAAGTTGGATACTTATAGTAAAACCCCATCCGCGCCAGCAGTCCAGTGATTCCGCGAATAGAATATTCATATCCGTATTCTCGTTTAATATAATTGGCAATCAAGCCAGCTGTCCAATTAAAATCTTTGGAGACTCCAACATCAAAAGGGTGCTGCTTCATAATCAATTCTTTCAATGTATTTCGTTCTTCTAGTGTAAGTCGTACGGGTCTTCCTGAAATTTTTTTATCCGGTATACCAGAAAGTCCTGCAAACTGATACTTTTTATATAAATTACATATCGTATTTACTGTTATTCCTGTCTGTTTTGCTACATCACTACCAATCATGCCAGAGAGATATAGATAGAGAGCTTTATATCTTTTAAAAACTCTTACTATCGTCTCTTTATCCATGGCATCCTTTATTTTAGCTAATTCTTCTACAGATACTTTTCTTCTCACTTCTGACGACATCCTTTATAAAATTCTTTATGGATATGATTAGAAGGTACTAACGATTTTCATGACAAATTTATAAATAGATTAAAATTCTTTAATTCACCATACAACTGCCATATTGTCCAAAAATTTTTAATATGATTTTATACTTTTATTTTTTTATAACAAATCACATACATTATTGGTAAAACAAGCAATGTATGAATGGTAACTATTAGAAGCCCACTGGCTATAGCAACGGTCATTGGTCCCCCAAAGTATTTTTCATCAGTGGAATCATCCCTAAGATAGCTGTTGCTGGGGTTAGTATGTATAGCCGTCAGTCGATCCATATTCATATCCTGAGTATACATCGGCTGTTGCTATTTTTATATACACTGTTTGGTTGTACTGTTACCGCATGAACTAATTACTGGCATATATTCCCAATCATTTCTAAATTTACTGCTCGATCAATTTTCTGACCTTTGTAGGTTCCTATTCCATGATATAGACATTGGCAACCATCTAATCCTTGTATGTCTCGAACAAATTCAACATTTTCACTATTAGCATATGAAGTTAGTTTCACATTAAAGTCAACAGCTGCTACTTTAATGGTTAACACTTTTGGATACTTATTACCAGTCTTGCTACTTGTCCATACTTCGTCATAAGTAATATCAGCGACAGCATTGGTTTGTGCACCAAATTTATCAGCGATAGTTGCAAATGCATATCGAGTGTTACCTGAATAAATATCCCAAAGTGAAATGGCTTCTTTTAATTCTTCACCTAAAGCTAATCCAAGCCATAACCAAATACTCTTACCAGCAACAAGAGTTCCATCTAGATTAGCGCCTTCTTGTAAGATATCTGGACGTTCAACTTTTCCAATTTGTCTATCAAACCAAGCAACACCATTTTTCACTTCATAAGTTTTACCTTTAATAGTAAATGTACCTTCCATTTTCATATTAGGAAAAGAATATTGATAACTTGGAGTACCGTTGAATGTAATCAAACCACTAGCACCATTATAGAGAACTTCTTTTTGTGAAGTTAATTTAAGGTCCAATTTATTTTCTCCAAGATCTAATGTTAAAGACATCACGTCACGATTACCTTTTAATGATCCCCAAGATGAGTAAACATTCAATTCATCATAAGAGCAATTGTTTTCTGATGATGCTGGTGTTATCAGGTCTTTATTGATCCAATTATCATCAGTGGCATCCATAAATACTGTTTCAGCAGATACTATTTTTTTCCGTCTGGTGTATGAATCATACCTTGATGCCATGTAAATCCTAAAATATGGCCGTCACTTTCAAAATCTGCCTTTACATACCAAGAATCAAATGCTATCCCCCTTTTTCCAGGTAAATCGTTAATAACATCTACACTTAATGGTAATCCTTGGTTGTTCATTACTTTACTCATAATCGTTTTCTCTCCTTATTTTTGACTATAGATTCAAAATACTATACTTTTGATTTTTCCTATTGTACAATTTCAAGTGAGACACATTGTCGCATTTGATGAATTTATATTATCATCCCTATGTTCTAAAGACAAGATACAATATGAGGTGATATGTCGCATTTTAAGGAGGAGAATAATTTGAACAAGAACGCTGGAAAACAAACTGAATTAAAAATAGTAAATGCTTTTTGGACACTGTACAAAAACACAGAAATAGAAAAAATTACCATAAAAAATATAACAGCAGAAAGTGGGATTCATAGAGCAACATTTTATAGACATTTTCAAGACATTTATGCTGTCTTGGAATACATAGAAGCTAAATTATTAGATGGGCTCGATAATATCTATATGGGAATTTTAAAAAGCGATTCTGACATGACTAATTATATAAGAAAAATATATGAACTCTTCAGAAAAGATTATGAGTATCTCAATATTTTGGTTCGCAATCAAAGAGATTTAAATTTTTCTAATAAGTACAGAATATATCTCAAAAATAAACTTCCTATAATTATTCAAAGCGAAAATGAACATGCAAAAATTGTTATTGATATGATGATGACAGTAATAGTAGAAATGATAATTACATGGGCTGATGAAGATATCCTTTCGTTTGATGAGATTGTGTCCATACTAAAGGGATGGTCCTTAGAAGGTTTCTATCCAACATTATTAACTCAATACCAAGTTAAAACATCGATAGATCCATATAAGTTAACAAATTCATGATAGATCAGCATAATCTTTTCTAGAAGATAGAACTTGTAACCTTTCAAATAATTAGGCAGAAAACAGTATCTGACCATTTACATTGGGACGCAAAAATTGGCTACTTAGTGGCAGTCCAAAAGGCGCTGCAGCAAGTGCAGCTATCTATAGCCTTGTAGAAACATGCAAGGCTAATAAAATCAACGAATACAACTATTTGAAATATCTGTTTGAAGCGCTTCCCAATATCCCGTTTCTGAGAGAGCCCCAACTTTTAGAAGACCACCTTCCTTGGAATGAAAAAATACAGCAAATCTGTAAATAAGTATAGCAGCCGTTCGGTCTATATTCATATTTTGAGTATACATCGACGGCTGCTATTTTTATATACACTGTTTTGTTGTACGGTTCTTTCCAATTTTAGTTGAAAGAATCTATTAAGCAATAATAAAAGCTAAATTATCATAGTGAAAATTATAGGAAATCAACTAATGTTGGAAAGAACCTGTTGTACGCTTACGAATTTCGTTCCAGCTTACTGCAAAACGAATGCCGTTACCAACTGACGTGTTGTCAAGGTAACGGCATTTTTGACGCTTACCGAACTAACATGATAATCCGATAAAAAGAAGTGGATAAATAATAAATAAGAACAGTAACGTTGTTACAATGAAAGCGGCAACATTCAAATCAACATTTAAATTATAAATTCTTGAGGTAATTACTGCATTTACTGCCGTTGGCATACATGAAAGTACAAGAATTGTTCCGAGCATATTAATATCATGGATGACAATATGAGATAAAAAGTAAATTATAATTGGTGTAACTATAAACTTAATGATTGATAAATCAAATAATGATAGCCAATATTGACGAATTTTTTTTAAATTTATCGAATATCCGACCGGAATGAGACCTGTCCACGTTCCAAAATGAATTAAAATTTCTATTGTACCATTGATTTCATGTGGACGAGGCACCTCTAAATAGTGTAAAACTCCACCAAGTAATATTCCTAATACTGCAAGTTGATTTTTTGAGAACAACATTGCTTTCAATGATATTTTCTGCTTTATTGATTCCTTTTTAAATCGATTTTCATAAGATTGTGCCATAGGATAACAGCACATAAACATGAACACATATTGAAATAGCACCATAATTTGTTGATATGCATATCCTTTTTCACCATAAATAAGAAAAACGCAAATACCACCAATTGTGCCAAAATTTGAAAGACTAGCTGCCATCACGTAGGAACCGCGCTCTCGGTCATCAGAATACTTCAATTGTGCAATAATATACGCTATCCCCCCTGGTAAAAATCCCATTGCAATGCTAATGAGCGGAACCCATAGCAGGTCACTATTTATTGGTAATATCCAAAAACTAAAAAAAGAAACAAGTGGGCAAACCACGAGAATATTATTTAAGATCATTTTATTAAAAAATCCAGCATTAAACACTTGCTGATATTTGCAAGCATATCCTAGTAATAATGGACCGATCATATTTATAGCAAAAATCAATAGCTTTGTTTGTATATCCAATTCAAGTCCTTCTTTATAAATAAAAGTTTTTTCAATAATCTTTTATCATTCTATAGAAAAAAATAAAATAATGGAGAAAGTAGTGCAAAAAAATCTATTGAAATTGAGTATTTTTACTTACGCTCCAAAATATGGTTTATAAACTCATGCCGATCTGTACACGACATTAATTTTTCCATTAAATTTTGATCAGCCCAAACTTGATAAAAAAAACGGAAAACAAGCGAACTTGCCTCTGGTAAAGCAATCATAAATATTTTATCCACAAATTGATCATTCCCCCAGTTAATGGGTTTCTGAAGCGTGGCAATTGCAATTCCCGGTTTGATAACATGTTTAGCAAAAGTATGTGGAATAGCAATTGTGCCAGTCAAATAAGTATTATCCATTCGTTCGCGTTCGTATATTCCCAGTAAATAACCTTTTTGCACATAACCATATTTCAATAACAACTGGCTTAGTTCATCCAAAACAACATTTTTAGATTTAAATGTCGCTCGTGGTAATATAAGCTTATCATCAAAAATTTGATTTAGTACTGGAATGCTAGTTTTAACTAAATACTCATTTTGCCCAGCAAACAGTAAATTTCTCAATAAAGTTTCCCCTTTTTCTTCAAATATTTTATCAATAGATAAAAAAGGAACATTACTAATATCTGGATCAATGGTACCAATAATTCCAATTAAAAAATTTTCTTCCTGAATTTTTTTTATTGCATTTATCGCATCCCAATATTTTATAAAGCAAATTGGAATGATTTCAATGTTGCTTTGTCTTATTTCTTCTTTAAAATTATTTTCAATAAATTTTTTTATTTGTTGAGCTGCACCTTCTCCCGTTATGCAGAGAGTAATTAAAACCGGCTGACCATTATTTGTTTTAGGTTTAAAATAACAACTTTGATTATCCAAAGTCATATATAAATCTTCCAAAGTCATATTTTGATTAATCGCTGTAAAAGCCGCATCTAGAGCCATGGCTGTATGGACCTTGTTTATTGTTCTTGTTGGAATATTGGTCGCTTTTGTTATTAATTCACCAAATGTGATAGCTGACCCCATGTCTACAAGAATCAATATACCGTTTCCCATATGGATTCGTTCACATAATTCAATAGATCTTTTTAATGATGTGTCGGTTTTTTCTTCAAAGTCAATATCAACAAATTCAACAAAATTTTGACCAATCAAATTGTTTACAGTTTTTGCCATTTCAGATGCAACGTGTCCGTGGCTAATGATTATAATATTTACGATTCCATTAGGACTTTTTAGATTAATGGCCTTTTTTCTTAAGTATAATGCAATAAATCCAGTTTCAGATTCTGGAAATTTGATTTGAAGTTTTTCCTCAGCAACTCTTAAAATTTCTATAGCTGTTAAATATTCATCATGATACTCTTCTTTAATTCTGCTAAGTTCGGGATTAAATATTGGTTTGCTTTGTTTTACTCGTTGAATTGTTGCATGAAGATGTAACGCCAAACAGTAATAAAAGCTTTTATCCAGTGGACCTAGCCGTTTCTCTGCAATTTCCGACATCTTTGCTACGATACTTGATATTTCATTTCCGACTAAACATGATATATTTTTTGTTTCCATGTTAATATTTATTTTCTGTAAATAACTTGTGGTTCTTTTTAAATGGGTTTCGAGTTCCCTTTCCATAATTTTCCCTATAGTGTTTTGCTCAACGCCCTGCCTTTTTAATTCCTCAAATCGCTGATCAATAAAGCCATAAATTTCATTTGGCAATATATATGAATCCGTATCATCATATATATCCACTTCTTTTCGTCCCGGTTGAATTGAAATTCCATTATTAATGTAATTTTTTATACCACTATATGTATATTTTTTGCGATATAAGCTTTCACACACATCGTTATTAAACTCTGCCAGACCAATAGTGATACATTTCTTATTCTCATTTACATATTTCAAATAGGCTTTAGCACAAGCCATTTGAATATCGCTTCTAAGTTGACCAATATTGCCGGGACAATTATAGCATAACAGTCCACACACTACATCGGATTTCACATTAATGGGGATGCCAAGGCGTTCAGCTTCCATTCTAAAAAATTCAACAATTATTTCATATTTTTCATTTATTGAACGATTATAGAGAGGTGGTAATTCTATAACCATTGGTATTCTTCGTCGAAAAGTAAGTGCAAGTTGAGAATCAAGATCTTTAGTCGTAGCCCCTATCACCATTACATTAACTTTATGTTCGTTTTCCGATTCCCCTAGCTTGCGAAATACGCCGTTGTCAATAATAGAAAAAAGCATTTCTTGACCTTCCACCGGCAATCGATGGATTTCATCTAAAAATATTATACCGCCATCAGCTTTTTCAATTAATCCCTTCTTTTCTGTTTCAGCGCCAGTATAAGCCCCCTTAACATGTCCAAATAATTGTGAAAGTAAAAGTTGTGGATTATTAGAATAATCCGCACAATTAAATCGAATTAACGATTTTGGTTTAACTCGTTCTATGCTTTTAGCAAATTCGAACATAGCCATGGCTAATTGTGATTTACCAGTTCCAGTCTGTCCTATAATTAAAGTATGAAGCCCGTTGGGTGGATATAATATCGCTGCCTTAGCTTGCATAATTTTCGGGAAAATACTACCGTTGAAACCAATAATATGGCAAAATACATCATTATCATTAGGTTGAGTATTCTCATCAATTTCTTCTATTTCTCCAAGCTCTTTTCTAATAATAGATACAGAAAAGGTGGAAATATCAAAGCCCAAATTTTGAATAGATTTGACTAATTTTCGATCAGATATATTTTTTTCTTCGCTAATAAATTCCCTTATCTTGTCTTTAAGATAAGGGAGTCGGCGCAGATTATAACTTGGAATGTTTAATTGTTTTCTTATCTTTATAATATTTTGTCTTGATGTTTTCAACATTAAAGCTAAATTGTCATCAGTGTAAGGATTAAATTTATTTTCATTTGCAATAAGCAAACGTAAGTTTTCTTCCATCTACATCACCCCCAAAAATATTATCAATTTCTACCAGTAAATAAGAAAAAATTAAAGTATTAACCTTTTTGGTTCTGGTGTCCATAAAAACCCCAATCTATATACATATTTAAAAATATCTATTCGATAATCACTCCTTTTTCAGCCTGGCATTATAATATCAAAGGCAATATATTATGATCTTAATTTTTTAAATACGGGCAAAATACTGGGAAATTATTTGATATGAAATATTTTGCCTATTTCATTAAGCCATAAACATTGCAGTTGTTTATTATTTTTTTGTGTTTTGTTAAAAATCAGAAAATTGTGATTTATTTAAAATAAACTATATCGAAAATAGATAAGATTCCTATTTTATCTGGTGTTCATAAGAATAGCATACTTTTTGTATTTATGAGAGTAAAACTTTATACTGGTAATATTTTCTTAATAAATGAATTGAACACGCAGATACATGTACTGTATAAAAGTATATTATGCTCACAAAGTAGGAAAGCCCTATCTTAAAATATAGGCTTTCCTCTTGATTTTTCAGTAAAATAATTTTTTTACAATTTCCACTGATTAGTTGCGTTCTAGTTTCAAATACTTCGTTTTATAATCAAACTTCCTTCTGGAACATTTAATACACTGGCGCTATGAGCACATTTTGCGATTAACAAAAAATAAATATTCTTATATGTATGCAAACCTGCATAATTAGCCTGACCTTTTGATAACACAATATCATGCTCTTTAATCCATTTTTCAACTATTGCTGACTTTCTATTTGGACCAGTTTCTGGTTCACCATTACCAATTTTTCTAAATTCCACATTAGGAATTTCATTCATGCCAATAGATAGTGCCTCTATCAAAGTCGCATCGTTAACAAATGGTCCTCCTTTAACAACTAAACTAATTCGAGAAAATGGCTTATTTCTTACTGAATTTATTGTTTCCAAAAATAATTTATCAAATACTATCTCTCCTGCATTGTCCAAAAAATACAAAATAGTATTTGCCGTCAATAATTCTTCACGTAAATAGTTAAAATCTGTTGGTAATCGTTTTTTGTTTAAAAACCTTTGAAGCGTTTTGCCAACATTAAAATTTTTACCTGGTCCAAAATCAATTATATTGCCGGCTACAGCAGCCAACGCAGCTTTTGCAATTTTCTTATCAGCATCTGTCTGTTTAATTTTCTCTTTGATTGCTTCAACTAACTTCATGGATTCTTTATTATTTATATCTTTAATTTGTTTAAACGGATCAGCATTTCCAATTTCACGACGAAAAACAATATTAACCTCATTTTCTAGTTCATCCGATGAAAGACTCCAATCAATATTTAACAACAGTTCCATAATTTTTCTGAGAGTCTTTTCTTGAATAGAGTCTTCAATTTTCAATCTCTTCATAGTGTCTAAAGACTGTTTTTGCAGGCAAATAAAGCAGGGGAAATTTATCACAATAGACTCCTCCTCGTATAATAAATTGTTCTCTTAGAACCTCGATATATATAATAATTAGCCTTGTTCTTTTTTTATTTACGTCCACATGATCTCTTCCCCAATATATTGAATGAATCATGGAGAACTTTACTGATCGTATTTCTTGAAACTTGCAATAGAGCATATAATTGAACATTATATGCTCTATTGTAAAAGACTTAAGTAGCACGATAGACGTGTTATTTAACCTGGATAAGCTAATTGATAATAGAAAAATCCGCAGATTATATTCTTAGTGCCCTTTTCTGTTCCATTGCTACGCAGACTCCTGTTTTGGTAGTTAGATTTTGCTTATTATAAACATAACAAAGATATAAAGAATACCGAGTAGGAATAAGAATTTTGAATCCTTGGATATTAAGCTTTTCGTAGCCATAATAACACCCTGGTATGTCAACACTTTATTAGACAGTTATTTTGAGGTGTGCACATTTGTAGTCTATTGGGCTTAAATAGCCTAATGTTGAATGAATTCTTTTGCTATTAAACCAATGGACGTAGCATTTTAGTTTTTGATTTAATTCACCAAGATTTTCAAAGTGATAATTACGAACAAATTCTGTCTTAATAATTTTGAACGTAGCTTCGGCTACGGCATTGTCATAGGGGCAGCCTTTCATACTCAGTGAGCGTTTGATT
>NZ_KB905879.1 GCF_000381065.1 Propionispira raffinosivorans DSM 20765 | reverse complement strand
ACCGAAATAAAATACTCCGTTCGACTTGCATGTGTTAAGCACGCCGCCAGCGTTCGTCCTGAGCCAGGATCAAACTCTCCAATAAATTATATTAGAGAACCTTGATAGGCTCTTTAAAAATCTAATTATCTTTTTTGTTAAAAGAAATTGTTAGTTGTTGTTTTCAAACGCAAGCGTTCGAAAACCGCACATCTGGCTTGATACATGTTGGTGTACATATATCTTTTTGTTTTCTACATTGTTTAGTTTTCAAAGAACGCCGTTGATTGTCTAGAACCAACTCTATTATATTAACAGAAGGACATCCTCTTGTCAACACGTACGCTCGTTGTACGCTGCGAATGTTTCGTCAACGGCAACGATATTTATAATACAATCTTATGTTTCTCCTGTCAATACTTTTTATAAATTTATTATTTCAAATTCATTTTTCTTGAAATTTATTTTGCCATTTTGCTGCATTTTGCTCAGTGCTCTTGATAAAGCACTACGATCTACGCACAAATAATCCGCCAATTGATTGCGAGAAAAAGAAATTTTAAATTTGTAACCACCATGTTGCTCAATCATATCCATAAAAAATTGATTCAATTTTTCATGGATGCTTCGTTGTGATAACAACCTATTTTTTCTATTCATAATTAAATTTTTCTGAGCCAAAATTTGCAGCATATTTTCAATAAGTTGTGAGTGAAATTGACAAGCGGAAGTACAAGTTGTTACGAGTCGCTTGAATTGCAAGAATAAAATCTCACAATCAAGAAGTGCCATCGTTGTAACAGGTGAATGCTCAACACCCGCGCAAACAATCGTCTCCGCAAAAATCTGTCCGGCGAGCACTTGTCCGAGTATTGTCTGATTGCCCAATATATCTTCCTGACTAATCTGTACGCTGCCACTCATAAGAATTCCCACACCCAAAACAGGATCACCCGATAGAAAAATTGTTTCTCCTTTTTTATAACTTCGTTTAATAGTGCCCAAACAATCCAGCATACCATCTATCTTGTCTTTTTCTATGTTCGCAAACAAAGCCACATCAACTAAAAAATCACTATAACTCTTCATAACATCCTCCAACTTCACCAAAAATGTTCCAATTCTTTATAATTCAGTTTTCCCATACAACGTATTTTCCAATCGACGAGCCGTTGGAGATGCCGCAAGCCCCGCCTCAGCTGTTTCTCGAAGCGACTTAGGCAAAGCATTGCCAATCTGATACATCGCATCAATAACCTCATCCACCGGAATCATCGACTGCACACCAGCCATCGCCATGTCTGCAGCCAGCATCGCATAAATGCTGGCAAATCCATTGCGTTTTACGCAAGGTACTTCCACAAGCCCAGCCACCGGATCACAAACCAGCCCCAGCAAGTTCTTCAAAGCCAATGCCACACTTTGCGCAACTTGCTCTGGTGACCCGCCAGCCAGTTCAACTAAAGCAGCTGCTGTCATTGCTGCTGCTGATCCGCATTCTGCCTGGCAGCCACCTTCTGCACCTGAAATTGAAGCATTTTGCTCGATAACCATGCCAATTCCAGCTGCTGTAAATAAAGCATTAAGAATCTGCTCCTCCGTGAATTTTTTTTGCTCCGCCACGGCTAAGATCGCAGCCGGTAGAATACCGCATGATCCGGCAGTAGGACATGCTACGATTTTCCCCATTACAGCGTTGACTTCACTGATACCAATTGCATAAGCCGCTGCTTTTAGAACGGTCTTCCCCATATAACCTTGTTCTAAATACTCACTTACTTTTTTTGCATCACCACCGGCCAATCCACTATTTGATTTCTCCTGATTTGCAATTCCTTTTTCAGCAGAGGCTTTCATAACCTGCCAATTCTTTTTCATAGCGGCCAAGATATCAGCTCGCTCCATTTGTGATTTTTCGCTTTCATACTGTAAAATCAATTCATAAATCGGCAGTTTTCTCAGCTCAGACTGCTGTACTAAATCTTCTATACATTTAAAATTCATCATATTATTCTCCTCTAAATTGCTGGAATGCAAAAAGCATTTTCTAGCTCATCTACCATCTGGCATTCAGCCACAACTGCCTCTGTCAGGACATCATCAACCTCAAGAATCATCAAAGCTTCCGCACCACGGCTTTGCCTTGAAACACGCATAAAAGCAACATTGATTGCATATTTTGCTAAAATACTTGTCACTTTCGTAATAACACCTGGACAATCATGGTGAATTGTAATAAGTGCCGGATATTGCCCTGTAAGTTCCACATCATACCCATCAATATTCGTAATTAAAATATTGCCCCCCCCGACTGAAGCCCCAATAATACGTGTTGTCCGACCATTGATACCTGTCAAATAAATAACAGCAGTATTCGGATGAACTGTACCTAAATCTACTTTTTTAAAATTATATATTATTTTTTTTGCACTAGCTAATAGCAATGCATCTTTTATCCGTTCATCATCTGTGGCAAAACCTAAAACACCCGCGATCAATGCTTTATCTGTACCATGTCCTTTATACGTACGCGCAAAAGACCCATGCAGATTAATCTCTACTTTCACAGGTTCCTCGCCAAGAATTCTTCTGGCAATCAACCCCAGCCGCACAGCCCCGGCTGTATGTGAACTAGACGGTCCAATCATAATCGGCCCGATAATATCAAAAACACTACGCATAATTTTTCTCCTATACTTATATATTTAAAAATTTATTTTAAGACAAATATCACTACGTTGCATTTGCAACTGTATAGAACTCTATATGTATGATACTATATGAATTAACAAAAAGAAAGCCTCATACCAAATAAAATTTTAAAGGAGATACAATCTACTATGATACGAAAAATAATAACTATTGATACTGATAAATGCAACGGCTGCGGACTTTGTGCAACGGCTTGCCACGAAAGTGCAATTGCCATTGTAAACGGCAAAGCAAAGCTGATTCGTGATGATTATTGTGACGGACTGGGTAACTGCCTCCCAGCCTGTCCCACCGATGCGATTTCCTTCGAAGAACGCGAAGCATTAGCATATGATGATGCTGCCGTAAAAGAAAACCAACGCCGACAAAAAGCAGCAGTTTTGGCCCCGGCTGCTCCAGCTTCATCATCTCAACTAAACCAGTGGCCAGTACAAATCAAACTTGTCGCACCTAATGCACCTTTTTTTGCAGATAGTGATTTACTCGTTGCTGCCGACTGTACAGCTTTTGCCTATGGCAATTTTCACAATGACTTCATAAAAAATCACTCCATTGTCATCGGCTGTCCAAAACTCGATATGATAGACTATAGTGAAAAGCTCACTGAAATCTTGCGTCTAAACACCATAAACAGCATAACCGTAACGCGCATGATTGTACCATGCTGCGGCGGAATTGAATACGCCGTTAAAGAAGCCATTAAAAGTAGTGGCAAAGACATTCCCCTTCGCATAGTCACCATGGATCTTAACGGAAATATACAATAAAAAAAGAAGCCGCTCGAAGTAATTCCGAGACGGCTTCTTTTTATGTATATTAGAAACTAATCAACAAAACAAAAGCGTTTATGCTTTCCATAATCCATGTAAATTACAATATTCATAAGCAGCAACAACTTTATCGCCTTCTGCCAAAACAAAATGTGCTACAGGTTCTTCACCTGGATTAAGGTCAACACGTTGTCCACCTTTTTCAGTTTGCAGATAAATCCATTGAATCCAATGTTCTGGTAACATTGGATGGGTTACACTACCAACTTTAACCGTAACTTTGCTTCCCTGTGCTTCGATAACCGGAACATGTTTTTCCGTAGCACCATCTGAAGTATTCGCCACTAATTCCTGCATTGGTTGTCCACAGCAAGATAAAGTTCCTCCGCCAACATGAATCATACCAACGATATTCCCACATAGTTTACAAACATAAAATTTTCTTTCTTGTGCCATTGTCAAGCCCTCCAATTTTATTTTTAAATTCTCTTTCTCCATTGTAAAACAAATATAGGTTTTTTGCAAATAATTTCTTCTTATTTTTCTACATACAAATAAGTATTAACTATTTGTTAGTTTATTATACTATTAACGAGTGAGTTCCCAGGAACATCCATATAGAACCCCAGCCCATCTAGTCTAAGGGCTTGAGGTGTTTATCATTTATGTCTTTTACCTTTTGTACTCGTCTAGCATATTTTTCAACAGCCCCCTGGTGTTCTGTATGCATCCATGTTTTTACAATTTCCATTGCCAAAACACTACCGATAATTTTACCACCAATACATAAAACATTAGAATCTGTATGCTGCCGTGCTAATTGCGCACAAAATGGGTCCTGACAAACCGCGGCGTAAACACCATGAATCTTATTTGCAATCATCGCACTGCCATAACCAACGCCATCAACAAAAATCCCCCGTTCAACAGAACCTTTTCCCACAGCCACTGCCGCCGGATAAACAAAATCTGATAAATCACAAGATTCTTCATTATATGTACCAAAATCGACTATTTCATGTCCTTCAGATTGTAAATAATCTTTTATTTCTTCTTTTAATACATGCCCCGCATGGTCATTTGCCATAGCAATTCTCATTTACATCGTCTCCTTATTTTTCATCACAAATCAAAACTTACACCCCAAATGCAGGCTCTCCCGCAATTGATTTCGTAAGCGCCAATGCCTGACCCACTTGATCTACACGACCAGTAACAGCAATCCAGTAGCTGCCCTCCGCACCATAAATGCCGCCTGATGCAACAAGCTCAGCAGACACTCCGGTTAAATGTTCCAGTGCGTCCAATTCCGTTACAATCGTACCACTGACAGCAAGCATTCTCACACCACTGGCATTTGTTGCATTGAGTTTAGCTGCAATTGTCCCAATGTCCCCAAAAACTCTTTTTTCAAGACCAATCGGCAGTATCAATTCAGCTCTTCTGCCAATAACCGCCTGCAATATAGGTGCACTAGTTCCTATTTCAGGATGTCCGATCAGGATTCCAACCTCTTTGCGGGCTGCATCCACCGCATTGCCGCCTTTTAGGATAATATCTCCCGGTCCCAGTTGAGGTGCCGACGTAAAAACGTTCTCCCCTTTGATCCATTTTCCTTTTTTAAGTACAATATCTTTGGCAAAATAAGCCCCCTTCACTACATTCTTTCCCGGCTTTGTTGTCACACCACGAAAAAATGTATCTCGCGAAAAATCACCCAACTGATCAATCTGGTTCAATAGCTCTTCCGCAACATACCCATTGGTCGTCCCAGCAACAATAATAATTGTATGATTTTCTAAAGCTTTTTGTATCTGAGCAAGCGAGCTGACTGCTTTTGCAATGAGTCTTTTACCCGCTGAAATTGTAAGCAAAGCCTGCTTCGTAACGATCTTGTTTTCTTCCATAAACACCCTTCTTTCTTTCCTATGAATTGTTCAAAAATACACTTTAAATCACATAAATAGTATACCATATTTAAAATTTTTTCACTTTTAAAATTTATCGATCCGTTAAAGAATCTTCCATAAAGCTTGCAGGTATTTATTGTTTTTTCGCGAATTTCCAACTTAATCAACAAGATTTTTCATAAAAAACACTGGAGGTGATATCTATGTTTAAAGCTGGTGAAAAGCCAGGCATCGGAACTTACAAGTGTCTCGAATGCGGTGAACTGCTTACATTGGATGACCCCGATGATGTTCTTCCTCCATGCCCGGTATGCCACTACACCGAATATGAAGAAATTTAAACTCTGCGGTTCCGAAATACAGCCAGCGTCGATGATGCTGGCTGTATTTTTAGTTACCACTCCTACAATAGCATATACATTATAAAATCAATATTATATACTGGATTAATATAATAAATCCCCACATTATAAAAATCACGAGGTGAATTACATGAAAGTCCTAGTTGTTGATGATGATATAAAGATAGTAAAAGTATTAACGGCCTATTTAGAAAAAGATGGCTATACCGTAATAACTGCCAATGATGGGGTAGCGGCTGTTGACAAGGCACTACACTTAAAGCCTGATATTATTTTACTTGATCTTATGCTGCCGCAACTTGATGGCTTCGGTGTTTGCAAAGAAATCCGCCGCAGCAGTAATATACCCATCTTAATGCTTACAGCCCGTGATGCTGAAAGTGATCGTATTATCGGGCTGGAATTAGGTGCTGATGATTATGTAATCAAACCTTTCAGCCCCAAAGAAGTTATAGCCCGTATCCGGGCTATCCAGCGTCGCATAAACCCCACTGAACACCCAATAAACACAGAAGTGCCTTTACAAATGGGAAAACTAACATTTTATAAGAAAAACCATAGTGTTTTCGTAGCCAACACCCCCATTGACTTGACACCAACTGAATATAAAATTCTCGAATTATATTTAAGCCATCCCGGACAATTATTTTCCCGCCTTCAACTCATCGAAAAAATACAAGGTTACTCCTTTGAAGGTTATGAACGAACCGTTGACTCTCATATTAAAAATTTACGCAAAAAACTAAAGGCATTACCAGAAGATCCTTATTACATTAAAACTATTTATGGTGTCGGTTATAAATTGACCGGTGAACAACATGCATAAATTATTAATACGCGTAACACTTACCGTTTTTATTACCACCGGAGCAATCCTCCTGGCACTTATTATCGTCGTGAACCATGAAATAGCCCAAATTTTTGCTTCCTATTTGACTATGAGCGAGATGATGCATGGCGGAATGCACGGTATGATGAATCACGGTATGCTGCAGCCCGCTTCAATGGGATTGCCCGAACAAGAATTTTTACGATCGTTAAAACATTCGCTCTTCTTTGTTGGCAGTATAATGTTAGGGCTTGGCGCCATAATCAGTTATTATCTGGCCCGCAGCATCACAGGTCCGATGCTTACTCTAAACAAGGCTGTAAAATCCGTAGCAGCTGGCAATCTTGATACCAACGTTATCATTCAACGAAAAGATGAACTAGGACAACTGGCTGCCGCCTTTAATGAAATGACTAAAAAGCTCAAATCCACGACGGTCCTGCGACAACGTTTTTTTGCCGGCATTGCCCATGAGCTGCGCACACCATTAACTATCTTAAAAGCCAATCTGGAAGGCATTGCTGATGGCGTTATCACACCCGATAAAGAACAAATGGATTCTTTATCAGAAGAGGTCGATCGCCTGACAAAATTGGTCGAAGAACTGCGAGATTTATCTTTTTTGGAAGCGGGTCAACTAAAACCTGAATTTCAGGAAATAGACATTGGCAGTATATTATATCAAATTGTTCAAAAAAGCCAGCCTTTAGCTGTCGACAAAAACTTATCCCTTACCTGTACTATTAAAACGCAGTTAGCACCAATAAAAGCGGATATTACAATGGTTCAACAAATTATTTACAACTTGATTATCAATGCAATCCGTTATACCAATACAGGCAGCATTCAAGTCATCGCCACACAAAATTCGACAAGTACGATTATCGAAGTTATCGACACAGGAATTGGGATTGACCAAGAGGATCTTCCCTATATCTTTGACTATTTTTATCGAGTCGATTTATCCCGAACCAAGCAAAGCGGCGGAACCGGCTTGGGACTGGCACTAGTTCAGCAAATGGCCTTAACCCACAAAGGCAAAATTTCCGTTCAAAGTGAACTAGATAAAGGCAGCATCTTCCGCTTAACTTTGCCATTCAATATACATTAAAAACACATAGTTTCTCCATAATATCTCCATAGTTATGCGGTATAATGAACTCAAGAACAAAGGAGGTGCAACAAAATGATGGGATATGGAGCTGGATATGGAGCCAGTGGAGGCTTTGGCTGGTTTGGGTTCGGGCTCGGAATGATTACTCACCTCGCTTTTATTGCAATAATTTTTTTGGCAGTCATTTGGATGTTTAAGGCGGTGTTCCCACCTCATAAATCAACAAATATGCCCTCAAATGCATTAGAAACACTAAAATCACGTTATGCAAAAGGTGAACTTACGAGTGAAGAATATCAAACGATAAAAAAAGAAATAGAATAAATATAGTTTATGTATTATATAAAAACAGGAGGTATTTTTATGACAAAGAAAATTTTACTCACAACGGCTCTGGCTATTTTATTTGCTGTACCAGTATTCGCAGCTGCAAATAACAACAATCAAGACCGAGATTCATTCCGCGGTGGCTGTTATCAACGTGGCAATGGAACTGGAAATTATCAAAACTGTCCTTACAACAACGATTCTAAAGAATAACTTCAAAAAAGAGGCTGTAGTACTAAGCATATTTATTAGAATTATGTGCTTAGTACCACAGCCTCTTTTTTTGGTCACTCACCAAAGGTATCGCGAATTTTAAGTACCTCCTCCAAATGTTCGAAAAGCAGATCCACAATTTCAGGATCAAACTGGCTGCCACGTCCTTGTTCAAAATAATGAATGATTTTGTCCAACGGCCATGCTTTCTTATATACTCGATTGCTCCCCAACGCATCAAAAACATCGGCAACAGCCGTTATTCTAGCATAAATATGAATGTCTTTTCCTGCTAATCCACATCCATACCCAGTCCCGTCATAACGTTCATGATGCTGTTGTGCAATAATGGCTGCAACTTTGAGCATTTCCAGCTCTGAACCATCGAGCATATCATAACCTATTTGCGTATGTTTTTTTATAATTTCAAATTCTCCATCCGTTAACTTACCTGGTTTATTTAAAATCTCATCCGGTATCCCTAGTTTTCCAATGTCATGCATCGGTGCCGCCAAATGAATCATATCGACTTCCTTCGCTGATAATCCATACGCTTTCCCTAATAAACTTACATATTCGGCGACTCGTCTTACATGATTTCCCGTTTCTTTTGATCTACTTTCTGCTACTTCTGCCAGCCGAAAAAAAACTTCTCTTTGCACATCATACATTTCCACATGTAATTTTAAATTTTCAAAGGCTGCTGAAATATTCAAACAAAAAATATCTAATAACCGTTTATCCAAATCACTAATCTTTGGGGTCCCTTCCATATAAATCAAATAAAAATTATCTGCTATACTGCGCCAATACAGAACAAAATACCCAACAAAGAACATGCTTTTTTGAGCATTTAATACGATATCGAGCTTATTTTTTATATCATCCGATATATTTATATCGGCATCTATTTTTCCAGAAAAAGCCCCCGTAGCTGCTAATATATCAATGGCCCCCGTTTTGGTACATGTAGCCGCAAAACTTGACACCTTTAAATATAGGCTATTTTCGCTTAATTTCAGCATTGCTGTCAGTTGCATCAATACACCAGCGGCAAAATTCTGCATAGACTGCATACGAAAAATTTCAGGAGAGGCTTGAATTATTTTTTCCAACCCATTTTTATTCATTTCAATAATTAATAGATCACGATACGAACGCAATGCTGCTATCACCGTAGTCAATAATTTTTGTGCCGTCAATTCCGTTTTTTCTTTGTAATCATTGATATCATATTCAACAATAACTCTGGCTTCCGGAGCTGCCCCAGGCTGACCTGTTCTTAATATAATTCTAACCATTTTATTGGCAATTTCTTCACGGATACAGCGCACCAACTGGAGCCCTGCATCAGCTCGTTCCATTACCACATCCAGCAAAATAAGAGCAATATCGTCTTGTTCTTTAAGTATTTTTTTTGCTTCTTCTGCCGAATATACGCTGATTAACTCAATTTTCTTCTCTTCGAAAACGAAGTTCTCCAATACCAGCCTTGTAACAGAGTGTACCTCTGGCTCATCATCGACAATCAATACTTTCCAAACATCTTGAATCTCGTAATTTTCTATATTATTTTCTTCCGCAAATATTATAGCGTCATCTTGCATAACATCACCCCTTATCTTGCTCCGTATTCCTAATCCTAATAATGAACTCCGTTCCAACCTCGAGATTGCTGTTACACTCAATCGTTCCATTCATTTTAAAAACAACCAGATTATATACAATGTTCATTCCGAGTCCTGACCCGCCAGATCCTCTTTTCGTTGTAAAAAACGGTTCAAAAATCTTTTTTTGAACTTCCGGCGGCATTCCTTTACCATCATCAGCATACTTTATAAGTATATATTCTCCATCCTTATAAACATCAATCGCAATTATCCCTTCTGAATCTTCCTCATAAGCATGCAACAATGAATTACTCAATAAATTCGCCATTATTTGCCACAGGGCGCCCGGGTCCCAATACACAGTAATATCTGCCGGACAATGAAAGATCATTTTATGCCGTGTTTTTTTTAATTGAGGCTTCAAACTGATCAATATATCATTCATATATTCGTCCAGACAAAAAATTCGCCGTTCTTCCAAAGATTGATCTACCGCTACTTTTTTAAAACTGCGAATTAACTCTGCCGCCCGAGTCAAGTTTGTAAAAACAATTTTCACTACACTGTGAACTACCGCTAAATAATTTTCTAAATCAGATTTTTTCATGGTTCCCATTGAAAATTTATTGTTAAAATCACTATTATTGGTGTCCAAATGAGAAATTGCTGTAATGCTATTTCCCACTGGAGTATTAATTTCATGTGCAACCCCTGCCACCAATTCCCCGAGAGACGCCATTTTTTCAGCCTCGATTAGATGTGTTCGCATCTGTTTCAAATCGACCAAAGTAGCTGTCAACTTATTATTTGTTTCCTGTAAATCATGGGTTCTTTCCAAAACACGTGATTCCAATGCTGCATTTAATTGACGGATCTTTTCTTCCCCCCGCCTGCGATACCTTATATTCATAACTAACACGATAACCATAAATAGCAAGACCAAAACAACCGTTGCCACAGCCCATACCAAGTTTTTATAGGTTTCATAAAATGTAACGGGTTTATTAACAATAATACTTCCAGCGGGAAGCATGGATTGCTGTATACCAAATTTTTTCATTTCATTATAATCAAACATATAATGGTTAATACTTTCTAGCACAAAAGGAATATCTGCCGGTGAACGGCCTTCATAAAGAATCTTTTGCATTAACTGTGCGGCCTTTTCCCCTTGTGTATAACCACTTGTCATCATCCCACCAACAACACCATGTCCCAAATAAAAATCCCAAGTACAATAGATCGGAACCTTACTTTTTGCTGCAATCAAATCCGCACTTTCTTCATAGCTAAAAATCTTTTGATCCTCATCTACATTAAAAGTCATAAGAACAATTAGACTATCATTATCTAATGCAGAAACTTTTTTCAAAAGCGCTGGCATGGTCATCTTCTCGAATAATGTAAACTCTACTCGATCGATAAATTCCGGCATTATTTTCACCAAAAGCTGATGGTTGACTTTTCCTGCATCACTTTCATCATTGATAAATACAATTTTCTTGACGTTCGGGTGGAGTTTCAATGCTGCATTGACCGTTCGCTTCATGTCTGTCACTTCTGCAACGCCAGTAACCCATGGATTTCGTTGTATTTCACGATTCTCAAAAAAATTAATACCACAAAAAACAATTGGAATATCAGGAAATAGTTCTTGTTGATGTTCCAAAACAAATCGATAGGCAGCATCATCTGTAACAATCACCGCATCAAAATGAGTATTTTTACATTTTTCCAAATAAAGTTCGTAAAATTTTTTCATATATTCATTACTTATATTTCGCTTTGTATCCATATAATCAAAATATAAGCGTATTTTAGTGTCATTTCCCAGAATTGATCGAATACCTTTTTCCTCTGCTTGAACCCATAGCATATCTGCATGATATGAATTAAGCACCAAGATATTTTTTCGTGCCATATCATACAAAGTATCCTGTTTCATAGTATTCACCGGTAAAATTCCGTAACTATTTTTTTCGGTCTCCATTTTTACATCTGATAGGTTTTGCATATTTATAAATAATGCTGCGAGTCCAGTCAAACAACTTATAAGGAAGACAATGAGTAAACTTACTTTCCCCAAATGTCCCATACAATCCCTCCGCTTATTTATTATCTGGTTACTTTAATATTAAAATTCGCGATTTATAATCAGCTCCCTTCTCTCTTTAGAAAAATTATTTTCATCAATAGACTTGCTATAAAACAATTGAAAATTAGCGTGGCACTCCATTTTTGCTGCAAAAAAACCAATCTAAGACTTTGAAAAGTCTAAGATTGGGTATAGAATTCACGTATGCTGTTTCATAAAAATGACCCGCAGAAGATTGCTCTCCTACGGGTCATCGCGGCACTTCCTTTTTGATCTGGCTAAAATTGTGGTTAAATTTCATCTTGCGATGATCTCTTAACTTCTTAAAAAGGATTTTCCTTCTCGGGTCGCCAAATCATTACACTATAGATGCCTGGAAACATACCTGCCACTAGTGTTTTAGTTTTTTAGACTAATTTAGGATGGCTCTGGTAGTTTTTGCAGAGGAACTATCCGAATATCCTCTTAAAATCTTGATACCCATTTGGTATCTTTCGAACAGCTCTTCTGTTACGTTCAATATACCATAAGCAATTGTATTTTGCAATACTTTTTTCAGAATATTTTGTCTTATTATTAAATTCATTTAATAATAAGACAAATGAATTTTTCAGTATTCTTAGATACAGATTTTTTCATAAAGATTTAACTCTATTTTATACGTCAAAAAAATTATTATTGACAGTCTTTCCTTTCATGATTTATAATTTGAATATAGTTCAAATTATGGAGGTGTATTATAGATGCCTAGAACTCCTCAAGACCCCAGTATTAGAATGAATGAAATTTTAGATGTGGCTGATTATCTATTTTTCACCAAAGGTTATGATGCAACAACCATCAATGATATAACAAAAAAAATGGGTGTCGCACAAGGAATGCTTTATTACTATTTCAAATCGAAAGAAGAAATATTAGAAAAGATGCTCGATCGGCATGCCGATTCCTTGATGACCGAAATCAAAACGATCATTGACTTAAATAACTCTCCCACCGAAAAAATTTCTTTAACGATAAGCAATGTATTACGCAAAGCAACATATAAAGATGGATTACTGCTAAACCTTCTATATGACAACCAAAATCTAAATCTTAAGATTCAATTATTCCGCCAGCTAGAAGTAACACTTTCGCCATGGCTGCTAAAAATCATTGAAGATGGCCTCTCCCAACGAGTCTTTCACACAAGGCATGCACCAACTACCGTTAGTTATATTCTTGTTATTCTAGAATTTTTAAGTGAAGCTCTTTATCAAAAAACTGCCGCTGATATTTTAGCATTTCGGTTACAAATGGCAGAATCGTTGATAGAAAAAGCCCTTGACTGTAAAGATAATACCATCCATATCCTACTTTAAAAGTCAGTAGGAGTCCGCCATCCAAGCTCGTTTTGGATGAGCGGTTTTTTTAGAAACATTAATTGAATTGTATTCAATTAATGTTTCCAGATGAAAAAAAAATATATATTCGCTAAAAGGAGTACTCGCATTATGAAACTACCAGCAAAATTAACAAACCTCTTCAATAAGCAACGTTACTTCATTATTGCAGGAATTGTAATCCTATTCATTATCACAGTATTTATACTTCAAAATTACAACAAACCACAGCCCACCCCAGAAGACATCGTTAAAGTTCGCACGATTACACTTGGCACTACGTCTGAGAAACAAAGTTCCACGTATTCCGGTGAAGTACGCGGTCGATATGAAAGCCAGCTTGCCTTTCAGGTCAGCGGAAAAATTAGTAAACGCTACGTTGAACTTGGCACATTGGTAAATGCCGGTGATGTATTAATGGAAATTGATGCCAAAGATATTCAGCAAACTGTAAATAATAATGCAGCACAAGTAGCTTCGTCTCAATCACAAGTAAAGCTGGCTGAAAGCAATCTAAATCGTTACAGACAATTATTGGATCAAGCCGCCATTAGTCAGGCTCAATATGATCAATATGTCAATGCTTACAACGTAGCTGTTGCCGGTTTGCAGCAAGCTTCTGCCCAATATGCGCAAGGCGCCAATCAAATGGGATATAGTCTTCTTCGTGCTGATAAAACTGGTGTTGTATCAACGATCAATGCTGAAACCGGACAAGTAGTTAGTGCTGGTCAGACCGTCGTTACGATCGTTCCAACTGGTGAACTTGAGATCGAAATAAATGTCCCCGAAAATCAAATGGAATACCTTCGTAAAACTGAACAAATTCAAGCAAGCTTTTGGGCCCTTCCCGGGATAACAATCAATGGTCAAATAAGAGAAGTAGCTCCCATGGCAGATCAAACAACAAGGACATTTAAAGTACGCATTCACTTAATGAATCCACCAGAGCAAATAAAGCTAGGCATGACAGCTTCCGTTCAAATCAACGCGCAAACTGCGCTGCAAACCATAGCAATTCCATTAGCAGCTATCTATCAGGATGGAAATACACCGACTTCTGTTTGGGTGGTAAAAAACAACCAACTCATACTTCAATCAGTCACAATCGGTAACTTCGGCAGCGAAACCGTCGAAGTACTAAGCGGGCTTCAACTTGGTGACTGTATTGTAACAGCTGGCGTCCATAAATTACAGGAGGGGCAAAAAGTGAACACAGGTGGTGATACTTTATGAAAAATTTCAATTTGGCCGTATGGGCTCTGAAACATAAACAATTTATTTATTTTTTCATTGCACTCTTTTTTACCACGGGAATATTCACGTATATAAATTTAGGGCGTATGGAAGATCCTGATTTCACGATTAAACAAATGGTTGTAAGCGTAAGCTGGCCAGGAGCTATTGCACGTCAAATGGAAGAACAAGTAACGGATAAAATAGAGAAAAAATTACAAGATTTGCCTGGTCTTGATTATGTACAAAGTTACTCAAACCCAGGACAATCGGTAATTTATGTTAACCTAAAAGATGCCGTTCCAAAGAAAGAAATTCGTTCCAAATGGTTAGAGACTCGCAACATGGTCAACGACATGGCTTCCACATTACCAGCTGGAGTTCAATCGCCACAGTTCAATGACCATATTGATGAAGTATATGGTATCGTTTATGCTCTGACCAGTGATGGTTATACCTATGAAGAAATGCGGGAGACATCTGAAAAAATACGGCGAATCATTCTGGACGTTCCCACGGTAAGAAGAGTTCAACTCATCGGAACACAAACTGAAAATATTTACATTGAAATCGAAAACAGTAAAATGGCTCAGATGGGCATCGACCCGGCTCTGATTACCAATACAATTCAAGCTCAAAACGCTATGGCCCCCACGGGAATGCTTCAAACAGAAACGGATGATGTATACCTGCGTCTGTCCGGAATGTTCGAACGAGCCGATGATATTCTAACGCTTCCCATTACGGCAAATGGACGAACCTTTCGAATAAAAGACATTGCCAAAGTCACTCGTTCTTACGCTGAACCGACCGACCCAAAATTCTTTTACAATGGTCAACCAGCCATCGGTATCACAGTAGCCATGGAACCGGGCGAAAACATTCTAAAGCTTGGGAAAAATTTAGAAACAACAATGTCTCAAATAAAAAAAGAATTGCCAGCCGGATTCGAAATCCATCAAACAGTAAACCAACCCAATATTGTAGAATCATCAATCAGTGAATTTGTAAAATCATTAGCTGAAGCCATTCTTATTATTTTCATTGTAAGCTTTATTAGTCTTGGCATACGCTCCGGGCTCGTCGTTGCCCTATGTATCCCTCTTGTTTTAGCAATCGTTTTTACGGTCATGTATCTGATGAATATCGAACTCCAGCGTGTTTCATTAGGAGCTTTGATTATTGCGCTTGGATTGCTTGTTGACGATGCCATGATCGTAATTGAAATGATGGCCGTAAAACTCGAACAAGGAATGGATCGGATTGGTGCAGCATCCCATGCATACAGCGTTACTGCTTTTCCGATGCTGACAGGAACACTCATCACTTGTGCCGGTTTTATCCCGGTTGGCTTTGCGCAGGGCAGTGCCTCCGAATTTTGTTCATCTATTTTTACCGTGATTACAATTGCTTTGATCGCATCCTGGATTGTCGCCGCTATGGTAACACCACTCTTCGGTTATTTGCTCATAAAATCTCCACACAAAGAAACTACAAAAAAGGAACATGCTGCCTACAATTCGAAAATTTATGCGTTATTCGGGCAAGCACTTTCCTGGTGTCTGACACATCAAAAAATTGTATTAACTACGACTGTAATTGTGTTTATCGCTTCACTTAGTTTATTTGGGATGATAAAAGAAGAATTTTTTCCTGCATCAACTCGTTCTGAATTAATTGTTCAACTTAAGCTGCAGGAAGGTGCTTCTCTAAAAAATACCGAAGCCGTTGCAAATAAATTTGCTCAACAATTACAAGATGACCCTCTAATTGATTATTATAGCTATCACGTTGGTGAAGGAGCTCCTAGATTTGTCTTGACTTTTGACCCTACATTGAATAAAACTAATTTTACCGAATTTGTTATTGTTGCCAAAGATACCGATGCTCGCAGTGAATTAAATACAAAGCTTGGCAAACTATTAGCAAACGACTTTCCCAATGTACAAGTCCATACAAAAGTAATCAGTACAGGAACCTCTGCTGATTATCCTGTCATGCTTCGTGTCGAAGGTTATGATCATGACAAAGTACGTGCCATAGCTAAACAAGTAGAGACAACTATGATCGATAATCCAGGCACAAAAAATGTCAGCATGAACTGGAATGAAAAAAGTAAAATCATGCAGCTAAACGTTGATCAAGATAAAGCCCGCACACTAGGTATCACCTCAGAGGCTTTAGCATCGACTCTGCAAACTGAACTATCAGGAACAAGCATTACGGAGTTCCGTGAAAAAGATAGAACCATTCCAATGATTTTTCGTTTTGATACGAAATCGAGAAATGATCCCTCCGTCATCAAGGATCTTTCGATCCATATCGGCAATGGAAAGTATGTGCCGCTTGACCAAATCGCCACTATCAAATTCGCCACGGAAGACAATTTGATTTACCGTCGTAACTTAAAACCAACGGTCACGGTTCGCGCTGAAACAAAACCTGGAGCAAGCGGTGCTGAAATCACACAACAGGTATATAAAAATCTCCGCAGCGTTCGTGAAGGTCTTCCAGCCGGCTATAGCATCAAATACGACGGTGCCACGGAAGAAAGTGCAAAAGCTACAAAAATGCTTTTAGCACCTATCCCAGCAATGATTATCATCATTATGATTCTTTTGATGCTGCAATTGCAGAACATATCAAAAATGATTTTAACCCTGCTTACCGCTCCCCTTGGCCTAATCGGAGTTGCCATCGGCCTCTTCTTAACGGGAAAACCAATTGGTTTTGCCGTCCAGCTCGGCATACTGGCTTTATCCGGCATCATTATGCGAAACTCAATTATCCTAATTGACCAAATTGACCAGCATATTGCCGCTGGTGAAAATCTTTGGGATGCGATCATGAATGCTACATTAGCCCGCCTGCGCCCGATTCTACTCACAGCCGCAGCTGCTATTTTAGCAATGATTCCACTCATCTCCAATCTGTTTTGGGGACCAATGGCCGTTGCAATCGGTTCCGGACTATTTTTTGCAACAATATTAACGCTTTTGGTTCTGCCCGTCATGTATGCTGTTTGGTATATCATGGATTCAAACCATAAATCTTAATAAAAATCATATGATTGCTTGAAAAAAACAACACCATAAATCACTAAAATATAAATCTGTACCCATACCCTGCCTAAACAATCACCACTGGCAGGGTAAAGTGGGTATAATCACTAAATAATTTTAAACTTCAATTGGAGGTATGGAACATTTGTCTACGAAAAAACACATTGTTATTATTCTATCAATCGGAATTTATTTATTCTTCCTTGGAAATCAAGGAATTTATATTACAGATCCTGTTGAATCCAATTATACTTTAACGGCAAGTGAAATGGTACAGTCAGGAGATTACATTTCTCCACAAATTTATGGTATGTATTGGTATGATAAACCTATTCTTTTTTATTGGCAGCTTGCATCCGCCTTTACTATTTTTGGTATAAATGAATTTTCCGCCAGATTTTGGCCAGCAGTGATGGGCCTTATCGGTATTATGGGGACCTATGCATTTACAAGGTATTTGTATAATGCAAAAATTGCTTTCATTGCATCCCTAATATTAGAAACCTCTTTTGAATATTGGTTGATTTCTAAAGCAGTTATTACCGATATGTCGCTATTTGTATTTTTCAATGCGGTTTTAGTATGTTTCTATTTAGCGTATAGTAGTGAAAAAAAGCAATATTACTACGGCGCTTACTTATTTGCAGGATTGGCTACTTTGACAAAAGGTCCAATAGGTTTTTTATTGCCAGGTTTTATTATTGTGGTTTTTATGTTATGGCAACGTAATACTACGGAATTAAAACATATGAAATGCGCCGTAGGAACCTTGATTTTAACTTTTGTTGGTGGTAGCTGGTATTATATTATGTATATGATTCATGGCAAAATATTTCTGGAAACTTTTTTAGGGGTTCACAATTTTTTACGAGCTACGGTTTCTGAACATCCAAAAGATAATGTGTGGTATTATTATTTGGTTATGTTTATCATTGGGTTTTTCCCATGGGCGTTCACCTTACCTCTGGTTTTAAAGAAAATGTGGGCAAAGCGAGCTTGTCCAAAAATTGATGAGACAACAGGATTTTTAGTTATTTGGATTTTGGTTGTATTTGTTTTTTATCAGATTGTGGCAACGAAATATACAACGTATACATTTCCAGCCTTTTTACCTATTGCGATTTTAGTTGCTCGTTTTTTTGCAGAACGCAAACCTCTGCTTAAAAAGATGCTAATATTTAATCTTGTGTTTTATACACTTTTGACGTTTTTTGTAGCAATTCCATATTGCCAGAAATATTCGGCAAAGGACGCAGGTGTAATCGTTGCCGCTTCTAAAAAATCAGATGCCATTGTGGGCAGTTATGGAGAATACCATACATCAGCCGTTTTTTATAGTGGAGTAAAAATTTACCGTATAGAAAAAGCTCAAAATATAGATAAATTAATTCCAAAAGCCATGAGTTGGAACAGTAAAAATGTAATGCCTTTTTTCCCTGAAGAAGATCTTATAAAGAAAAACCACGTTTTAATGTTAGTTAGCGCTGATAGTTTAGATCGCTTTAAAATGGATATCAAAGGTAATTGGGTATTAGTTTGGCAGCGAAATCAAGAATTATTGTTTAAAAAACAATCGTCGATAAACCCCAACTATTTTTATCAATGATGATAACAAAATATATATTACGAGGTTTACTTATACAAAGTAAAAAATTTTGTATTGCAGTTAAAAATAAAGTATAATTTAAAATATTAAAGCTTAAATTTAAGTTAAAATTTTTGTAGGTGATGCGATGAAATATTTCTTGTTAATTTTATGGACCATAATAATGATATGGCTCACACCATTAGTCAGTCAGGCGAGTGTACTTGAAGATTATAATGAGGCGCATGATGTCTTTATATCAGCTGGAGCCTGCACAGCTTCTTATAGTGATAGAATTGGTAAAGTAACAAAAAGTTATCTTGAACAAGACGGTTGGAAAATTGACAGCTATGTCCAAAAACAAGGACAAGATGGCGCTCGCTTCCTTTTAGCAAAGAAAGATTTTGGGGATGGAAAACCAATCTATCTCTTAGCCTTTGTCGGCACAGAAACAAAAGGAGATGTAAGTTTCGACCTACAATACAAAAAAGTCTATTTTGATGGCAATACCTTAGATTCATTTACAGCAAACGCCGAAAAAAAAGATATCCCCGACACATTGCCCAAAGTACATCGAGGCTTTCTTGATTTTATCGAATCCGGTCTAAAGGCTACAACCAAAGGCAAAGATGGTCTATCTCTCGTAGAGATGCTTTTAGCGAATAAAGATAGCAAAGTTTATCTAACTGGACACAGCTTAGGCGGTGCTGCCGCTACGCTAGCCGGAGCTAGTCTTCTCAATATGGGAGTTAATCCCGAGCAAATCAAAGTCATTACTTTCGGAGCCCCCGCCGTTGGCAATGCCGCTTTTGCTGCTAAATACGATAAAAGTCTCAATTTAACACGTGTTATCGTATCAGGCGATCCTGTAACAGGCATCCTACAAACCTTGGTTGGTGGCTACAGACAATTTGGTAAAGAACTACGTTTTAAAAGTTCAAAAGATCGGGACCAACCTCATAACATAACAGAATATGTCGATGCATCTATAAAAAATTATTATGATAAACACGATCAACTCTTACAAAATGAACCTCAATTCATAAAATCCGACGTACCGAAAAACGCAGTTGGAACAGGTGCCTATGTTGCCCCATTAAAAAACAATCTGCCTGAAGCTTTGTCAAAAGAGTTTTGGTATATGCATGAAGCAATGAAGGACGAGTATCGTAACAACTTACCTGGGGTTTCTATCGCTAACGAAAAAAATCCTATTGAGTGGAAAAACCTTCCCGCCTCCGCCAATTATAGCTGGGTAATTGTCCCTGAAATATCTGTTACAAAATTACAACGGGAACGAAATGTATATTATATTACGTTGAGCCAAACCGTTTATGACTTCAAAACAGGTTCTATGCTTGAAACAGCAACTTTTTCCACAGCAACCTATACCATGACTCCACTCGAAGCATTCATGCATGATTTAAAAGGCATTAATTATGCCCCTAACTCTTGGATGTTAAAAATAAAAAATAACGGTTCTATAATAAATGTTGGGGTAAGCAAAAAACAAATTGCTTATTCCAACATATTTTTTTGCATAAAAATAGAGCATAAAGTGAATAACTCATTTACAATTAAAGTTACCACAACACTAACCGAAAGGGGTTATCACTTATGCTCGATATTCAGTTTACTACACTTTTCTTAGACTTGGAAGACCTTTCTATTATAAATGTTACAGAAAATTCACTGACGGTTCAATTGCCACGTAAACTCCACATATGCCCATCCTGTGGGCAGCAGACGCAAAA
>NZ_KB905878.1 GCF_000381065.1 Propionispira raffinosivorans DSM 20765 | reverse complement strand
ACTCCTTTATCTTCACACAACTTTCTTAATATCCAACCAATATCTTTTTTCAGTTCTCCATAAATTTCCATCCGACGATATTTAGGCGCAAAAACAATATGATATTGACATCTCCACTTAGTATGTTCTAAACTTTGTATATCTTTATCTTGCATGATAAAGACCTCCCTGTTATTTTTTATGCGGTTGGCTAGACCTGCATTTATTGTAACAGGGATTTTTTTTCGACTAAAGTCAAAACCGTCGATTCCGCCGGCTAAGCCGGTGGTTTATTTCGAACAGTTAAATAAAAAGAGCAGCCTGAAAATCCCAACAGATTTCAAGGCTGCTCTTTTGCACTTTATAAAGGCTCTTATTTTTTTACACGAAGCAAATCATTGTAATTTGACAAAATTACTTTAAACAATTCAGTATCCGCCTGAATATTGGTATAATGAGTAATTGCTTTTTCAATGCCATTTTGTTTGACAAAGTCCTGAACTTCAATTGCCTGATCATCTTCCAGATTGACAAACAAAAATGCTGCAGCAATGGCTTTCGCAAGATGCTTATATTCATAGCCATAGGCTTCGGCTTGTTTAGCCGGACCTACAAGGCGATCCTGTTCCGCAAGTTTACGAATAGGTGCACGACCCACACGAAGCACTTCATCTTTCAGCGCAGGGAATGTAAAACGCTTAATGTTTTTATCAATAAAATACTGTAAATCTGCTTCTTTAAAACCAAATTTTTTCACAAGAACCTTAGCTGCTTCTTTCATCGTACCGACAGCTTCTTCTAAAATCATCGGATTTGCCAAAGCTTCTTGCACGGTTGCACAGCCATAAAGCTGACCAAGATAAGCAGACGCCGCATGACCGCTGTTTACCATATACAATTTTCTTTCTAAATACATATCAAGATTATCTGCATAATCTGCCCCTTTGATTGGCTCTGCTGACGGATCAACCAACTTATTTTTTTCAATGACAAGTTCAAACGCTTCGTCAATTTCCGGCACACTTACACCATCTTTAATAGAATGCAATGCAATTCGGTCCACCGAAACATTAGCAAAACCGCCAATTTTAGTCATTTCATCTTCTGTCATGCCTTCTGTACAATTTAATAAAGCTTTTTTCAAGATATTCGTAGCAAAAAATGCATTTTCGCACGCCATGATATTCACTCTGCTTTTACCGGCAGCTAAACGCGCCTTTAGTCCACGCGCCATTGTATTGGCAATTTTAGGCAGATTGTCTGCCCAGACTGAAGTGGTAATAATATCCGCTTCCACAATTGCCGCAATAATTTCTTTTTCCTGTGTAATCGGTGAATAAGCCTTTACCTTATCGATCGTTTTCTTTTCGTAATTTCGATTAATAATATAAAGATCATACGTATGCGTAGCGTTTATACGATCAACAATTTCCTGACCAACTTCAACAAACGTAATCTCAAATCCAGAATCATGGAGCAATTCGCCAATAAAGCCTCTCCCGATATTACCTGCACCAAAATGTACTGCTTTCATATATATATGCCCCCTAATTTTTTTAACAATAGTATACTTATTGTATCATAGCGCCGGAGCTTGCAAAATATAGTATCATTTTACAAGCTCCGGCGATTTTTATTCCTATTTATTCATTCGTATTGGTAAATAACTTGTAAATCAGATCTTTATCTTTCGTTGTATAGAGTTCTTTTACTTTAGACTCATATTCATCCAGCGCTGTAGCAATATTTGCCAAAATCGCCAAATGTTCATTGTCCTTACCAGCAATCCCAACAATCAAATAGGCGGTTTCTTCACCAAAGTCAATGCCGTCTGGAAACTGAAGTACAACCAAACCCGATTTTTTAATTGAATTTTTTGCTGATGATACACCATGCGGGATAGCAATACCACGACCAATATAGGTGCTGATATCTTGTTCACGTTCAATCATAGCTTCCACATAAGGTTCTTCTGCATAGCCGCTGTCAACAAGCATACGGCCCGCCATGCGGATTGCTTCGGCCTTGGTAACACTCGTAAGTCCTACTTTGATATTGTTTTTCGTTAATAAATTTTGATCTTGAATCACTGTATCGGACGTATTATTAACTTCTACTGCTACTTTTTCAAGACCTGCCAGTCTTGCGGAAATAATATCATAGACTTGATTTTGAATGAAATCTTTAACAAATATATGTTCTGCCTGTGGTACTTTATTTTGCACTCGCGTTGCCAGTTTTTCATGCGTAACGACAATTTGTGCATCAGCTGGAATATCTTCAATCGCACAATTTGTAATCGACACATGTGTATAGCCGGCTTTCTTTAATTTGTTTTTCAAAGCACTGGCACCCATTGCACTGGATCCCATCCCGGCATCACAAGCATAAATGATTTTTTTCAAAGCACTGCCAGCCACAACTGTACCGGAAGTATTCTTGTTACCTTTTAATTCACTTACGGCACCTTTTGCAGCTTCAAGTTCACTATCATCCATTTGATTCGCCGAGCGTTTCACAAAAACAGATGCTACAAGGAAAGATACAACCGTAGAAACGACTACACCCGCAATATTGGCAAAATACACACCTTTTGGCGTAAGTGCCAAGATTGCAAAAATACTGCCTGGAGCCGGAGTTGCAACAAGACCGCCGCCAAGAAGAACAAATGTAAATACACCGCTCATGCCACCTGCGATAACTGCGAGCAACAAAATTGGATTCATCAATACATACGGGAAATAAATTTCATGGATACCACCAAGAAAATGAATAATAATGGCACCAGGAGCTGAATCTTTTGCCATACCTTTGGCAAATACCCAATAAGCAAGCAACAGACCAAGACCTGGGCCTGGATTTGGTTCAAGCAGAAAGAAAATAGACTTGCCTGTTTCCTGGGCCTGCTGAATTCCAATTGGACTCAAGATACCATGATTCATCGCATTATTCAAAAATAAAATTTTACCTGGTTCAATAAACAAAGAAGCAATTGGCAGCATACCAGCTGTAACGATTATATCAACACCAGATCGTATAACACTGTTTAATGCCAGCACAACCGGACCGACACCAGTATAGGCAATAATTGCTAAAATACCACCGATAATACCAGCCGAAAAGTTATTGACTAACATTTCAAAGCCAACCGGAACAGACCCTTCAACGATCTGATCAAATTTTTTGATAACCCAGCCGGCAAGCGGCCCCATGATCATCGCACCAATAAACATTGGAATATCTGCCCCAATGATAACGCCGCTTGTTGCAATTGCACCAAGCACCCCGCCGCGTGTCCCAGCAACTGCTTTACCACCAGTATAACCAATCAAAAGTGGCAATAAAAATGTAATCATCGGACCAACTAATTTAGCCAGTCCTTCATTTGGCAGCCAGCCAGTCGGAATAAATAATGCCGTTATGAGCCCCCAAGCAATGAAAGCTCCGATATTTGGCATAACCATGCCGCTTAAGAAACGACCGAACTTCTGGATTTTGGCTTGGATGTTTCCATTCGAAGTATTTTCGTTCATGTCTAACCCTCCAATAATATTTTATATTTTTTCTGATAAAATTCTTTAAATATTTTTACTAACTCAAGATAAATTAGTTTTTGGTCGCCTTCATGTAATAACTCAATCAGACCCCAGCGTTCGAGTAAAATCGTTGATATATAACCAATCGTTTCCAGACTGTATTTATGCGCATTTTGAGGTGCCAGCATGACAATCGCTGTTTTAATTTGTTCTATTTTCGTTTCGAATTCAGTTTGGGCTTCATATTGATTTAAATGAATAATACCAAATGTTAAATGCGAAATAGCTGCACTGCGACAATGCAATAAAATCATCTGATTGCCGCGAATTACCGTGCCACCATATTCTTCACGATTCAACAAAGCAGCCGTTATAGCTTTTTGTTTTGCCGCATCACGATCAACCAGCTTGCCAATATTTTCACAAAGTTCCATAATCGTCGATGCGTCTTTGTCCTCAGCAAAAAAGAAAGAATCCAAAAGATCAACAATCGCCCGACTGTATTCATTAAGCTGCATTAAATGGGTTTTAAAATCATATGGAGCCGGCATCTTTGCTGCCTGTTTTAAAATAGTTTCTCCTAAAACGACAATCTGCTTATTGATTTTTTCTTTGTCCACTTCATTGAGTAGTGAATTAACAACAACAACTGGCAGCATACAATTTGGTATAGGAACCGTTGAAACAACAAATTCCGCTTGTACTTGATTGATGTATAGATTGTTCACATGAAGTGCTGAAATCACATCAACGACTTTAAGATTAGCGTATTCTTTTTGAATCCGACTCGCTAACATGCGCGATGTTCCCATTCCCGTTGGACAAGCAATAAGGATTCGGTGTTCAATCTTAGAAAGTTGATCACTATCTTCAATTGCTGCCCCCAAATGCATAGCAATATAAGCAAGCTCTGATTCTGGCAAAACCAACTCTAGTTCATGCTCTAAATCTTTTACACATTTACGGCTGATTTCTAAAAGTTCTGGATAATGTTTCTGCATATCTTCTAGCAGGGGATTGCGAATATCCATCTTCATTTTTAATCGGCTGATTGAAGGTCCTAAATGATTAACAAGACCAACTAAAAGCTTTTCATTTTGAAGCAAGGCTTTCCCTGTTTCCTGCTGGGCGATCCGCATCATGGATTTTGCCAGCTTCACCAAGTGAAAATTATCCACAACATTCATGGATGCACCATGACTGCTGTACCGGTTCCGAGCCCCTAATAAATGCATCGTAATATAGCCAATTTCCGTATCGGGTACAGCAATAGCAAACAGGTCAGCAATTTTTTCACTGATTTTTCTTGCGACAGAAAATTCTTTTTTTTCTTGTAATTCATTGAGGAAGTCTTTATTTATTTCTATTTTTTCACTTTTTCTAAGTCGTTGTACAGCTAAAGCCAAATGGACAATCAAACCAACAAAAGCATTATCCGACAATTGATACTTCATTTGCGTTTCAACATCGCGAACCGCTTTTTCAAGCTTGTGTATGACATTAACATCGACAAGATCCAGTAGATAATTCTGCGTTTCTTTTAAGGAAGCCGTTTTAACTGCTGGATTTTCAACTAGATTATCATGGACAAGATCTAAAAGCTGATCTTCTTTGATATTTTCATAAATATAATGGACAATGGCCTTCCGAATATCATTTTCTTCACCTTCAACGTAAACACCCAGCCCCGGCTTACGAACCAGTACCAAGGCATGTGCGACAAACCAAGGTTCTAATTTATCGAGATCATTGCTAATGGTTCCTTCGGTTACTTTTAAAATAGAAGCAAACTCAAATAATTTAACAGGTGCTTGATTTTGTAATAATTTACTAATAATAACAGTTTGTCTTTCAAGCGGTGAATAAGTATGTTCATCCCTGGATTCATCCAAAAGCTGCAGCACTTGTGTACAAGCAGTCATATTCCCATGAACACCGATACCCGCACCTGTTTTTTTATCGAGTTCAAGACCATACCGTTTTAGTACAGTTTCGACTTCAGGCAGTTCACGTACAATTGTCTTGGCACTTACATCCAGTTCTTTTGCAATGACGGCAATCGTTATATAGGATGTTTCCTGACAGACTTTAGCTAAAATTGCTTTTGCTCTTGAACTTATTTTCATATTTATGTTTCAGCCTCCTATGATCACTTAGAAGCCCGATCAAGCAATTCGATTTTGCTTGCTGCGAATCCTTAATTAAGTTAAACTCATTATAATTTATCTATTTAGCAAACACAATCAAAAGACATTTTGTTTCGACCATAACGATTATGGACAAAATTAAAGAGGTGCGGAATCCGCACCTCTAAAGGGTTAATCTCTTGATGAAAATTTATCTTTTAAAATAACGTCATGCGAACCGCCCTCAACAATACTAGTTGATGACACCAACGTAAGTTTCGCATCCCGTCTAAAGTTTGGCAGCGTGAGTGAGCCGCAATTGCACATCGTCGAACGAAGTTTGCTGAGTGTAATATTAATATTATCTTTAAGCGATCCGGCATAAGGTACATAAGAATCAACACCCTCTTCGAAAGAAAGTTTCTTATCTCCCCCTAAATCATAACGCTGCCAGTTTCTAGCTCGATTGGAACCTTCACCCCAATACTCTTTGAGATACGTTCCATTGATTCGTACTTTATCGGTAGGACTTTCATCGAAACGCGAAAAATAGCGACCAAGCATCATGAAATCAGCGCCCATAGCAAGGGCTAATGTCATATGAAAATCATGCACAATCCCACCATCCGAACAGACAGGGATATAAACTCCGGTTTCTTCATAATATTCGTCGCGCGCCTTTATAACATCAATCAATGCCGTAGCCTGTCCACGGCCAATGCCTTTGGTTTCACGCGTAATACAAATAGACCCGCCGCCAATACCAACCTTGATGAAATCAGCTCCAGCTTCTGCCAAAAATCTAAAACCAGCCCGATCGACAACATTGCCAGCACCCACTTTAACATCTTCGCCAAATGTTTCATGAATGTATTGCAGCGTAGTTCTCTGCCATTCTGAGAAGCCTTCCGATGAATCAATACATAGTACATCCGCTCCTGCTCTTAAAAGCGCTGGAACGCGTTCTGCATAGTCACGCGTATTGATTCCGGCTCCAACAATATAGCGTTTTTTATCATCAATAATTTCTAATTCATTTTCTTTGTTATCTGTATAATCTTTTCTAAAAACCATATAGCGCAAACGCTGATTTTTATCAATTAAAGGAAGCATATTAAGTTTATGTTTCCAAATCAAATCATTGGCTTCTGGCAAAGTCGTGTGTGCATCCGCATGAACCAATTTTGAAAAAGGTGTCATAAAGACTTCTGCCTTTGTATCTTCTGTCATTCGTGTAACACGATAATCACGGCTGGTTACGATACCAAGAAGTTTTCCGGTCGGCGTACCATCCTCAGTAACTGCCATGGTGGAATGACCAGTAGAATCTTTCAGTGCCAAAATTTCAGCCAGTGTCGTCGTTGGCTTAATATTCGAATCACTGTTTACAAAACCAGATTTATAAGTTTTAACACGAGCAACCATCGCCGCTTCCTCTGCAATGGACTGTGAACCATAAATAAAGGAAACACCGCCCTCTTTGGCCAATGCAATCGCCATCTTATCGTCGGAAACTGCCTGCATAATAGCAGAGGTCATTGGAATATTCATTGTGATTTTAGGTTTTTCACCTTTTTTGAATTTTACCAACGGTGTTGCCAATGAAACATTCGCTGGAACGCAGTCTGCCGAAGAATAACCCGGAACCAGTAAATATTCACCAAACGTATGAGATGCTTCACTAAAATAAAATGCCAAATTAACCCCTTCTTTTCTTTCAAAATTCTGTAGTTGCAACAAGAAATTTCTTTTACTGCTAAAAGCAAACTTCTATAGATATTGTTATATATGATAGTACGTTTTGAATATGTTTGTCAACTAAAATTATATAAATTTTATCAAAAACGAGAAAATTCAAAATAAAAACCTGATCGAATTACAGACCAGGTTTTACTTTTTACTCCGTACATACAGATCATATCTTTGTTTTGATCGTTCAAAGGTCAAGGCCCATTCATTCAGAAATTCTTCTACTGATTTTTTGCCAATCATAACTGCTTGAATCCCCTGATCCCCAGTCTGATCCAGCATAGATCGATAATCCGGTAAATACATTGGCGGTTGATAAAATTTCAAATGTGGATTCGAAAACATCCGTAAAGCTAACTGCATATGTGGTAATTCTTGCGCCCATGGTTCTTGTAATGAATCCATATGCGTTGGAATTTGACCAATACTCTTATTCCAATAGCTTTGACTTTTTTGCGAACACAAAAAGCTTATAAACAGCCAGGCTTCTCTAGGGTGTTTGCTTGTATTGAAAACAGAATACCCGTCAATATTGCCGCCCTCTTGAATAAAATCACCATTCGCGGCTTTTGGCAGAGGCAGTGGTGCATATTCCCCCGGTTTTAAAGATTTTTGATGTTGTGAATACGATCCAATATTATGCTGCACCATAGCCACACTTCCAGTATCAAAGGCAGCGATCATTTCACGATAACCATTTGTCACATCGCTGATTGGTGTAAATTTTTGATAAAGCGCTAAATATTTTTTTACAAACTCAACATGTTTTGGATCATTGATGCGGCACTTCCCGTTTTTATCAAAAAAATCCGTAAAGCCGGAATAAGCAAACATCATCCGCAATAATTGTATCGATGCACCGTTACCGCCACGAATCGAAAAACCATAACGCTGCTGGTCTTTATCCGTCAATTTTTCTACTGCAGAGAAAAACTCATCCCAAGTATCGGGAACTTTGACTTGTTTTTTCGCAAACCAATCTGGGCGATACCATAAGATCTCCATACTCATCGTATTCGGCAGCTGATATAATTTTTTATCCAGTACCATCTCACGATTCGATTCAATAATCGCTGGTGATAGTCTGTCTTTTTCATCCCATTGTGCAAATAAAGGGTCCAAGTCCAATAAAACTTTTTGTGACGTAAAGTCGGCCAGCCAGCTCGTTTGGACACCACATACATCCGGAAGATCATTCGATGCAATTGCGCTATCGATTTTTTGTTTAGCAGTCTGTTTCGGCAGCCCAACATACTCAATATGGATTGTCGGGTTTTGCTTTTCAAACTCCTGGATCAATACCTTGTAATAAGGGGTTCGATCCGGACCAGCATTTTCATCCCAAAAAACAACATTCACTTTTTCTACTGCTTTAAACGGCTGTTTCATCACTGTATCATCTCTTGCGAAATGAAACGCCGTTGCAATGATACCAAACAATACACCTGCAAATAATAAACTCCAGAAAACTTTATTAAACATAGTGATTGCCGCTCCTTCGCACGATACTATAAAGTTAACTTTGACTTATATATAGTTCAAAATACACGCACTATTTTGATTTTTTAAAAAATTCAACAAAAATCGAAGCTATAAATTAGATATATCCACCAGACCATCAAAAATCCGCTGCAAAAAACTGCAGCGGATTTTATGGACGTAAAAACGGTTTCACATATTGCTCTATAGAAAAGATGAACAATATGTTGATTCAAAATATTTCCGTTACTGCTCTATCTGCCTATTAATGTACCATATTTTGTATGAAATGTACAGGAATTCCCTACACCATACACGATAAAAATTGCTTTGTATTAACTGAAGTTTTACCGTTCATCGTGATCGAATCCTTGAAAGAACGGCTCTTATTAATAAATTCATTTAACAACAATTTGTCGATCCAGCCAATCAAATACAGCCTCTTGCTGTGCCTGCACAAAGACGTGTCCAAGACCTGGCCAAATCTTCGTTTCTAGTTTATTGTCTGCCTGCTGAGATTTCCAGACTTTACGCATAGTATCATAGGCCGCCTGTACCGCTATTGTTGGAAATAATCCATCATCACTGCCATCGTAAAAAAGCATTGCTTTGGGCGCTGCCAGACTCGCCACATCAGGATAATCCAGATAATTGATTACCCCCGGCAACATCATTTGGAAGGCTGATTGCCCTTTGAGCTGATTATTCCCTGGTGTCATGAGACCTTTATCCTCTGCCATCCAGCAAATTGAAGCTCCAGCCTTGATTTTATCCGAAAGTGCCGCAAGCTGCCAAGCTCGATAGGCTCCCATCGAAAAACCGACAGCCACTACTTTCTTTTTGTCAATCTGTGGTTGTACCGTCAGAAAATCAACTGTTCGTATATCCTCATATGCCATCAGGCCCCCCAAAGAGCTGCCAAGATTGAACATATTGCTCGCGAGAGCCTGCTGATCATCAGATTTCAACGGGCCACGATCACCCCAGCCTAAAGCATCCACTGCAATGACCGCATAACCACGTTTTGCCATCTCGTCACCGATAAAACGACCACTGAAATATTTTTGTACCCACAGCTGCGCGGATACGTCCTTGGCTGAATCGCCCCAAGAACGAATCAGTTTTTCTTTACCAATATCAAACTTCGCCCCATGATCATGCAATAACACAGCAGCCGGAAAAGGCCCTTTGCCTTTAGGAATCAAAAAAAGCGCAAGTACCCGACTCTCTGGTGTTATGTTGAAAGCAATCTTCTGCGCGATATAAGTACCGCGGTCTTCTTCAGCAATAACCCTAGCATCAAACGGTACAGTTTTTTCCGTCGGCAACGCCGCCATAACTCTGGCCTTTGCTGCACTCTTCCATGTTTTGAAATTCAGATACTTTCCTGAATTCCAAGACATCGGATACGTAAGTTTCGCCTTGAGCTTCTCATAAAAAACCGGAAGATTTTGTTTACTTATCACTCCATTGGTTTGATAAGCACTCGAATCACCATCTACCATTTCTTTTACAGGTGCCTGCGCAAATACTCTTGTTGAGGCGTTCGTAAAAGAAGATACAAAAAAACATGCTACGAGAAGAATACTACATATTTTTTTCATGCAATCTCCCTCACTTTATTGCGAAGCAATTATTAAACGATAATTTCTTTTTTCTTTTCATGATAAAGCAGATCATTATGACCAAAACAATTTTCATATTTCCAGCCAGTTAAATCCTCAACAGCTGCCTTTGTTTCCGGTGTTACATCAGCCATGCTGCCACCGTCTTTAATTCTATGAACTTCATCAACCAGAAGTTTATGCGTTTCTTTGGTGAGTTTTAGATTACGCGAGATGAACCAAATGACCACGCAGAGAATAATTGGTACAACAATCGTCATGACTAGGATACCATCAATAGCGCTTGCAGTCTGTTCACCAGCACCTTTCACAAAGCCAAAGTAAGCAAGACCAACACCAAGCAAAAAGCCTTCTGCTGCGGATGCTACTTTAGATAGAAGACCATTTACTCCTGTGAAGATGCCTTCGCGTCTTTCCATTGTTACAGCTTCATCAATATCTGCCATGAACGGAAGCTGAAAAACAGGAATATAATCTGCGCCGGCTTTACCAACATTGTTGACAATTGCCAAAATAGTAAGCCATACGATAACCATGTTTTCTTCCATACCGATCCGCCCTTGGAAGAGTACAAAGTAACCAACCAGCGACACTGTTACAATAACACCAACAACCTTAAATGCCGCAGGCCCCCCGTATTTATAGCACAATGCAATAAATACAGCGAGTGCAATAAAGGAAATCAGGGTTGCAAAACTTGTGATAACGGACGTTGCACTCTTCGACAGCATCAGTGCATAAATTACATAGTACGTAAATACACCAGCTGCAAGATTTTTATAAATACCAATCAAAAGCATCATACCTGAGTGAATCCGAAATGCACGAATTTTCATACTAGCAAAGATATCATTGACCATCTTCACAAGCACATGATGGATACTCCCCATCTTTTCAGCATAAACGATATCTTCAGGTGCTCTTTCAAAAGTAAGGAAATATACAGCAACCAGCGAAAGCGACGTAATGGCTGCATAGGACAACCCCGTATAGAAATAGGCATCAACGGAGCCTTCACCAAAATACTGAAAAAAAGCCGCTGGAAAAAGAAGGGCAATCGTGCTGGCAAATGTACCACAGTACTGTTTTGCGGACACCAGCTTCGTTTTTTCAGAAGCGATTTGTGTCATTTCAGCAGGAAGTGTTGGTCCCGGAACGATTACCATTGTAAAGACCATTTCATAGAGTATATTAACAATTAAATAGAATGTGAACGTCTGACCCGAAAGCCAGAGCAGCGGATACGTGATGAGAACGCCAGGAATTCCCAGCATAATAAAGAAATGTCGTCTGCCAAATTTTTTGCCGAGCCGTGTCCGTCCAAAATTATCACTAATATAACCCATGACCGGATTTCCTACTGCATCAAGAAGGCGGGCAATCGTAAAGATGAGACCAGCCTGTATCGGGCTGATACCGCAAGCAGCTGTGTAAAACAACATTAAAAATGCTGATGACAAGGCCTGCGTACCACCGCCAAGAAAATTCAAACAAGCATAACCAATTACGTTCCACCATGTGACTTTTCTCGTTTTCATATTTTTCTCTCCCCTAAAATTTTATAATATATAAGTTGTATTAAATATTGTATATGGCAATCGTCAGGAATTGGGTATAGGGTTGAGTGGCGTTACGTAGGAAGCAAACGATGCCCTATACCCAATTCCTGGCAGACTGATAGACTGGATGTAATTTTTTTAATGCGTTCTCTATATTCTACAATTGCATTTTTTCCGTTAGAGTATTTCACGTTCTGCCGATGCCAAAACAAATGGTCCTAAGCCTTTCGGTTCATTGCTGACAATGGGTTCACTCATATAATAGGCGAAGGTTCCATCCCGTTTTTCTTTGCCTCCTAAACCAGCTACCGAACAAACTTTATTTAAATTAATCAGCCCGACTTTCGTTTCTGAAATAAACTCCCTGACTAACCCGTCATAAGAAGCCTCTGCTGTTTCTTTCATACCAATTGGTAAATAACCGAGTCGTACACCTTTGAGCAGTGCATATACAATCATCGAAGAGCCCGATGATTCAAGATAATTTCCCGGACGGTCACCCTCATCAAGAATCTGATACCACACCTGAGATTTTTTATCTTGCACTTTCAAAAGTGCCTGAATGCATTCATTAAAGATTTGGATTAACTGGCTGCGATGTTCATTATCTTCAGGGAAAAGTTCCAACGTATCAGCAAGAGCCATGACATACCAGCCCATTGCTCTCCCCCAAAAATGTGGTGACAAACCTGTGTTTTTATCAGCCCATTCTTGCTGCTTCATTTCGTCCCAAGCATGATATAAGAGTCCTGTTTTTGCATCCTTCAGATTTTTTTCAGCAATGATAAACTGTTTGGCAATGTCATCAAAAGCCGCACGATCATCAAAGGCTTTACTATAAGCCGCATAAAAAGCAGCTCCCATATAAAGTCCATCTAACCAAATCTGATGCGGGTACATTTCTTTATGCCAGAAAACTCCCTCACTCGTCCGTGGATGTGTATCGATTTGTTTTCTGAGATTTTGCAATGCTGCTTTATATTTTTTTTCACCGGTTTCTTGATACAAAGTTATTAAGATTTTGCCGTTATTTAAATGATCAATATTATATTCGTCCAAGCGATAACCAGTGATTGTACCATCATCCTGAATAAAATGATCCATTGTTTTTATAATGAAATTTAAATACTTTTCCTCACCACATTGCTGCCATACTTTGGCAATACCATCGAGCGTCAACCCATATTCATAGCCCCAATGATCTGTTAAATTTGTATTTCTTGCTATAATCGAATCTGCCATCCACTTTGCATAATTTTTCATTTTGCCACCTCATAACCTTTTCATAAATAATCTAATTTAATAGCCTGCTTCATCCGCTATGATAATAATTTTGATACGTCCTTCAAACTTAATTCCATTATGGATAATCGTTGTAAAGTTACATATCCGTTTTTTGCAATCACAATCTACACAATACCCAGTCTCCACACAAGGTGTTTCATGTTTAATCCGCTTCGAATTCATCGGTGCAATCTCTCTGATCCGTTTAAAAGCATCTTCCAAATTCTCAACAATTTTATTAACCCCGGCAACAATAATGACATTTTTCGGACCAAAAATCATCGGCGCAACACGATTGCCCGTGCAATCCGTATTGACAAGCTCACCCTGTTTCGTAATTGCATTCGTTCCAGTCAACAAAAAATCAGCAATAAGTGATTTACGATGAATTTCTACAATATCAGGATCAAAAGGAAGATTTTGATACCGATCAAAAAAAGCATAATTCCCATTTCTTAAAACGTCTACAATCCCCATATCACTTAAAGTAGTTGACCCACCAAGGGCAACACTGGCTCCGTCATCAATCATCGATATTAATTTTTCTTTTGCTTCAGCAAGATTTAATACATACGAAGCTTGAAAATGTTTTTTATTTAAAACAGCAACGATTGTTTTGGCTTTACAGATGTTTTTCCACTGTTTAATTGTCTCCATCTATAAACCACCTCCTTTCTTTCAAAATAGAATTTCATACTTATTTTCCAGCTTCTGTTTTCTTCTTTTTATCGTTTTTTATTGGTTTCGTTTCTTCGAAAACAATATTTTCAAAACTTGCATTTTTTAAATAATTCAACTGCATCGGTTTGGTATTTTTAAAGAGCAAATTTGAGAAAATCAAGTTTTCATGGAATGCATTTTCCAAGCCCTGCACTTCAATGGCGGCTCCGCCAGCTCCATCAATCGTACAATTTTCAATTCTGATGTTTTTGAATTGACCTGGTGTTTTCGCCTTTGGATATTCTACAACTGCATTTGGATCAGAATATCCGGACGTAAAGATAAAGGCCTGCAATCTGATATTTTTCATGGCATTGTCACGGAAAATGATATTTCTGGCACCACCGCCAATTTGAGGTGCCGTCTTCGCCCGAAAACCAATGTCTGTATTTTCAATTACATTATCTTCCGCCAAAATGTTTTCAATCCAGGCTGCCGTATGACTGCCTGTTACAACTGCGCCATGTCCATGGTTGAAATAATTATTAAAGATCCAGATGTTTTTCGTTGAAGGATCTTTTTGCCCTAAGCTGCCAAGCCCCGCGGCAAAGTTAACACAGTCATCGCCTGTATCAAAATAATTATTGATTACAGTCAAGCCATTGCCATGTGTAAACTCAATTCCATCGCCATTATTGCAGTCAAACGTACGGAACGTAACATCGTTAATGGTTACATCATCACACTTAACATTCACTAAGGTATGATTTGCCGGATTGATCACGTGAATGCCGCCATAATAAACCTGTTTTACACCACGTAATAAAATCAAACTTGACCGTCTTGGATACGAAGATTTAAACGTTTGTCCATCTTTCATTAAAGCTTCTACCTGTGCTTTGGCCAAAATTCCGATATTCAGCACATGATTCGGATCCATTACACCAGCCTTATCTGTTTTATTTTTTGCATATAAATAAGCTGTTTGATCTGCATTCTTTTTCCAGCCATTTCCATCGATTGTTCCTTCACCAACAATACGAATTTTTTCAACAACGGGTTCTTTGGTCGTTGGTCCGGCATTGATTAAAGCGAAAAATCGTTCGTCGCTAGAATATGGGTAAAGTTTATAATGATACGTATAGTCTTGCGCATTTTCAGAGCCAAGTAACGTTGCCCCTTTGGCTACTTCCAAGGTCATATTACTTTTAAGCCAAATCCCGCCCGTTTTAAACACCCCAGCCGGAACCAGCACTTTCGCCCTGGGTGTACAAACATCGATCGCCTTTTGAATAGCCTTGGTATTCAGCGTTGTACCATCACCAACAGCCCCATACGACTCAATATTAAATATGGTCGGAACAGCTGTCGTTTTTTGTTTCACGATATTACTATCGGCTGACTCAGTGCCTTTTGCATCGACAGCGCGTACCGTAAATTTATAGTCCGTAGAAGGCTTCAGCCCTGTCACAATATAGGAATGTTTCATGATTGCCTGCGCTTTTGCATTTTCCGCATAAAATTTATCTATACTTGGCTTCGCTGCCGAGCTCTTATCCGATTGGACATTACCAAGCAGCTTATCATTCATGTATATGTGATAACCCACAATAGCAGTTTGGTTTTCCGTTTTTTCCCAAACTAGGGTAATGCTCTGCTCATCAACAGCTAAGGTTGGAACCTTTAAATTTTGTGGTACTGCAAGGCTTGCAGCAAATGTCACGGAACTCATTAATAGCCCTAATACCATAATCAATACGATTTGTCTGACATATTTTTTCATTCCTAATTCGCTCCTTCACTATCTTTTCAACTTGACTCAAACAATGGATCAGAAGAAAAATTCAACTTGCGAACGCAACCATTTTTCGCTCGTTTTATCGGTTCCCGTCAAATCCTTGCTCTGCAACCAGCGAGTTGTCCAAAGGATATTTTTTGTTGGAACATATTTATAGATAAACTGCCAGCCTTTACGTCCAACTTTGTTATCCTTAATATCAAACGTTGATTTGATATAAGCTTGATCTTCCAAATGGACATAATCGATTTCCGTCGACCAAGAATGCGCTATTTTTTTATCTGCTGTACGATATGCCAACGAGAAATTATAAGCTGTATTTTGATCATCGCGATCTGACTTTGCATAATCTGCTCCAAAATTCAGATTTTTCGCAATATCATGATCAAAGGCAAGTTCCCAAATATTCGTATCTTCATAACTGGCAACTGCATTCCCTTTTGGATCTTTATAGTTTTTGTTATCGGCCATTGTATGCCATAGACCCGCATAAAGATTTGTTTTTTCATCCAATGGATAGGTTACATCCAATTGAACGTAATTAATGCCAACATTTTTTGGATTTATGTAGCTTTCATTAATGCCACGATCGTCCTTGCTTACCGTTTCGCCAGTTGTATTACGTGTTGTCGAGTTGTAATCCGGTTTACCATACGTTACATTGACTTTGGCCTTATTACCAAAACTGTAAACGGCACCTGTATAATATTCATTCATGACCATCCCATTAATGGCTCCGGCTTTATCACGCCCAACCTTTAATGTACCATTGCCAACTGGGCCATAGATATAGAGTCGTGACATATCAAACTGCCCGTTTGTATTTTCCTGACCACCGCGATCCTGTCCGTCACGATCGCGTGCGCCTAAGAAACGAACCAGTCCATTCCAACCGCCGCCAATCGGTGTAGTCCCTGTCAATTCATAATAATAGGATGAGTCTTTGACACCTGTACCCGTCGTGTCACCTTTGGCATTGTTATGATCTGTTTTATGATCGTAACGCACTCTGATATTTCCGTTCCATTTAAGACCATCTGTTTTTGGCGCAGCCGGAGCCGCAACGACTGGTGCGGGCGGTGTAACCCCTGGTATCCGAACATGCATATCCGTTAATTCATCTTTAAATTCCATTTCCAGCTGCGTAATCTGTGTTTGCGTTGCCGAATCGGCTTTTTTTACATTTGACATTGCTTTGGCTGTCATAACGGCCATTTCATAACGAGTCAGCGGGCGATCTTTATTAAAATCTCCATCTTTATACCCATCAATTAAACCATCATGAACGAGCTCCGCTACGGTTTGATAAGACCAATGCTGCATGGGAACGGTAGCAAATGGATTATCCGTTGCTGCAAATACAGCACTTTCCATCCCAAAAGCAATACAGAATGCTAAACTCATCGCCAATTTCTTTTTCATTTTTTCTATCCCCTTATATTCTTATTTTCCTTAATCACAAATTTTAAAATTAGTTTAATAGGAACAAACAATTCGCAGAATAGTCCACAACACTGCGTATGTATAAAAACGAACACCACCAGAAAGCACCGTGTTTTCTGACTTATTTTGCAGCCAATAAAAAATAAATCCATCTTTGTATTACGATAACGTAAACCGGTTAACATTTTGACAAAAAAAATAAGTACATGTATAATCACCGATCCCTATCCAGAAAAATTCAACATTTTTATCTCCTCCCAACTAAAATTTTATTGAACACTGTATGACACACGCTGCAGTTCTAGGATTTTTAATATATATCATCACCAGCATTTATTTCATTATAGTTCGCAGTACGTTTTTAAGGAATTCAAAATATTAAGATAACTCTGCACTTTCTTTAGATATTGTAGTTTGATTTGAAATATTGTGATAATTACTAATAGTTCGTCTTCCTGTGATAATAAAAATTTATGATATGATATAAAAACAGGTTGTAAAGCATAAAATGCTTTACAACCTGTTTTTAAACTCAATCGGGGAAATACCTGTGTGCTTTTTAAAACATACACTAAAATATTCTGGTGTATTATAGCCGACCATATCCGCTACTTCATAACATTTCATATCTTGGTTACGCAAAAGCTCCATTGCTTTTTGCATACGCACCTGTAATAAAAAATCAGAAAAGGTAATTTTTTTTTCTTGTTTGAATAATGTACTTAAATAAACTGGATTAATATGGATATGACTGGCTACATCCTGCAAGGAAAGTCCCTGTTTTACATAATGTTTTTCCATATATTTCACGGCCTCACCAATGACTCCGCCTCGATGGCTTTCCCGTTTACCAGCCATAAATTCAGCCAAATCACCAACCACCGAACGAATGAGGTTGAAAATTTCACGAATTGTCTGCATTTCGTTAATCCGGATATAATACAAAGACATGTTTTTGCGCTGCACATGTTCCCAATCAGATGCCCATTCCGCACTGCCGCAAAACAAAGAGATTACGAGCCACACCGATAAAAGACGAACATGATAAAGTGACATTTGCTTTTCCTGAATCATCACATGTTCTAAATCATCAATGGCCATTAATGCATCCTGCGCTAACCCAAGCTTTACATCCTGAACAAGTTCATTTACCTTGTCTTCCGTCTGCAAACTCACAGCCTGCTGGGAAGACAGTTTAATATCAGATAAAGAATATATCTTATCTTTACCAATAAAATGCCGAAAATCAAGGAGCGACCGTGCTTCTTGGTAGGATAACCGCAAACCCAAGATGCCTTGATGGACACCACCCAAAACAATGGTTACGGTCGTTTTTAAATATTTATGTACCATTTTTTGTATTTGTTCCACTAAGTAACGACCATTTTCCTCTGCCACCTGCACTGTCTCATTGCTAGAATATAACAGCACCAGTTCGTCCTGATCGAGTTCAACCACGCCTCCGGTTCGCTGACTGTGCGTGACTTCTTCGCACATATTTACCACACAAAACTTGAAAGCTTTCTGCCGTTCGATAAAGTCTGCCATTTCCATAGAATCTTGATGATATTCATCAATCTTAATTAAAAAAGCAATAAATGTCTGCCCCGTTAAATCGATGCCTAATGACATGGCATCCTGTCGAAGCTCTGTTTCCTCGCCATTTCCTTCCATTAATTTTTTTAAAAATTCACGACGGAAAAATGGATTGGCAGCATTTATTTTTTGCTGCACACGATTCTCAGCATCCCATTCACTCGCCGCATTTCGTACTTTTTCTAATAAATTTTCCTTGTCGACCGGTTTTAACAAATAATCAAAAACATGCGCTTTTACAGCTTGCTGCGCATAACTAAAATCCGTATACCCCGTCAAAAGTATCAATTTAATGAGTGGATACCGTTCCTTAACAATTTGCGCCAATTCCAAACCATCCATAAACGGCATCTTAATATCCGATATTACAATCGTCGGATATTCTGTTTCAATCAAATTTAATCCTTGCTCGCCATCTGCGGCTTCACCAACAAGCTGGAAACCATATTCTTCCCAGGGAATAATTTTTGCCAGCCCACGGCGAATAATGCGATCATCATCAATAATCAAAATCCTATGCATTTTACGTATCCTCCAATCTTTCCATGGGAATCATAACCGTCATCACAGTCCCTATATTTAACTCACTGTCTATTTTAAGACCAGCATTGGTTCCATAATAAAGCTGTATTCTTTCGTGTACACTACGAACACCCAAACCCATTTTAATGCGCCCTAATGTTTTATCTGCCAGCCCGGCCCGTACTTCTGTCAATCGTTCTGGTGTCATCCCCAAGCCATTATCCTCTACCTCAAAATACAAAAAACCATCTTTGGTATATCCATTAACAGTAATCCAGCCAATACCGCGTTTCTGTTTAATACCATGATAAATGGCATTTTCCACCAAAGGCTGCAACGTTAATTTGACAATACTATAAGGAAAAAGCTTAGAATCTACATTAATTTCATAAGAAAAAACATCTCCATAGCGCATCTCTTGAATAAATAAATAATTGCGGATATGCGACAATTCTTCTTCAACCGTAATAATTTCTTTGCCACAACTGATACTACTGCGAAAGAAATTCGCCAAAGCCGTTACCATAGCACTTGCATCTTTCGTTAACCCCATATCGCATAATCCTTGAATCGAATAAAGTGTATTATATAAAAAATGCGGATGGATCTGTGTCTGCATCACCGAAAATTCTAACTGTCGTTTACTTTCCTGTTCCGCTTTAATCTGTTCCAGCAAAACTTTAACTCGCTGCACCAAATCCTGAACCCCTTGATCCAGTACACCAATTTCATTAATGGAATGGATACTCGAAACAAATTCAAGATTATCACCTTTTATGCTCTTCATATGATCCGCTAATAAAGAAATCGGTTTTGTAATATAACCAGCCAGTATATTCGTCAACCCTACCGCAATAAGAATCAACAAAATAATAATGGATACTGTAATGTATTTGATATATTTCACATTATCTAGTATCTCAGCCTGCGTAAAAACAGCTGCCAGCTTCCATTGATTACTGGGAATCGTCTCATAAATAGCTACCAGATTTTCTCCTTGCGCATTTTTAAACTCAATTCTCCCTGATTTTTCTTTCGTTTGCTGCAAATTTTGAATTACATCTGGGGTCATTTGATAAGCACTGTCCGTTTTTTTAAAAGTCAAGATTCCCGCCTTATTGATTAATACTAAATAACCACTTTTACTTAGTAAAGAGCGACTAAAAACTTTTTCAAAAAAATCATGCCGGAAACTAAATAAAATAATTCCATTGATCTTTGCATTGCCACGGCCAAAAAGTTTGAAAAGGCTTACATTTTCTTCTTGATTTGCATCTGACGGATTCGAATTGCGCCAATATATATCATAAGGATTATCTTTATATTGATCCCGATATTGTTTATAACTAAAAGGAGTTACAATATTTGGATCATCACCACGGAAAAAAATAAACTTATTATTATGAAAGTTAAGATAAATCGAATCAATCATCGTCCCATTCAGTGATCGAATCGTATTAACATGAGACTGCACTCGTATGTAATCCTCCGGGCTGATATCCTTAGGGTCCTTATTGATCACAGACAACACATCCGGATCATTGGAAAGTTCTATCAGCTGTTGCAGGACATCAGCAAAGCGGTTATCCAGATAATTCCCTGTTTGAAAAACAATCGTCTGCACATTACTATATGCATTGTCCTCAATTTGCTGCGCTGCCAGCCAATAGGAAATCGTACCTGTCATAAAGATAAATAAAATAATAATCGGTATGTAAAAACTCAGAATTGTTGATTTCAACGAATATAACATTTTCTGTGCAACCTTAGCATGCAGCCAATTCGTCAAATTTTTAAATTTATTCAAGCTGCACCTCATTTCAGAAAAACAAAACCATCTCTACCTATTATATGCATAGAGATGGTTTTATTCAATCTTTTTATACAGCCAGGATTCGACTCTCTAAGAGTTTTTTAGTAAGCGTCAACTAAACCATCACCTGTACAATCAGTGTGCATCATGAGAAAATACATTCAGGATATCTAAATTAGAGCTTTTTAGATTCTTTTAGAGGCTAAAAAACTCGAAGGGAGTCTAATCATGGATGTACAAATCGTGACACATGAAGTTCG
>NZ_KB905877.1 GCF_000381065.1 Propionispira raffinosivorans DSM 20765 | reverse complement strand
TCTTCACACAACTTTCTTAATATCCAACCAATATCTTTTTTAAGTTCTCCATAAATTTCCATTCGACGATATTTAGGCGCAAAAACAATATGATATTGACATCTCCACTTAGTATGTTCTAAACTTTGTATATCTTTATCTTGCACGATAAAGACCTCCCTGTTATTTTTTATGCGGTTGGCTAGACCTGCATTTATTGTAACAGGGATTTTTTTTCGACTAAAGTCAAAACCGTCGATTCCGCCGGCTAAGCCGGTGGTTTATTTCGAACAGTTAAATAAAAAAACTCCAGGCAATGTTTTCAGCAACATTGCCTGGAGTTTTATAACGCCGTTTATTTATAAGACTATTCTTTTGGTGTAATTTTTTCTTTTAAGATTTTTTCACCATTTTTCATTTCAAGGATAACCGCACTCTTTATTGGATCATGATTTTTATCGATCGTAATCGTCCCCGTAGCTACCTGCAAATCTTTTGTTTCTTCTAAAGCTTTGCGGATTTTTTCCGGATCATCACTGCCAGCACGTTTAATGGCATCAATCAACATTTTACCAGCATCATAACCTAAAGCAGCAAATACGTTTGCATCTTTATTATATTCTGCTTTAAATGCTTCAACAAAACCCTGCACTTCTTTATCTTGAGCTGAATAATGTGTGCTGAAGAAGGTATTATCCAGTGATGCTGCGCCTGCTATCTCAACAAGTTTTGCATCATCCCAGCCATCTGTTCCAAGCATTGGAACCGTAATGCCAAGTTCACGGGCCTGTTTAACAATCTTCCCCACTTCTTCATAATAAGCCGGAACAAAAATCACATCTGCATTGGCAGCTTTAATCTTTGTAAGGGTGGATTTAAAATCCTGATCTTTTTGCAAAAAAGCTTCTTCAATTAATACTTTCCCACCAGCAGCCTCAAATTTTTCTTTGAATACCTGCCCTAAGCTCTTCGAATAGTCAGAACTCGAATCTATAAACACAGCAGCCGTTTTTGCCTTCAAAGTTTTTGAAGCAAACGTTGCCATAACATCACCTTGCAGCGGATCAATAAAACAGCTGCGGAAAATAAATGGTTTCACTTGTCCATTTTCCACGGTAATTTTAGGGCTTGTCCCTGTTGGTGCAATCAATGGAATCTTATTATCCGATGCAATCTGCGTCGTTGCCAAAACATTTGAAGTAGTTGCCGGACCGACTAGAACTTTGACTTTATCTGTTGAAATAAGTTTTGTTGCTGCATTTGCTGCTTCAGATGCTTCTGATTTATTATCAGCAACAATCAAATTAATTTTTTTACCATTAATGCCGCCCGCGTCATTCGCTTGTTTTATGGCAAGTTTTAAACCATCCAGCGCCATGCCGCCATAGTTGGCCACATTACCAGTAATTTCAAAATTCGCCCCAATGTTTATTTCGTTGCTTTTTTCTTCACTGCCACAGCCTGCAAACAAAGCACCCATCATCGACATCCCCAAGACGATACTTGTCATAGCTAAACATTTTTTGCTTAAGTTCATACGCTATTCCCCCTATTTTAGTAAAAGAATTAAATAATTCCTCAGTATATAAACCACGGTGCTTCGTATAGCACCTTCCGTCTAAGTTCATATGCTAATGGAGACTATTATAGTTTACATCTTTACAATAGTCAATAGGATGTGTGTTATTTTTATATTTATTTTAATCTGAAATCAGCGCTTTTATAGCGTCACCAGTGGACATTATTATTTTATTTTTATTATATGGCTGTGAAGAATAACGTTAGTCACTCCAAATGACTAAAACATTGCTCCAACTCAACGATTTGTTCAGGTGCTAAAGTATGGCGCTGCTTTGCCATCGCTAACGTGTACTTGCCAAGTTCGCGATAAAGTTGGGCTTGACTTGGAATCCGCGCATCGATTTGTTGCAGTTGCTGCGTGATTGTTCCGACATCACCGCGCACAATCGGACCCGTGAGGGCCTGTAATGTCCCGTATGTTTCAATATTGGTCAAAGTTCCCTGCAAAATCGGGTGTAAGGCTTTTATTGCCTTCGTTTCATCAACCCCAAACGTTTTCATCAACGTTACTGTACTGTGCAATAATGCTGTTAAATAATTGGACGCCATACAGGCTGCCGCGTGGTAAAGTGCTCGATCTTCGGGAGGCACATACAGACAAGTTCCGCTGAGTTTTCCCACAAACTCCTTTGCTTTTACAAGTGCTTGTTCATCGCCGTCGATTGCAAAATAAGAACTGCCTAAATTCTTGAGACCTGCTTCAATACTGGAAAAAGACTGCAATGGGTGTATCGATCCAACAGCAACACCAAACGATCTTAGACCCGCCAATATTTCAGCACTTTGTGAACCGCAAACATGAAAAACGATTTGGCCAGCCCGCATTTCACCCGAAATTTCGAGTAAATTTACTACATTCTTTATCTCACGATCTGGCGTAGCAATCAATATAATATCGGCTTCTCGAGCAACAAGTGCTGTATCTCGACAAAACAGAATACCGATCCGATCCGCTAATATTTTAGCGGAATCACTGCATCCCCCTGACACAGCACAAACATTAATCCCCGCTCGCTGTAAAGCAATCGCCAAAACGGACCCGACTTTCCCTGCACCAATAATACCAACTTTATTCATTACAATTTACAACCTCCTGGTATGTCTTATGTTACCGTAAGTAAAATAAACAAGAAGAATCTCTACCCTACGCTTGCCCGATGGGGGCAGTTAAAACATCGCTAATTGTTCTTCCATAAATTCTTTGAATTTAGCTTGCGGCATTGGTCTGGCATACAAAAAACCCTGAGCAAACAAACAATTAACACTCAGCAGCATATTCGCCTGTTCCTTCGTTTCCACACCTTCACAGATCACCTGCATCTTGAGTTTATGCCCCATTTCAATAATTTTTTCTAATATATCACGCGTTCGTGCTGAATCTTCCGATGCAGCTAAAAAACTGCGGTCCAATTTCAATACATCAAGCGAAATTGCATTTAAAAGCATCAATGAGGAATATCCTGAACCAAAATCATCCATAGAAGTCAAAAAACCTAAATTTTTTACAGCCGCAAAAATCGCTTTGCTTTCGGCAACATCTTGTAAATCGGCAAAAGCCGTTTCCGTAAGTTCCAATTCAATACTCCCTGCTGGAATATTGTAGCGTTGAACTAGGTTTTGCAGTTTTTTCAAATAGTCTTTTTCAGAAAGATGCAGTCTGGACTGATTCACAGAAATCGGCACAACATGCTGCCCCGCAATAAGTTGTTCATTTATAAATTTACAAACTTCTTCCAGGACATAAAAATCAAGCTGGATAATAAATCCATTGTCTTCAAAAACACCAATAAATTGTGCCGGATTCAAAAAACCATTATGACTACTGTTCCAACGGACTAGTGCTTCTGCCCCCATCATGTGATTATTTTGCATATTAAATTTAGGTTGATAATAAACTTCAAATTCAGCATTTTGCAGAGCTTGTTCCATATGATTTTCAATTTCTCTATGCAATATCAATTCCGCTTTGATTCGTTCATCAAAAAACATAAACGAATTAGCACTATTTTTCACTTCATAACAAGCTGTTTCCGCATAATCAATCGCTTCCGTAATGGGCATCTGATTGTCCTGCATCAGGTAAATACCAAGTTTTACACTAAGACGGATAAAAGTATTTGGATCTTCATAGACACTAAACTGCTGCTCCCATACTTTGATATCGGATTCAAATATTTCTCTGTTTTCATAAACCAACAAACATATAAAATGTGCGCCTTGGGAGCGCACCACAATATGATCTTCACTTTCTTTACGTCGTAAGACAATCCCGATATGGCGTAAAATTTTCTTACCCAGTTCCCGTCCGTAGCACTCATTTATAACGTCAAAACGATTGATGTCAAAAGAAATCACAGCATACTTTTTCCCTATATTATCACGAATCAGCGTTGGCATGTTTTCTTCAAACCAACGCAAATTTTTCAAACCTGTTAATTCATCATCATAAGCAAGTTTATTTACATGCGCTAAATGTTCTTTGCGCATATATAAAAGCCCCAATAAAAGCAAAATCACCGTTCCAAAAAACAAAACACTACCCACGATAATTTGTACAGGATTTTCATACACATAATCAAGCATTGTCATTTTCCGTTTTGCGAGTAAAGTATTATTATTGATAATATGTGACACTTGTGCCAAGCCAAGATGATTGATTTCTCTATTTAGCAGTTTGATTAAAATCGGATTTTGGTCAATATTGATGCCCATACTAACCTTATGGGAAAACTCTGGATTCAATGTTGCTTGCAAATTACGATATTTGCTTTCACTTAAGATTTCCTGGGCCGTATAACTGTTTAAATAGGTCACATCAGCCCGTCCCGTTTCAACAGCATCCAGACAATCTTCCAACGTTGGATAATATTGAATATCATCCTTAGCATAGTTTTTATCCACGTAAATCTGATTGAAAAAGCGTCCTTCCTGACAGGCCACTTTAGGTTTGTCCGTTAGGTATCCTCTTTTACTTAAAGCGGTATATTGCAATTCCAAATAAGGAAAGGTAATCTTAATACCGCTATGTTCTGCTATTCCATAATCTTGAATAAAATCGCAAATTATATCTGCTTTCCCCTGCTGTAAAAGCTCAACCGCTTCCACTTCATTTTTTGCTTGAATATAAACAAGTGGAATCCCAATATCTTTGGAAAACCGTTTCATGAGATCACCAACGATTCCTTTATGATCTGCATTGATAAAATACGAATACGGTCTCTGGTCTTGTGTGATAATTACCACTAATTTTTCTTTATCACGCAAATACTTTTTCTCTTCTGGCGATAAAATAAGCGCAGCGGGTCCGTTGGAAACATAATATTTTTGATAAAGCCTCGATTCAATTTGAGGATCATCCAGCCGAAGTTCCATCATAGCGTCATTCAATTCCTTCAGCAAACCTGCATCCCCTTTTTTTACTGCAGCATAAAAAGGCAGCGGTGCAAAACTAGCCACAATCCTTTCCGCGTCGGAACGTCGCAGATTATTCAAGCCAATCGCATTAATGTTTTCCATTTGCAGAGCTTCTATTAAAGACTTTTCATCTGGATATAACTTAGGGATGATACTAAATCCATGAGTTTTACTAAACTCTTCAAAAGCAGAATTGCGAAAGCTGCCTTGCAGCATGCCAACCGTAAGACCATCCAAGCTATGATAATCATCACTTGTATACATATCATCAGAATCCCGTACCGATAAAACTGCATAATTTAAACCAAATGAAGCTTCCGAAAAATCATATTCCCTGCGACGTACTGGGGAATCAGCAAGTCCTATTAGCAAATCAATCTGTCCTGATTTTAATCGAACCAACGAGTCGCCCCAGGTACCTTCAATATATTCATATTTCCAACCAGCATAATCTGCTAGTTCCTGAAGATATTCATACCCATAACCACTACGATATCCATTCGCGTCGTAATTCATATATCCACTCAATGGAACATATCCCACACGAACCGTTCGAATGGATGCAGCACAGGCAAAATTAGGCAGGCAAAAAATGAAACTGAATAAAAGAACTGTCACAACCAAATATTTTTGTTTGAAACAAACCATCTATCAGCCCTCCTTATAATTCAATCCATATACGCTTAATCATTTCAAAAAAAGATTGTAAGGATGCATTTCGCTACCCTAAAAGCTTCGATTTTCTGAACCTAAGACCTGCTAAATAAAAGCATTCTTAAAAATTTTATTTTTCATAAAAAAACACTAGACTATTTGTTATTCTTTGTATATAATAAATTTGCTGTTACGTTAAGTAACTTACTCAAAAGCAATTATTTTATTTTATTTTTGACTAAGCCGTCGTGCTTGGTCTTTTTTTTGCCCGTATTTATAATAAAAAAATGGATTTACTACCGATCCGCATAGTAAATCCATTTAAATCAAAACTTTATATTAAGCAACCTGCTTTAGATAATCAATTACGAGAACAGACACCGCTGAATCTTTGACTGTTTCGACAAGTGCTGCGAGTCGTTTCGCTACAACATCACTATAACTAATATGTCCACATTGGATACAAACAAACGATGGTACATTTTTTACAATCACCATACACGGTTCCAAATCGACCATAAAGGTGGTTTCCCTACTCATCAACCGGCTTTTGCATACATAACAATTCACATGTATCCCCTCCATGTTCTTTCTTCAGAAAAATGTTTGAACCCTCTATGTGTGTAGTTAATTCATTATAGCATACGCATTTCGATAAAAGCAGAAAAGAATAAAATTTAACAACAAAAAAAGTATCGCATTCGCGATACTTTTTTTATATAAAAACATAAATTTTCAAATGGCTGGGGTAGCTGGATTCGAACCAACGAATGCGGGATTCAGAATCCCGTGCCTTACCAGCTTGGCGATACCCCAAGTTGACATTTTTTTGCACTGTCAATGTTAAATATTATAATATTATTTTTTAAAAATGTCAACTTTTTTTTATTTTAGTCTCATTGTCCCATTTCATTAGATTTTGCTGTATAATTTTGTATAGCAACTAGATTAAAACAAGGTATAGGAGTTACTGCTTTTATGGAAGACATCATTTGGAAAGAAAAAATAGCACACCGGACAGCTAGAAGATCCTGGGAATTACTCACTCTTATTGTTACTTTTTCTTTCTTACTTGGGGCTTGGGCTTGGTATTTTTTTATCTATATCAAAACACCAGAATACGCTCTGCATAATATTCAGTCAGCAATCGAATCTCACGATATCGGCGATTTTCGCAAATCCGTCAACCTGGACATTCTCTTACCAAAAGCATATGATGATCTGACTACAGATATGTTTAAAGATGATAAAACTTTACCACTTAAAACAAAAACACTATTCGAAAATTTTTATATATTAATAAAACCCATGATTATATCTGGTATCCAAGATGATATCTCACAATATATCAATACAGGTCTTTGGAAAAAAAATGAAGAAAAAGGTTCTATTCTAAAAGGACAGCAACTCGGTATTGATTTTGATGAATTCATTGAACGCTCAAATTTGCGAAATATCCAGCTTAAGCAAATTGCCTCTATCCATAAGAATGGAAAAACCGCTATAGCTGAAATAAAGATCTGTGAAGAATATACTAAAACTGATTTTACTTTGCGCGCCAGATTAGAACAAGAAGCTAATGGGAATTGGCAGGTCGTTTACATTGAAAACTACAAAGATTTCTTAAATACCATTCAAACAATTCAGGAAAAAGACATCACCAACTATCTGCAGTCTACCCAAACTATTATCGACAGCCACAATAAAACGGGAAAAAAGCAGCAGGAAAAGTTCCACAATATCATGCAATTAGAGCACGCTGGCTTAACCGACTTACAACGTTTAAAGCTACAATCATTTATTGAGAGCGAAGTCATTCCTGATAATGAAGCACGCGATGCCGAGCTAAAAAGTGTTGCCATCCCACCGGGTGCTAAGCATCTTCATGCCTTACGACTGCAAGTCGATACACTCACTATAGCCTCCTGGAAAAATTTTCTTGATGGAATGATGCAAAATAATCAAAAACAGCTTGAAGAAGCCGAATCCTTACACAAAAAAGCTTTAGAAATTGATCAAAAAGTATCAATTATTATAAAACATGCCGCGACAAGTCGGGAATTAACAAAAATTTTATGAAATAATTTCGTTATAGGTAATTAAAAACTTATTAACAACCTCTCCCTGCTTCATTTCTGTTAATAAGTTAAAATTCTTTAATTCAATACATATACTAAAGGATGGTGAAAAAATAAAAATAAATTTATTTTATTTTTATTTTCTATTATGCAAAATGCAATCCAATCGACATTTCAGATAATTGCTCCAATTTCCGGAAAAACAATGGCCCTCAAAAATGTGCCTGATCCGGTCTTTGCCGACAAATTAACCGGTGACGGTCTCGCCATCATTGCTGATGGCGATTATGTACTCGCTCCTTGCGATGGAATTATTACTTTATTTTTTACAACAAAACATGCCTTTGCCATCACTGCCGACAATGGTATCCAAGTGCTCGTTCATGTGGGTCTTGATACCGTTATTTTAGATGGTCGTGGTTTTACAGCACTCCATATAACAGGCGATCGGGTAGTGACTGGTACGCCAATTCTAAAACTGGATCGTCCGTTCATTAAATCAAAAGGAATGAATTTAATCACCCCTGTTTTAATTGTCAATTATGAAAAAGTGACTGAACTGAATGCTAAATCAAATTCCCTCGTTGAAGCCGGCAAAACACCCGTTATCGAATATATGCTATGATATTGCCGTTTCGAACCATTAAAAATGCCGTCTGCTGTGTGAACTATAAAAAACAGCTGGCGGCATTTTAGTGTACTTGCTTTTCATAAAATCTTCAGATAGGTCTGCCATGATAAGAAGAAGTGATCCTATAATTATATCAAAGCCTCCGACGATTGGTCATGAACAAAGCTGAAATTTCTTAAAATCAATATAAGTGCTTTACATAAAGGAGCTGTTTTATGAATTTAGAACCGCGTCGCAAGCAGCGACAAAAACGACACCTCAGCCATTGGGGAGTTTTTTTATTAATGGGTCTTTTTCTACTCGCCAGCATTGCTGGTGCTGCCTGCTATTTATTTGAACCAAATCAAAAAGCAAAAGTTTCACCAGATCGAATGGTAGCCTTGGATAAAATGAATATTATGATCATGGGGGTTGATAGCCGAGACGATGATGTCGGACGAAGTGATACCTTAATGGTGGCAACGGTCGACCCAAAAAATGAGAAAATTTCCTTATTATCTATTCCGCGTGATACCAGGGTAAAAATTTCCGGACATGGCTATGATAAAATAAATCACGCCTTTGCTTTTGGCGGACATGATTTATCAAAAAAAACCGTCGAAGATTTTTTAAATATACCGATCGATCATTATATTCTAATTGATATGCAGGCTTTCAAACGTATTATCAATGCCATTGGTGGTGTTGATATCAATGTCGAAAAACGTATGCATTATGAAGACCCTTGGGATGATGACGGTGGTCTTATCATCAATTTAGCCCCTGGACTCCAGCACCTGGATGGTGATACGGCGATTGAATATGTACGGTTTCGTGATGAAGAGGGAGATATCGGACGAATTGGCAGGCAACAAAAGTTCATGAAAGCTGTTTTAGAAAAAATTTCTTCAACCGATATTATTACAAAACTGCCCGGAATTATTAAAGAAATAAGTTCAGCTGTAAAAACAGATCTATCCATCCCCAAGATGCTAAGTCTTGCTGGTATTTTAAAAACGGCCCATGAAAATCGCCTCACTGCTGAGATGGTTCCCGGGACGCCTTTATTTATTGATGATATAAGCTATTGGATTCCTAATATCTTAAAGCTCCGAGAAACCTTAGCGCAAACACTAGGAATTGATGTCACACCGCAAATGGCTGCTATCATGCGTCGAGAGGCCGAAGAGTATACTGCCTCCTTACCACAAATAACATCCGGTCCGGTCAGCCGCGACAAGCCCCTCAGCAACCCAGTGAATCCAAAAGAAGCCACACCTCCAGCAAAAACAACTTCTACTAAAGATGCAGAAACGAAACACCCTGCCATTACAAAACCAAGTCCACCAACCGGAGTGCAAAAAACAAATGAACCAACCAAACCATCTGTCCCACCTGTTCAAAAAATACAATAATCCGCTAACAAGCAAATGGTAATATCTATGCTTGAAAAAAATTTTTTTTATTGCAATAAAAAGCTTTCTTTTTTGTCTTACTGATGTACAATGAAATAAAGGATATTTTATTTTTAGAAAGAATCTTTATTTATAAGAGGATGGTGACTTCATTGACAAAACCGAATAAAGAATTGGATTTGCTTATTATCGGCGGCGGAGTTGCTGGTTTGACTGCCGGAATGTATGCCGGACGCATGAATCTTAAAACCTTAATTCTAGAAAATGAATTGGTTGGCGGACAAATTGTAAATGCCCATGGAATTGAAAACTATCCCGGTTTTTTATCTATCAAAGGCAGTGAACTCGTTGAACGCATCCAAGAACAGGCCATGACAGCAGGAGCAGAGATTGATGAATTTGATACGATTCTTTCAGTTCAATTAACAGCTGCCGAAAAAATCATTGAGACGGAAACGACGATCTATAAACCACATGCTGTTATTATTACATCCGGTATGATGCGCCGCAAACTCCCGATTGCCGAAGAAAAAAAATTTCTCAGTCGCGGCATTCATTATTGTGAATTATGCGATGGCCATATGTACCAAAATAAAATTATCGCTGTCGTTGGTGGCGGCAATGCTGCTGTTGATGCGGCAAATTTCCTTGATAAATATGCGCAAAAGCTTTATATAATCCATCGTTCACCACAGCTTACAGCGGATCCAGTTTCACAGGATAAACTCTTAAAAAATCCAAAAGTTACCTGTTTTTTTAATACAAACATTTTAAAAGCCGAGGGTTCAACCTCACTTGAATCCATACTTTTGGAAGATAAAAATACGCATGAACAGCAAACGCTTAAAGTCGATGGTATTTTCGTCAATATTGGTGTTGTCCCGAACAGCCAGTTATTCAAAAATGATCTTACGATAGAAAAATCTTCCGGTCATATTATTGCCGGGGAAACTTGTGAAACCAATATACCCGGGGTTTTTGCCGCTGGCGATATCAGAACCAAACAAATACGCCAGCTTACAACGGCAGCAGCCGACGGAACCGTCGCTGCCTTATTAGCCGAAAAATATATCCAACAACAGAAAGAAGGAAAATAAAATGGTAAAAATTTATTCCACACCTGAATGTCCATGGTGCCATAAAGTAAAAAATTATTTAAAATCAAAAAATGTTGAATACCAGGATTTCAATGTCGAAGAGGATGATGCCGCCCGTGATGAACTTTATAAACTCACGAACGATCTCATCGTACCAGTAACCACAATCGATGGCAGCACCTATGTAACGAGCTTCGATAAAGCAAAACTGGATGAAATGATAGGTATCAACTAACTTCTTCCATAAGATGAAGCCCCTTACAAAGTACTATAGATGACAAAAAAATATATAAAAGGAGTATCTACTATGAGTATTTATGATTTTAAAGTAAAAACAATTAAAGGTCAGGAAAAAGATTTAAGCGATTACAAAGGTAAAGTCGTCATCATCGTCAACACCGCCAGCAAATGTGGATTTACTCCACAGTATGAAGAATTACAAGCGTTATATCTCAAATATAAAGATCAAGGTCTTGAAATATTAGGTTTCCCCAGCAATCAATTCGCTGAACAAGAACCTGGCACCAATGAAGAAGTACAGCAGTTCTGCAAAGTAAACTTTGGTGTAACCTTCCCCTTATTCGAAAAAGGTGACGTTCGTGGCGATCATGCCCAACCATTATTTAATTACTTAACTGCACAAGCACCATTTAAAGGCTTTGATGAATCCCATCCAGTAGCCAAAGGCCTGCTCAATGCACTTAACACAAAATTCCCTGAATTTTTAAAGGGAGATTCTATTAAATGGAATTTCACAAAATTCCTCATCAATAAAGATGGAGCTGTTGTCACTCGCTATGAACCAACAACTGTACCATCGGCTATGGCTGCAGATATTGAAAAACTATTATAAAACAGACAAAATAAAAAGAGCCGAAGCACACACTCTTTAGTGAGTGAGCGCTTCGGCTCTTTTTTATGTCATTTGAATTTTTTAACAAAAACTTCTAAATCATGAGCAGCATTACTCACATGGCCCAAATTTGCTGTAATTTCTTCTGTCGAAGCTGCTTGCTCTTCACTAATCGAACCCGTTGTTTCAATCGACCGAGAAATTCCGGTTACAGCAATATTCATTTCCTTTAAAATCTGTTGGATTTTTTCTGTGGCAGATTTAGATTGTTCCGCTAACTTACGGACCTCTTCAGCCACAACGGCAAACCCACGCCCCATCTCTCCGGCTCTAGCTGCTTCAATTGCAGCATTGAGTCCCAATAAGTTCGTCTGCTGGGCAATATTATTAATAAATTCAATAACTTTTATGGTTTCACTATTTTTTTCCATAAGAGTCGCGGCCTGTGTAATGGATTCCTGACCCGCATTTGCAAGCTCACTAGCACTATGGGCAACCTGCTCTACCGCTTCGTAAGCATTGCGAGTTGATTTTGCCATTTCTGCAACGGTTTCAATCAATTTTTCATTTTCAGCCATATCGACACCGGAACTGATCGTGCCAATAATTTCATTATTGATTCCACGGATCGGTGTAAAAATTGTCTTGATTGGCTTACCATATACTTCTTTATTAACATCCGCAAACGTCGTTTTATTGCCACGAATACAGTCCATTATCGTCGCTATATTCGTAACCGACTTGCCGGGAACCAGATCTATATCAAGATTGTCCCCCTTTTGATAATCAATATACTCTGTCAAATTACTTAAGCCGATCACCATATCTTCACGTGAAAGCATATTTATATATGGCAGTACTACTTTAAAAGCGTTGAGAATTTCTTCATTTGTTTTAATAGTATCAGGATATTTCATTTTGCTCCTCCATCTACTTTATTCTATATAAAATAAATAATTATAGTTCTATCTGATAGATTATTTCGACAAATTCAAAAGAAATACCTGCTAAAGAACTACATAAAACAGTATAGTTCTTTTTAAAGAAAATTTATCACTAAAATACTATTATATTTTACAAATGTATTTTATAATAGCCAATTTGCAGCTTTGTGTTTGCTAATCGACAAAAAAGCAACTTTTCATTCGGTATACCTCAAAAATGTGCACCACCACCACTTGCAGCCGACTGTCCCAATTCTGTAATTTCTATAATAGCTCGTTTGGTAATATCCAACATAATTTTTATTTCTGCTTCCGTACTGCAAAGCGGCGGCATAAAGACAATAACATCCCCCACCGGGCGAATGAACAAACCTTGTTCACGTGCCTTCATACAAACAATGGCCCCCATTGTCTGTGTCCAGTCATACGGAATTTTTTTATCTTTATCCAGTATGAGTTCAATGCCCACAATCATACCACATTGACGAGCATCCCCCACATGCGGCAAACTCTTTATGCCCTGCAGCATTTCATCAATACAAGCAATTTTTGTCTTTAGCCCCTCAATAACACGGTCTTTGGCAAAAATCCCCAGACTAGCAATTCCAGCTGCACAGCCTAGTTGATTGGCTGTATAGGAGTGCCCATGGTAAAAGGTTTTTTTCTCAGCCATCGTCCCCAGAAAAGCATTATAAATTTCATCTGTCGCCAGCGTTGCTGCCAAAGGCAGATACCCACCCGTAATCCCCTTTGATACACACATCAGATCAGGACTGACTTCTTCATGCTCACAGGCAAACATTCGTCCAGTTCTGCCAAATCCCGTAGCAACTTCATCGGCAATAAGCAAGACATCATATTCTTTTGTCAGACGCCGAACCCCGCTTAAATAACCCTTGGGTGACATCAACATGCCCGCTGCAGCCTGGACTAGAGGTTCAATGATAAGACCAGCAATCTCTTTATGATGCTCTTTCAGTAACGTTTCCAGTGCATTCAAACAATACTCTGTAAATTCAGCTTCATTTTTCATAGAACTATGATAAAAAGAAGGCGATGGTATATGGTACGGTTCAAATAAAAGCGGTTGGAAAATGCGATGAAACAAATCAACCCCACCAACACTTACACTGCCAATCGTATCACCATGGTACGCATTATCCAGCGCAATAAAACGTGTTTTTTCTCGTTTGCCTCGATGCTGCCAGTATTGAAACGCCATTTTGAGTGCTACTTCGACAGCCGTAGCACCATCATCTGAATAAAAAACTTTTTTGAGACCATCCGGTGCTGCTTCGACTAACATTTCTGCAAGTATCGAAGCTGGTATATTCGCTAAACCTAAAGCCGTTGTATGTGCGGTTTTCCCGAGCTGTTCGATGATTGCCTGATTGATTTCAGGGCGCTGATGGCCATGTATGTTGACCCATAAAGACGATACACCGTCATAATATGTTTTCCCTTCCGTATCATAAAGTGTAATACCTTTAGCCGATGTGATAACGGTTTGCGGTGATTCAACCCATTCTTGCATTTGGGTAAATGGATGCCATATGTATTGTTTATCTTTTGCTTCGATTGTATTCATCTTTTTCCACCCTTATCCGATAATTTGTAAAATAGCTTCGATTAATAAATTTTGTTCCGCAATAGCGGCCAGATTATCCGTACAATTTTTAATGACGCTAAGCTCTTTCGAAACTGGCATTCTCCCAAGTATTGGCAGCTGTGTTAACTGTTTAATATATTCTATATTGCTTGCTTCTAAAATACCGGCATGTTCTGCATCCCACATATTAAAAATAACCCCGTCAAGCCGAACTTGATGTTGCTTCGCATATTCATACGTCAAAACAATATGATTAATACTTCCAAGCCCTGGTTTTGCGACGATTAGAGCTGGTAATTGCAGCCGCTGCATAAGGTTTACAATAAGATAATCCTGCCAAAGCGGTGCTGTTATGCCACCTACCCCTTCCACCAGCACAATATCATATTGTTTCGCATTTTTCAGCAAATTTTCAATTATTTTTTCCATATCAATCTGGATTGAAGTTACTCTGGCTGCAACAGCGGGCGTCAATGCAGGCTCTAGGCATACTTCATTTACTTCCAGGCGCCGCTCCTCGCCAATACCTGCCGCCTGCATAAGAAAGCTCGCATCTTCTGATAACAGCCGTCCCTCCGGTGTTAAAATGCCCCCTGATGCCAATGGCTTAAACACGCCAACATTTTTACCCCGGGCTTTTAATGCCGCCGCAATAGCCCCGGTAATCATTGTTTTTCCAATTTCTGTATCAGTTGCTGTAATAAATAAACCTTTCATTTTAAATCCATCTCCCTGACCCTTGAATGTAGAAACTATTATAAATATGCTACGTTGAATTTAAATATTGTACCCGGCAATCACAATTTCCATTATCCTTCTGCTCGAAAAGATTCTTGGTTTGTCCCATAACCCGCGCGGCGGATAACCGGAACAATTTTCACTGCAATCAGGGCAATTAAAGCACTTTGCAGCACATCAAAAGTAACATAAGGAATAAATCCGACCATAAGAGCAGACCATATGCTCATATCTTTTTGCAAATAAAAATTAACAATAAGGTATAAATAACCGACGCCGCATACATAATCCACTATGAGTCCTAAAACAATAACCCCAAATATCGTCCAAAATTTAATTTGGCCCTTATGCTCACTAAAGAACCCCACGAAATAAGCACAAGCGGCAAAACCGATCAGATAACCAAACGTCGGCTGCAATAAATAAGTCAGACCGCCGCCATTGGCAAAAATCGGTATACCGATTAACCCAATAAAAATATATAAAAGTTGTGAATACAAGGCATGGCGAGACCCCAGCAACAAGCCTGCAAACGTGCAAAATAAAAATTGCAGCGTAAATGGAACCATTGGTGTCGGTATTTTAATAAAAGCCCCAATAGCGGTTAATGCCGCAAACAATGAAATAAGTATCATGTCACGAGTACCGATTTTCATAATTGAAATCCTCCTTTGTTTATGAGATGCTTATAAACATAATTTTCAATAACACAATATTGGTAAACCAAATAACTAAATACAGTTAATCATTGTTGCAAAAATTTTTGCCTGTTTTCACCTCTTTTTTCACAAATAAAATGAATCCACAACAAATTCTATTATAGAAATAAGCGTCCACATTGTCAACCATAAATGTTTTAACAGTTAACTAAAGACAAGAAAAAGATGCCATCTTTTTTTGATGACATCTTTTTCTTGATATATATCTTCAATCTGCCATTAATAGGATATAGGGCAGCGTTTGCTTCCTCCGTAACGCCACCACTCAACCCTATACCCCATTTCAGACGATTGCCCTGTAGACTTTAGGTTCTTTAATTTTTATTGTACGTTCTGTACATTTTAATAGGTTCATCGTTTGGATTCAATGACCAAATACCGCATGGGCAGATGCCTGCACAGATACCGCAGCCAATACATTTATCTGGATCAGAAACGTATTCGAACGTACTATCTTCCGCTTCAGATCGTGAAATTGCTTTTTCTGGACAAGATTCGATACACATCCGGCAATCACGACAAGTACCACAACTAATACAACGGGCATGATCCTGTGATGCCTCTGGTAGATCACAGTGATGACACTTTTCAAAATACTCTTTGGTTATTCGCTGCGCTGGGATTTGCTCTTTTGTCACCAGTGGAATAATCGGTTCGCCAAGTGCATAAGCCGCTGCCGAATTTGCTGCATTGATTCCGGCACCAATTGCATCAACTAAACGCCCGGGTTTAATAACATCCCCAGCTGCAAACACGCCATCCATAACCGATTGATCTTTTTTAGCCACAATCCAATCACGAAATTTCTTAATTTGACCCTGAGGCAGATAATCTAAAATTGGGGCTTCACCAATCGAGACGATGACCATATCACCAGGAATAAAATTGCCACTGCCATCATAAAGTCCATCATCCGTAATTTTAGCCGTCATAAATGGCCAAATCAATCTTCCGCCTAATTCTTCAACATGCACAATTTCTTTTTTAAACGCTGCTGGTTTTTGCACATCAATACAGGTTACCGTTTCAGCACCCATCTGATAAGCACCTACCGCGGTATCCATGCCAGAGTTCCCACAGCCGATAACAATAACATGTTTCCCAATTTTAGGTGTTTCACCACGATTAACCGCTTTTAAGAAATATAATCCTTTGACGAGTTTATCCGCACCTTCCCATGGGAAAAATCTCGGATTATGCCCACCCGTAGCTACAACAACTGCATCATATTGTTTTTTTATTTCATTAAATTTAGCTGCATCAACCGTACAAGAAGATTCAAATTTAACTCCCATATCCACGATGCGCTGCAATTCAGTTTGCAATAACTCTTGTGATAAACGACCGCGCGGAATAACCTGTTCCAATTTTCCACCCATTTTAGCAGCATCATCATAGACAGTCACAAGATGCCCTTTACGCGCCAGCTGCCAAGCCGCAGACAAACCAGCAACCCCGCCACCAATAACCGCAATTTTTTTGCCAGTTTTTATTGTTGGTGGATCAATTTTTGCATACACGGAACTAAAGCCCAGTTCACCTATTTGTACGGCTTCATCAATCGTTGCCCGTGTACAGCCTTCCATACAAAGATTCGGACAAACCGAACCACAGACCGATCCAGGAAATGGAGTATAGTCTAAAACCAGTTTATAAGCTTCTTCAAGTTTTCCTTCACGAATCAAGTCATAACGGCGTTGTGATGGAATCCCTGCGGGACAGTTAAATTCACACGGAGCAGCATATTTAGCATTGTCCCAAGACGGAACCCGTTGCCGATAAAGCCCCGTTACAACTGTACTTTTTACATCAAAATCATCCATCGCGACATCACTGAAAATACCGCCTTTCACCCAATCATTCAGACGAAAATCCTTAAAATCAGGTTTTGGTTTTGGTTGATGTTCTTCAAAGGACAACGGTCTTAATTTTTGCCATTGACTCCAATCAGTTAAGGTATCATGCAGATCCGGACGCTCAATTGAGGTCAAAAAAGAATCCAGCCCACTCTCTAAAAAAGCAATATCATCCGCTTCTAAATTCAGAAGTTTGATATCCGAAGCATACCCATTGGCTTTGCCGCGAAAATATACAACCCCGCCCACCATACCGACACAGGCACGATCACCTAACACGGAGGTAAACTCTTCACAGTCAACACCACAAACAACGGCACGACCACCGCCCATAAATTCAAACGAAAAACTACCTACATTTTTTAAGATCCAAAGTTCTGGTTCATCATAAAGTGGATCATGTTTCATCAAAGAACCTGAACGAGTGCCCGCTCTGCCACCAATATAAATTTTACCACCAGCTGAACAATGCCCCGCTGTATCACCCGCATCGCCTTTAATTGTAATCTTACCACCAGCGTTCAGCCAGCCAACATCAGCCGAAGCCGATTCATCAACAATAATTTCTGTATTATCCAAACACATCGAGCCAACACGCTGACCCGCATTTGTGACATGGAATTTCAATTTTTTACCTTCCGGATGCCATAATGGCCCACCAATATCATGCTGCCCGGAAGCTACTATATCAAAGTCGGTTTCACCATTGGCCACAGCTTCACCGATTGCCAATAACAAGTCTTGTGTAGACATACGTTCATGTCCCTGCAATGTATCTATTTTAAACATGATTCACGCTTCCTCCTTAGCATACATATTGAATACCGAGTTTATCGGCAATTGATTTATCTGTCGATACCAATGCATCACTCCGCCCAACCGGTAGTGAGCTATTGCCAATCGGTGCCATCAATTTACGCAATTCTTGATCGAATGCCAATACATAATCAACAATTTTTTGTGCCCCACGGTCAACATCCAAACGTTTTACAAGACGAGGGTCTTGCGTACAAATACCCGTTGGACATTTCCCAGTGTTGCAAGCATTACAGCGGCCATGTTCATTTCCCACACAACCGAGCAACTGAATGAGCAATTTACCACAAAAAACACCATTAGCCCCTAGACAAATCATCTTAAACGCATCAGCTGCAGCATTTCCAGTCATACCGATACCACCACCAGCATAAAGTGGTATTTGACCTTGTAGCCCTTGTTTTACAGCCGCTAAATAACATTCGCGCAGTTTTGAAACGACCGGATGCCCTGTATGATCCAATGAGATTTCATTCGCCGCACCGGTACCGCCCTGAATGCCATCTAAAAAGAATCCCCCGCATATTTTATAGGGATCACGTAAAAGATTATTATATACCGATACCGACGTAGCAGAAGCTGCACATTTAATAGCAACGGGTACACGAAAGCCAAAAGCTGCATTTAAAGATAAATGCATTTTCTGAACAGATTCTTCAATTGAATACAAGCCTTGATGATTCGGTGGTGAAGACAACGTTGCTTTTGGTACACCACGAATAGCCTGCACATGTTCTGCCACTTTTGCCGCTGGCAAAAGTCCACCGTCCCCTGGTTTTGCACCCTGTCCAATTTTAATGAGCACACCTGCTGGATCAACTTTCATCTTAGGCATCGCCTGAATAATACGGTTCCAGCCAAAATGCCCTGAGGCAATCTGTAAAATCATATATTGAAGTGACTCCGATTCCATGAGTTTCACCGGCATGCCGCCTTCACCTGAACTCATCCGAACCGGCAAGCCGCATTTTTCATTTAGATAAGCCGTCGCCATTGCGACGGACTCCCAAGCCCTTGTTGATAATGCTCCTATCGACATATCCGAAAAAATCAACGGATAAATCCAATTGACAGGCGGCGTTTTTTTCGCCAGGCTGAGTTTACCATTTTTTAAATTAAATGGTAATTCATGAGGCGACAAAACACGACCAAACGGGGCACGAATATCGAACGTGTGACGCTGTGAATCAAGCGATGGATCGGTCATTTGGCTGATCCGGCCAACAACAATGCTGTCAAAAGTCCTCTGCGCATTAAGATTCGTACGCCCACCACGTTTTATTGGGCCATTGTCGCGAGATAAGAGTGTTTTGCGAGTATCTTCATTTCGAACTGGACGAATTGCATTATTGGGGCAGACTTTTTCACACATTCCACAACCTACACAGGCATCTGCCAAAGATGCCTTTTGTTTAATCACAGGAATCGTGATTTGCTTATGTTTCGGATCTGGCTGTGCTCCTTTTGACACAGTAATCGAACGGCGTGACATCGCCGGCTCAATTGCATTAAAGGTACACGATGCTACACAGCTGCCACACATCGTGCAGCGTTCCTGATTATATTCAATCTTCCAATTAAGATCATTGATGCCAATGTCTTGTGTTCTTACTGTTTCCATCTTTGTACCTCCAAATCGTTGTTGATAACAACAACTTCACGTTCATTCGGATAAATGTCTTTTGACATATCACGATTTGGTAAAATTTCATTCAATCCGCAAACTTCAGAAGAAATCGCGATAACCGTATCATCTCCGCCTACAACTACCGGACGCAATTTTTTAGAATCGCAGCACGTAATCATTTCACCGCTTGGCAAGACAGCAATAATTGTATTTGGTCCATTAATTTCCAAATGAGCCAACGATTGACGAATTGCCTGCAGCACATCTTTATCTTCGCGGGCTTCAATCTCAGCAAAAGGCAAAGGCGTAATAACATGTTTGTAATATTCGATGGGCCATTTGAGTTCATGCAATACATAATGAAGTGTATATAAAAAATTCTGTGAATCCGATTCAAAGCCGATATACCCATGATGTAAGGATTTCTGAAATTCTTTATTTTTCGTATAAAACGTATTTTCACCATTTGCACACAATGTATACCCTTGCAAAAAGAAAGGATGCGCTGCATAACGTACAATGTCATAATTTGTATTTTGACGGCACTGCGCGACGATACTTTTCGCTACAAGGCAGCCATTGTCATCCCATAGTCTAAAGTAAGTAGCAATATCACGTGGATCGCCAATTTCTTTAAGAGTCAGTACATCCGGCCAAAAAGAATACACAAAACCTTCCCCTTGGTCTTCTAGTAATTTACGGAGTGCTAACCGAATGTCTAACAGTAATGTTTCGCGTTCAGCCGGCGTTTTTTCGTTATAATGTTCAGGATAATCATAATTGCGGAAAATGTAATATGGCATAGCTTGAATATCAAGTCCAGGCTGTTTATTTGGGACAGGAATCCATTCCGCTAACTGCACAAAGTTGTGACTATCCATAAAATCTTCCACTAACTCAGCCCCTCGCTGGGTACAGGCCAAAGACAACAATGGTTTATCTTTATAATTTGAGAAAATCCCATATAAATCCTGCATAACCATAGCAAACCCTGAATTATCATGACCTTCCTGCTGCGGAAGCATTAAATGCAAGGCTTTTGACGGATGAACGGGTACTTTACTCTTGATTGAACCAATTCTACACATACTTTTCTCCTCCATAAATATACAAAATTCAAATGCTTATCTGAAGTGAAATATCCAACTTCTAAAAGAAGTACAATGATATGTCTCCATTCATAAATAGTCAATAAAAGATCACATACCAACTAAAATATATCGTGTATGGTACATGATCTTTGTCAGCACCATTGCCGGTAATCAAAATCTATCTCTTTATTTAGATGAAAGAAGACGATATACATATATCGCCTTCTTTTTACAAAAACGAACTATTCCGTGTGATGAGTACATTTGTTTCGTTACATTGCATTTAAATGTAACGTAATTATAATTATAAGAATGTAATCTTATACTGTCAATATGCATATATCGTTGTAATTTTCTGAAAATTTTTCACTTATGACCATATTTTTCACAAAATGTATTTTCTATGCTGTATATATATACATCCTATGTGTCAATATACATAGGAATCACTTTACATATATTTATAATATATAGTCTCTTGCCTGCGATATACAAGCTCTATGAATGTATTTACTTTAAAAAGAATTTATTTTGTACTGTATTGTTTTGCGGTATACACGAATACAATAACTTTTTTTTATGATACAGCATCTCTATAATGTATTTTGTATATTTTTGCAGTTGAAAGCATTGACCATGAATTTTACTGCACTCTATATAAAAAAAACGAGGTAGATAATTTTTCATCCGCCTCGTTTATTAGGTTCTATAATAAATGTTGGGGTAAGCAAAAAACAAATTGCTTATTCCAACATATTTTTTTGCATAAAAATAGAGCATAAAGTGAATAACTCATTTACAATTAAAGTTACCACAACACTAACCGAAAGGGGTTATCACTTATGCTCGATATTCAGTTTACTACACTTTTCTTAGACTTGGAAGACCTTTCTATTATAAATGTTACAGAAAATTCACTGACGGTTCAATTGCCACGTAAACTCCACATATGCCCATCCTGTGGGCA
>NZ_KB905876.1 GCF_000381065.1 Propionispira raffinosivorans DSM 20765 | reverse complement strand
CAATTGGCAAATATGCTGGCTGTATCTGAAAAATTAAGTCAGGCATACCGTTTAAAAGAATTATTTTATGAAGTAATGGATAGCACGGATAGTGTAGAATATGTTAAACGATTTAAACAATGGCAAGAAAACGTTATGACATATGATATAAAGCAGTTCAATAAATTAATGAAGACAGTGATCGAATGGAAAAATGAAATTATTGCAGCAATTTCAACGGGTTATAGCAACGGATATATAGAAGGATGTAACAATCGAACAAAGGTACTCAAACGGACTTGTTATGGCATATAAAAATTTAAACGAATGAGAAATCGGATACTTTATATGGCTGCATAAAAAAAGAAAATAGCGAGGAGAAATCCCCTCGCTAAAAATTCACTTTATGTTTTTACCCCAACACTTGACAAAGAACCTTAATATTTACCAATATAAAATGTATAATAAGAGTGGCCGCCTCATGGAGCTTAGCAACGCGCCTCGCTCCAAGTTTTAAACTGTAAAATTTTTAGATTCTCTGGATTTTTTTCCAATACTTTATCAAAATATCTTGCAGCCTCTGCGTAGAGACCTAATTTATATGAACAATACCCTATATCTTCATAATACTCTGAAGGATTGCTCAACGAAAGTCTTAAATAAACTTGTCTATATACATTTAATGCCTTACTATACTTTTTCTTTTCTTCCAATATTTTTGTTATTTTTAAAATATTTTCGTTTGAAAAGTCTTCTGCCAGTTCTAAGTAATGATCTAGTGACGATGACTGAATCAATAAAAGTTCCTTCAGTATCGTTTCATAAGCAGGAAATAATTCCTCGTTTAACTTTAAAGTCTCGTCATAAAAGCGCAACACAACCGTTTTAAAAGCTTCATTTAAAGCCTTTATATATTGTTCATTCATTAATTGCTTATTGTTTTGTGCAATACATGCTGACGCCAGCATATGGCTATTTTGCATCATTGATTCCATACTTGTCACATAAAGTTTCTGATAATTTCCTAAGCCCAGCATTTGATATTGCCATAAAGAATCCACTTCAACAGAGAAATCACGTGTCAAAATATTACTATAATAAGCAAATATTTTATTCTTTGGGCAGTTCGACAAATTTTCTATAATAAATGATATATCTTTTTGTGTACGTTCGTATATACCATTAAAAAGAGAAATAACCTCAATCGGATCTGTATTCATCAACAAACGATACACTCGTTGAAATATCTCTGCATTATACTTATGGCGCAGCAATGATTTGCAATAATACGTTAAAGCTTGTTCACTCTGATTTTTTAAAAAATAGATTTCTCCCATAAAAAAATAAACTGCTGTCAAGTGTCCATCAAACGAATTTGCTTGGTAAGAGCCCTTGCTTTCCTGCGCTCTTAGCGAAATTGCTTTTAAGAAATATTGAAGCGCCATTTCATAATTCTTCTGCAACCAGGCAAATCTTCCATAGGCACAATAAAAGTCAGGAGAGTTGGGGAATGTTTGAATAGCACGCTTAATTTCTGCTCTGATTTCATTAGAATCTGCTTCACTGTTGATCAATGCATCAATTACCTTATCGTAAACTGTCTGCTCCGCCCCTAAAGAGGATAATTTTGCCTCAATATGAAGCCGTCCGTATTTAATCGCATTTGCATAATCATCCAATCCATGATAACAATCGCATAAATAACGATAGTGAGCAGGCTTTTCTCCTTCTTCGGCGATTTCTTTTAGCAAAATCGCTAAATTGCGTTGCATTTTTTCCCTGGCAATACTTGTGGAATACCCGGTATGATAGACCTTAATGTCATTTTCCAGCATAAAAATATGGACAGTCCCCTTAGTGTTATAAACCTCTTCGTGAATCGCATTTTTATAGCGCAAATTTAAACGATTGCGGAAAATACGTATATTAACAAAAGATGAAATTTCCTGATCATCTTTATCTATATCAATATTAACAATACGAACACCAATAGCATCACATTTTTTATTGTTATGTACTGTTTTTAGATATTTTTTTAGATTTTCAATTGATTCACTAGGAAAGTATTCATCGGCATCAAGGAAAACAATCCAATCGCCAGTTGCGTGTTGCAAGGCATAATTTTTGGCAGCTGCAAAATCTTGTTTCCATTCATACTGATATATTTTTGCTCCATGACTGCGGGCAATTTCCACCGTTCGATCGGTAGATCCTGTATCTACCAAGATTATTTCCTGGACAAGCCCTTGAATTTTTGCAAAATAGGATTCCATATTTTTTTCTTCATTTTTGGTTATTATACAAGCAGAAATCTTCATACTTCCACCACCTGATCCGCTTTATTGCCTAAAGCTTCCTTGCTCCAAATAATAAATCCATCTATTTCATTATTGTTCATACCAATCTGTTGTGCTTCCTGTAAAAACTGAAGTGCTAAATTATAATCTTGTAATCTATAATAACAATATCCTAGTTCATAAAGAACTTCCATTTTCCCATTAACTAACTCAAATGATAAAATATTTTTATAAAGTTCAACCGCTGAAAGATAATATCCCCTATTTTTTAATATTTTTGCAATAGCCAACCTTTCAATTAAAGAAAAATCCATGGATAATTTAGTATATTGCTGTAAAACAAGCGGCTCATCGACATGAAATAACTGCTGCAAAATTTCTTGATAGGCATCAAATTCTTTTGAAGACAGCATCGGTGCTTCGGCTTGATAGAAACGTACTATGATCTTTTGATAATCGCTCAAGAAATATGGCAATGGATTTTCTATTTGCTTGTAATCCTTTATAAGCATAGCTGAAAGCACTGCAAATTTTTGGTCCGCCTGCAGCTGCCCAGCGGATAATATTTGTATTTTCGAATAGTTTCCTGCAGCCAGCAAAGCTAAAACATCAACGTTTTTTTCTTGTACAAGTTTATTGTAGGCTTGCATATAATAAGCTAAAATTTTTCCTCGCTGTAATTTTTGAATATTGGCAATTAAAAATTCCAAATCAAGTTTCTTGTTTTTATCATAAATTGAATTTAAAAAAGCAATACAATAAACAGGGTCTTCCTCACAAATCAATTGATAGAGCGGCGAAAAAGCATTGATTAAATATTTATCATCTGCCAGTATTTTCTGATAAACTTCAATTGCTTTTGCATAATCATTTTTATATTCATAAAGTTTCCCTAAAACCAAATACGTGAGTCCGACTTTACTGTGAAAAAGGCTGGTCTCCATATCATCATAAACCGCATCCAAATCAAAAGCACGATTAAAAGCTTCTTCCGCCTTATCATATTGCCCCTGATTAAAAAATAGTACACCATATTCCGCATAAAAATCCGGTAAAAGCGGAAAGGCTTTAATTGATTCCTGAATAACCTCTTCTTGTCTGGCAAAATCAGCCCCTTGGCGCTGCAGAGAATTCAGTAAAACACGATAAGATCTGCTAGCATAAGAAATTTCCTTGCGGCCCGTCGCTAGATCCTGACGTGCATATTTTATGGCCTGATCATAATCATCCATACCATAATATGCATCCGCTAAATAGCGATATAGATCAACATTATTGGGGTCATTTGCCAACTGTTTGTGTAATATTTTCAAATTGCGTTCACATTTACTTCGTACCCGGCCACTCGAATAGCCGGTATGCAATAATTCTAATTCAGAACGTTCTATTTTGTACCAGCGATTTTTCCGATTTTTATGCATTAAATATTCATGAACGGTACCAGCAAAACAAAGATTTGGATCACGGCGAAAAATTCTTGTTATGAAAAACTCATCAATCAATCTATTCTCATCATCAATATCAATATTGCTCATATGGGTGATGAAACCATCGCAATCTTTACCATATTGTTTGATAATATGGGGTACGTTTTCGGCCGTTTCTGCAGAAATATATTCATCTGCATCAAGAAAAATGACCCAGTCACCTTTAGCCTTCCCTAATGCAAAATTTTTTGCTGCCGAAAAGTCATTGTTCCATTCATAGTGATAAACTTCCGCACCATATGTTTTTGCCAGTTCCACTGTGTTATCCGTTGATCCTGTATCAACAACTATAATCTGCTGTACAATTTTCTGCACACTTTCAAGACAAGTGCTAATATTTTCGGCTTCATTTTTTACAATTACACAAGCTGAAATCTGCATAATTTTAAGTCTCCTTTATATAAATCAATACTTGAACAAACTTTATTTTTCTAAAATATCTTCAACTATTGACTTAATATAATAAAACAGGAGAATGGCTGCACACCCATTCTCCTGTTTCTTTTGTCCAACGCCTGTCTTACTACAAATTATTGTAATAAGCTGAGTACGCCTGAACCTGATTGATTTGCTTGAGCAAGCATTGCTTGTGAAGCTTGTTTTAATACATTGTTTTTCGTGTACTCAGTCATTTCTTTAGCCATATCCGCATCACGAATTGTGGATTCAGCATTTGTTACATTTTCACTGGAAGTTGTTAAGTTCTGTGAAGTGTAATCTAAGCGGCTTTCAGCGGAACCGATTTTTGTTTGTTGTGTTAAAGCTTTTTGCAAAGCTTTATCAAGGACATCAATAGCTGCTGTTGCACGTTCTTGTGTTGTAACATCAAGATTAAACGTGGTAGTTGAAGACTGTCCTTGGAGGCCAAGTGCTTTTGCACCCATATCACTCAAACCAACACTAATAGTCTGGTTCGCTTTCGTGCCAACTTGCAATTGAATACTGTGATCTTTAGATAAATCATGTGCCGTAATAGCTTCTGTGAAATTATCCAATACTTTATTTACATCTTTTTTAGCATTACCATCTTTATCGGTAACATTAATTGTAAAACCTGCGAGTGCATTAGAAACACCAGCCGTTGTAGTCGCAATGGTAAGAACATTTTTGCCATCTGTTGAGTGAACCGTATAGCCCTGACCATCTTTATTATTTGTAGCTGGAGTCGCACCAGTACCAACAACGCTAGTAGCCGTTGTATTAACAGACAACCCAGTTGCTTGACCGATAATATCACTTATTTTAGTACCAGAAGCACCGTCTGTAATTCTGATGGATGTTGTAACAGTTTTCCCATTTACAACATACGAAATAGAAATCTTATCGCCACTAACAATACCTAAACTTTTTCCATCACGGTTTGTCAAACTAGCAAGAGTACTAGATCCTGTTGTTGCTGTACCTAAAGATTGATTTGTAAAAGCTGATTTTGTAGCTGAAGTTGCACTGGAAGCTGAACCATCAACAAGATATTTACCATTAAATGTTACATTGGCATTATCATTGATCTGGTCAATAGATTGATTCATTTCAGACTGAATTGCTGCCAAATCACTATCTGTATTTGTACCATTGGCTGCATTTAAAACTTTCTGCTTTAAAGTTTTGATGATTTCTACTGTGGAGCTTACGGCACCTTCAGCAGTTTTCAGTAATGACGAACCATTTTGTGCATTCTGATTTGCCTGATCTAATGATTTAATCTGAACTCTCATTCTTTCAGAAATCTGGTAACCGGAAGCATCATCAGCTGCACTATTGATTTTCATACCTGAAGAAACTTTTTTCAAGCTTTTATTAAGCGCTGTACTATTGGTATTCATGATGTTTAATGTGTTTAAAGCCGATAAATTATTTTTAACTACTAATGACATTTTATTTTCCTCCTTGATTTTAAAAACTTATAATTTAGGCATCCTACCTAAACTTGTAAAGTATTACAGCAGTTTCTCTGTCGATCGTCCAGATACTTCTGCTGTTTGACTTTCTTACTATATATATCGTAAGGAATAAGGATACCTTAAGTGTTTTTTTATCTTTTTTTTATTTTTTTTAAAATTTTTGATCCCAGCGAAAGCTTTGATTCGTATATCCTAGTGATTCATAGGCCTGACTGACATCTCGATTGGTTTTTGTTTTATTGAGCCAGATATGCGTTTTCTGCAACAGAACCTTGTTCACACGAATAATTTCCTTTAAAAGAATCTGACCTTGCGGGGATTTAATAAAACTTTGCTCTGGATTCGTTTTAATTTTCTCTTCAAAAAACGTTCGCTGCCGTAGTAAGTCCAAAAAGACATCCGTATCATTTTTATCGAGGAATTTATCCATTTCTTTACTAATTGTCGCAAATTGCTGCCAATCTTCTTTTGCTTGCTCTTCTTGTTCAGGCTTGCACATGATCCATATCACCACCAGATTTATTGGCTTTATCTATTTTGATAATCTCATGCCAGGTATTTCTAAGCTCCGTGATTAAATTTTTGGCCTCTTCCAGTTTTATCGTATCGTTTTTCAGATTTCCTTCAATTAAACAGCGCCGGATATAATCATAAATTGCGAGCCAATCCTGTGAAAAATCATAGTCCATTTTCAACGTAACCATAAACTCTGTAATTATTTTTTGTGCTTTTAAGCAGCTTGTATTCGCCTGCTCATAATTTTTCACCTGCAAATATTTAATAGATTCACTTGTAAATTTAATCGCACCATTATATAACATAAGCGTAAGTTCTGCCGGCGTTGCCGTCATTACCTGTTGGGTGCGATAAGTCTCTGCAGTACGTGCTGCATTATTATACATTATTTATTTCCCCTTTTTCCTTAACTAACCAAGAAAACTTGTAACCGATGTCAGTGAGCTGGTTAATTGCCCCACAGCACTTTCCATATCATTATATTTTGTATAATAATAATCCTGCTTAGCTTGCAATACTTTGAGTAATGCTGCAAGATTCGTATTCATATCCGTAATTTGTGTTCCTAAAGTACTGGTATCACTTACACTGGCTGAAGTACCTGCCTTATCGGAAAAGTTTTTTAGATCTACTGTTAACAAGTTAGATAATCGCGTTGCCACGCCCTGACTGTCCATGTCAGTTGTACTTGTGCTTTTATTATCACCGGCAAGAATTTTATCAACAATTGATGGGTCATCGGCAATCGCTGTCTTCAGCTTATCGGTATCGAGTGTAATATGTCCGTAAGTTTTCCAATCGCCAACAGTAAGCCCAATGCTGCCAGCAGTTTTATAAAGTCCCCCACCAGAGACAGTCATCGTCATTGCATTACGCATATCATCAACCGTCTTCGATAATACTGAGTCATTACGCAAGATACCTGTTTTTGCTTTTGTCTCCCAAGCTGTAATCTCATCAGCGGTCATTGCTGATTTCTGATCTGACGTTAAGGCACCATACGTACTGCTTTTTGTTGCATGCAGCTGCGCGGTCATTTTGTCCAGAAGCGTATTGTAACTATCCACAAAGGTCTGTACGGATTTAACCAGAGTATCCGTATCGGTCCCGATAGATACTGTTGTCGACCCGCTGGTGCTTTTTTTATTCGCTGTATACGTAACACCGGCTACTGTAATCGCATTCGTATCACCTGTATACGTTTGTCCGTCAACCGTAATAGAAGAACTTACACCTGTAATCGTATTAACATTCAATGCCGTCGCATCTAGCGGACTGGATAGCGTTGCTCCATCATAGGTTGCTAAATGCAAATTGGTTAGCAATGTCTTAGTCTGGCTTTCCAACTGGTCACCGCTAATCGTAGATGTATTCGCTGAAATTTTAATAATATTGTCAGCACCGGCTTTTTTATTATAAATATTCATCGTATCATTGGTTGCATCATAAGATGCGGTAATATTTGTATTAGTTGTTTTATCATCCGCTGTTTTTGTCGTAAGGCTTTTAATATCAGATGCCATATCTGTTAAAGTTTTTGTCTGTAAGTCTTTATACGTATAGGAAACAGTACGTTTTTCCGTTGAAGTGGCTGAATCTTGTACATCAAAACTAATCGCCACAGCCAGCGAATCTTTATTATCATCCGTTAACGTAATACCTGCAACATCAGATAACAGCTTACTAGTACTTGTACCCGTCGCCCGTGTAATCGCCGATTTTGATTGCAGGCTGGCATTTCTAGCCACTGTATTTACCGTTACATCATGCGAAAGGTTGAGTGCATCCCCATTTGCTGTCGCCGTCACCACACTGCTGTCACCTGATGTCGTTGTATGCGCAGTCGTTTTACTTTGCAATTTATAATCCGATGCCGTCGCTTTGAATTTTGCAAGTTCTGTATACAAATCAGCATAGGCGGACTTTGTCCATTCGGCAACCGTTTCTTTTTTGTAAGCCGCATCGTATTTACTTTGATACGTAGTGACCGATGCTTTGACTAGTGCATCCATATCCATTCCCGTGTTACTAACAGATACCCCTTTTGTTTGTGACATTTTCTTCTCCTCCTATGCCTTTTTATCCAGAATGATTCCAATCCAGTTATGAATGTTTGTTAACATTTTAATCATATCTTTGGGCGGAAATTCTTTTAATACTTTATTTGTTTTTTGATCGACAAGCTGTACTGCCATCTGATCTATTTTGTCATAATAATGAAATTTTACATCAAACTGCATTTTTTCCATCATTTGATTTAAAGCATCCGTCATTTTGGCAGTTTCTTCTTTGGATATTTCATTTTTTTTCTTTTTTTCCGACTCTTCACTTGCTGTCAATTTTGCTTGAGCCGTTTTATCGGCCGTTTGCGATGTGATTTGGAGGTCTGTTGCCTCCGACGTTTGTGTCTTGTCCTTAACTGGAACAATCGTATCCTTACTTTCGTTCCCAGCTTCATTTGCTTCCTGACGAGTTGGTACCGGCTTCAAAGTAAGATCTGCATTATTTGTTGCTGCAGTACTTACCCCGCTCACACTGTTTATCATCTCATATCCCTCCATAGAAAGTTAATTTCATTCCATTGTAAATAATAAAAAAAGCACCATTTTACTGCATCCTGCAATATTTATTTATTTTTTAAGACATTGCCTAAATCCACATTTTCATGGGAAGAAGCAACTGCTTTTTTATTTTCTTCGACGATTGCCTGATATAATTCGCTCCGATATATTTTAATTGCTTTTGGTGCCTCGATGCCCAGACGGACATTATCACCTTGCACATCGACAACATGGATTATGATATTATCGCCAATCATAATCTGTTGTCCAGGTTTACGCGTAAGAGCCAACATACTTAATTGCCTCCTTTAGGAGAAGCAGTTTCAGAAAACAGGAGATGTTTTGTTTGATATTTGCTTTTTTCCAAAACAATCTGTTTCCCCTGATGCGTATGTATGTTGATCACTACAGGAGCGACTAAATTCGCCGTCATCGTTTTTACATCACGCGGGGGAACTGTAATCATCACATACGAGGCAACTTCCTCCATGCTCCGAATGGCAAGTTCTTCAAGCTGCATGTCATCTAATTCAAATTCATAGTCGGTAAAAAACAAAAATGGATTTGCCATAATAAAGGCAAGATAATCTTGTTTTGCTGACTGCAAATATAAAAAAGGACTGTCATCACTATAGGGAAGAATAATAAATTCATGTTCATCCGGAAACCCGGGAAGACCTTCCTCAAAGGTTATAATATCCGCTTGTGCTAGTTCAATTTCACCAAACCGCGTGGTTTTTACTTTCAAAATTTGGCACCTCCATTATTTATCACGAAATATTCTTCAATTTATGGATGCTATACGTTATATCCAATAAACGATCTACAAATAAGAAACAGTCTGTTTAAGCATAAACATCATATTTGCCTTCAGTCGTCCACAATTTAACGCTGCTTTCACGGTCCAAGTATGTTTTGACCGCTGCTGGTGTATATTGTATATCAAGTGAACCAGGTTGAGGAGATACCTGCACCGAACCATCCTCATTTTTTCCTTTCATTACACTTGGCTGAACGGTGATTTTCGCATCGGGTACTGCCGCTAATCCGATTAGAGCCTCTGGCAGCTGGCTGAGTTTAGCTTTTTCATTCGCCGCAAAAACATTCATTTTTGTCGCACTCTTAACAAGCTGTGTACCAATTCTGGCACGCTTCGCCGTACCTTCTTCTGCTAACTGGAAACCTTTCTTGGCTTCTTCAGCAACTAGAACAGCTGTCGATTTTAAGCCATACGCTGCCCGGCATGCTGTAGTATCAATATCCACCGTCACAGCACTCGGCCATACATTCGCTTGCGCTGGTTTCGATTTCATATCTAATTTCGGCGGTGTCGAATGCATTTCCAGCGTTCCGGGCTGTACTGACATACCGATTTGGGGTTGTGTAGTTCGTGTATTAAGATATAACATATCCGTCAAATCCTTTTGTTTTGTTTATGCTAATTCCCTTTAGCAAGGGGTTTTTGATTTTATAAATAATCTGCCAGTGATTTTGGCAGGATTTTACTGCCAACAGATAACGACATATTATATAAGGTTTCTGCCGTTTTAAGCTGAACAACAAGGGAAGCTACATCGGTAGCACTGGCATTGGTAATATCGCCCGTAATGGTGGTTGCCTGATTTTCCATAGTTGCCTGAAGATCCTTATAAACGCCTGCTCGGGAAGCTACACTCGACTGTGCATTCAAAACACTATCCCTGGCATTATTAGCCAAAGTTAACCCATCACTGGAAACCCAGGAGCTGTCACCCGCTGTCATTTTGGCCTGCATTGTATATAAATCATTTAATACGGAACTGCCTGCCGATCCGCCAAAAATATCCGTTGAGCCAAAAAGATCACTGCCTGTCACATTCACACTATCACGAACCGGATCAGATGGTCCATTTTGCACCGGCATGGAAATCTTCTTATCATCCCCATGATACGTAACAACATATTGAGAAACAGTTTGAAAAGATAGTGTCGTCCCAGCTGTTGTTGTAAGAGCCGCCGGAGCCGGAGTTACCAAAGCCCCTGTTGTTGTAAAATAAGTTCCGACTGTAGAGGTGCTGGGAGCCGTTCCTACAGCATCCGTTGCTGCAACCGCTGTTTGCCCTTTAGCCATAGCGTCTTTATAACCGTTATCGACAAAATCTTTCGTGTAGATATTCTTGCTTGTCATATCCAAATAATATTCTTTGTTATCCGATCCGGTCATGGCGAGCATTTGATTCAGACCACCTACCTGAGTTCCACTAAAAAAACTTGCTTGTTTCTCATCGAGTGTTTTCGTTAAACCGCGATCAATTTTTCCGGATGAAATACTAAACGGCATCGTCGTATCACTCTGACCAGAAAAAACATAACGCGTTCCCACTTGTGAATTCGCATCCGTTACAATTTGCTGAATCATACCATTGACATCTGTTGCGGCTGCTTGAAGATCGACCGTTTGATTTGTACCATTGGCAGCGGCTGTTGTCTTTTCAACCACACTCTTCATGATATCCGTTATATTCGTCATAGCTCCATCAGCCGTAGTCATCCAGGACGTCGCCGATTTCAAATTATCTGTATACTGTGTATTCTCGGCCAGCGTATTTTTAAAAGTCATAGTCTTGGTATAATTCACTGGATTATCAGAAGGGCGGTGCATGGAATTCCCATCGGATTGTTCCATAAGATTCGCCTGCTTGGCATAAGAGCGGTTTAACTGTTGCAAATAATTGGCTGTCATCATATTACTACTAACGCGCATTTAAATCACTTACCTTCCTACTGTACCAGTACTATTAATCAATTTATCAAGCATTTCATCCATCGTTGTAAGACAACGAGCACAAGAGCTATAGCCTTTTTGAAATTTAATCATGTTTGTTAGTTCTTCATCCCAATTGACACCTGATGTACTGGAGCGCCAGTTTGTCGATACGGTAAGAAGGTCTTCCTGATTGGTTACGGTATTATCCGTGGCTTGGGCGTCACTGCCCAGCTTGTTCGTAACACCTGTATAATAAGCGGCAAACGTTGTATTGCCCAAAGAACCACTTGCCGAATCGGCTGTATCATGAAGAAGTCCCCCCAAAAGCGTAGCATTTGCTGCCCCGGCAGAACCCTCACCACTAGATCTGGCAGCAATCAAACTCGTTCCGTTCGTTGCCAGAATAGCCGTATTGACAGTAAGTGAATTGATAATATCAATGGGTTTCAAAGTCGTCGTCGTGCCCAGCGAGTCTGTCTTCGTTGTTGTCCCTGATCCATATTTATACGTATCACTTGTTTCTCCATAAAAATTAACACCTTTATTATTATTTAAATCGTAGCCGGCTTTATGCTGATCATTAAATGTTGTCAGCAAATAACTGCCCATTGCTGCCATATTGTCGATATAACCTTTGTTTTCCGCAATAGAGTCCTGCAAGCCTTTGATTTCTCCATTTCCCGCATCATAGGCTCCGCCAGTTTCCGCAATCGTAATCACGTCATCGTTGACACCATAATCTAAATTAGGAGTTGATGTCACCTTGAGCGTCAAACGGGTATGGGCATCAACCAACGTATTTCCATTGCTGACAATTGAATAACTGCCATCTGATTTTTGATCAACACTAACTTTCACTAATTTGGAAAGCTGATCCACTTTCAGATCCCGGCTGTCTCTTAAATCATTGGCCATGGCTCCCGTTGACTCTGCTTGCGTGATCTGCTTATTTAAGTCCAAAATATCGCTGGTCAGGCCATTCACGGTCTTTACCTGTAATTCCAATTGCGTATTTTCATCGCTAATCAGTGTCTGGGTTTTCGCAGTGGACGATTGCAGGTTTTGTGCCAGCTTATCTCCTGCGGAGACAACGGTTTGACGAGTCGTGGTTGTTGTACTTTGCCCGGCATCGGAAGCTAACGCTTTCCAAGCACTCCAAAAATTATTAATGGATTTTTGAACCCCAGTATCTGTTGAATCATTGTAGATCGCTTCTAGTTTATCATAATTCGTCTGCCGTGTATCCGCATAGTTCAAATCAGAACTATCTTTCCGATAAGCTTTATCGGCAAAAGCATCACGAGCCCGTGTAACTGAAATCGTATTAACACCCGTTCCCAGCTCCGCGGAACCGTACATTGTTGGTACGGTTTGGGATTTTGTTGCCGCTAAATTGACATTTTGGCGAGAATATCCGTCGACACTTGCATTAGTAATATTATGCCCTACTGTGTCAAGCGATACTTGATTGGCATTTAGTCCGCTGAACATAGTATTTAATCCAGCAAAAGTTGATCTCATAAACTTCACCCATTTCTTTCCCTAAATTATCTGATCGAACATCTTTTTTTTACACACAGCTGCACTGCTGGCACCTTTTGGTGCATAGGTTGTATCCGCAACAGTTTGACTTATAATATTAATATTAAAATTAATAAACTCGATAGTTTTATGAAGCAAACTGCTATTTTTCGCATTTTTTTCTTTTAATTCGAGAACGATCATCCTCAATCGTTGTTCGAGCTGACTAACCGTATCTTCAGACGTCATTGAGTTTTGGTTTACATTTATAGTGTTTTCTGAATGATCTTGCAATAGCTTTTGTTTTTTTCGTTCTAACAGCGAAAACTGATTGATGATCTGCTCCGTTTTCATTGTCACGTCTGCTGAATTTTGTGCATCTCCTGCCAGAAGGTATTGCTTTTGCAAATCGCCAAAGGAAAGCAGCTGCCGCCCTAAGGTTATTTGTGCCTTGAGCATTATGATCAGTTCTGTCACCAGCGATTCCCCTTTTCTTATGCTTTAAAATCGAATTTCTTCGTTTTCAAAACAGTTTCTTTGCCTTCCGCAGCATACGTATTGCCGACACTGGCATCTGATAATCTATTTAAATTGTAGTTTACTGCTGATAAAGCACCTGAAATAAGCAGCTCATTGGTTGCGCTATTTTCTGTAACCTGAGCCACTATCGTATTCAATTCTTCATGTATATTTTTTAAAACAGCTGCTTCTTTATTACTGCATAAGGAAAACAAATCTGTCATTTTAGCCATTGGTTCGATTATATGTTCAGCAGCTGCTATTTTTTGTAAAACAATTTCACGCTCTTTTTCAAGCTTTCCTACCGTTGCAATTAAAGACTGCTCTTTTGTTAGCAAATCTTCCAATGCTGTCATATCGACTTGAACAAGAACTTTTCGTTTATCTTTGCTTACACGCAGCATGGCTTTATAAGTTTCCAGTAATTTACTCATTACATCAATGAATTCCTGCCACATAAAGATTTCAACCTCACTTTTCTACCATTAGAATCTCATATTTAGTATCTTGTCCGCCAGACCTTTTGGATCAATCTGATACAGGCCTGCACCAATCTGTGCCGAATACGTATCCACTTTATCCTGTCTGACTTCTGGCATAGATTGCGCTTTTTGCAGTATTTGACTGAAAGATTGTGCCTGTGTAGACAATAATACTTCGTCTTTACTTATGCCAGTATCAGAAGATTCCTCTTTCACCGCAGTCTTGATTTTTTTGCTGTTGGCTGCATATGCACCGGCCACAGCTTGAATATTGTTGTTAATAATCATGATGTTCACACTCGCCCTCTTTGGGTTACCCATCCACGGGTTTATAACTATACTATTTTATCGTACAAAAAAGCGAGAATATTAATTCTCGCTTTTAGTTTGTTTTATTTACTTATCTTCCATTATCTCGCTTTAACGTCAATTATCTTGGCTTTATATCTTTTTGTCAGGAAAGTCTCTTTTTCTGGGCTTATCGGGTCATATTTTTTGTATACATCCCTTTTCCTGCCACATCTTTCTTTTCTTTCACCTGTATTGCTTCACGCTTAGCCTGACTATCCTGAATGTCTTTTAAAATACGGTGATTGCATTCCTCACACAAACGACCTCGTACAATATCCGTCCCGCATTTTTCACAAGGATAGGTGACCTGAAATTCATCCATAAAACGGCCATTTTTGATCATCCGAAAAATTGTTTTTTCCTTAACCCCGGTTGCTTCATGAATTTCTTCTACCGATGATTTAGGATTGTCCCTCACATAACTTGCAACGACCTCTTCATTTTCCTGTTCCAATCTATAACAATCCGGGCACATGCCCGCTGCCGTTTTAATACAAAGTTTCCCACATTCTGGACAATTTCCTACATTATTCATAAAACATGCCCCCTCTTTTCTATCTTTTTCTCTTATTATATAGACTTTTTATACTTTACGCAAATTGATTTTTCTTTTATTGAAAAATAACAAAAAATTCCGTATATTTATGGCAAAGAGCTTTCTACTAGGCATCACTCGCCAAAGTTAAACCGCAAATTCTCGTTGCTCCCGCTTGTTTTAAGACTATTGCACATTCTTGTATGGTAATACCAGTCGTAAAAATATCATCTACGAGTAAAACTTTTTTGCCTCTTACATTCAGACCTTCACGCAGCGAAAAAGCCTCCCGCATATTAATTCTACGCTCCATAACTGTCATTTTATACTGCGGGTTTGTATCCCGGCAGCGAATTAAAGCCTCCAGCCAAGTCAGCTGACAACCATCCGCCCATGGATGGAATATTTTTTCAGCCTGATTGAAGCCGCGTGCTTGTAATTTTTTACTATGAAGCGGCACCGGTATAACATAGTCAACTCCCGCAAATTCTGCCTTTGGCAATGCAACGTCTAACAATGTATGGATTGCCGGAAGCATTGCCAGTTTCTTTTGGTATTTTAAGGCTTGAATGAACTTTTTCATACCACCTCGATAGCGGCCTACGGCGCGGACCATGCTTATATTGTCTTGCATCAAAATTGACAGAGGTAATTTATGCACTTGGATCGTTTGATCCAAACATACTGGGCACCAAGCTCCTACTGTATCCACATAAGCACCGCACAAAGGGCAGTGTGGTGGAAATAGAAAATCAACAATCGTCGTATAGATGGTGTTGAGCATGCTTTCCCTCTGCCTCCTTTATGTTAGCACTGCATTTCCCCGCGCAGCCGTTCAGCTAACAATGTATACCGTTTTTTTGTACGATCACTGAGCACTGCCGTATGCAGTGCTGGTTTTGTCCCCAGCAGGATAACTCGTTTCTTCGCTCTTGTAACGGCTGTATACAGGAGATTGCGCTGCAGCATAATATGATGGCCCGGAATCAAGGGCATAATAACAACTGGATATTCGCTGCCCTGACTTTTATGCACGCTCATGGCATAGGCAAGCTGAAGTTCAAGTAATTCATTTTTCTCATAGACAACGCTGAGCTCAGGGTAACGTACCGTAACTTTTCCTTCATGAATGTCTTCAATAAAACCAATATCACCATTAAAGACATTTTTCGTGTAATTATTACGCGTTTGCATTATTTTATCCCCCTGACGAAAGATCTGATGGTTGTGAATCACTTCCGCTTTGAATTCATCCGCCGGATTCAAAGCTTTTTGCAAGAGTTTATTGAGATTTTCCACTCCACAATCAAGGCGATGCATTGGTGAAAGTACCTGTACATCTTCACGGACATGAAATCCCTGCCTGGGAAGTTCATTAAGGCAAAGATCAACAATAGCGGCCGCAACCTGAGCACTATCCAAAATTTCTCTAAACTGAAAATCTTCACTTGATTTACAGTCAGGTAAAAACCCGCCATTGATCGAATGAGCATTCAATACAATCATACTCTCGCCCGCCTGCCGAAACACTTCAGTCAAGCGGACAGTCGGTATAACTGCCGACCGCAATATATCTTTCAGTACCGCTCCCGGTCCAACAGCAGGCAGTTGATCGACATCTCCCACCAAAATCACGCGGCAGCCATCCGGAACTGCTTCTAAAAAATACTGCATCAATGTAATGTCCATCATTGATACTTCATCCAAAATAATAACATCCGCTTCCAGCGGATCATCACTGTCGCGAGCAAATGCTGGCATACCTGCTTCGCGGCTGCCGGTTGATTCAAGCAGTCGATGAACAGTTACCGCCTTGCGTCCAGTTGCCTCGCTGAGGCGTTTTGCGGCACGACCTGTCGGTGCGCCCAGAGCAATAAGCATTCCCTGTTTTTCTAAAACTCCAATCATACCACGAACAACGGTTGTTTTCCCTGTACCAGGGCCACCCGTTAAAACGAGGATACCATGTTCAAGCACGGATTCGATAGCTTGTCTTTGCTTTTGCGCAAGCCGAATATCCGCTTCTGCTTCCCAGTCTGCAACTTCCTGCAATGCATCAACGGCAGCAAACGTTTCGGTTTTTTCCTGTAAATATAAAAGACGTTCTGCTACTTTTTTCTCCGCACAATAAAGATAATGAGGATAGATGAGCGTTGTCCCCATCATCGTCTCCGTTGACAATCGATTCATCGCTAAAAGCTGTTTTAAGGTATCGGCTACTTCTTCATGTGCAACCAAAATAAGTTTTGCTGTCTGGGCAATGATGATTTCTTCCGGCACGCAGCAATGCCCGGAGTTTGCAATCTGCAGCAGCGCAAAATCAATACCTGCGGCAATACGATCTGTAGATGATTTTTCGATACCTACGGTGCCGGCAATTTGATCTGCTGTACGAAAACCTATACCATCAACCTCACGAGCCAGGCGATATGGATCGTTTTCAATCGTTTCAATGGAAAACGATCCGTATTTGGCAAATATCTTAGCTGCATAGGCACCAGACACTCCATGTGTTTCTAAAAACAACATAAGTTCACGCAACTCCGATTGTTCACTATACGAATCATGGATTTGCGCAGCTTTCTTTTTCCCAATTCCATTTATTTCCAATAGTCGCTTTGAATGGTATTCGATAATTTCCAACGTATCCAAGCCAAATTCAGCCACAAGAAGTTTAGCCATGGCTGGACCAACGCCCTTGATTACCCCAGAGCCAAGAAAACGTTCAATCCCGGCCAGACTGGTCGGTGCAACATGCGACATGGCCTGTACTTTAAACTGATCCCCAAATTTGGGGTGGATAATCCACATGCCTTTCATCGCCAGTTGTTCACCAACCAAAGGTGCGGGAGCATTCGCTGTAACGTTAATAAGCCCCCGGCCCTTACCAGGGCGCAGCTTAAACACAGTAAAATTGCCATCACTACTGGCAAATATAATGTTTTCTACAATGCCCTCAATTTCTTCCAAAACCTTTTCTTCCACCAAAACGTCCTCCGCTCATACCTTGACTCTATTCGTACTTGTGTTCTATTTTGTTTTATATTCCGCGAAAAAAAGAAAACTCCTGCAAAAATCGCAAATCATATATAAGTTACATTAAATATTCTTTGCATTTATTCTTCGCTCGTAAGTCCAGACCATACATCATACTTCATGGTTAGTTCTGCTTCTTTTTTTGTATATGCATTGGCTATTTCCTGACTTTTCAGAGGATCTGCTTGTACAGCTGCATCATTCATTTGATAATCAAGCCCTTTTAGTTCCATTTCAAGCATCGCAATTTCTGCCTCGCAGCGTTGTATAAGATCATTGCGTTTATCCGTACTCATAACCTGCGGTCGATTATTTTTGGCCGCTTTATTATTTTTTGCTAAAACTGCACTTGGGCTGACTTCCTCAGCGTTTATTCTTTTTTTCGCCCGGGCGTGACGCGCCGCATTTTCCGCTGCAAGTTCAGCTGCAATTTCACTCGCTTCTTTTGCCGCAAATAGTTTCTTTTCATGATAATAGCTATAATTTCCATTATATTCCTTCAAAATGCCAGCTGACAATTCGCAGGTGCAGTTTGTTACTTTATCAAGGAAATACCGATCATGCGATACTGTAATAAAAGTTCCTGGAAAAGCCATGAGAGCTTCTTCAACGGCCTCTTTCGCCGGAATGTCCAAATGATTGGTTGGTTCATCTAAGATAAGAAAATTTGCCCCTGTAAGCATGAGTTTCAAAAAGGCCAGTCTGGATTTTTCGCCACCGCTGAGATCTCCGATGATCTTATATACATCATCTCCATAAAAGAGAAAAGACCCCAAATAACGGCGGGCTTGTTCTTCCGTAATTCCATATTCAAAAAGAAGCTCATCAATCAAGCGATTGGCCTCATTGAGTCCTTCATGCTGCTGTGAATAATAACCAATTTTAACCCGGCTGCCAATTTTCACTCGACCTGTAGGCGATTCCAGCTCACCAATCAAAAGACGCAGCAATGTTGTCTTGCCAGCACCATTGGGTCCCACCAGCGCCACACCATCACCATTTCTAATTAATAAGGACAATTTCTTAAAGATATCTTGTTGACCAAAAGTCATTGATACTTCTTCAAGTTCCGCAACCCGCTGCGCACATTCCGCCGGTGGATTAAATGAAAAATAATTAAAACCGACACTGTTAGGCGGCAGCAAAATTCGGTCTAGTCGATTTAATTGTTTTTCCCGGCCGCGTGCCTGTTTCGATTTGATACCTGCTTTATATTTACGGATATACTCTTCTGTATTTTTTATATGGACTTGCTGCTTTTCATACGCCGATTCCAATGCGGCATGGCGGTCTTCCTTAACCCGCGTAAAGCGTGTGTAATTCCCCGCATAATCAATCACCGTTTTATTTTCAAGTTCAATAATGCGTGTTGCTACCCGATCCAGAAAAAAACGATCATGCGATATAAGCAAAACACCGCCCTTATACGACTTCAGAAAATCTTCGAGCCACTCAATCATTTCAATATCCAGATGATTCGTCGGTTCGTCCAAAAATAAGAAGTCCGGCTCTCTAAGCAGCGCTTTGGCTAAGCAAATACGGGTTTTTTGCCCACCAGAAAAATGTCCAACATTTTTTTTAAAATCTTCGTCGGTAAAACCCAGTCCATAGGCTATCCGACGGATACGGCTTTCATAATCATATCCGTCCAGACGTTCAAACTGATCAACGATTTTGCTATACTCTTCCATTAGCGATTCCATGACTGCATCATCCGTGGCCTGCTCAATTTGAGATTCCAGTTTTGCCTTTTCTTCTGCCAAATGCAGGATGTCGCTAAAGGATTGCCGCAGTTCTTCATAAAGCGACCAGTCACCAAAAGATGTTTCCTGTTCTAAATAACCGACCGTATCGGCTGTATCAAACTGGATGTGACCTCCATCATATTCATCGAGTCCCATCAGGCAGCGCATCAATGTACTTTTTCCGGCACCATTTGCTCCGACAAAGCCAACTTTGTCACCACGTGTCACCTCGAAGCTAACGCCATGAAATAACTCTTCTATACCAAATGATTTGCTTAAATCATTAACCTTTAAAATCCCCATACGATCACTCCAAACTATATTACCATAAGCTTCTTTATTTTATCACAAAAAACACCGCACCGTCATCCATCTAGAGCACACAGCATAAAAAAGCTGAGCTTTTAAATCTCAGCTCAGCTTTTAAACTATTTTTATTATAATTATTTGTAATCTTTACCGATTACGACTGTAGCCTGACCCGTATCGCCACCAGAATTGATGGTATAAACGAATGGCAGCCCGGAAAATTTATCTGCATCTCCAGCGCCAGCTGTAATCGTTGTATTCTTTTGTGACGACGAACTACCGGTCGATACATCCGTGACATCCAGTCCCTGACGCCGTAAAATACCGGCTACTTCTGCGCCAGCACCGTTAATGCCGCTTGAATTAATCACCCTGACACTGAGTTTCGCTGTCTTTTTCGGTTCAGGAACTTCTTCTTTTTTCTTTTTAGCAGCATCCGCCTTGTCAGTCACTGCTTTTTCTGTTTTCAGCTCAGCTTCACGAGCTTTCTTAACAGCCTCAGCATCGTCAACGACTTTCATATTCTTCGGAATGGAAGCTTCATATTCCTGCACTGTTGTGTTCATAGATTTTTCCACTTTAGCATCCATTTTCACATCCAGCAGTTCCGCTAAGGTTTGCCGAAGTTTTTGAATGTCTGGAATCCAATAACTTATATCCTGAATATAAGCTGGTTTGCCAGGAACCATTTCTGTATTCAGTCCATTATCGCGGGCATCTTTTAATATATTCACCAGACTAATCATCTTGCTCGCCGACATATCCGTTTCCAAGGCTGAACTTACTTCCTTAATAATAGCTGGCAATTTTGTAATAATCGACGGTGAGATGATTTTATCCAAAACAGCTTTCATAAAATGCTGTTGGCGAGTAATACGCCCAATATCCCCTTCTGAATCACGATATCTTACATATTGAATCGCAGTCTTACCATCCATATGCTGCTGTCCCGGCTTCAGATCAATGACCAGTCCGCCATCATCATCCCAAGGATCTTCATAATACATCCGTTTCTCAACATCAATATCAATCCCGCCAATCGCGTCGATTACCCGTTCAAAAGCCTGAATATCAATGACTATATAGTAATCCATTGGCACTCCGAGAAAATTTTCAACTGTTTTTTGCGTGAGCTTATGTCCACCAAACGCGTAGGCATGATTGATTTTATCATACCCGTTTCCCTCGATTTTCACCCGAGTATCACGAGGAATCGATAAAATTGCCGCTTTCTTTTTATTTGGATCAACCGTAGCCACCATGAGCGTATCCGACCTGCCCACATCATCAGCACGGCGGTCTACTCCCATGATCATAATTGTGACCTTATCTTCGGCAACCATCATGCCTTCTGCTGTTTGTGCTTTGTTTTTAAGAATATTCGAATCAAACCAATAATACGATGCTCCTACAATACCGGCTGCTAAAAGCAAAACAAGTAATATAGCAAGTACACGCTTACTGCTGCGTCTCGTCCTACGCTTCTTACGCGTTTCCTGCAAGTAAACGTCCCCCTTTAATAAATTCATATTTTGACAAAAACAAAGTCCCTACATTCACAGGGACTATTCAACAGTATAACAAAAATCATCGTACTTTTCAATATAGGTATATTGATTGATAATTCATTATAATGAATTTCTATGAAAAATATCTTTTCTTTTTAATAAAAATTCATTATAATGAAATCATATTAAAATGTTTATGGTGTTGTATATGATAAAATTGTTAACAAAAAATTTACGTCCTGGTATGATTACGGGCCAGGGTATATATCATGGAAATGGCAGTTTCCTTTTAACGCGCGGTACACGTCTCACTGCTGCCTATATTCAAAAATTACAAGATCTGGATGTTCAATCTGTAATTGTCACTGCTTTGAATCCACTTTTAAATATATTCCCCCCTGAAGACATCATTCAGGAAAAAACACGAATTAAAGCGATTCGCAATGTTTTTGATGTCTTTAAACAATGTAAATTGACAGATAATCTAAATGTATCTTCTTTGAAACTCACCACTGAATCCATTATTTTTGATATTATTGCCAAACATTCCAACCTTGCACAAATCAACGACATCCGAATCCATGATGATTATACATTTTCACATTCGGTGAATGTTGCCGTATTGGCATCTATGCTTGGTGCACTCTGTAAAATAACCAAACAAGAACTGGTTGAATTGACTTTAGGTGCTTTATTACATGATATTGGAAAAACAAAAACGCCGTTGGAAATTTTAAACGACCCGTTGCCGCTTACCGATGATGAATATAATATTATTCGCCAGCATCCAAGTGATGGCGCTGCTATTTTGCGCAAAGCAAAACATTATTCAACAATTCCAATGTACATTGCAGCACAACATCATGAACGATATGATGGCTCTGGTTATCCACATAAAATAGGCCAAGAAAAAATACATAAATTTGCCCGTATTACAGCTATTGCCGATGTATACGATGCGCTTACCAGCAATCGCCCATATAAGAAAGCCTATCGTCCAGATGTCGCTTATCAAATTATGACAAAATGTTCGCATGGTCAGTTTGACTTGACTTTATTGACAACATTTTTTAATAATGTTGCAATCTATCCGGTTGGAACCGTATTAAAGACCAAATTTGGTTATGCAATTGTAAAAAAAGTTGAATCTGGCTGGACCAGGAAACCACGCATTGATATTTTTGCTAATGATGAACGCATTGGTTTTGCTAACCCTAAAACAATTGACCTTAAAGATTTTCCTGAAAACATGATTGAGTCAGTACTTGATGCAGCTCAACTAGCTGCAATTATTGAACTCACAGGAATTGATCCTGAATCGTACCTATCGAAGTCTGGAAAAAAGTAAAGCTAACCTTTTTAGAAACCTCCCTTATTAAAAAGGGGGTTTTTTCTCATTTCAGGGGAAAACGTTTTTTCCATACGAAAAAAGCACCCATATACATGAGTGCTTTTCATTTAACTGGCAGTTTTCTATCCTCCCAGGGCGTTTCCACCCAAGTACTTTCGACGTTCAAGTGCTTAACTACTGTGTTCGGTATGGGAACAGGTGGGTCCACTTGGCTATCACTACCAGATATTCTTTTTTTAGATATCGCTGCCTTCCGCTTTCGCCTCAGACTACTCCATCTTAAGAGTTTGTTCTCTCAAAACTATACAGAAGAAAGAAATGTTCGCATTTTAGTTTTCGTTCTGGCTTTAAGTCAAGCC
>NZ_KB905875.1 GCF_000381065.1 Propionispira raffinosivorans DSM 20765 | reverse complement strand
GGTGATAGCAGCCCTTTGGCTGACGCCATTCTGGACCGCATCGTCCATGATGCATATAAAATCAATATCGAAAGCTTGGATCCCTCGAAAGATATTTCTATGAGAGAGATTTATGGCTTGGATAAAGATTTAACAGAGTAATCTTCGGTATCGGCTCCCGCGGCTCCGGACAGGCGGCTCACACCGCTAGAACATCGGTTTCCTGTTCCGGACAAGCGGTTTCCGCTTCTCCGGAACCACGGTACTGCCGTACCGTAATATACAGTAGAGGTTAGATGGAAAGTTACTAATCCATATGGACATATCGTAGTTTTAAAACAAGACACATATCTTTTATTATGTTACGTTCTGTTATGGGATAATTAATTATAGCTATTTCAGTAAGTGAAGACCGAAACATATTGACCATTTTTTCAATCTGTTTGGTGACTACGTTACTATAAGAAACTTCGTCGCATTGTGAACATACTTGTGAAGGAACGTTCTTAATAATTACAATGCAATTGCCCAAATCAACCATAAAAGTTGTGCCGTTGTTTTCTAAATGACCTTTGCACATAAAGCAATTCATAAGTCATGCCCCTTATATTGTTTTTAGCCGTTCTTGTTAGTGCAGGAGTGGCTTTTTTATTGAAATTAGACTTTCATATCGTCGATGTATTTAATTCAGAGGCATAGCTATTTTTATATAAATTTTCGGGAGCAATATCAATTTCCCCATCATTCCAAACTAATGTACCGCATTCAACATAAACTCGTTTAAAAACTGATTTGTTTTTTAATGACTTTTTTCAACTGTATAATAAAAAATAGTCATATTTAAAAGATATTTACCGCCTTTGAGCGGTTTTTTCATTTCTCGATAATTGTGTCAGCTATAGTACCATCAGATAAAAATTTATTAATATCAATGGAGGTAGAGCGTTCTTCTAACCATAGGGCAAGTTCTTCACTGCTCATTTTTCCCGAAGCAACATTGATAGCTATGTTTTCAAGTTCTTTTTGAGTATAATTAATTTCAAAATCATTAACCAGTAAATAAACAAGCATACTGTGTACGGCGGTTCTTTTATTGCCATCACGAAAACCATGATTTTTGGCTAAGCCGAAACATAAACGCGCGGCTTTATCAAAGATACTAGGATATAAATCTTTCCCATCATATGTTGCAAAAGGGTTATTTATAGCTGATTCAAGTAAGTTATGGTCAAGAATTCCTTTATCCATAGTAAAAATTCTTTCCATTTCTTCATGGAAAGAAAGGACATCTCTTAAAATAATTTGTATAGTTTGTTTGATGTCACTCATTTGTTTGCAAGTTCCCTATAGGCTTTTTGATTTCGTTGCATTAGACGAGCGGAAGCCGCGGCTATTTTTTTCTCGATAGTAATGTTATTCTTGCTTACAATAGAAGTATTATTTGCATCGGAACTTGATGGAGAATGTGCACTTTTTTTCATAAAAATCAATCCTTTCTATTATGCTGCATCTGTTGTGGGATAATTAATTACAGAAATTTCCGTAAGAGAAGCACACATGGTACTAACGATGAACTGTCTTCTACTAAGTTGAAATCATATTATTTAATGAGCTCCACATATCACATAGCCTTTGGGTGAAGCTTCACTGTTGACGCAGGGGCGGCTTTTTTATATTTATATTTAGCGGATTGCAATCATTGTCTTTTTACTAAGATCTCTAATACTTATATCGTCACTAAAATGATCATGCTGCCATTTCGTATAATCAAAAGGTTCTCTGATGATTAAGGAAATAAAGCGTTCTGCATCGACCTTATCAAGCTTGTCAATTAAAATAATCATGTTTTCATTTTTGACGATGCTATCAGTCTTCATTTTATTATACTGAAAAATGTTTTGATGAGCTGTCTTCTACGCCTAAATATTGCTTGAGTGAAGTCTGCAATAGGTGGGAATAGTTTACTTTTTCCTTACGGGCGAGAATATCCAGCCAGCGGGGGATGGTCACAGTCTTATTCATGGACTTGTTGAGCATTTTTTCACGGAAAGGTGGCATCCAGGCATCAATCATAACAAGTACTTGACCTGGATTTTGCTTAATTTTGATAGGGCTTGAGGAATCTGGGATTTCTTCGTCATCTTCTTCCATGCTATACAGTTGGAATTGGAGTGCCTCTTTTGCGTTTTTAAAGGCTTCTTCCATTGTGGCTGCAGATGGTAGGCACCCGGGGAGATCAGGAAAAAAGATAGAAATACCATCATCAGCGATTTCAAATAGAGCAGGGAACGTATACGTGTCTTTCATTGTTATCAACCTCCAATAATAGATAAGGAGAAAGGCGAAGCGTCAAGAAAATTTGACTCCGGCCTGTTCTTGTATTCGCTTGTGAGCAGCCTGCGGAATGTCTTTTCGGGGATGTGTGCGTGACACGCCCTTTTTGCTTGGATGCTTAAACTGGTGGTGGTCACCTGCACAATTGACTTCATGTCATCCTTCTTATAGTTAACTATAACACATATTATTACACATGAAAATGCAAATAAACAAATATTTTTACACGTGTTGATGAAGCAGGAAAACAATGGTAAGGTGTCTTTTTTTTGTCCATACAAGGTGATATTATAAGAAAAAGAATCCGCTTTCTGAATTTCAATATAATAGATTTATAGTATATTATACGCAGGTACTATCTCCTAAAACCACAAAAAAACATGATTTTTACAATAAAAAAATCATGTTTCAGTCTATTTTTACTTGCAATCGTTACGAAGTGTAATATAATTAGAAATAGGGTGGAAATTAAAAAAGTCGCCGTGTCCCAAGAGTGTTGTAGCACTCTTAGGCACGAGCAGGTGAACCAGCACCTACACGTAACAGCTAGCTGTCTACGACGACAATTTATTATACCGTTATTTTCCTTTGGTGACAAGGGAGATGGTTTGTTCGGTATGATGTGATTGAAGTTTTGACAGGAGCTTAGCGTCTGCATGCAATTAAGATATAGCAAAGCGCATGTGTAGGTTGAATAAACCCGCGCATGCGCTTTTTTGATTTCCCCTGAAACAAACTGTAGGGTGGGTTCCTTTATTGGATTACAATGGAGAAACCCCTTGCAGAATGAGGATGGGGGATATAAATGATGATAAAAAATGTATTTGATTCGTTGGCTGCCACGAAGGAACATGAAAATTTGGTTGGCTTAGATTTAAGAAAATATTCTAGTGAATATTTTCATGCTAGCGAAAAAGTCCTTGCGTATCAGGACAAAATCAAAAGTGCATTGCCCTTGGATTTGCAGGAAACCTTGGAACAACTTGATGATGAATATAATTGTATGATGATGAGCGGAATGGACGTATATTATCGACAAGGTTTTTCCGATGCAGTTCGGTTGATTATGGAGACAATGAGTTGGTCACCAACGCGGAGTTAGAAGGAACGGTGCACCCTAGTGATTTGAAAAAATCTCTGGGGTGTTTTTGTGTACCCAGAATAGGCGTTTACTCGTCGGTGTAAGTCCGATGAGTATGTAGAGTGTTTTAATGAATAAAAATCTGACCGAAATAGACAATACAACCCATGAGAATGATGAAAGAGACGTAATACTTGGCTGCAGACTTTAACAATTCGCTGTCACGCCCATTACTGGCAATTGCTGCGGTAGCGATAGCGATATTTTGAGGTGAAATCATTTTTCCGGCACAGGCTCCAGTTGCATTGGAAGCTGCTATCCAACTTGCATTTGCATAAATTGCGGAGGCGGAAGCTGTTTGCAGTTTTCCAAAAAGAACACTGCTTGATGTTGCTGAACCAGTGATGAATGTGCCGACTGAGCCGATGAAGGGAGCGATGGCTGGATAGAAGATGCCGGTTGTATTGACAGCTGTTTCAGCGATTTCATGTGTCATGCCGCTGTATCCCATGACTTTGGCTGTAGCTATAATTGTGATGATTGTAATGATTGTGTTGCGCAGGCTAATAATTGTTTTGGATAGAACCAGGAACATTTCTCCGAAAGATGCAGATTGTACTCGCCCACCGATGAAGGAGGCAAGCAGAATCAGTACTCCCGGTGTGGCAAGCCAGGTGAATGTATAAGGTGAGGCGTCGGCACCACTATATATAAGCACGGAAGTTTTGATGAGGTTTAGTGGTTGGTTGATTGCAGGGATGAGCTTTGATGTAGTGAGAAGAAATATAAAGATAAGGATAAAGGGGAGGCAGGCTAAAAGACCTTTTTTAAAGGGAACAGGCACTTTGTTTATATCCATTCGGTATGTGTCATCCGTGACCTTTAATGTTTTTGCACAGATGATGATGGCAGTCATTGTGCAGATTGAGGCTGCAACGACTGCTAGCTCCGGTCCCATGAAAAAGGAGACGAGCATTTCGGGAATAAGAAAACTAATGCCTGCGATGAAAGTGAGAAAAAATACTCCTTTGAGTGCACGAATGGATTGTCCGGTAGCAATTACGATAAGAAAAGGACAGAGCAGGTTAAGCGGAGCTAGTTGTAGACTGACGTATTTTGCCAGTTGTAATGGCGCAATGTCAGTAATTTGCCCGAGGGTTACCAGGGGAATACCAATAGAACCATATGCTGTCGGCACAGAATTTGCGATGAGGCATACTAGTGCTGCAAGCATTGGATTTATGCCGATGCCAACTAACATGCTAGCCGGTATAGCAATGGCGGTGCCAAAACCGGCCATACCTTCAAGAAAAGCGCCAAATCCCCAGCTGATGAGTAACACTATGATGCGGCGATCTGTGCTTACCGAAGTGAGCATTTTTTTTATGATATCCATACTTTTTGTATGGATTGACAAGTTATAAGTGAAAATTGCAGCGATGATAACCAATAAGATAGGCCAGCAGGCAAGGGCGATTCCTTCAAGCATGGCAGTAGCTGCATTGACCAGGGGCATGTGGTAGATAAAAAGTGCTGCTGAAGAAGCGAACACTAGCGCAATCGGGCAGGCTTTGTGGCTCGATATTTTTAGTATACTAAGAGCGACGACAAGCCAAATAATAGGGGAAAGTGCGATAATAAACAAAGAAAATCATTCCTTTCCATATGTAAGTTAAGAATTTAAATATTGTAAAATAGTATGTTTTCCAAAAATTCAATCAATTTAAGCGGTGGCAAATGTTATGTAAACAATGATGTTATTTACTTTACTACGCAGACATTTCGTTAAACCATCTGCGTAGTAAAGTGAGATATATTATACGGGTAGATTTTCTGCAAGAATGTCAGCGATGTGTTTGACCTGAATATTTGGTGCTTGTTGATCAAGCCCACCGCGAAGCTGCATCATGCAGGCTGGGCAAGCGACCGCGACGGTGTCGGCACCTGTATCTTTAATGTTGGAGATTTTCTCATCGAGCAAGGGGAGTGAAATCTCGCTGTATTTGATGCCGAAAGCACCTGCCATACCGCAACATTTGTCACAGTTTTTCATTTCGGTGAATTCATAACCAGCAGTTGACTTAATCAGGGCACGTGGCTGCGTGAATATACCGAGTCCGCGCTTCATGTGGCAAGAATCGTGATATGTGATCATGTGTGTTGTTTTTCCTTTGGCTGGGCTTAAACGACCAGCTTTTTTGTATTCATCCGCGACAAAACTAGTGAATTCATGGACTTTTGCCGCCATCGCTTGTGCGCGGGCAAGCCACTCGGAATCATTTTGAAAGAGCTCTACATAAGTCTTATGAAGAGTTTCGGCACAGGTTGGACAAGCACTGATGATGATGTCAACATTAGCTGCTTCAAATACTTCTATGTTCTTTTTAGCTATTTTACAGCCAGTATCGCGATCACCCATCCCTAATACTGGTTTTCCACAGCAGTTCTGTCCTTCGGGGAAAACCACCTCAATACCAAGGTCTTGTAAGACCTTGACGACGGATTCGCTTGTATCAGGAAATACGAAGTCTAGATTGCAGCCACTGAAGAAAGCGGCACGCATAGTCGGTTTTTCTGGATTTTTCTTAAAGAGGCGTGAGGTACGGTCACGAAATGGTTCTGCAGCGAGGGCAGGCAAACTGCGGTCTTTCGTCATGCCAGCAAAAAAGAGCGGCAAATGGCGAATGAATTTCCCGGACTGAACTGGTTTTTGTGCTACAGAGGCAATGCGCAACAGGGTGTGGAATACTTTGCGGTTGGAAAGGACATTTTGGAAGACAGCTTTTTCTGGAAGGTTCAGTCCTTTTTCTTGGACGGCACGAGATCGCAGCTCATCAATGAGATCTGGGATGGGAATCTTGCCCGGACAAATCGACTCGCACTTACGGCAGCCAATGCAGAGATCACTGAATTTTGAGAAATCGTCTAGGCTGTTTAGGAGACCTGTCAGGATAGCACCAATGCCTCCAGAGTATATATTCCCGTAAACGTGTCCGCCGACAAGGGTCCAAATGGGACAAACATTGAGACAGGAAGCACAACGGACGCACTGATAAACTTCTTTGAGCTTCGGGTCATGTGCTGCTTTCAAACGACCGTTGTCAAGTAAAATGATGTAGAGTTTACGATCCTCTTCAACCCATTGATCTCCTTTTTTATATATGACAGGTGTTGGGCCATCAACCATTGTCATATAGCTAGTCATACGCTGACAGGTTCCGTTTCGAGGTAAGAGTCGTAGAATTTTGGCTGCATCTTTAATTTGGGGGATGAGTTTTTCGTAGCCTATGATAACAACATGTATGCGTGGAAGGGTAGTGACAATGCGCGCATTGCCTTCATTTGTCACTAGACCGATAGCACCGTTTTCGGCGATCCCGAAGTTTGCACCTGTGATACCCATGTCTGCATGCAGAAATTCTTCGCGCAATACTCGCCGGGCTGTTTGTATCATAAAAGGAATATCACTAGGGATGGTTTCGTCGAGTGCTTCGGAGAAGAATTCCGCGCATTGGTTGCGGTCCAGATGAATGGCTGGCATTACCATGTGAGAAGGCTTCTGTCCTGCAACGGAAAGCATCCATTCACCAAGATCGGTCTCACGGACATGGAGGTCATGTTGTTCTAGGTACTTATTGAGGTGGATTTCTTCTGTGGCCATGGATTTAGACTTTACAATCCGGTGAACATTGTTTTCAAGACAGATTTGTAGGAGGTGTTGTTTAAGATCATCACCATCTTTGGCTCGGTACAGTTGTCCGCCGCGTTCTTTTATGGAGGTCTCAAATTCATTGGCAATCTGCTCAATATTATCAACGGTTTTGCGTTTCATATCACGTAAAGCATCTCGTAGGTCTTCAATATTATCAACATTCGCATAGGCTTTAAGGCGAGCTTCTGGATATTGGTCGGCGAAACGCGAAAGTGCTGTCTGCATAACATTATTATTAAGTTTTTCTTTGATTTCTTTGTGAAGATTTTTATTCTGTGCGGACATCAGTGTACCCTCCTATTTGGCATTTCATCGACAGCGATAATGAAAAAGCGGCTTGGGCCGTGAACTCCAAGGCTCAGGACGCGTTCGATATCTGCGGTACGGCTTGGCCCAGTGATAAAGCCCATGTAACCTCGGTTAAACACACGGGAAATAATTTGAAAGGCTGTTGTGACATTTTTGACGGTATGGTTTGCATTGAGTATTATGATGTGACTGGGTGGCAGCATGCCAACAACGCGAGCCTCATAAGAATAAGTATCAACACAGACGCTGCCGGTTTCGCCTATACCGAACTCAGCCATAGAAATGCCAAGATCAGCAGTCGGGGCGTGCTCGGCGATATCAAATTTATTTGTATATATTTCTGACCCCATCAGTTCAATATTTTTATATAATGTTGTGAGCTCTGGCGACGTTTCGTCATTGGTAGCGATGATTTTATTAACGTTCAGGGTAGTGATTAGATCTGATATGGCTGTTTGCGCAGCTTGAAGATCTTTTGCATGAATAATTTCGGCGGAAGCAGCCTTGGCATTTTCTTCGAATTCTTGCCAATAACTGGAATTTACGAGGTTGTCATCAAAGGCGTTAGTGACCCAATCTTTACATACTTTTTTCATAACATATTCCCCCTAAAACTAAAATTCATATGATGAATTTATTGATTTTATTATATTAATATGCTTAAAGAAAGTCAATGACTGATATTTATCAAACAATAAGACGTATTAATTGTTTAATAGTCAGAATTTATTTAATAATTAAAATAATCTTAATAATATTGAATATTGTGCTGAATTTAAAGGAAATTATGAATATATTCAATATTATTTAAATAGGGTTAAAATAAATATTATTAATTATAAAATAAAAATAATTAATAATTAAAATAAAAATATTTTATAAAAAATATGTAAATAGATGTTTTGTAAGAAAAATAAAAGGAAAATTCGTATGATGTTATCGTGGGCGTTTTATTCATTTTTATTGAATTGATCGGATTCGTATTATGAGTATAAGACCTTTACCTTTCATGATACAATACGTTATAATTTGGAGTAGAAAAGAATAAAGAAAACCATTTGTGAAAATGGATTTTATAAAGGGAGATTTTTATGGCAGAGAAAAAGAATCCGACACGCGTAGAAAAAACATCGGAAGAGATTATTCGTTTTATCATAAGCAATAAAATGCTCCCGGGAAATCAGCTTCCGACAGAAGAGGAGTTCCTGACTTGGTTCGAAGTTAGTCGGGGGACGTTAAGAGAGGCTGTTAAATTGCTTGTTGCGCGAAATATATTAGAGATTCGGCAAGGGGCCGGGACATTTATATCACATAAAAAAGGCATACCAGAGGACCCTCTCGGCCTCAATTTTATTTATGATGATCATCGTCTTGCGCTTGATATGTTAGAGGTTCGTTTAATGTTTGAACCTCATACAGCTGAGCTGGCAGCAGTCAATGCTACGTCTCAACAACGTAAAGAAATAGCGGAGAGTCCCCGAAATATTGAATCGCTCATTCGGAGGGGGGAACCTTATGCAGATGCGGATTGTCGATTCCACCAGATGATTGCAGAAGCAAGTGGAAATCGTGTTATTGGTCAACTTATGTACATTCTGCATTCTTCAGTTTCGAAGAATATTGAAATAACGTTAGATACCCTGCGAGATAAGAACACGGTGTTTTATCATCATAAAATTGCGCGTGCTATTAATGAAGGAAATGTTATTAGTGCTCATTGGTTTATGGCTACGCACTTAAATCTTTTACGTGAATTCGTGATTGATAAAATGGAAGCTGGCGGTTTAGAAACAAACAAGAGACATAATCCATTATGATGGGAAAATATTAGGATGAAATTAAATTGTGTGTGCCATATTCCAATTGTTTTTTGTCTTTATAGTACAAATATGATAAAATAATTTAAGTAATAAGGACATAGTTTTTTGTTTTAAAACATATAGAAAGCAGAGGTGGATTTATGGTTGGGTGGTACGAGCTGATTTTTGGCAGCATGTATTGTGGTAAATCAGAAGAGTTGATTCGCCGATTGAAACGCTGCCAAATCGCTAGTCAACGTTATATTTTATTTAAACCGATGATGGATAATCGGTATGAACTGTCTCGTGTGATGACACATGAAAATAATAAAGTGAAACAGTTTATGTTAAAGTCCTTAGCAGAAGCAAAATATGATATCGGCAAAGGATCTTTTTTTCATAAAATTATTAATAAAATTCCTGGATCAATTGAAGCAGTGAACATTGATAAACCGGAAGAAATACTGAATTATGTAAGTAAAATGCAATATGATGTAGTAGGTATCGATGAAGTACAGTTTTTTGATGAATCTTTATTGCCTATCCTTGATCAGCTTATATTACAAGGAAAACGGATTATTGTTGCTGGTTTAGATCTATATGCTTCGGGAGAACCGTGGCCGATTGTGGCGAAACTTGCCTGCAAAGCGAAGTATGTTGAAAAGTTACATGCTGTGTGTGTGGATTGTGGCGAAGAAGCGATGTATTCTTTCCGCCTTGACAGCAATACGAAAGACGATATTGTTGAAGTTGGCTCTGTGGGAACCTATATTGCTTTATGCGAAAATTGTAAACAAAAAAGATTAAGTCATATTTAAGCGGTCGTTGTTTTTTTTATAGCTGGAGCTGCGAAGCGGCAAAAATCATTTTAGTATAGAGAGAAGTTCTTGACTTTACCCATCAATTGTTTTAGTCTATAAGTTATGTGATAATGCATCAGGTAGAATGGCCTAGTAGAAAAGACTGTTACAAAATGTGTTTGGATCATTTTTGTGAGGGCCTTTTTATTTTTGCCTAGAACGCCTGATAGATAAGTCAGGAGGATGCAGTTTGACAACACAAACAACAATCAAAGTGAATTTTTATGATACAGATGCGATGGCGGTTGTGCATCATGCGAATTATATTCGTTGGTTTGAGATCGGACGTGTTGAGTTTTTGCGTGAAGCAGGTATTACGTTAGCTGAATTAATGAATGATGGGTATGTTTTTCCAATTACTGAGGTGAATTGTAAATATTTGTTGCCAGGGAAATTCGATGATGTTCTTGTCATTGAAACGATACCAACGGCACTTACGCAGGCTAAAATGGCTTTTGATTATAAAATCATTCGTTCAGCCGATGGTGCTGTTTTGGTTGAAGGGCATACACAAAATGTATTTACAAATAAGAAAACTGGCAAAATCACGCGGTTACCAGAAAAATACTATACAAAACTTCAGGCTGTTTTGAAATAAAATTTTGAAATGACGCTAGCATTGAGTATAATTAAGTTAGTGGTTTTATCGAGATTTTTACTAGCAAGTTTTATGAGGAGGTGGTGCAATTGATAACAATGCACCAATCGGAATTTTTGATTTGGGAATTGGTGAGTTTATTCTTGAATACGAATAAAGCAGAATTTAAATGCATTGATCTGGGAAATTATTGACAGAGTCGATGACTAAAAAATTTTTGGAGGCACTATCGTGGAATTTTTATATGGTTTAATTGGAATTGTTATAGTACTCGTCCTATTCGTAAAATTATTTCTCCTACGTGAAGGGGATGCTATTATTGATGTGCGGACGGATGCACATACTCCATTTGTTGTGGATGAATTAACAAAAGACAGTGTAACGGTCAGTACGAAAGTAGAATTTGCCAATATTGGCACACAATGCGGGACCATTATGGATTGTTATGTGAGAAGTTTGCTGCCTTATGAACAATTTGATGGTGTAAAGGTTGAAGCAAAAGCAGAATTAGATGGGGCGCCGCGTGAAGATGATTATTTTGAAGCGGTCCTGATTCAACGCAAGGAATCTATCTATGTATGGGTTAAAATCAAGATTACAGCTCGTAAAACAGCTGATCTTAAAGAAGCACTGGTTGATATGGTCGATTTACCGGTTGATCTTGTTTATCAATATGCAGCACGTAAGCCTTGGGCTATTACTAAAAAACGCATTGTTTTAAAAGCCGAGGATATTGCAAAACTTGTCGGTGTTACTTTAGCAAAATAGAAGGAGCGATGAATCATGGCGGATCTTGAAATTATTCCGGTGCCAACGCGCATCTTAACAGATAAAGATGATATTATTGATATAGTTGAAAAATATGCAGGAGCGAAAATCGGCGAAAATGATGTTATTTCTGTAGCCGAAAGTGTTGTAGCAATCACACAAGGTCGTATTGTCAGACCTGAAGATTTGACGATCTCACGTGTGGCTCAGCTGCTTTGCCGGTTTATCCCGGATTACGGAAGTCTTGCCAGTCCACATGGCATGCAGTCTTTGATGGATATTGAAGGGAAATGGCGTGTGACGTTTGCTTTAATCCTTGGATTTTTAGCAAAAATAATTGGTCAAAATGGTGTGTTCTATAAATTTGGTGGTGAACAAGCAGCCTTGATCGATGATGTGACGGGGACCATGCCGCCATTTGATAAGTACATCGTATACGGTCCGAAAGATCCGCAAGCGGTAGTGAAGAAACTTCAAGAACGTTTAGGCTGCTTTGGTGCGGTCATCGCAGATGTTAATGATTTGAAACGCTCACGTATTGTTGGGGTTACAGATGGAGTAGATGGTGATAAAGTGGCACATCTGTTGATTGATAATCCATTTGGTAATGCATCACAGAAAACACCAATCGTTATTATTAAGAATTTTAAACAGTATCAAGGCTGATAATCAAACCGTATTTTTATAGAAGGGATAGAATCTATCCCTTCTTATTTGTGTCTGGTTCTGGAAAAAACAAAAAAATATAAGGTGTTGCTCCAGACTTAGAAAAAAATAATGGTATTTTCGTTAATTTGATAACGATTTTAATTGATACTTTTTGTATGACGTTATAAAATGAAAATGAGTAAACAAACATTCAATACAGTTCGGGGGATTCAGATGAAAAGATTAGATGGACGTACAGTTGATGAGATGCGCAAGGTTAAAATTACAAGACATTATTTAAAACATCCGGCGGGTTCCGTATTAATAGAAGTAGGTAACACAAAGGTGATTTGTGCGGCGACGATCGAAGAAAGAGTTCCAAATTTTTTGAAAGGCAGCGGAGAAGGCTGGGTAACGGCTGAGTATTCATTATTGCCAAGTTCTACACAGACGCGTAATCCTCGTGAATCCATGCGTGGCAGAGTTACTGGCAGGACACATGAGATTCAGCGTCTCATTGGTCGGTCTTTGCGCAGTGTGATTGATATGAAAGCACTCGGGGAACGCACGATTATGATTGATTGTGATGTTATTCAGGCTGATGGTGGGACGAGGACTGCATCAATTACGGGTGCTTTTGTGGCATTGGTAGAGGCACTGGAAACAGTTTACAATCCGGGCAAAGCATTTCCCGTGAAAGATTTTTTGGCGGCGGTTAGTGTTGGTGTTACCAAAGAAAATACAACGCTGCTTGACTTATGTTACGAAGAAGATTCACAGGCGGTTGTAGATATGAACGTCGTGATGACTGGCAATGGTGAATTTATTGAAGTGCAGGGAACGGGCGAAGGCAGGCCTTTTTCACGCAGCGAACTCAATGAACTTTTAGAAAAAGCGGAGCAGGGAATCAATGATTTAATTTCTTACCAAAAAGATGTTTTAGGCGGCGAACTTGTTTGGCGTGTGGGCCGCGAGCCATGAAAGAGATTGTTATTGCTTCAAAAAATCAAGGTAAGATCAAAGAGTTTATGAAAGCTTTTGCGGCAATGAATATAGAAGTCATATCACTCGCGAAATTTAAGGATGTTCCCGATGCCGTTGAAACGGGAAAGACTTTTCAGGAGAATGCAGTCATGAAAGCACACTTTTATGCTAAATACACAGGACTTGCCTGTTTGGCGGATGATTCGGGCTTAGAAGTGGATGCTTTAGATGGTGCTCCTGGTGTATATTCGGCTAGATATGCCGGTATTCACGGGGATGATGCAGCGAATAATGCAAAGCTTTTAGCTGAACTTAAAAAAGTGCAGGCTCATCATACAAGTGCCAGATTTCGTTGTGCTTTAGCTTTCGTTGACACAAATGGTGAAGTACTGACTTGCGATGGTTGCTGTGAAGGCACAATTTTGGACAAGCAGCGAGGAACAAACGGGTTTGGTTATGATCCATTATTTTATATCGAAGATTTAAAAAAAACTTTAGCTGAGATTACCATTGAAGAAAAGAACAAAATCAGTCATCGCGGCGCAGCATTGAAAGGGATGGCGGAAAAATTGGCGGTTTATATAAAATGATTATTGGTGTAATGAGCGATAGTCATGGCGACTATCAGGCAATTGAAAAAGCGGTAAAAAAGATCGGTGTTGTTGATCTATGGCTGCATGCTGGTGATTGCTGTACAGATGCAGAATTTTTAAAAACTTTGACTGGTATCCAGACGATTGCTGTTGCTGGTAATTGTGATTGGCCAAATCCTCAGGCTGAGGTAGATGAATTTATTGAAGCAGATGGTCTTAAGCTTTGGCTTACGCATGGACATCGCTATGAAGTGAAATTAAATACTCATTTGTTAGTGGATTCAGCAAAGCAGAAGGCTGTAAATATTGCTATATATGGTCATACCCATATACTTGAAAATAGATACTATGGTGATGTACTGGTTTTAAATCCTGGCAGTGTGGCACGGCCCTATTTTGGGGCACCTTCTTTTATGAAATTACGTATTGAAAAACAAGTTGTGACAGTTGAAGTATTATTTTTACCTTAAATTCATAATTTACGTATAAAAAACAATTATGATTAGCAGGAATATTTCGTATCGATCACTAATAAGGATATTAATCTCATTAATAGAAAAATATTTTTGTATGTTTTGTATTTATTGTTTAATAACTTTTGAATATTACTTTTAAGCGAAAAGTCAAGGATTGTCTGGAGAATGAATATTTCTTGTAGACAGCTTCATAAACGAACAGGATTCATCTTTTTGAACGTTCCAATATGGGCTTAGAATAAGTTGAAAGCACTTGGAAAATGTGGTATTATGAAGCCTATGAGTGTATTATATATTATATTTTGGGAGGGTTTACATTGCGTACAATCCAAGTAGAAAAGATTACCGAAGAAGTAGCGCAAATGTGTAAAGAAGCTGCTTATTATTTACCGGGAGACGTGTATGATGCTTTGAAAAAAGGCAGAGAAACTGAAGAATCTCCGGTCGGCAGAGATGTTCTGGATCAAATTATCAAAAATGCTGAAATTGCCAAAGCAGAAGATAGACCTATCTGCCAGGACACTGGTATGGCTATTATTTTTGTTGAAGTTGGGCAAGACCTTCATATTGAAGGCGGTAGTTTAGAGGATGCGATCAATGCTGGAGTAGCAAAAGGCTATACAGAAGGGTATCTTCGTAAATCCGTAGTGGAAGAACCTTTGTTTAATCGTAAAAATACCCAGAATAATACACCAGCGATTATTTATACAAAAATCGTTGATGGTGATAAAATCAAAATTCAGTTAGCACCGAAGGGTTTCGGTAGTGAAAATAAGTCTGGTATTAAAATGCTCGTTCCAGCCGATGGTGTAGAAGGCGTGAAAAAAGCTGTGCTTGATATTATTTTACATGCAAGCTGTAATCCTTGTCCGCCAATGGTTGTTGGTGTTGGCATCGGTGGTACTATGGATAGAGCCGCAGTATTGTCCAAACGTGCCCTCATTCGTCCGACCAATGTTCGTAACGCACATCCTGACTATGCAAAATTGGAACTGGAATTGTTAGACCTTATTAACAAAACTGGTATTGGACCACAACTTGGTGGGACAACATCAGCTCTTGCTGTTAATATTGAATGGGGTGCTACACATATCGCTGGTTTGCCTGTTGCTGTAACAATTTGCTGTCATGCAATGCGTCACTCAGAACGTGTATTATAATAGGAGGAGAAGAGAAAATGGCTGAAAAAATTCGTATTACTACACCTTTGATGGAAGAACAGTCCCGTAAATTAAAAGCTGGTGACAGTGTATTGATTACTGGTACAATTATCAGCGCTCGTGATGCTGCTCATAAAGTGATGACCGAAGCATTAGCTCGTGGTGAAAAATTACCAGTAGACTGGAATAATCAGATTGTTTATTATCTTGGTCCTACACCGGCAAAACCTGGCGATCCAATTGGTTCTTGTGGTCCTACAACATCTGGTCGTATGGATGCTTACACGCCTACAATGCTTGATCAGGGAATTAAAGGGATGGTTGGTAAAGGTTCTAGAACACCAGAAGTTGTTGAATCTATGAAAAAACATGGTGTTACATATTTTGCAGCAGTTGGCGGAGCCGCTGCTTTAATTGCGAAATCAGTACAGAAATACGAAGTTCTCGCTTATCCTGAACTTGGTCCTGAAGCAGTAGCTGCGCTTACTGTTGTTGATTTTCCGGCAATTGTTGTCATTGATTCTGAAGGTAATAATTTCTACGAAATGGGTCAAGCACCTTACCGTAGGTTATAAAAGTTTTTCCCCTTAGGGGGAGAGAAAAATATAGGAGGTTTAAGCATGAGTCACACTAGTTTTTATGTTCGTCGTTTACATTCCTTATGTGGGATAGTTCCAATCGGATTTTTCCTTTTAGAACATGTCATCACTAACGCAAAAGTTTTGGGTGGACCAAAACTTTTCAATGATGCTGTTGCAGAACTTGCTGCAATTCCGCATGATATTATGCTCCCAATAGAAATTTGCGTGCTTGCAATCCCATTCTTATTTCATGGACTTTATGGTGCTTATATCGCATTACAAGGGAAAAACAATCCTAGCCAATATGGTTACACACGTAATTGGCAGTTTGCGCTGCAAAGATGGACTGCATGGTATGTTGCTGCATTTTTGATCTGGCATGTTGTTTATCTTCGTATCATGGTCAAAGGTGGCGGTACACCAATCAGTTATGAATTATTGCAAAGTTACTTTAGCAATCCTATCGTATTTGTACTTTATACATTAGGTATGGTTGCTGCGATTTTCCATTTCTGCAATGGTTTAACGACCTTTACAATGACTTGGGGTATTGCAAAAGGCCCTCGCGCGCAATCCGTTGTTAATAAATGCGCTATGGCATTATGTGCTCTTTTAACGGTTATTACATTAATCTTTATGAGTAGCTATCTTGCATAATTGAATTCATAAAATCTTAGAAATAAGGAGAGGACCTACGTGAAAGATAAAAAGAAAATTATTGTTGTAGGTGGCGGTTTATCCGGTTTAATGGCTGCCCTGAAAATATGTGAAGCTGGTGGCGATGTAGATTTATTCTCATATTGTCCAGTAAAACGTTCGCATTCATTATGTGCCCAGGGTGGGATTAATGCCTGCATGAATACAAAAGGTGAAGGCGACAGTATATGGGAACATTTTGATGATACCGTATATGGTGGTGACTTCTTAGCTGATCAGACTGCTGTTAAAGGCATGACAGATGCAGCACCTAAGCTTATTAAGATGTTTGACCGTATGGGTGTACCGTTTACACGTACAGCAGAAGGTGTTTTGGATCTTCGTAACTTCGGTGGACAAAAGAATAAACGTACATGTTTCGCTGGTTCTACAACAGGCCAGCAGCTTCTTTACGCCTTGGATGAACAGGTTCGTAAATGGGAAGTTAAAGGTAATGTTAAAAAATATGAATTCTGGGAATTCATTAAAGTTATAAAAAATAAAGAAGGCGTTTGCCGTGGTATCGTAGCTCAGAATATGAACTCGATGGAAATCCAGGCATTTCGCGGTGATACAACGATTCTGGCAACTGGCGGTCCAGGTATGGTATTTGGCAGATGTACAGCATCAACAATTTGTAACGGTTCAGCAGTATCGGCTGTGTATCAGCAGGGTGCGCATCTTGCGAATACTGAATTTATTCAAATTCATCCAACAGCTATTCCGGGTACAGACAAAAATCGTCTGATGTCGGAAGCTTGTCGTGGTGAAGGCGGCCGTGTATGGACTTATAAAGATGGTAAGCCTTGGTATTTCCTTGAAGAAATGTATCCTGCATATGGTAATCTCGTGCCACGTGACGTTGCGTCTCGTGCCATTTATGATGTCTGCGTAAATCAGGGCCTTGGTATCAATGGTGAAAACAGAGTTTATCTTGATCTTTCCCATATTGATGCAGATTATCTTGAACGCAAACTTGGCGGGATTTTGGAAATGTATTCGGAATTTGTTGGTGATGATCCACGTAAAGTTCCAATGCAGATTTATCCATCTGTCCATTATTCAATGGGTGGTATCTGGGTAGATCCGAAACATAATACAAACGTACCAGGGCTTATGGCTTCGGGCGAATGTGACTATCAGTACCATGGTGCAAACCGTTTAGGTGCTAATTCCCTGCTTTCGGCAGCTTATTCAGGAACAGTTTCTGGTCCGGAAGCTATGCGTTGGGCATATGAAGGCGAAAGAGGTTCTGACCTTACAGATGAAGATCTCGCAAAAGCACAACAAGAATGTGTTGATGAATTTGAAGCGATTCTTAAAATGGATGGTACAGAAAACGCTCATGAACTTCATCATGAACTTGGCGATCTTATGAATAAATACGTTACAATTGTACGTGTCAATAAAGAACTTGACTATTGTTTCGATGAAGTAAAGAAAATACTTGCACGTTGGGACAATATTGGTGTAACGGATACAAGCAGATGGGCAAATCAGGAAGCAATGTTTATAAGACAGCTTCGTAATATGATCATTTATGCACTTGTTGTAACAAAATCTGCACGTATGCGCGATGAAAGCCGTGGTGCTCATTATAAAGCAGAATTCCCACAACGTGATGATGAACGTTTCATGAAAACTACGATTGCTGACTTTGACTTAGGAACGAGTGAACCAAAAATTAGCTATATTGAGTTTGATCATTCACTGGTTAAACCGCGTCCTCGTAACTACGCTGTTGCTAAGAAGGAGGATAAATAAGAATGGCAGATAAAAAAACAGTTCATTTTATTATTGAAAGACAAGATTCACCTACAAGTGCTCCCTATACAGAAGAATTTGAAGTTCCTTATCGTCCAGCATTAAATGTTGTTGCTTCTTTAATGGAAATTCAGAAAAATCCTGTAACAAAAGACGGTAAAAAAACTCGTCCAATTGTTTGGGAATGTAATTGTTTGGAAAAAGTATGCGGTGCGTGCATGATGGTTATCAATGGCAAAGCTCAACAGGCTTGTGCAGCGCTTATTGATCATTTGGAACAACCGATTCGTTTGTCTCCAGCTCGTACTTTCCCTGTTATTCGCGATCTTCTTATTGATCGTGCTGTAATGTTTGAAAGTCTCAAACGCATTCAAGGCTGGGTTAATGTTGATGGTTCATGGGAAGTTAAAGATGCTCCAATTCAGAACCCAAAAACAGCTGCTACAGCTTATGAAATTTCTCATTGCATGACTTGCGGTTGCTGCATGGAAGCATGTCCTAATGTTGGAACACAATCTGACTTTATTGGACCTGCACCTACCGTTCAAGCACATTTATTCAATTTACATCCAATTGGTAAGTTTAATAAAGAAGAACGTTTGGACGCATTGATGGAAAAAGGCGGTATCACGAGTTGTGGTAATAGCCAAAACTGCGTTGAAGTATGTCCTAAAAATATTAAATTGACAACTTATTTAGCACAACTCAATCGAGATGTGAATAAACAAGCGATCAAAAATATCTTTAATAAATAAGATTTATATAAAAAATGCCGATCTCAATGAGGTCGGCATTTTTTCTTTTCAAAAAAGCAAGTTTACAGACTCATTTTATGGTAAAATTTTAAATAGAAAAACAACAATGGAGGTGCATCGAGTGCATTGGAAATCTATCGCTGGCGGTTTATTCGTTCTTTGTATTTTCTTTATGACAGGAGATGTAAAAGCCATGGAAACAACATTTAGTTTGCAGCCATCACCACAGTCTTTTATAATACAAGACGGAACGTTGACCTTAGGTAAAGCGGTCCAGCTTGTATTTGGAAAATCAGTGGATGATGATACGAAAAATCGTTTTATCGAGATTCTAGAGGAAAATGGTATGAACGGCTGCAAACAGGCAGACATTGAATATCCTACGATTTATTTGGGTACCCGACTTGATTTATTGCCAGGAAATATTTCGCATCAGCAGATAGGGGAAGATTTCCCCGAACAGGGTTATAAAATCTTGATCAATGATAAGGTAAAACAGGTTTCTTTAGTTGGAAACGATCAAGATGGTCTTTTTTATGCAATGCAGACATTTTCACAGCTTTTGACAAAGTCTTCGGGAAAGGTGCCAAACGGAGAGATTTGCGATTATCCAATCATCAAGAAACGTGGTGTTATTGAAGGGTTTTATGGGAAGCCGTGGACACAAAAAGACAGGTTGGATCAGTTCCGTTTTTATGGAGAACAGAAAATAAATACTTATATTTATGCTCCAAAGGATGATCCATATCATCGCGAAAAATGGCGTGAGCCATATCCGAAAGTTGAAATGCAACAACTCCAAGAACTTATTACAGCTGCTGAAAAAAATCATGTTGATTTTATTTTTGCTTTATCACCGGGTTTAAATATGGTTTTTGATGGCAAAGCGGGAGAACAGGACTTGCAGTTATTGCTGAATAAATTTGAATTACTTTATAATATGGGAGTGCATAGTTTTGCGGTTTATTTTGATGATATTAAAAATAAAGATGGTGCAAAGCAAGCCTATGTATTGAATGAAGTGAATAAACGTTTTGTGAAAAAACATGAAAATATAAATCCGCTGCTCACGGTGCCAACTGAATACTACACAGCGGATATGATACAAAATAATCACGTGAAGTCCTATACAGCGTATTTTTCTAAGAACCTATCGAAAGATATTGTTGTGATGTATACAGGCGAAGGCGTTGTCTGTGAAGGCATATCAAGCGAGGCCTTGCAGCAGGTGGAAGATATCTATAAACGTAAGGTAGCTGTTTGGTGGAATTATCCAGTTTCAGATTATCTAAAAAGTAAACTGGCCTTGGGGCCGATTACGGGGATTGATGATAAGGCTGGAGCAAACTTACAGATGTTTATTATGAATCCCATGGAACATGCCAATTTATCGAAAATCACCTTGGCAACGGGAGCTGATTATGCATGGAACCCAAAGCAATATGACTATAATAAAGCATGGCAGCAGGCAATTAAAGCGCAATATGGTAAACAGGCAGAGTCAATGGAACTCTTTGCTTACCATTCGAGGCGCATGGAAAATAGCTGGGCACATGTGGGCTTGGCGGATGCACCCTCTGTAAGAAAACACATGGATACCTTGTTTCAAAAATTACAAACGGGACAAGACTGCTCCTTTACTATCAATCTATTGCAACAAGATTTTTTTGACATGAAAACTGCCTCGGAAAACTTACAGACCCAATTGCCAAAGCAAGATAAAGAGGAATGCCTTCCACAATTAAAGTTGTTTGAACAGCTTGCTGAGGCAGATTTGACTGCTTTGCAGATGCTAGAAGCGAATTGCAATGAACAAAAATTCTTATACCAAAAGTATCGCGCGGATTTACTCACTAAAAAGAAAAATTTACCACCAGAAACTGTGGTACAAATTTCTGAAAAAGTGGCAAGATCTTTTATTGATGAAGCGTTAGCTTATAAACCGATAACTAAATAAAAGCATAACGTAATAAAACGTGTAGGTGCAAAAAAGGAGAATATATGGATACTTTAAAAGGTCCGGCAGCAATCTATAAACATGAGCATGCTGCTGTTCGTAATGTAAATGAAGAATTTCAAAAAAAAGGTACCAGAGGGCAGCGTGTAGCTGATAAAGTGGCGCAAATTGTTGGAAGCTGGCCGTTTATTATTTTTCAAAGTGCTATTATACTTATTTGGATGGGGGCTAATGTTTATTTAGTTTATATGGCAGGCACCAATTCTGATTTTTTTGTATCGTGGGATCCCTATCCATTTATTTTGCTTAATTTAGCATTGAGTTTTCAAGCGGCTTATACGGGTCCTGTTGTGATGATGAGCCAAAATCGGCAAAATGAAAAAGATCGCTTGATGGCGGAGCAAGATTATGAAATTAATAAAAAAGCAGAAGTAGAAATTAAAATAATTATGGATCATCTGGTTTATCAAGATGCAAAAATAAATTCTTTATTAGATGAAATCAAAACATTAAAGATTGTGAATGATAAAAACTGAAGGAGTTATATATGACAACGGCATTAATTAAAAAATTTGTTCCGCATTATGAACAGATTCATGATTCAAAAGTTCGGGCAAGTTATGGGATATTGGCAGGCAGCGTGGGAATAATAGCCAATATCCTCCTATTTGTATTCAAATTGATAGCAGGGCTATTGAGCGGCGCGGTATCTATTGTCGCAGATGCATTTAACAATTTGTCGGATGCAGGTTCATCGGTTGTGACGCTTTTGGGTTTTAAAATGGCCGAAAAACCGCCTGATTTTGAACACCCTTTTGGGCATGGCCGCATCGAATATTTAGCAGGTTTATTTATTTCTATTGCAATTATTTTGGTGGGCGTAGAGCTGTTTCGTACATCGCTGCAAAAGATTTTTTCGCCGGAAGAAATTACCGTGGACTTTATTTCTGGCGGAATTTTGCTTGCGTCAATTGTAGTGAAATTTTGGATGGCTGCTTTTAATAAAAACCTTGGGAAACGAATTAAATCAGCCGCAATGGAAGCTACATCAGTTGACAGTTTGAGTGATTGTGTTGCGACAACTGTCGTTTTAATAGCAATGGGGGTTTACTACTTTACTGGTATCAATGTAGATGGATTTGCTGGAATTGGTGTAGCACTTTTTGTTTTTTATTCGGGTATTATGACAGCGAAAGATACGTTGCAGCCTTTATTGGGGCAGGCGCCGGATGCCGATTTTGTTGAAGCCATTGAACAGATTGTCAATGCGAATCCTATCGTTGTGGGGCTGCATGATTTAATTGTTCATGATTATGGACCTGGACGCCGCTTTGTTTCATTACATGTTGAGGTGCCAGCTTCTATGGATATGATGGAAGCGCATGAACTGATTGATGGTATCGAATATAAATTGCGTAGAAGCTGCGGCTGTGAAGTGACGATTCATATGGACCCGATTATTATTGATAATCCCAAACTAGTCCTTATGCGAGAATCGGTAGCACAAGTAATTGCAAAAATTGATGAAAGTATCCATATGCATGATTTCAGAGTAACAAAAAGCTGTAATGGGTTTAATTTGATTTTTGATGTCGTAGTTGTATTTGGTTTTAAATATTCAGATGCTGATTTGAAAAAAAGAATTCAAGCAGACATTCTGGTATTGAACAAAACCTATAATGCAGTTGTCAAAATCAGTCATTCTTATATGTGATAATCACATAATAAAAGTATGCATGATCGTATACTGCTGACGGAAGGGTGATGATTATGCCTCCTATAAACTGGCAAAGCGATTTAACACAACTAGCTGTTGATTTACTAAACTGTCACAAAAATTTATTTTTTCAGCAAACAAAAAAAGAGTTTTTTAGTCGCATTGATGTACTTAAACAAAAAAGCGCGCGGCTGGGCATACACACAATTGTTATGGAAATTGCTAAAATTGTCGCAACAATTGGTGATGCTCATACTGCGGTGGTTTTACCACGCTATAACAGGCTGCCCATCGAAGTGTATTGCTTTCAAGAAGGTTTGTTTGTTGTAGCGGCAATGCCGACCTGCCAAAACTTGCTGCGACAAAAATTGATTGCAATTAATGGTGAAACAACTGCCGCCATCTGTAAACGACTGGAACAGGTAATTTCGCATGAAAATCAAAGTTTTGTGCTGGCACAGTTGCCGGAATATTTAATTTGTACAGATATTTTATTTGGGATGGGTATCATTGATGATCTGCATCATGTAACCATTCAAGTCGAAACGGATCAGCAAAAAATAATCGATTGCCAGATACATGCGATCAAGTATGAAGATTGGCAGGATGTTTTAACAGAGCAGAAGCAGGAAATTGTCGCACTACCTTTGTATCGACAACACCCGGATCAATACTATTGGAGTCACTTGACCGAAGATAAAGGATTTTTATATGTTAACTACAATAAATGTAAAAACATGACAGAACATACAGTGGAATATTTTTCCAGTAAGCTCATCAAGAGGCTTGAAGATAATCCGACAATTCAGTACCTCGCTATCGATTTGCGGAATAATGGTGGTGGAAATTCGGAACTTTTAAAAGATTTTCTCCATTGGCTGGAAAAATTTAAGCGGCTTAATCAACAAGGTCATTTATTTGTCATTGTGGGAAGGGATACTTTTTCTTCGGCGCTGCTTAATGTCTATTATCTAAAGTATCATTCTGCGGCGATTTTCATCGGTGAAGCCACCGGTGGCAAGCCGAATTGTTATGGGGAAGTCAAATACCTCTCTTTGGCAAGTTCAGGTCTTGCGATACGTTACTCGACGCAGTATTATAAACTTATTGAAGATGAGACGCAGCTTTCCTTTGAACCTGATGTGGTAAAAGAAGTGACCTTTCAAGACTATAAGAATCATATTGATCCATGTCTCGAATGGATTTATCAGCAGATACAAGTTGGGCCTGTTTAAAATATAATAAAATTTAAAAAGAATGACAATCAAAGTCGATCTATACGATTTTGATTGTTTTTCTTTTTAGCTATATTTACAATATTAATAGCATTATTGTTGTTTTTATTGCAAATATAGCTTGCTATACTAATAAGTAAACAAGAACTTATCGAGAGGGCTGTTACTTATGAATTTTACAAAAATGCATGGACTAGGCAATGATTTTATCATACTAAATCAGCTAGCTGATACACAGCAGGATTATGTCAAGCTAGCGCAGATTTTATGTGATCGGAATACAGGAATTGGTGGAGATGGTATATTACTCATTTTACCATCAACCATTGCTGATATAAAAATGAGGATTCTTAATATCGATGGCAGTGAAGCTGAAATGTGCGGTAATGGTATTCGTTGCTTTGCCAAATATCTTTATGAACATGATATTTTGAAAAAAACGACTTTTTCTGTGGAAACAAAAGCGGGTATCATAAAGCCAAGCCTGCAAATTGCTGACCAGAGAGTAAAACAAATTACGATAGATATGGGACAGCCGATTTTGGAACGTGATCAGATCCCGATGATTGGTCCTAAGGGGCAAGTGATTGATGAAATTTTAGACGTGGCGGGGCAGGAATACAAAATTACCAGTGTTTTGATGGGCGTGCCGCACACGATGCTTTTTGTCGCAGATATCACGGCAATTGATCCCAGTGTATTGGGACCGAAACTTGAAAAACATCATAAATTTCCTCAAAACACCAATGTGAACTTTGTTCAAGTCATAGATAAACATACAATAAAAGTCAAAACATGGGAACGTGGCGCTGGTGCGACACTGGCCTGTGGAACGGGGTGCTGCGCCTCAGTGGTTGCATCCTATTTGAATGGCTTTACAGAAGACACAGTAGATGTTCAGGTTAAGCTTGGGACATTGCATATCGAGTATAGGCCCAATGAATCCGTGATGATGACAGGACCAGCAATCGAAGTTTTCTCTGGGATATATGATATTAAGTAAAAGTCTAAGATATTGAATTTTGTGAGTTGTTTTTTTGATACAACATTTTTACTGCAAGGAGAAAATAAAAATAAAAAAATGTTGACAAACGTCCTGTAAATCTATATAATAATCTTTGTGGTTGACGGGGCATGGCTCAGTTTGGTAGAGCACCTGGCTTGGGACCAGGGGGCCGCAGGTTCGAATCCTGCTGCTCCGACCATAAATCGCGTCTGTAGCTCAGCTGGATAGAGCAACGGCCTTCTAAGCCGTGGGTCCCGCGTTCGAATCGCGGCAGTCGCACCAATGAATACACCGCTTCCGAGGTTCGGGAGCGTTTTTTATTTTATAAAAGTGTGCAACGAGTGTGCAACGATGATAAAAAATTAAGGATGTCTCAATAAAATGAGACATCCTTTTGTTATTTTAAAAAAGCATTTGCAATTTCATCGGCAATTACTTGTTTGTTTTCTGGAATAGCGTGACCATAGATGTCAAGTGTCGTTGATACTCTGGCATGACCGAGTGAACGCGATACATCAATAA
>NZ_KB905874.1 GCF_000381065.1 Propionispira raffinosivorans DSM 20765 | reverse complement strand
TGTATTTTCTCATGATGCACACTGATTGTACAGGTGATGGTTTAGTTGACGCTTACGATGCACCTCTTGTTTATCGAGCATTTGCCAGCATCAAAACGAATTTGAAAAACATCTGCCTATTTCATACAGATCGTGGAAATGAATTTAAAAATAAATTAATTGAAGAAGTTCTTCAAACCTTTGAAATCAAACGCTCACTGAGTATGAAAGGCTGCCCCTATGACAATGCCGTAGCCGAAGCTACGTTCAAAATTATTAAGACAGAATTTGTTCGTAATTATCACTTTGAAAATCTTGGTGAATTAAATCAAAAACTAAAATGCTACGTCCATTGGTTTAACAGCAAAAGAATTCATTCAACATTAGGCTATTTAAGCCCAATAGACTACAAATGTGCACACCTCAAAATAACTGTCTAATAAAGTGTTGACATACCATTGTGTATGAAGTGAAGAAAAGTAAAAAAGAAAAACAGATGGCGATTAATCAGATTAAATATTATCTCTATGTCTTACATAAACACGGGTTGAAAGATATCAAGGGGATGTTGGCTGTCCCGGCGGAGCATTTGACGGAAGAAGTTTTTCTAACAGGAGAGGACATAGAAACAGTAGAAACTAACTTGGAATTGATAAAAGAAATTTTAGTAGGAGAAAATTTACCGCAAAGCATTGATAAACCTGTATGTAAATCATGTGCATATTATGAATTTTGTTATATTTAAAATATATTGAAATGGGGCAGCTTACATGAAGCAATCTTATTATGTTTTTTCTAATGGACACATTAAACGTAAAGATAATTCGTTGCAGCTATGTCGTGAGGATGGAATGAATAAGGATATTCCGATAGAGCGTGTAAAGGATATTTACATTTTTTCAGAAATGACGTTAAATACAAAATTGCTTGATTTTCTAGCACAAAATGGTGTAATGGTACATTTCTTTAATTATTATGAATTTTATACAGGGAGTTTTTGCCCAAGGGAAAAACATGTATCTGGTTCTCTGCTGGTAAAACAGGTCGAGCACTATACTGATAACGAAAAAAGAATGCAAATTGCACGAGAATTTATAGCTGGTGCTTATGATAATATCTATCGAAATTTGCGCTACTATAATGCACGTGGGAAAGATTTATCTTCGTATATGGATGAGATAAAAGTATTGAGCACGCACATTCCTTATTGTAAAGATGTACAGGAACTTATGGGAATAGAAGGAAATATTAGAAAAATATATTACAGTGCATGGGATACGATTATTGATGTAGAAATTGACTTTGAAAAACGAACGAAAAGGCCACCAGACAATATGATTAACACATTGATCTCTTTTGTTAACTCCATTATTTATACAAAGGTATTAAGCGAGATTTACAAAACGCAGGCAAATCCAACAATTAGCTATTTACATGAACCTTCTGTAAAACGATTTTCTTTGGCATTGGATGTTGCGGAAATTTTTAAACCTTTACTCGCAGATCGTTTAATCTTTTCATTGCTAAATAAAAAGATTATTGATGAAAATGATTTTGATAAAGATGTGGATTGTATTCGCATGAAAGATTCTGTCGCGAAAAAAATCATGGAAGCATTGGATGCTAAATTGAAAACAAGTATTAAACATAGAACCTTAAATCGTGAAGTTTCCTACAATCACTTGATTCGACTAGAAGTATATAAATTAATTAAACATGTGATGGGCGCTGATACATATAAAGCCTTTAGAATTTGGTGGTGATGTTATTTTGTATATGGTACTTGTATATGATATAAAATTGGATAAAGAAGGCCCGAAAGTTTTAAGGCGTGTTTTTAAGATTTGCAAGAAATATTTGACACATATCCAAAATTCAGTATTTGAAGGAGAGGTATCAGAAAGTCAATTGATGAGTTTAAAGGTAGAAGTGAAAGAATATTTACGGGAAGAAATTGATTCTTGTATAATATTTACGGGGCGAAATAATATCTGGATGAAAAAAGAATTTATTATAAAAGAAGAGGATAAAACATCAAACTTCATATAATCTGTCGATCTACAATAATGCAATTTTATGAGGGGTACGACAGCTTTTCATATGTGCTGTATTTAGTCAGTTAGCGGCTAAAATAATAGAACTTTTTTTGTGATTTATGTGGTAGAATAATATATTATTATAGCATAGACAGAAAAGAAGGATTCCTATACTGAAAAATAAGGCTTTATGTATGTTCAACCTTCGAATTGACTCATATTGAAATGTAAATGTATCAAGCGCTCGCATTATAAAAGTTTGAGCCTCACCTTCGAATTGACTCATATTGAAATGTAAATTTATACTTTTTTTATTCTGCGAAACTCATTTTTCCACCTTCGAATTGACTCATATTGAAATGTAAATGTATGAAATGGAGTACACACGGCAACGTAACGCGTATCCTTCGAATTGACTCATATTGAAATGTAAATTGGCAACATGTTTGCAACCGATGCAGTGATTCCACCCCTTCGAATTGACTCATATTGAAATGTAAATGAGTGTAGTGCAACTGACTATTTAACTATTTACAACCTTCGAATTGACTCATATTGAAATGTAAATAGGAATCGTAATACGTTATCACGCTTATCTGCATCGCCCTTCGAATTGACTCATATTGAAATGTAAATGGAAGATTGCGGGATTTTGTTTCAAAAACAATAGACCTTCGAATTGACTCATATTGAAATGTAAATCGTTGTCGCGTGCATGCTGATTGTTTTTTCTTTGTCCTTCGAATTGACTCATATTGAAATATAAATTGTTTCTACGGTACCATCAAACCACGTTGTTGTATCCCTTCGAATTGACTCATATTGAAATGTAAATTGGCTTATTGAAGCGAGGAAAGCGCAGCGGGCGGGTCCTTCGAATTGACTCATAGTGAAATGTAAATCTAGGTATTGTCAGTGCCCGACTTGTGGACAGTCAAAAGCGGCATTTGAAAAGAAAAAAAGGTAACTAATATAAAAAACGTAAGTGAATTCCATACAGATAAGGATAAATTGGAGGGCTAATGATGAACAATACAATAAAATCAATCAAAAATCATAGATCAATTCGGAGTTATTTAGAGAAAGATATATCATCTGAAATGCTGGAAGCAATCTTAGAAGCCGCACAGGCGATGCCTACTTCCATTAACGGACAGCAACTATCGGTGATTATTGTAAAGGATAAGGTAAAAAAAGCTAAAATTGCAGAATTGACAGGAAATCAGCATTGGATTGCCCAAGCTCCTGTATTTTTGGTGTTTGTGGCTGATTTTTACAAAACTAGTATCGCGGGTGAGAAAAACAAAATGCCTTCCCTGATCCATGAAAGTGTTGAAGGAACGATGGTAGGAACTTTTGACTGTGGACTTGCCATGGGAGCAGCTATTGTTGCGGCAGAGTCTATGGGGCTTGGAATTGTGCCAATCGGTGCGGTCCGGAAAAACCCCGAAGAAATGATCCGTTTGTTGAATTTGCCAGAGCGTACATTTCCTGTGGCGGGACTTGTTGTGGGATATCCTGAAAATAATTCAGCGCAAAAGCCTCGCTTTCCATTGCATGTATTTGCACATAATGAAACCTATCAGGCTAAAGACATGAAACAGGCGGTAGATGACTATGATATATTAATGGCGGATTATTATAGGAAGCGCGATAGTGAACTCGGGAATGTACCGAAGGAAACAAATTGGAGTAGTCAGGTTGCAGATGCTTATAAGCAAGTTTACTTTCCAGCCGTATATCCGGCTTTGATCAAACAAGGTTTTACGAACGATAAATAAAAATAGTAAGAGAAGAAACGAACATGGTAATAAAATTTTATATATTGCGCAATCGATACAGATGGTTCACCATGCAAATTAAAGTCTTCGTAGTATGCGGAGGCTTTTTAGTTCGTGCTTTAACAAGTTGAGATTATAGATCGAAACTAAAATCCAACAGTGGATGGACTAATATATTTGACTAAATGGATATTCACTGATTATAATGAAATTATTCAAGAGTTGATTTCGATGTTTGATGAAAATACGAAAAAACCGTTGGATAAAACTTATTTAGAGATGAATTTACTTAGATATTTATAGAAAGATTTAGATGTAGATAAATCTGGAAATCGAGAAGATCGTTCAGCCATGGAACCATTATGGATAGTATAATGGAACAGATAGCAGAGAAATAGTATTAGGTCATAGAACGTAAAAAAGGGGATTTGAAATGTATAGTTTTAAAAATGATTATAGTGAAAGTGCTCATCCAAATATTTTAAAAGCTATTATTGATGCAGGCTTAGAGCAAAACGATGGATATGGTATGGATTCTCATTGCGAGAATGCCAAAGTGCTAATTAAAAAGGCAATCCAATGTGAAAGTGCTGATATTCATTTTCTCCCAGGCGGGACGATTACAAATTCAACTTTTATTTCGTATGCTTTAAAACCTTATCAGGCTGTTATTTCAGCGGATACTGGTCATATTAATATTCATGAAACAGGAGCGGTGGAAGCTAGCGGGCACAAAATCCTTGATATTGCTACGCCTGATGGCAAATTGACTCCAGAATTAATTCAGCCAGTTCTTGCTCAACATCAAGATGAGCATTGGGTACAGCCTAAAATGGTCTATATTTCCAATCCGACAGAGATCGGTACTATATATTATAAAACTGAACTCGAAAATCTTTCTAAGTATTGCAAAGAGAATGATATGCTGCTTTTTTTAGACGGCGCCAGACTGGCAATGGGTCTAACTGCTAAAGAAAATGATATTGCACTTATTGATTTGCCAAAACTTGTCGATGCATTTTATATTGGCGGAACAAAAGTAGGAGCGTTGTTTGGCGAAGCTTTAGTTATTACCAATGACCTGCTAAAAAAAGATTTTCGTTTTAATATGAAGCAACGAGGCGCAATTATGGCAAAAGGATGGCTTCTCGGTATGCAATTTGAAGAATTATTCAAAGATGATTTGTATTTTGAATTAGGATTACATGCAAATAATATGGCATATTTGTTGAAAACTATTTTTGAAAAAGCGGGAGTTTCTTTTCTTGGCGATGCTCCATCCAATCAACTTTTTCCGATTCTACCAAATTGGCTATTGGAAAAAATATCTCAAAAATATATCATATCTGTTTGGAGTAAGCCAGACAGCCATCATACCTGTGCTCGTTTCTGTACATCATGGGCTACCCAAGAGGCGGATATTATTTCTTTTGAAAAGGATTTTAGTGAAATGTTGATAAACAAAAAATAGAGGCTTTTATGATTAATCGAATTATAAAAAGATCAAGTCTACAATTTTAAGATTTGTTACGGACGGACAATATTATTGAGAGCTTTTTGAAGTGTTTATTGTTGCTGGTTTTGTTAGTCCATAGGAAACTAAAATAAAATAAAGAAGGTAATAAACAATGGAAAAATTAAAAGATAAAATTGTATTTATTAGTGGGGCAAGTAGTGGTATTGGTAAAGCTTGTGCTGAAGCATTTGCAAAAGCAGGTGCACATTTAATCTTGTGTGCGCGCAGCACTGATAAAGTGAAAGCTGTTGCCAGAGAATTGCAAGATACGTATAAAATTGAAATTGTAAGTTTTGGTTTAGATGTGCAAGATAAAAAGCTAGTAAATGCAGCGATTGATAACTTGCCAGAGAAATGGCGTAAAATTGATATTCTTGTGAATAATGCGGGACTTGCACGTGGTCTGGAAAAATTACATGAGGGCGATACCGATGACTGGGATGCTATGATTGATACCAATGTTAAAGGTTTACTATATTTGACGAGGAAGATCGTACCTTTTATGCTGGAAAATCAGGTGAATGGTCATATTATTAATATTGGCTCAACGGCAGGAATCCATGCTTATCCTGGGGGTGCAGTATATTGCGCTACTAAGACGGCAGTGAAATTTATCAGTGATGGACTAAGAATGGACCTTGTTGATAAACCAATACGAGTTACGACAGTGCAGCCAGGGATGGTGGAAACTAATTTTAGTGTGGTTCGATTCCATGGTGATAAACAAAAAGCTGGCAGCGTCTACGAGGGAATTAAACCTTTAACTGCAGAAGATATTGCTGATGTTGTTATGTATGCTGCTAGTGCGCCGCCGCATGTTCAGATTTGTGAAGTTACGGTTACGCCTACGAATCAGGCAACTGGTGGTATTGTATATAAGGAAAAAGTTAATTTGCATTAAAATACACAAATGTATAATAATAATTTAGTTGTAGTCATTATGAAATATAAAAGCAGTAAGGAGAATGTTATCATGTATGATGTGTGTATTATTGGCGCAGGCGTAGTCGGAATGAACATTGCTCGTGAGTTAGCGAAATACAAGATGAAAATTTGTGTTCTGGAAAAAGAAGATGATGTCAGCTGTGGCTGTTCGAAGAGTAATAGTGGAATCGTTCATGGTGGTTATTCGGATGAGCCGGGAACATTGAAGGCTAAACTTTGCGTAAAAGGGAATCGGATGTATGAACAGCTTGAGAATGAACTGCATTTTGGGTATCGTGAAACAGGATCTTTTGTGCTTGCTTTTGATGTAGAGGAAATACCTACCCTTGAAAAGCTTTACCGCTATGGAATGGAAAATGGGGTCGGTGGCCTCAAACTGATGGACGCGGCAGAAACAAAACAACATGAACCATATCTGAGTGATACGGTTAAGGCATCGCTTTATTGCAAAAATGCTGGGGTTGTATCTCCTTATGAGTTTGTTATTGCTTTGGCAGAAAACGCTATGGTAAATGGCGTGGAATTGATGCTCCAGCATAAAGTAGAAACAATTGAAAAACAGGGTGAGGGCTTTCTCATTGGAACCAACAAAAAAAGCATCGAGTCACGTTTTGTTATTAATGCAGCAGGTGTATATAGTGATCAAATTGCCGCATTAGCAGGGGATGATCAATATAAAATTACGCCACGGCGCGGTCAATATGTGATATTGGATAAAGATCAGAACTATCTTGTGAATTCCGTAATATTCCAAGTGCCGACGAAGCTTGGCAAGGGGATTCTAGTTACGACAACATATCATGGTAATCTTATGATCGGACCAAATGCTGAAGAGATTGATGATAAGGACGATGTTGGAACCGATGAAAAAACATTGAAATATATAACGGAAACAGCACGTAAATCCGTACCAGGTTTTAATATGAAGAAGGCTTTAAAATCTTTTGCAGGCAATCGACCGGTATCCAATAAAAAAGACTGGGTTATTGAAGAGAGTCGGGTCAAAGGCTTAATCAACCTAGTTGGAATTGATTCTCCAGGACTCACATCATCACCGGCTATTGCACTAAAAACGGTTTCAATTTTAAAAGAAGCTGGGCTTATTCTAGAAAAGAAACTTGATTTTAAGGCAGAACGTCGGCCAATTATTCAAAAAAAGACAGCCGATTTTGCTGGTGTTATTGATTCGCCAGATCCGGCACTCAATATTATTTGCCGCTGCGAACAAGTTACAGAGGCAGAAATTATAGATTGTCTGCATCGGGGCATTCCGGTGCAATCCGTTGATGCTGTCGGGCGGAGAACAAGAGCGGGATATGGTCGCTGTCAAAATGCTTTTTGTGGATCTCGCATGCGTAAGCTAATTGCCCGTGAACTCAATATCTCGGAAGAAGAAGTTGCAGAAAAGGGGAAAGGGACATCCTCGCTGGCACAACGTGCAAAACGTATAACGCTTACTAAAATGTAGCAGAGGTAATCGCGCTATAAGCCTTTGTCTACTTGAGTATATAATTTATCGGAAAATAAAAAAAATCTCAAGTTCGTACTTTAACGGCTTGAGATTTTTTTAGTGCAGCTGATTTTAAAAAAATAGAATACTTGTTCTAAAAAAAACAATTTTACACTTGAAAGAACATATGTACTGTGATAGAATAAACTCAATAAAGAACTAATGTTCTAAGGGGGGGTTCTATTATGAAACTAATTCTAGTTTTACTTATGGTGGTGTCTATGTGGAGATTTGTTCCGGTTCACCTGGCAAATGAATATTTGCAGTGTACGGAGTATAGTTATGTAACGGTGAAACATGGTGAAAGTTTATGGGTTATTGCTGAAAAATATGTTAGCAATGGTAAGGATATTCGAGAGTTAATTGCAGCGATACATCAATTGAACGAATTAGATAGTAATGGAAATCTGATTCCAGGACAGGTTTTAAAAATCCCAGTACTGGCAAGTTTATAAATTACTTTTTCATTGTAAAAAGGATTCTGCCATTTAATGTCTAATAAAAATAAATTGGAACATGTAAAAATTTTAGGACGGTGCAATTATGAGTCAGGCAGAAAATATTAGACAAAAAATAGTGGAAGCAATTAAAGGCGAAGAAGATTTAAATAATATGGTGGTAGAAATAGATGCAAACGTGGAAGGGAAAACTGCATCGTATCCAGTTGATTTATATTTGGCATGTACAGCGGATAATGGTTTAAATTATAAAATACTGATTCAAACCAAAACGGCTGGCAAGATTTTAGAAAAAAGTGACTTGTTTCATTTTGCTAACATTCTCCAAGATGTGCAGGGGCAGGTTTTAGGCGTTATATTCACGCAGCCTGTATATGATAAAGTTGTACAAAGTGTCGCAAAAGATGTTGGTATCATGTTATATGAAGTGCAAGCGGAAGAAAATCAAATTATATGGGAACCAGCTGTTTCAGACATTAAGATCGATGTGGACAAAGAGTGGGTTAAGGTTGAGAAGGAAAAACATCAATTAGGGGATGCGCCAATTCAATCAGGCGGGGATCCAAAATATATGTTTTTATATGATGAGCAGGATTTGTGTGTGAATACGATTGAGGGTATTTTTGACCAATATATCAAAAAAGCAACTGCAAAAGGTGAATATAAAATGGTATCCATTCAACATGAATTTAAAGGTGGTGCCATTTATTTGAATACAGAACATGAATTGATTAAACGTGTTAAATTAAACAGTATCAGTTTTACGATCAATTTCCGTAAACTGTCTACACTGGATGGTCTGGATATGGTTAAAAATATATTGCGTACAGCGCTTCGAGCTCAATTAAATTAAAGCAAATACCCCGTAAACAAATTGAATTTAGGTTGACAGTTATTTGTTGTGGGAATATAATAAATACAAACTTACATTATTATAAAAGTAATGAGGAAGACATGATGATATTCAATTTGTTGCTCAGAGAGAAATGCCTTGGCTGGAAGCATTTTTAACATAGAATAGAGTTACCACTTCTAAACTGCAGGCTGAACTTAAGTAGGCTGTGCCGGAGTAGTTTCCGTTATCAAAATATGAGCTGGTCAGATTTAACAATCTGTCAATCAGGGTGGAATCGCGAAGCATAGCCTCGTCCCTATTTTGGGATGGAGGCTATTTTTTATTTTAAAGGAGGAGTTTGTTTTGATTAAAATAACATTAAAGGATGGTGCTGTACGTGAAACGGCAGCAGATACAACTGTTCTTGATTTTGTAAAAGCTTGTAGCAATAGTTTGGCAAAAAAAGTTTTGTCAGCAAAAGTCAATGGGAAAACTGTAGACTTGATGACAAAGTTAACGGAAGATTGCAGCGTTGAATTTCTGACATTTGAAGATGCTGCTGGTAAATGGACATTACGCCATAGTGCATCGCATATTTTAGCGCAAGCTGTAAAACGTTTATATAAAGATAGCAATGTGAAATTGGCAATTGGACCAGCAATCGATAATGGATTCTATTATGATTTTGATATAGAAAAGCAACTGACGTCAGATGATTTGGTTAAAATCCAAAAAGAAATGGAAAAAATCGTCAAAGAGAACCTTAAAATTGTTCGCCGTGAGTTAAGCCGTGCCGATGCATTAGCTATGTTTGAGGAACAAGGCGAAATCTATAAGGTGGAACTGATTCAAGATTTACCGGAAGATGCAATCATTTCGTTATATGAACAAGGGGAATTTGTTGATCTTTGTGCTGGTCCTCATGCTATAAGCACGGGGAAAGTGAAAGCAATCAAATTACAGAGTGTTGCTGGTGCTTATTGGCGCGGCAGCGAAAAGAATAAAATGCTGCAACGTATCTATGGGACAGCTTTTGAGAAAAAAGCGGATCTAGATGAATACTTAGCAATGCTGGAAGAAGCGGCAAAACGTGATCATCGTAAATTGGGTCGTGAACTTGATTTGTTCAGTTTACATGAAGAAGGTCCGGGGTTTCCATTTTTCCATCCAAATGGCATGGTAATACGCAACGAACTCATTGCGTATTGGCGTGAAGTTCATCGTGAATTTGGTTATCAGGAAATCCAAACACCGATGATTTTAAATCGTAAACTTTGGGAACAGTCTGGTCACTGGGATCATTATAAAGACAATATGTATTTTACAAAAATCGATGGTGAAGATTATGCAATCAAACCAATGAATTGTCCGGGCGGTATTATCGTATATCGTACACAGCAGCATAGCTATCGTGAACTGCCGCTGCGTACAGCAGAACTTGGACTTGTGCATCGTCATGAATTGTCTGGTGCGCTTCATGGATTAATGCGGGTTCGTAATTTTACGCAAGATGATGCTCATATTTTCATGCTGCCATCGCAAATCGAAGATGAAATACAGAAAGTCATTGATTTATTTGACCGTATTTATAATACATTTGGTTTAGAATATCGGGCTGAGCTCAGCACGCGTCCAGATGATTCAATGGGATCGGATGAAATTTGGGAAAAAGCAACTGATGCATTACGGAATGCTTTGGACAAACGTGGTTTGAAATATGTTGTTAATGAAGGCGATGGTGCATTTTATGGCCCTAAAATCGATTTTCATTTAAAGGATTCGATTGGACGTACTTGGCAGTGTGGAACAATTCAGTTAGACATGCTGATGCCGGAAAAATTTGATTTGAATTATATTGGTGAAGATGGACAAAAACATCGCCCCGTTATGATTCATCGTGTAGTTTATGGTAGTATAGAACGTTTCATCGGGATTTTAATTGAAAATTATGCCGGTGCTTTCCCTGTATGGCTGGCACCAATACAAATTAAAATATTGCCAATTACAGATAAGCATGCCGATTATGCCTATGAACTAAAAAAGAAAATATTTGATTTGGGTATGCGCGTGGAAGTCGATGATCGTAATGAAAAAGTTGGCTATAAGATGCGTGAAAGCCAAATGAAAAAGATTCCATATATTTTAGTAGTGGGTGATCAAGAAGTTGAGTCGAAACAGGTCGCTGTCCGTAAATATGGTGAACAAGATAGTGCTGTAATGTCAGCAGATGCTTTTATTGCAGATGTTTTAGAAAAAATTGCCACAAAAGCCTAAAACGAAGCTTGACATAGTTCTGTATAAATGGTATTATACCAAAGTAAGTTATTTAAGCAGAGGCCACCGCTTCTCACCTTATGATGTGCAATCAGTAGGGTTTTAAGAATTTCCATGTATAATTATGGGTATTGAGGGTGGCGGAGAGCCACCCTTTTTTTATTTTAATTTGTAATACATATATTATTAGGAGGTGAATTTCAATTAGCAAAGAAAGTTTGAGAATTAATGAAGAGATTCGTGCAAGGGAAGTTCGTGTAACCAGTGCAACTGGTGAAGCATTAGGTATTATGCTTGTAAGAGATGCATTACACCTGGCGGAAGAACAACATTTGGATCTGGTAGAAGTTGCTCCAATGGGCAAACCGCCAGTTTGTCGTATCATGGATTTTGGTAAATTCAGATATGAACAACAAAAGCGCGACAAAGAGGCGAAGAAAAAACAAAAAGTTGTTAGTATTAAAGAAGTAAAATTTCGTCCCAACATCGAACAACATGATTTTGACGTCAAGTTAAAAAATGCACTTCGTTTTATCGAAGAAGGTAACAAAGTTAAAGTTACTATTATGTTCCGTGGGAGAGAATTATCTCATCCGGAACTTGGCAGAGTGGTATTACTGAAAGTAGCAGCTGAGTTGAAAGACTTAGTAACTGTTGAACGTGATCCGAAACTTGAAGGTAAAAATATGATAATGATTTTATCACCAAAGGCGCATAACTAAAGGAGGAAATAGAAATGCCAAAAATGAAAACTCGCAGAGCTGCTGCAAAAAGATTTACAGTAACTGGTTCAGGTAAATTCAAACGTAATAAAGCTTTCAAAAGCCATATTTTAGAAAAGAAAGCTCCAAAACGTAAACGTAATTTACGTAAAGCTGCACTTGCATCGAAAGCCGATACAAATCGCGTAAGCCGGATGCTCCCTTACGCTTAAAAAATAAAGATTATTAGGAGGAACGAAACATGCCAAGAGTTAAAAAAGGCGTGACAGCACATAGACGTCATAAAAAGATTTTAAAATTAGCCAAAGGTTATAGAGGCGCTAAAAGCAAACAGTTTAAAAAAGCTAACGAAACCGTAATGAAAGGTCTTTATTATGCTCGTCGTGACCGTCGTGCTAAAAAAGGCGAATTTCGCAGACTATGGATTGCTCGTATCAACGCAGCAGCCCGTATTAATGGTATTTCTTACAGCCGTTTAATTAATGGTTTAACAAAAGCTGATGTTCAAGTGAATCGTAAGATGCTTGCTGATCTTGCAATCAACGATGCTGCTGCTTTTGCACAGTTAGTTGCTGTAGCAAAAGAACAACTGTAATATAGATAAAAGGTTCTGATTTTAATAGTCAGAGCCTTTTTTGCTCATAATATCCATTTATTTAGTAAAAAACAGAGTATTTGGGTTTCTAAGTTTTGTGTTTTTCATTAAATATTTTATTAACAGGATATGCTCTTCTTATAGGGAGTGGTACTGGTATTAAAGGATTGGAGACTTTGCAAAGTGATAGAAATTATTACGAGTCCAGCTAACAAAAAAGTGAAACTGGCAGCGAGTTTAAAACAGAAAAAACATCGAGATGAAACGAATCTTTTTATTGCTGAAGGAATTCGTTTAATTGAAGAAGCGGTGAAGTCAAATTGGCAAATTGAGTTTTGTATTTGTACCGATGAAGTTTTACACAATAGTCGTGTTACAGCGATTTTTCATATACTTGGACAGAAAAAATGTGATGTGTATCAGGTTTCAAAGGCAATTTATGATAAAATTAGTGATACGAAGGAGCCGCAGGGGATTTTACTGGTCTTGCAAAAGCAGCAAAATCAGTTATCAACGTTGGAAGTGGTTGATAATCCTTTATTCATTGTATTAAATGAGCTGCAAGATCCAGGTAATGTTGGTACCATTATTCGTACAGCGGATGCAGTTGGTTGTCGGGGCGTTATTATAATGAAGGAATCTGTCGATTTATTCGCTGCCAAAACGGTCCGCGCAACAATGGGATCGCTGTTTCACGTGCCAATTATTACCGAAGTTTCAGCGGAGGCTTTATTGGGATTTATCGATCAACATAAAATTGTCCTGCAAGTTACGGCACTTGATCATGACGCGAAAGAATATTTTGATTCGGATTTTAGGGACGCAACAGCAATTGTTTTTGGCAATGAAGGTAAAGGCGTGAGTCGAGTTTTGCTTGATGCCGCTAAGCAGAAAATTTTCATTCCAATGCTAGGACAGTCGGAATCACTGAATGTAGCTACAGCAGCGGCCGTGATCTTATATGAATCGTTTCGCCAACGCCGATCTAGTTGATTTTTCATTTGTTTTTCATTGCGATATATGATATACTGATTTTCATAATATTATATTAATGTAAACCATGATAGAGAGAGTAAGTTGTGTGTGTCTTTTACAGGAAGATATTTGTCGTGACTGAGAACGGTATCAAGAGCAACAACTGAAGTTCACTCTGGAGTTTCTTAAGTGAAGGTCATATCCTTAGCCTGAGCGTTTGCTGCGTTAAAGCTTTTGAGTATCTATTAGGGTGGTACCGCGAAATTTGACTTTCGCCCCTTGTCTGGGGTGGGAGTTTTTTATTTTGTCTATCTTTAGTTTAAATAATATCGGGAGGTACATATGGAACAAGAGTTGAAAGAATTAAAACAAGAAGCTGTTACGACAATGGCTGCAGCACAAAATGTTTCAGACTTAAATGATTTACGAGTGAAATACCTTGGTAAAAAAGGTACGTTGACTAGTCTGTTACGTGGTATGGGAAAATTAAGTCCTGAAGAACGTCCTCGTATTGGACAGATGGTGAATGAAGTAAGAGCAGAACTGGAAGCAGTTCTTGAAAGCAAGAACGAAGAACTTAAAAAGTTGGAACTAGCACAGCGCTTGGCGACTGAAAAAATAGATGTGACATTGCCGGGACGTATTCAACCGCTTGGTCATTTACATCCTTTGACTTTAACGTTAAACCGCATTAAAAATATTTTTATGACGATGGGTTTTTCAGTTGAAGAAGGTCCGGAAGTTGAAAAAGATTATTATAATTTTGAAGCGTTGAATTTGCCAAAAGATCATCCGGCACGCGATATGCAGGATTCATTTTATATAACGGAAGATATTTTACTTAGAACACAAACTTCACCAGTACAGGCACGTACGATGCAGGCACATGAACCAAATAGCCCGATTCGGATGATTGCACCAGGGCGTGTGTATCGTCGTGATGATTATGATGCAACGCATTCACCGATGTTTACGCAGGTGGAAGGTCTTGTAATTGATAAAAATATTAGTTTTTCGGATTTAAAAGGAACATTGGAGCTTTTTTTACATCAAATTTTCAATGAAAATGTTGGTGTTCGTTTTAGACCTAGTTTTTTCCCATTTACAGAACCTAGTGCAGAAGTTGATATTTCTTGTGTGATGTGTCAGGGAAAAGGCTGCCGAGTATGTAAAGGTACTGGCTGGTTGGAAATTTTGGGCGCGGGGATGGTTCATCCGCATGTGCTGGAAATGAGTGGCTACGATCCAAAGAAAGTTAGTGGTTTCGCCTTTGGTCTTGGTGTCGAACGCGTTGCGATGCTTGCTTATGGTGTTGACGATTTGAGACTGTTCTATGATAACGATATGAGATTTTTACGTCAATTTTAAGAGAAGAATTCATAGGAGGAGCTAAAATATGCAGGTATCAATAAAATGGTTAAAAGATTATATAGATTTTACAGAAACTCCGGAAGAGTTAGCTGATAAATTAACGATGGCTGGAATTCCAGTTGAAAATGTAGTAGACCCGGGTGAAGGCTTGGAGAAAGTTATCACAGGCCGCATTGAAAAACTCGAAAAACATCCGGATGCCGATAAACTTCAAATTTGTACGATTAATGTAGGGCAGGCTGAACCGATTATTATTGTTACAGGAGCGGCTAATGTTGCAGAAGGTCAGATTGTGCCAGTAGCAATGATTGGAGCAAAATTGCCAACCGGAGTTAAAATATCGAAGGGTAAACTGCGTGGGGTAATGTCATACGGAATGCTTTGTTCAGCAAGTGAATTAAAACTGGACCTTGAAAAGCTTCCTGAAGCGCAGAAAACAGGAATCTATATTTTACCAAAAGACATTCAGTTGGGAATTGATGTTAAAGATATATTAGGATTGAATGACAGTATTCTTGAATTTGAACTTACAGCAAATCGCGGCGACTGTTTTAGTGTTTGGGGATTGGTTCGCGAAGTGGCTGTGCTTACAGGAAATGTACCAAAATGGCCGGTCATTTCTGTTAAAGAAGATGCAGCTGAAAAATCAGCGGATCTTATCGATATTCGTATTGAGGCACAGGATTTATGTTCGCGTTTTTCTTCGCGTGTTATAAAAAGCGTAAAAATCGGTCCTTCGCCTGAATGGATGCAGCAACGTCTTGATGGAGCAGGAATTCGTGCCATCAATAATGTTGTCGATGTGACAAACTTTGTTATGATTGAATTAGGGCAACCGATGCATGCCTATGATTATGATCATATTACGGGCAAAACACTTGTTGCTCGTTATGCGGCTATAGGAGAAGAACTTCATACCTTAGATGATTCTTCAAGGCTTGCGCAAGCAGATATGCTTGTGATTGCTGATGCTGAACGGGCTGCTGGGCTTGCTGGTGTGATGGGGGGCTTGGCCACAGAAGTGACTGAGGTCACCACGACTGTTGTTTTGGAGGCTGCTTCGTTTAATGGTGCAAGCGTTCGTCGGACTTCTAGAGCCTGCGGACTTCATTCGGAAGCTTCTGGCCGTTTCGAACGTGGTGTTGATATCGTGAATACACCGCGTGCACTTGATAGAGCCGTACAGCTTTTACAGGAAATGGATGCCTGTACAGTTTGCCAAGGGATTGTTGATGTTTATCCAAATCCAAAACAAAGTGTAAAAGTGTGCTTTAGTCCTGATCAAATCAATCGTCGTTTAGGGACGCTTATCCCTGCGGAAACGATGATTGATATTTTACAAAAACTTGAATTTATTGTGGATAATAGCAAGGACGGTTTTGAGGTTTTGGTTCCATCTTGGCGCAATGATGTGACTTGTATGGAAGATTTATCGGAAGAAATTGCCAGGATTTATGGTTTTGAAAATATCACATCAACAACACCAAGTGGCAATGTAATGCAGGGCTGTCAAAGTAAAAAACAAAATTTTGTGGATCGTCTGAAAGATATATTGAGCGGACTTGGTATGAATGAAGCAATTTCCTTTAGTTTTACCAATCCGTCCATGTTTGATAAATTAAACATTGCAGCAGACAGTGAGCTTCGTCAGGCTGTGCCAATCATGAATCCGTTGACGGATGACTATACATTGCTTCGAACAACGTTGCTTAGCAGTGTGTTTGAAAATGTCATGCGGAATTTATCGCGAAAAAATGATGATATTCAATTATTTGAAATCGCTCCTGTTTTTGCCGCGAAAGCTTTACCTGTTACCGAACAACTGGTTGAAACATTGAAATTGGCTGGGGCAATCACTGGACGGCGTCAGATTGTTGGCTGGAATCAAGATAATTCGGCTGTTGATTTTTATGATGCCAAAGGGATTGTGGAAGAATTACTGACACAACTTGGCGTTTCACGTTATACAGTTGAAGCTGGAGAACATTATGCAATGCATCCGGGTAAAACAGCTGTATTTAAAAAAGGCAGAGAAGTTCTTGCTATGGTAGGGGAAGTACATCCGCAAGTTTTGGATGCGTTGAGTATTTCGAAAAAAACCTATATTTTTGAACTGGATGTTGAAGTTTTGATGAAATATGCCGCAGAATCGGTTCATTATCAGGCTCTGCCGAAGTATCCTGCTATCAGTCGTGATTTGGCAATGCTGGTGGCGGATGATATTAGTGCGGGTGATATTGAAAAAGTTATTATGAAAAATGCAGGAAACTTACTGGTAGATCTTCGCTTATTTGATCTTTATAATGGGGAACAAATTGAAAAAGGGCAAAAGAGTTTGGCTTTTTCACTTCAGTTCCAGTCAAATACGAAAACATTAACCGATGCCGAAGTTGATCCATATTATAATGCCGTTTTGAAAAAACTTGAAGATACGTTTTCCGCTAAATTAAGAAGTTAATGGTCGAAAATAAGCAGGTATGCTTTTAAGAGCTGCTTGCTTATTTTTATTCAATATTTCTGTGTTTTATAGTAATTTTAGCAGGATTTTGTGCTAGCTATAGAGAAATATTCTATAAAAATGTATAATATATTGGGTGAGGTTATGGATAAAAATAAAGTAACGGTGGAAATTTTCGGTGAGACGTATGCATTGAAAGGCGATATGGATCCTGAACGTGTCAAACGCCTAGCCCGTATCGTAGATGAACAAATGAAAATAGTAGCCAATGGAAATCATCGTTTGCCGACAGCACGGGTAGCTGTTTTGGCGGCAATGAATTTTTGTGATGATTATTTAAAATTGGAAACAGATTATCAGGATTTACTCGGAATATTAAAAGATGAATAATTTATTTGATTAAGGCATCCAAGGGGGTGCTTTTTCATTTGAATTGATTTTTATCCTTGCCAGATTAAAAGGGATCAGTGGTAGCTGAAGTTTGGCATGATTATCAAAAATTAGGCTGTAAATTTAAAACAGATAGAAAAGAACAACAATGATATGCTATAATTATAAATTAGAATATAAACAGATATGGTCTTTATGTTTCATAAATACCAGCTTTGTTCTATAGATATCTTATATTGATGGATTTGGAAGGAATGAAAGTTTTGATCGAATTATTAGCTCCGGTGGGGAGTCAAGATGCCTTGGTTGCGGCTGTTGAAAGTGGTGCCAATGCGATATATTTAGCTGGACAAATGTTTGGTGCAAGAGCGTATGCGGATAATTTTGATGAAGCTGGTTTGCGAGATGCTATTCGATTTGCCCATATGCGTAATGTTTTAGTCAATGTAACGGTGAATACAATGGTTGATGATCAGGAATTTACCGAACTCGCACAATATTTACGTTTTTTGTATGAGGCTGGTGCGGATGCGATTCTAGTACAAGATTTGGGTGTCGTTAAATTAGCCAGGGAAATTATACCCAATATGCCGTTACATGCAAGTACTCAAATGACGGTACATAATTTAGAAGGGGTGCGTGTTTTACAGGACCTCGGTTTTACACGCGTTGTTTTAGCGCGCGAAGTATCAATGGAAGATATTCGTTATATCTGTGCGAACAGTGAAATTGAAATTGAAGTATTTATTCATGGAGCTTTATGCGTCTGTTATTCAGGACAGTGCCTCATGAGTAGTATCATTGGCGGGCGCAGTGGGAATCGAGGCCGTTGTGCACAGCCTTGTCGGCTCCCTTATACGTTAGTCGATTCTGAGGGAAATGATGTTCTGGAAAACGCCGATGCTGGTAACTATCTGCTAAGTCCACGCGATATGAATACACTGGACTTACTGCCTGAGCTTATTGAAGCGGGTGTGACATCTTTGAAAATTGAAGGACGAATGAAACGACCGGAATATGTTGCGACGGTTGTCGATACCTATCGTCGTGGCATTGATTCATATCTACTGAGTAAAGCCGATTTTACGATAGCAGAAAATGATCAAAAAAATTTAGCTCAGATTTTTAATCGCGATTTTACAAGTGCTTATTTAAAAGGAAAACCGGGTCGATTTATGATGAGCGACAGACGTCCTAATAATCGGGGTGTCTTGCTCGGACGGGTTTTATCCTATAAAGCAGCTACACAGGAAGTTATCATTAAATTAAATGAAGAACTTCATATTCATGATATTGTTGATTTTTGGGTAAAAGTTGGCGGCAGAGTCAATGCAACGATTCGTTCAATGCTGGTAAATGGCGTGAGCGTTTTACAGGCAGCGCCGAATGATGAAGTTACGATTGTGATTCCATCTGCGGTACGGGATCATGATCGAGTCTTTAAAGTATTTGATGCACAAATGATGGAACGAGCTCGTGCCTTTTTTAATACTGGAGCACCAGTACGCCGTATTATGGCAGATATAAAGGTAAGCGCGGAAATAGGCAAGCCGTTTGTCGTAGAAATAAAAGATCAAGATGGTTACATCGGGGTAGGAAAAACAGATTTTATTGCTGAACAAGCAAGAAAGAGACCACTGACTGAAGACGGAATCCGCAAACAAATCGAACGTCTTGGCACAACGGTTTTTTCCTTGGAAAACCTTACCTGTGAAATAACGGGAGACGTTATGGTTCCAATCAGTGAAATCAATGAAGCACGTCGCCGAGCAGTCGAAATGATTGAACGGGCAAGATTAGAAAAATTCACCCGCTTGCCACTGGAAGTAGTCGAGGCTGCACCACTCAAAAAACAAGTTAAAATGAGTCGTCAATCGCGTATGACAAAACCAGAACTCGTGGTCAGCGTTGATACATTGGCTAAAGCAAAAAATGCCTTGGAACATGGGGCAGACTGGATACTTTTTGGCGGGGAATCTTATAATCATGAGGTTATATCGGTGAAGCAGTATCGCCAGGCTTATGATATGGTACGGTCCTATCATAAAAAAATCAGTTTCAATACACCGCGTATTTTAAAACAATGGCAAGTAAAATCGTTTAACAAACTTTTGCAGGCTTTTCAGGAATTTATCCCGGATGAAATTTGTGTGCATAACCTTTCGCAGATCAGGATGGTCAAAGCCAAAGTGGATACGGCTATTCATGCAGATTTTTCTATGAATGTTTATAACAATTTGTCAATTGAGTTTTTAAAGGAGCTGGGTGTAAGCGGCGTGACGTTGTCACCGGAATGTAACTTTGCCCAGGTTGAAAGCATTGTAAGACGCAGCGTACTCCCGACAGAGTGTATTGTTCATGGGAATTTGGAACTGATGGTTTCTGAATACTGTGCGATGGGCAGTTTCCTTGGTGATTTAGACAAGGGAAAATGTACACAGCCTTGCACAAAAGCGCAATACTGGTTTAAAGATAGAAAAAATGAAAAATTCCCGCTTGTGACGGATCAATTTTGTCGTATGCATCTTTTAAACGGCAAGGAACTCAGTATGTATCCACATGTTCACAAGTTTGGTCAAATTGGCGTAAATCGAATTCGCATTGAAGCGAAATATTTTGATGTGAAGCGTATTGCGGTTGTGACGAATTTATATAAAGAATTTTTAGCTTTGGGCGAAGATCACCCGCTTTTGGCTGATGATAAAATCAAGACAATTGAAAATGATCAAATTACACGCGGACATTATTTCCGAGGCGTATTATAAGAAGGTGAAGTATGGAATCAAGCGTATTTAAAATACTGGAGTATCATAAAATAATTGAAATGCTCATCGGCCAGGCAAGTTCGGTGCTGGGAAAAGAGCTTGCCGCAAAACTTAAGCCGGTCAATGATTTTTCTGAGGTGCAGTCTGCAATGCAGGAGACTGCAGAAGGTTGTGCAGTTTTACAAGCATCCTATCACGTTCCGTTAGGTGGAATTCGTGATATTCGTAAGCTGCTCAAAAAGACGACGCTTGGAGCGGTACTTGAGACATATGAACTAGTGGATATGGTAAGTACACTCTATGCAATGCGGAACGTTAAAAAGTTTTTCAAAGAGATGGAGCTAGAAGTCCCTATACTACAAGGCTGGACACAATCAATAGAAATTCTTGGACAACTCGAAAACCAGATTTCTGGCATTGTAGATGAACACGGCAATCTTCGTGATGATGCCAGTGTTGAATTAAAAAGAATTCGCCGCGAAATTAAAACATCGCAAAGCCGGATCAAAGAGCGCTTAGATGGCGTGCTTCGCGCGGCAGAATATCAAAAATATTTTCAAGAAACCATTATAACAATTCGAAATGAAAGATATGTTATTCCGATTAAGCAGGAATATCGACAGTTTTTTCCTGGGATTGTGCATGATCAATCAGCCAGCGGCGCCACGCTGTTTATTGAACCAATGGCTATTGTTACTTTGAACAATGATGTAAAACAGCTGATTTTGGCGGAAAAACAGGAAATTGATCGTATCCTGCGAATGATTTCTTTGCAAATTGCCAAGTATGCTGATATTTTGAATGCAAATTGTGATCTTTTAGGACAAATTGATTTTACCTTTGCCAAAGCAAAGGTAGCTCAGGCAATGCATGCTGTAATGCCTGAACTGAATCAAGAGGGCAGCGTTGACCTTAAACAGGCTCGGCATCCATTGATTGATGCAAATCATGTGGTCCCGATCGACATTCGTTTGGGAAAAGAATACAATACGCTGCTTATTACTGGGCCAAATACGGGCGGAAAGACTGTCAGTATGAAAACACTTGGGCTTTTGGCTCTTATGACACAATCGGGGCTATTTATACCCGTTTTGTCTGGGTCGGAAATGGCCGTATTTCATGAAGTTTTTGCTGATATTGGGGATGAACAAAGCATCGAACAAAGTCTAAGTACATTTTCAGCGCATATGACACATCTTGTGAATATATTGGAGAAAGTCGAATATGACGATTTGCTCTTGATCGATGAAATTGGTGCAGGTACCGACCCGGAAGAGGGGGCGGCACTCGCCATGGCGATGTTGGAGCAGCTGATGAGTATTGGTACAAAAGTTTTGGCAACAACCCATTATAGTGAGTTAAAAACATTTGCCTATTCTAAAGATGGTATTGAAAATGCGTGTGTTGAATTTGATATCAATACATTAAGCCCTACGTATCGTTTATTGATTGGGATACCTGGGGCGAGCAATGCTTTTGCAATCAGTAAAAGATTGAGATTGGCGGATTCTCTGATTATTCGCGCCAAACAATTGATTGATGCAGATCATGCTCAGTTTGAAAAGGTACTCAATACACTCGAAGCGGAAAAGATTATGTATGAACAGCGTAATGCTGATATTGTTGAGCGTCAGCGTAAAGTGGAACAACTTGAACGCAAGATGACCGAACTAAGGTCGGATTTGACGAAAAAGAAAGAAAAAATTATTTTAAAAGCACAAGAAGATAGTGCTGCTTTAATTCGAAGAACCCGTCGCGAAGCTTCGCAGCTAATTAAAGATCTTAAAGAGCAGTTTAACGATCAGGGCATTCAAAAACGGCAGGCTGCTATTGATGCAGCACGCAATAAAATTAAAGAAGGTCTGGACCGTACGACAACACAGGTACATAAACAACATCCTTTTACAAAGCCGATTAGCCTGCAAACGCTATCGGCAGGTGATACCGTCTATGTAACAACTCTTGATCAAAAAGGAATTGTTTTATCAATACACGGTAAAAGTATTGCTGTGCAGCTTGGTAGTTTAAAGATGAATGTTGCAGCCGCAAATTGCATGTTTGTAGAAAGTGCTCGACAGATCGATCAAAAAAGTGTTTCATCGCAAAAAAAAGCAAAATCAATGAATTTCTTAAAAACGACTGAAGTGAACCGAGAAATTGATATTCGTGGTATGCTGGTTGATGATGCCAGAGAAATGGTTGATAAATATTTGGATGATGCCATTTTAGCTGGTTTAAGCCAAGTGATGATTATACATGGAAATGGAACGGGAGCTCTTCGTAAAGGAATGCAAGCTTATTTGAAATCCCATCGTAGTGTGGCAAGCACGGCAATGGGAGGACTGCGTGAGGGCGGCACTGGCGTTACCGTTGTAGAATTAAAATAAGAATGCTCAAACATTTAGTTTATGCTACAATGGAAAGCGGTTGATTTATTTAAGGAGGTCACTGATGGAAAAACGTAGTAGTGATAATAGAAAAAAAAGAGAACCTAAATCAAGCGGTCTTAGTGCAAAAAAAATATCGCTTGGTATAGTAACAATTTTTGTGGTTATGCTTACAGGTATTGGCTGTGGTTTTCTTACCGCAAGTATAAATACAAAACCGAATCTTACAGATGATATTAGACCGCCGGCGTCTTCACAGATTTATGATATCAATGGAACGTTGATTACGACAGTTCATTCGGCAGAAAATCGCGTTCCGGTTACGATTAGTAAAATCCCTAAAAATCTGCAAAATGCCTTTGTTGCTGTGGAGGATGCTCGTTTTTATGAACACAGCGGGGTGGATCCAAAAGGAATTTTGCGGGCTGTTTGGGCTAATATTAGTAATAATGGAGTGTCTGAAGGCGGTAGTACGATTACACAGCAATTGGCAAAAAATGCCTATTTGACACAGGAAAGAACACTGAAACGTAAAGTTCAGGAAGTCTTTTTGGCTTTGCAATTAGAACGCCAGTATACGAAACAGGAAATTTTAGAATTATATCTAAATCAAATCTATTTTGGTCAAGGTGCTTATGGGGTTCAGGCAGCAGCTCAGACTTACTTTGGAAAAAATGTCGAAGATCTGACCTTGCCTGAATGTGCAATGCTAGCGGGTATTCCGAAAAGCCCGAATTATTATTCGCCGCTTAATAATTTAGCTGCTGCAACAGAACGAAAAAATCTTGTTCTGGATCAAATGGAAAAATATGCTTATTTGAATGGATCTGCCACAGCAAAAGCTAAAAAAGAAGAAATTAATATTGTAAAGAAGACTAAAAAAGATGAAGCTACTCCGGCACCATATTTTATTGATTATGTGACGCAGCAGCTCATTGATAAATATGGTGCGGATGCAGTTTATAAAGATGGTTTGAAGATTTATACAACCATTGATCTCGATATGCAAAAAGCAGCAGAAGCTGCAATGAAAGAACTGCCGAATTATAGAGTCGATGAAAATGGTATTCAACAACCGCAGGGAGCTCTTGTTGCGATTGAGCCTCATACAGGCTATATAAAAGCAATGGTTGGCGGGCGAGGCAGTGATCAATTTAATCGTGCTACTATGGCTGAGCGTCAGCCTGGTTCCGCGTTTAAACCCTTTGTTTTTGTAGCAGCTTTGGAAAACAATATGGGACCAGGAACTATAATCGAAGATACTCCTATTACGGTAGGAAGCTGGTCACCGCAAAATTATGAACGAACCTTTAGCGGGAAAGTAACATTGCGGCAAGTAGCGGAACATTCTATGAATGTTCCAACGGTAAAACTTGCACAACAATTGGGCATTGATAAACCCATTTATTATGCGCAAGAGATGGGGATTTCTACTCTGGTTTTAGAAGGTGCAAAAAATGATCGCAACTTAGCAACTGCTTTAGGTGGTTTAACAAAAGGAGTCACTCCACTTGAGCTGGCAAGTGCTTATGGCACTTTTGCAAATCATGGTGTTCATACGCCGCCTGTTTCGATTATAAAAGTTCTTGATCGAAATGGGAAAGTTTTAGAACAGGCAACGCTGAAAGAAAAAAGTGTTATCAGTGAAAAAAGTGCTTATTTATTGACCGATATGCTAAAAGGGGTCATTGCACGAGGAACTGGTGCTGGGGCTAATATTGGTAGACCAGCAGCTGGGAAAACAGGAACGACTGATGATACAAAAGATGCTTGGTTTGTTGGTTATACACCAGATTTGGTGGCTGCTGTCTGGATTGGTAATGATAGTAGTGGAACTTTAAATGGCATGACTGGTGGACGTACCCCGGCAACAATTTGGCGTTTGTTTATGCAAAAAGCTTTAGCTAATGTACCGGCAAAAGATTTTGTTAAACCAAATGGTCTCGTTGTCGATAACACTATTTTAGAAATTGATGGTGAAAAAGATAAACCAGCTAAAGAACTGACGGATAAAGAAAAGGCTGAGAAGGCTAAATTAGATAAAGAAAAAGCGGATAAAGCTAAATTAGATTCAAAAACAAAAACTAAAACGGATGCAAATCAAAATGGACCTGATCAACCGGCAGCACCGTCTCCGGCAGCTCCAGAACCAACGAATCCTAATGCAGTAGGTAAAGGAAAAAATTAAATTTAAATAACGGATACTATATATTATGCAAATTGTTATAGGCTAAAAACCGGCATCGATTTTTCGTAGAAATCGATGCCGGTTTTCTTAATACTGGTTAAGCTAAAATTTAATTAACAAAAAAAGTAAAAAATACTAAAAAAGTATTGACACAGATAAAATACATATGGTATTATATAGCAGTTGGCTCGAGCAGCCAGCAACGTGTTCTTTGAAAACTAAACAATGTAGAAAACAAAAAGATATATGTACACCAACATGTATCAAGCCAGATGTGCGGTTTTCGAACGCTTGCGTTTGAAAACAACAACTAACAATTTCTTTTAACAAAAAAGATAATTAGATTTTTAAAGAGCCTATCAAGGTTCTCTAATATAATTTATTGGAGAGTTTGATCCTGGCTCAGGACGAACGCTGGCGGCGTGCTTAACA
>NZ_KB905873.1 GCF_000381065.1 Propionispira raffinosivorans DSM 20765 | reverse complement strand
CGCCAGATTGTTTTCTTGAGCCAACCGAATGATTTTGTTTACGGTTTTCTTTGAGGCACCGCAGCTATATGCGATGTTCTGTTGGCTGAATCCTAATACGTGCAGGCGTAGGATTTCGCGATAGTGAGTCATAGAAATAACCTCCATAAAAATGAATTTACACCGAATGGTGTATAACTCCATTATAGGTCGAATTGGTTTCCATGACCGGAATCGCGGTTTCCAATTTTCCGGTAGGCCGGTTTCCTAAAGCCGGGCTGATGGTGTAGTTTGGACCATATTATTCAACTACAAGGTAACACAACTAAAAACCACTATGGTGCATCTCGTAGATTAATCCTCAAATAGTGCAGTTTTATTTCTACATTCTCACCTTGAATTTGACTTTGTAGCTCAGAAAGCAATTTAATCTATAGAAAATCTTGCCATAGATTAAATTGCTTTTTTTATTGATCATCATAAACATTTTCGAAGTCCAGCATAAGCGTCAAAAAACCAATCCACAACATCCTAAACAGTGTAGCACAACATCCTGTAAAAATGGGGTTGAATAGCTACTACTTTATAATACGAGCGTCAAAAATGCCGTTACCTTGACAACACGTCAGTTGGTAACGGCATTCGTTTTGCAGTAAGCTACAACTAAATTAGGTATTAATCGTTGCAGTGCCTCAACAGCATTCCTACATTCCAGTTTGGTACATTTTAAAAAATATAAGTCAAATGTGCATCTGGATTTAAGCCATTTTCTTTTGCGGTTTCTATGATGCTGAAAACAATGGCACTAGCAATGCAAATTCCGTGAGCACCGACACATTGCTTATAGCTTGAGTTGGTGCTCTTCATCCAAATTCAAAATGATTCGACAACGATTGCAAATGGTTTGAGATAGGTCCTTTTCCCGAAGCAGACCCCGTAACATTTTGACTTCATCATCCGTTAAACGAACAGGATATTTCTTTTTGCGTGCCATAGTAATGTCTTCCTGCTGAAGTTATTTCATCTTCCATGGTCATTATAGCAGATTTTTAAAATTACTATTTATCAATATGTCATTATACTAGATTGTCACATTGCAATTATTATTAGATTTTTGCTTAACTGTTCAAGCTCTTTTTACGACAAAAATTGCCTGAAAAATTAATTTTTAATATTGCCAACAGGTAGTATCTCCATGAAATAAATCTCCTGTATGCTGATAAGATTTTCCTCTACAGCCATAACAATTATTATCTTTTTTGTATATACACTTTTTACATGGTTCTTTTATTAAAGAATCAATATTTCTCACTTGATTAAATATTTCAGACTGATGAATTATTTCCTTTAATAAAGTTGTTCGTATATTTCCTCCTGAAATAGTTACTCCACCACATGGTTGAACTTCCCCGTCAGCTGTTAGGTATGCTGAATAATACATTCGCAGACAACTTTGTCCTATAACAGGAGGAATAATTGGCCAATCGTATCCCCAATGTTTTAGGTCATATTCATGTAATTTTTCAAATAATATTTTACATTCATGAGGGGTCACTGCTAAATCTTTTTCATGTGTGGTTGCATATCCTTGTATTGCTAAAATTTCTATAAAAGGTATAAAATTATTTTCTCGACAAAAATGATATATTTGTTCTATCTCATTGTAATTTTTTTTACATATAACAGTTTGTAATGCTAATTGGGGCGTGTTTTTCTTTTTAGAAGAATATCCTGCATCTACCAAAAACTTTAATGCTTGTTTAATTTTTTCTCCTGTGCCAGAAATATTCCCTGCTAATTCATCTTGTAACGTATTATTAAACGAATTCCATTTTAGTGCTATATCTTGCTTTTCATCATATAAGCGCTTCGCAGTATCTGCTGTTATACATGTCCCATTCGTTATAGTAATAGACGGAATTTTACATTCGTTTATTTTATGAACAACCTTCCAATAATCAGGATATATTAATGGTTCTCCTCCACCAATAATCACAATTCGTTTAACTCCAAGTTCAACGGCTTGATCTATTACAGAAAAAATTTCAGTTAAATTTAATTCATGTTCCTTTTTTATACCAGACTCAGCATAGCAGTAAACACATTTCAAATTACACGCCTTAGATAATTCAAGATCAATAGATAATAATTTTTTCTCATGTCTAGCTGCTTGTATTTCTTCCCATGAAAAATCTAAACTTCGTGCTTTATTTGGTAGCATTTATAAACCCCTCTTATCTAATATATTTTATTGTAAAATAATTTTACATTTATAATGATTTTCGTTATTGGTAGTAGTCCAGCAATACAGTTCTATCTCATATTACCTTATCGGTTAACACTTATATGTGGCTTTTATTTTCATCTAAACTCAGTTGATTTAATTTAAGATTGTACTCATCATTGGATATAACGTTATATTTATTATAAAGTTTGTATACTTCTTTCTTTACATAATAGTATTTTTCTACAAATTCATTCTTTTGTAAATATTTTGTCGAAAACCCTATTAATTTACTCCAATGTTTTGCTGATTGAATACTATCAACCATATTCTTGAATTTGTTAAAATATATGGTCACACCATATTTAGTAGAATTTCTATATATTTCGGAACCGACATCTGGTACTTGCATAAATTCATAACCTATAATTTCATGTCGCAAGTTATTTTTTATAAACTTTTCAGCATATATCGCAACAATATTATCCGCTATCTTTAACGTATTAGATATAGTTTTATCTGAATCCAATGGAAGTCCCAATAAAAAATATACACTTAAAGGAATATTATACGTTTTCAGTAACTCACACGTTGATAATATATCCTCGTTTTTATAAATTCGTCCAATTTGTAATCTACTTTTTTCATCACCTGAATCAGGACTAATAGTTGCTTCTAATGACATATTTTTTTCTTTTGCAAGCGAATCCCATTTTTGAATATATTCAATATCCGGAATATAAAACATTTCAAAAACAATATGTATATTTTTTATTTCACTCCGAGAAAAATATTCGAAAAACTCATTCAGATATTTCTCGCCCCCTTGACGTAAATCACCATATAAATATATTTTGTCTCTGCCTTTAATTTTATTTTTATATATTAAATCAACTAATATTTCAGCTGGAATTATAGCACATGTATCTCGTTTCATTATATGTGAATAACTTCCTTTTGCTGCTCCGCAATAAGAACAACACTCTGTACAGCCTCGAGTTATTGGAATTAAAGCTCTGTCTTGATTTATTATAGGGATATCTAATAATAAATCATACCGTGTTATATCAAATGTGCAACTAATTTGAGGAAGTTTAATCAAATTGTTATATATTTTGTTATTTTTTCGATATGTTAAATTTGAAATATTAGTCTCTTCAAAAATCGGTTTAGTGCATTCATTAACAAAAGAAATTATGGCATCATCACATTCTCCTCTCAATACAAAATCAACACACGCATATTCTTCTAAGATTTGCTCTGCAAAATATGATGCAGTTATACCTCCAATTACGACCTTAATCTTAGGATCATATGCTTTTATGACTCTTGCTGTTTCTATTCCACCAGCTGAGTGCACCCACCAATGAATATCTATTCCAACTATTTTAGGCTTATATTTTTCGATTCTAGATAAAAGTATCTGTTTAAAATCATTTTCCGATGTTAATTCTATTAATTTTTCTCCTAAATTAAATATTTTTGCAGAGTATCCATTTAATTCTAGTTGATTCGCCATATTAAACACGCCCACGGGAAGTGCTACAAATTGATGACTGTACGCTACATCTGCATCTAAAAAATTACTTTTTTTGTTAATTACTGCTGGTGGATGAATAAATAGTATATCTAGTTTATTTGCTTCCATAAGGACACTCCCTATAATGATTTTATTTCACACAAAAACTTTTCTACACTTTCAAATCCATCATTTTCTAATTTCCTCAAAAAAGCACTTCCGATGATGGCTATATCAACATTTTTACTTAAAAGAAATTCTATATCCTCTATGGTGGATATACCAAATCCAATACCTAGAGGTAAGTTTGTTATATTTTTGCATCGGTTAATAAAATCTATTGTTGATTCATCTAAAGATGTTTTACTGCCAGTGACACCTTTTCTAGCCACACAGTATAACATGCCCGTGCTTTTTTTACTTATGTAGCTTAATCGATCAAGTGATGTATATGGCGTTGCTAATAAAATTGATGCAAGACCATATTTTTCACATGCAAAAATGTATTCTTCTGATTCTTCTGGAAAAGCATCTGGAATAATACAGCCTAATATACCAACAGATTTTGCTTTATCAACAAATTTTTCTATTCCATAATGATATAACACATTGTAATACGTCATACAAATAATAGAAAAGTCAAATTCCTTTTTTACTTTTTCTATAAAATCGAAACATTCTTCTATAGATGTCCCATTTTCAATTGATTTTTGATTTGCTTTCAAAAATAATGGACCATCCGCAATTGGTTCCGAAAAAGGCATTTGTAATTCAATCAAAGTAATCCCATATGCATGAAATAATTTTAACATTTGATAATTTGTATCAAAATCGGGATACCCTAATATTTGATGCGCCATTACTGTAATTTTATTATCCTTTTTTGCTGATAGAATTTTTTTTTGTAATTTATTTGTACTGTCTTGCTTTTCTGGTAATAAACTTTTTCCATTCACTATCGTTCACTCCCTCAGCTACATTAAATATATCCTTATCTCCCCGACCTGACATGTTAATTACAAAAATATCTCTGTCAGAACTATGCTCGATCATTTGAAAAGCCCCTGCAAATGCATGTGTAGATTCTAAAGCAGGAATTAATCCTTCTTGTTTCATTACAATTTTCAAACTTTCTAAAACCTCTTGATCTGTTGCAGCCATCATCATTACACGTTTCTTTTCAAACAAGTCTGCTAAAATAGGTGATACGCCAACATAATCTAATCCTGCAGAAATACTGTATGTGTCTTTCATCTGTCCATCAGTATTTTGCAAAAAATAACTTTTATATCCTTGTGCAATCCCTACTTCACCTTGCCCATATGCTAATCTTGATGCATGTTGTTTGCTAAATTCACCTTTTCCACCAGCTTCAACGCCAATTAATTGAACTTCTTCATCTTTTAAAAAAGGATAAAATATTCCCATTGCATTCGATCCACCGCCAACACAAGCAAAAATATGTGTAGGTAGTCTACCCGTCATTTCAAACAACTGTTTTTTTACTTCGTTACCTATAATCGATTGAAAAAAAGTTACTATTTCAGGATATGGTGAAGCACCGGAGGCTGTGCCTAATAAATAGTGTGTCGTCTCAAAATTTTCAACCCAATCCCTTAGTGCCGCATTAATTGCATCTTTTAATGTCATCGCACCATATTCAACAGGAATAACTTCCGCACCTAACTGCCTCATCCAGAAGACATTAGCGTATTGTCTTTCTACATCTTCTTTTCCCATATAAATAGTTGCTTTCAACCCTAATTTAGCAGCTACTATTGCTGTAGCAATTCCGTGCTGCCCAGCTCCTGTTTCTGCTATAACTCTTGTTTTCCCCATACGTTTCGCTAACAAGGCTTGCCCCATAGCATTATTTATTTTATGTGCACCTGAATGATTTAAATCTTCTCTTTTCACATAAATTCTTGCCTTACCAAAATATTTAGTCAACCTATCTGCAAAAGTTACAGGCGTTGGGCGTCCAGAGTAATTTTGCAATGTCAAAATATACTGTTCCCAAAAATGAACATCTTTTTTTGCCTCTTGAAACGCATTTTGTAATTCATTAAATGCCGGAACTAAAATTTCCGGAATAAATTTTCCTCCATACTCTCCGTAATATCCATTTTCCCCCATATAGCACAACTCTCTTTCCTTATAAATTATCTAATACGGCCTTTGCTGTTTCTGCATCTATAATCAATACATCCATCCATTTCCCTTGTAGTGCTGCTGTAATTGCTTTAATCTTTTGTTTACCACCTGCTACGGCTATAACATTGGGAATAGATCTTAATTCTTGCGCATGTAGACCTATCATTCGTTTCTCTAGACAAAACTCTTTAATAAGATCCCCCTTTTCATTTAAAAATGAAGCACAAATATTCGCTACAGCACCTAATTCGATTAATTTGTCCAAATTATTTTTAGGTAAATTTTGAGATGTATATATTGTAGAGTCTAAAGAAACATCGCCTATACCAACCAGTGCAATATCACAAGCTGATGCAAGCGATAAAACCTTCTGAATTCCTGCCTCTTCCTTAAATAAATCAGCAACTTCAACAGAGTTCACAATAGCTGGGGCATGCAATAACCGATATTTTGATTTGAGCTTATTTGCCATATTCATTGTGTTGCTATTTGCATTATATTCATTTCCATCTGAGTCCCAGCCCCCAACAAGTGGAATAAATTCCAGGTTTTTTCTAGGAAAAAATTCAATGTTTTGTGCAATATCTGCTATAGTTTTTCCTGCCATTACACCTATAAATTGATTATCTTGTATAATTGATTCTAACAAAGCAATAGCTCCTTGAGATAAACTATTTGATAACGACACAGATTCTTGCTGATTGATTACAATAGCCTCACGAATCCCAAATTTTTGAACTAATATTTTTTCTAATGTTTGTTCATTTTTATATGGATTGTGAATAATGATTTCTACTAGTTTTTCATTTTTTGCCGCTGCTAGCATTCTGCTAATGTGAGGCCTCGACACGCCGAATCGCTTTGCAATTTCTTGTTGTGTCATGCCATCTTCATAATACATTTGGCATAATTTTATTAATAAACGATTGTTTTCTGATGAATTCTCCATATAGCCCTCCACACATTTGTACACTTCATGAACATATGTACATGATACTCTTTTATTTACATTTCAGCAATATATATTTCAAATAATCTACATATCAAATAACAGCCATTGATTTATACTTAGGCGATGAATATAAATCAATGGCTGTTTCTTCAACGGTATATTTTCTGAACGAAAGTGCTTCATAATGTGTGTAAAGCTACATTTGTCATAAAAGCAGCCCTCACTTTTCACATCAATAAAGCCAGTAATATCAACTATCTGCTGACATTACTGGCTTTTATTAAGAAAACATATCTTCATCCCAACTAATGATAGTGCCAAGTGATGTTCACAAAAGTCATCAATCTCCGAGATATGGTCACCACCTTATTAAATCAAGCATGCTTTTTAACAATCGAGTAGGATCTAAATAATTATTTAATTTAGCGTCTTCTCAAACCACGTACGTACCGTTCAGTATACAGCAGTTCAATAGAAATATCTTCCACTGACTGATATGAATCCAATCTTCTTTAGGTATTTGTTCGATTTTTCGTAAATAAATAAATCAATTTATTAATTTACGAAGTAAATATGCAGTCCTACAAGTGCATGTTTACCTTTCACTTCCAATATATCCTATTTGGGTACAGGATTTTTTTTTAATCCTTCAATGAAAATTCGGCGTAAGCCTTGCAAAATTTGTTTAGTTGAAAACCCTTGATCTTGGATATGAAAATCAATGTTATGTAGTGCAGCCAATAATGCCTGGATTTGTACACTAAGCCCCTGATTGTCCTCAACAATTATACTTTGATTTGCTAGACTTCTTGCCGCAGATCGGACACCACCGCCATAGCCATTTTCGCGAATTCCTCCAATCGTTTGATTCGATCCTCAATACGTTCCCTTGCTTCCACACCCGAATCCGAGTCTTTCAACATATCAGCCTCGTCAAAAATCATATTAATTATAGGAAACTCGATACCCTCGTCAGCACCAGCCGCCTCAGCAAGGGCAACCCATTCCACAGACTTATTAATTGAGTTTCGTGCGGCCTGAGTTAGACAATACCGAATGAGTACTTTTGCCGAATAGTCCAAACCATCAATGAGTTTAAGCCACTTTTCGACCTCATCATTTTTTCCAGCAGCACTAGTAACACTTCTTACCTCACGAAAATATCTTGGTGTATCATCTTCAGGATCAATACTCTCAAGAATTTTCAAAAGTGGTTCGAGTTCCTCAAATGGCCGCTTTCCGTCTGATAACGTATGCCGATGCTTCCAGAGATTTAAGATTGCATCACAACAGGCTCGCATCTTTGCCGGTCGCTCTTCAGAACTGGCTTTTTCCACGTTCTGAATCAGCTCTGCAATGTAATGAGCCATCCACCGTCCGAGAGTATCTACAGACTGATCAATGCCAAGTTCTTTCGTCAATTTTCTACCCAACTCAAGCGTTGCTTCACAGCGTACTGATACTGCTGTCGGACTTGATAAGGAATAGTCGTGCACTTGACGGGATGAATCCAATGTCATCATTATTACTCCCTTCCCATCGTGAGTAACGGCAACGCCGTTCAATTTCTACTTCCACGATTAAATCCATTTTTAGTTCCTGTAAAAGCGATACAAGGAACTCGAATGATACTTGAAAACGTTTCCCACTTTCATGACTCGCTTCATTATCATCTTTCTCCTGAAAATGTCCCCATACTTGAGACCAAGCAACATTAGTAGAATCATTTTTAACAAACCATCGACGATGCTCGGCGTCGGAATTAAGTTTCATAAGATCGATGATATAAGCAGCTGGTTCAAGTGATGGATACATAATAGATCCGGCCCACGGATCTTGTTCATCCAGCCTATTTCCACAGGATTTATCCAAAATCCAACCTTTGAGTTCAAATCCTTTAAAGTTAATTTGTAAATCATCATCGGCATCAGGTATTCGATAATCATGTGGATTATCTACACTCTGTAATGCCCGGAGCAATGCCATAGAACGTTCGGACGAAACGAGCGCACTGTAAACACAGATTGACTCCTCTCGTCGCCCCGAAACCAATGTCCAACGGCCCCAAATATTTATTCGACCTCCAGGCGCTATGAGAACTCGATCAAAGTCATTTCTTGCAATAGACCAACGCCAATCTTTCGTTTCCTTTTCATCCTTCCACGTCGGCCTTTCAAGGGGGATTGGATCGCGACGATCTGCTATCCAGCCACCATCCCAACGGGAAAGGTCATGGTGTTTCAGCCAATTTTGAAAATCATCTTCAGAATCATCAGGATCGTGATGCACGGGTGTCGTTGCCAGAAGATTCCCGGCTACCACCATCATTGCATGGTAAGAAAGATAGAAACGCAATTCGTCTACACGCGGATATGAACCATGAGAGTGATGGGTCTGCATACCTTTAAAAATCTTTCTTCGGTGACGCTCATCTTCATCCAAACGTCTACCTCCAGATATATGCCAGTCGTTTCTAATCAATTGTAATGCATCACGTTCAATGCTGGTTTGCGACTTAGCAAAACACCTACCAAGCGGGGCAAGCCAGTATGGACCTATATCGATGCCAAAATAGAACCGATCTTTATCGTCTTCAGTATCGTCTTCAGCATCAGTTTCTGCGTTTTTCAAACGCTGATAAGACTTCGATTCTATTAGGGAAAATGGAGATGTATTAACAGCCGTGATTCGATGTCTTAAATCAGCCTGAGATTCCAAAAATCCTGCATCCAACAAAGTAAGGATCGTTCTCTTTGCAAACTCCCGAATGAGGAAATGAGGCTCCCCATCAAACACTACCTTAATCAAAAAGTCGCCATAAGGGGCAACGAAATTTGGATGATCGTTCGCCGCACGAGCTAGCCCGGTTAGCAACCATTGGCGTGCATGTCTCTCATAAAAATGTAAGTGAGCGTCATAAAAAGCATCAGCTGAGGTTCCGCTCGCTAACTTCACGAGATGTTCGATGACTTTTTCATCTCCAAACGTGCATAACGCGCGGACTACATGTGCGGCTTCCCAACGTAAACTTGCTCGTGGAGCTGCAAGACATCCCCAAATATAACCGGCAACTGAGCCCTCAATTTCACTAGGAGGCTCAAGCTCGCACGACCAAGAGCCGTCGCCATCGCTATCCTCTAGAACTGGCTCAAATAGATCAAGTCCAAAAGAAAGTACTTCTAAAGCTTCGCTTTCTGTCAGTTTTGGGGCGAGGAGTCCTACCAACGTGAACAAACGATCTGCTCCAGCTACTTCGGCAACTTCACCAACAGCTGTAAGTACCATATCGATTACATCATCTTCAGTAATTTCGACCAACTCGCACGTGGTCTTAATCGGGAGCGCTTCATAGTACCGACTCTTCGCAATTGTCATGCAAAACCGACGGCAAAACACCCTCAAAGTTTTGACAAGGGCCGACTTAACTGCGAGCCGACTTTTCCATTTTTCAGGAAAATATTCAAGAAGGATACGTAAATGATAAAGATCAAAATTGCCTACATCTGAAATAGCAGTAATGAATTCAGCCTCTTTGCCAATATTCACCCGAGAGCACATTTCCTCAAAAAAATATTCATGGTAATACGGCGGCTCGAAATCTTTGAACCGTTGGTGCGCTTGCCAAATATCATTGGCGATGCTTAAATCAAGACCCTTAAAGATTTCGTTCCAATCACGCTTATCCTTACACTCTCGCTCCGTGACAGAATCTATGCCGTAACAATTCTCTCCTGACTTGCTAGCTTTTTCCTCACATTCACTCAATTTAATACGTTCATCAAGTTCCAGATACACTATGCCATACTCACCCAATATGCTCTTGAGTTCACGCCATTTGCCTACACTCTGCCTTTCCAGCGTCATATAACGGTAGACAAGTGCTGTTACGGCCTCTCTTTCAGCCTTGTTTGTGGATTTCTCCAAATAGTTATTGAGCAAGAAAGGCTCATTCCAGTCGACACGAAAGCCGATCAATGCCAGAGCAATTTTAGGATCAAGATCGCCACGTGCGACGAGAAAATTGACCGCGATTGGCAATATCCGTTCTGTCGACCCAAAATCTCGATCCCGCCAACGACTAAGGATTGCAAGAGAAGACTTCCCACATAGACCAGAAATTGCCTTTATAGTAGCTTCCCAATCAAAATATTTGTCCCTGACAACATAGTCATAAGTCAGCTCCGTGCAACGCGCTAGCCGATATGCTATCATCGGATTCGGCTTATCCCTCGAGGCAGCTCGGCTGGTCAATTCCAAAAGCGCTCCCCATCGGTCCAAGTTCTCATCACCAATTCTGCTTGCGACTTCCACGGCCTGATTAAAATAGGCAGCGGCTTCCGAGCTACTTACCGTCAAGATCGCTCTTGCCAGTTTGACAAAGCTGTCTGATTTCGATTCGGCGTCTTCACGCACGTTTCGGATTATATCAAACGCCTTACCAACGTAGTCAAATGCACACTCCTCCAACATAGGCGAGCGGGCTGCTAGTCGAGCAAGATGTGTAAGCGTTGTGGTGAACAATGGTCGCTTGAGATTGTTAATCCATTGATTAAACACATCGACTGATGCAGTATCAGTGCTTTTAGCAATCAACAAGGTATCAAACCAAATTCGAGCAATTTCATCGGAAGTATCTGAAATCTCCTGGTAGCTATATTCTATAATTTTTGCAGACTCGGCCTTCGCTTTGGCAATATCGTTCGCAAGATCCGTAGAAGATGTTTGACCTAGGAAAATGGTCGACCATAAACGATACCACGGTAGAAGAGAACCAATGCTCTCTTTGAATTCTCGCGCGTCCTGAGACTCCGAGTAGGACTTCGAAGCTTCCAACTCTTTTCGCAACTCATCATGTGCCAAATCAATCAAATTTAGTGATTGACTGCTGAGTGCTGCTCGCAGGGCATATGCCCGAAGTAGAAGAAAGCGCTGCCTGTCAAAGCGAGATGAAAGACTTCGTGGAGGCGATAAAGGCAAATAGCGTGTCAGAAGAGCAATCAGTTCGTCGGTAGTGGCAATTGATAACTTATATGCAGCTTCCGCCAGCGCGGTAACTGCGGAGATGGAGCTTCCCTCATTATCCCAGTGACCACTATCTTTGAGCTTTACGAGTGGATTCAAAGCCAAACAGAATGCGCGCTCCATGACACGCTTTGGTAATACTCTATGAACCTCCCGTAATTCCAACGTAATCGCAAGTATAAGGCACAAGTTATTGCCAGCAGCCAATGCAAGCTCATTGAGATCTTGATAACGACCATGATCAATGAACCGACTCGCAAGGATTCGTCCAACGCGAAACGAAACCTCACGGGGATGCCATCTACGCAAATCACCTGCGCATCTATCAGCGCCGTAAATGTTGAAAAAGGCACTCGCCATTTCAAGGATATCGTTATCTGATACTTCTTCCTTTTTTCGTTCTTCGTGCGGAAGTTTACTCCAGTTTTTCAGCCATTCACTAGCCATTCGAAGTCTAGAACGTGCATCCCCCAACAGTTCATTCCTTCCAGACAATAACGCGGCTTCATAAGCATGATGGGAGCCGATCCACCCCGAACCAAATGTCTTTCGCGAGACGATTTCCTGAATACGGTCGCTTTCCAAGAATACTGTCGCCAAATCTATATTATCTTGAAGAATTTTGCGTTGCCGTTCATTACCTGCACTTTCACCACCAGCCTTTAATGCTAATTTCGCTGCGTCAGTGTAGTGTTTCGCACGTAAGCTTGCCTTGAGAGCAAATTGTAAACGTTGCAGTTCAATATCGCGCTTCTCAATGGGACTAGCACTCGGTAGCGCTTGCGAAGACAACGCGAGTACTACAAGTTCTGCAAACTGCCCGGCCTCCAACATAAGTTGTGGCAGTGCGGAAGCTACATAGGAGCTACTTGCCGCGAGCGGCTTCAGCTTATCCACAAATCTCGCAAGATCATTGGAGGTTGGCTTGAACCGATCTCTAAACCATGTCTCGGCAGGTTCATCAAAGAATTGAATCGTGTCACCAATGACAAGGAGCGGTCGCCCCAAATCGAATGCAAAACTCTTGATCGCACCCTCTTTGACCTCCGCCATTGACGCCAGAACAGACAACGGAATCAAAGGTCGGAGCACAGCCAAGCCAGCACAAATTCTGTCTATTTGTGTCTTCTCGATAGTTCCTACCGCATCGCATAGCCTCGCGACGGCGTCATTGAGTAGATTCCCAATCGTATCTTCAACTGTAGTTGGATTAGGGCCGAGGGCACGGAGAGTATTGTTTAGTGGTACTTTCCATGAAAGCGCCAGTGCTTGAACGCGAGGATTATGGGAACTCAATCGATCGAATTCATCAACATCTTGTTCGGTGGCGTCGATGAAAACTTGCCGCAAATATGCCGCAGTTTCATTTCGACTGAAAGGACGAAGTTCTAGACGCAATGCCGCGGGTGGAGGGTCAAGATATTGTTGCCGATGTGTCCTGCACAAAGCGACCAAACGCACGCCCACTGGCAGTTGCTCGCGGATCAAGTCACGCACGAATGACCGTGCTTCGCCATTTTCCATTGCTGCCATTTGGGCGTTGTCAGCGGCGTCGATAATGATACAAAGAAGTGCTTGCGCATTATTTGATCTAAGCGAGGTGATGCTTTGCTGTAAACGATAAATGAAGGCCCTCATATAGTCTGATGGTTCGCTATGAGCGCTAGGAATAAGAGGGTGGCACAGCCCTTGGGAGGCCAACTCATTTGCAATCTGAACGAGAGCATCCTTATGACGATGCCGATAACCGCTAGCACTACGGTATTGGCCATTGCCAAAGCAATCATAGAGAACGCTTGATGATCCATTAGGTAGCCCCAACTTGATACGTGTTGCAAAAACCGACTTTCCTATTCCGCCTGCAGCATGAACAATGACAGCTATACCACTTGCTTGCACAATCGCTTGAAGAAGCTCTGGCTCTTGCTCACGTGAGACCACGTTTTCAATATCTTTAATAAGACACGGAGCAGGAAATAAGCGACTCTCATCAGTTTTGAGCGCCCTGAGTACGTCCATTCTGTTAATGGTCGGATTACTAGAGCTAGTTGATAGAGCCTTCCTAGTCACTAGCTCTTTCAATTGAACGGGGGCGTCAACGTCTGCATCAGCTAGGTAACAGCTAATATCTTGAACCAACATATTTTGTTGGTCCCATAGACCTTCCTGATTTCCGTCAAGATGCAGTAGCTTACAGAAGTTTGTAAACTCTGTGCCACTTAAACTCGTAAAGCGTTCTAGCTTTTTGAGGTCATTGCTGTGTCGTGCCGAAACATTTTCAGCGGCGTCATAAATAGTTTCTAAAATGGCGGCATTGATTGGGCGATTTGAAACAAACCAAAATTCTAACTTGTCATTCAAAGTATCTATCCCAAGGCGCTGTTGAAGTTCCCTGTATCGTGCGGCAAATCCTTTAAGCGTTTTTTCCAGTTCACTTGGCGTCCACTCTTGATCAATTCTTACGGTTGAATGCTTTAGCTGAATGTACCGAATAAGTGTTGCTTGTTCAAGTTTCTCACTTCCATAGTACTCACCGACGTCAATCAGTTCTTCACCACTTATAATAGATTCTGCTGCAACTACTTCTGATAAAGATGGTCCCTCAATCGTAACTGCTTGCAAGGTTGCAGTAGGCGAAATAAGAAGTAGGCATCGGCGTGCCGCCCACAAGTAGTGAAATTGATCGCCATCACGACTCGCACGAACTAAATTTGTTTTGGACATTTAAATTCATCCTTCCACGAGAAATACCAGGTATAATAGTAACTAAAAGAAGAGAAATATTCACTTTACCTCATAAATATTTCTCTTCTTTTAATTACACTATTTTTCCTGCTATATTTACAAAATTTTACGAATTAACCATCCATATAGCCGGAACCAATTAATACCAATAATATAACATATTTTTTACCATTTAGAATTCACCTTTTCATTTTTTCTCAAATCACTTTATTTCAAATTAACTAAATATCCAACTTAAAAAGTATCACTGTTGTCCAAGCTTTAGGCTACTTGGATTTCCACATTGTCTTGTGATCTTTCTAATCCAAATATTTCTTTCTGCCCATCGTGCTGTTCCCAATATTTTTACCCTAATAAATTCAAAATATAGATTTAAAAATCATTGGGTTGTTACAACTTGTAACATGACCCTTAAATACCTGCAAAAAGTCCCTGAAAACGAAAAAAGGCTCTCCCCGAAGAGAGAACCTTGAATTATTAATTTGGTGACACACCGGGGAATCGAACCCCGAACCTACTGATTAAGAGTCAGTTGCTCTGCCAGTTGAGCTAGTGAGTCGTAAAAATGCTTTTTAATGTTACGAACATTTTTTTGCATTAAGGCATAATCAGTTCACTGACTACGTTGACTATATTACCAGTTATAGGTAACTTTGTCAAGCACCAGCCATCTGAATTGCTTAAATGGAAAGCTGCTGAATTTCGACGGATGATTTGCGTCAATGATGCCAAACTTACATTGCACAAAAGCCGCTTACTCTATCTTAAATATCTCATAGGTTGCCAGCGGAAATTTTATCTGCCAATAAGCCTTCAACGGAAGCTTTTTTTCAAGAAGAGTAATGACTTTCAAGGTTCCACCATGAACCGTTAATAAAACATTTTTTATTTCTTTTTGTCTTACCACTTCACTTTTTAGTTCATTCCAGGCATTTTTCACCCGCTCATAAAAATTCATAAAACTTTCGCCGCCCGGCAGACAGTAATGCTGCCAATCATCGCCCCAAGCTTTCCATTCTACAGGATATTGTTTTTCAATCGTCAAATAATGCAAGCCCTCCCATTCGCCAAAATTCAATTCACGAAAGCGATCATCTATTTTTAATGCCTGCCCGTTCGTAATGATTTTTGCTGTTTCCATTGTACGTATGGATGGACTTGTCCATATTTCATCAAATTTAACATAGGTCAATTCTTCTTTTAATGTTATACATTGCTTGCGACCTGTTTCATTCAGGCAAATATCCGACCAACCGAAATATACCTTGCGTCGATTATATTCTGTTTCTCCATGGCGAACCACATAAACATTCATGATAACAGCCCCTGTTTTGCAAGACCTGAAAAAAGAAGCATGACCACAATTTCACCAAGTTCATTACCAGCACCAAGTGTATCACCCGTCATTCCGTCTAGTAATCGTACTATATACCACTTGTAGCATAAAACAAAGCCTATGCTGGCAAAATAAAGTATACTGCCACAAAGAATCCCATTCATGACTACAGCAAAGAAGCCTCCCAAGAACAAGCTTTTATAGAGATTTATAGGTTCGATCTTGCCGATAAACAAATTGCCCAATCCTTCTTCTCGTGCATATTTCGCTCGCATAAGAATTGGATTCAAAGATCTTGACAGGATGGGTGCAGAAAGCAAAGCCAGAATCGTTTGCTGCAGATCCAACGAACTCAGACAGGCAAAACGCAAGAGAAAATCCAGTCCAACTGCCACAGCTCCATTTGTTCCAATTCGGCTGTCATGCATGATTTCTAAAATGCGTTCTCGGCTGCGGTCAGAAAATATTCCATCGCAGGTATCCGCAAGACCATCGAGATGAAAAGCTCCCGTCAGGCAAACGTTTGAAATCAGTACTAAAGTTATAGCCACGTTTTGGGCAAATACCTGATAAGCTAAAGCAAAAAATATAACATTCAATAGCCCCAATAAAAGACCAACAATCGGTAAATAACAAATACTGCGTGGAAAATCTTCTATTTTAACCGTAAGCTGTGTATCGATGGGGATTCTTGTAAAAAATTGAATCATTAAGATACATGCCTTCATTTTTTCACCTGCTTCTATTTTATAATGCTTCGCCAACAGTTTTGCCAACCTGCTCTTCAAGTTCCGCCATTTTAGCCACATGCCAAACTGCATCCATCATCGTTTTTAACATTACGAGAAATAAAACAGCCCCCGTTCCTTCACCTAAGGCTAAGTCTGCACGAATGGGAACATCGTCTGATTCAATCCCCCCCAGAGCCAAAGCATAAAACATTCCGGGTTCGCGTGACAAATGGGAAGCAATACCAAAATCAGCAACGCTTGCATCCATTTGTACCGCACAGGCAAAAGCTACAGCGGTAATAAATCCATCTAATACAAATGGCATATTTTGCTGCCGACATTCTATCATAGCTCCACAAAGTGCTGCAATATCAAAACCGCCGACAAATCGGATCAAATCTTCAACCTTGTGCATTTCGTCACGGTGAAGACGCACCCCTTTCGCAATGACTTCGCATTTTCGTTTAATCACTTCTGGATTTTTTTTATTGGCGCCATAACCAACAATAAATTCGGGCTGTACATCCGTTAAAGCATACAACACTGCGGATGAAGTTGTCGTATTGCCGATTCCCATCTCCCCAAATGAAAGCAAATTATAGTTTTCCTGTTTCGCAGTACGAACCATTTCTTTACCTGCTGCAAAAGCTTTCGCAAATTCAACAACGGACATCGCTGGTTCTTGCAAAAAATTCCTTGTTCCATATGCAGCTTTACGATTAATGCCAACCGAATTTTTATTACGAATTCCCACATCAATTACCTTATAGGGAATATTGTTGCTTTGGCAAAAACAACTAATCGTCGCTCTGCCAGCAATCATATTTTTTGCCTGCAAATACGTGATTTCTTGTGACTGCTTTACTACAGACTCTACAACCACGCCATTATCGGCTGCAAAAATCAAATGAAGCGGCCGTATCTCCGTCTGCATTTTCCCCCAGCAGCAAAAAACCTTTTTAATTTGTTTCTCCAACAGCCCCAAACTATTTTTCGGTATGGCCATCTCATCAATCAGCCGATTCGCTCGTTCTTCTATACTCATTTTCAGCACCTCAAACTCTTATATTTTAAGTTCAACACCGCTTTTCTTTTCCCGCATTAAAACTTCTGTCAAATAAACAATTTGCGCACCAGCCTCCACCGGCGGAATCCCATCTTTATAGATATTGGATACAACCGTACGCTGCGATTCCGGTTTTTGCGAACTGGCTTCATAAGCCATATAGACACTCATACTTTCACCGGTAGCCAGACCTGGTCGTTCACCAATGAATTGAATGGTTACCTTAGCCCCCAAAGCCTCACTGATCTTATCCATTGTTGCCACTCTACTATATTTCACAAAAATAGGCGTCCCCACCGAATAACCTTTTTCCACAAAACCATCCAGCATAATCGAATAAATATCTTCTAAATTGGCATTAATTGCATAGGCACTCAACCCATCTGCAGCAATAATTTGCACATCGGGCTGCTGAATACAATCTTTCTTGATTGCCTGCATCGTTTCCGGTGCAAAAATCCGGCCTAAGTCAGGGCGACGAATATACTCTTCTTTGTCTTTTACCATTGTTTGTATTTTATAAAAACCCAACCGATCAACAATTTTTTCATCAACATAGGACCATACGGTATCCATTGCAATTGCATGATCCGCACGAAATTTCAATAAGGTTTCCGTTTTAAATCGTTCGCCGGCTCTTCCCACACAAATACGAGCATTGGTTGTCTTTTTAAGTCGCTGACAATTCTCCATACTAACTGGCTTATCGACCAACACTTTTTCTTTTATTTCCGGTAAAGAGATATCTCGAACGAATTCTTCCATTTTTAATCATACCTTTCTGGTGCTCAAAGTATGAGCATATTTTTCGTTTATTGCAATCCATATTACACCATGAATATAGATGGATCTCCCGCTTTTTCGGTCAATTGACCATTTTTAAAGATACCCAATTCTTCCATACGTTGATCAAATTCTGCAATCGTTTTTTTGTGTCCGATTTTTCTCAAAGCTGCTGCATCATGATAACTCGTCGTCTGATACATGAGCATAACATCATCACCGCCCGGTATTCCCATAATATAATTGCAATCGGCCAAAGTCAGCATCATTGCTAAATTCTCTAAGTCGTTCTGATCCGCCTTCATATGGTTTGTATAACATACATCAACCCCCATCGACAGACCAGTGAGTTTTCCCATAAAATGATCTTCAAGTCCCGCCCGAATCATCTGACGCCCATCATAAAGATATTCCGGACCAATAAACCCAACTACTGTATTTACAAGAAAAGGATTATAGCGTTTTGCAAACGCATAACAACGTGCCTCCATAACTAATTGATCGGCTCCATGATGTCCATCGGATGAAAGTTCAGAACCCTGACCTGTTTCAAAGTACATGAAATTGGGTCCCAATGAACTTTTCCGCTCTTTCATCATCGCATAAGCTTCATCCATGAGTTTAACATTGATGCCAAAAGCCCTGCTGGCAATTTCCGAACCCGCCAAACTTTGAAACATCAGATCCATTGGTGCTGCATATTTTTCTAAAATTTTCATCTGCGTCGTGACATGCGACAACACGCAGTTTTGTGTTGGGATTTTCCATTTATCCATGAAATTTTTAAACTCTGTTAGTACGGCAGCTACGCTGCCAATAGAGTCAACCGCTGGATTTAACCCAATGACCGCATCCCCCACACCATAGCTTAGACCTTCCATTAGGGAAGCCATGATGCCAGATATATTATCCGTAGCATGATTTGGCTGTAAACGAGCCGATAAAGTTCCCGCTCGCCCAATGGTTGTATTACAGGTTGCTGTGACATGCATTTTAGCAGATGCACAAACAAGATCCATATTGCTCATAAGTTTTGCAACGCCTGCGATCATTTCTGCCGTAAGTCCGGGACGTATTGCCGCTATATCGGCTTCGTCAGCACTGAGTAAAAACTCACGAAACTCCCCTACGGTTAATGACTTTATTTTTTGAAAGACCTCTATATCCAGTGCGTCCTGATCTGCTCGGGTAACATCATCTATTTCATAGGGAACAACAGGATTTTTCCTCAGATTCTCCAACGTCATATCCGCCAAAACCACTTTTGCCGCAACGCGCTCAACTGTATTTTGTGCCACAATACCTGCCAGCACATCACCAGATTTTTCTTCATTTGCTTTAGCCAGCACATCTTTCACATCGCGAAACGAATACACGTTTCCAAATAAGCTTGTTTTTAACTTCATTTTGCCGCTTGCCTCCCTGTGCTCTCAAACACATTCTATCTATCAACATTACAATTTTCAATTTTTAAACAACAACGTTTTAACTACCACGGGCACCACATTGGCCACAGACTTACCAATATCAATGTAATCACCCATTTCGGTCTTAATGCAATCTAAACAAATCACGCTTTTATTCCCAGCTAAACGTTGCAGTGTTTGCCCCAAAGCTTTCGCAAAGTCATGTTCAACGACTACAATAAATGGCTGTTCAGCCCCTTGCAAGCCAGCAATAATAGCTGTCGCCATTTCCTTAATTTGAAAATATGTGGGCGCCGCCGCTCCAACAAAACCAATCGCAATCATTTGCCCCGGAAACAAGCAGCGCTTATTTATAATTTCTTCTTGCATTGACTTGATATTTTTAATTTTTAATACAGGTAAATTTTTAAGCGGCACGATCGTATCATCAAATAGTACCGTACTTCCACTGATATGTAAGGAATAACTTCCTGCCCCTATAACCGTAGCACGTATTTTTTCTTTCGCCACGTGCAGCGTAAGCGGCATATTTTTCAAATGTTTCCGAATGGACCACCCCAGTAACGGTCCAATATCACCAAAGAGATTGACGTCTTCTAACGTTTTTATTTCATGTTCATTATAAATAAATTCTGCTACACCACCGGAAAACATCAGATTTTGCAGTTGCCAGCCTTGATGCAAATGTTCAATAAAAAGGTCTTTTGTTTCCTCATCCAATATTTCCCCTAAAGAGATTTGCAAAAACATCCTAGCGAAAGCATCTGTCAATTTGATCAATTCCAATAAATCTGCCCGTGCGCCAATTGCCAGTACTAAACCTAATGTTTGAATCAAGGCTTTAATTTTTTCTGATATATACGTGATCCGATGTTGTTCGTCCAAACAAATCAGTCGACCACCAATATCTAACGCAAAAGCATCGAGAACTTGTCCGCCAACAAATACCACAGCATTTGTTGTTCCACCACCGATATCAAAATTAATTATTTTTTCCGGCAACTGCTCTGACAACCCAGCTGCGCCAGCTCCATAGCCAGCTAAAACTGACTCTAAATCCGGTCCGGCTGTTGCTACGACAAAATCTCCAGCGAAATCAGAGAGAACATTAAGTACATCCGCCGCATTCTCTTTACGAGCTGTTTCACCCGTAATAATAATTGCCCCTGTAACAATATCTTCTTTACGTATTCCCGCCATTTCATATTCGGCAAGAATGATTTGCTTCAACTGCTCGACATCAATTACCCCGATATTTTTCATAGGTGTAAAATAAATTTTACTTCGATAGATAATCGTTTTATCGGTGATTTTAACTTCGGGAATTGCTGTCAAAGCTAAGCTTTCAATTGCAATTCGGCTAAAAATCACTTGCGATGTTGTCGTTCCCAAATCAATCCCTACGCTTAAAATCTCCTGTCTCATATTAGATAAACCTCGTATGTATGAATTTAGCAGATATGCCCACGTTATAGCACATCTGCCTTAACTCATTCTTATTTTCTATTTTTCGCCTCACAAATTATTGATCAAGCTCATCTAAAACGCCAAATTCTTCTTCAAATGGTCGAATATTTTTATTCCCCCAAATAAAATAATAAAGAATAGCCACTACATAAATGCCGAGTACATAAGGCAATACATCACTAGATGCAATCAATAAACTAACTAAGCAAAAGACAGCCATTAGTATACTAATGATTGGTACAATAGGATAATATACCCGAAATGGCCGTTTTAATTCTGGTTCTTTTTTACGCAGAACGAACAAACTCGTTAAGCTGATAATATACATAACAACCGAACCAAAAGCTGAAATCGTAATAACAACGTCCGTAAGTCCTGTCAAAGCCGTTCCTAAACAAATTAAACCTGGTAAAATCAAGGACCACACTGGGGTATGATGTTTTTTATCTAACTTAGCCAAAAATTTTGGTAAATAACCCGTGCGGGCCATTGCATAAGTTTGACGTGAGTACCCTAAAATAATGCCATGCAGTGAAGCTACTAAACCAAATAAGCCAACACCACTCATAAGTAAAACAGGAAAAGATCCATCACCAAAAACCGCACTCAATGCAAGTGGCAAAGGGAAATCAACAGAATCAATCAAGTTCGTATCGGCAATTCCAGCAGTAAGGAATAAAGTTAAAAAAGCCATAACCATGAGGCTTCCCATCCCCGTTAAAAAACCTTTTGAAATGTCTTTTTGCGGATTCACCATTTCTTCAGCATTCATGGCCCCACCTTCAATTGCTAAATAAAACCATATGGCAAAAGGTACCGCTGCCATAACGCCTTGAAATCCATTTGGAAAATATGGTTCCACCATAACCCGAGAAAGTTCAAAATGAGGCAGCGCCAATATCCAATATATAACAAGTCCGACTAAAGCAATAATCGTTACGGTTAGTTCAAATGTCGCAGAAACTTTCATACCTAGATAATTTAAAAAGATAAAAAACAGAAATGCTGCAACGGTTGCTGCCATAACATCAATGCCCGGTACCATTGCATGAACATAACCACCTACAGCAAGGGCGATTGCTGGTGGTGCAAATACAAATTCAATCAGACAGCTGATGCCATTCATATAACCACCAAATTTCCCCAAAGCTCGCCGTGCATAGGCAGACGGACCACCGGCATGTGGAATCGCTGTAGCAAGTTCCGAATAAGATAAAATAAAGGTCACATAAAAAATTGTAACGGGAACCAGTGCCAGCGCTAATCCCATAACTCCACCTGCGGCAAAACCATAACTCCAGCCAAAATAATTACCAGAAATAACGAGACCAACGGTCAATGCCCATAAATGGATTGGTTTCAAAACTCTCGATAGACTTGCTTCTTCTGGGGTTGCCTCTAAAGCTACACTTTTACTAACTTCCATAAATATTTCCTCCCTTTTTGCAATAAAAAAGCCTGACAGACTGCATACTAAACTACAGTTACTGTCAGGCTTCATTGCCTTTAATTTTTTTAGATTATCCATGACTTTATTTTTCCGGTCACAACGTCCAATAGAATAAAAAAAACGCCCAAATAAAAGTCAGAAAACCTGACGATCTATTGGGCGTTATTGCCTATTATTCCATTGTAAAACCAAATATTTCTGATTTCATTCTTATCTTACATCATCCTATTTGTTTTTGCAAGTCATTTGCTGTAAAATTTTTTCCGCAAGAGCAGCCAATGTCATCTGCCGTTTCATGGCTTCCTGTGAAAGGCGGCGATGCGCCTCTTGCGCTGAAATCCCCAGACGATCTTGAATCAAAGATCGTGCCTTACTAATCGTTTTTTGCGCACATAAAGCTGCCTGCATTTTTTGCAATTCATTGCTCGTACAATCCATCTCAGCCCAACGCGCATAGGCAATCTGCACCGCAGCTAAAAGATTTTGTTCTGAAACAGGTTTGATAATATAACCATAAACATGAACTTTTTCGGCTCGTTGAATGAGTTTTGCCTGGCTATTTGCTGTCACCATAATAACGGGAATGTTTAGTTCATGCATCATTTGAGCTGTCTCTAAACCATTTAATTCGGTCATCATAATATCTAAAATGGCTAATTCTGGCTGCATTTGTTTAGCCTGTTCAATCGCTTTTTTCCCATTATCACATTCAGCACAAACAATATGTCCGGCTTCTTCTAAAGCCTCTTTCATATCCGCGCGAATCAAAATTTCATCTTCGGCCAATAAAATCGACAAGGTCTTCATACCGCTTTTGCCTCCTTATCCGTTGTTAGTTCACGTAAAGGGAAGAAAATGTTTGCCACAACAATTCCTTTTTCCTGCATCAGTTCAAATTTTCCGCCCATTTGTTCACATATCAAAAGCTTCACCAAATAAAGTCCTAATTTTTTCCGTTCTTTCTTTGTCTCTTTTTCTTTTATTTCGTCCCCATTGTTTTCAATACGAATCATAACCATACCTGAATCTTCGCTGATTGTAATATTTACTTCACCACTATGTACACAATTTTTCAAGCCATGTTTTACAGCATTAGATAAGAGTTCATTTAGGACCAAGGCAATGGGAACAGCCTGCTTCGCCTGAAGAAATACCGCCGTACCCCGCACGTTCGTTTTTACTTGTTGTTCTGGTAAAGTACCACTCTCGATGATTTTTTCCATAATATATCCGGCTAGTTCTTTTAAATTGACTACATCTTTTGCCTGATACGTAAAAACTTCATAAACTTTAGCAATCGATAAAATACGATTAATACATGCCAAAAATTCTTCCTTAACTTTTTCCTCTCCGGTTCGCCGCATTTGCATATATAATAAAGAAATTACATTTTGCAAGGTGTTTTTGACTCGATGATTAATTTCTTCAATAATGACAGACTGCATATCAATACGACGTTCTTTTTCACGAAGTTCCGTTACATCCTGAACGGACACAACACAGCCACTTAGAATTCCCTGAGAAATAAGCGAATAGGCACGAAAAATATAACTTGCTGATCCATATTGCATATTTTTTGTGTCCCACAAATCTTCCACGAGGGAAGTCAACGACTGGTAGCCTAAAAATTTCTGTAAATTTTTCTGCATAACATCGCCTTGCCACAAATTTCTTGCAATCACACTTCCCTGTCGATTTGCATACGTTATATTCCCCTCAGGATTTAAAACAAAAATGCCGCCAACATTCCAGTCATCCCATCCACAGCCAGTTTTCGCTAACGACATCAATGTCTGACTTAAATGATCTGCTGTCTGTGCCAAAAACTCGACCTGCTTTTCCTGCTCTATTTTTGCAGAAATATCTTTTTCCATAATTAAAGCGCCAATAATTTCCCCTTTGGTATTTTGAATTGGAACCACGGTCTGGGCAATGGGTACCCCCTCCTGACTCAGGCCACGCACATTTGTACTTTTTTCCCCAAATAAAGCCGCTCGATAAACCGCTGGTTCACATTCTGCGTACGCAATTTCACCAACAACACTTTTTTTATATAATGACGACAGCGTATCGGCATGAGCCCAGGCTAAAACAATACTAGCACTGCCTTTTTTTAACGGTGCATCAATAAAAATATCCGTATCGTTCAAAGTTGCTATCATTAATAATTGCTTTCCCAAGGCTTCTAATTGGCAAATATCCGTGTCTAGCAGTGCCGTATATTCTAAACACAGCTTGCGTATCCTTGCCTGATCTTCCATTTCATCATCTCCAACACATAGAAAAAGCCCTATCATTCACAGTGATTTTCTGTAAATTATAGGGCTTCATTGCCTAACAAACTATAAAGTTAACTTTAGTGTACTATATTGGTGAAAAACTGTCTATAAGAAACTAGTCTTTTTTAGAATCCATTTTTTGTCATATTCATATTGTTTTATATTATGTAAAGTTGTATACTGTATATCAATATCCTTTTCAAAGAGACAAGCATTACATTACAATGGAGGTTATCACTATGAGTTATCATGTTATGTTTCCAAATTACACAGTCGGAGTCGATTCGTATACAAAAATACCTGAAATATGTCGTCCTTACGGTAAAAAAATCGCTATTATCGGTGGCAAAACCGCCTTGCATAAGGTGCAAAATGAAATTAAAGCTGCCCTTACGGGGTCAGGACTTGAAATACTGGATATCATTTGGTATGGTGGTGATTCAACACCAGAAAATGTAGAAATGCTTAAACAAAATCCGTCGATCCAAAATGCTGATATGCTTTTTGGTATTGGTGGTGGACGAGCTATTGATACCTGTAAAATGACAGCACACGACTTGGAAAAACCATTTTTCACTTTTCCAACAATAGCCAGTACGTGTGCAGCCTGTACCGGTGTAGCCGTTCAATACTATCCAAGCGGTGAATTTCGCGGTCTTTATTTATCTAATATTCCTGCTAAACATATTTTCATCTCAACAAAAATCATCGCCGAAGCACCGGACTTATATCTCTGGGCTGGTATCGGTGATACATTAGCCAAGCATTATGAATCAACTTTTTCCTCTCGCGGCGATGAACTCGAACACTTCAATGCCCTTGGCATAAACATAAGCAGTTTAAGCGTTGATCCGCTCGTAAAATATGGAAAAAAAGCCATGCGTGACTGCATAGCCAATACACCAAGTCCTGAACTTGAGCAAACCGTTTTATCGATTATCATAAGTACGGGTCTGGTTTCGAATCTGGTAGATAATGATTATAATAGTTCATTGGCACACGCAGTCTACTATGGCGTAACCAGTTTGGGGAAAGCTGCCGAAAAACATTTGCATGGTGAAATTGTATCCTATGGCGTCCTTGTATTACTTACGCTCGATCAGCAAGCAAAAGAAAGAGAACGCATTTTCAACTTCAATAAAAGTATAGGATTACCAACAAAATTAGCCGATCTTGATATCCTTAAACAAACAGATTTAGAAGCACTTATTCAAAAAGCCAGTGAAACAAATGATCTTGTGCATGTTCCCTATAAAATCACACAAACCATGATTCGTGAGGCCATTCTTGAACTCGAAAAGTATAATAAAAATATCAAAGCAGCGGCTTCTTAATCAATCTTAAATAATTTTATGATAATTTATTGATTCTTAGAATATGCTAGACAAGGATTTCAAGTTCCTGTAATATAAACCATGAGATTATGCTTTGTATGAATAGGTGGTATTTTACAGATGATGACTTTAATCATTCTTTTTATTGTTGCATTTTTTGCTGGAATTCAAAATGCATTAGCTGGCGGTGGATCATTTCTTACCCTTCCAGCTTTGATGTTTACCGGACTTGATGCCCGTGCAGCCAATATTACATCCACCGTTGCACTTTTCCCCGGACAAATCACCACAGGATTTGCCGGACGCAAAAATGTTTCCGATTTACCGCAATTATCTTTTAAAGCTTTATTTATTATCAGTTTCCTCGGTGGAATCATCGGTGCCATTTTATTATTGGCAACACCAATTTCTTTGTTCGAAGCACTTGTGCCGTGGCTCGTTTTATTTGCTACCTTGGTTTTTTTATGGGGCAGTTTTTTTCGTAAAATCGATGAAAATTCCAAGACATTAAGTCGCAATAAAACAATTCTTAGTCAAATTGTCATCTCAATTTACGGTGGTTATTTTGGCGGCGGCATTGGAATATTAATGTTAGCGGCCTTAACCATTGCTGGTTTAGCTGTACGAAAAGCTGGTGCCACAAAAAATGTATTAGCTGGTGTCATAAATGCTTCAGCTGTCTTTATTTTTTTATTCTCTAATGAGGTTGCATGGACACAAGTCGCCGTTGCAGGGATTGCCGCAATTGCAGGAGGTCAAGTCGGAGCATTCGCCTTGCAAAAGGTAAATGAAAAAGCCTTGCGAATTTGTATTATTACACTCGGCTTCTGCTTAACAATAGGTCTGTTCATGAAAACAAATAACTCGTTCTAGTCATGACCTCCGGTAAACCGGAGGCTTGCTCAAGCCCTGGAAGGGCATATTACTAACATAAGCCCCTCAAGGGGCGTCCGAATGGTCTAACCAACGTTTTACTTTTTCGGGCGACCCCTAAAGGGGCTTTTTATTTATGCCTTTTGCTTCTTGCTACCCGTAAACGGGTCCACAAACTC
>NZ_KB905872.1 GCF_000381065.1 Propionispira raffinosivorans DSM 20765 | reverse complement strand
TGAAATACAAATATGGTAGTAGAACATTTTGGGCACGCGGCTATTTTGTGGATACGGTAGGAAGAAATAAAAAGCAGATAGAGAACTACATTAGGAATCAGCTAGAACAAGATCAAATAACAGAACAAATGAGTTTAAAAGAGTTTGTGGACCCGTTTACGGGTAGCAAGAAGCAAAAGGCATAAATAAAAAGCCCCTTTAGGGGTCGCCCGAAAAAGTAAAACGTTGGTTAGACCATTCGGACGCCCCTTGAGGGGCTTATGTTAGTAATATGCCATTCCAGGGCTTGAGCAAGCCTCCGGTTTACCGGAGGTCATGACTTGGACAAAAATGGAGCAAATAGAGCTTGGCATAATAGCCAAACTCTATCTTTTTATGCTAAATTACTTTGTGCTTTTATATATTCTGAAACTGATTGACGAGGAATTTTCCATATACGGTTAATACGGAAACATTTTAGTTCGCCGGATGCCAATAGTTTGTAAGCAGCGTTTTTGCCGATGAAAAGCATTTCACAAAGCTCTTCTACCGTTACTAGATCGTTATATTTTTCAACCATGATTTTTCAACCTCCATTTTTCTTATCTTACTTAAATGTTTATTGAAAAAAGCATTGCATGTATAATTTGTAAAAAGTTTACAACACATAAAAAAAGCTAACGTATTGCCATATAATCATCTTAAGGCATCAGAGTGTCTATATAATCTTGAATTGAAGATTTTGCAATAAAATAAATTTGCCGCGTTTCATGGCTTTTAATTTTTCAGAGAAAACAATGGGGACATGTCTTTTTTTTGTCAATAAAAGGTGATACTATAAGAAAAAGAATCCGCTTTCTGAATTTCAGGATAGTAGATTTATGGTACATTATGCGCAGGTAATATCTCCTAAAAACCACAAAAAAACATGATTTTCATAATAAAAAATCATGTTTCAGTCTATTTTTACTTGCAATCGCTAAGATGTGTAATATAATTAGAAATAGGGTGGAAATTAAAAAAGTCGCCGTGTCCCAAGAGTGCGCTAACACTCTTAGACACGAGCAGGTGAACCAGCACCTACACGTAACAGCTAGCTGTCTACGACGACAATTTATTATACCGTGATTTTCCTTGGGTGACAAGGGAGATGGTTTGTTCGGTATGATGTAATTGAAGTTTTGACAGGAGCTTAGCGTCTGCATGCAATTAAGATATAGCAAAGCGCATGTGTAGGTTGAATAAACCCGCGCATGCGCTTTTTTGATTTCCCCTGAAACAAACTGTAGGGTGGGTTCCTTTATTGGATTACAATAGAGAAACCCCTTGCAGAATGAGGATGGGGGATATAAATGATGATAAAAAATGTATTTGATTCGTTGGCTGCCACGATGGAGTATGAAAATTTGGCCGGACTCGATTTAGGGAAGCATTCTAGTGAATATTATCATGCCAGCGAAAAAGTCCTTGCGTATCAGAACAAAATCAAAAGTGCATTGCCTTTGGAGTTGCAGGAAACCTTGGAAAAACTTGATGATGAATATAATTGTATGATGCTGAGCGGAATGGACGTATATTATCGACAAGGTTTTTCCGATGCAGTCCGGCTGATTATGGAGACGATGAGTTGGTCACCAACGCGGAGTTAGAGAGAACGGGGCACCCTGGTGATTGGAAAAAATCGCCGGGGTGTTTCTGTGCGCCCAGAATGGGCGTTTATTCGTCGGTGCAGTCCGATGGAGAGAATGTAGAGTGTTTTAGTGAATGAAAATCTGACCGAAATAGACAATACAACCCATGAGAATGATGAAAGAGACGTAATACTTGGCTGCAGACTTTAACAATTCGCTGTCACGTTCGTTACTGGCAATTGCTGCGGTAGCGATAGCGATATTTTGAGGTGAAATCAGTTTTCCAGCACAGGCTCCAGTTGCATTGGCAGCTGCTATCCAACTTGCATTTGCATAAATTGCGGAGGCGGAAGCTGTTTGTAGTTTGCCAAAAAGAACACTGCTCGATGTTGCTGAACCAGTGATAAATGTGCCGACTGAGCCAATGAAGGGAGCGATGGCTGGATAGAAGATGCCGGTTGTATTGACAGCTGTTTCAGAGATTTCATGTGTCATGCCGCTGTATCCCATGACCTTGGCTGTAGCTATAATTGTGATGATTGTAATGATTGTGTTGCGCAGGCTAATAATTGTTTTGGCTAAAACCAGGAACATTTCTCCGAAAGATGCAGATTGTACTCGCCCACCAATGAAGGCGGCAAGCAGAATAAGTACTCCCGGTGTGGCAAGCTAGGTGAATGTATATGGTGAGGCGTCGGCTGCAGGAAATTACATGTGTTTTATATTATGCTATAGTACAATTCTCGCAATTTTTTTGTTTCATGATGCAGCTAACACGCCGACGTGAAATATTCATCCCCATTTTGCCTAATTCGCTTTTGATGTTACGTGTACCGTGATTGCTACGGTGGATAGAGAATATCCCCCCCTTTTTTATTGTGAGTTCGGATGAATTTACACCAAAATTTGACTCATAATAATAGGAAGTATGTAATCTTTTTATGCTTTTATACAGTGTTGAGAGTGAATGGAAAATAATTTATGATGAAAATTTTTGTGATTTAGAGAGACTTTATTTATCAGGATAAACCCATTATGTTTTGTAGTGATATATAACTGAACTGTATTTTGTATTTTTAAACTAAAGAAAGATACATGTAGATTTTTGTGTTAAGGCGCATTTCCTTAAAAATGGACAATAAAAAAGCCTCCGAAAACCTCGGAGGCATTGATAACACTGGAGCTGATGATAGGAATTGAACCTACGACCTGCTCATTACGAATGACGTAAGGACTATTTGTGATTATTGTAGATTGATGGGAAATCATTGATTTTACTGGCTTTACGGGGGTCAGGATTGGTGAATGTTGGTTTGAAATGGCAATGGTTTTTAAATGTTAAGGCGCAAATAAGGCGCATTGATTTTGATTAGGCGTCGATTGTTATTGGGGGAGTACCGTTTAGGATTGCTTACTAAGTTTTTGAATGGAATCAATGTTTATGGTTTGAATAGCTTTGAGTTGATCAATGGCCATTTTATTTAAAAGATCAAGTCTTTGCTCTTGGGGGATATTTTCTTTAATAAGTATGGCATTATAACTTTCCAGGTTAGCGAGAACTAATAGTTGATGAAGTGAAGCACAATCTCTGATGTTACCTTTAGCTTTAGGATACTCGTCTCGCCATTCTTTAGCTGTTTTGCCAAACAAAGCTACATTTAAGACATCGGCTTCATTGGCATAGGTCATGGACTTTTGTTTCGGTGCTAGTTTTTGGGGAATCAGGTTTTCTTTTATGGCATCCGTATGAATTTTATAATTTAGCTTTGCAATTTCACGGTTTAAGTTCCAACCAAGTGCTAATTTACTGCTTGCATCGCTTTTTATTCGTTGATAGTCTTTTATAATATAGAGCTTAAATTCAGCTGAAACCCATGAGGCAAATTCAAAGGCAATATCACTATGGGCATAGGTTCCGCCGTATCGCCCGGATTTTGAAATCATGCCGATTGCATTAGTAGAGCTGATCCATTTTTGTGGAGATAGAGTAAAAGCGTTTAGACCAGCTCCTTTTCTAAAGGCGTCGAATTCGACCCCTTTAAAATTAGGATTATGGAGTTGTTCCCATAATCCGAGAAATTCTAAGGTATCTTTGGTTCTAAGCCAATTTTTAACAACATCTTTTGGTTCTTCACTTTTATAACGTGCAATATCTGTTAATGAAATGAAATCATTTTGAAAATCTTCCGAGAATATAGAGATTTCTATTCCTTTTGCATGGAGCGTTTCTTTATTTTGTTTAGCCATAAGATCCTCCGTCCGATGTACTTTACTGATATAATCATAGCATAATATTAAGTCAAAATATAGGACTTGGCAAATCACCTCGAAGTCCTTCCATAACGATGTTGAAAAATGGTTCACCATTTTTTAATTCAATAAATTGTTTCTCCATATATATATTCTCCTTTATATAATATTTACTCAACTAAAAATACTTGGTAAAATTATTATACTTAAATAATTTTATACTAATAAGTACGCAGGATTTTGTGATTAGGTATTATTTTTCGTACCGAGGAGGAATAGATATGGCGAGCAAACAAGAATTAGAGCAGTATTTAAATTTCATTAGAGAATCAGATAATTACAAACAATGCCCTGTAAAAAGTGCATTGTTTGTAATTGGAGGGAAAATGGAAACTTCGTATATTAGTACAGTTATTAAAAAAAGAAGTGGTGCGGTTTAATGAATTTAAAAGGGACATATTAGGAATGACAAATACAATGCTATCAAATTCATTGCACGAACTGGAGAACGATGAATTAATTACTAGAAATCAATATAATGAGATGCCTCTAAGTGGTGGGATGATTATATCAAGTATCAAGGAATAAAATAAAAGCTTTCCGAACAGGAACAATGGTTAGCAGGTGTTTATTTTGAACTTGTCGAAATAATCCAACATATGAAATTTTTTATACAGAATAAAGTATATGGAGGAATAAATATGAAATATCCTGATACCATTAAAACAAATGAAGAAATCCTCAATGCTTTTAAGGTCGTAATTCCATATATCAATACAATTTCGCGTGAAGATATGGTGATCGGCTTAAGTAATTTGACAGAGTATATTGATTATCAAAAAGGAAATAATCTTGATATAGATCTGGTTCCAGGCAAGTCGGTTACGAATATAGCGACAATAATGGACTGTATTCGTGGCAATAAAACGACGTTTGCTGATGTTGAAAAAGAAGTTTATGGTAAGCCTATTAAGACAATATTTACACCAATTCGTGGGATCAATAATGAAATCATTGGCACGATCAGTTCCGGGGTAGATATGGCGGAAAATGCAAAACTGATTGAAACCGTTGCTGAGATGGCAAAATCAACCCGCAATGCTTACGAAGCGGTAGAGCAGGTTGCCCATAGTGCTAGTGAGCTTGCAAATGCTGGGCAGGAATCCATTACACAGGCAGCTACACTTATGGAGAAAAATAGTGAAACTATAAAGGTTATCGAATTTATTAATAATATTGCTCAGCAGACCAATTTATTAGGACTCAATGCAGCAATTGAAGCAGCTAGAGCCGGAGAGATGGGGCGAGGGTTTGCTGTTGTGGCAGAAGAGGTTCGCAAGTTAGCGGAACAATCTAAATCTGCTACTGAAAAAATCCAACAGATCTTAAAGGAAATGAATGTTGCTGTTACCGGAATTTCTCGATCAATTGAAACAACGGGGGCGATTAGTGAAGAACAAGCAGCTTCGACAGAAGAAATTACAGCACATTTGGGGCATGTGAGCAATGCTGCCAATGAGTTAGAAGTTTTTGTTAAAAAATTCAAATGATATAAAACCCCTAAAATCAATTACAACGATTTTAGGGGTTTTATACTTACTAATCTTCATCCATAATTTTTTATTTATGGAAATATTTTTCCATCATAGGTACATCGGAAAGGTAGGTATCGATTTTTATAATAAGCCCATTAGCAACAGTCAATACAGTTGCTAATTCTTCATCTAAGATGCATCCATCTGCTGATGTTGCAGTATTGTTTAGTGATAGAGTAAGTCCATTTTGTCCTACAAGAATATGGTGGAGCGTTGTTTGTACTCCGCTTGCAATAATAGTTTTAGTACGTTCGATAACAGCATCCGCACCTACAGCAGTTCCAGAAATCATTCCATCACCAGGAAGTGTCCATTTGATATCAGTGTGTAAAAGACTTTTAATACCGTCCCAATCGTGAGCTTTATATGCATATAAGAAATCTTCAGCAATTTTTTGATTTATTTGGTTAGTCATATTTAAAAATGCCTCCTTTGGTTTTTAGCTCTAAATATAGTTTACATTAGGAGTAACATCATGTAAAATCATTAATCAATATAATTTGATATGGCTTTAAAGCATATGACTTAAAGTATACTTTAAGTCAAGTACTAAATCTGGAAATTAGAGTATAAGTGCTATGTCAATAATCTATCAGTGGCTATAGCATAAATGATAAAAAATATATTTCATTGGCAAAAAATGTCTTATGGCTGTTTTTCACACGAATCGTTGCCATATCTTAAAAAAAGTTTATAATGATTTTGTATGTACTTTATAGTACTTATTTGATATAATGTACATAAGGTATATAAGTTGGATTTGTAGCGCAACCCATATTAATATGAGTTGATGGTAGTAATATTTTGGGATATCGTACCCGTATAAGAGCGAGGTAAAAAAGGAATAGGCGCGGTAATTCGCGTCTATTCTTTTTTTAGGAGAAAAATGAAATCTGAAAATCTGAAAATCTGAAATTATATGAAATTGATAAAGATTATTTACTTTTTTTGCACAATATTGATGATAACGTTAGTTTGGAGCATCCTAACGCGAATAGTCGAAAATTTTTAGGCGTAGTTTGCGAGATTAATAATATAAAATATTATGCCCCGTTAGGCTCACCAAAAGAGAAGCATAAAACAATGCACGAGGGATTGGATTTATATAAAATTAAAAATGGAGAATTAGGTATGATCAATTTTAACAATATAATACCTGTCTCTGATGATGTCGTAAGCATGTTTGACCTATCTATTTTAATAAATGATGATCCTAAATATAGAAACATGATGTTGTAGCAATTACGTATTTTTAATACTACCGCTGAGACAGATAAAATTATAAAAAAATCCAAGAAGCTATATACGGTGAGATATAAACCATATTTGCCTGATAATATAAAAGCTAGATGTTGTGATTGGCACGCGCTCGAAGAGGCGATGAAAACAAGAATAGCTCCTACTGAGTCTAAAACATTTAATTTATTAAAAGAGTCGCTAGATGAGATTAATAAGGCTTTAACTATAACTACATTAACAGATAATACTGATAATAAGTAATGGATATTATAAAAAAATACGTAATAAAAAAGGACTGTTGCACATAATAAAACATGTGCAGCAGTTTTTTTGTAAAAAAATTACTCCCAAGCTTTCAATCGCTTGGGAGTATATAATACGTATTCTTTAACTATAATAAAACCAAACTTGCTATTCGGTATAAATCATATGGCAGCGTAAAAATTGATTTGTGAAATAAGCTGCTGGTTGTATAGTTAGAAAACTTGTTTGAGAGGATCGTTAATGAATCGAATAGAGCAAGTTAATCCATTAACTAAAAAACAGGATTTGATACATTTTTGACGAAGATAGAACATTATGAAAATTAAGGAGATGTTCGAATGATAGTTGAAAAAAAATTATGGGATGGGTTAAACATGACGGAAGAAAAATTTAAACGTATCAATGAGCATTTACTTGAAACTATGCAAAAATATGGAGATAAAATAACATATGATGAGTTTGAAAAGAGTATAAAAACCTTTAATAATTGTACAACAGGTGAAGCAAAAATAATCATTGGACTGTTTGCGTCGAGGGGCATGTTTTTAAATATTATTGAATCGTGGGAAACTATTCCGTTAGAAGTGGAAAGTCTGTTACGAGAACTTCGTAGAACATCTCATACGAATATACAATAACATTTAAAGCAGTGAAAGACATTAAAACTGCTATTAAGGGCAGCATATTAACAATAAATGTAAATATAATACATTTATTAACTGGTGAAGTTTCGACGGTATGTTATACTAATTTCTAATATATGTATTATAGTTAGTTGTTTCATAATGCCAAATTTTATAATTAAAAGAGGTATGGTTATGACTACTACGATAGACGGAGGTTGGATTATTCAAACTCCTGTAGAAAAAGACAATAAAGATATTTTTTACAAAGCATTGAAGATGCTGATTCGAATTAGTTATGAACCATTAGAGGTGGGGATAAAAAAGTATCTAGGTAAGACCCAGTATTTATTTATAGCTAAATCTGTAGCAGTGATGTATCCAAATCAAACTGGACTTGTGAGAATCTATATTATGGCAGTTTTGCATCATATTGAGTATAAAGTAATAAATATTGAAAAAATTATGTGAATATTTTAAAAAGAGGCTGTTTTTCGGTAAATAGTCTCTTTCTTATTATTAAAAAGCAAGGCTGAAAGATATGATATTTGAAATGGGGGATGCTACATGAAAGAAGTTACTGTCTTGATAGTAGATGACTCAAAAAGTAGCTATATGATATTAAGTAAAATATTATCAAAAACAAATTTTAAAGTTTGTGGTTACGCTAAAAACAGCAAAGAAGCTATTGAGAAATATAAGGAACACAACCCAGATATTGTAACAATGGATATGAATTTATCAGGAATTAATGGTATCGAAACAAGTCGGTGCATTTTAGAAATGAATCCAAAAGCAAAAATTATAATGATTAGTGCCATGAAAGATTCTTTGTTAATCACAAAAGGGCGGGAAATCGGTATCAGTTCTTTTTTACAAAAACCTGTAACACCCTATGAACTTATTGATACACTATTGCTTTTATATCAAAGTGAAGATAAAACAAGTGATCATATTGAAGAAGCTTATATTAAACCATTAATTAAAATTTTCCAACATGAAATTTTCCAAATAACAAATTTGGAAAGTACGATGAAATTCGAAGAAAATGTTTTGGAAGAGTCTGATATTAGTGGAACAGCCGCTATTGTTGGTTTAACCGGAGATATACAGGGCAAAGCAATTTTGTATGCAGAGGATGCTGCTGTGATTGGCTTTGCGCGGTTAATGTTGCAGTTGGATGAGGAAGACGAATTAGATGATGATGATGCTCGAGAAGCGTTTAGTGAAGCGGCAAATGTAATTATGGGGAAGTATGTATCCTATTTAGATGATGTCCTCAAAGATCAAGATGTTAGAATGTCACCACCAGGTATTATAAAAGGTCGAAACATGAAATTTTTGAGTGTGAAATTACGACCCTTTGATATTACCGCTAGCACCTCAATCGGTGATATCAAAATATCAATTGGATTTTCTAAGGGGGCAAAATAAATGGATGTACAGATGGTAAATCCTTTTATTACGGCAATTTACGATGTTTTACCGCAACTTGGTTTCCAAAATATAAAACGTAATAAACTAAGCGTAGGAGAAAAATATTTAAAGAGTTTTGGTGTTATTGTCTTGGTTGGGTTTAGTAAAGGAATTTCTGGCAATGTAGCATATAATATGTCGATGAATACGGCTTGTGGATTTGCTTCTACGATGATGATGGGGGTGCCAGTACTTGAATTAAATTCAATTGCCGAAAGTGCAATTTCTGAGTTGGCTAACATGCTAACCGCTCAAGTTGCAACGAAACTGTCTTCACAAAATCATCTAGTAGATATTTCCACACCTAATTTAACAATAGGAGAAGATGTTTCCTTGTGTATTAGTGATAATCAATATTTGATTGTTGAACTTGATGTAGATGGAAAGAGATTTGAAGTAGATATAAAAATTGATTAATATCCGAAGAGCTGTGTGAAGACTGTTATATATGATGTAACAGTCTTGTTTTTGCCGACGAAAAGGATGATTTTGAATAAACAGAAAATAATAGCATAACATTTGAGTGTTTATTACGGAATGATTTTATATTTTGTCATAAAGCATATGGTTTTATAAAATTTATATAGGGAGAGATGCAATATGTCTTGGTTTAATAATTTAAAGGTGAAGCAAAAATTAAGTATTTTAATCCTTACTTTTAGTTTAGCTGTTATCTTAGTTGGTATGATTGGATATTTTAATTTAAAACGAAGCAGTGAATATACGGATATGATGTATCAAAACAATTTGACAGAAGTTAGCTTGGCCTATGAAAATCGAATTTATATACGAAGAATTCGTAGTGATTTATTTGAATTAATGATCACAACCGATGTAAAAGAAAATCAGCGATTGATTGATCAAATTGCTGATGCAAGGAAAAAATATAATGAAAATTTAACAAAATTTGAAGCTTTGCCTTTGAGTCAGGAGCAAAAAAATAAGTTTAAAGAATTACAAAGTATTGTAGTACAGTATAAAGATGCAAACAATGAAGTTCTGGAGCTTGCAAAAGTCAATAAAAATGCAGAAGCCTTTTCGGTATATAAACAAAAAGTTGAATCACTAGCAAATGCAACAACGAAATCTTTACAAGATTTATCAGAGATCTCAAAAAAAGACGCGGAGAAAATGAATCAGGAATCAAAAGATAGTTTTGCCAAAGCAAGTATGCTGTTTATCATAATTACCATCGTGGCAGTTGTTATTGGTGCAGGCTTGGGTATTTTGATTGTTAAACAAATTGTTAAACGTTTAGCTGAATCAGTACAATTTTTGGGAGGCATTGCATCTGGAGATTTTTCAAATAATGTTGCGGATCATAATATGAACGATAAAAGCGAATTTGGTGTATTGTCCAAGGCCGTTGATCAGATGAATCGAAATATAAGAACACTTATAAAGCAGTTGCTTAATACGTCGGAACAATTAGCTGCAGCTTCGCAGGAACTGACCGCGAGTGCAGAACAGTCTGCGCAAGCATCTGCACAGGTGGCAGAATCGATTACTGAAGTGGCAAAAGGTGCTGAAAAGCAACTTGAAATTGCAATTACAACAAATCATATTGTCGAAGAAATGGCAAAAGGGATTCATCAAGTAACCACAAACACAGTAGAAGTAGCAAAATCAACAGAAAAAACTTCAGTTGCAGCCGTTGGCGGCGAGAAAGCGGTTCAAGAAACAATCAGTCAGATGCGCGTTATTGAGCAAAAAACAAATACTACAGCAGGTGTAATTGGAGAACTTGAAGATAAAGCGCAACAGATAAGTCAGATTGTATCTTTGATTTCAAATATAGCTGGACAAACCAATCTATTAGCATTAAATGCAGCAATTGAGGCTGCAAGAGCAGGGGAGGCAGGAAAAGGCTTTGCTGTTGTAGCAGATGAAGTAAGAAAATTAGCGGAACAGTCCGCTAATGCAACCAAAGATATCACGAATTTGATCAGTGATGTTCAGCTGAAGACACAAACTGCAGTTACATTTATGAATGAAAGTAAACGAGAAGTGGAAATGGGATCGGAATTAGTTGAGTTAGCTGGACGGAACTTTAATGAAATTTTGGATATGATTAAAGGTGTAGCTGATGAAATTAATGAAATATCGGCAGCTACAGAAGAGTTGACCAGTGGTACGGAAGATGTTATAAAAGCAGCAAGTGGTAGCAGTACACAAACTAAAAAAACAGCGGAAGAAACAGAAACTATATCGGCAGCAACGGAAGAACAGTCAGCTTCTATGGAAGAAATCGCATCCGCCAGCACGCACTTGTCGCAAATGGCGGCTGAACTGCAAGAATCTATTCGAAAGTTTAAAGTTTAAATAAAATTGCTGAATTTACTTGAAATACCCTCTTTTGTTCGATAGATAACGAATACAATTGTCGAGCAAAGGGGGTATGTTTATGGTGCACCAAGGGTAAAGGCTATTTAATAAATAGTTTTTTACCCCAATAAATTAGCATATAAAATCCAAGTATTTAAGATTTTTTATAAAAATCCAATGAATTGAGACTTTTTATAAAGCATTCATTCCAAACTGGAACTATTTTTTGATGATAGCCTGGGGTAAGTTGATAGCTAGTAAAATGAAAAATCACAAGTATATTATTGATATATTTATTTATAAATATTAGCTATTGTTTAAGTATTATTTCTTTCGTATACTTAAACTATCAACATAAATTGTTGAAATGCTCTAGAAGGGAATGATTTGTAATGCAGAGACACACTGTATCATCTAGCCGAATAAACACTGTTGGATGGGAAAATAACGTCTTGGAAATTGAATTTCTAGATGGGTCACTATACCAATATGCAGATGTTTCTATAGCGGAATATGATAATTTTCTTAATTCCGCATCTTTAGATTCTGCTCTTTCCCGTATTGAAATAATCCATCATTATTATCGAGTTTAGCTTTTAAAGTGGCTGCACGTATGATGCGGTCACTTTTTTGCAGTGCTTGTGGATGTTTTTACGCCATATAGATAATAATAAAAAACATATTTAAAGGGAAATTAATAAAATAAAAAATATTGTTTAATAATAAATATAATTATTGAATAATAAAAAAACAAAAAAATAATAGAGGGGGTAATGTAATGAATATTTGGATTGTAGCTATACCGGTAGTAATAATTGTAGCATCATATTTTGAAGTTTATAAATTGAAACACATTACCGTTGCATATAAAGACAATTTTGGGCAAGTTCGTGGGTATGCTTTTTATTACGCTTACCCGCTGAAAGAAAGTTGGATGAATATTTCGGAGTTTGAAAAATATGTAGCAACAAAAAAGAAATTGTCAGAGGTCAAGATTGAACAGATAAAAGTAAAAAGTGAATGGAGGCTGCGGAGATCGTAAGATGTGAAGATACTTCTCCTGCTTTAGCATCCACGTAATCCGACATACTCTCCCAAATTGTAAAATTTTTATTAGAAAGAAGTTCTGCTATTATGTTACAGATATTTGAAGACGTTGAGAAGCAAAAAATAGAATTAGAAAAACTTTTAATTAATGCACAGACATCCGAGATTATATATCGACAAAAAAATGAAATAAAAATTGCTAATCGTTTAAAAATCTTAGAAAAACAATTACGTATAGCGGTGAAAAGCCTAGAGGATTCAATGATACTGAAGTAAAGATAATAGGTCAAATTAAAATAATGCTATTTACGGGATGTGTTTTCGCTAGTTTTTGTTTTATACACATAAATAAAATTATCAACACAAAGAAACTAAAGAGCGTCATTAATTTAGGCGTGTTAGATGGCTGAAGTATGTAGGATATTTAAAATTTTTACGCAAGAGTTTTATCAATCTGATATATAAGGGTAGTTATCGTAATATTAATAGAGGATATATAGATACCATGTAGAAAATAGCTGTAAGACTATTCAGATAGATAATTCAGTCGATGAATAAAAAAGAGGAGGGGTATTAATGGGGATGTTCTGTTATCAATGTCAGGAAACAGCTAAAGGAACGGGGTGCACAGTCAAAGGTGTTTGCGGTAAGACGGAGCGTGTTGCTAAACTGCAAGATTTATTGATTTACACATTAAAAGGTGTTTCAGAAATTGTCATCAAAGGTAATTTAGATGTAAAAAATTTGGAACAAGTCAATCATGAAGCCCTGCGAAGTTTATTTATTACGATTACGAATGCAAATTTCGATGATATTGCAATTGCAAAAGAAATAGAAAAAATGATTACCATGCGAAACAAATTGCGCGAAAAAATTACTGAAAAAATCTTGCACGATGCAGCAGTTTTTGAAGTTTCCTCTATTGATGATATGCAAATGAAGGCCGCTGAAATAGGCGTTTTAGCAACAGAAAATGAAGATGTCAGATCGTTGAGAGAACTAATCACTTATGGTGTAAAGGGAATGGCTGCATACACCCATCACGCATTGAATATTGGAAAAGAAAATGTTGATATTTATGCTTTTTTGTATGAAGCATTAGCAGCCACCTTGGATGATGGTCTTACGATCGAGGAACTTGTTGCTTTGACCTTAAAAACAGGACAGTATGGTGTTGCGGCTATGGCTTTACTGGATGAGGCAAATACATCAAAATATGGGAATCCAGAACTTACAGAAGTCAATATTGGTGTTATGAATAATCCAGCTATATTGATTTCTGGTCATGATCTGACAGATCTTGAACAACTCTTGGAACAGACAAAAGGAACTGGCATTGATGTATATACACACAGCGAAATGCTGCCAGCCCATTATTACCCAGCCTTTAAAAAATATGATAACTTGATTGGAAATTACGGGAATTCATGGTGGAAGCAGATAGAAGAGTTTGCATCTTTTAATGGACCAATCCTTTTTACAACAAATTGTATAGTACCACCAAGAAGTGAAGAAATCAAAGCCAGAATATTTACGAGTGGTGCTTCTGGGTATCCTGGGTGCGTGCATATTGAAGCGGATCTTAATGGCAAGAAAGATTTTTCGCAAATTATAAATCTTGCTAAAACACTAAAGGCACCAACTGAAATTGAAACGGGTAAAATTATAGGCGGCTTTGCTCACGAACAGGTTTTTGCACTTGCCGATAAAGTCGTTGCTGCAGTGAAATCTGGAGCTATTAAAAAATTTGTTGTCATGGCCGGTTGTGATGGACGAATGAAATCGAGAGAATACTATACGGAGTTTGCTCAAAAACTTCCCAAGGATAGCGTGATTTTGACAGCAGGCTGTGCGAAGTATCGCTATAACAAACTGGGGCTAGGCGATATCGGAGGAATTCCAAGAGTTCTTGATGCGGGGCAATGCAATGATTCGTATTCGTTAGCACTTATTGCATTGAAGCTTAAAGACATATTTGAATTACAGGATGTAAATGAGCTTCCAATTGTTTATAACATAGCTTGGTATGAACAAAAAGCAGTCATTGTACTGCTTGCGTTGCTATATCTCGGAGTGAAAAACATTCATTTAGGACCAACACTACCAGGATTCCTTTCTCCAAATGTAGCAAAAGTATTAATAGACAATTTTGGTATTACTGGTGTAGGACCTGTGGCTGATGATATTGTCAGATTTATAGAATCGTAGTCGAAAGCTAATGGTTTTAGTCGTAGCGAAACGAGCGTGTAAATAAAAATATGTAACTTAATACCACAAAGGCCTTCTATGATAAAATTCATAGGAGGCCTAATTTATTATGCCAAGAGAGAGTCAATACATTGGGACGAAAGGGCGGGGTTCAAATGAAAATTATCCGGTGAAATTTTTTCAGGAATTGCATTCTGTATAAAAATATGGCATATTTGTATGTAAGATAAGTACTTAGTATTTATTTTTTAACAATAAATTTTTTAAATGGATATAGAGGAATTGATGTATGGATTTTGATATTAGAACATTATTTATGGGAGCTACGGTCCTTGTTTGGATGAATGCTTTGATAATGGTTAGCATATGGTTTTACATTCGTGTAATTCGGGATGCTATTGCATTTTGGAGCTTGAGCCAAATTTTATTAGGTAGCAGTTTGCTTTTATACTCTTTTAGAGGAGTGATTCCTGATTTTCATTCTATTATTTTGGCAAATGCTGGAGCCTTTCTTTCCTCTTTAGCAATTCAAGCAGGTATTGCTTGTTATGTGAATAAACCAGCATATTTACGACGAAAGCTTGCCACTATTTTTTTTGTTTTTATGGTGAGTCTATTTTACCTAACATATATTTATCCCTCTGTTGCTTGGCGGATTATTGATATAAGTCTGTTTTTAGTGATCCTTTCTGGTATAAGTATCCGTACTTTATCTCGCAACATAACCTATGCAGATAACGTACCCAGCAAGTATTTGTCACTTATTTTGAAATTAAATATAGTGTTTCTATTTTTTCGCATTTTGCTGACAATTTCAGATCGTTTTTATTTTGATTTAATGCAACTAGGAAGTGTCCAGGTTGCTTTTATTATCGGTATTTTCATTTTATATATGACTTTATCACTCTGCTTATTTTGGATTATTATGGACAAAATGAATCATCAAATTAAAATTAAGGCCTATACCGATATGCTTACAGGATTACCAAATCGCCGTGCACTAGAAGAGACTTTAGTCAAACTTGTTCTTCATAGAAATAAAGCAGCAGGCGTTCTTATGCTTGATGTTGATGAATTTAAAATGATCAATGATACCTACGGTCATCAGGCTGGAGATCTGTATTTGAAAGAAGTGAGCCATGTTATTGCTGATGCATTTAATCTAAGAGCAGAAGCGTTTCGCTATGCCGGTGATGAATTTATTATAATTGCTTATGAGGCAGAGCTTCTAGTACAAACAATAAAACATTTATGTGAAAAGGTAGAAAATTTGTCAGTTTTATGGCAGGGAGAATTAATACATACAACGATTAGTGTTGGCTTTGCAGTAAATGATGATAATGTGACGAACTGGGCTGAATTGATTCAACGAGCTGATGAGGATTTATACCGAACGAAAAAAGCAAGAAGGAGTCATATATAACGCATTAAATAATATTACATTATAGGAGATGCGGATCAGTAAGAAAATTTGATATGTGTTATGTGAGTGAGATTACTAAAAATAAAATAGATTACTTGAAATTAATCCCATTAAGACGATACAATTAATTAAGCAATAAGGGTATTGAGCGAAGATTCATTTGACAAATAAGCATCTAGGATACCAAAAAGATACATAGAGCTTTCGCACAACTAAAAAAATGACAAAACAAGGGCTTGGCAAATCGCCAAGCCTTTATTTTTAGTGCGCCCGGCATGGGCGCAATCTAACGGGTGAAAGTCCCGAGTGCGGGTTGATAGTGCCAAGCACGTAGCCTAAGACAAGGGTGTCCATCGTGAGGTGGAATCTGAAGGAAGTCGGCGGCAAATCTCTGGTCTGACGAACAGAAATCACATATAAGGCAGAGTAAGCTGGGTAAGATTGCTAGACAAATCAAAGCCCAAAACTATCCGAAAGCTTGCGCGGTAAATGTGGCAGATAGATGGAGAGAAAGATTGCGTTCTTACCCGGGGAGGTCTCACAGACATGTGAAGATAAGTGAATCGAAGCATGGTTGAAATAAGATTTACTGTGAGAAGTCAGCCGAGGTCATAGTACCGAAGGTTTTTTTTTTTTTCGGGAAGGACTGAACAATAATAGAGTTCGTGATCAAAGGAAGGTGAAGTCATGTTAAGAGAGCAGAAAACCAATAAAATGGGCTGCCCTTGCCAGGGTATGCTGGAAGCAGAGAGTAACAAGGGAGTGCGGAGCGTGGCAACACTGGAAATTGCAAAAGAGAACCGCGTAAACCTGTTAGAAGAAATACTAGATCGCAACAACCTCAATGCGGCTTATGCTCAGGTAGTAAGCAAGAAAGGTACAGGCGGAGTAGATGGGATGCAAGTAGGCGGTCTGAAGCAATGGCTGAAGACAAACAGAGAAGAATTCCTTGAGTCCCTGCGAACAGGGAGATACATTCCTCAACCTGTGAAAAGGGTAGAAATTCCAAAGCCGGATGGAGGAACACGAAAACTAGGGATACCGACCGTGCTCGATCGACTCATACAGCAGGCAATTGCGCAAGTGCTAACGCCCATCTTCGAGAAGATATTTTCCGCAAGAAGTTATGGATTTCGCCCGGGCAGGAATGCGCATCAGGCAATGAAACAAGCCGAAGCGTACTACCGGGAAGGATACACGAAGGTAGTCGACATCGACCTAGCGCAGTACTTCGACACGGTAAACCATGACATGCTCATCAACATGCTCCGCGAGGAAATCAAGGATGAGAGAGTTATAGGCCTCATCCGAAGATACCTAAAAAGTGGAGTTGTGGAAGGCGGAATAGTCAGCCCTAGTAGATCGGGAACCCCACAGGGAGGAAATCTATCGCCACTGTTATCGAATATCTATCTGACAAAGTTTGACCAACTGCTGGAGAAGCGCGGACATAAGTTCGTGAGATATGCAGATGATTGTGCGCCACGAAGGCAAAGGACTGCATAGCAGTCCGAGTGCCATGCTTAGCCGTAGATGAGGGTGGGCCCCTCGGAGCCGCTATACAGGTGGAGGTTCCAAACCACCGTAAGTTGCTGTGGTCAAAAACCATGGTGGTGAGCGTTACGGAAAAGGCGAAGCTAGACTTCGTCAGGTATGTGCCAATGGAGACGAACACAAGTGAACCGCTGATAACGTGTCGAAAGCGTAGGAACGTCATCGAAACCAGGGGGGAGTCATTAATCTGGGATAAGTCTGGAGGAAACCTGTTTACTGTCCAGATGGTGGCCGGCATGAAGGCGGCGTGAACGTGGTACAGGCTTCGGTTAAGAACTTGGGAACCTGTTCTCTGATGTGAAGGGAAAACTCCAAACGGAAGACCCGTAAGGACGAAAGTACCGATGCAGAATGCAGGGGCGGAACAGCCTGTAGTAGTGATGAAGCTTCGTAACGGAAATGGAGCGAAGGGGCTGTGTTATCCAGTTTTGAACAAGGGTCAACCGATAAGGGAGGAACCAATGAACAAGACAAAACCATACGAAATCTCCAAGAAAGTAGTGCTGGAGGCATTTCAACGAGTAAAAGATAACAAGGGGACATCAGGAATAGATGGTGAAAGTATAGAAGCATTTGAAGAAAATTTAAAAGATAGTCTCTATAAAGTCTGGAATCGAATGTCTTCTGGAAGCTATTTTCCTCCATCAGTAAAGGCAGTGGAAATACCTAAGAAAAACGGGGGAAAACGCGTGTTGGGTATCCCCACTGTGGCAGATCGTGTAGCGCAGATGGTTGCAAAAATCTATTTCGAACCAAAAGTGGAGCCGTATTTTCATAAGGATTCTTATGGGTATCGACCAGGAAAATCGGCAATAGATGCACTAACAATCACTCGACAACGGTGTTGGAAATATGACTGGGTGTTAGAGTTTGATATTAAAGGCTTATTTGACAACATCGATCACGAATTACTCATGAAGGCTGTCCGAAAACATACGGATACCCCCTGGGTCATTCTCTATATTCAGAGGTGGCTCAGGGCACCTTTTCAGATGATCGATGGAACAATAAGAGAAAGAACCAAGGGTACCCCTCAAGGGGGAGTCATCAGTCCAGTACTTGCGAACCTTTTTCTGCATTATGCATTTGATAAGTGGATGGATCGAAACCATCCCGACAAACCGTTTGCAAGATATGCAGACGATGGAATAGCACACTGCCGTAGTCGGGAAGAGGCAGAGAAACTCCAAGAAAGCTTGGCGCAAAGGTTCATAGAATGCGGTTTGGAAGTACATCCAGACAAAACACGCATTGTTTACTGTAAAGATGATGATCGAAAAGGGAATCATATGGAAGAACAATTTGATTTTCTAGGATATACCTTTCGGGCGCGGAGGTCAAAAAGCAAATATGGAAAATATTTTATCAACTTTACCCCAGCAGTCAGCAACAAAGCGACCAAGGCAATGCGACGCACCATTCATGATTGGAGGATGCACTTAAAGCCTGACAAAACCCTTGAAGATCTATCCTATATGTTCAACCCAGTAATTAGAGGATGGATCAATTATTATGGACGCTTTTACAAAACAGAAATGTACTCCGTACTTAAGCACATGAATAGAGCATTGGTTCACTGGGTGAGAAGAAAATACAAGAAACTCGATCGGCATCGAAGGCGGGCAATCTATTGGTTAGAGAAAATCGCTAGGCGAGAACCAAAGTTATTCGTACACTGGAAAATGGGGATTTATCCTGTGGTTGGATGATGGGAGCCGGATGAGCTGAGAGGTTCAAGTCCGGTTCTGAGAGAGACTCGGGGTGAAATTCCCCGGGTCTACTCACCGCAATATCTATGTTCGGACAGAACGCGCGGCAAAACGGGTCATGGAAAGTTGCGTGAATTACCTAGAAGGAGAACTAAAATTACAAGTGAACCGTCGAAAGAGCCAAGTGGGTAGCCCTTTGAAGGTGAAGTTTCTGGGTTTCTCATTGCACAAAGTGGTGAGGGAAATCGGAATACGACCGCATGGGAAAGTACTGAAACGTTTTAAAGAGAAAATTAGAGAAGTAACGAGTCGCAGTCGTGGGCGCTCAATAAAAGACATATTGCAAGAATTGAGAAACTACACAACCGGATGGTTAAGTTACTTCTCTATAGCAAAAATGCGGAGTCATATGCAGGAGATAAATAAGTGGATACGACGCAGGTTGCGGATGTATCTATGGAAGCAGTGGAAGAAAATATCCACTCGATTTATGAATCTGCAAAAGCTGGGTTTAGATAGAAATAGAGCGTGGCAGTATGCTAATACCCGACTAGGTTATTGGCGTATCGCTGGAAGTGCTATTTTACAACGGACACTAACAGACAAATACCTCGAATCTCTAGGCTACATGAATATAGCAAAGAAATACGAGGTATTCCATTTACGTTAAATTATTGAACCGCCGTATACCGAACGGTACGTACGGTGGTGTGAGAGGTCGCTAAATAATTTAATTATTTAGCTCCTACTCGATTGCTAAATTACTTTGTGTTTTTATGTATTCGATAACTCCTTGCTTAGGAATTTTCCAGATGCGGTTAGATCGGAAACATTTTAGTTCACCGGATGCTAATAATTTGTAAGCAGCGTTTTTACCGATGGAGAGCATTTCACAAAGATCTTCTACGGTTACTAGATCGTTATATTGTTCAAACATGATTGTTTTACCTCCAGTTTTGTTATATTACTTAAATGTTTATTGAAAAAAGCATTGTATGTATAATTTGCAAAAATCTTATGACACGTAAGAAGTGCTAATGTAGTGCCATATAATCATCTTAAGGCATCAGAGTGTCTATATAATCTTGAATTGAAGATTTTGCAATAAAATAAGACTTGCCGCGTTTCATGGCTTTTAATTTTCCAGAACGAATTAGAACATAGATGGTGCTGGATGAATAGCGCAGCATAACAGCGGTTTCAGATACGGTAAGTAAAGCAAATGAATCAAACATAGGATTTCCCCCTTATAAAGTTTTTTAATCTTATGTTCGATTAAAAAGGTGCAGGTTGCATTATATAAAATGAAAAGAGCTATTCCATAAAAAGTAAAAGAAACATTTTTCAGTTATATATTATAACTATGAATACTTGTGGTTCTTACGGATGCGGCGTAAAGCCCTTGCAAAGGATCATAAAAACATAGAAGAGCATCGACTTTATGTCGGTGCTTTTTCATTTTAAGGAGGAGAATAAAATGGACGATGTCAAAAAAGAAGTACCACTGCAATATCTTTCGGAAGAAGAGCTGCTGTGTGAATTTATTTCACCACAGTCAGCCAGACAACTAATCTGTGAATACAATAGTTTATACAATATCATGACGCACTTATCGCTGAAACAGTTGGCAGTTGCAAAAGGGATGGGGGAAAGTAAAGTCAGAAAGCTTGCTTGTGTGAGAGAGTTCATGAAGCGTATCCAGCAAGCAAGAAAGGCACAAATTACAAGAATTACGGCTCCGGCTGATGTAGCTGCCTACTTTGCGGATATGGAGGATTTACAGCAGGAAGAGTTTCGAGTCCTGTTTTTGGATACGAAAAATCAAATTATGGGACAGAAAACAATTTTTATCGGAACCGTCAATGCAGCAATTGTATCTGCACGAGAGATTTTTCACGCAGCCATTCAAAATATGGCAACCAATATTATTTTGGTTCATTGCCATCCATCAGGAGATCCTTTTCCCAGTCGGGAAGATAAACAAACAACTGCCAGCTTGGTAAAATCAGGAAAATTGCTACATATTTTAATTTTAGATCATGTGATTATTGGTAAAAATACCTATTGCAGCATGAAAGAAAAAGGCTATATGGAAGATATCCAAGACCGATAGGCATTGCTGCTTATCGGTCTTTTTATTTGGTTACACATCATTTATATAGATTAAAAAAAGAAAAAAGAAAAGGGGAAATATCATGAAACAAGGTAGAACCATCATGGAACTTGCGAAAGAATTGGAACGCCAAAGAGCTGTGCGCAAAGATTATATTGCCGATACCCGCAGCTTGGAATTTACGACACAAAAAGGAATCAGCACATTATCATTAGGGATTAACGATGGTCTCGAACAGTTTGCGGTCAATGAACTCGCCCATCAGCAAATTGCCAGCCGCTTGCAAATACCACAGCGGTATTACAATAAAATGCGGGAAGAATACCCAAGTTTACTCGATGAAAACATCAACAGCTGGTTTGATAAAAATAGTGATCGCAGGATGATTCGTACTTTAGATGGCAGTGTTCGGGCCTTTTTATCGGATCGTTACCGTCGACTCGACAATTTAGAGCTTGCTGATGCTGTATTACCGATTATCAAAGAGATGCGGGGCGCTGAAATCTTATCCAGTCAGGTTACCGAAACCCATATGTATATCAAAGTCATCAATAAAAAAATGAAAGCAGAAGTGGGCGTGGGAGATATTGTGCAAGCTGGTCTTGTCATATCAAACAGTGAAGTTGGGCTGGGAAGTCTCAAAGTCGAACCGCTTTTGTATCGGTTGGTTTGTAAAAATGGGCTGATTGTCAAAGACTATACCCAAAAACGCTACCATGTAGGCAAACAGATTGAGATCGACGATACCGCTTATGAAATTTATTCTGATGAAACCTTGCAGGCGGATGACAAAGCGTTTTTCATGAAAGTGCAGGATACCGTTCGAACCGCTGTTGATGAAGCAAAGTTTCAGCTGTCGGTAGAAAAGCTTATGCAGACCAAGCAGGAAACAACCGGAAATGATCCGGTCAAAACCATTGAACTCTTAGCCGATCAGTATATTTTAAATCAAAACGAACGCGGCAGTATTTTGCGTCACTTCATTATGGCAGGTGACAATTCTAAATACGGTTTGATCAATGCCGTAACACGGGGCAGTCAGGATGTAGAAAGTTATGGAAGGGCAACGGAATTAGAGCGGTTAGGTGGAGAACTATTAGCACTGCCGCTGATTCGGCGTAATCTCCTGACAAGCCATGTTACCAACGCAGAAGCAACCATGAAAAATATAACCAATGTCATTTCGCTGGCAAGATAGGAACAGAAAGGTGTGGATATCATGTGGATCGTCGATTGTTTAGAAAATAAAGCCGTTCAAGCCGAAATTCGTCTACGGAATCAGACCCTTGGCATTAATTTGCAAATGGATTTTGGGAAAACGATCAGTCTTACCCTTAGCTATATACAAGCCAAAGTTTTAGCAGAAAACATCCTTGCCGCTGCGCAGCAAATGCAGATTACACTGGATGTGAAAGAAGATGCAATACATGGATCAATTGAAATTACCCATAAAACACAGGGAAATGAAGGAGGAGAAACCCAATGCCAGCAAAATATTTTATCTGCCCTAGTGGAAAAACTGTCAAAATCGAAACCTGCTTAAAAACTTGCAGCCAAAGATGTATGTTCCTGCCGACGCTTAGGGCTATTGCCAAATCATCCGATCGGGGCTTGCGTGAACCTTCCGTTACAGAATTAATTGGCGGCACTAGAGAAGCTTATTTAAAGAAAATAACCGCCTATGCAGTAAAACCACAAGATGCAGTTTATGCGATTCATGGCAGTGCTGTTCATACAATCAACGAAGGCTATACAGAAGGAAATATGCTCAGTGAAATTCGCTTAAAAGATGAAATTACCTCCGGTAAGTTTGATCTATATGGGCAGATTATCGATCACGATGAAGGTGTCCTGGGCGATATTAAAGTTACCAGTTCCTATAAAATCATGAAAGCGTTAGGTCATTATAAGATTGATGTGCCAACAGGGGAATTCTTTAAAACCGGAGTCCGAAAAGGACAGCCGAAATCCAAAAAAGAATGGTGTTACGATGGCGTGAAAATGGTCATGGAATGGGCCCTGCAATTAAACTATTATCGAATTCTCCTTGAAAAACAAGGCTTTCCCGTGAATAAAATGGTGATTCAAGCCATGTGCCGAGATAACAACCTCCGGGTTGCCAGTGAACGTGGTATTGATCAGTCCATTTATTTAATCCCGATCCAAAAAATAAGCAATCGTTGGATTAAGCGTTATTTTAAAACCAAAGCCCGTGCACTTCAGCAGGCTTTAAACCAGAAAAAACTGCCTTCAATCTGTAAACCAAGAGAACGCTGGAACGGTAGAAAGTGCAAGGATTATTGCAGTGTCGCCATGCAGTGCCCTTATGGAGCGGAAATACAGATACAAAGTGGAAAATTTCTACCGGAAGTTGGCTGATCATGAAGCAATTTATAAAAACAGATATAAATACAAGAAAACCCGATGCGGAAAAAGTATCGGGTTTCTTTTATAGGAGGAACTATCATGCAAAAAATAGCAAAAAAACTGGTACAAGTCATGCAAGAATGCAGCTATATTCAAAAAACAGGAATCAATGATTTCCACCATTACCGTTATGCAACCTCGGCGGATGTACTGGAAAAAATCAATACGGCGCTGGTGAAACAAAAACTTTGCTCAGTGGTACTGCCGGAGATTTTACAGCAGGCAGATGTAACGACAGCTAAAGGCAATATCGAGCATATGGCTACGGTGAAGATTGACATTATGCTGATTGATGCGGAAAGTGGTGAATCCGTATCCTTTTCTGGGATTGGTACAGGGCAGGACAGTGGTGATAAAGCCGTTATGAAAGCGCAGACTGCCGCTATAAAATATGCGTATCTTCTTAGTATGGCAATTAGTACCGGAGATGATCCAGAAGCAGATACCAAAACAGATGAAATTACATTGGTGCCCGTTCAAAAGAAACAAATAGTACAAAATGATGTAAGTGTTTGCAGTACATGCGGCTTCAAACTAACACCTGGTGTAAGAAACGTATCTTTAAAGAAATTTGGCAGACCTTTATGTATGCAGTGCCAGAAAAAAGCACAGGGAGCAGCCTGAAGAACAAAAACCAGCTGCCAAACCAGCAAGTCCGTCATATCTATGCGAATATCCGTGCAATCTAGGCGGACTACAAGCTGTAACTTTATGTCATACTATGAAAAGGCAATAAATACCACAAGGGAGAGGTTCGAATTGAATGCCTTTATGTATAAACAAATTGGCAGAAAAGTTGCCTATTATCGTCAGCTAAGAGAACTGACACAAGAACAGCTTGCCAGCCGGATTCATATCAGCACCAGTTCTATCAGCCGGATTGAACGAGGAAAATACAATAATAATATTCCATTGTCCATGCTCATGGTGATTGCTGAGGGGCTTAAGATCGATTTGGCGATGCTGGTTACATTTAATGAACAAGAAAAGAAAATTCGCTGGGATGGTCTCTAACAGTATCTCTTGATGTATGAAAATGTTTATAGGATAAAAAGTGGTGTATTATTTTACGAATGATTGCTCTGTAAAGGAAGTGATTGTATTTGCCAAAAATATCATATGCAATTTCACCTGCGTTGCTGAATCAGGTTGGATTTAATAAGAAAAAACGCGATAAATTCATGAAAAATGTTGCAAGTGGTATGAAAATTCAGGATGCATCCGATGATGCGTCTGGGTATCAAATCTCAGAACGTATGCGTGTGCAATTACGCAGTTTAGAACAAGCCACAAGGAATACACAAAATGGAAGTTCCTTATTGAAGGTAGCCTCAGGTGGTATTCAAACGGTTGTTGAGAATTTAAAGACCATGAAAGAACTCGCTTTGCGATCTAGTAACGGAATCTATACAGATAGTGATCGCTTGGCGATGGAAAAAGAATTTCAAAGCTGCCAGGATTCAATTGATACCACTGCAGAAACAACGACCTTTAATTCAAAAGTTTTACTCGACGGAACCTATCGGAATCAAGATTTGCGAGCTGTTGACGCTGTTGTTGCACCTAAAATCATCAAAGGAAGTATCGGTGCAGCGAATGCGGGAAAATATACCATTTCGCAAGATGGTATTTATGAAGTCGATGCTGGCTTTACGGGAACACTGAAAATTGATGCTGTAAATGTTCAACTCAAAGGATCGACGAGTTCAAACCTGGCTAATATAAATATCGAATGCGAAAAAGAAGGGGTGAATTTATCTCTCAGCAATGTCTTTATTACCAATGATAGCAGTTATAAAAACAATATTTTGAAGTTTACCGGTATTGGAAATTCTTTGACAACTTCAGGAACCTGTGGATTTCAATATAATGCTTTAAGTAATAATGCATCATTAAATATTGGACAGGAACTTGAAATTACCAATCATGGCAGTCTGACCGTAAAAAATCTTGGGCTTGGTTTTGGTGCGGCGATTGGAACGAACAGCAATCAAACAGCAAAACGTCTTACCATCGTTGGCGGTACGCTAAATGCAGGATCGTATTCAAGTGGAGCTGCCATCGGAGCAGGCAGTGGTGGTGGGGTTGATACCATTAACTTGCTGAATGTGAAAATCGATGAAGTTGCCACCAATGGAGCCAGTGCCGCCATTGGTTGTGGTGTTGGTCCGTCTAAAGTTAGTAATATTACCCTTAGTGGATGCAGTGGTAAAGTCGATACGCTTACCTTTAAAGGAGACTTTGGACAAAATGAAGCAGGTACCGGATTTCTCGGAAGAACATCGGTTTTTGATAGTTCCGTTCTCTTTAACAGCAAAATGATGGACACTACAATCTTGAATCCCTTAAAACTTCAAACAGGAGTCCGTGCAGATGCTCAAATGTCTACCTATATGAATCAGCTGGATTGTGATTCATTAGGGGTTGATGTTTTAAGCGTGACAACGGATCAAAAAGCGAAAATTGCCATGAAACGTCTGGATAGTTCGCTCGACTATGCACTGCATGAAAGTACGCGCATTGGTGCCTATATCGATCGGCTAGACTATACCGAAGCCAACAATACAACAGAGTATGAAAATGTAACCAATTCTGAAAGCACCATTCGTGATGCCGATATGGCAAAAGAAATGGTGTCATATACCAAATACCAAGTTTTATCACAGGCATCACAAACGATGCTTGCACAAGCAAATCAACAACGAAGTAGCATTTTAACACTGCTTCAATAAGAAAATAGATACTGGAGTTCGATCATTAGCAAAAGGGAATAAATTTAACTTGCTATAGATTTGTATGAAATTTATAGCAAGAATGTCGTATTTTAGGCAAAGGTAGTTTTACGAAATGTAGTATTGGCTTTGCTTTAGAAGAAGGAGTACATGAAAATGGAACTTATTTTATTTGGAGTATATGTATTTTTCGGAGCTATGGCAAATTCATTTTTAAAGCATAATCTTTTACATATTCAAACAGCTTATGTATTTAGTATTAGCAATTTTATTACAGAAAAAATTATTCTGGCTTGTCTGTTGGGGTGGGTTACGATTCCAGTTGCAATGATAATGCGGATTTTTGGCGTAGGAAAAGCTGGGTGATACGTAAGCGTATGTGATTAAAAAGTAAATACTTTACAAAGAATAGATAAAACGAAGGATAAAGACGGTACAGTTTCAAGGGCAATAAAAATAGTTATACTCGGTTGGGTATTTGACATAAAATTTAGTAAATTTACAGCAGAGCTTATTATACAGAATAAAGCAAATTTCTAAAAATAAATAAATTTAATTCAGAATTGAGAGGAGTAAAAATCATGCAAAAAATTTATTGTTCTACTTGTGGCACACAACTTATGGAGGAAAATGGACTTTGCTCAAAATGCGATGCGAAGGTAGAAGTTAATAGGTATTTAGAAGAGAATGAAGTTGAACTGCAACCAGTAAATGTAAATGAAAAAAAGTTGCCCGCCATTTCCAATCAGGAAGGAATAAAAAGCAAATTTTTCACATCTAAAGGAAGATTGAATCGGAAGGCTTATTTTCTACGGGGGTTGATTATTACGGTATTCGGTCTTATATTTGCTCTTTTAGCAAGTGTGATTGACACGGAGGCAGGGGCGTTGGTATTCATTGTAGCCATGGTTCCTGTTCTGATTTCTCATGTGATGTTAGGGATACGGAGATGGCATGATCTAAATAAATCTGGTTGGTTCATCTTAGTGGGGTGTATACCGATCATAGGAGCCTTTGTGGGACTATATGTGTTGTTTGCGGCAGGCACGAAAGGCAATAACACATATGGATCTGATCCGTTAAATCAGGAAATCTAAGAAGTTTTTTGATCGATATAAATATAGAAGCATTTTTCTTTGGCGACAGAGAAAATACACATGGGAACGTGTATTTTGATAATTGGAGGGCATCAGCAGTGACTGGTGCTCATTTTAGTTTCAACCAAAAACAGATAGAAGGGGGTAAAAGTGAGATGAAAAAAAGAATTTTGATGATGGCTATTTTATTTCTGATGGTATTTTTAATTACAGGCTGTGGTGGTGATGATAAGGCCAATGCTTTAACCAGCCTTGACCAGAGAACCAACGTTGTGCGGGACGGGCATTTAAATGAACATCCTGACGTAAAAATCAGTGATGCGTATGATGGCTTTTTCAGCAATGCCCAATGGAAATATTTTGACAGTAAAGATGGTAAAAAAATCGTGGAATTTAGTGGCAACTGCACGTATAAAGACAAGGAAATCAATGTAAGACAACAGTTTATTCTAGGGGATGATGGTACGTTTACCGTAGGTGCGGTGGCATTTAATGATATAGACCAGGACCAACTGATAGCAAGTGTTCTGATTTCCAAAGTGTATGACGAGTATTATGCAAAACATCCAGAACTTAAAGTATCCAGCCCAATTCAGCAGGCACAGGAGCTGCTAAAAGATAAAAACATTCAAGGCACGGTGCTTGCAACTTCCATGGGAAACAATCCGGATGGCTATTTATCGCTTGTGAAAGATGTAAATCGGTACGAATTTCTGCTTTGCGACCTGAAAAATAAACAGATCGCAGAAATACAATTTTCACAAGAATTGTATCGTTTTCCGGCAAATAAACAACAAAAATATGTACCACCGTTGATTTTTAATATGACCATTTTAAAGGATGTACATGACCGCGATGACAAAGATGGGAGCTGGAACGGACCCAATCATCGAATTCCAATCTACGCATTGTATAAATTTGATGAGAATGGAAAAGTGATACCAGGTATGCTGACAACAGCTTGGGGCGCGAATCCTTCCCATTACCAAGGGTATTTAAACGAACAAAAAAATGTGGATCTTGCCAACTTGTTTTTGACAGAAATGACATCCTTACAGGAAAATTGTCAATTAAATCAGGTGGAGGTATCTTTTTAAACTGGAAGGTTAAAGAAATTCATTTCGTTAAAAAGTGTTGCAAGACAAAAGATATGTAATGAAAATTTCAAAAATTAAAAATGGAGATGGTAGACATGACGAAAGAAATGGAAAAAGTCCCTGCAGAAACTACATTTATTATACCTGAAACAAAAAGACCCTTTATTCTGGGTGGACATTTTGGACAAGGATTTAACAATGTTATATTGGCGGATACAACTGGAGCAATGACCGTTAGCAGATATAAACGGCACTTTTGGTTTTTCAATGGTAAAAAAGAGGTTTATGAGTATAATGTCCATGACATTGAAAGCATTGAATACAAAAAGAAGGTACATGGTCGAACGAAATTCCTTATAGCTATTGGGGTTTTGTCAATGCTGTTTACAGGGGGTCTTTCTGGTGTTTATATTGTAGCGTTGCTAACTTGCTTTCATGAACGCAATGTCACGATTTATATGAAAAATGGAGAAGTATGTAACTTTAGAGACATCATAAATTTCTATGAAGTAAATGATATGGTAGAGAATATATTGCGTGTAAAGCCAGAGGTTATAGTAAGCAAAAACAAAAATTGAAAATAGGATACTACATAAAAAGTTTTGGAGGGTTTGAAATGTTGAAAACAAAAAATCTTGTTATTGGTTTCTTATTAGCAGTACTGGCAATGGTTGTGGTGCCAGTAAATATGCTTCCCCACGCATATGCAGACATGTCTTTTGATACAGGAAAAGACATATTTCAAAGCACGTGGAAAGTGAATTATCCAAATGATCTTAGTATACAATGGTATGCAGCTATAACCGATGATGATTTTCTTGGTATGGGGAGTTATACGATTGATGAAACGGCGTTACCCAGCCCTTCACAATATAGAATCACGATACATCTCAATAATGAGCCAAACGTATATTATTGGGTTAGGATATATGAGGGGATTCATGGTTATAGTATGAAAATCGAGAAAGCTGATAAAGGCTGGCATCATGTGCTTGATGGCTGGAGAAGTATAAAATAATAAGCTATAAAAAACTAAGACTTAAAGAAAAGCTCGATTACTGTATTGGAATTACTAAATATAGTGGATGTAATAAATTCAGAAGTCAATATAGAGTATTTGACTTCTGAATTTGTTAATTGATAAAATTCTGGGGAAACGAGTACGCTTCGCGGATTTTGTAGTGGACAAGCCGGTGGGCATAAAGGTACGGAGACAGCTAAAACTATCTTTTGAGTTTTGCAATCAGTATAGATGATGATATCTTGAGGTGGATTTGAATACTGATGGGGGTGTATCACAGATAAATCAAAAGAGGGAAGAAGTTGTAAAGCAATTTCATAAAGTATCTTTACAAGCAACAAAAACGTTGATTTTTGTGAGTCATGTGGCATCGGTAGTACAGAAAAAGCAGGGTGACATTCAAACGCGAAATATGGAGATTCACGTAGTAAGGTTTGTCAAAAGAAGCGGCAAGGTATAGCCTAAGACGATATAGAATAAAAAAAGAGGACTTTTGCAGATGAATACTTGCAGTAATTTCAATAATTATAATATAATAGATTTTAATCATAACATTAAAACTTATTATATAAGGAGCGGGTTATATGAAAAAAATTTTACAAGTAAAAATTCAGCATGATTATACCACTTCATCAAAAGCTGGCATGGATGGAGCTTTTCAAGTAATTGCTGTTGCTGGGGTTGATGAAGATAAACAGACTATACAATTTCAGCTAGATGCAGGAACACATTATTTTTCTAACAATGAAGTAGTAGAAAATTTGAAAACCCAATATCCCCAATATGATTATTCTGCAGTGAAGATTGAAGATGATGACTAATGAGTTTTTTATGTTTGTATAAATAAGCATAAGGTTTGTATTCGACTAAGATGTATTTGTTTTATAGTGTGGAAAGTAAAAAATAAAATGATGAGAATATCGAACTTTTGGATAAAATAATTCTAGCAGTTACTGTATAAATTTTCAGTAACTGCTATTTTTATTTAGGTAAGCGTCAAAAATGCCGTTACCTTGACAACACGTCAGTTGGTAACGGCATTCGTTTTGCAGTAAGCTGGAACGAAATTCGGCATTAATCGTTGCAGTGCCTCAACATCATTTCGTATATTCCAGTTTGGTGCATTTTTGAAAATATAAGTCAAATATGCATATGGATTTAAACCATTTTCTTTTGCAGTTTCTATAATGCTAAAAACAATGGCACTGGCTCTAGCTCCTCGACTCGTAT
>NZ_KB905871.1 GCF_000381065.1 Propionispira raffinosivorans DSM 20765 | reverse complement strand
ATTTCTACTCCTTTATCTTCACACAACTTTCTTAATATCCAACCAATATCTTTTTTCAGTTCTCCATAAATTTCCATCCGACGATATTTAGGCGCAAAAACAATATGATATTGACATCTCCACTTAGTATGTTCTAAACTTTGTATATCTTTATCTTGCATGATAAAGACCTCCCTGTTATTTTTTATGCGGTTGGCTAGACCTGCATTTATTGTAACAGGGATTTTTTTTCGACTAAAGTCAAAACCGTCGATTCCGCCGGCTAAGCCGGTGGTTTATTTCGAACAGTTAAACAAAAAACCTTGCCTCAGCCAAATACATGACATGAGACAAGGTCTTACTTACAAATTAATGCCGATCGTACCGGAGTTCTCACCCGTCTTGACGATAATCGATCGTTCAGCTACTCCCCTTGCAGGAATTATACTCTCATACTACCATAAAAATTTTCTAATGTCAAATATAGACAACAAGTTAAATATCTAAATTACGTACATCATGGGAGTGATCTTCAATAAATTTACGACGAGGTTCTACTTTATCGCCCATCAAAATCGTAAAAATACTATCCGCAGCTTCCGCATCATCAAGTTTGACTTGCAAAACAGTACGACCTTCAGGGTCCATAGTTGTTTCCCATAGCTGTTCCGGATTCATTTCTCCAAGACCTTTATAACGCTGCACAACAATACCATCACGACCAATTTCATCGAGTTTGGCAGCCAGTTCATCATCACTATACGTGTACCAGTGCTGCTTTCCTTTTCGCACTTGGTAAAGAGGTGGCTGTGCGATATAAATACGTCCATTTGTCAAAAGTTCTGGCATATAACGATAAAAGAACGTCAATAACAAAGTACGAATATGAGCACCATCGACATCCGCATCTGTCATGATAATAATCTTACCATAGCGGCTTTTTGTTAAATCAAATTCCTCGCCGATACCATTGCCAAAAGCAGTAATCATCGTACGAATTTCATCATTATTTAAAATTCTATCCAGTCGAGCTTTTTCTACATTGAGTATTTTACCTCTAAGTGGCAAAATAGCCTGGAATCTACGATCACGCCCCTGTTTTGCTGAACCACCGGCGCTGTCCCCTTCGACTAAATAAATTTCAGTCTGCATTGGATCTTTAATCGAGCAATCTGCCAATTTACCAGGAAGCGAACTAACTTCCAAAGCATTTTTACGTCGTGTAAGTTCACGAGCTTTTCTCGCTGCTTCACGCGCTCTAGATGCCATAATCGATTTTTCAATAATTTTTTTCGTAATGGCTGGATTTTCTTCAAAAAATTCAGAAAGACCTTCACTGACAATCGAATCCACAATACCACGAACTTCAGAATTTCCGAGTTTTGTTTTGGTCTGACCTTCAAACTGTGGATTGCGAATTTTCAAGCTGATGATACAACTAATGCCTTCACGAATATCCTCACCCGTTAAATTATCGTCAGACGTTTTCAATATATTTTGTTTACGGGCAAAATCATTTGCGGCACGAGTCAAAGCAATTTTAAAACCAGCTAAATGGGTTCCGCCTTCTTCTGTATTAATATTATTAACAAAACTATAAATATTTTCCGTATAGCTTGTATTATACTGCATTGCGATTTCAACAACGGTCGTATTCTTCGTACCATTAAAATAAATAGGATCCGTATTTATAACTTCTTTATTGCGATTCAAATGGGCCACAAAAGAACGAATTCCGCCTTCAAAGTAAAAAATTTCGTTATGCCCATCACGTTCATCTGTCAGAGTAATTGTGATTTGTTGATTTAGAAAAGCTAACTCACGCAAACGATGTTTCAAAATGTCATAATCATATACAACTTCATCAAAAATCTCAACATCCGGCACGAAATGAACTTTTGTTCCATTTTCATCCGTATCACCGACAACTTTGAGTGCACTTGCGGTATAGCCCTTGGAAAAACTCATATTATATATTTTTCCATCTCTTTTGACTTCAACTTCAAGTAAAGAACTGAGTGCATTTACAACCGATATCCCTACTCCATGAAGTCCACCAGATACTTTATAACCATCGCCGCCAAATTTACCACCAGCATGCAATACAGTTAATACAACTTCAAGAGCTGGTCTGCCGCTTTCATGCATATCAACCGGAATTCCTCGCCCATTATCAACAACCGTAACACTATTATCTTGATGAATCGTTACTTCTATATGGCTGCAATAACCTGCTAAGGCTTCATCAATACTATTATCGACTACTTCATAAACGAGATGATGAAGTCCGCGGCTGGAAGTACTTCCTATATACATTCCTGGACGTTTACGAACAGCTTCCAGACCCTCTAATATCTGAATCTGCTGCGCACCATAATCACCCTCAACCGCTGAAACTTCAGCACTACCTTCGTCAAGATGAATTTCAACTGTCTCCAAATTTGCATCATCATTCTTATTTTCATCATTCTTACTCATAAAAAACCTCCATATACTCTTTCCCCGCTATAGCAATAATCAAAATGCGCCATCATTATCAAAGATTGTATCAGCACGTTTTTTTAAAGTAACAGAAGATATTGCCGATAAATATATTTTATATTTCGTTACAATAAGCGATTTCGGCTGATTTTCTGAAACATCAATTACTTTTTTTTTCGCACGCATTTTTTGAATAAATTCACGATTCACTGAAGAACGAAAACTTTTAAAATCATTAATCGAAATCACATCTTTTAATGCGACCACTGTATCACTTCCGAGATGCAGAAACATGATTTGTCCTCCTGAATTCTTTTGCTTTTGTTTGCTTAGGGCTATTTTTATTAATTTTTTTCAAGGTCTTTCGAAATGGCAAATCATGCCTAAATTTATATAATGTCTTCTTTATAATATCTTCATTTAACTGGTCAGGCGGAATACATCGATACAGCATGGTTAACGTCTTCGCGTCCATACTAGCTGTATCTTCTGGATCAACTTGCGTCACAAGTTTTTGCATCATTTTAACACGCTCTTTGTTTACCATATCCTGACTGCACGAAATGTATTTATAAATATCTGCATAACGAGCCCATGGTACATCGCTAAGAATCTTACGAATTTTAGCCTCGACCTCATGTCTACTTTCACGCTCACAAATATTACAATACAATTGTTCTTTCGGACAAAGGACCTGACATTTTTCACAAGGATGCCATTCATATTGCTTTTCTAGTTTGTGCAGTTTTAAATTTTTTTGATACAAACGTACAAGCTGCGCCCGCAAATTTTCATCTTGAATAGACTCACATTGTCGATTCACCTGTTCTATTTCCTGTTTTTCCAATGTCACATGTCGTAAAAACTTACCAAGATTAGGTCCTTCATTATTTTTTTCAATTGTTTTCGCGGTACTATCAAATTCATAATTACGAAAACGAAGATCCTTTACCAATGCTTCACCGATAAAATGATTAATCTTAGCAATAATGTCAATTTTCATCATGGATAAATGATGTGACCAAACTGAATTTTTTACAGTCAAAAACAAAATTCCATATTCAAGTTCCGCGGGTTTTGACTGCATTGCAATATCATGACCAACAATTTTTGACCAATAAAAAAAAATCAATTGAGATTTATATTGTTTATTCACACCAATTGAATGAATCATTTTTGGGATTATCAAATTTACTTTCTCAAATCGGGACGATCGTGCTTTACTAAATCCCAAATTATCACCCCACTATCGTTCCAGCAGACACTATATGATATTGACCTACTTTTTCTTTTGGAAAATAAGCCTGATCGGTTGCTGTAATAAAAGTCTGAATCCGCTCTTTCTGAATAAAAAGCAATAATTGCTCACGCCTAGCAGCATCAAGTTCACTCATAACGTCATCTAATAGTAAAACGGGATATTCTCCTGTTTCAGATTTAATGAATTCTAATTCAGCCAGCTTTAATGCAAGAACACCAGTCCGCTGCTGACCTTGCGATCCAAATGAGCGTAAATTGATTTGATTCACATTTAAAACCATATCATCACGATGTGGACCAATACTTGTACTACCACGTAAAATATCCACTTCACGAGATTCTTTCAATTTACTATTATACCATGAAATGAACTCCTCTGTCATACCATTCTCTATTCCATTTATTTCATACGTAATTTCTAAGCTTTCGCGATTTGTCGAGATACGTCTATGCATTAGATTCGCCAGCATATTAAGTTTTTTTACCGCATCCAATCGCTTATGCACTATGATCGCCGCAGATTTTTCTAATTGTGGATCCCAGTTATCGAGCATATCACTTTTTGCCCGGCGCTCCCTGATTTTTTTTAAAAGCATATTTCGCTGCGCAACAATATGTGTATATTTCGTCAGCTCATGATAATAAGCAGGACTTGCCTGTGATATCTCTATATCAAGAAAACGACGCCGCCCTGCTGGTGATCCTTTAATTAAAAACAAGTCTTCTGGGGAAAACAAAACTACATTGATCGCCCCGATCAAATCTTTTTGTTTAATAGTCTGCCCATTATAAATAATACTTTTCTTTTTTTCCTGACTGAAGTGAAATTTTAATTGATTCTCAACATCAAGTCTCTCAAAATCAAGTTGCACAAAACCTTCTTTTTCATCCCAACGAATCAGATCCAGATCCGTATTTGTGCGATGTGAATGTCCCATAGCAGCATAATAAATGGCTTCGATGATATTCGTTTTTCCTTGTGCATTTTCGCCTAAAAAAATATGAATATTTTTATCAAATTGCAATTTTAAATCTCGATAATTACGATAGTTGTGTAAAGTAAGTTTCTTGACTTTCATGCCTATTCACCCTGTACTTTAACTACTTTCCAAGTTCCAACACCATTAATTTCCAAAATATCGCCAGGAAATACTTTTTTTCGTTTTTCCGTCACGAGAACTTGATTTAATTTAATAACCTGATCTTCAATCATAAATTTCATTTGACCACCAGATTCAATAATTCCAGCCCATTTTAAAAGCTGGTCCATTTGTATGACATCGGTTTTAATCTCGATATTTTCCATTATAAGCTCTCCTTCTCTATATGTCCCTAATATTTAAAAAATATTGAATTTCAGGGACAAAGGAGTGTCCCTTGTCCCTGAAATTCATTTAAAATTATATTTTCTGTTTTAAGAATTTGTCCGAACTGGTGTAACAATATAGTTATAGGTATCATCATCTGAAGGTTTAATATTAGCTGGTGTTAATGATTTATTTAGGGAAAAATAAAAAATTTCACTTTCAATATTTTTTAGGATATCAGTTACATATTTTGCATTAAAAGCGATGTCGATTTCCGGACCTTCAATTGATACAGGGACAGACTCTTCAGCTTTTCCGATATCAGGGTTATTCGAGGTAATTACAACTTTATTTTCAGTAAATACCAGCTGAATTATATTATAATCACCCGCACGAGAAATTAAAGAAACACGATCTACAGCCGACTGAAAAGCATGCGTATTTATTTTAATTTTTGTATTAAATTCTGGTGGAATAACGCGTTGATAGTCAGGGAATTGTCCTTCAATCAATCGAGATGTTATGTAAACATTATCGAAAGCGAAACTAATTTGATTATAGGAACAATTGACAGTAACATTCGAAGGAATTTCGGAGATCATTATTTTTGTTAATTCATTTAGTATTTTTGATGGAATAATGATTTTAATATTACCCGTAAAATCATCTAAAATTTCGCGTTTTATAGATAAGCGATGTGTATTTGTTGCTACCATCACTACGTCTGAATTATTTACTTCAAGAAGACAACCTGTGAAAACAGGACGTGCTTCATCTGTTGAACACGCAAAAACTGTTTTTTTAATTAAATCACGAAAAATGTTATCGCGAATCTGAAACGTAATATTTCCTGTTAATTGTTGAACGGTAGGAAATTCATTTGCTGGTAAACTTAATAAATTAAATTCGGCTGTATTGGATGATATTTTAACCGTTTGATCAGCACGATTTGAAATAATTTCTACATTTTCTCCTGGTAGTCTTCGTGTTACTTCTTGAAAATAACGGCCAGATAATACAATTGCCCCTGGTTCATCAATTTGGGCATCAATTTTACAGGTAATCCCTATTTCATAGTCAGTAGCTTGTAATTCTAAGGTATTATTCGTAGCATTTAAATAAATTCCAGATAAAATAGGCATTTGTGGTTTACTCGATACAGCTTTAGACACAATTTGAACAGCTTGAACAAGCTCATCTTTAGGACAGGTAAATTTCATTTTTGTCCTCCTTCTTATATATTATTACTTGTTATATTTATAATAAAAAAATAGTCGTCGTAGTCGTAGGGCCTGTGGAAATGTTGATAAGTAAGAAATACAATCGGGTTATTAACATTTTGACTGTTAGTAACTTGTTTATAAATATAAGGTGACTTATCCACATATTCACAGGTAATTTATGGATAAGTACTTACAAACATTTCATCTACAGGAAAACGACAGACTTATACACAGAGTTATACACTACATGCTTTCAATTCGTTGAATCAGCTCTTTGATAATATTATTGAGTTTTATATCTTCGTTTCGTTCTCTGCATATTTTATCGTGAGCATGAATTACGGTCGTATGATCTCGTCCACCAAACATCTCACCGATGCGTGGCAGTGAACTATCAGTCAATTCGCGGCATAGATACATGGCTATTTGCCGCGGAAAAGCAAGATTTCTGGTTCTTTTTTTTACGAGTAGTTCATCTACTTTTATTTTAAAATAAGAGGCAACGATCTCCTGAATAAGTTCGAGTGTAATTTGTTTTGTTTTGTCAGTTGGATAGACATCTTTTAAAGCCTCAGCAGCCAGTTCATTTGTCACAAGCTGGTTATTCAAAGAAGCATAAGCAACTACACGTGTTAAGGCTCCTTCGAGCTCACGAATATTATTGTCGATTCGGCTGGCAATGTATACCATTACGTCATTTGGAACATTTAAACTTTCAATTAATGCTTTTTTTCGTAAAATTGCTATTCGTGTTTCAAGATCAGGGGCCTGAATATCAGTAATAAGCCCCCATTCAAATCTTGAACGCAAGCGGTCTTCTAGTGTTTGAATTTCACGAGGATGGCGGTCGCTTGATATAATAATTTGTTTATTTGCATCATGCAAAGTATTAAAAGTATGAAAAAATTCTTCCTGAGTATGTTCTTTTTTGGATAAAAATTGAATATCATCCACGAGCAATACATCAATATTTCTATATTTCTGGCGAAAAGCTTCTGGTTTACCATCACGGATGGAGTTTATAAGCTCATTGGTGAATTTTTCACTTGAAATGTATAAAACACGCATTTCAGGGTGATTTTGAATTATTTTGTGACCGATGGCGTGCATTAAATGGGTTTTTCCAAGACCTACACCGCCGTACATAAAAAATGGATTATAAACTTTCGCAGGGGATTCGGCTACAGCAAGTGCGGCTGCATGGGCGAATCGATTGGAATTACCCGTTACAAAAGTTTCGAAAACATATTTTGGATTGAGGGAAAATGAATCGCCAGGAGCAATGGGGGAAGGAATTTCTGGCTGGAGGATTGGCTGGTTTTGATCATCCAGCATCGTAGTCTGAAATGGAACCTGATAAGATATATTTGCCGCATCCTTTTGTTCTTGCAGGGAAGCGGCCGGTCTTGATAATGTCTGTGGAAGGGGAATTTCTGACTGATTATTGTTTAGTTCTGTATTTAGACTGGTAATATCAATTGCCAGTCGTGCTTTGGTAACCTCATAACTAGCATCAACGATAAATGGAATATAATGTTTTTCAATCCATTCTTTTGAAAAACCAGTCGGTGTACCAAGTTCGAGTGTTGTTGTCGTCAAAGAAAGTGGAATAAGTGGTTTTAACCAAGTTTCACAAACGATTTGGGAAAGGGAGTCTTCTAATTTTGTTAAAATTTGTTCCCAGTTGGCATTTAATTGAGTTTGATCCATAGAGAAAATCCTTTCTAAAACGAGATATAAACAATATTTATTAACATCTTAATAAGATATCCACAATTTTATACACAGGTGTGGATATCTTATTAAAGAAAAACGGAAAAAAGGCGAAAAAAAATACAAAATCGGAAAAAAATATTTTCACGAAGCTTTGTATTCACTAGGATTGGCAATTGTTTTTACAGCTGTGGATAAAATTGTGGATAAGTGTTAAATTTTGTTAATAAATCAAAGCTTTTCGGTATAAAATGGCAACAGTTGTAGAAAATGTGGACAACTAGCTAAAGATATATTACCAAAATAGAGCGAAGTTATCAACAGGTATTTAAAGAAAATAAAGAAAAGATCGAGAAATATCCACAGTTTTATGTTTATATGCACCTTAATTTTCTTGACACTAGCGGCTATGTAGTCTATAATTTTTATAGTTAAAATTTGTGATAAATAGGCATAGTGATTTTAACTTTATTCGATTGTTTTTTGTATTGTGGCAAGGAGGTGCTTGAGATATGAAACGTACTTATCAACCAAATACGCTCTGGAGAAAAAGAACGCATGGTTTTCGTGAACGCATGAAGACCCAAGGTGGTCGTCTCGTTTTAAAAAGAAGACGTGTTAGAGGCAGAAAAAAATTATCTGCATAATATTAGGTCACTCCGGTGACCTATTTTTTCCATTTGGCGGAATGAGGATCCATTATGTATAAATTATCCAAGCAGAAAATTCTGCGGAAAAACAGAGAATTTCAAAGTGTTTATCGATATGGAAAATCATATGCAAACAGGTATATGGTTTTGTATGTCTTATCTGTAAAAGAACCGCAGAGCAAAGTTGGTTTTGCAGCCGGTAAGCGACTTGGCAATGCTGTTACACGAAACCGTTTAAAGCGTCTGCTTAGAGAAACGTACAGATTGAATCAAAATCAATTAAAAACGAAACATAATTTATTGTTAGTTGGCAGAAAAGCTGCTACGACTGTTAAATGTGCAGTCGTTGAACGAGCTTTTAAAGATTTATGTAAAAAAGCTCGTATTTTGGAATAAGAGGCGGATTAAAATGAAACGGATATTTATTTTTTTGGTAACATTTTATCGGATTGGTATTTCTCCGCTAAAACCGCCGTCTTGTCGTTTTATCCCGACTTGTTCGGAGTATGCGTTAATTGCAATTGAAAAATACGGGGCACGGCGTGGTGGCTGGATGGCCGTAAAACGAATTTTACGATGTCATCCTTTTCATGCAGGCGGTTATGACCCTGTGAAGTAATAGAGATAACAAGTTGAGGATGTGAGATTTTGTTTATATTCGATATGCTGATAGGTTTTCTGCAAAGCATTTTAGAATTTTTCTATCATATCAGTGGAACCATTGGTTTAGAAAATTATGGATTGGCAATTATTTTAATGACTATTGTCATTAAATTATTACTTTATCCATTAACGGTAAAACAAGTGAAATCAATGAAGGCAATGCAGGATATGCAGCCGGAAATGAAAAAGCTGCAAGAAAAGCATAAAAAAAATCCGGACGTACTACAAAAAGAAATGGCAAAACTATATAAAGAATCCGGTGTAAATCCATTGGCTGGTTGTTTGCCGCTTATTGCTCAGATGCCGATTTTGATGGGAATGTTTTATGCGCTTCGAGACTTTAATTATGTCGGTGATCCGCAATTTTTGTGGATGTCTAGTTTATCGGATGCAGACCCATTTTACATCTTACCTGTTTTGTCTGCCCTGACCACGTTTGTTCAACAAAAACAAACGTCGGCAGAAATGAATCAACAGACAAAAATGATGATGATCTTTATGCCTTTATTTATTGGCTGGATTAGCTGTACCTTCCCTTCTGGACTTGTTATTTACTGGGTTATCAGTAATCTTATGCAGATTTTACAGCAATGGTGGATGTATCGTGGTGAAAACACTATAAAAAGGGAGGCTGCTTAACAATGGCTGCTGCAGTTGAAAAAACCGGTAAGACTATTGAAGAAGCGCTGAATTCGGCACTGGCGGAACTTAATTTAACCAAAGACCGTGTTGATTATGAAGTTATGGTAGAACCAACCAACGGTTTTTTTGGTCTCATTGGTGCTAAACTTGCAAAGGTAAAGGTAACTGTAAAAAAATTGACTCCGGTTGAGGTTGCACTTGATTTTTTGCATAAGATTTTTTCATCGATGAAACTTGCTGTTGAAATTCAACAAGCCGCAAAAGAAGATCATTATATCTTTAATCTCAAAGGAAATGATTTGGGAATTTTAATCGGTAAACATGGTCAAACATTAGATGCGTTACAGTATCTAACAAATTTAGCAGCAAATCGTGATTTGAGCGAAGAAAAAATTAGAATAATTATTGATGTAGAAGATTATCGGAAACGTCGAGAGGAAACTCTATGTCGTTTAGCGATGCGTCTGGCTGATAAGGTACGGCGTTCTGGAGAAAAAATTGTTCTTGAGCCGATGAATCGTCATGAACGTAAGATTATACACACTGCATTACAGGATAATAATCGGATTATGACTTATAGTGACGGTGAAGAGCCTTATCGAAAAGTTGTAATTGCTGTGAGGAATAATTGAAATAAAAAGGCGGCTTATGGCGTGCTTTTTTATTGATTATAGTATTTTTTGCAGAGTGCTTGATTTTTGTGTATCCATACTGTAACATGTGATATATTGGACGACGAGAGAACTGTGAAAGGGCTGTCTCAAATTTTTATTTGGGATGGCTCTATTTTTTTGTTGAATTTTATCTACGGTTTCATGACTTTATTTATTTAATCTGCTATGATATAAAATAATAGATTGAACGGATATAACTTTATTTTGTAGATCTGTTTTGAATAAGAATGAAAGGGTATTATAGGTGATAAAACAATGCAAATTGATACAATTAGTGCTATTGCAACTGCGGTGGGTGAAGGGGGTATTGGAATTATTCGCATTAGCGGTAAGCAGGCTGTCGACATTGCTAGTAAGATATTTCAAGCTAAAAATCATCTGCCAATGAGAGATATTATTTCACATCAAGCAACATATGGTAGTGTGATTGACCCGGTGAATTCAACCATTATAGATGAAGTTTTATGCATTCCAATGTATGCACCGCATTCTTATACGCGCGAAGATGTTGTAGAAATTCATTGTCATGGCGGTAGCCTGCCGTTGCGAAGAATTTTAGAATTGACTTTTAAGGCAGGAGCACGCTTAGCAGAACCTGGTGAATTTACGAAAAGGGCTTTTTTAAATGGACGACTTGATTTATCACAGGCACAGGCAGTCATGGATATTATTCGTTCTAAAACGGATGCCTCTTTGCGTATGGCTGTGGGGCAGTTAGAGGGATGCTTTTCTGATAAAATTCGTGAGTATCGGCATCAGATTTTGGAAATGATTGCTCACTTAGAAGCAGCCATCGATTTTCCTGAAGATGATATTGATGAAGTTGCAACAGATGAAGTAAGAGACAATATCCTTATTTTGCGGGAAGAGCTGGTTAAACTATTAAAAACAGGGAAAACGGGACGTATTTTACGCGAAGGTTTGGAAACAGCAATTATTGGTAAACCAAATGTTGGAAAATCTAGTCTTTTGAATTTATTATTGAATGAAAATCGAGCGATTGTAACTGATATCCCAGGTACAACGCGTGATATTATAGAAGAATATGCTAATATTGGTGGTGTTCCGCTTAAAATCATTGATACAGCGGGAATTCGTGAAACGGAAGATATCGTTGAACAACTTGGGGTGGAAAAAGCATGTAGCTATATTGAACGAGCTGATCTTGTTTTAGCTTTGTTTGATTTTTCCCGGGAAATATCTAGTGAGGATAAACAAATCTTGGCATTACTTGCAAACAAAGAAGCCTTGATTCTTATCAATAAAAATGATTTGGCAGCGAAATTAGATATTGCATATATTAAATCTGTTCTGCCAAATCATAAAATAATAGAAATTTCGACTATCTCGGAAGCTGGCTTACCTGAACTTGAAACAGCGATTGTGGATATGGTCTATAGTGGGCAAGTGCAAGCTGAAGAAGGTGCTTTTGTGAATAATGTTCGTCAAATCGAGGCTTTGCGCCAAACCGATGAACATCTTGAGGAAGCACTGCAGACAATACATCGTGAAATGTCACCCGATTTTATTGTGATTGATCTGCGTTCTGCATGGGAAAAATTGGGGGAAATTACAGGTGATACGGTCGGTGAAGATATCATTGATCAGATTTTCAGTCAATTTTGTATTGGAAAATAGTTTATAAGGAGATGTATTTTGTGTTTGTTGCAGGGAAATATGATGTCATTGTCATCGGAGCTGGTCATGCCGGAGTGGAAGCTGCCTTGGCATCAGCTCGGATTGGTTGTAAGACATTGCTTACGACGTTAAATATGGATAATATTGCGATGATGCCATGTAACCCATCAGTTGGTGGTCCAGCGAAGGGGCACTTAGTACGTGAACTCGATGCACTGGGCGGTGAGATGGGGTTGAATGCAGATAAAACATGTATTCAATATCGTATGCTCAATACAGGAAAAGGACCGGCTGTGCACGCACTCAGAGCACAGGCAGATAAAAAACTGTATCAATTTACGATGAAGGAAACGTGTGAGACTCAACAAAATCTTGACGTGAAACAATTATTGGTGGAAAAATTGCTAGTCGAAAATGATACGATTCAAGGTATTCAAATTGAAACTGGTGAAATTTATTATTGTCGTGCAGCAATTTTGGCATCTGGTACGTATTTACGCGGGAAAATAATTCTTGGTGAAAATAGTTATACTGGTGGACCAAATGGGCAGCGAGCAGCTGAAAAATTATCTTCATCATTGCAAAACTTAGGTGTAGAGCTGATGCGTTTCAAGACGGGGACACCAGCACGTGTTGATCGACGTACGTTGGATTTTTCAAAGATGATTATTCAGCCAGGAGATGAGGAGGCCCACAATTTTTCATTTATGAGTGATATTACGACGCGGGAACAAGTGCCCTGCTGGCTTACGTATACGAATGAACAGACTCATCAGGTTATTCGGGATAATTTAGATCGCGCACCAATGGCCAATGGAATGATAGAAGGTATTGGTCCGCGTTATTGTCCTTCGATTGAGACAAAAATTGTTCGCTTTCCCGATAAGGAAAAGCATCAGTTATTTCTTGAACCAGAAGGCTTAAATACAGAAGAAATGTATGTGCAAGGGATGTCCACAAGTTTACCGATTGATGTGCAAATGAAATTTTTGAAAACAATTCCTGGTCTGGAAAATGTTCAGATTATGAGACCGGGTTACGCAATCGAATATGACTGCGTAGATCCACTTCAACTTAAATTGTCGTTAGAATTTAAAAAAATCCATGGATTTTTTTCGGCTGGACAGGCTAATGGGACATCTGGTTATGAAGAAGCTGCTGCGCAGGGGCTGATTGCTGGTATTAATGCTGCTATGCTTGTGACAGATCAAGAACCACTTATTTTGAAACGTTCGGATGCTTATATCGGTGTTTTAATTGATGATCTTGTAACGAAGGGGACACATGAACCGTATCGAATTATGACTTCGCGGGCTGAATATCGCTTACTGCTGCGGCAGGATAATGCGGATTTGCGCTTAACAGAAAAAGGTAGACGTGTAGGTCTTGTCTCGGATGAACGGTATGCAAGATTTAGTGAAAAAAGGCAGAGTATTGAAGAAACCTTGATTTTATTGAAAAATATAAAAATAAACCCGAATAAAGAAACGTTACTTAAACTACAGGCGATCGGATCCTCGGATATTCGTACCACAACTTCGCTATATGATTTACTGAAACGTACGGAATTATCCTATGATTTGGTGCAAAGTCAATTTGAGCTGCCCGCTGTTTCAGCGGAGGTCAAAAATCAACTAGAAATTATGGTTTGGTATGAAGGTTATATAAAAAAACAATTAGAACAAGTCGAACGGACCGAAAAATTAGAAGAAAAATTGCTTCCTGAAAGTATTGACTATGCGATTGTGCCTAGTTTACGGGATGAGGCGCGTGAAAAATTGAGCTTTATTAAACCGCGGTCGATCGGACAGGCCAGTCGTATTTCAGGAGTATCTCCAGCAGATATTTCAATTCTACTGGTGTATCTTGAACAAAATCGCCGTAGTGGAGGAATAAGATGATTTTTAGTGAAGAGTTAAGTAACGCGGCAGCTCTCTATCAGTTATCGCTGACACAAAATCAAGCGGAGGCTTATAATAAATATTTTGATTTACTGATCAAGTGGAATCAGCAGGTTAATCTTACGGCGATTACACAGCCAGATCAGGTAGCTGTCAAACATATGATTGATTCTATCAGCTGTTTTGATCAGACTGTATTTTTTGCTGGAGCACATATTATTGATGTTGGTACAGGCGCTGGTTTTCCTGGTTTGCCGCTTAAAATTTTTCAAGCTGATTTAGATTTGACTTTATTGGATTCTTTAAATAAACGAGTAAAATTTTTGCAGTGCGTAGTCGATGAACTCAAATTAGAAAACACAACCATCATTCATGCTCGTGCGGAAGAAGGGGCCAGGCAAAAACAGTATCGGGAACAGTTTGATGTTGCTGTTTCAAGAGCCGTGGCTAGATTGACTGTTTTATGTGAATATTGTCTGCCATTTGTAAAAATTGGGGGATATTTTGTGGCACTTAAGGGTATGCAGTATGCAGATGAAGTGGATGAGGCAAATAGGGTAATTGCAATCCTTGGCGGAAAGCTTGAAAAAATTGTCCCTGTGAAATTGCCTGGACTTGATGATATTAGGGCGGTGCTTTATATAAAAAAAATCAAGAAGACGCCAACGGTTTATCCGCGTAAAGCAGGTACCCCAGAAAAAAGTCCCCTTTCTTAGTAAGAAAAAGGGTTTTCTTGAGTAGGAAACGAACTAACTAAATGAATCAATTTTCAAATCATGTTATAGATATAGGGGTGGGTGAATGAAAGGTTTAGCCAGATTGTTTGGAATAGGTTCTGATACATCCAAAACTCAGGCTGAAAATACTGTGACACAAGCTGATGTTGCGGTAATTGAAAAAGCTTTGCCGCTAACTGTTGCCGCTGTTGATACTTCAGCCGAATTGCAGCAGGAAAGCGACACTAGGAACAATGTACAATTTTTAGATATTACACAAATTATTCCTAATCCATTTCAACCACGTAAGACGTTTCAGCTTGAGGCGTTACAAGATTTAGCGGCATCAATTCAATCGTTTGGTGTCATCCAACCGCTTTTAGTGAGGAAAAAGGGTTTAGGGTATGAGCTTGTAGCTGGTGAACGCAGGCTACGTGCTTCTAAAATGGCAAAACTTACAGAAGTTCCGGTTATTGTAAAAACATTAAATGATACTGAAATGGCTGAAATTGCTATGATTGAAAATTTGCAGAGAGAAGATTTGCATTTTCTTGAAGAGGCAGAAGGTTTTTCTCAACTTTTACATAAATTTGGGTTTACACAAGAAGAACTTGCTAAACGTATGGGAAAAAGTCAGTCAACGATTGCTAATAAATTACGTCTATTGAAATTAAGTATACAAATTCGGACTGAGTTATGTGATGCAAAACTTACGGAACGTCATGCGCGGGCTCTTTTAAAATTACCAGATGAAGCGAAACAGCAGGAAGCTTTGCTGGTGATTATTGAAAAATCACTAAATGTACGCGATACAGAACTTTTGATTCAAGACATGTTAGAGGAAATTTCCCAGGAAATAACGCCGAAAGTTTCTCGTAAAAATGTTGTAAGAATTGTGCGCGATGTGAGGATTTTCCTTAATACAATAAACCAAGTTGTTGATCAGATGAAGCAGTCTGGTTTGAAAGTGAAGGTTCAGCAAGAACAGTCAGAAGAGTATATTACGGTGAAGATGATCATTCCAAAACACAAGAAAAAATAGTCTTTGTATTTGTTTAAATGTGGAGGGGATTTTTATGTTAAAACGTTATTTCTTATTTTTTGCCATATGGTTGTCTTTTGCAGCTGTTTGTCAAGCGGCACAACCACCGTTACCGGCTTCAAAGCCAGTTGATGCTTCCAGTAGTGGTTTATCGGCTGAAAAAGCGAGCTCGGATAAAAAAGATACGGTGGTGACAGATCGCTTTGTCCAGATTTTTGCGGATGAGACCTATACGTATTATTTAGATGTGAAGACGGCACAGCGAATTGCCTGTCCCTATCGTGATGATGAACAGCTAATTGATGTTTGGGTTAAGCTCGTTGAACCACAAGATACAGCTTATCATTATCCGCAAACTTATATTTTAGAACATTATTATCTTCGTCCAGCAAAAAAACAGATTCAGTTATTATGCGAAGCCGAAATTGCTGGACGCCCCACAAACGATCTCGTCCAAAAACCATATCTTGATGCAAATTGGGAAAATATTGTACCTGGAAGTGTAGAAGATTCCTTGTATCAAGTTGTGATTGAAAAAATGAAAGTTTTATCTCCAGAGAAAAAAATCAAGAAGTCTGGTGGCAGTAATTTTTTTGATAACGTGCTGCGAATTGCCATGTAATACTGTAGTGTGAATTTTAACGGTTTTTTAGACGTAAAAGAGGCACAAATTGATGAAGTTCAACTTCACCAATTTGTGCCTCTTTTTGTAATTCTCTAGTTTTCATTAGTGATGAAATAAGCGGATTCCGGTAAATGCCATAGTCATATTATATTTATCGCAGGTTTCAATTACATTATCATCGCGAATTGAGCCGCCGCTTTGTGCTACAAAATCAACGCCGCTTTTGTGAGCCCGTTCAATATTATCGCCAAAAGGGAAAAAGGCATCGGACCCGAGTGCTACACCCGTCAGTGTTTTCAGCCAAGCCGATTTTTCTTCTTTTGTAAAAACGGCGGGCTTTTCGGTAAAGACTGTTTCCCAAACACCATCTTGCAACAAGTCCATATAATCATCTGAAATATAGGTATCAATCGCATTATCGCGGTCTGGACGACGTATATTTGTTTTGAAAGGCAGTTGAATTACTTTTTGATTTTGTCTTAAATACCATACATCGGCTTTACTGCCGGCGAGTCTTGTACAATGGACGCGTGACTGCTGACCAGCTCCAATTCCAATCGCCTGACCATCTTTGGTATAACATACAGAATTAGATTGTGTATATTTAAGTGTGATGAGCGCAATTAAAAGATCACGTTTTGCATTGTCTGATAAGTTTTTCTTTTTCGTCGGAATTGTCTCAAGACAAGTGGCATCTATTTTTAAAGTATTGCGTTTTTGTTCGAAAGTAATACCAAAAACTTCTTTTTTTTCAATCACTGGTGCTTCATAACTTGGATCAACTTTAATGACTAGATAGTTGCCTTTGCGTTTTGTTTTGAGTATTTCGAGTGCCGCCGCAGAATAAGATGGTGCGATAATCCCATCCGATACTTCACGGGCAAGAAAAGATGCTGTTTGAGCATCACATTCTGTCGATAAAGCGACAAAATCACCATAAGAGGACATTCTGTCGGCACCGCGCGCCCGAACGTAGGCTGTTGCAATGGGGGACAATTCGATGCCATCAACAAAGTAGACTTTTTTTAAAATATCGGATAGTGGTGTCGCTACAGCAGCTCCAGCTGGGCTAACGTGTTTAAAGGATGCTGCTGCCGGCAGACCGGTCGCTTGACTCAATTCCTGGACGAGCTGCCAACTGTTGAATGCATCTAAGAGATTGATATAACCAGGGTTGCCATTTAATACAGTAATGGGAAGATTACCGGATTCAACAAAGATTTTTGCTGGCTTTTGATTTGGATTACAGCCATATTTTAGTTTAATTTCATTCATATAGAGAATCTCCTTTACTTAAAAAAAGATATAAAAAAGAGCCCACTTGTCTTGGGTCTTTTTTGCCCAGACGGTCGGCTCTTTTTTGCTATACTTCATGTGGTCATTTCCACTTCCGTCAGTCGTATAACAACTTCTAGTATGAATGTATCATTGGGGCTCTTTTTTGTCAAGCTGAGCCGCTTTTTTATTTTTTATAGTTGCAGATTGGCGGGGGTGGCTTTTATGGATAAAACAAGATTAAATAATAAATAAAAAAACAAATAGTAGCTTTAATGTATATTATTCAGGGAAAAACAATATAAAAAGAGTCTAAATGATAAAATATTTACGATTTGCACTTGATTTTTTTCCTTGTATAGTTTATTATAAGCACAAGGATAACAAATGTTATGTATAGGAACATATGTGACAATGCATTACATTATAAATATAAATAGGTGGTGTATTGATGATACCGGTAGAACGACGTTTATTAATAAAAGTGGCGAACATGTATTATATAGAGAATATGAAACAGAGTGATATCGCTGCTAAGCTGGGGATGAATCGTACAACTGTAAGTAAATATTTAAAAAGAGCCATGGACGCGGGACTTGTTAAAATATCAATTGTTGATGATTCTTATGCATATTTAGAAGCAGCTTTGGAACGAAAATTTAATCTTAAGGAAGTTTATATTGTTTCATCCAATTCTGATTCGGATGAAGTAAAAAATAATATGGGAAAAGCCGGACTGGCTTTTTTAAAACGAATTATTGCGGTTAATAAAATAATTGGTTTTGCCTGGGGGAGTTCAATCGGTGCATTGGCTAGACAGTCTGCTTTAGAACATTGCAGCCCGGTATCAGTTGATTTTGTTCCGCTGGTAGGTGGCCCAGAAAATATTGATAGTGAATTTCATGTTAATACGATTTGTTATAAGGTAGCGCAGGCATTTTCTTCAAACAGCCATTATTTATATGCGCCGGCTATTACGAAAACAGCGGAGATTCGCGAGGCGATTATTCAAGATGTAAATTATGCGAATATAGTTGAATATTGGGACAACATGGATATTGCTTTTGTCGGTATTGGAGCTCCAGTTAAATCTTCGAATCTTGTTTGGGCTGGAGATTTTGCTACTGGTGCTTTTGCTAAGGAAAGTATTGATGGTTTGGCTCAATCTGGCGTAGTCGGCGAAATTTGTTCTATTTTTTATGATAGCAATGGTTTAGTTGTAAAAACTGACTTTACCGATAAAATAATTGCAATTGGCCTGGAAAAACTTAGAACATTGGAATATTCAATCGGGATTGCTGCTTCAAAGGAAAAAGTTCCGGCTATTTATGGGGCACTTAAAGGGAAAATTATTAATGTATTAATTTCTGATGAAGATACAGCAAAATTGTTATTGGAATATGAAGGAGGTGCACTGATTTAATTTAGCAAATATATGGATTACAAATTCAAAGGGTTGGATTTTGTTTGAAGAGTATTAAAGGAGGAACATATAATGTTGTGGTTGATTTTATTGGGGGCTTTGATGTGGATTTTGCAATGTGTATTAGGTCTTTTGCAGTTTCGCCGCTTCAATCGCCATCTGAAGCACCTTAGATCCTTTGGCAGAGTTGCAATTGGCCGATCTAAAGGCAGAGTGGTCGCAGGTGCAGTGGTATTGTTGTGTATTGATGAAAACTGCAATATCATCAAAGGTGAAAAAATTGAAGGACTAACAATCTTTGCTGGTGTGAAGTCATTTGACTGCTTGAATGGAATCAACTTATTAGACCTAAATGAGATGGTTTGTGCAGGGCTGCCTAAACAGACTAAAAAAGCTGTATTACAGGCTGTCGAAGATTATAAATCATTTAGCCAGTTGGAATTGGAAAAAAAAATGATGACTACAGCCAATGAATTAGCTGACTGAGCAGGTCTTTGTGTTTCATTCGATATTCGTTTATACCAAAATATTTTCAAACCTTTGATTGTGATAAATGATTAATATGCCAAAAGTCAAAAAGAAAGAAGGGTTATTTATGGATTCATTAGTTTTCTTAGCACAAGGTTTTATCGGTATGTTTAATGCAGGAGGTAAAACATTTGTTTCTCTGGTTACCGGTATTGTTCCTACTTTAATCTGTTTACTCGTAGCAATGAATGCTATTATTCGTTTTGTTGGCGAAGATAAAATTGAAAAACTTGCGCATCTTTGTGCAGGTAACGTAATTGCAAGGTATATGATTCTTCCTGTTATTGGGACATTTTTCTTTTGTAATCCAATGACATTATCACTGGGCAAGTTTATGCCAGAAAAATTCAAACCAAGTTATTATGCGGCAAGTTCATTTTCTTGTCATACCTTAAATGGGTTATTTCCTCATGTAAATCCTGGTGAACTTTTTGTTTTCTTAGGAATTGCAAATGGCATTACTCAGCTTGGTTTTCCTACCGTTGACCTGGCATTACGTTATTTCTTAGTTGGGATTGTAACGAATTTCTTAAGAGGCTGGATTACGGATTTTACGACATCTTATGTTGAAAAACAGCAGGGTGTTAAATTAAGTACGGAAGTTGTCGCAATCAAGTCCTAAATACTGAACATGAGAATGATAACGTAAAGGAGATTACTAAAATGGCAGATTATAAAGAAATTGTTGTATCCGCAGGTAAGGGGGGCTTTGGCGGTCCGCTTGTGCTCACGCCAACGGATAAGAAAAATAAAGTGGTAAATATAACCGGTGGTGTAATTTCACCAATTTCACAGAAAATTGTAGAGATGACGGGTTGCGAACTTATTGATGGCTTTAAAACCAAGGTGCCGGACGATGAAACGTTATGTGTGGTAATTGATTGCGGAGGTACGCTTCGGTGTGGTATTTATCCGCAAAAACGGATACCAACAATCAACCTGAATCCAACAGGACCTAGTGGCCCGCTGGCACAGCATATTAAAGCAGATATTTATGTATCCAATGTAACAGAAGCCAATATTACATTCAGTGACGGATCAGTGGCAGCCGCCGTTTCGACTTCAGCTGTACCTGGAGGCACCAGCAAACGCTCTTATGATACAAGCAAAAAAATATCGGAACAACAGGTTGGGACGATGGCGAAAATTGGTAAGATGATGGGTTCGATTACCGCTACATTGTACCAAGCCGGGCGTGATACAATTAATACGATTATTAAGACCATATTACCGTTTATGGCATTTGTATCGATGCTTATCGGTGTCGTTTTAAGTACAGGAATTGGTGATGTTATCGCGAATTTCTTAACACCACTCGCAGGATCCTTTGGTGGTCTGCTGATTTTATCACTTATATGTTCATTTCCATTTCTTTCCCCATTTTTAGGACCGGGGGCTGTTATAGCACAGGTTATCGGGGTCTTAGTTGGTGTGGAAATTGGTAAAGGCAGTATTCCGCCGCATCTTGCATTGCCAGCACTATTTGCTATTAATGCACAAGCTGCCTGTGACTTTATTCCCGTGGGGTTAGGTCTGGCAGAAGCGGAAGCTGAAACGGTTGAAGTTGGGGTACCATCTGTACTTTATTCCCGCTTTATTACAGGACCGCTTACAGTAGCAATTGCTTGGTTGGCTAGTTTTGGCTTATATGAAAGTTAAATAAAATAACAACTTTTATTGGCAGGATAAAGTTAAGAGATTTTATTCTGCCGAAAAAGTTGAATTTTTCGGGGGTATTACGAATGCAGATAATTTATAAGACAAAAGTAGTGAAGCTGGGGTCTTTAGTAGAATCTTTCAAAAGTGAAAAAATGATGATTTTATTTAATGAAAATGCTCCAGAAGAGTTAGTTGATTATTGTGTACTTCATGATGGAAATCAATTACAAGGTCTTGTTAAAATAGGAGATATTTTTCAAATAAATCAACGCAAATATAAAATCGTTTTTGTCGGAAATCAAGTGCAGAAAAATTTACAAGATCTGGGACATATTACATTGCGTTTTAATAATAATCAGGAAGGCGAATCCTTAGAAGGTAGTTTGTATCTTGAGGATTTGCCAATTGGGGCAATAACCTTAGGGGATGAACTTACGATTATACGTGTTTGATCTAATAAAGAATATAATAAAGGCTGCAGCGTACGCGACGGCCTTTTCTATAAAAATAAAATGTGAAGAAATGCACATACTTTAGGCTGGATGGATATTTGGTCAAATTAGAATAGGGGAGATAAAAATGGAATCTTGGTTGGAAATAGAAAGAAAAACAGCAATTGTGACTGGTGGGGCGTCAGGCATTGGTAAGGCAGTTGCACAAATGTTTTTAGATAATGGAACGAATGTTGTAGTTTGTGATATGAATCCGAGTCAGCCAGAGTTTGATATGCATTCAGCGAGTGGTGAAATGTTGTATGTTGTCACCGATGTTACGAAAGCGGCAAGTATTTCTTTGATGCTTGATCTGGCCAAAAAGAAATTTGGCAAAATTGATATTCTTGTTAATAATGCTGGTATTAATATCCCTCGCTTGTTAATTGATGCCAAAGAGCCGGCTAGTCAATATGAGCTAACTGAAGCCGTTTTTGATAAAGTTGTAGCAGTTAATTTGAAAGGTGTATATCTATGTGCACAGGCTGTTGGTAAAGAATTTATTAAAAATGGTGAAGGCGTCATCATTAATATGTCCTCGGAAAGTGGTCTGGAAGGTTCTGAGGGACAAAGTATTTATGCTGCTACTAAAAATGCAGTCAATTCTTTTACTCGCTCTTGGGCAAAGGAATTAGGTAAGCATAATATCCGTGTGATTGGTGTGGCACCAGGTATTCTTGAAGCAACGGGATTACGAACGATTCAATATGAAGAAGCTTTAGCGTATACAAGAGATATTTCAGTTGAACAACTTCGTTCTGGCTATAATAGTACAGTAACTACACCACTTGGACGTCCGGGAAAATTGGATGAAGTAGCGAATCTTGTTTTGTTTTTAAGCAGCAAGCGCGCGGGCTATGTTCACGGTGTTACATATAATGTTGCAGGTGGCAAAACGCGAGGCTAATGTAAAGTATTTTGTTCTAAAGCAGTCAGGTTAGAAAATGTTTTTATTTTTTCTAGCCTGACTGCTTTCATTTTTTCTCTATAGCTACATGGTTATAGATTTTACAGGAATTTTTCGTTGAGAAGCGAATACTATAGAGCAGGAGGTGATCATTTTATGTTAAAAAGTATTGCGGTGATAACAAGCGGCGGAGATAGTCCTGGTATGAATGCAGCGGCTCGAGCCGTTGTTCGAACCGCGTTATATGAAGGGGTTAAGGTATGGGGTATCAATGATGGCTACAAAGGTTTATTAGAAGAAAATATGTTTGAAATGAAATCGCAATCGGTAAGTGATATTATTCAGCGTGGGGGAACCTTTTTGGGAACGGCGCGTTGTCCAGAATTTGAAACACCAGAAGGTCGTAAAAAAGCATATGATATTTTGGTCAAAAAAGGTATTCAGGGTTTACTTATTATCGGTGGTGACGGTAGTTTGCGTGGTGCCCAAAAATTAAGTGCGGAACAAGGAATCCCGATTGTTGGCTTACCGGGGACGATTGATAATGATGTTTGGGGTACGGATTATACGATTGGTTCCGATACCGCAGCGAATACGATTGTTGAAGCAATTAATAAACTGCGGGACACGGCATCAGCGCATAGCCGCATTATTGTTATTGAGGTTATGGGCCGTAAATCGGGTTGGCTAGCGATGGTTGCGGGTATCTCTGGTGGTGCAGAATATATTCTTGTACCAGAAGAAAAATATGATTTGGATGCTATTTGTGATAATTTGAAGACTAGATATGCTCGTGGCAAACGTTCTAGTATTATTGTTGTAGCGGAGGGCGTTGGCAGTGGCACCGCGATTGGTAAAATTATAGGCGATAAAACAGGGATTGATACACGTATATCAGTTTTGGGCCATATTCAGCGTGGAGGATCGCCTTCCGTTGAGGATCGTTTGAAAGCAAGTCGCCTTGGTGAAAAAGCGGCATTAGCGTTGATTTCTGGTTTATCAAATATCGTTTTTGGTTTTCAAAAAGGTAAAATTGTCAGTATTGATTTGCATGATGCTGTAACAAATATAAAAAGTTTAGATCCGGACTATTTGAGGTTAGCTAAAATATTGAGTTAAATGAGACAAGCAAATGTTTCACGTGCAACACTTATTTTGTCCGTGGTCGGAATTCTTCTTATTTCATATGGCAATGTCATGAAAGAGGTATAGGGTTGAGTAGCGTTATGTAGGAAGCAAACGATGCCCTCCTTTTTCTGATAGACTAAGAGGATGGATATCATTGATTTAATACATTCGATATATATAAACAAAAGCAGCAAACAAATTTGTTTGCTGCTTTTTGTTTATATAATGTTGCACGTGAAACATTATTTTAAAAGATTTTTTGCTAAATTTACGGCTACGACACCATCCTGGGCATAACAGTCCGCACCGGCTTGATCGGCATATTCTTGTGTAAGGACAGCACCACCAACCATTATTTTTGCGTTACTGCCAGCTTTTTTGAGTGCATGGATTACGGTATCAATTTGCGTCATCGTTGTTGTCATTAACGCACATAAGCCAACAATATCCGCATCGTATTCAAGAGCTTTACGGACAATAGTATCCGCATCAACATCTTTTCCTAAATCAATCAAATGAAAACCATTGTTTTCTAATAATGCCGCTACAATATTTTTCCCTAAATCGTGAATATCTCCTTTTACTGTAGCAATGACCACGGTACCATTGCTTTGTAAATTTTGCGCAGGTAAGATTTCTTTTATTTTTAAAAAAGCAGCACGCATTGCCTCAGCAGAAAGTAAAACTTGAGGCAGAAATAATTTTCCATTCCCAAACCCAATCCCGATGTCATTCATGGCGGCAGTTAATGCTTTTTCCGTGATTTCTGTTGGTAGATATTTCTCAGCCAAAGCTCTTTCAACTAGCGAGGCTACGGCTTCTTTTTCACCATTCATAACGGCAACTTTTATTGCTGTCAGAATGTCGACATCTATTTCTGGTGCAGTGGCTGCTCCTTTTGGCACAGCTTGATTGGACGCGATTAAACTGTAAGCACGCCCGTTTTGATCGTGTCCAATCAAGGCAGCACTGGCGAGCAGTGTATCTTGCATTGGTTTATCATAAGGATTCATAATCGGGGCATCCAGCCCAGCGGCTAAGCACATTGCAAAAAAAGTGGAATTGATGAGTGGTCGATTGGGTAAACCATAAGAAATATTGCTAAGTCCCATTGTGCTGGGATAGCCAAACTTTTCTCGATACAAACGTAATGTGCTTAATGTTTCTTGGCAAGCATTAGGCTCTGCGGCAACTGTCATAACAAGACCATCTAGTAAAAAGTCACCTGCCTTGAGGCCAAATTCGAATGCTTCATTAAGAATCGTTTCCATAACTTGAAGGCGTTCGTCAGCTGTTTTTGGTACACCATTTGCTGAAATTGGCAGACACAATATAGCTGCTCCATATTTTTTTGCTAACGGTAGAAAGGTTTCTAGACGTTCTGGTTCTGCACTGACTGAATTTATGAGTGCTCGACCAGGATATGCTTTGAGCCCTGCTTCGAGTGCTGTAGCATCGCTCGTGTCAATGGCTAATGGTACATCAACAAGCTGGGCAATTTCAGTAATGGCTTTTTTCATTGCGGCTGTTTGATCAATTCCACCTACACCCATATTGATGTCTAGAATATGAGCACCAGCTTGGATTTGTTCTAATGCTTCTTTTTTTGCCGATAAAAACGATCCGGATTTTATTTCTGCGGCAAGTTTTTTGCGTCCCGTTGGATTGATGCGTTCACCAATTAAAACCGTTGGCAAATCTTTATCAATAAAAACTGTTTTGCTGCGACTCGTAAGCGCAAGTCGTGGCAGGGCCTGCTTCCTTGTTGATGCCTTTAGACCGGCAATGGCTTTTTTTATAGCAGCAATATGTTGAGGGGTTGTCCCACAGCAGCCGCCAATAAAACTGGCCCCGGCTTCAATTAGCTGTGGTGCCCATTGTGCCATTTCTGTAGAATCCATGGGGAAGATAGTTTTCCCATTAACCAAATGAGGCATTCCCGCATTTGGTTGTACACTAATGGGTTTTGTGGTATTTTGTGCTAGCATCCGAATGATAGGTAATAATTGTTCAGGACCTAAAGAGCAGTTTGCACCGATTATATCAGCCCCCATTGCTTCAAGCGTAATGGCGGCTGTTTGAGGATCGGTTCCAGTAACGGTACGCCCATCATTACTATATGACATTTGACAGATTACTGGTAGATTGGTAGCTGTTTTTGCTGCAAGAAGTGCGGCACGCATTTCTTGAATATCAATACTGGTTTCAATGAGTATGTAATCAACTCCTGCTTCGGCTAAATAACGGGCTTGTTCAAAAAAGACACTATAGGCTTCATCAAAACTAAGTTCACCTAAGGGTTCAATAAATTTTCCGGTTGGTCCCATTGATCCGGCTACCTTTATCTTTTTGCCTGCGGCATCCTTTGCAATTTTTGTAGCTGCTATATTAATTTCTCTCGTGCGATCTGCTAAGCCGTAATGCTCTAATTTAATTCGATTTCCTCCAAATGTATTGGTTTCAATGATATCAGCACCACTGGAAATATAATCCAGATGAATTTTTTTTATTAGATCAGGTTGAACGATATTTAATAGTTCGGGGCAGTCACCTGGTTTTAAATTAGCGGATTGTAACATAGTACCCATAGCACCATCAAAAACATATATCATAAAAAGCTCCTTTTATTTATTGATTTTTAAAGTGAAAATAAAATGAAATATTAACTACTGCGGCGAGCCAGACAATCTTGCTTGCTGCAAGCGGAACAAGATTGCTTTATCTCATTTTTTGTGTTGGCATTTGGCACTAAACCGATGATAGCAGTAATGGACTTTCGGGGGATTAGCATCATGGATTCTGTAAGAGTTATGCCAATTTCTTTGGCGTCGGATAAATGCAGCATTTCAGGCTGAACGCAAATATTCCAGTCTCCGTAGCCAGGGCTAAATCGCCAAATCATTTGATAGCCTTGTGCTGTTGTATATTGTTTAATGGTTTTTTCAACATCATCCGCAGCTTGCTCTACTGCCGTTGTTGCCGCAGCATCTAGTAATAAGGAATATGAATATTCACCTTGTTTAAAATAATCCGTGATCTGTTTTTCAATAGTCTCACCAATTGTGACAGCTAATACGATTACTTTTGCAGCTGTTGCTAGATGTTTACGAATTTTCTCACCACGGATTAAAAATTCTGGAGATGATTCTACTTTGTAACTACAAGCATTGTAATTATATATTTGCCAGATTCCTTTAGGTTCTGCCAGAAGCTGTGCTTCTAAACAGGCCTTTTGAATAATGGCCTCATTGAAATCAACTTTGCCTAAACCAGCGTATCGTTTTGTTTCAACAGGATCAATTTGTTTTAATACAGAATTATAAATAGGCAAGTCAATTCCTCCTTTATTAAAATGTTTCACGTGCAACATTTTAAGCTATATAAGTTGCATTGAACATTTTATATGGCAATCGTCAGGAATTGAGGATAGGGTGCTGTGGTGTTACATGAGGAAGCAAACGATGCCTATATTCAATTTCTGGCAGCCTAATAGTTTAGATGCTATTTCTTTAATGCAAAATATATAGTAACGTAATTTATGTAATATTGTAAGCTTAAGTAGTATTATTTTAACATAAAATGGTCTGAATCGGTGAGTATTTTTCTTGCTGGATTTATACTTTTTATTGCATCAAAACTTATAGGAAAAATATATAACAAAATAAAATTTACACCAATTGTAGTTTTTCATCTTATCATAGCAGGATAAAGTATAAAAGTTGTGGAATTCAATAAATTTAAGAGCTTCTATTTGTAAACGGGATATTCGTATAGATACTGAAGAAAGAAGGTGACAGTTGTGGCAAAAACAATTGCAATCGCCAATCAAAAAGGTGGCGTAGGCAAAACAACAACATCCGTTAACTTAAGTGCTTGTCTGGCAGCTGAGAAAAAGAAAGTTTTACTAGTGGATGTGGATCCGCAAGGCAATGCAACGAGCGGCTATGGGGTAGATAAATCCAAAATTGAACAATCCATTTATAATGTTTTAGTAGATGGGTTACCAATTAAAGAGGCGATTCAAAAAACAAATTTTGAAAATTTACATATATTGCCAGCTACGATTGAGCTGGCAGGTGCGGAAGTCGAGCTCGTATCCGCTATTTCGCGCGAAACAAAATTAAAACGGGCGATTGATCAGATTAAAGAAAATTATGATTACGTGATTATTGACTGTCCGCCATCATTAGGGCTGCTTACATTGAATTCCTTAACCGCGGCGGATTCAGTTTTAATGCCAATCCAATGTGAGTTTTATGCATTGGAAGGAGTCTCTCAACTGATGAATACCGTTAAGCTGGTTCAGCAAAATTTGAATTCGGATTTAACGTTAGAGGGCGTACTTTTGACAATGTACGATTCCCGGACAAAATTGTCGATGCAAGTTGCGGAAGAGGTAAAAAATCATTTTCAAGAGCATGTATATCAAACGGTTATTCCAAGAAATGTACGTCTCAGTGAAGCACCTTCTTATGGACAACCGATTATTGAATATGATCCAAAATCAAAAGGGGCAGAAGTGTACCGGGCCTTAGCGAAAGAAGTGATTGCAAATGAGTAAAATAACACATAGTGGATTGGGCAAGGGGCTTGGTGCATTAATACAGGATACGGCGGGATTAGATGCCGATACCAAAGATAAGGTCAAAGCTTTACGTGTGGAGGATATCGTTCCAAATCAATTTCAGCCAAGGACAGAATTTAATGATGAATCATTAGATGAATTGATGCATTCTGTTCTTCAATATGGGGTTCTACAGCCGGTTCTTGTCCGTAAAAAAGGAACAGGGTATGAATTGATTGCTGGCGAAAGACGGTTGCGTGCTTCGAAGCTGGCGGGGTGTAAGACGATTCCGGCGATTGTTCGAGAATATAGTGATGCCGAAATGACAGAAATTGCTTTAATTGAGAATCTACAGCGTGAAGATCTAAATTCGATTGAAGAAGCAAGGGCGTATGAACGCTTGTTGATAGAGTTTGGTTTTACGCAGGAATTGCTTGCACAAAAAGTAGGTCGAAGCCGTTCGCATATTGCCAATTTCCTGCGCCTTTTAAATTTATCCGTGCCGGTTCAGTCGTATATTGCCAATGGATCTTTGACAATGGGACAGGCGAAACCTTTACTCGGCTTAGCGGAGGCAGATTTACAGATAGAAGCTGCTGATTTTATTATTGCGGAAAACTTATCAGCTCGAGCTGTGGAAGATCTCGTGAAAAAACTAATAAAAGTGCCTACCTATTTGAAGGATTGTGAAGAACGTGAGGAGACTATACCAAAACCAAAAGAAATTTTTGTAGTTGAAGCGGAAGATCATTTGCAAGTCATTTTAGGAACAAAAGTGAAAATTCGCTCAGGAAAAATAAAAAGTAAGATTGAAATTGAATTTTATTCAGAGGAAGATTTGGAACGTATTTTAGAAACACTAACGAAACCGACAGCGATTCAAAGTAGTTTGAAGCAAGGTCAATTTATTGTTTAAATTAGTCGCTCCGGATTGAAAATTTTTTGCTTTTTCTTAGGTAATGTAGATGATTTGTGATAAAATAACTTGGTGGAAAAGCATATAGAAGGAATAAGGAGAGTGCATGAAGGGCGTATTTGTAAATTTTTTAGCAATCATTGCCGGAGCCTTTTTAGGGTTATTAATGAAGCAAGGTATCCCCAGCCGTTATAAAAAAACGATTATGCAGGCGCTTGGGTTAGCCGTTTTTTTGATTGGCATTAAAATGGCATTGGTGAGTGAAAATATCATTATTGTTATTTTGAGTTTGGCTTTGGGCGCTTTGGTAGGAGAATTTATCAATATAGATAGCATTCTCAATCGATTTGGTGCCAAAGTAACTGAAAAGTTTGGCAGGCAGTATGGAGATGTTGGCAAAGGTTTGATTACGGCATCTTTGGTTTTTTGTATTGGGGCTATGGCTATTGTTGGCAGTATTCAGGCTGGTCTTACGGGCGATGCTTCGATTATTTATGCAAAAGCTTTGATTGATGGGATTGCAGCCGTGATTTTTGCAGCTACAATGGGAATTGGTGTGGCTTTTTCGGCTTTTCCAGTTTTGCTTTATCAGGGTGCTATCACAATCGGAGCTGGATTTTTTGGTGATGTGGTATCCACGGCGATGATCCATGAACTCAGTGGTGTTGGCGGAATTTTGATTGTGGCAATTAGTTTGTCGATGCTCGAAATTGTAAATATTAAAACAGCGAATTTATTACCAGCGATTCCCTTAGCAGTTTTTTTTGTTTGGCTGGGTTGGTTATAAATGAAATAAGGAGACTTGGAAATGGCGATAGACAATGTAGTTTTTATGAACTTTATGATGGGGAATATGTTTTACATCATTGGGGGATTAGGAATCTTAGTGTTAATAATGTATATTGTTATTATTAATATTTATTTAAATGTATCACATATGCAAAAACGTTATAAAAAAATGATGAACGGGACGGATGGAGCCAATATAGAACATATACTGATGGGGCATATTGATGAAGTCAGAGAAGCCGTGCAAAAATCAAATCAAATTGAGCAAGAGAATAAACGACTTGATGTTATGGTCAAAAAATCATTGCATAAAGTAGGGGTTGTACGTTTTAGTGCTTTTGATGGAATTGGTAGTGATTTGAGTTATGCTGTAGCTCTGCTTGATGATAATAATAATGGTATTATTTTATCAAGTTTATTTGGACGGGAAGAGTCAAGAACCTATGCGAAACCAATTGTAAATGGATCCTCATCTTATACATTGACCGATGAAGAATTACAAGCACTGGCAAAAGCACGAGAATAGGCCTCGATAAGAATTGTCCCTCGCATATTAAATTTACGTCAAATTATCTTTAAAAGATGAAAACCTTGTGCTATAATATTATAGTGCAAGGTTTTTTTTATGAAAATCAAAGAGAGATATAGATAAATTTAAATAATTTATAGTTTGGAGGATTTTGTTTGGATAAGCAAGTTCAAAAGCCGGATCATCGGGAATATACCATCAAAATTATTCCGCATCAGGGTGAAACAGTACGTAGCATTCGCTTGCCGATTCGTATGATTAAATATGGTATTGTGTCGATTATGGTCGGGATTGTTTTATTTATAGGAGCATTTGGGTATTCTACATATAGCTTGCATTTAGCTGGCAGTGAGCAGGCGGAGATTACGGAACTTCGCCAGGTAAATAGTATTCAGCAGTCCCAGATTTTACAATTAGCTAAAAAAGCGAGTACATTGCAGGATGATATTGATAAACTCAATCAGATGGAAGCGGAAATTCGGCGAATTTCTTCTATTAATGATGGAACGGATTCAAATCCAGGGGCTGGCGGCACACATGATGGTCAGGGTGGACCTTTGATTCAGCCTAATATTCAAAATCTAAGTGACACATTAGATGCCATTGAAAAAAATATTGCGGTTCGGAAGCAAAGCCTGGAAGACCTTAAAGAAAAAATTTCGGTGCAGCAAGAGGTTATAGCGGTTACGCCTTCAATTTGGCCGGCTACGGGAGATGTAAGTTCTCCTTACGGACTTAGATGGGGTGGAACAGATTTTCATCCTGGCATTGATATTGCAAATGATGCAGGTACGCCTATTGTAGCAACTGCAGATGGCATTGTTACAGCTGCTGGATGGAACTCTGGTGGTTACGGAAATATGGTGGATATTGATCATGGCAATGGACTGATGACTCGTTATGGACATGCACAGCGAGTCGTAGTGACTACTGGACAACAAGTAAAGCGAGGTCAGGTTATTGCCTATATGGGCAGTACTGGGTTTAGTACCGGGCCCCATGTACATTATGAAGTACGAGTGAATGGTAAACCAGTAAATCCGTCAAGTTATTTATAGAAATTATTTTTAAATGAAAGTTATGATAGTTTGAACTGTATTTTGTTTAAGCGGACGAGGATGTGGTGAAATGTTTGGCAATACAAAAAAATCAACAGGCATGACTGTAAATAGTGAAATTGAAACAATAATTGGTAAAAATACGCAGCTTAAAGGTGAAATCAAAGGCAGCGGTAATATTCGTCTTGATGGCAATCTGGAAGGAGATATTGTAATTTCCGGTGATGTTATTATTGGTGAGCTGGGCAAAGTTAGTGGTAATGTGAAAGCAGACAATATGCTTATTTCTGGTATTGTTACGGGGAACGTGAATATTTCTAATAAACTTGAAATTTTTAAATCAGGTCAATTGATTGGTGATGTGAAAGCTGCAATACTAAGCATTGATGAAGGTGCAAAATTTAAAGGACATAGCGATATGGAAGCAAAGCGCAAAGATGCAGAGGTCGTTAATCTGGCACAATCTAAAAAAGCGTAATACATATTTTTTTGTTTAAGAAATGAGTAATAAACGGTTCTTTGTCAAGTGTTGGGGTAAAAACATAAAGTGAATTTTTAGCGAGGGATTTCTCCTCGCTATTTTCTATTTTTATGCAGCCATATAAAGTATCCGATTTCTCATTCGTTTAAATTTTTGTATGCCATAACAAGTCAGTTTGAGTACCTTTGTTCGATTGTTACATCCTTCTATATATCCGTTGCTATAACCCGTTGAAATTGCTGCAATAATTTCATTTTTCCATTCGATCACTGTCT
>NZ_KB905870.1 GCF_000381065.1 Propionispira raffinosivorans DSM 20765 | reverse complement strand
GCTGCCCACAGGATGGGCATATGTGGAGTTTACGTGGCAATTGAACCGTCAGTGAATTTTCTGTAACATTTATAATAGAAAGGTCTTCCAAGTCTAAGAAAAGTGTAGTAAACTGAATATCGAGCATAAGTGATAACCCCTTTCGGTTAGTGTTGTGGTAACTTTAATTGTAAATGAGTTATTCACTTTATGCTCTATTTTTATGCAAAAAAATATGTTGGAATAAGCAATTTGTTTTTTGCTTACCCCAACATTTATTATAGAACCAAAATAAACAAACCACTTTTTTATAAAAACAAGTATAAAAAAACCGAGCTGATGGATACCAGCTCGGTTTTTTGTGCTTTATTTTAAAATTTCAGTTGCTTGTGTTTTTGATTCCATATCAGATTCAATAATTTTGATATTACGATAACGGCTCATCCCTGTACCTGCTGGGATCAGTTTACCAATAATAACATTTTCTTTGAGACCAATAAGTGGATCAACCTTGCCTTTAATTGCTGCATCAGTCAAGACACGAGTCGTTTCTTGGAACGATGCTGCCGACAAGAAAGAATCCGTAGCAAGCGATGCTTTTGTAATTCCCAAGAGAATTGGTCGGGCAACGGAAGGTTCTCCACCGTTTTCAATCGCTTTTGCATTTGCAACTTCAAAGGTATTAATATCAACAAATTCACCAGGTAAGAAACCAGTATCTGCCGATTCTTCAATCTTAACCTTATGAAGCATCTGGCGTACCATAACTTCAATATGTTTATCATTGATTTCAACACCCTGAGATTTATAAACTTTTTGTACTTCATATACGAGATAACGCTGGGTATCACGCAGGCCACAAACACGCAAAATATCATGCGGATTTATTGATCCTTCCGTGAGTTTATCCCCCGGTTTAATCATCATTCCTTCTTTAACAACAATACGTGCGCCATAAGGAATCTGATATAAACGTTCTTCCCCTTCTTCTGGGAAGACTGTAATTTTTCGCATACCTTTTGTATCTTTGATTTCTACACGGCCTTCAACTTCAACAATGACCGCATGATGTTTTGGTTTACGTGCTTCAAATAATTCTTCAACACGCGGCAAACCTTGTGTAATATCATCCCCGGCAACCCCACCAGTATGGAATGTACGCATTGTAAGCTGTGTACCAGGTTCACCAATGGATTGAGCTGCGATAATACCAACTGCTTCTCCAACATCAACCTGTGTAGCATTCGCCAAATCACGTCCATAACATTTGATACATACACCAAACTGAGATTTACAAGTAAGTACAGAACGAATGGATACTTGTTCACGTACTTTACAAATTTCATCAGCCAGTTCTTCATCAATATTCTGATTCAGTGAAGCGACTTTTTCGCCCGTTTCCAGATTGATAATATCTTCCGCAAGTACACGGCCAACGATACGATCTTTGAGGGATTCGATTACACCGTTTCCTTCTTTGATCGCTTCGACTTCAATACCACGGATGTTATTGTTACGCACTTTAACTTCCTTAGCATCACTGCCTAGTACAGCTTCAATATATGCTTCTGTAAGCGGTGAATTAGCTGGAATAATTTCGTTACCTTCCGCATCTAAAACACAATCGGTCGTATTTTTCCCAAGCATTTCACGAATCATTGATCTCTTAATAGCCATACGTACTTTTTCTTCTGGTGCACCAAGAATGATTGTTTCAGAAACCATTGCATTACTAATCGTTGCTTCCGTTGTTACCGATGAACCACGAACAACAATTTCCGGTACATGATGTTCACCGATTAATTTGAGTTCTGCTTCATCCAAGGTTGTATCAACCGGAATCAAGATATTGCCGGTTTTTGGATCAATAACATCCGCACCGAGTAAACGGCCCATCAATGTATCTTTCAAAACTGCAATCGCATTCACAGTGGAAGATGCTAGTCTTGCTCTTTCACGAACAAGGTTGATACCCACGATATCGCAGTCATCTTCACGTACGATTACATCTTGCGCAACATCAACAAGACGACGTGTCAAGTAACCAGAATCGGCTGTTCTAAGTGCTGTATCGGCAAGACCTTTACGAGCACCATGCGAGGAAATAAAATAGTCCGATACGGTTAAACCTTCACGGAAATTTGCCTTGATTGGCAAATCAATGATTTTACCGGATGGATCAGCCATGAGACCACGCATCCCGGCAAGCTGACGCATCTGTTGTTTATTACCACGAGCACCAGAATCCGCCATCATATAAATCGGGTTAAACGGATCCATGTTTTTCATCATGGCTTCGGTTACATCATCCGTAGCTTTTGTCCAAAGCGTAATAACTTTATTATAACGTTCTTCATCTGTGATAAGACCACGACTGAATTGACGTTCAATCAAGTTTACTTCTTTTTCTGCTGCTGCCAAAATAGATTTCTTTTCTGGCGGGATGATAATATCTGAAATGGCCACGGTCATACCAGCAATACATGCATAATGATAACCAAGGTTTTTAACATCATCAATTACGGTAGCTGTCTTACTACCGCCAAATTGGCGATAACATTTCGCAACAAGCTGCCCAAGCTGTTTTTTGTCCATCAAGATGCCGAGGCACCATTGATCAGAACCAGCTTCTTTATGATAATAGCGGATTTCCGCTGGAAGTGTTTCATTAAAAATCATACGTCCAAGTGTTGTTTTCACAAGACCATATCCATCAATACGAACTGTAATCTCAGCTTGCAGAGATAATTCATTCTGCTGATAAGCAAGCAGTGCCTCATTGATGCCGGTCATGACTTTCCCTTGACCTAAAGATCCTGGTCTTACAATTGTTAAATAATAAGAACCTAGAACCATATCCTGCGTCGGTACTATAATTGGACGACCATCTTTTGGTGCAAGAATATGATTGGCCGCAAGCATCAAAACACGTGCTTCAGCTTGTGCTTCAGCTGACAGCGGCAAATGAATTGCCATCTGATCACCATCAAAATCGGCATTATAAGCTGTACATGCAAGCGGATGCAATTTCAGCGCCCGACCTTCTGTAAGAACTGGTTCAAATGCCTGTATACCTAATCTATGAAGCGTCGGTGCACGATTCAAAAGTACTGGATGTTCTTTGATAACTTCTTCTAATACATCCCAAACTTCTGGACGAACTCGTTCAACCATGCGTTTTGCTGATTTAATATTATGAGCTAAACCTGCATTCACAAGTTTTTTCATAACAAATGGCTTAAATAATTCAAGGGCCATTTCTTTTGGCAGACCACACTGGTGAAGCTTGAGTTCTGGACCGACAACGATAACCGAACGACCAGAATAATCAACACGTTTCCCCAATAGATTTTGACGGAAACGACCTTGTTTACCCTTTAGCATGTCACTCAATGATTTAAGTGGTCTGTTCCCCGGTCCAGTTACAGGACGACCGCGGCGACCATTATCAATCAATGCATCAACAGCTTCTTGCAGCATACGTTTTTCATTGCGAACAATAATATCCGGTGCACCAAGATCCAATAAACGTTTCAAACGATTATTACGGTTGATTACACGACGATACAAGTCATTTAAATCAGATGTCGCAAAACGACCACCATCAAGCTGTACCATTGGACGAAGTTCCGGTGGTATTACCGGAACAACATCCATGACCATCCATGAAGGATGATTGCCTGACTTACGGAAAGCTTCAACGACTTCAAGTCGACGAATCGCGCGGATTTTACGCTGTCCGCTTACCTCTTTAAGTTCTTGACGAAGATCTATGTTCATTTTATCAAGATCAAGTTCCTCAAGAAGTTTTTTAACAGATTCAGCACCCATGCCGACTTTAAATGCAGCACCATATTTAGTACGGTGTTCTCTGTATTCATTTTCAGTCAGAAGCTGTTTTTTCATCAGAGGGGTATCTGCTGGATCTAATACGATATAAGACGCAAAATATAGTACTTTTTCAAGTGCACGAGGCGAAACATCAAGAATCAACCCCATACGACTTGGAATACCTTTAAAGTACCATATATGTGATACTGGGGCTGCCAATTCAATATGACCCATACGTTCACGACGAACTTTGGAGCGTGTTACTTCAACACCGCAGCGATCGCAAATAATGCCCTTATAACGTATTCTTTTATATTTACCGCAATGACATTCCCAGTCACGTGTTGGTCCAAAAATTCTCTCACAGAACAGACCATCTCGTTCAGGTTTCAATGTACGGTAATTGATTGTTTCCGGTTTTTTTACTTCGCCATAAGACCAGTCTCTAATCTTTTCTGGCGATGCGAGCCCAATACGCATTGAATCAAAATTATTTACATCCAACAAGGGGGTGTCACTCCCTTCTATTTTTCAAAGTCGTTACCGACTAGATCATTAATATTTTTAACATCTGTATCTTTAGCTTCTGTATCTTTATTAGCCTCATCTTTTGTAACTTCAGGTTCACTATCCATGTTACCAAGTTCAGCGATAATATCTGTGTCATTTTCTGATAAGGCACCTTCATGCTTCACATTAACCTCAATTGGTTTATCATCAAACTGTGGTTTTCTTGGGGCAACAGCAGTCACATCAAGATCAAGCTCTTTCGCAGTTTCATTGATATCCTCATCAACATCGTTAATCATGATTTCTTGTGCATCTTCAGAAAGAACTTTGATATCAAGACCAATACTTTGTAATTCTTTAATCAATACTTTAAAGGATTCCGGCACACCTGGTTCCGGAATATTTTCACCCTTAACAATGGCTTCATAGGTCTTAACACGTCCAACAACATCATCTGACTTAACCGTCAAAATTTCCTGTAGAGTATAAGCTGCGCCATATGCTTCAAGTGCCCAAACTTCCATTTCCCCGAAACGCTGTCCACCAAATTGAGCTTTACCGCCAAGTGGCTGCTGCGTAACTAAGGAGTATGGACCTGTGGAACGTGCATGAATCTTATCATCAACTAAATGATGCAGTTTCAGCATGTAAACACAACCAACCGTAACTGGATTATCAAACGGTTCTCCAGTACGACCATCATAAAGAATAGTTTTACCATCATCACGAAGACCAGCTGCACGAAGTGTATCAAATACTTCATTTTCTTTCGCACCATCAAATACAGGTGTCGCAATGTGAATACCCGCAACATCCGGGATTGGCATGCCATTTGTTTCAACATCATAACCAATTTTACGAAGTCTGGATTCTACATTTGGATCTCCTGCTTTAATTTGCATACCAAGCGCACGAACAGCCATACCCAAATGTGTTTCAAGTACCTGTCCAATATTCATACGCGATGGTACGCCAAGTGGATTTAAGACGATATTAACTGGTGTTCCATCTGGTAAAAATGGCATGTCTTCTTCACGCATAATACGTGAAACAACCCCTTTATTACCATGACGGCCCGCCATCTTATCACCGACAGAAATCTTACGTTTTTGGGCAATATAGACACGAACAAGATGATTTACACCTGGTGGCAATTCATCATTATTTTCGCGGCTAAATACTTTGACATCAACAATCTTACCAGCTTCACCATGTGGAACACGAAGTGATGTATCGCGTACTTCACGAGCTTTTTCACCAAATATTGCCCGAAGCAGTCTTTCTTCTGCTGTAAGTTCTGTTTCACCTTTTGGTGTCACTTTGCCGACAAGTATATCGCCAGGACGGACTTCTGCACCGATACAAATAATACCACGATCATCAAGATCGCGTAGTGCTTCTTCTGCTACATTTGGAATATCACGCGTGATTTCTTCAGGTCCAAGTTTTGTATCACGAGCATCACATTCATATTCTTCAATATGAATCGATGTGTAGATATCTTCCTTGACGATTTTTTCACTGAGCAAAATAGCATCTTCGTAGTTATACCCTTCCCAAGGCATAAATGCTACTACGATATTGTAACCTAACGCAAGTTCACCATGATCGGTAGCCGGGCCATCTGCGATTGGCTGTTTTACAGAAACGCGTTCACCCTTATAAACAATTGGAAGCTGATTAATACAAGTTCCCTGATTTGAGCGTAGATATTTCTGCAATTTATAGATATCAAGGTCGCCATGATCTGTACGAACTTGAATTTGATCTGCTGTAACTTTTTCGACGGTTCCTTCACGTCGTGCTAGAACCATAACGCCCGAATCACAGGCAGCCTTATATTCCATACCAGTTCCCACGAGTGGAGCCTGTGTACGAAGCAGTGGCACTGCCTGACGCTGCATGTTCGCCCCCATTAAGGCACGATTTGCATCATCATTTTCAAGAAACGGAATCATTGCTGTTGCAATCGATACAACCTGTTTTGGCGATACATCCATATAATCAACACGATCATTTGGCATTAAAAGAGTTTCTTCGTTATAACGTGATGTAACACGTGTTTCAGCAAACCAATCTTCATCTGTTAGCTTTTCATTGGCCTGCGCAATAACGAGTTCATCTTCTTCATCCGCCGTCAAATAACGAACTTCTTCCGTTACTTTATGATGTGCTTTATCAACTTTACGATATGGTGTTTCCATAAAACCAAATTCATTGATTCGTGCATAAGTTGAAAGCGAGCCTATCAAACCGATATTCGGACCTTCTGGGGTTTCAATTGGACACATACGTCCATAATGAGAATTATGAACATCACGAACTTCAAACCCAGCGCGTTCACGACTCAAACCACCTGGTCCAAGTGCACTCAAACGGCGTTTATGGGTAAGTTCACTGAGTGGGTTATGCTGATCCATAAACTGTGACAACTGACTTGATCCAAAAAACTCTTTGATCGCAGCTACAACCGGACGAATATTAATGAGTGCTTGTGGAGTAATTACATCAACATCCTGAATTGTCATACGTTCTTTGACAACCCGTTCCATTCTTGATAAACCAATTCTAAATTGATTTTGTAATAATTCCCCAACAGAGCGCACACGACGATTTCCCAAATGATCAATATCATCGGTGTTGCCATAGCCATCCATAAGGTTTAATAAATAATTAATGGAAGCTATAATATCACTTCTAGTAATTGTTCTATGACGATATTCTAGCGTCGGCGAACAAATCATCTTCATTATTTTATCGTCTTTTATCTGTACTTTGATTTCAATAGCCTTATCAGAACCAAAAATTGCAGTTTCTGCAGCTACATCAATATTTTCCAGCATTGATTCTTCAATCAGCGTATCAGCCGACAGAATAATCTCGCCAGTTTCTTTATCAACAATAGGCTGTACCAGTATTTTACCAAGTAAACGACGTTTCCAACCTAATTTTTTCGTGAGTTTATAACGACCCACTGTAGCAAGATCATAACGTTTTGGATCAAAAAACAGCGATTCTAATAACTGTTTTGCATTATCTACAGTTGGTGGTTCACCTGGGCGGAGCCTTTTGTAAATTTCCACCAAAGCTTCTTCTTTCGATTCCGTATTATCACGTTCCATGGTCGCTCTAACACGAACATCATCGTCAAACAGCTCTGAAATAGCTGCATTAGATCCATAACCTAAAGCACGAATCAACACAGTTACAGGCAATTTACGAGTCCTATCAATTCTTACTGAAATTACATCATTCGCATCGGTCTCTAATTCGAGCCATGCCCCACGATTTGGAATTACGGTAGCATTGTATAATTTTTTACCGGTAGCGTCGATTGTTTCGCCATAATACGCTCCTGGAGAACGTACCAACTGGCTTACAATTACACGTTCAGCACCATTGATAATGAACGTACCGGTTTCGGTCATGAGTGGAAAATCACCCATAAAAACTTCTTGTTCTTTAATTTCGCCTGTTTCACGATTAATTAAACGAACATTTACCCGAAGTGGTGCAGAGAAAGTTACATCTCGTTCTTTGCATTCATCGATATCATACTTCGGATCACCCAATGTAAAACTTTCAAAAGATAATATTAAATTACCTGTGAAATCTTGAATTGGTGAAATATCATGAAAAATTTCCTGCAAACCTTCTTTTAAAAACCACTCATAGGAGTTTCTTTGAATATCCAGAAGATGAGGCATATCCATGACTTCTTTGATTTTCGCATAGCTATACCTGATTCTTTTGCCTACCGGAACAGGATTGAACATTAAATCCTTCACCCCTTAGCCCAATTTTGACTCAGACATACCTTAAATAAACATGAAAATAGAATGATGAAACACTAAAAAGCAAGGCCGTTTTCCTTTTTTAAACCTTGCTTGTTTTATTGATGAAAAATTTTTTCATCTTCCATCGTATTCCATTTTCATTTTTTTTAATCCGTATGCCGTTATACTTCATATTACATCTTTTCTGCGGTAGTCAATCGCATTTCTTTTGTATAATAAATATTGAATTATACATCTGTAGTAAGAAATACTATCACATTTGTATATAAATGTCAATATTTTTTTATTGATCTATGATAAAAATTAAAGAGTACCAACACAGGTACTCTTTAATTTTAATACTAAATACGAATCTTACTTAGAGTTAAAATTATTTAACTTCTGCAGATGCGCCAGCTTCTTCTAATTTTGCTTTAAGAGCGTCAGCGTCAGCTTTGGAAATTTTTTCTTTAATAGCTTTAGGAGCGCCATCCACTAATTCTTTAGCTTCCTTTAAGCCAAGACCAGTAACTTCACGAACTGCTTTGATTACATTGATTTTGCTGCCACCAGCACTAGTCAAAATAACATCAAATTCTGATTTTTCTTCTTCAGCAGCACCAGCTGTAGGAGCAGCAGCTACAGCTACAGGAGCAGCAGCAGACACGCCAAATTTTTCTTCCATATCTTTTACTAATTCGGACAACTCAAGAACAGTCATGTTCTCGATAGCTTCCATAATTTCTACTTTAGTCATTTAAAAATACCTCCAAATTATATTTAACTTTTATTTTTGAAATTTATCCTCATACAAGAAAATGCGCGTTATGCGGATTCTTTCTGTTGACGAACTGCGTCAAGCACATATACAGCATTGCGAATCGTACCTTGCAATACATTGACCAGACCTGCAATCGGGGATTGCATACCAGCGAGCACCTGTGCGATAAGCACTTCGCGGGATGGTAAAGAAGCAAGAGCTTTGACACCTGCGGCATCAATAACCTGGCCTTCTACTAGACCGGCTTTGACTTCTAATTTTTTTTCTTGATCAAGTTTATTTGCTTTAATAAACTCAGAAATTACTTTTGCTGGGGCAACTGCGTCATCAAATGATACAGCTAATGCTGTAGTACCTTCTAAATATTCAGTTAAACCATCAAGACCAACTTCTTTAGCAGCAATACGTGTCATTGTGTTTTTCACTACATTATAAGAAACACCTGCTTCACGCAATTTGCGACGAAGCTGTGTATCCTGAGCAACAGTTAATCCACTATAACTAGTTAAAACAGCACCTTTAGCAGTACTGAGTTTTTCTTTTAAATCAGCGACAATCGCTTGTTTTGCTGAAGTTACAGCCATGAACTATACACCTCCTCTCGTATATAAAAACAACTTAAAAACGACCTCTAGCCGAGAAGACCAGAGGTCGCAGTGGCAAAAGCCACGTCAAAACTCCGACCTCGGCAGGCGGATTTCTCCATTATACACGAAAGTGCACCTGCTGTCTACAGCCCAATAATGATACTACACATTATTGATATACTCTATTTTATTTGCCGGAAGTTTTTAACGTAGTAACCTGCACACCAGGGCCCATAGTTGCGCTTACAGTAATGCTGCGTATATACTGACCTTTGGCTGCTGCTGGTCTAACTTTAACCAATGTATCAATCAAGGTCTGATAATTATCAAATAATTTATCAGCATCGAATGAAGCCTTACCAATAGGAGAATGGATATTCCCCGCTTTATCAGTACGGTATTCGATTTTACCTGCCTTAATTTCATTAATTGCACGGGTAAGATCCATAGTAACTGTTCCCAGTTTTGGATTTGGCATTAAGCCTTTAGGTCCCAAAATTTTACCTAAACGACCTACTGTACCCATCATATCAGGAGTAGCTACTGCAACATCAAAGTCGCTCCAGCCTCCCTGAATTTTTGTAACAAGTTCATCAGAACCAACAAAATCTGCACCGGCAGCTTCTGCTTCTGCAACTTTGTCACCTTTAGCAAACACTAAAACGCGTTTGGATTTGCCTGTACCATGTGGCAATACTATTGCACCACGTACCTGCTGATCAGCATACTTAGGATCTACACCTAATCTTACAGAAACTTCGATTGTTTCATCGAATTTAGCTGTAGCTGTTTTTTTAACAAGTTCGATTGCTTCGTTAGCATCGTATAATTTATCTTCAATAAGCTTAGCAGCTTCTTGATATTTCTTACCAAATTTAGCCATATAAAATAATTCCCCTTTCGTGGTAATAACGGTGTGTACCTCCCACGAGTATAGCATCGGACTAAGAATTAGTCAACGATTTCAATACCCATACTGCGAGCTGTACCTTCGATCATGCGAGTTGCAGCTTCGATATCAGCAGCATTTAAATCTTGCATTTTGCTTTCAGCAATTTCTCTTGCTTTTGCACGAGGCAATTTAGCAACTTTTACTTTGTTAGGTTCACCAGAAGCTTTTTCTAAACCAGCAGCTTTCTTTAAAAGAACAGCAGCTGGAGGAGTCTTCGTAACAAACGAGAAAGATCTATCCTCAAATACTGTAATTTCAACTGGAATGATTAAACCGCCTTGTTTAGCAGTTCTTTCGTTAAATTCTTTAACAAAAGCCATGATGTTAACCCCAGCCTGACCCAAAGCAGGACCTACCGGAGGAGCTGGAGTAGCTTTACCAGCTAATACTTGTAATTTTACAAGTTTAACAACTTTTTTAGCCATGTTATTTACACCTCCTTAAATAAAGATATATAATTATATTTTTTCTACTTGCTCAAAATCAAGTTCAACTGGAGTTTCACGCCCGAACATATTAACAAGAACTTTGAGCTTGCCCTTTTCCGGATCTACTTCAGTTACTGTGGCAGCAAAATTTTCAAATGCTCCCGAATTAATGTGAACAGCCTGACCAATTTCAATATCTATTGTCGGTCTAAGCTCTTCGATTCCCATAGATTTTAGAATACGTTTTACTTCAGCATCCGTAAGCGGAATAGGTTTTGTTCCGGAACCAACAAACCCTGTAACACCCGGCGTATTGCGAACAACATACCAAGAACGATCACTTACGATCATTTCTACTAATGCATATCCAGGGAAAACTTTTTTCTTGGTTATTTTTTTCTTGCCATCTTTATGTTCAACTTCATCTTCCATTGGAACAACTACGCGAAAGATTTCATCTTCCATGTCCATAGAATGAACTTTACGTTCAAGATTAGCTTTTACTTTGTTTTCATAACCGGAATACGTATGAATTACATACCATTTTTTTTCTGATTCCATCGCTAAGGGACGTCTTTCTCGTCCCTCACCTCCCAGCCGCCTTATCTTAGAATGATTTCGAGCATTTTTGCAAAGACAGTATCACATATCCAGATTAACGCACAGACAAATACAACTGCAATAAGTACAACACCTGTATAAGAAGCAAGCTCCTTTTTGTCTAGCCATGATACTTTTTTTAATTCAGCCTTTACTCCACCTAAAAATCCTTTCAGATTAAAACGTGAACCATTGTCCTGAACCGCTGAGGATTCTTCTTCAGCCAAATTCTTCACATCCCCGTAACATACTGCATCATAAAAAACACAAATTTTTTGGCAGGGGCAGTAGGACTTGAACCCACAACCAATGGTTTTGGAGACCACTACTCTACCAGTTGAGCCATGCCCCTACAAAATAGAAATAAATTATTTCGTTTCTTTGTGTAAAGTATGTTTTTTACAGAATTTGCAGTATTTATTAAATTCTAATCTATCCGGGTCATTTTTCTTGTTTTTATTGGTCTGATAGTTGCGTTGCTTGCATTCAGTACAGGCCAATGTAACTGCATTGCGCATTTTATGCACCCCTTACCTGTAAATATACTACATTCAAAATGTCACTAATATAATTTATCATAATTAAAACTTGCTGTCAATAACTTATCCACAACAATTTGTGATTATCTCTAATCCATCATGACACTTCACATCGTAGCATTTATACTGTAGCTAACATAAATAAAAACCCCATCTCAGGGGTTCATCTATCAAGTTGGTGGCGGCGCAGAGATTCGAACTCCGGACACTGCGGGTATGAACCGCATGCTCTAGCCAACTGAGCTACGCCGCCATATTATGGAGCTAATGACCGGGATTGAACCGGTGACCTTATCCTTACCAAGGATACGCTCTACCGACTGAGCTACATCAGCGATCATTACTAAAAATTGGTTGCGGGGACAAGACTCGAACTTGTGACCTTCGGGTTATGAGCCCGACGAGCTACCAACTGCTCCACCCCGCGGTAAAAATTATATTGAAAATGGTGGGCAGGGATGGATTCGAACCATCGTAAACCGAAGTTGGCAGATTTACAGTCTGCTCCCTTTAACCACTCGGGCACCTACCCATTTTCTTTATGGAGCTGGCAAGAAGACTTGAACTCCCAACCTGCTGATTACAAGTCAGCTGCTCTACCAATTGAGCTACACCAGCGTTAATAACAATATATATTTTACATCAACGTTTACTCCACGTCAACTATTTATTATTTTTGGTTGCGGGGACAAGACTCGAACTTGTGACCTTCGGGTTATGAGCCCGACGAGCTACCAACTGCTCCACCCCGCGATATTCACTCCCAAATAATTTTTTACAATCACTTGGCTGACAAGAAATAATGATATCATACTCTAAATCTTTTGTAAAGCTTTTTTATTATATAATTTCAAAAATAAAAAAGCCGTTGTAGTTTTCTTGCTGCTGCAGCGGCTTTTTAGCATCAATTAAATAAATACTGATAGCGTTTTTTAAAATCATTCACATTCATTTTATAAGCATTTGCAATGCCCGGATCTTCGAGATCTTCTTTCTCCAATCTCAGCATAAATCCCCTGGCAATCTTATAGTTAATAGAATTAATCTGTACACGACGAACTCTTGTTTTTCCGGTTTTTGGATCTTTTAAGTCTTCAAAATAAAGCGGCACTGCTTCATTTTCTTGTAATGCGATCATTGCACCTGTCCCACCGCCCAGTAAAAATTGGACAGCTTCATATCCCAATGATCTAGTATAATCAATGTCATAGGAAATCGGCGGAGCACAACGAAGTTCATACCCAATCTCTTTATCAACAACAGTAACTTTCATACCAATTTTTTGCATAGCAGCTGATACAGTTTTTTTGAGCATTTCACCAAAATCAAGTTCTGAATAGCGAATATGTCCATGTTCATCAAGACAAATCTCCCCTAGCAATGCAAAATCTTCAGTAGCAATTTTTTCCAAAACACCTTCAGCGATGACTGCAACGCCATAATTTCTTCCAGTTAAATAACGCTTCACCATCGAACTGACAAGTAAATCGACAACCTGCTGTAATCTAATTTTTGGTTTTTCAAACTCTTCTGGAATAATGGTGATAATAGCACCGGCTGATCTGCCCATCCCAAGTGCCAAGTGACCAGCCGTCCGCCCCATTGCAATCACAAAATACCACCGATTATTCGTTGTCCTGGCATCTTCCATGAGATTTTCGATCTCCATCGTCCCCATAGCTCTGGCTGTTTCAAAGCCAAAGGTTGGCAGGCCCGGTGGTAATGGCAAATCATTGTCAATCGTCTTCGGAACATGAACTACATTGATTGTTCTACCGCAAGATTTAGCATATTCGGCTACTTTAGCAGAGCTAAAAGCCGTATCATCACCACCAATCGTAACTAGATGAGTCACACCAAGCTCCGTCAAAGTATCAACAACTTTTTTCAAATCTGCTTCCTTTTTCGTAGGATTGAACCGTGACATTTGTAATATGCATCCACCAGTCAAATGAATCCTACTAACATCATCATATGTTAAATTTATAAATTTCTTTTCACCTTTAGCCAGACGGGAAAATCCATCATAAATTCCCAATACATCCCAGCCATGTTTCTTGGCCTCTAGCGTTACTGAACTGATTACGCTGTTTATTCCAGGTGCGGGTCCGCCCCCGCAAACAATTGCAACCACATTTTTAACTGAATTGACCATCCTGAATTCCCCCTCATAAGACATAGTTCCTTTTGTTTTTATACCTATTTAAATGAATATATCAGCCTTATATATTTAATTCCTTATTCTTCTTCTTACGGCTATTATCCTTCATTTCATTGAAAATTGCGATAAATATATAAATAATATAAATCCAATGTTTTCGCTTACGTTATATCAATAATCCGTTGCACCCACCTATAAAGAAAAGCACCTCTTTTTAAAGAAGTGCTTTTTGTCAATTTGATTTCAGACCATCACCGAATCCATGCAAACGTTTATTGATAGAGCTTAATCCATTATACATACTGTTCACATCTGTATCTTCACGATTGTCTAAATATCGTTCTAATTTTCTTTTAACGCGCTGCAAAGCATTATCAATAGACTTAACGTGCCTATCAAGCTCCACAGCTATTTCTTGGTATGACTTTCCATCAAGATATGCCATCAATACTTTCCACTCTAAATCACTCAAGATCTGCTCCATTTTGGATTCAATATCCAAAAATTCTTCTCGACTAATAACCAATTCTTCAGGATCTGATATTTTCGACCCTGATAATACATCCAGTAAAGTACGATCGGAATCTTCATCATAAATTGGTTTATTGAGTGAAACATAAGAATTGAGTGGGATATGTTTCTGCCTTGTCGCCGTTTTTATTGCTGTAATAATCTGCCGTGTGACACACAATTCAGCAAAAGCACGAAATGAAGACAACTTATCATTACGAAAATCTCGTATCGCTTTATATAAGCCAATCATTCCTTCTTGAATAATATCTTCTCTATCCGCACCAATCAAAAAATAAGAACGCGCTTTAGCTCGTACAAAATTGCGATACTTATTAATTAGATAATCCAGTGCGATAGTCGTATGAGTTTCTTTAATTTCAGCAACAATTTCTTCATCTGTCAAATGGGCAAACTCATTAACTGGTTCTGCTGGTTCCTGCGTATTAATTCTCATCGCACCACCTCCCCCAAGCCTTATTAAATTTTAAACTGCGCTCCTGCGCTCTTTTTCAATCAATGACTCGGATTATAAAACCAGATGATTCAGCTGCAAATAATACATTTCCAGCTTATGAAAAAAAGAAAACGCTCCATAGCGCTCCTAGGAATTATTATTTGTTATTCATGCAAATTATACCTTAGGCGACCAGCATAGTCAAGCCTAGTAAGCCTGATTAGCCAATAATCCTACATTAATTGCGATTTTTTCGAATTTGATCCAGCTTCCGTGCTGTTTCATCATCAATCCTGCCGCTCAGCTCACGCCGTCCAGCCATCGAAAGAGGATTTTCCGTATATTCGTCACGAATTTTTTTCTTGGCCGCCAAAACTGCGTTTCTCATTTCCAGTGATGGCATACGATATGCCCCAGCCCCTAAAATCACCGACTGTTCTATCCCATCGGATGTTACAACATGTACTTCCTTGCCCTCTCTCACTAAATGATAAGCCAGTTTTTCGATATAACTGTCTGCTGTTTCGCCAGCATCTGTATAAATCACATCCAAATGTTCATTTATTTTTTCATAAGAAGAACCTTGTGCTGTAAATAGTGCATCGAAAACAATTGTAATATCATAATGCTGAAATTCACCATATTCAATCAGGTCAGAAACCAAACGATCTCTCGCATGTTCTAAACTGTCTCGCAAAGCAATAAGCTCCGGCCAGGCATTCACAACATTGTAACCATCAATAATAAAATGCTCCCGTTTAACTCTCTTCATTTGATTTTTACTCCTATATACAGATTCCATTTTATCCCAATGTTTTCTGTACTACTCTAAAGCCACTGTATAGCAGTAAATATATCCTACCAGATCAGTTATTCTTTACCATACGCTGTTTCATTGATTCATACATCAAAATTGACCCCGCAACCGAAGCATTCAATGAATTGATCGTTCCATGCATTGGCAGTTTGACAAGAAAATCACAGTTTTCTTTTGTTAAACGGCTAATCCCTTTTCCCTCATTGCCAATAATTAAAACCAACGCTCCTGTAAGTTCTGCATCATAATAATTTTTTTCACCAGCCATATCAGCCCCGACAACCCACAACCCTTGTTTTTTTAAATCCTTGATTGTCTGAACCACATTGCCAATTCTTGCAACAGGAACATATTCAACCGCCCCAGCTGAAGTTTTCGCTACGGTAGCGGAAAGCGGGCAGCTCCGGCGTTTTGGAATAAGTACACCATGGACACCTGCGGCATCAGCCGTACGAAGTATGGCTCCTAAATTATGTGGGTCTTCTAATTCATCCAATAAAACGATAAACGGTGGTTCATTTGCCTCCGCAGCCCGCTGCAAAATGTCTTCTATCTCAACATAATCAACTGGCGATGTATAAGCGAGAACACCTTGGTGGCGAAGTCCCTGTGCCAATTCTTCAATTTTCCTAATATCAACCTCTTGCAGCATTACGCCATTTTCAATAGCAATTGCAATCACTTCTTTAATAGACCCTTGGCGATCACCGCTCGCTACAAGGATTTTATTAATAGAACGCCCACTGCGAAGAGCTTCTGTTACCGCATTGCGGCCAATGATAATTTCATCGGATAAGCCCTGCGGCGTATCTTTTTCTGGACGAATTTCTTCTTTATTCCGTTTTTCGCCAAACCTATTATTTTCTCTTTTTTTTGCTTCGCTGCGTGTTGACGAATAGTTTTTTTTATTTTCGCTGCCCATATACTGCCTCTTTTCTAAAATATCATGATGGTCTTTTTATTCACTTAGCTCCTATATAACTATATATAATATACCTTATTTTTAATGAGAAAAAAAGCCGCAGCTGCGGCTTCTTCCTATAGATCACGAAGTTTAAGCATTTCAGCAAGCTTTCCACAAGTCATACTGCCTTCGGGACAATGCCCCGTTGCCACACAAGACGCACCCGCATTTTTAAATAAAAGTGGTGCTGCGTGTTTAACTTGTTCCACCATTTTATCCGCAAGTTCACGAATTTCCCAATGAGCCCGATTACAACAGCGAAGCGCAAAAAAGTTCTGCAAGGATCTTGCATTAAACGTTGCGACAATTTTCGTTTCTGCAGCATTGGCCAAAACATAGCGAGCATCTTCTTTATGCACGCCCAGCTCTACAAGTTCATCATACACCACTCGAATCTGTTCCATAAGGGCATCAAACTTAGCCTGAGCACCCGGAGTAGATGAAACCGTAGGTGGTACTATATATTCAAAATCATGTTCACTGACATAACGCTGCGACTGCTGAGAATACGATGCAATTCTGTGACGTACCAGTTGATGCGTCAAAACTCTCGATACACCTTCAATTGCAAAGGTAAAGCTCACATGTTCCAATGTAGAGGCATGTCCAAGACTTATAATCTTGTTGACAAGTTTTTCGACCTGGACATCTGACATCGTCTCTGCTAATTCTTCAGCACCAATCGGTGAATAACAAAGTCTTGCCGCCATAGCCACAACACGTTCAGGATCTTTTGTATATTGTATCAACTTCACTTTTATCATCTTATTGCCACCTTACTACTTAGTATTCACATGTTCCAACATAGCTTTTGATATAATCTCAAAAGCTTTGTCGGCAATTATATACAAGCGTTCATGTTCTTCATTTAAATACAAGGTTCCCAATAATGCCTCAAAGCCCGTACTCGCACGATATTCAGCCACACTGGCACTTTTAGGAACATTGCTTTTTGCATTACGCCCACGACGAAAAACATTTTTTTCGCCCTCGGTAAGCATATCTTCAATCCCATGAAATGCTCTGGACTGCCATACAGCCGAAACAATCTGAGCACTGAATTGATGTAATATTTGTACTTTATTTTGTTCATAGCCCAAAAGTTTGCCACGAACAAACAAATGAAAATAGGCATCACCAATATAAGCAAGTACTAATGGATTGAGCATTTTAGGATCAACTTCTTGATAGCGTTGTTTCACATTGCCATCATCATCCGACATAAACATTGAATCTACAAGAACTTTAAAATGATCAAACTTCATTACTTTTTCCACCTTATACCCGTCGGAGAATCTTCCAGTGTAACCCCAATCGCTTTTAAGTCATCACGAATCTTATCAGCAGTCGCCCAATCTTTCGATACGCGTGCCTGTTGGCGAAGTTCAATGATCAACTTCATCAAATCTTCAACCATGCCAGTATCTTCTTCGGCGATTTTAGACCCATCAGCAACTAAAATCCCTAAAATATCAGCCATATCTTCATACACGGCTTCCGCCTGTGCAAAATCCGAAGCTGCATGTTCAATTTCACCAGTTGTCACTGCATGATAGTATATATTAATTTCTTTTGCCAGTGCAAACATATAGCTAAGCGCTAGAGCCGTATTAAAATCATCATCCATTGATTCATAAAAGTCTTTTTTGGCCTGCAAAGCCGCATCGACTAAAGCTTTTGATGCTGCACTTACTTGCCCTGATTTTTGTTTTTCCAATTCATAAACATTTTCCATTGCTGTATTGAGTCGATTCAGACTAGTTTGTGATTCTTTCAAACGTTCATCACTAAAATCAAGCGGACTCCGGTAATGTGTTTCAATAATAAAGAACCGCAGTACCTCCGCTGGATATTTCTCGAGTATATCTTTTACTGTAAAGAAGTTATTGAGTGATTTACTCATTTTTTCCTGATTGATCGTAATAAAACCATTATGCAGCCAGTAATGAGCAAAACTATCATCATGCCCACAACAAGCTTGTGACTGGGCTATTTCATTTTCATGGTGTGGAAAAATTAAGTCACTGCCGCCGCCATGAAAATCAAAGGTTTCCCCTAAATATTTTAGAGACATTGTAGAACATTCAATATGCCAGCCAGGTCTGCCGCTTCCCCAAGGACTCTCCCAAGCTGGTTCACCTGTTTTCGCTGCTTTCCATAAGGCAAAATCCATGGGATTTTGTTTACGGTCATCTACTTCAACACGAGCGCCTGCCTGCATATCATCTAATTTTCGACCGCTAAGTTTTCCATATCCAGCAAATTTTTCCACACTAAAATATACATCTCCATCCATTGGATATGCATAACCTTTATCAACCAATGTTTGAATCATAGCAATAATATCAGGAATATGTTCCGATACTTTCGGATATACATCCGCGCGCTGCACATTCAGCTTATCCATCACTTCAAAATAGGCATCAATATAACGTGTGGATATATCAGACCATTTTACACCTTCACTATTTGCCGTACGAATGATTTTATCATCAATATCCGTAAAATTTTGGACATGTTTTACATGATAACCGCATTTTTTCAAATATCGTTTGATAACATCCCAGGTCACAAAAGGCCTTGCATTGCCAATATGAGGATGATTATATGGCGTTACCCCACAAACATAGATACTAATTTCGCCTTTTTTAAATGGTTTAAATTCATCTTTTTGTTTCGTCAGCGTATTATAAACTTTTAACATTTTTATCACCAAGCTCCTTTTCCAGCTTATTAACCTTCTCTTCCAATCGTTGTATACTTCGCAGCATACATAGCAGCATTTCAGAATCTGGATCCGGCAGATTTCCATGCGCTAAATCCACATCTTTTTCATCTTCAATTTCCTGGATATCTTTGTCTACCGTTATTCTGCCATCTCGTTCCAATTCCGCTTTGGTTTTAACTCGTTTACCATGCATTAATACAACTTTCCCAGGGATTCCAACTACCGTCGCATAAGCTGGCACTTCTTTTAAAACAACGGATCCTGCTCCTATTTTAGCATGATCGCCAACATAAAAAGAGCCCAATACTTTGGCCCCGGAAGCAACAACCACATTGTTGCCGATCGTCGGATGCCTTTTTCCTTTTTCTTTCCCGGTGCCGCCTAGTGTCACACCTTGATACAAAGTAACATTTTTGCCAAGTTCGGCGGTTTCACCTATGACGATGCCTGTACCATGGTCAATGAATAAACCTTCGCCAATGGTTGCTCCTGGGTGAATTTCAATACCAGTTAAAAATCGGCCAAAATTCGAAATCATTCGCGGGAGAAGCACCCATCCTTTTTGATATAAAAAATGTGATATGCGGTGGAGCCAAATCGCATGAAGGCCTTGGTAACAAAGAACGACTTCAAAAACACTGCGCGCCGCCGGATCGCGTTCAAAAACCACACGAATATCTTTTCTTAATCTTGCAAAAAAAACCATAAAAAGACCTCCTTTCAAGCATAAAAAACCAGCGTCCCTATGCAGAGACGCTGGTTCGTGGTTCCACTCTGTTTAGATGATACAAAAAAATCATCTCACTCAATACAGTTAACGCCTGCTTACGGTATAACCTACTTTTATCAAGTTCAGCCACACAGCTCCCGGGTGCACTTCAGCGAGGATTCTTTCCAGCATTGCTCACAGCTATTGCAACGCCTCTCTGAGGAAGATTTCTCGTCTACTCTCCCAATCATAGCTTTATTTATTTTACCCGCATCATCGTTTCCTCAATGCGTTTGATCACTTTATCACGACCCAAGACTTCAACAAGGCCCACCAGATCAGGCCCATGCATCTGACCAGTCAAAGCCACACGCAGCGGCATATATACTTTTTGTCCACCGACTTTAAGCTCTTTGGTAATCGCTTTAAAAATTGGTTTAATGTTTTTCGCGTCCACCACTTCTAATGCTTTTAATTTATCTTTAAATAAATTAATCACCGCTGGTGTCGTTTCATCGAGTAAGGTTTCTTTCGCTTCGTCACTTTCAACCAGAACATCATCTTTAAAGAAAATATCAGCAAAATCAACAACTTGCGCAGCAAAACTCAAATGGTCTTGAATTACAGCAACAAAGGATACTAATTTTGCCATTTCAACATCGGTAAGCGGACCTGTAATATAACCTTTTTCTACAAGATGAGGAATAGCAAGCATTGTAATTTTTTCCGGTTTCGCTTGCTTAATATAATGTGCATTGATCCAGTTTAATTTATCAATATCAAAAACAGCTGGATTCTTCGCTACACGATCCATAGAAAATGCTTCTATTAATTCTTCCGCCGAAAAAATTTCTTTTTCGTCCTGCGGAGCCCATCCTAGCAGTGCTAAAAAATTCACCAAAGCTTCCGGTAAGTAACCTAATTTTCTATATTGATCCACCGAAGTGGCACCATGGCGTTTACTCATCTTGCTATGATCTTTACCTAAAATCAAAGAAATATGACCGAAAATCGGCACTGGTAAATCCAAAGCCTCAAACAATACAACCTGACGTGGTGTATTTGACAAATGTTCTTCTGCCCGGATCACATGAGAAATCTTCATCAGCGCATCATCGAGAACTACCGCATAATTATAAACCGGCATCCCATCGGCTTTTACAATAACAAAATCACCGATTCCATTCGATTCGAAACACATTTGCCCGCGAACAAGATCTTTAAACATAACTTGCTGATTTTCCGGCGTTCTGAACCGAACAACAGGTTTTCTGCCTTCCGCTTCATATTGCTCTTTTTGCTCCGCTGTCAAATTACGACAATGGCCTTGATAAATCGGCATTTTATTTTCTGCACGAAGTGCTTCACGTTCTGCCTCTATTTCAGCTTCAGTGCAGTAACAATAGTATGCTTTATCTTCCGCAATAAGCTTATCCGTAAACTCCTGATAAAGATGAAGCCGCTCCGTTTGACGATATGGGCCATATTCGCCCCCAACATCAATTCCTTCATCCCAGGTAAGCCCCAGCCACTTGAGAGCTTCTTTTATATTTTCTTCTGACTCTTTCGTCGAACGTGCTCTATCCGTATCTTCTACTCGCAAAATCAATTTTCCATCTTTATATTTCCGAGCCAATAACCAGTTAAATAAAGCGCTGCGGGCGCCACCGATATGAAATGGACCGGTTGGACTTGGCGCAAACCGAACCCTGATTTGTTCTGACATCTAGCATTCCCTCCAAAAATCTTTGTGTAAATTATATTGTAGCAGAAATCCGTTTCTCATACAAACATTATTTCTTTTCAATCCCCACGACAGCATAGGCTGAAATCCCCTGTTCTGTCCCCGTGAATCCCAATCCTTCTTCAGTTGTTGCTTTCACATTGACTTGGTCAATCGCGATTCGTAATGCCATTGCTATATTTTCATTCATTTGTAAAATAAAAGGGGCTACTTTCGGTTTTTGAGCTACAATCGTTGCATCAACATTGCCAATCTCATATTTTTTTTCAAGCAGTAAATCCCGCACATGCTCTAATAAAATAAGGCTCGAAATTCCTTTATAGGCATCATCCGAATCCGGAAAATGACGACCGATGTCGCCAAGTGCCGCTGCTCCTAGCAATGCATCTGCAATCGCATGTAACAGCACGTCCGCGTCCGAATGCCCTAAAAGCCCTACCGTATGCTCTATCTCAACACCACCTAAAATCAGCTTACGCCCTCCTACTAATTTATGCACATCATATCCCATACCAAATCGAATCATCGTATTACCTCTTTCTAAAAATTTTTTCTTTCACGTTAGACACGACTCCTGAAACAGACGAGGACACGCGGCTTACCACCTTCGCAACCACACCATCCCGCATAAAAGCTTCAGCAATCAATAGATCTTCTGGCGTCGTTACTTTTATATTGCTGTAGTCACCCTGAACGACCTTGACTCGTACACCTATCCGTTCAACCAGACTTGAATCATCTGTACCTAAAAATTCATCATTCGCTGCCTGTTGATATGCTTTAACGATAACTTCTTTGGTAAAGCCCTGTGGTGTCTGTACCGTCCACAAAGATTGACGATCCGGCGTTGCTTCAACCAGCTCATCCTTATCCACTATTTTGATCGTATCTTTCGCTGGCACCGCTGCAATCGCTGCACCGCTTTTTCTAGCTTCTTCAACCACAGCACTGATTATCTGACAGCTCACAAGCGGCCTTGCTCCATCATGGACTAATACGACATCCGTCGCCGGGCTTAGCTGAGCTAACCCATTAAAAATGGAGTATTGTCGTTCCGTGCTGCCCGCTATAACTTTATAAGGTTTCAGTCCAGGCACTGTCGCTAATAGCGCTTTGATGAAAGTTACTTCATCCGCCCCCACGACAACAATTAGATTGTCAATTGCATCACAACGCGAAAAAGCTAACAGCGTATGTACTAAAATAGGCTTCCCCATGAGTTCTAAAAAAACTTTATTGACGCTGGCTTTCATTCTTTTACCCTGCCCAGCAGCGGGGAAAATTGCAGTTACCATAAAATTACGCTCCTATAAATACTCAATAATTTATTTTTCTTTATCATACTACATGTAAGTTGCTAATTGAAAGCAAAACCACATCACCGTCAATAATTTTATCAATATAGGTAAAAAAATAATCATTTCAAAAAAAATGCTGCGGTTACCCGCAGCATTTTCATTCTTTTTAATTTTAAAAATCATAGTGCCCAGAGTTTTTAAAAATACATTCTTATGCTGCTTTCGGTTTAGCAAATATCATACGGCCAGCTGCTGTTTGAAGAACGGATGTTACGATGACTTCAATTGTTTCGCCCATATGTTTTTTACCGCCTTCTACGACAATCATCGTACCGTCATCCAGATAAGCAACCCCTTGTCCATTTTCCTTGCCATCTTTAACAACATTAACTACCATATCTTCGCCTGGAATAACCACAGGCTTTACAGCATTTGATAATTCATTGATATTAAGTACAGATACCCCTTGAAGTTCAGCAACTTTATTCAAATTATAATCATTCGTAATAATTTTTGCCCCAACAAGCTGTCCAAGCTTTACCAACTTAGAATCTACTTCAGTAATATCATCAAAATCATGATTATCAATTTTAACAAACATATCAAACTCTGTCTGAATGCGTTTCAAAACATCCAAGCCACGGCGGCCTCGAGTACGTTTGAGTAAATCAGAAGAATCGGCGATATGCTGCAACTCTTCCAAGACAAAAACAGGAATCAATAAGGTTCCTTCAATAAATCCACTTTTACAGATATCTGCAATACGTCCATCAATAATAACACTTGTATCCAAAAGTTTATATAACGGATCTATAACAGGTTCTTCCTTGATAATGTCTTTTTCCCTAGTCCTGTCTTTTACAAGTTTAGGGATAAAATCAAAGAGAGCTGTAATCTCATCTCGTTTTTCAATGGTAATATGGATACCAAGATATCCTAAAACTATACTGAAAACAACCGGTATATAATTTCCTACGATTGGAATTTGAGAAAATGCCGAGCCTAATAAATTTGCAATAATAAGTCCAATTGCTAATCCACAAGCACCTGCAATCACATCGTGAATTGGCATTTTATTTAATTGTAATTCCACCCATAAAGAAAATGTTAACAATTTTTTCACCAAATAAGGTGAAATAAGAAAACCTGTTACACCACCTATGATACCACCAAGTAAAATAGACAAAAGATTTGTCATTGTCATGCCGAAAAGACCCATGTCCAATCTCAGGAATTCAGCACTGATCAAAAAAGAAAGCAATGGGTTTGCTAACTGCATCAAAGCAAGACCACCAATTGCCATTAAAACTGTGATAAAAAAGCGTAACACTTTATCTAACAATACCTTCCCACCTCCTTCTGCGTAAACTTTATCTCATATTACTAAAATAATTTACATTTGTCAAAATTTAATAAAAAATACGTCAGTCACCTGGCGTATTTTTATCAAGCAAATCATACATCCACGTTTCTACAGCCTCAGGCTCTTTATCGCAGGCAAACACAAGTTCGCTGACCAATATTTGTTTTGCAATATCTAATAAACGCCTTTCCCCTGTAGAAATTTTTTTAGAACGATCTTGTAAAATCAAATTTCTAACAACCGCTGCTACATTGCAGATATCACCTGTTTTGATTTGGAGTAAATTTGCGTTGAATCGTTTATTCCAACTGCCGGCTAACTGTTCCGGTACTCCCTGAAGTATAATCTTTACTTTTCCAACTTCGCCTTGCGGTATAACATCTCTCAAGCCAATATTCGCGACATTATCAATCGGAATCATGACTTTCATGCTGCCTAATGGCATTTTCAAAACATAATAAGATCGATTTTCTCCCATAATCTCACAATCTTCTATGCCGTTGATAATCCCTGCACCATGCATTGGATATACCACCTTGTCTCCTATGCTAAGCAAAGCAACACCTCCTAAGACACGTCCCTATTATACCACATTTTTGTATTTAATAAAAGAAATTATTTTATCACTTTAAATTTTTCTTGTCAATACACTATATAAAAATCATTTTAAAACAGCAAATTTTATTGTAAAGCCACTCGAAGGGCTTCACCAACATTTTCAACACCATACAATTTAACTGGCAAATCAAGCGATAAGCGTTCCAAGTTTTTCTTTGGTAATATTATATTTTTGAAGCCCATTTTAACAGCTTCACGTATCCGAACCTCAGCCTGACTGACTGCACGCACTTCCCCCGCCAACCCAACTTCACCAAAAATAACACACTGCGGTAAAACTATACTATTTTTAAAACTAGAGGCCAATGCTACACTGAGTCCAAGATCAATAGACGGCTCATCAAGTTTTATACCGCCGGCAACTTTAACATAAACATCGCAAGCCCCAATACTCAAATGAACTCGTTTTTCCAAAACAGCTAAAAGCAATTGGATTCGTTTAATATCAACATAATCAGAAGTCCGCCTTGGCGGCATATATGGGGTCTGTGCAACCAATGCCTGCACCTCAACCAAAAGAGGCCTCGTACCCTCAACCGTTGGCACAACAATACTGCCTGAGTCCGCCTGCATTTCTGATAGAAACAACTTGGATGCATCTGGTACATCTACAAGACCAACATCTCTCATTTCAAAAAGTCCAATTTCATTTGTACTGCCAAAGCGATTTTTAACAGCTCGTAATACGCGAAACTGTGCATTTCTTTCACCTTCAAAGTAAAGTACAGTATCAACAATATGCTCCAATACTCTTGGACCAGCCAGCGTACCATCTTTTGTTACATGCCCAACTAAAAACACAGCAATGCCATGGGTTTTTGCAATACGCAAAAGTTCAACCGCGCATTCTCGTACTTGGCTAACACTCCCTGGCGCACTCTGTATGTCAGGTCTAAATATTGTCTGAATAGAATCAATTACTAATAGTCTGGGTCTGGCAGTTAAGACATGCTGCTCAATAAGATCAAGATTTGTTTCACTCAAAACAAGCAATTCTTTCTCAATTGCGTCTAAACGATCCGCCCGCATTCGTACCTGACGTGTGCTTTCTTCGCCGGTAACATAAAGAACTTTGCCAGTTTTAGCCACATTAGCACACACCTTAAGCGTAAGGCTTGATTTACCAACACCAGGATCACCTACGATCAATACGACCGATCCTGGAATAATTCCACTACCTAACACTCGATCCAATTCACCCGATCCTGTCAAAAACCGCGGCATATCATCCACTGTCACATTTTTAATAGATTCTGGCTGAGCCGAGGTCGACAGACCCAAGCTCAGACCAGCTTTACGCTCCGGCATGATTACTTCTTCAACCATTGTATTCCATGCGCCACAGCCAGGACATCGACCAAGCCATTTTGCCGTATCATAGCCACAATCCTGACATACATATGCCGTCTTTTTTTTAGCCAAATCATTCACCTTTTCCTATACGTATCTTTTTATTGCGCCGCAAAACATTTTGGATGAAATTCACAACCGCGCAATATAATATCTTAACAACAAATTTTGTCAACCAAATAATTGCAATGACAAAGTTCTCTATAAAATTCCATATATTAATAATTAATGAATTTTTGTCTAACGTGTTTCGTCTTTTTTTCATATACTCCACCATGGTAAAAAGACGAACTCAGACCAGCCAAGTTCGTCTTTTTATGTTTTACACGTATTTTATTTTACAATCAAAGCTTCTGTTTTATTCTTAAACGTCAACTTTCCTTCTATCGCATCAATAAGAATTGTATCTCCAGCTTTAAAAGTAACTTCTAACAAACGTTCAGCTACTTCATCCTCGATCAATTTCTGAATCGCTCTTTTGAGAGGTCTGGCACCAAAGGTAAAATCAGACCCTTCTTCTATAACTCGCTCTTTCGCAGCTTCACTAATTTCAAGAGAAATAGCCATATCTTTCAATCGTTTATTGAGATCATTAAGCATGATGTCCACAATCTTCGTAAGTTCTTTTTTCGTAAGTGAATTAAACACAACCATTTCATCTATACGATTCAAAAATTCCGGACGGAAAATTTTCTTCACTTCATCCAGCACCTTTTTCTTCGCAATATCCGGCATAACCTGTGGTTGATCTTTCGTTAAAAAACCAACGGTTGAATTTTCCGGTTTAAGATAATTGGCCCCAATGTTTGATGTCATAATAATGACTGTATTCTTAAAGTCAACAACGCGCCCTTGGCTATCCGTCAAGCGTCCATCTTCAAGAACCTGTAACAGTATGTTAAATACATCATAATGGGCTTTTTCAATTTCATCTAACAAAATAACAGAATAAGGTTTGCGACGTACTGCATCTGTCAGCTGACCCCCTTCGGCATATCCTACATACCCTGGAGGTGCGCCAATCATACGTGAAACAGTATGTTTTTCCATATACTCCGACATATCAAATCGCAGCATAGCCGATTCATCACCGAATAAAGCTTCAGCTAAAGCCCTAGCCAATTCGGTTTTACCAACCCCCGTCGGTCCTAAAAACAAAAATGATCCAATTGGTCTTTTGGTATCTTTCAGTCCCGTTCTGGCCCTACGAATTGCTTTGGCAATTGCAGTAACAGCAGTTTCTTGTCCAACAACTCGGGTTTGTAAAATTTCTTCCATGTTTAATAAACGTTCTGACTCTTTTGCCGCCAATTTCTGCAATGGAATTCCCGTCCAATTTGACACAACATCTGCAATATCTTCCCCCGAAACAACAATGCGGCTATTTTCTTTATTACCCCATTCTTTTTGTTTGACCTCGAGTTCAATTTTTGTTTTACTCTCTTCATCGCGGATATTTGCTGCCTGTTCATATTCTTGAATGGTAATAGCTGCTTCTTTTTCCGTTTTCAGTGTTTCTAATTTTTTTTCTAACTGTTTGACATCTTCAGGCTGTACGACTGCTGCCAGACGGACTTTCGAAGCAGCTTCATCCATCAAATCAATTGCTTTATCCGGCAAAAAACGATCCGTAATGTAACGATGTGATAACTTAACCGCGGCCTCAATCGCTTCATCCGTAATCTGGGCACGATGAAAGGCTTCATATTTATCACGGATTCCGCGTAAGATCTTTATAGCATCTTCCACATTAGGTTCGCCAACTACGATTGGCTGAAAACGTCTTTCTAATGCAGAGTCTTTTTCAATATATTTTTTATACTCATTTAAAGTGGTTGCACCGATAACTTGAAGTTCTCCCCGAGCTAATGCCGGTTTCAATATATTCGCAGCATCAACTGATCCTTCTGAAGCGCCTGCACCAATCAGTGTATGCAACTCATCAATAAATAAAATAACATCTTCCGCATTTGTAATTTCTTCAATTATTTTCTTTAAACGATCTTCAAATTCGCCCCGGTATTTCGCCCCAGCAACCAAAGAAGCCATGCTAAGCGATACAACGCGTCTATTCGCCAAAATTTTGGGCACACTCCCTTGCGTAATACGCTGAGCCAATCCTTCGGCAATAGCCGTTTTCCCCACGCCAGGTTCACCGATCAATACTGGATTATTTTTGGTACGACGGCTCAGGATTTGAATAACTCTTTCTATTTCTTTATCGCGCCCGATAACCGGATCTATTTTCCCCTTTTCTGCCATTTCATTTAAATTGCGACCAAATTCATTTAAAACAGGTGTATTGCTTTTTTTATGAGCCGTATTGGCGGCGCCACTTTCATTGCTGGCTTCGGCTTGCTCCCCCCCCAGCATTTCAATGACGGTTTCTCTGACAATATCCAAATCAGCACCCAATGAGATGAGTACTTTAGCTGCAATTCCTTCATTTTCTCGAATCAGGCCTAACAAAATGTGTTCCGTCCCAATATAGTTATGGCTAAGTGACTGTGCTTCTTCTGATGCCAATTCCATAACTCGTTTCGCTCTTGGTGTATAAACAAAGGCATTGCCAGCATTATCATTTTCTGGTCCAATCATAGCTTCCACACGGTTGCGCACAGTTGCTAAATCAATGCCTAAAGACATTAATGCTCTGGCTGCCACACCCTCGCCTTCATGAATCAACCCCAGCAGCAAATGCTCCGTACCTACATAATTATGTTCTAAGGCCCTTGCTTCATATTGAGCAAGTTCTAATACTTTAATAGCTCTCGCTGTAAATCTATGATCCATGTTCTCACTCCCTAACAACTTTAAATTTTTCCAATGTTTCACGAATCGTTTTTGCTCGTTCTTTATCTATTTCATTTTGCGATAAATTTTCATTTTCCTGCAAATTCTTCAAATAATTTGTGCGGCTTGATACCAATAATTCAGTAAATGACTTTGCGGCAACTTCTGTAATCATTTTTGTATCAATGCCAAGCCTAACTTTACTTAATAACGACAAAGCTTCATTAGCTGAAACCGAACGTGCATATTTCAATATACCAAAAGCACGCCATACCTGATCACTTAATCTTTCGGCCGAATATGTCATCAAGGCTTTTCTGGCTGCTCGTTCATGCATAATAATTTCAAGCACAGCACTGGTTAAATTATCCATAATTTCTTGTTCATTAAACCCTAAGGTTAATTGATTTGAAATTTGAAATATATTACCGATAACTTCTGTACCTTCCCCATACAATCCTCGTACTGCCAGCCCTAACTGTGGTGAAGCATTCATTATTTTACCGATCTGTTGAGTAAATACAAGACCCGGTAAATGAACCATCACCGATGCTCGAAGTCCGGTACCAAGATTTGTCGGACACGATGTTAAATAGCCCATCTTTTCATTGAAGGCAATATCTAGTTTTGATTCTATTGTATCATCGATTTTAGAGGCCAATTCTAATGGAACTGCAAGATCCAAACCTGATACCATACATTGAATACGCAAATGATCTTCTTCATTAATCATAATACTCACTTTACGGTCATCACTCACAACAAGGGCGCGATGTTCTGGATTTTCTATATGATTATTGCTGATCAAATGTTTTTCAATCAACACTTTTCTTTCCAAATTTGTAAGTTCATCAATTGGCAGGCACTGATACGGTTTATCTGTTATATCTTCAAGTTCGGGCAAAATTTCCTGCATCATTGCTTTTACTTCAGACAATTGGGCAAGATTCGCACGATTTGGAAACGGGATATCAGAAAAATTTCTAGCAAGCCTTACCCTGCTTGATAAAACAACGTCACCATCCATTCCGCTGCCATTCATCCATGGTGAATATGGATTCGTAAACAATTCATCTGTTGACATAGCACACTCCCCCTAGTTCTTTTCCTGCTGCTCTTCTTCATTGAAAGCTTTTTCTAAATCTTTAATTTGATCACGAAGTTTAGCTGCTTCCTCATATTCTTCATTAGCAATATGATTTTGAAGTGTTTCGCGCAATCGTTTAATTTGATGTTTCACTTCAAGCTGTCCGCCTGATCTTTTAGGTATCTTGCCATTATGCGTACTAGATCCATGGATTCTACGCAAAAGTGGTTCCAGTCTTTTACCAAATTTCGTATAACAAACACTACAACCAATTTTGCCGGTGTGTGTAAAATCTCTATACGTCATACCACAATTCGGACAAACAAAATCCTGAGCTGTATCTTTGGTATCCTCTATCTGTGGTTTAAGACCACTATTGAACATTCCTGTTAAAAAATCGTTTACAGAAAAACTTTTATCTGGATTGAAAACAATTTTCCCATATTTTTGAGCACAATCTTCGCATAAATTTCTGTCCACCTTACCATCACTGCTAATCTGCGTAATATGAACACACGCTTCATTTTTTTTGCAATCATCACATAACATAGATTTTTACCTCCTAAGAAAAATTTGCCAATGTCAAAAATACGGAGCGAATCATCCGTGCTCGTTCTGCTGCTTCAAGTTTATCATACGCAAATGTAAAAAATTGCATTACAATTGCGGCTTCCCGAGTTTGAATTAGTTGTCTTTGCAGCAGATAACGAACCATCCGTTGAATTTCATCAAGTTCCGTGTTTTCATCTATCTTATCCAGCATATCCTGATAAATAAAATCCAACGGAACCTGGGCAATACGGATAAACCCCCCAAGACCTCGTCTCGACTCTACGACAAAGCCTTTTTTTAGCGTAAATCGTGTATTCAGTACATAACTAATTTGTGACGGTGCACAACATATCTTATCAGCAATATCAGTTCGCCGAAGTTCCACTTTACGATTTTGTTCACTCGACAAACGCCTTAAAATATACTCTTCGATTAAATCTGCTATATTACTCATTTTTTCACCTTCACATTGTCTTGACCATTTGACCTTTATTTTTATTATATTTGACTTTTTGACTTTTTGCAATAGATTTTGCGAATTATTCTTATTTAGAAATAAATAAGTGCCTGCGATTCAATTTCCATAAAAAAAACTGCCTCAAAAAGAGACAGTTTCTAAACAAAATTTTATTGTAGAGCTTCTTTTAAAACCTGTGCATTTTTTTTCATTGCATTAATATATGCATCAGCGGCAGTTTCATCCGCATTTCCTGTAACTACAGGGTCCAGTGTATATACTTTAGCACCGCTTTCTTTCGAAATAGTCTGTGCGGCACCTTCTGGATATTGTGGTTCAGCAAACAATGCTTTCACATTAAGGCTTTTAACTTTATCTACTGTTTCCTCAATATCCTTCGGTGTCGGCTCACTGCCCGGCTCACGTTCAATCACAGCAACAATATTTAAATTAAATTCTTTAGCAAAATAAGGAAATGCCTCATGAAATGTTACAATATTTTTATTTGGCAAAGGATCAATAGCCATATGCATTTCCTGTTTTAAGCTTTCAAGCTTGGCGACATAAGCATCCGCATTTTCTTTATATTGATCGGCATGTTTGGGATCATCTGCAATCAATTGTTCCTCAATATTTCTCACCTGCTGAATTGCATTTGTAATACTGACCCAAACATGAGGATTCTCTTCCGTTCCATCTTTTAAAAGATCAATCCCTTTTGATGCATCAATGATTTTTAATTTTTCTTGTTGTTTTACAACCTTATCTAAAAAAGCTTCCATTCCGGCACCATTAACAATAAATGCATCGGCTTTTTCTAATGTTTTTAAATCAGCTGGTGTCAATTGATAATCATGTAAACAACCAGTCTGTGGTTTCGTCATGTTCTTGACCTCAACCCCATCAATTCCGTTGGTAATATTGATGGTTGCAACATACATCGGATAAAACGATGTAACAATTTTAAAATTTCCATTCTCTTTTTCTTTATCAGTACTTTGATTGGCTCCACATCCTGCAAAAGCAACTACACAAATTAAGAAAAAAAATAGGGCCTGACATACTCTCGATTTCATTTAAAAATCCTCCTGTGATAATAAATCATACATTTTGTGTACAATTAAGAACATTACTATATAGTATAATACATTATTTAATCTCATATAGCAAGGAAAGCTACAGAAAAAGAAACACTATGAAATTATTTTCTCCATAGCGTTTCTTATGTTGGTTTATTTTTAAGAAAAATTTTTTAACAATGAATGGATGGAGCATTATCCAGTATAGCTCTTGCTTCCAAAACGATTGAATCAATAATTTTTTTTGCCGGTTCAATTTTCTTAAGTGGTAATAAACTTTGTCCAGCCTGAACCATGCCATTTTCAACGTCACCGTCAACCGCTGCAAGTTTATTTGTACCAGTTGCCAGACGAATCAATTCTGCTTCAGGAGTTCCATTTTTTTCCATTTCAAGAAAATTTAATGAAAATTTATTTTTTACGCCACGCACTGCATGTCCCATGGACTGACCCGTTACAATTGAATCTGTATCGACGGATGCAATCAACTTCGTCTTTACATTTACATGTACCACACATTCTTCTGCTACTAAGAAACGAGTCCCCATCTGTACACCAGCAGCCCCCATCACTAATGCAGCAGCCAACCCACGACCATCAGCAAAACCACCAGCCACAACAACTGGAATTGCAACTTCATGAATAACCTGTGTCATAAGTGCCATCGTAGTCAAAACACCAATATGACCACCAGCTTCCATACCTTCAACAACAACAGCATCCGCACCCGCTTTTTCAACACGCTGAGCCAATTTTACATTTGGTACAACTGGAATTATTTTGATACCAGCAGCTTTTAATTTTTCAAAAAATGGAACAGGATTTCCCGCACCTAATGTGACAAATGCCGGTTTTTCTTCGCAAACCACATCAATGATCTCTTCTTTATTTGGAGCCATCAACATAATATTTACACCAAATGGTTTAGCAGTCAAGGTTCTTGCCAATTGAATCTGTTCTCTTACATATTCCGTTGTTCTGCCGCCACTTGAAATAATTCCAGCACCACCAGCATTCGATACAGCACTAGCAAGTTTCGCTTCTGAAACCCAGGCCATACCACCCTGGATGATAGGATATTTGATGCCTAATACATTACATATACTTTTATTCATAGAAAAATCTCCTCTCTTTACCAGCTGAAGGTCTTCTTAAGAGAAACAGCCAATACTTGACAAAATGATTATTTAACTTGATTTTATCTTTTCGCTTACTATCTTATTCTACCATACATCCGATCCAATTTTCAGTAAAAATTTAACTTCGTTTATCACGCGGTCAAAACAAAACCAGCGTATCTGTTAGTTCATAATTATGGCTATCAGTCTCTACCGTTTTTTTCTGACGCTTGCCTTAAGAATCCCTTATTTCATTCTATTGTACTTTGAATTTTCTTTACAAAATTGCTATTATGCTTTATAATATTAGTCTGTAGTACTATGTAAAAATTCATTTTAATATATTTAAAAAAGTACCTGACTGTACATGTATTTTATAAAATTTTTGTCTTTCATGTATTCATTTAATTAAATAAAAGGAGCGATTCTAACATTGAAAATTCTTGCCAGACATCTAGCTATTGATATGTATAATTGTAAGTCCAATAAAATTGTAAATGCTGAACTCCTTCAAGGTTCATTGCAGCTTGCAATCGAAGAATCCGGTTTAACACTGATCAATGCTGATATTCAAATTCTCGAAGGCGAACATGCAGCCGCTTTGATTTTACTGAAAGAAGGTCACATAACCGTTCATACATATCCAGATTTAAATTATGCTGCTGTCGATATCTTCACCTGTTCTGACGAAAGTCAACCGGAAAAAGCTGTAAATGCAATTCGTCGTTTTTTAAAACCAGAAAAAACAAAAATGACATATCTCAAACGGGGAGATTTCGGATCTGTAAAAGATATGAAACCAAAAATAAAAACAAAAGTAGCCCCGCTTCGCCGTATAAGAAATACGGGAGCAAAAGTTATGCACTTATTATCACGTAGAAAAACTTCGAATAAATAATTTCAAAAGAGCAGCAATAGAAAATTCTATTGCTGCTCTTTTTTAACGTTCTCAGGAAGAGTTAAACGGTTTTTCCATACGAAAAAGCACTCATATACATGAGTGCTTTTCATTTAACTGGCAGTTTTCTATCCTCCCAGGGCGTTTCCACCCAAGTACTTTCGACGTTCAAGTGCTTAACTACTGTGTTCGGTATGGGAACAGGTGGGTCCACTTGGCTATCACTACCAGATATTCTTTTTTTAGATA
>NZ_KB905869.1 GCF_000381065.1 Propionispira raffinosivorans DSM 20765 | reverse complement strand
TACGGTAGGAAGAAATAAAAAGCAGATAGAGAACTACATTAGGAATCAGCTAGAACAAGATCAAATAACAGAACAAATGAGTTTAAAAGAGTTTGTGGACCCGTTTACGGGTAGCAAGAAGCAAAAGGCATAAATAAAAAGCCCCTTTAGGGGTCGCCCGAAAAAGTAAAACGTTGGTTAGACCATTCGGACGCCCCTTGAGGGGCTTATGTTAGTAATATGCCCTTCCAGGGCTTGAGCAAGCCTCCGGTTTACCGGAGGTCATGACTTGTATAAAAATTTTATTAGACCATATATATAGTTTGAGTATCAAAGTCTGAATCTTACTCGAATTCACGCGAGTACATATAACAACGATTGCGGCCGTGATTCTTAGCCTCATACAAAGCAACATCAGCAGCATGATAAAGTTCTTCAAAGGTTTGTCCATCTTTCTTATAAATAGCGATACCAATGCTGCAAGAAAATTTTTGATTAAAGGCTTCAATAAATTTTCGTCGAAACAGCTTACCTAAGTGCTGTGATCTTTCCAGGGGCATCTCATCGGATGGGATATCGCGCATGAAGACTACGAATTCATCCCCACCAAAGCGTCCAATGATATCGTCATACCGAAATGTCATACTCAGTTTTTTTGCGAGGCTGACTAATACGGAATCACCAAACTGATGTCCCAAGACATCGTTGACCTGTTTGAAATAATCAATATCAATAATAATAAAAGCATGTTGCTGCTGGCTGTCTTTTTTTAAGGTAGACATAATCAAATATTCGGCCGCCTGACGATTGTACAGTCCAGTAAGCCCATCTCGTTCTGACTTATAGGTTAAGGCATCAATCTGCAGCTTTTGTTTATGAATATTGTGTAAAAGCCCTGTATAACAAAATGGCTTTTGCATGTCATTATAAATCCAGGTTCCTCTTAATTCAAACCAGCGATATATCGTTTTTTGGGGGCCTTTCAGGCGGAGTGTCAAATTGTCAGGGGAAAGTTTATCCATTAAGACTTTATCGATTTTCTCGAGATCAGCCGGGTGGATTGAACTTTTTTTGTAAAGTGAGGTAGAATATGAGTTTATTTGCACTTTTTTATTTTTTTTTCCTTCAGGGGTATCAATATTATAATTTAACGTTAATACATCATGAGGAATATTATATTCAAAAATGATATCTTCTGTGCATTCCAAAATAATGCGATAGCGCGCTTGAACAAGTTTTAAAAGACTCTGTGCTTTGATAAATGCCAGCTTATCTTTTTTAGATTGTTGATTTGTCGCGAGAGAAAAATGAATCACATCAATCAAATAGCTATTGTCATGCAATCGCAAGGTTGCAGTTATATTCCATTTTTGATAGGGGCAGCAGCCTGTATCTGGTTCATTTTGATTCACTAAAATAATCGAAACGATAAGGTCAACGGATTGGTTGGGGGTTAGCTTGGCATGAAATGTATGGATTCGATAAGAAGGTGCTATTGTATTTTGTTCGGCTTCATTTTCCAAGTAGACTATAAAATCAGCTTTTGTAATAAAATGGGTTGGTAAATCGGGCTTATATATATAGGCATTTGTAGCGAGTAGTTGAAGAATTTTATTTGTATTTCGATTAACATAACATGAATCAAGGAAATCCGTCAGTACTTTTTTTGCGGCCTTCAAATTTTTATCCATTTATGTAATCCCCCAATTTTTAGCTGTCGTGTGATCAGTAACTGGTTCTATCTACATTCTATTAAGCTGGAACAGCAATGTCAAACAATAAAAAATTTTTATTTGTAAATTTTTATTCTTCAAATTTGAATTTTAATACTATTGCTGTATTTTGCCGTAGTGGATTACCTGATTTCTAGGTAAATGTGTTGAAACATTAACAAGGATAGCAAAAAGGAATGAAATAGATTACTTTTTTGTATTTCCTTTTTTTGTGAATTAGGTATAAAATAAAAATAAAACAATTTTCAGATTATTTGTAAATGAAAATAAAATGCGGAGAGGGGAATATTAGATGTTTGATTTAAGAGAGATACTTTCAGTAGGACAAAATGCGATGATTCGCCAAGTGGTGCAAAAATCAGATACGGCTAGTAACTATACAAAAGAATTAAATGAATTATTGGCAACGCCAGCTTGTGTGGGAATGGCAATTAAAGCTTCTGTAGAAACCATCGATCAATATTTGCCAGAGGGGTTTATCAGTATAGGATATTCAACTGAATTTACGCATACAGCAACAACGAGTTTAGGCATGACGATCACCATCAAAGTAACAATTATTGAAATCGAAGATCATGAAGTGGTTTTGCAAATAAAAGCGTGGGATGAACAAGGTGAGGTAGGTCATGGTATTCATAAGCGGATTGTTGTGAATCAGGAAGCGCTGTTAAAAAAAGCTCGGCAGCGGACAAGATTTTTAACGAATCGTAAATTAGTATAAGGGGGTTAAAATAATGAATTTACCGGATACGCTGCAAGGCGCTATTGCATTAAGTGTAATTGATTTTTTCCTGAGTTTCATTTTTATTGCCGCTATAGGCGGGGTATTAGCCCTGTTTCCCTGGTTAAATCATTTGGGTGAAATTAAAGAGGATAAATATTGATTATCTAAGAATATCAGAAAACTAGTTTGGAGGAATAAACATGTATGAGCAGTTAATGGGATTGTTGTCTGATTTAGTTCAGCAGACTGGTTTAATGCAAATTTGGTGGGGCAATATCGTAATGATTATCGTGGGCGGTATTTTACTATTTTTAGGAATTGTAAAAAAATATGAACCATTTCTATTGGTAGGGATAGGTTTGGCTTGTATTGTTGCAAATGTTCCGGGATCGGATTTAGTAAAACCGGGCGGATTATTTTATTACGCATATCAAGGTGTAGAACTTCTTATACTTCCTCCTTTGATTTTTTTAGGAATTGGGGCTATGACAGATTTTGGTCCGATGATTGCAAATCCAAGCTTGGTTATTTTAGGGGCAGCGGCACATTTAGGGATTTTTGTAGCACTGATTGGTGCGAAATTACTAGGATTTACGTTAGCGGAAGCTGGAGCCATTGGAATTATCGGCGGTGCAGATGGTCCTATGGCCATTTATGTCACGATGAAATTAGCACCGCATTTATTGCCGCAGATTTCGGTGGCAGCGTATTCTTATATGGCACTTATGCCATTGATACAGCCGCCAATTATGCGTTTTCTTACAACGAAAGAAGAACGGAATATTATCATGGAACAACCAAGATATGTTTCCAGACTGGAAAAGATTGTTTTTCCTATTGTAATCGCTATTATTGTTAACTTGTTTTTACCACCGGTGGCACCGCTCATTACGATGCTGATGCTGGGCAATTTATTGAAAGAATGTTTGGTTGTAGATCGTTTGGCGGAAACCGCTGCCAATACATTGCTCAATATCGTTACCTTGATTTTGACGGTAGCAATTGGTTCTACGATGCAGGCCGATACCTTTTTGAATTTCAAGACATTGGTCATTATTTTACTTGGGCTGCTTGCCTTTGCTTTTGGTACAGCTTCGGGGGTTATCGGCGCAAGGATTATGAATAAAATCAGCGGTGGTAAAATTAATCCGCTGATTGGTTCAGCCGGTATTGCTTCGGTGCCGATTGCGGCACGTGTTTCGCATATGGTTGGTTTGCAAGAAAATCGAGCGAATTTCTTGATTATGCATGCCATGGGACCGAATTTAGCGGGCGTGTTTGGAACAGCGATTTCTGGAGGTATTATGCTGGCACTTTTGGGGGTACTGGATTAAACTGCTGCATCAAAATACAAAAAAATACAATATTCATGTGATAAAGTATTGTAAATTTATGCAATCAGTGATATATTGAAAAATAAAATAAGTAGTAAATGAATCAGGTAAGCAAAGAAGCTTATTTAAGTTGTACGTATGATTTTCATATGGCTTAAATAAGTTTCTTTTTCATTATGATAGATGCTTACAGGCTTTATATCATAAAAATAAATCGAGCAGGGTAATTAGAGGAGGAAAATAATATGTGTACGATTCATAAAATTGAAATCATTACTCGCCCAGAAAAACTGGAAGATTTGAAAGAAGCTTTAAATAAGATTGCAGTTACAGGGATGACGGTGAGCAATGTCTATGGTTGCGGATTATCCAAAGGTCATAAAGAGGTATATCGTGGAACCGCTGTAGAGGTTACGCTGCATCCGAAGGTGAAAGTTGAGATTGTCGTGTGCGAAGTTCCGCCAGCTAGTGTTATTGAAGTGGTAAAACAGGTTTGCTGTACGGGTCATATTGGTGATGGAAAGATTTTTGTTTATAAAGTAGAAAATGCGGTGAAGATTCGTACAGGCGAAGAAGGCCGTGATGCAATTGTCGATAATCATATTTAAATTTAATAGGTCATATTCATAAAATAGACACAGAGGTTGTAATAATTATATTGTTATAGTCTCTGTGTTCTTTTTTGTTATAAAAACTGACTATTCAAATATTTTAGCTCCTATTATATTAAATATGGTAAGATATATATATGTATTAAAGAAATTACATCTAGCCTATGAGTCTGCCAGAAGTGGGATATAAGAATGACGATTGCCATATAGAATAGTTACGAAACTTAATATAGTTGCACTCTTTTGATAAATAAAAGATAAATGTGTTGCAATAGCAACATATTTATCCAACAGAATCCATTACAATCATAGTATGACTTGGATACGCAATAGGTATTCCCACTGATTTGCCTAAGCAGATCCGTGTAAAATAAAAAATATATTTGGAGGTATGACAAATGGAAAATGCTATGTTTTGTTATCAATGTCAAGAAACGGCAGGGTGCTCAGGCTGTACTAAAATTGGTGTATGCGGGAAAAAAGCGGAAGTTTCTAACATTCAGGATTTGCTGCGTTATGTAACGATTGGGCTTTCGGAGGTGACAATGGCTTTAAGGCAGGAAGGTAAAGTAGTGGATGCTGCTGTAAATCATGTTGTGTCTTCAAATTTGTTTACAACCATTACGAATGCAAATTTTGATGATGCTGTGATTTCTGCATGCGTAAAAGAAACGATGGCTCTCAATAAAAATTTGGCAGCTCAGTTGAGTGAAATACACAATTTGTCAGATGCGGCTATTTGGCAGAGCAACAGTCATGAGGAAATGGCTGAAAAAGCAAAAACAGTTGGTGTTTTAGCCACAACGAATGAAGATATTCGCAGTCTGCGTGAGTTAATTGTTTATGGCTTAAAGGGGATTGCGGCTTATCTGAAACATGCGAATGTCCTTGGTTTTGAAAAGGAAGAAATTGATATATTTTTACAAGAAGCACTTACTAAAATTCATGATGATCGTTTATCGGTAGATGAACTCATTGCCTTGACGATGGAAACGGGTAAATTTGGCGTTGCGGGTATGGCAGTGTTAAATGAAGCAAATACGACTACTTATGGCGATCCGGAAATTACGAAAGTTGATATTGGTGTTGGTGATAAGCCCGGAATTTTAATATCAGGGCATGATTTAAAAGATCTTGAAATGTTATTGCAGCAGACCGAAAATCAAGGTGTGGATGTTTATACACATTCTGAAATGCTGCCGGCACATTATTATCCAGCTTTTAAAAAGTATAAACATTTTGTCGGGAATTATGGTAATGCATGGTGGAAACAAAAAGAAGAATTTGAAAGTTTTAACGGACCGATTCTCATGACAACGAATTGCATTGTTCCACCTAAAGACAGTTATAAAGATCGTATTTATACAACAGGAGCCGCTGGATTTCCTGGCTGCACACATATTGCTGGTGGGATTGGTGAGGCAAAAGATTTTTCGGCGATTATAAAGCAGGCGAAAGGCTGCGCAGCACCAAAACAAATCGAAACTGGTTCGATTGTTGGTGGATTTGCTTACAATCAAGTCATTGCTTTGGCTGATAAAGTAGTTGCAGCTGTAAAATCCGGTGCAATCAAAAAATTTGTAGTGATGGCTGGTTGTGATGGTCGGATGAAATCAAGAGATTATTACGCTGAATTTGCTAAAGCTTTGCCACAGGATACAGTTATCTTGACGGCTGGGTGTGCAAAATACAGATATAATAAATTGGAGTTAGGTGATATTGGCGGAATACCTCGTGTGTTAGATGCTGGACAATGTAATGATTCATATTCTTTGGCATTGATTGCTCTGAAATTGAAAGAAGTTTTTGGCCTTGATGATATAAATGATTTACCAATCATTTATAATATTGCTTGGTATGAACAAAAGGCAGTTATTGTACTATTGGCACTCTTATCCTTAGGGGTAAAAAATATTCATCTTGGGCCAACACTTCCTGCATTCTTATCGCCGACTGTTGTGGATGTTTTGGTTAAAAATTTTGGCATTGCTGGTATTGGTACAGTAGAAGAAGATATAAAACTGTTTTTTGCTGAACAATCTGCTTAATTGAAAAACGAGCCCCCATTTTTAATGGGGGCTCGTTTTTTTATTTAAGCAGTGCTTGCTGCCAGACCGGCAGGAGCTTTTCTAAAGTCCAGCGTGCATTTGCGGGGCTGGTAGATGGTAACGTCATGGTTTTGATATGCAAATCATCCAATAAGGTTTTGTAGTGTTTTTTAAAGAGTCGGCAGGCTGCTGCACCATTAAAACACACCTTGTGAATTTGTGGATATTCTTTGAAAAAAGTGGGAAAATCATTGGGTATTTCTTCTTTTATCGCTGTATCAAGGCTGCCATCACGTTGGCAAAGATCCAGTGAATCCCAAAGGGCAATATGATTCCTTAGCAGCATGGCTAAAGAATCTTTGTAGCTAACCTGCGGCTCTTGTGCAAGGATCACTGATAGAAGCGGCCAAAAACGATTTTGCTTATGGGCATAATATTGCTGCATAGCAAGTGATCGAACCCCAGGCATAGAGCCGAGAATTAAAATTGTTGAATCTTGATTGACCGAGGGCGGAAAACCACTGCAATTCATCATCTTATATAACCTCACGATGTAATGGATTTTATGCTAACTATAGCAAAATTTTGGATTAAGGTAAATATGCTATTGGAAATTCACCGGAAAAAAGTTAATGAATCAATTTTTCAGCGGATTTTCAAGATCCGTATATATACTATGCATATACTTTTGTTTACCTTCGCGGCATGTTACAGCTAAATTGAAAAAGTATAGTATCTAAAGTGAAATATGCGGTATAATTTATGAAGTAGAAGTTTATCAAGCGAAGGAGTTTGGTGTAGATGCGTGTTTTATTGGCAGAGGACGATAAAAGATTAGGTAATTTGATCAAATATATGCTGGAACAAAATAAAATTACCGTAGAGTGGGTTGTCAGCGGTGATATGGCTTATGAATATGCAGTTTATGATGAATATGACATTTTAATTTTAGACTGGATGATGCCGACTGAAAGTGGTATCAGTGTTTGTCGGCGTCTGCGTGTGGCTGGTTACGAAAAAGCGATTTTAATTTTAACAGCGCGAGATGCGGTAGAAGATCGGGTAGCTGGTCTGGATGCGGGTGCAGATGATTATTTGGTGAAACCGTTTGAATTTGAGGAATTACTGGCGAGACTTCGAGCTCTTGGGCGTCGTACCAATCAGAAAATTCAGCAGGAAATTTTGCGAATTGGTCAATTTACGTTGAATAGAACAGCTAAGGTGCTTAGTAAAAATGAACAAGAGATCCAACTATCACCGCGAGAATTTCAGATTTTTGATTTGTTGGCTCAAAATCTGGGACTGGTTGTGCCGCGAGATGTTATTTTGGATCGGATTTGGGGATTGGAATCCGAGGTCAGCTCCAATAATATTGATTCGTATGTTAAGCTTTTGCGTAAAAAACTGGATCTGGGTGAAGATAAAACGATGATTCATACGATTCGTGGTGTGGGGTATAAACTGGAAGTTTAGGGGGATATGTCTTTGAATATGTTTGGTCAAACCAGACGAAGATTGACTATGTTTTATTCACTTATGATGTTTTTCTTTCTACTTCTCTTAGTGTTTGGAATGCATGAGAGTATGGAATGGTCTATTACTTCCGAGCAGGAACGTGAGGTTTTAGATACGACGGAAGATGTCTTAAATGAAGAAATTATTTTGTTGCAGCGTCATGGCTCTTTAGCAGATGATAGTGAAGACTACAAAGCCAGCAATGGACGTCTCTATTTTTATGCTTTTGATAATCACGGGAAATTGATCAATTATTCCCGTGCTGTACCGATTCTTGAACCGCTTATTTTGGAAGCGATTCAAAAGTGGAACGTTCCAGATGATCAGATCATGGAATTTACCAATACGCATAATTTTAAATATGAATATAAAGTATTGATGGCGGCAAAACCGATTATTATTGATGGTGAAAACAGGGGAATGGTTTACGTAGGGAAAGATGTTGCATCCGTATACAATGGGTTACGTAAAGCAACTTTGATTTTGGGATTGCTTTCGCTCTTAGCATTTATTGTGGCAAATTTTGCCGGACATATCATGGCGGGCAAAGCTATTATACCTTTAAAGGAAGCCTATGAACGGCAACGGCAGTTTGCGGCTGATGCATCACATGAACTAAGGACACCACTTAGTGTAGTTATGGCGTCGGTAGATGTTCTAGGAAATGATGCATCGATTGTTTCTCCTTTTTTACGACAGGTAATTGCAGATATGCGCGATGAAGTTAAAAAGATGACAAAACTCGTGGGAGATTTGCTTCTGGTTGCTCGCAGTGAAAATCAAACGTTTAAGCTGGTGACTGAAAAATTTGATTTGATAGAGGCCATACATGAAGTCGTTCGTAAAATGCAGCCACTCGCGGACGAAAAACATATTAACTTGTTTTTTGTAAAACAGGAATCGATTTTCATTCGTGCCGATATACAGCGAATTAAGCAGCTTTTGATTATTTTGATTGATAACGCATTGAAATACACACCCAGTAATGGTGTTGTTACCGTAAAAGTTGATGGGGAATTTGAAAAAAATAAAATTCGCATTATGGTTCGAGATACAGGGATTGGCATTTCTTTGCCTGATCAACATAAAGTTTTCGATCGATTTTATCGTGTCGATCGGGCCCGATCAAGGGATTCAGGGGGGAATGGATTAGGTCTGGCAATTGCCCGTGATATTGTAAATCTGCATGATGGAGAACTTTATATTGAAAGTAAAATTGGTGAGGGTGCTGCCTTTATCATTGAATTGAAAAAATCAAAACAGCAGGACTAGAAAAACCTGAAATAGATCTTATGGGACAGACACTGAAACGCGTCGACTATAGGGTCTATTTTATTTTATGCAGTAAGATAAAGAGAAAAGTTCCAATAGTTTGCTGCTATATATTTCCGATATCCAATATAAGAAAACATTTGTTTCATTCTAAAATACTATATTTCCTATAATGGTAAACTAATAGAAAAAAATAGCGTAATATTGTATAGTTATACTGTAATGCTATTTTAATAATAAAAATTTGCGAGGATTGATTGAATTATGATTTTATCAAAAAAAGGATTAGAAATTAAGCCATCACCGACTTTGGAAATTGATACATTGGCGAAAAAAATGAAAAAGCAAGGTATTGATATAATAAGTTTTGGTGCAGGGGAACCCGATTTTGATACACCAGATTATATAAAAAAAGCAGCTATTGAAGCCATTCAAAGTGGATTTACCAAATATACTCCGGCCTCAGGCACTTTGGAATTAAAACAGGTGATTTGTAACAAACTCAAGAAAGATAACGATTTGGAGTATGTACCAGCCAATATAGTGGTAAGTAATGGTGCAAAACATTCGTTGCTTAATGCATTCCAAGCGATCTGTAACCCTGGTGATGAAATCATTTTATTTTCGCCTTATTGGGTCAGTTATCCGGAAATTATAAAATTAGCCGGAGCTATCCCTGTAATGGTCAATATGGATGCAAAAAATAATTTTAAAATGAATGTAAAACAGATTCAAGCGCAGATTACAGACAAAACAAAAGCCATATTAATCAACAGTCCAAATAATCCTAGTGGTCAGGTTTATGAAAGAGCTGATTTGGAAAAAATTGCGACATTGGCGATTGAACATGATTTATTTATTATATCCGATGAAATCTATGAAAAATTCCTCTATGAAGATTATACACATGTTAGTATTGCTTCACTTAATGAAAAAATCAAAAATAATACCATTTTAGTGAATGGGGTATCAAAAACCTATGCTATGACAGGCTGGCGTATCGGTTATACCGCATCAAATACTGCGATAGCAAAAATTATGTCGAATATTCAAAGCCATGAAACAGCAAATCCCAATTCAATTGCTCAAAAAGCCGCGGAAGCTGCTATTAGTGGCGATCAATCGCTAATTCATGAAATGATTACACAGTTTGTCAGCAGACGAAACTATATTGTTGAGAGAATCCAATCAATCCAGTATTTATCTTGTATTGTTCCAAATGGAGCTTTTTACCTTATGGTGAATATTTCACAACTTATAGGCAAGAGTATAGATGGTATTACGATTCTTAATGCAGATGTATTTGCAAAAGCAATGCTTGAAAAAGTAAATGTTGCAGTGGTTCCTTGTACTGGGTTTGGTGTGACGGGGTATATTCGACTTTCTTACGCTATTAAATTAGAAAATATTAAAATCGGGCTGGACCGAATCGAAGCTTTTTTGCAGAAAGTAGATGACAATGACATAGTGTAGAATATATTTACGAAACGCAGAAGTCCCCGGTTCTTTGAACCGGGGACTTCTGCGTTTCGTGATTGAAAATTATACTTTGAATTTTGATACTTCGGATTGTAAATCACTAGCGAGGGTGGCGAGGTTTTGGCTGGCGGAAGCAATTTCCTGCATTGAGGCAGATTGTTCTTCTGTTGCAGCGGAAACAGATTGTGCATCATCTGAATTTTTCGTGCTGATTTGATCGATATCTTGAATGGATGAGAGCATGGTTGCATTGCCTGCGGCCATGGTTTCAATAGCCTTTGAAACATCAATAATTTCACGTGATAGCGTTTCAATGGCAATAACAATACTTTTAAAGACTTCATCCGCAGATTTTACGGTATCAATACCAAGCTGCACATTTTTTGAGCCATCACGACTGGCTTCAACTGCTTGACTCATGCCAACTTGGTTTTTCTTAACAAGTTCAGCAATTTGTTTAGAAGACCGTTCCGATTCTTCGGCTAATTTTCGTACTTCTTCAGCGACAACCGCAAATCCATGCCCGGCATCACCAGCTCGAGCTGCCTCAATCGCTGCATTGAGAGCGAGTAAGTTGGTTTGACCGGCTATATTGGAAATGAGTTCAACGATGTTGCCAATTTCATCTGAACCTTTGGCAAGATCCTCGATGGCGGTTTCAATTGTTTTTGTGCCAATGGTAATTTGCTGCATTTGTTCAACGACTTTTGCAATTGAATTTCGTCCCGTTTCAGCCTGTAAAGTTGTTGTTTTAGCATTATCTGCTATTTTTTGCGTTTTTTGTGTTAAGGCATCGGTATTTGTTGAAATGTTTTCTGATATACCTCGAATTTTTTTTGAAGAGGACGACTGTGTTTCCACGCCGGCTGCGATGTCAGTGATGGAGATTGCAACTTGATTTGCAGCTTCTGAAGATTGGTGGGCACTGGCGGTTAATTCTTGACTCGAAGCTGCGACTTGTTCTGTTTGTGATTGTACTTTTTTTAGTAGTGCTCGTAATGTTTGGCGCATTGTATTAAAACCTTGTGCGAGCTGGCCGATTTCATCATGGCTGTTGATCGTTAAATCATTTTGCCTGAGATCACCGGAATTTAAAATATTACATTCATCGCGAATGGCCTCAATTGGTGCAGCGATGCGTTTGGCAAAATAAAATATGACGAAAACAGCCAATAAGATAGCTAGCAAAGAAACAATGGCCATGATTTTGAATAGGTGATCAGCAGCGCCCTCTACTTCAGTGCGTGGAGCTGCTGCAATAACAGCCCAAGTACGACCATCTAGTTCAATCGGGGTAATGACAGCTATATTTTCGACACCATCTGTGCTTTTGTAGTCACTGGATGTTTGCTGCTTTGTCTCCATCGCTTTTTTAAATCCAGCAATCAGGCGATCATCAACCTGACCGCCGCCTTCAATATCTTTTTTTGTTAGATCCAGTTTGCCAACATATTCTGGCCGTTGGCTGTAGCCGATGACAATGCCGGAACTATCCGCTAAATAAGCATAACCAGTATCAAAAAAGGAAACTTTTTCGACCAGTTTGGAAAGACTGTCAAGATTTACCGAGGCCATGACAAAACCAACCAGGGTTCCATTTTCAAAAACGGGGCGCGTCATCATCGTCATGAGTTTCCCCGTGGATTCACCTAAAAATGGTGCCGCGATATAAGGCTTTTGCGTTTGTTTTGGTATTTTGATATAATCACGGTCACCGCGATCTAAATGTTTGCCATCATCACGAATGGCCTGACCATTAATATCGGTATAAAAATATTGAGCAACATTACTGGTGTTGGATTTTGGTGTTGTTAAGAGGACTTGACGAGTGGCATCATCCCCGTGAATGAGGTACTGGTTTTTGGCGAGATCATCCAGACGAATTATTGGTTCAGACATCTCGTTTTTGATATCGGCAGCAATTTGATCACCGAGGCTGCGGGCGATTTTATCAGCATCATTTAAAAGAGCAGTATGCGCCAGAGAATAACTAATAGCTGATAAAATGATGAAACTCAGAATAAATAATGGTAATAAAATAATAAGAAATTTTGTTCGTACATTCTTAACTTGCAAAAAAGTCACTCCTCATCGATTTGATTTTTGGTAATATTACAAAATCAGGAATTAAAGAATACTTATTATATCTATCGTATAGTAACATAAAAAGTTAAGCTCTTTCATTTATAATGGGGAAGAACTATCACATTTATATAAACTATATCACAGATCGTTCTTTTCTTGTATAGAGTTAGAGAGAATATCCTTTAATTCATTGTTTAAATAGAGTTAGTCAAAAGGTCAAAAAAAGTTTGACTTTTTGACCTTTTGTTGTATAATGAGAATCAAAGAGGATGCTAGACATCCAGGTAATTTTATGAGAGCAAAAAGAAATAGATCGCAGGGGGGAATTATGATGGGGGAAGAAAAATATACACAAAAAGTTATGGCGGCAATGCAAACGGCTCAGCAAGCCGCAGCTCTGCATTATCATCAAGAAATAACGACAGCACATTTTTTATTAGCGCTTGCGAAAGAGCCGGAAGGATTATTGAATACAATTTTTCAGGAATGCAATACGGATTTGGTTATGCTGAAAACTCGCTTGGAGCAAGTCTTAAAGAAAATTCCAAGCGTCAAAGGACAAGATCGGCTGAGCATGAATACAGCTATGGTTCGGGTTTTGGGAAAAGCTGAAAAACTTGCCGAAGAAATGAAAGATGATTACGTTAGTACGGAACATATCTTATTGGCGATTGTTGATGATGGTGATAGTCAGGTTGTCGATATTTGTCGTGAATTTGGTTTGAGCCGGAGTAAAATCAAGGCGATTATTAAAACAAATCGAAAACAAAATGTTACCAGTGATAATCCTGAAGAAGGCTATAAATCCTTAGAAAAATATGGACGTGATCTTACTGAAGCGGCACGTCAGGGGAAATTAGATCCCGTCATCGGTCGTGATGAAGAAATTCGGCGGACCATTGAAATATTGTCACGGCGGACTAAAAACAATCCAGTGCTAATTGGTGAACCAGGTGTTGGTAAAACCGCAATTGTTGAGGGGCTGGCACGAAGGATTATTGCTGGCGATGTACCGGAGTCTCTTAAAAATAAAAAATTATATTCTTTGGATTTAGGGTCGATGGTTGCAGGATCAAAATTCAGAGGTGAATTTGAAGAACGTTTAAAAGCCGTACTTAATGAAATTGCAAAATCAGAAGGGCAGATTCTGCTCTTTATTGATGAACTTCATACCGTTGTAGGTGCTGGTGCGGCAGAGGGCGCAATGGATGCAGGCAACATATTGAAACCGATGCTGGCTCGTGGTGATCTAAGGTGTATTGGTGCGACAACACTGAATGAATATCGAAAATATATTGAAAAAGATGCTGCTTTAGAACGTCGTTTTCAACCGGTTATGGTGAAACAGCCAACGGTGGAAGATACGATTTCTATTTTACGTGGGTTAAAAGAACGGTATGAAGTGCATCACGGGGTAAGAATTCGTGATAATGCACTTGTTTCAGCCGCTGTTTTGTCCGACCGTTATATTTCTGATCGTTTTTTACCAGATAAGGCTATTGATTTAGTCGATGAGGCTGCTGCAAAACTTAGAACAGAAATTGAATCCATGCCAGGACCGCTTGATGAAGTAAGCCGGAAAATCATGCAATTGGAAATAGAAGAACAGGCTTTAAAGAAAGAAACAGATACGGCTTCGAAAGAAAAGCTGGCAAAGATTGTCTCAGAAAAAAATAGTTTACAGCTTCAAGCCGATACTTTGAAGACCCAGTGGGAAACGGAAAAACAAGCAATTTTACGCGTGCGCGGGGTTAAAAAAGAAATTGAAAGTATCAATAAAGAAATGGAAACGGCCGAACGATCCTATGATCTTAATAAATTATCGGAATTGAAATATGGGACATTGCCCAAATTGCAAAAACAGCTTCAAGAAGAAGAAACAGTTTTGGCAGAAAAAGACAATGGGTCACGCCTCTTGAAGGAAGAAGTCGGCGAGGAAGATATTGCTAAAGTAGTAAGTCGTTGGACCGGGATTCCTGTAACGAAGATGCTAACTGGTGAACGCGAAAAATTAATTCATCTAGAAGATATTTTACATGAACGTGTTATTGGACAGGATGAAGCTGTGCGTGTGGTCAGTGAAGCCATTATTCGTGCTAGAGCTGGTATTAAAGATCCGAATCGGCCGATTGGTTCCTTTATTTTTTTAGGACCAACGGGGGTTGGTAAGACAGAACTTGCTAAAACGCTGGCGGAGGCTTTGTTTGATGATGAACGTAATATCATTCGTCTCGATATGAGTGAATATATGGAAAAACACTCGGTTGCTAGGTTGATTGGTGCACCTCCAGGGTATGTTGGTTATGATGAAGGCGGACAACTCACAGAAGCGGTGAGACGTCGCCCATATAGCGTTATTTTACTCGATGAAGTCGAAAAAGCCCATCAGGATGTCTTTAATGTCTTGCTGCAAATTTTGGATGATGGCCGTTTGACGGATGGTAAGGGACGAGTTGTCAATTTCAAAAATACTGTAATCATAATGACATCAAATCTTGGATCTCATGAAATTTTGAATCAGGAAAACTTTGCCGAAGCAGAAAAAGCGGTTCGTGATATCGTAAAAGATTACTTCCGTCCCGAATTTTTAAATCGTGTGGATGATATCATTGTTTTTAAAGGCTTGGCAAGAAATCAGGTAAAATCCATTGCTGCAATTTTACTGGGAAGTCTTGATAAACGGTTGGAACGTCAGGTCAATATTAATATCAAGTGGAATGATGATGTATTGGCATTTTTAGTAGAACGTGGTTTTGATGCGAACTATGGTGCCAGACCATTGCGCAGATTATTGTCACAGACGGTTGAAACGGCTTTAAGTAAGGAAATTATAAAAGGTGAAATCAAAGAAGGCGATACCGTCCAAATTGCTGTTTGCGATGGAGAATTGAGCTTTACCACGATTTAAAATATGTACTTTATAAAAAAGACAGAAGTCCTCAGCTTTTTGAGCCGAGAGATTCTGTCTTTTTTTATGGAATGGTTTTACAAATATATATAAGTTGGATTAAATATTTTATATGGTAATCGTCAGGAAGGGGGTATACTCTATACCCCCCTCCTGGCAGCCTGATAAGTTAATGCATTATATAAATAGAGAAAGTTAAGCGAATAAGCCTACTGCGTAACCAGCAATACCGATTACAAAAAGACCTAAGATAATGACAAGTGGGTTCATTCCTTTTTTGAGGAGATACATGCAGACGAATGTCATTAATAGAGGAACGATACTAGGCATCAAACTATCCAGTACTGTTTGGATAGTAGTTATAACTTGTTTACCATCGCTAGCAGTATAGGTAGATAGAACGAATGGCATATTTACGGTGGTCCATTTAGCAACAAGTGCACCCATAACAAGTAGACCCAAAACAGAAGAACCTTCCGTTAAATATCTAAGTTTATTACCACCCATATCTGTAACGAGCTGTGTGCCTTTGGAATAACCATACATAACGCCATACCAGTTTGTGGCTAAACGGATTACGTTAAAAGCGATAAAGAAAACGAGTGGTCCGAGCAAACTCCCTGTAAGTGCAATACCAGCTCCGAGCGCTGCGAGTACGGGACGAAGTGTACCCCAGAAAATAGGATCACCAACACCAGCAAGCGGTCCGATTAAACCGATTTTAACCCCGCTAATAGCGCCTTCGCTAATGTCGGCACCATTTGCTTTTTGCTCTTCCATCGCAGCGATAATTCCCATAATTGGTGTTGCGAGAAATGGCTGGGTATTGAAAAATTCAAGATGACGTTTTAAGGCAGATTTTAATTCTTCGCCTTGATATAGTTTTTTTAAGGCAGGAATCATCGAAACACAAAATCCGATGGCCTGCATTCTTTCAAAGTTGAAAGATCCTAAGAGAAAGTTGGAACGAATAAATATAGAAACTAAATCACTTTTAGTTAACTTTTTTTCAGCCATGATAGATCCTCCTTAAATAATTACATTAAATCTGAGTCGTCGATATTGTCGATCGAATTTCCTGATCCACCAACAGCACTAGCATTTAGTTCACGTGCTAGTGATTTTACATGGAAATAAGCACATATTAAACCAACAGCGCCAAAGCCGATTAAATTGATATTTGTAAAAACGGCTAATAAAAAACCTAAAAAGAAAAATGGCATCAACGATTTAGCATTCATCATATTAATAACCATTGCATATCCGACTACAACGATAAAACCACCAGATACTTGCAGCCCACGCGTGATTACTTCAGGGATTGATGCCAAAAGTGCATTGACTGTATCCGTTCCTGCTACCATACCAACGAGTGCAGCCGGTACAGCGACGCGGATACCTTGCAGTAATAGTCCAAGAAAATGACACATTTCGATACCACGGGTGCTGCCTTCGGCTGCATATTTATCAGCAAGATGTTGGAAAAAGACGGTAATAGTTCGAACAAAAATGGTTAATACCTGACCTGCTGCTGCGAGTGGGATGGCAACAGCAATACCGGCACCAATTGATTGATGACCAATAATGACAAGAATTGCTGATATGACACTGGCTAATGCTGCATCAGGAGCCATTGCGGCACCGACATTCATCCAGCCAAGAGCTAACATTTCCAGAGTACCACCTAAAATAATACCAGTTGTTATATCACCTAAAACTAGGCCGACCAATGTGCAAGATATGAGTGGACGATGGAATTGAGCTTCATCTAAAACACTTCCCATGCCGGAAATTCCTGCAACGATGACTAATAAAATCAATTGTATAGTTGTCATAGATTATGATCTCCTTTATATTAAAAATTTAAAATGTAATTAAATAAGACCTTTTGCTTTTAGGGCGGCCATTACATCGCCTTTTGATTCGTTGGCAAGTTTGCGCAGATCGAGTTCAATGCCAAGCTCATGTAATTTTACCAGAGCCTTTACATCTTCTGGACCAACGGCAACGGCACTGGAGATTAGCGTGGTACCTTCTTTAAAACACATGCCGCCTAAATTAATCGATTTGAAAGGGATACCCCCTTCTAAAGCCCTTAATGCATCCGTTGGATTCGTGAATAGAAAAAGCGTTTTAAAACTGTCATATTTAGGGTTGTTATAGGCTTCGACAGCTTTGTCGACAGGAACGACATAGGCTTTGACACCTGGCGGTGCTACTTGTAATAAGAGTTGTTTGCGCATAGTATCCTTGGCGACTTCGTCACTGCAGCACATGATCCTGTTGCAGCCGGATACTTTTGTCCAAACTGTGGCGACTTGACCGTGGATCAGGCGATCATCGATTCTTGCAAAACTAATTTCCATATTAAATCGACTCCTTTAGATTAACGTTGAAGCTTGTCAAAAATTTTTATCGGCATAATATTGAATGAGTTTGATTGATAATGACGAATTGCCTTGCCGATGAAATAAAAAAAACAAAACTTATACGTACAATAAAATGCAAGTGCTGTGCCAAGACAGTGTATTGGATATACGAGGAATATACATATAATATTCAATATCCTTTCGCTTACAGTAGTGAAGTTAAAGAAAACGTCATAAAAAATAAAAATCAAAAAATACACTGATGCTTTTCAACAATACAGTAGAGGCATATTATAGGCTTAGTTATAATAATATAATACATATTTATTGGAAATAATACACTTTTAAAGAAAGAAAGGCTATTTAGTGACTTTTGTTGAAATTATCAGAAAAAATACCAATGAATAAAAATTCATTAAAAATAAGAAAGTTGATGAAATAATCAAACAATCATGAATGTAAGCGGTTTAATCTAGTTTGTGCTTAGGATGATTGACTTTATAAAATTTAAAAAAGAATAAGTATGTGCGATTTTCTCGCATTTAAGAGATTATTTACTGTATTAAAATCGGTCAAAATCAATTAAAGTTAGTCAATTTTACAATATTTTCAAAATAAATAAAAGCAAAGTTACTTAAATATTTTAAGAAAATAGGTTAAATTCTTTTCAAACTAGATAGGTGTCATTAATATATTTGATATTAGTCTATGTAAAAAGATATTGTTAAGCTGAAAAAAAACATGGTACAATACAATAAATAACAGCATGTATAGGTTATTCATATGATAAAATGAATTGATGATACGATTTGAAATTAGGAGGACAAACAATGACGAGTCAAAGTTTAAACAATAAAATTATTATTAGTGAAGTTATGATGCCAAGCCAGGCAAATGTGGCTGGCAATGTTCATGGTGGAGAAATCATGAAAATGATGGATTCGTCGGCTTATGCTGCGGCAAGAAGATATTCAAGATCGAATGTAGTGACGGCACGGGTCGACGAACTTGAATTTCATTTGCCAATTTTGATTGGCGATCTTGTTGTATGTACGGCGCAGATTGTTTTTGTTGGACATAGTTCGATGGAAGTAGCTGTTAATGTAGAGGTAGAAGATCTTGAACATGAAGGTAAACCACAACGTGCTTTATCGGCATATTTTACAATGGTTGCGCTTGATCGCAATGCAAAACCCAGGTCAGTGCCGCCTTTGGTATTAGATACGGAAGAAACCAAAAATGCATTTGAAGAAGGTAAACGCCGTTATGAAGAACATAAGGCGAAAAAAAAGCAGCAGATGTTAGATGCAAAAGCAGCTAGAGCGGCGCGCGAAGCAAAAAGTAAATAAGTTTCTATAATAAGCTGCATCTAGGCTATTTAAAATATTTAATGCAACTTATATAAAAATAAGCAGATTTATATATTTTTGTATGTGAATCTGCTTATTTTTAATTAATGTGTTTACAGTATTGATTAAAAACAAAAAATACTTGTCAACATTGTTACGGTGTGTTATTCTGTAGAAGATATATGACACATACGTTGCAGAGGAATAGTAAAATTCATGGAAAGATGCAGAGACCTGTTGGTTGGTGTAAAACAGGGCGGAAATGAATTCGAACTCACCTTGAAGTAGCTCGCTGAAATGAAAAAAGTAAGTTGAGACGGGGCCTAGCCGTTACAATAGGAGGATATAAGGCTTGTAAGAGTCCGTATCTGTTAGAGTGCATACTTATTTGAGTATGAATTAGAGTGGTAACACGTAAGCATAGTCTTTCGTCTCTTAATAGAGATGAAGGGCTTTTTTGTTGTCTAAAACACGATGGGAAGGGAATTTTAATATGAAAAATTATAGCAAATACCAAAAAGGTTATTTTATGCCACCGCAGGTAGATATGAGTTGGGCACAAAAAGAATATGTAGAAAAAGCGCCAATTTGGTGCAGTGTTGATTTGCGAGATGGTAATCAGGCGTTGATCATTCCAATGAGTTTAGATGAAAAAGTTGAATTCTTTAAGATGCTGGTTAAAATCGGCTTTAAAGAAATTGAAGTTGGTTTTCCGGCTGCTTCAGAAACGGAATATGCTTTTTTGCGTAAGCTGGTTGAAGATGATTTGATCCCAGAGGATGTAACGATTCAGGTTTTAACACAGGCCAGAGAACATATTATAAATAAAACTTTCGCTGCGTTAGCTGGGGTGAAAAAAGCGATTGTTCATGTTTATAATTCGACATCCGTCGCGCAGCGTGAACAGGTATTTAAAAAATCAAAAACTGAAATCAAACAAATTGCTGTAGAAGGTGCTAAACTTTTAAAAACGCTGACTGAAAAAGCAGGGGCTGATTATCAGTTTGAATATTCACCAGAGAGCTTTACGGGAACTGAAATTGAATTTGCCTTAGAAGTTTGCAATGCGGTGATTGATGTATGGCAGCCAACACCGGATAAAAAAGTGATTATGAATCTGCCGGTTACTGTTGCAATGTCGATGCCGCATGTGTATGCGGCACAAATCGCGTATATGTCACAGAATATGAAGTGCAGAGACAGCGTGGTGATTTCGCTGCATCCGCATAATGATCGCGGCTGTGGTGTAGCGGATTCGGAAATGGGATTATTAGCGGGGGCAGATCGGATTGAAGGGACTTTATTCGGCAACGGTGAACGAACCGGCAATGCGGACATCATCACCATTGCGATGAATATGTTTGCACTGGGCGTAGATCCGAAACTTGATTTTTCCAACATGCCGGAACTGATTGAACTATATGAACGGGTGACTAGAATGCAGGTTTATGCCCGCCAGCCTTATTCAGGTGAACTTGTATTTGCTGCGTTTTCGGGATCGCATCAGGATGCGATTGCGAAGGGGATGAATTGGCGTAAAACAGAAGATAGCAAGCATTGGACAGTGCCTTATCTTTTGATTGATCCCAATGATGTTGGTCGTGAATATGATGGTGATGTGATCCGTATCAACAGCCAATCCGGCAAAGGGGGCGTTGGCTATCTGATGGAACAAAAATATGGTCTTGATATGCCAAAGAAAATGCGGGAGAACTTCAGTTATCGTGTAAAAAGTGTATCGGATCATAAACACCAAGAATTGCTGCCAGATGATTTGTACAGTATTTTCCGGGATGAATATGTAAATGTTGAGACTAAGATAAAACTGATTGACTTTATTTTAAAAAAAGAACCGGATGGTTCACGAAAAGGAGCCGTTCATCTTGAGGTAGATCGTCAAGAGGTAGTTTGTGAAGCGGTAGGAAATGGCCGGCTTGATGCGGTAAGTAACGCCGTACAAGGCTATCTTGGCATACAGTATTCGCATTTGACCTATAGTGAACATGCCCTTGAGATCGGTTCAACATCAAGAGCCATGGCTTATATCAGCATAACAGGAGAAGATGGAAAAGTGATATGGGGTGCTGGTATGGATACCGATATTATTACGGCATCGGTAAAGGCTTTATTCAGTGCAATTAATCGGATGATTGCCGCTAAGTAAAAGAAGGCACATGGCTGAACTGAAAAATGAGCCATGTGCCTTCTTTACAGCTTTACAATTTTTTCTTAAAAATAGTGTTGACAGATTAGAGAATGTACGTTATTATAATATTAATTTCAAATTGAGTGTAAAACATTGAACAGGAAATAGTAAATATACATACTTTTGTCCAGCGAGTCGGCGGCCGGGAAACCGGAGGTGTAATGGTCGATCTGAAGCGTATATTGAATGGTCCTGTGAGTGTCCACCGAAAACTAGTGGTAGTGAGTAGGCTGGAACGGTCGCCACCGTTACTGGGCTAGGGTATCGGACTTTTGGTCCCGTACTTGAACAGAGAAAATACTGTTTTTATGTAGGGTGGCAGACGAAACCATTTCGTCCCTTAGAGGGGTGGAGTGGATTTTTTTATTTCCTGGCAATAAAACAGTATTTTGAATCAGGGTGGTACAGCGAAAACCATTTCGCCCCTTACATATGCATACGTATGTGAGGGTGCGGAATGGTTTATTTTTTTACTGATAAATATTGTAAATTTAAATAGAAGGTGGAGTGGTCTTTTATGTTGAAACCGTATTTGAATCAGGTGATTGCGGGGAAAGATTTGTCTAAAGAACAAGCTGCAGCAGCGATGGAAGTTATCATGAGTGGTGCGGCTAGTGATGCGCAGATTGGATCTTTTTTGACAGCACTAAAGATGAAGGGCGAGGCGGTTGATGAGATCGCTGGTTTTGCTAAAACGCTTATTGTACATGCAGATCAAGTGCAGCATACAAAACCGGTGATTTGTAATTGTGGGACTGGCGGCGATACCAAAAATACCTTTAATGTATCTACTGCCGTAGCATTTGTCCTTGCCGGGGCAGGTGTTACTGTAGCCAAACATGGTAATCGAAGTGTATCAAGCTCTTGCGGTAGTGCGGATGTACTTGCAGCTTTGGGGGTAAGCATTGATCAGCCAGCTCAGAAAGTCAGTGATGAAATAGAGCAAATCGGTATTGGTTTTTTATTTGCACCAGCACTGAATAAGGCCATGGCGTATGTTGCGAAAGCCCGTAAAGAACTGGGATTTCGGACTGTGTTTAATTTACTGGGACCCATTATAAATCCGGCTCATTTAGATTATCAGCTAGTGGGTGTTTATGATGCGGCTCTAACGGAAAAAATTGCTGAGGTATTAAAGCATGTTGGTGTGAAACAGGCGATGGTAATTCACAGTGGTGAAGGTATGGATGAAATTTCGACACATGAAAAGACGAAAGTTAGTGAATTGAGAAATGGTGAGGTGACGACGTATTATATCGATCCGCAGGTGTATGGTTTTAGCAGCGGTACGATTCATGAATATCAGGGCGGGCTGCCAAAGGAAAATGCTGCTATTTTATTGTCTGTCTTAAAGGGCGAGCAGGGAGCAAAACGTGATATCGTTTTAATCAATGCTGCCGCAGGTCTTTATATAGCCAATCAGGCTGTTTCACTTGCAGCTGGGTTAGAACTGGCAAAAACAACAATTGATTCGGGGGCTGCTTTGGCAAAGCTTACTGAATTGATTGAAATAAGTAATGAAGGAGTTCGTGCAATCGGATGATCGTTAAGATATGCGGCATACAGACTTTGGCTACGGCGCTTGCTGTAGAGAAAAGTGGAGCGGAAATGATGGGGTTCGTTTTTGCCCCCAGCCGCCGTTCTATTGATCCGGCAACTGCGGCAAAGATAAGCCAGCGAGTTCATTCCATAAAAAAAGTTGGTGTATTTGTCAATGAAGAAATTGCAGTGGTCAATGCAATCGCTGAGCGCTGCGATTTGGACTATGTTCAGCTCCATGGCAGTGAGTCACCGGATTATTGTAAATTTATCCATCGACCAGTCATTAAAGCATTTCCATTTTCAGATGCATTTTCAGCGGATCTGGTGAATGCTTATCCAGTTGAACTCATTTTAATTGATAGTTGGGACAAAGGATTGGCTGGCGGCACGGGGAAAAAATTTGACTGGGAAAAGGCCAGCAGCTTGTTAAATAAAATCGAAAAACCTTTTTTATTGGCTGGTGGCTTGACTTGTGAAAATATAAAAGAAGCGATAGATAAAATAAACCCATATGGCTTGGATGTATCGGGTGGTGTTGAGGAAAACGGCATAAAATCAATTTTGAAAATTGAAGCCTTTGTGAAAGAGGCAAGAAAAGCGGAACGGAGGATGGTTTGATGGCTGATATATTAGATGAAATTGTTGCCAAGAAAAAAGAAATTGTCGAAGCGGAGAAGCAGAACATATCGCTGCATGAACTGAAACAGCAGATTACACCAGGTCATTTTCTTTTATCGCAGGCGATGCGGCAGAATAAATGGAGCTTAATTGCTGAATGTAAATTGCAATCACCGGCAAAAGGCAGGTTGTGCAGCGATTATTCGATCGTGGATTTGGCTAAAATTTATGCCGAAAATGGTGCGACGATCCTTTCGGTGCACACAGATCCTCATTTTTTAGGGAAAAATGAAGATATTGCCAAAGTAAAAGCAGTCGTTAATCTGCCTGTATTGCGGAAAGACTTCATCATTGATGAGTATCAGATTTATCAATCTCGTCAACTTGGTGCGGATGGTGTGTTGCTGATTGCCAGAATTTTGACGCCAGCGCAGCTTAAGGAATATGTTTATACGGCCTGGAGTCTGGGGCTCGATGCATTAGTTGAAGTACATGATGAAGCAGATATCAAAGCTGCCCAAGCTACGCCAGCTGAACTTATTGGTATTAATAATCGAAACTTGAAGAATTTTACAACGGATATTCAAAATACAATTGATTTAATGCAGTATTGTGATCCAACAAGGGTTTTAATTAGTGAAAGCGGCATTCATGGAACGGAAGATATTAGTCGGTTAAAAACGGTTGGTATAAGAGGTGTTCTCGTTGGCGAGAGTCTGGTCAAAGCGGAAAGTATTGCACAGAAAACGCAGGAATTAGCTTGCCAGGATGTTTTAACTTTAAAAGGAAAAAGAGAAACAGCATGATAAATAATAGGGGGAATATATTATGACAGTAGAAAAAGTTGGACGTTTTGGCGCTTATGGCGGGCAGTATGTACCGGAGACAGTGATGCCTGTTCTTATGGAACTGCAGGCAGCCTATGATAAATATAAAACAGATCCAGAGTTTCAAGCAGAGTTTCATCGCTATCTTAAAGACTATGCAGGGCGCCCGACGATGCTCTACTATGCGGATCGTTTGACAAAACATTATGGTAAGGCGAAAATTTATTTAAAACGAGAAGATTTACTGCATACCGGTGCTCATAAGATAAACAATGCGTTAGGACAGGCTTTACTGGCTATGCGTATGGGGAAAAAACGTATTGTTGCTGAGACCGGAGCTGGGCAGCATGGTGTAGCATGTGCTACGGTAGCAGCTTTGTTTGGACTCGAATGTCATGTATTTATGGGCGAGCTGGATATGGAACGGCAAAAACTCAACGTGTTTCGGATGCGCCTTTTGGGAAGTAAAGTGATTCCTGTTACAAGCGGAACTGGTACGCTCAAAGATGCAACCAGTGAAGCCATTCGATATTGGGCGGCCAACATTACCGATACGCATTACATTATTGGTTCTGTTGTGGGTCCGCATCCTTATCCAACGGTGGTACGTGATTTTCAATCCGTGATTGGTAAAGAAATCAAAGAACAGATTAAAGAAACGGTTGATGGAAAAGTAGATTATTTACTGGCTTGCGTTGGCGGCGGCAGTAATGCTATGGGAACTTTTTATGATTTTAAAGATGAAAAAGCTACTGTGAAAATCGGTGTGGAAGCAGCTGGACGAAGTGACGTTGATGGTGAGCATGCCAAATCTTTGACTTTGGGACGACCGGGCGTTTTACATGGGGCATACAGCTATTTGCTGCAAGATGATGATGGGCAGGTTATTGAAGCATACTCGATTTCAGCGGGGCTGGATTATCCTGGGGTGGGACCGGAACATTCCTATTTTAAAGATGCGGGTATCGTCAAATATGTATCGGTAAGTGACGTACAGGCACTAACTGCATTTAAATTGCTAGCCAAAACAGAAGGTATTATTCCGGCAATTGAAAGTTCACATGCGTTGGCTTATCTGGAAACTTTGATGCCAACAACGACAGCGGATCAAACGGTGGTTATTTGTTTATCCGGTCGTGGTGATAAAGATGTTCAGATGGTAGCAAATGTATTAGGGGAGGAAATTTAAATGACACGTTTAGATGATACATTACAAACCTTGCAAGCAAATGGGAAAAAAGGGTTGTTTATTTATATTACGGCCGGAGCACCTGATTTTGCCACAACGATCGAAGCAGTTAAAGCAGCCGAGCAAGCGGGAGCCGATGTAATTGAATTAGGAATCGCGTTTTCTGATCCAATTGCCGATGGTCCGGTTATTCAAAAAGCAGCAACAATAGCCATTAAAAATGGTGCAACGACAAAAAAAGTATTGGATATGGTAAAAACAATTCGGAGTTTTACGCAGATTCCTTTGATTGGTATGGGTTATATCAATACGATGCTTAATTTTGGTGTTGAAAAATTCATTCAAGAGTTTAAAGCTGCGGGGCTCGATGGTATGATCATTCCGGATATGCCACATGAGGAGTCAGCGGATATAGCGAAAATCTGTAAGGAAAATGCATTTCATTTGATTGAATTTGTAACACCAAATACCATTCAGACACGGATTCGGGAAATTTGTACCAGTGCAAATGGCTTTATATATTGCGTTTCGGTCAATGGCGTTACTGGAGTTCGAAAGATTGATTATACGCCAATCAATGATGTCGTGCAGTTAGTAAAGAAGGAAACTACAGTTCCACTGGCAGTTGGTTTTGGTATCGGCACGCCAGCAGCAGCTCTGGAAGCGAGTGAATATGCAGATCATGTTATTGTCGGCAGTGCTGTTGTAAAACTGATTTTAGAGAAAAACGTGGCAGGTGCAGGTGAGCTGATCCAAAGTATTCGTCAAGCACTTGATAAAGGGGGAGTCTAAATGCATATATCGCCAACTTTGGAAGAATTTATTGAGTCCACGAAAACTGCAAATGTGATTGCCATCACCGCTGAAATATCAACGGATCTTGATACACCCGTATCAATTTATTATAAGCTTGTTGGAGATAATAAGGGCTTTATTCTTGAGAGTGTGGCTGCTGCACAGAAATTTGGGCGGTTTTCTTTTATTGGTGCTCAGCCGTTTGCACAGGTGAAAACATATAAGAATTATACCCGTGTGTTGGAAAATGGACAGGAATTTATCGTTACGGGAAATCCAGTTACCGCCATGAAGACTTATTTAGAAAAATTTAATACAGCGGCTGATAATATTTTATTACCGCTTTTAAATGGTGGAGCAATTGGCTATTTGAATTATGAATCGGTTGCTACTTTTGACCGAGTTCGTGGTTTGGATATTAATGAATCTAAACTTTTGGGGCAATTTATGATTTGCCGTGTTCTGGTTATTATGGATCACCTAAAAAATACAGCAAAACTTGTTTATTTAGCGGAAGTTAATGAGAATGATGATGCAGCATTTATATATAATGAAGGAATTTGTAAGATTGAATCCGTTAAAAATACATTAAAAACAGCTGCAAATGCTCATTTCGTCAAAGAAAATATTGTTAAAAATCATAAAAAAATTGACTTTTTAGAAGACTTTGGCAAAGTTGATAAAGTGTTTTTAGAAAAAATCCGGATTGCGAAAGAACATATTGCAGCCGGCGATATTTTTCAGATCGTGTTATCGGAACAGTTTCGTTGTAATATCACCAAGCCAGCCTTTCATTTTTATCGCCGGCTTCGGCAGATTAATCCATCCCCTTACATGTTTTATCTGAATTTCGGTGAGATAAAACTGGTAGGGTCTTCACCGGAAATGCTGGTGAAAATAAGTGGTGATCAAGTTTTTACGTATCCGATTGCTGGTGCTCGTCCGCGTGGTATCGATGCAAAGACAGATGCGGCACTGGCTGCTGAACTTAGGTGTGATACCAAAGAGTGTGCTGAACATGCTATGCTGGTGGACTTGGCGCGAAATGATATAGGCAGGATCAGTAAGCCGGGAACGGTGAAAGTTACAAAACTCATGGAAGTTGAAAAATTTTCCCATGTCATGCATATGGTTTCGGAGGTTGGCGGTCAGGTGAAACAAGGCAGTCATTCGATGGATGTCCTTGGAGCATGTTTTCCGGCTGGAACATTAAGCGGGGCACCTAAAATCAGGGCGATGGAAATTATTAATGAACTTGAAACAGTCGAAAGAAATGCTTATGGCGGGACCGTCGGTTATATCGATTTTAATGGCAATATGGATATGTGCATTACAATCCGTACAATCCGTATTGAAGGTGATGAAGCCATTATTCAAGCTGGGGCCGGTATTGTTGCTGATTCCATTGCCGAGAAAGAATATAAGGAAATTTTGCAAAAGGCTACGGCTATGTTTCAAACCATTGAGGAGGTTGAGGACGATGATTTTATTGATTGACAATTATGATTCTTTCACGTATAACGTTTATCAGATGCTCGCAGAGCTAGGCGCGGATGTCGACGTTGTCCGAAATGACAAAATCAGTATCGCAGAAATCGAGTCAAAGAACTATGAAGCAATTGTTATTTCACCAGGACCGGGGACTCCCGATGAAGCGGGCATTAGCAAAGAGGCAATTCAATATTTTGCTGGGAAAAAACCGATTTTTGGTATATGTCTGGGGCATCAGGCAATTGGTGAAGTATTTGGTGCTGCGATTACGCGGGCACCGCAGCCAATTCATGGCAAAGTTTCAACTTTGGTTCATAGTGGGCATGATATATATCAGGGGCTACCGGAAAATATGCAGATTGGCCGTTATCATTCGCTGATTGTTGAACGTGAGACGTTACCGACGTGTCTGGAGATTACGTCTGAGCTTGACGATGGAATGATTATGGGTATAAAACATAAAATGTATCCGATTGAAGGGGTACAGTTTCATCCAGAATCTATCTTGACACCAGATGGTCGCCAGATATTAAAGAATTTTCTTCGATCGCTTTCATAAAAAAAATCAGGGATGCCGCAAGGGCTTTCCTGATTTTTTTATGCATTTTACTAAGATAATTTAGGCATTTTTGCAGTAAATATGATACAATAGAAAAAGTGCAGTTTTCTGCAAAATGTGAGACTAAGTAAGTTAAAGATAGAATCATGGCTGAGTTGATCAGCATGCGTACTTTTAGTTTGGAGGATGTAATGTCAGTAGAAGAATTCAACAATGAAATCCAAAAACGCCGCACGTTTGCGATTATTTCGCATCCGGATGCTGGTAAAACAACCTTAACGGAAAAGCTCCTGTTATACGGGGGTGCAATCCATCTTGCCGGATCCATTAAATCTCGCAAAACGCAGCGCCATGCTGTATCAGATTGGATGGAAATCGAAAAACAGCGTGGTATTTCTGTTACATCGAGTGTATTGCAGTTTGATTATGATGGCTGCCGCATTAATATTTTGGATACCCCGGGGCATCAGGACTTTAGTGAAGATACGTATCGGACATTGATGGCGGTCGACAGTGCTGTTATGATTATTGATGTAGCAAAAGGGGTCGAAGCCCAGACGAAAAAACTTTTTAAAGTTTGTAAACAACGGAATATTCCTATTTTTACATTTGTCAATAAATTGGATCGTTATGGTAAGGAACCGTTGGAATTGATGGAAGAAATTGAATCGGTATTGGGGATTCGTTCTTATCCGATGAATTGGCCGATTGGGATTGACGGCAAATATAAAGGTGTATATGATCGGCAGAAAAAGCAAATAGAACTTTTTGATGAAGATGCAACGCATGGACAAAAAGAACGTACCTCTGTTACCGGAGACATTACAGATCCGCAAATAGCAGAACTTTTAGGTGTAACGGCGCAGCAGGCTTTGGCAGAAGATATTGAACTTTTAGATACAGCAGGCGAAGATTTTGATCTTGATAAAATAGCCAACGGTGAGCTTACACCAATGTTTTTTGGTAGTGCTATGACTAATTTTGGTGTACAAAACTTTCTGGAAGAATATTTAAAACTGGCACCGCCGCCAGCACCAAGAAATTCGTCGGCTGGTTTGATTTTACCAGATAATGAAAGTTTTTCGGCATTTGTTTTTAAAATTCAAGCGAATATGAATCCGGCTCATCGGGATCGCTTGGCCTTTATTCGTATTTGTTCCGGCAAATTTGAACGTGGGATGTCAGTTTATCATCATAAAACGAACAAGATGATAAAACTTTCTCAGCCACAGCAGTTTTTAGCGCAGGAACGTCAGATTATTGATGTAGCTTATCCGGGGGATATTGTAGGACTTTTTGATCCAGGCGTATTTGGTATCGGCGATACCTTATGCGATGCTGGAAATAAATTTGATTTTGCTGATTTCCCAGTTTTTCCACCAGAAAAATTTGCCCGTGTCCAAGCGAAAGATACAATGAAACGCAAACAGTTTGTCAAAGGGATTACGCAGCTTACGCAGGAAGGTGCCGTTCAACTCTTTCAACAAGCTGGTGCAGGCATGGAATCGTATATTGTTGGTACGGTTGGTAATTTGCAATTTGAGGTTTTAGAATATCGTTTAAAAAATGAATATGGTGTTGATATTCTCATGCAGATGCAGCATTATGAAGTCGCTCGCTGGCTGGTTAACAAAGATGGCAGTGAAGTTACACCGGAATCTTTGCGTGGAACGGATCGTGGCATGTTCGTTTATGATATGAAACAGCGTCCGGTATTATTGGTCAACAATGAATGGGCGCTGGGATGGATTGTAGATAACAACCCCGATGTAGACCTGTTCCATGTACCACCTGACAAAAAAGAAGCATAAAAAAACAGAGGGTTTAAAAACCCTCTGCTATTTTTTAAAGTAAATCGTTTGCAGCTCGTTGACAATTATCTCTAAATTATTAGGACGAAAATGGATGTTATAGCCGATGAATAATGGGGATGTAGCAAAACGCGGCATGATTTTCACACGAATAAGTCCATCAACCAGATAAAAGAATAAATTGTAACTTTTACAGCGTTTTGTGAAATGGTTCATGAGATAATCTACGGCAATTTGTATGTAATCAGCAATTTGATCCAATTTGTCATTGGTATTCGGCACGACATTGAATTCGGAAAAACCAATGCGCGGATAGGTTGAAATGTTAAATTCAACACCAGCGTGCTTGTCAATTGTAATACCGGAGAATTCACGTGGATCAAACATCAGCTGATCATCCATGGATTTTAGGCCCACAATCTGCATATGAGGATGGCGGATTGTACCACCCGATAGGGGACCATGGTTTTTAAAAAATAATACAGACTTGTATTTATGAGAATCAATCATGTTAAACCAATGTTTTACGCCAAAATGGATCAAATCGTGCATATGTTCTTTGGTATATTCAGGAATATCGGTTTCGCAGGTGCTACTTTCAATCAATACAGTTTGATCGGAGTCTTGTAAGACTTTGTACTTATTTTGGATAAGCAGCATTTCACCAGAACAATCAATGACATCGGTGAGGCTTTCGCGATCACAAAACGGGCAGTCTGCATCGCGGTTGATGATGTTTTCTGGTTTAGTTAGACCAATGTTGACGTTGAATCCTAAAAGATTGTTTTTCACGGAGGTCACCTTCTTGATAAATTAGTACTGGAATACTTGTCAGAGAAATGATATAATTTTTTAGTTGTCAAAGCAATAGAATGCTCAGGCGTTTGATTTATTCCTATAGCTATATTATATATACTTTAAGGGTAAAAAGGAAAGTGAAAGTTTTCTTTAAGGTAGGTGTTATACAATTATTAGTCAGAACATGGTAAAAGAGAAAAAAGAAAATAAAGGTGAGTCTTTCCTTAAAGGCACTTTTATTCTCACGATAGCCGGGATTGTTGTTAAAGTCATCGGGTCTTTAAACTGGATTTTTGTGTCCCGTGTACTTGGCGGCGAAGGCATTGGTTTGTATCAGATGGCTTTCCCAATTTATTTATTAGCACTTAGTGTCTCGACAGCTGGTGTGCCAGTAGCTATTTCAATTATAACAGCGGAGCGGGTAGCACTCAAAGATATATTAGGCGCTCGACGGATTTTTCGTGTATCGATGGGGCTCATGTTTTTTACAGGTTTATTTTTTAGTATCTTGACCTATTTCGGAGCGCAATGGCTGATTGATTGGCAGTTTATTCGTGATTCTAGGGCGTACTACTCCGTAGTAGCTCTGGCTCCAGCGATTTTTTTTGTTACGCTTTTAGCAAGTTCACGGGGATATCTGCAAGGATGGCAGCGCATGACGCCGACCGCAGTATCTCAGATTGTTGAACAGATTTTTCGCGTTATCACTATGATTTTATTTGCCAATCTATTTTTGCCCTGGGGGCTTGAATACGCTGCAGCTGGTGCAAGTTTAGGTGCTTGTGCTGGTGCGATAACCGGTGTTATTGTTTTGGTATATTATCACTGGAAATTGGAACGTGATATTATTCGTGATTATGGACAGCATTTAGAACCGGTGAATGTGGATGTTAAAAAAATATCTAGTTTTACAATTATAAAAAGAATTTTTGCGTTGGCACTGCCGGTTTCGGCAGCTAGCGTTATGCTGCCAATTGTATCAAACCTTGATTTGCTGATTGTTCCGGCAAGACTGGAAATTGCGGGATACAATGTAAATGAAGCTACAGAACTTTTTGGCTATTTAACAGGGATGGCAGTACCGCTAGTTAATTTGGCGACAATTCTTACGGCATCTTTAGCTGTCAGTATTGTTCCGGCCATTGCCGAAGCAAAAGCTTTGAAGGATACGGTGCGGTCGTTTAATCAAACTGCGGCAGCTTTACGTATCTCTAATTTTATTTGTTTTCCAGCTTTTATCATTGTCCTTATGCTCGATGTGCCGATTTCCTCAATTATTTATAATGCACCAGGGGCCGGGCCAGCTGTTTGGGTATCTTCATTTAGCATTGTTCTGCTAGGGATACACCAAGTTACAACGGGTGTTTTGCAGGGGCTGGGGCATACTTCAATACCAATGATCAATATGGTTTTAGCGGCCGTTGTAAAAGTAATCTTAAATTGGGTTCTTACGGCACAGCCAGCACTTGGTATTATGGGAGCAGCCTGGGCAACGGTTGCTGACATTGGTCTGGCGGCAATCCTTAATTTATATTTTCTGTATAAGTATATTGGCTATAAAATGGAACTTAGACAAGTGTTGAAGACCATTGCTTCGGCTGGTGTTATGGCAGGAGCGGTTTATTTTTCATATCATTATATTTTGGTTTATACAGCAGCGAATGCGCTGGCAACATTTAGTGCAGTTTTTATTGGCTGCATTGTATATTTAGTCGTTTTGTTTCTGATGGGTGGTATCAATGAGACGGATATGGAGCGAATACCAGTCATTGGAAATTGCGGTATAAAACTCTTGCGCCGTATTGGTGTTTTTAAAGCATAGTTGTAAAGGTAGGTAGCGAGATGAAAAAACTGATTTTAGTTTATAATCCAATTTCCGGTGATGCAACATTTAAGTATAAACTAGATGATATGATTGCAAAATTCCTGCAGCGTGATTGTATCGTAATTCCGTATCGAACGCAGAAAGAAAATTTGCAGCCATTTGGTCATTTTATCCGTAATATTGAAGTCGATGGTGTGATTATTGCTGGCGGTGATGGAACTTTGCATGAAATTATCAATATTATGATTCATGAAGGAATTGATTTGCCAATTGGCATCCTTGCCAGTGGTACATCAAATGACTTTGCTTCTTTTTTGGGGATTGATGTGGATTTAGATGCTTACATTGATACCATTGCCAGTGGGGAGACAATTCCGATTGATATCGGGAAGATAGGCACTGGTTATTTCATTAATGTAGCGAGTGCCGGAATGCTAACTTGTGTTGCGCATGAAGTAGACCGCCGGCTTAAAAATGCCTTAGGAAAAATGGCATATTATTTGCGTGGTCTGGGTGAACTTCCTCACTTTAGAGCTTTTCCCATGACAATTCATGCCGATGAGCATGTTTTTTCCGAAAAAGTATTTTTATTTCTAATTTTGAACAGTGGAACAGTCGGCAGCTTGAAAAATGTTGCTGTGAATGCAAAAGTCAATGATGGGCTGCTCGATCTGTTGCTTGTTAAAAAATGTAAAATTCAAGATCTTATGTCATTAACAGCAGAACTTATGGCAGGGAAAAACATAACAACTCGCAAAAATGTAATCTATCTGCAAGCGAAAAATATCACAATTGAGTGTGCTGTACAATTAGATAGTGATTTAGATGGCGAGCTTGGACCTAGATTACCGCTAACAATTACCACGCTGCCGGGGAAAATGAAACTATTTTATACAAAAAAATAAAAAAGAATCAGAAGAGCATTTTAGTGCTTTCTGATTCTTTTTTTATTTCAAGAGAATGAGATTAAAGATTTCCTAAATAACTCGTTACAAATTGCTGGGCAACTCGGCCGCTGCGGCCAGAATGTGTCATCTCCCAGCGTAAGGCTTGAATTCTTAAATCTTCTTTATCTAAAACTATTTTTTCTTTTTGCAGAAGATGATCAATAATTGCCAGATATTCATCTTGATTTGGTGAAAGAAAATGTATCGTAAGACCAAAACGATCGGAAAGTGAAATTGTTTCGTTCACGCTGTCAGCTCGATATAATTCATCTTGGGTATCATCGCGGTCTTGCCAATTTTCTTTTATGATATGGCGTCGGTTGGACGTTGCATAAATAAGAACGTTGTCAGGTCTAGATTCAACACCACCTTCAATAGCTGATTTTAGATATTTATATTCAATTTCAAATGGTTCAAAAGATAAATCATCTAAAAAAAGAATGAATTTTTTACTGGCAAGCTGACGAAGCGCTTCCATGATTTTTGGCAGTTCAATTAGCTGGCTTTTGCTGATTTGAATAAGCCGGAGACCTTTTTCATAATATGTATTGGCTAGAGCTTTGACAGAGGATGATTTCCCTGTGCCGCGAGCGCCGACGAGCAATACATTGTTTGCTGGTTTGCCCGTAGCAAAAGCTTCTGTATTTTGAATCAATAAATCTTTCTGGTGCTGATATCCAACAAGATCCGTTAACTTTATTGCTTCAAAATGCCGGATGCCAATGAGCTTTTTTTCCTTGTCCCAATGAAAAGCACGATAGTTTGCAATATCCCCGGAACCATAGGCTTGATAATAATTTAAAAAGGCATTTGTCAGTGCTGTAGGGTTATCTGTTTGGTTAATTTCTGCATTTAAGCTGTTGAAAGCAGGTAAATCCGTTTTTTTTGTTGGAATATAATTATCAAGCATGTTTGTATGGAATAGAGTGCTTGGTAAAATATGAAATATTTCATAAAAAAGCTCCATGTCATGAAAAAATGCATGGTGAAGGCTTTCACCAATTTTTCCGTTCGATTTTTCTGTCATCTGTGCTGCTGTGTTTTGTCCCTGAGCGAGCAGATGAATGAAATAAGAACGGAGTAAATTACCTGATAAACCAAGAGCTTCTGCCTGGTCGATCAGCGCAGCAGCGAGCTTGTGCTGCTCTGCAGTTTGTTGCGGGTTCGCAATTGCTTCGAGAAAAATTTTTATTGTTTTGTCGTTTAATATATCGCGGCAAATTAGTAATTCTTGTAAATTTGGTGTATGCATAAGAAATAAATGTCCTCCTGAAAAATATTCTATCTTTAATATTAGCTGAATCAAGACGGAAAGTAAATACAAAATTTGTAATACGGATCTTTAGACTGCAATCGAAAACAACTGATTTTGGGTATAAAAAATGCCGGACTCTGGTGAGCCGGCATTTTTAGCAGGAGTCTTAGAATTTTAATTTTGTTTTGATGCGTTCAATGGCACGCTTCGTATTTTCTTTATTACCAAAAGAGGTGAGGCGGAAATATCCTTCGCCCGATGGACCAAAACCTGCACCTGGTGTACCAACAATATTGACTTCATGCAGAAGTTTATCAAAGAAATCCCACGAAGGCATATTGTTTGGAGTTTTGAGCCAGATGTAAGGGGCATTAACGCCGCCAAAGGCTTGGATGCCGGCTGCTTGCAGGCCCTCACGGATGATTTTTGCATTTGCCATATAATAATTGATGGTCTCTTTGATTTGGGCTTGTCCTTCTACTGAATAAACAGCTTCAGCACCACGTTGAATGATATAGGCTGTACCATTAAATTTTGTTGTATGGCGACGGTTCCATAATTTATTAAAATCATGTTTGCTGCCATCTTGAGCACGGCCTGTTACTGTTTTGGGAATGACCGTGTAGCCACAGCGTGTTCCAGTGAAACCAGCTGTTTTGGAGAAGGAACGAAATTCAATTGCAACTTCTTTGGCGCCTTCAATTTCATAAATAGAACGAGGCACATCTTCTTCCGTAATATAAGCTGCATATGCTGCATCAAATAATATAATGGATTCATTTTTGCGGGCGTAATTGACCCACTCAGTTAATGCTTCACGTGAAAGAGTTGTGCCGGTTGGATTGTTTGGACAACATAAATAAATCATATCTACTCTGTTTTTTGGCAGTTCTGGGGTGAAGTTGTTTTCAGCCGTACATGGCATATACGTTACTTTTTCAAAGGTGCCATTTTCGGTTAAAATTCCGGTGCGACCAGCCATGATGTTTGTATCGAGGTAAACCGGATATACAGGGTCTGTAATGGCAACGATGTTATTTGTGCCAAAAATTTCTTGAATGTTACCACAATCACTTTTCGAACCATCGCTGACAAAAATTTCATCCTTGCCAATCGTGATACCGCGTTTTGTATAATTTGTTTCAATGATTTTTTCAATTAAAAAATCATACCCTTGTTCTGGGCCATAACCGCGAAATGTTTCCTGCTTTGCTAATTCGTCAACTGCAGTATGCATTGCTTGAATGCAGGCAGCTGGAAGCGGCTGTGTAACATCGCCAATACCAAGGCGGATAATGTCCGCGGTTGGATTTTCGTCTTTAAAGCTTGTTACACGACGAGCAATTTCTGCAAATAGATAACTGCCGGGCAGTTTTAAATAGTTTTCATTAATAAAAGCCATATAATGTGGTCCTCCTGTTTGATCGATGAAAATTTATATTTTGGATTAAAACTTAAACTAGTATAATTATACAATAAATTTTTAACAACGGATATAGGTGGTTTGAATTTTATTGTTATTAAGATTATGTTTAGGTACGAAATTAGAAATTGATATAAATAACGAACTACTATATACAATGTGTATTTTCATAAATAATAATTATAGTTATTCGAGTTGTGAATAAGCAGCTTTTAATTTTTTTTGTGAAAATCCCCCCTGATTTGATCAATTTGGCGCGATTATGCACAAAAACGATAAATTTTACTTTCAATAATAAAATTTTATAATAACTATTGATTATACTTCGTAAGTATACTATAATAAATGTTGAAGAATTGATTGTACATAATATTTATATTGTTCAGACAATTAAAGCCTATTGGGTAATTGTATTGAAGTATAGATAAAAGGCATTATGTATAGTTTTTCACAAGTACTTATTATTGTACAAAATTTGAAAGGGTGTAGTCTTAATGGAACTTATTTTAGGATTTTTAGTTCTACTTTCGTGTTTGATTATTGGAGTTAGACATGGTGGGATCGGTCTTGCTGCAATTAGTGGCGTTGGTCTTCTTATTTTTACCTTTGTTTTTGGATACAAACCAGGAAATCCACCAATCGATGTTATGCTGACCATCATGGCAGTTGTAACGTGTGCTGGATTTTTGCAAACATCAGGCGGGTTAACAGTGATGTTAAAATATGCCGAAAAATTATTGCGTAGTAATCCAAAATACGTTACAATTTTAGCCCCGATTACCACGTGGTTTTTAACAGTTCTCTGTGGTACAGGGCATGTTGTTTATACGATGTTTCCGATTATCTATGATATAGCAATTAAACAAAATATTCGTCCAGAACGTCCGATGGCAGTAGCGTCTATTGCTTCACAGATGGGGATTTGCGCATCACCGGCATCTGTGGCAATTGTTTCGATTGTTGCTTTTATGGCGATGCATGGACATAACTATAGTATTGTTCAGATCCTTTCGATTGCAATTCCGGCAACTTTTTCTGGTGTGGTTTTTGCTGCACTATGGAGTCTTCGCCGTGGTAAAGATCTTGATAAAGATGAAGATTTTCAAAAACTTATTTCGGATCCGAAACAAAAAGAATATGTGTATGGTGATACAGAAAGCTTAATTGATAAAGAATTACCAACGACATACTATCGGGCGATGTTTATTTTTCTCGCAGGTATTGTAATAATTGCTATTTTTGGTAGTTTTCCGGATCTTGTACCGCATTTTTCAGCTGCGGCAGGGAAACCGCCTAAAGCTTTATCTATGACTGTTATGATTCAGATGTTGATGCTTACGGTTGCAGCACTGATCCTTTTGACTTGTGATGTAAAAGCAAAAGACGTTGGTAATGGTTCGGTATTTCGTGCCGGCATGGTTGCACTTATTTCTGTTTATGGTGTTGCCTGGATGGCAGATACTTTTTTTGATAATCATATCACATTGTTAAAAGAATTTTTGGGGCAAACGGTAACTGCATATCCATGGGCTTATGCACTTGTTGCATTTTTCACGTCGAAGCTGGTTAATTCGCAGGCTGCTGCTATTGCGATTGTTGTTCCAATGGCTCTAAATGTTGGGGTTGATCCAGTGATTATCCTTTCATTCATTTCAGCTTGTTATGGATATTTCTTCTTACCGACATATCCATCCGATCTTGCTTGTATTGGTTTCGACCGTTCAGGCACAACTAAAATAGGTAAATATGTTATTAATCACAGCTTTATTATCCCAGGATTCATTGGGGTTATTTCGGGATGCTGCGTTGGGTATGTGCTTGCCCATACAATTCTGTAATTAAACAATTTTGACGCAAGGACCTTTGAGCGTTCCATAGAAAAAACCTGTTACTACAAGTGTTTGCTTGTCGTAACAGGTTTTTTCATATTAACTGTTCGAAATAAACCACCGGCTTAGCCGGCGGAATCGACGGTTTTGACTTTAGTCGAAAAAAAATCCCTGTTACAATAAATGCAGGTCTAGCCAACCGCATAAAAAATAACAGGGAGGTCTTTATCATGCAAGATAAAGATATACAAAGTTTAGAACATACTAAGTGGAGATGTCAATATCATATTGTTTTTGCGCCTAAATATCGTCGGATGGAAATTTATGGAGAACTGAAAAAAGATATTGGTTGGATATTAAGA
>NZ_KB905868.1 GCF_000381065.1 Propionispira raffinosivorans DSM 20765 | reverse complement strand
CGTGGGTCCCGCGTTCGAATCGCGGCAGTCGCACCAATGAATACACCGCTTCCGAGGTTCGGGAGCGTTTTTTATTTTATAAAAGTGTGCAACGAGTGTGCAACGATGATAAAAAATTAAGGATGTCTCAATAAAATGAGACATCCTTTTGTTATTTTAAAAAAGCATTTGCAATTTCATCGGCAATTACTTGTTTGTTTTCTGGAATAGCGTGACCATAGATGTCAAGTGTCGTTGATACTCTGGCATGACCGAGTGAACGCGATACATCAATAATAGGGACACCGGCAGCTAGTAATGTAGTTGCGTAAGTATGCCTGATTACATGGAAATTCCGATGCGTCAATTGTTGCCAATCTTTTCGCTTCCTACACGCAGATAAAATATCATCTACTGTTTGTTTTACGCTCATGGGTTTAGCTTCAAATTTATTCATTTTAAATTCTACATCGATTTGTACACGTTTCCAAAAACGTTTTAAAAAATTTTGTGGCAATAGCGGAGTATGTTTTGATGTTACAAAAACTAAATCCGGGTATAGGGCGTCAGGATTTTTGAGTTTACTTTTGGACCATTCTTTTTTATGCTCTTTTAAAGCGGTAATTGTCTGTAAAGGGATTGTTATTTTACGTTTACTATTTTTAGTTTTAGGTGGTTCAAAAATGATGCCAATTTTATTCGTATTTTGCAGGCTCTGATTTACACTTACTTGATTGTTTGTCATATCGATATCCTGCCATCTTAAGCCTAGCAATTCACCTAGCCTCATTCCGCTTGTAAAAGCTAATAATAAAAATGGGTAGTATTTTGAAGTTTTTGCTTGATCTAAAAGTAGTTCAACTTCATTTTTATTAAAAATTTCGATTTCTTTACGTATTACTTTGGGGGTATCTACTAATTCTGCAGGATTGCTTTGAATGTATTTATTAATTTGTGCGCGATGAAAAGCAGCATTAATGAGCTGATGGACTTTCTTAGTCGTTTCCCCAGAAAATCCTATTTCCAGCATGGAATTATATAGAGTTTGTAGGTGTATTGGAGTTATTTTTTGAATTGGGATATTCCCCAGCATCTCAGTATGATAAATAAGGGATTCATATCGCTCGTAGGTGCGTTGTCTTACTTTTGGTTTTGCGTAGTTTTCTACAAAGGTTACAAGCCATTGATAAAGTGTCAGCGCAGATGGCTCAACATGCTGGTTACGACCGATTAAGAGCCGCTGCTCATTTAACCAATCTTTGACAAGGATTTCATCTTTGGATGATTTTGTCATACGTTTACCTGCAGGAGTCATAAGCATAGCTCTATAAAGCTGCTTCTTTTCATCAAAATAGATGGTACCTTCGCCATTTGCACGTTTTTTCATAATTTAATACCTCTAACTTGTTTATTTTTAGAGGTCAATCAAGTATAATTTAAGTGGGTTAGGTGATTGACCTCAGGTTAGTTACCCCATAAGCCGTTCAGTGTTGGTAGCACTGGGCGGTTTTTTTATATTATTGAGCTAAAATTTGAATATGTTTTTCTAATTCCTCAACTTCATAATTGGCAATAAGAGCCGTCATTGCTTCGATATCATTGTCGTTTCGATAAGCATCAAAAGTATTATAATACTTAAGACGATCTGTAAATTTAATATTGACTGGCATCATACCCGCTTTGATAAGTTCCAGATTCATAAGAAGACGCCCAGTACGACCATTGCCATCAATGAATGGATGGATACTTTCAAAGCGAAGGTGAAATTCAGCAATTGCTTCAATGATATGCTTTTCTTGCTGCATCTTTGTGTAATCTTGGACAAGTTCTTCCATTTGTATCGGCACTAAATATGGTTGTATGGGTATATGCTCAGAACCAAGGATTTTCACTGGTAAGCTACGGTAGACTCCACGATTGTTTGCATCATTTATGAGTACAAGAGAATGAACGGTTTTGATGACGTGTTCAGTAAGGTCGGTTTCGTCAGCAGCAATCTGAATGATGTATTCAAAAGCATCCTTGTGACCGATCGCTTCTAGATGATCCTTGATTGGTTTTTCTGCAATCGTAATACCTAATTGAAGAATGAGTGCTGTTTCTTCCAGCGTTAAGACATTTCCTTCGATTGCATTTGAGTTGTAAGTATTATCAATAATGAATTCATCGCGCAAACGTTTTAGTTCACCAGTATTTAGTGGTTGTATCATTTTAAGCGTTGTACGGAGTTCTTCTATTTTTGTGAAATCCATATGATCACTTCCTAGTTTTGTACGTTCCTGTTATCTAGGAACGTTTTTTTATTTTACAATGCATTTTTCTTTCAAAAAGGGGTAAATGTAGGTGGTTTCATTTGTATTATAAAAATCTACCATCAATGTATTAAATTCAACAATATCTTTTGCTTTTATATTGAAGATTCCCACATCATAATGCATTAACACAATGTTAGTAACAATACGACTGGTGCGTTTATTTCCATCCCAAAAGAACTGATTATAAGCACCCCAGAGAAAAAGGCGAATCGCGCGTTCCTCAATATTTCTGATTGATAAAATCACCGGCAGTTCTTTGTCGAAAATATCATTCAGACAGGAAGCATCTGGAGCAGAATAAGATGTTGTCCCAGCAATCCCAACAGATCCAGAACGGAAAACACCCCATTCCATCGCTTCTTCTTTAGCAACGCTGCTATGTATATCAAGATAGAGTGTCTTATCGATAATAAGTGTATTTTTATTGGCGTAAGCAAATGCTTTTTTCCAGGCTTCTTGGAGGTTTAAAATTTGTTGGGCATCGCTAATCTTGTGTCCACCGACAGTGATTCCATCAAGCAAAGTTTGTATTTCTGGGAAAGTCATGGGGTTTCCTTCAAGTTGAGCAGCGTCAAACACGTATTCCGGTAACATCTTTTTTGCCATCCACATGGTTTTATTCAAATGAATCAATTCCTTTCGATCGTTCTTGTTGCTGCATGGGCGATTCTTTATTTTAATGAATAGGTTTTTCAAATAGTTTTAGTCGTAAATTAATCATTTCTGGTGTTACCATAAAATGTTCAGCCAATTCGCTGACGGTGTCAATGCAATTTTGGAAAGCATTTAATAAGGCATCATCCGTGATCAAATAATTTGCGGCCCATCTTAAAGCTTTATACTCAGCTTTATCAATATGCTGCCGCGCCGAGTAATTAAAAAACTGTCGAGGTATACAATTTCCTACGCTGGTAAAATGATGCCCAAGTTCTTCAGCCAGAACGGAACGAAGCAGTGGCAAATCATTTTGCAGGGAATAATCAAGTCCAATAACAGGCGGTAAGCCTTGCTCCACAAAATAGATGCCTTTAAGTGGGTCATTAAAAGAATAATAATCAATTTTTATATGTTCGCTTTCTGCGAGCGCAATCATACCTTCCATGGTCTCAGTCCTTTTTATATTTTGCTCTGACGAAATTTTTAAATTCTTCAATAGATTGAAGTGCCTCTTCAGGAAGATCAGCGGATGGACTATCTGTACGATGTGCTGCAATCGTTTGATCAGATGATTCATCTATATAGGTATCAACCATATTGGATAAGTAGGTTCTGTCGGCTGGTGTAGGTGTACGTCCGGCAAGAGTATAGGAATCATTACGGATAATTTCTACTAGATTTGGAACGGATGATGTATTGGAAATCGGTATGGAATTTTCCCAACCCATTAAATATTCAGGTGTAGTTTCTAAAGCCTCAGCAAAAGCAACTATTTTAGATTGAGGAATATCGTTTTCTCCTTTTTCTATTTTATTTATAGAAGAACGTGATTTATATCCAAGTTTTCTAGCCAATTCATCCTGCGAAAGATTGAGCTCTTCTCTTTTTAATCGTATACGTTTATATAATTCAAGCATTTATTTTTTCACATCCCTATAAATAATAAACTTTTGTTTATATTTAATATACTACACTGTAAATTTAAAATCAACAAAAATTTATATTTAAAAACAAAAGTGTTGACTTTTATTCTACAGAATGATATTATTGCCTTGTAGAAAATAAATCTACACAAATATAAATATGAGAGGTGGGAATATGACGAATACTTTAGAATTTGAATTGGCAATTAAACGGGCAGGTCTAACCAAGCTAGAAGTTGCTAGAAAACTAGGTATATCAAATATGGGGCTTTATAAAAAAATCAATAATATAACAGAGTTTAAAGCTAGTGAAATAGCCAAAATGTACGTTATATTGAAATTTAAAAGCCTCGAGGAGCAACAGAAAATTTTTTTTGCTCATTGAGTAGATTTTAATTCAACAAAACAAATTTGAAAACAAATCGGCATGAAAGGGGGAGCGGAATGTTATCATACGAAGAATTTAAAAAACGTGAAGAACAAAAGAAAAAAGCAGTATCAAAAATCATCTGCATGTTAAGAGATGAAGGTTTTAATACTGCTCAAATTATTTCAACTGCTGAAATGGTAGCTCAAAGTGTTACTCATTATAGTGTTGTTTTACCAGATTATTCTCCAAAGCTTGAAAAAGAATCGAAAGCATCTTTATAAATGCTAAAACGTTCATTTATTAAACTTATTTAATTCAGAGACAAATTAGCATGAAAGGATAGAAAGGAGCATTAATAAATGCAAACTAGTGTTTCTGTAATCACAATAGTATATATGATTGTATTCCTAGAAATTGTCGAAGTTGTACTAAACAGCCAAAAGGTTGATATATCTATCGTGTTTGGAGCTATTCGATGTGGGCTCTTGGGGTGGTTAACTACGGTACTAGGCGGATAAAAGAACTAACAATGATGTCACTGTATTTTCCTAATATAAAAGAAACAATTGCAAATAAAAGAGCAAAATACCATTTTTCGTTAGACACTGTCCATAGAGCCTGTGGAGAATAACCATATATTTGAACAAATTTGGAATTTGTTTTAAGTGTATTCTCAATTGCCATAGACAGAAAACTATCCAGTACACGAGTTTTACTGAGGGTGGATAAGTGAAGCTTAATGTATTCTTGTTGTTCAAACGCGGTAGCTTCTTGTGTACCTGTTAAAAAGTCTCTTGGATTTAGTTGGTTTTTTTCTACTAGTTTGGGTATTCTGGGGTCTTCAATATATTGGCTTCCGTATTTTTTTATTAATAATATAGATAAGTCGATTTTATTAGTATCGGGAATTATTTGCAACATATCGGAGTCGTTTTTTTTGTTTTTTAAAACTAAGTAGCGATGTTCAATTGCCTTGAATCCATAATTTCCATCACGCATATTCCAATGAATAAAGAAAAAATTTTGATGATGAGCGAGATAGGTCATGTATTCTTTTAACATATCTAATTCTAATTCATCGTAATATTGTTTAATATCTTCCAGTGGTATTCCTTTTCGTTCTGCTGTTTTATGTATAGAAAATGAATCAGTTTGACCATTTTCAAAATATCTTATTGCTATAGAGGTAATCCTTGCAGAAGTACCGTTAGGTAGATTTAAAAAACTTTCACAAGAATAATGAATTATTAAATACTGTAATGGATTTTTATCGATTTTAGAAAGTATGTGACAGGCTTCTTTGTGTTTTTCAATTTGCATCTTATGACTCACTCCTCAAGATCATAATTCAACAAAATACTAATAATATCCTACAACAGGAAAGTGAGGTAACAAATGAATTTAGTACCAGCCGAATATCAATAATAATTTAGAGTGATTTGTAATTGCGGATGATAAGAAATTAATAGAGGGCTATGTGTTGATTATTAATGAAATGTCAATTAAGTACGCAATTGAGAAATCAGTATAAAAAAGTGAGGTGAATTATATGGATGAAGTTTTTGAGTCAATTGCAAAGTTTTCTAAACGTGTGAGTTTACCAGAACGATTAATACGTGCATTGGTTAAGCAAGGGCAATTACCTCATGTAATGTTAGGTGCTTGTCATGCAAAAGTTCATATCGAAGCTGGTTTAGAATTTTTAAAAACCTTCTCAAATCAAAATGCTAATCAAATTGCAATGTCTATGCCTGTTCCAATTAACATAGCTGCTATCCCTCCAATGGTTAAAAATAAAAAACATAAAGGGAGATTGCCCGACAAAGTTAGATTAGGACTTATTGAGAAAGCAAGGTGAGAATTATGTTAGTAAAGGAATATTTAAATAACTCGCTTAAAAAGCTTGTAGTTTGTGGTCTAGTGATTGGATCTACAGTCATTTTAACTGGTGGTAATTATCCAAAAGTAGAGCTAGTAGAGGATACTTACACGGTTCAAGTGGGTGATTCGCTTTGGAGTATATCTGAGGAGTTTTTGCAGAAAAATACTGGCGGTCGACGTTATATTTTGGAATTTAAATCTGGAATAAAAGAATTGAATCCTTGGCTTTTAGAGCGACCGAGTGAATGTGAGATTTATCCTGGTGATGAACTGCGTATTAATTATTGGGTAAAGGTGGATGAGGAATGAGACGGTTTAACATTTTAATGCCAAGAGGGTACCTGGTGGTATTTATCATTGGCGTTATTTTAGGGTTTGTGATGTTTCGATGAAAACACATTGTTACCGTTGTGGGCGTAGATTTGAGTCGGAAGACAATTATGATTTGTTAGTGGTTCGTGATCGGCTTCTTCCGGTTTGCCATGATGATCGAATGTGTATACCAAGAAAATCATCCAAGTCGAAAAAGGTTCAGGAATTGGTAACAAGATTCCATTATTGAGAGGAGGTGAGAAGTTTGCCAGAAGAATTAACAGTCGATGATATTCCAGACAAGTTTAGAGGGTTGCGTATATATTTTGCGCAGCCAAGTGATTACACGATCGTAAAGATCAGCGGTGGGAAAAAGCTTTGGTGCAGAGTTATCGCACGTAGTAAGATTACATCCGATTTTTGTGTGGCTAACGAAAGAGCATCGGAGCCGCCATCTATGATCATGAATGCGATTAGCCTGAATATGCAAGATATTCATTTGATGGAAGAACTCATAGAAAAATCCGCATTGGCGGCAACCAATGCGGATTTGAAGGGTAAGTAAAAATCTTTATTAGAAAATTATAACATATTACAGGAGGCTTGGAAATGATTAAGATTAATAATCTTGAGATAGAAAATGTAAAGCGTGTAAAGGCAGTAAGGTTGGAGCCTTCTCAAAATGGGTTAACTATTATTGGTGGTAAAAACGGGCAGGGGAAAACATCCGTCCTTGATGCCATTGCCTGGGTACTTGGCGGTAATAAATTTCAGCCGTCGCAGGCGCAGCGTAATGGTTCGATGACTCCACCGCATCTTCATATTGAACTTTCGAATGGATTGATTGTAGAGCGTAAGGGGAAAAATAGCGATTTGAAAGTAATCGATTCGAAAGGGAATAAAAGTGGGCAGCGACTTTTAGATGAACTTGTCGAACAGCTGGCACTGAATCTGCCAAAGTTTATGCAGGCATCTAATAAAGAAAAAGGGGATTCCTTGTTACAGATTATTGGTGTCGGTGACAAACTGGGGGCACTCGATCTCAAAGAACAACAGCTTTATAATCGCCGTACTGAAATTGGACGTATTGCCGATCAGAAAAAGAAATATGCAGCTGAGCTGGATATGCATCCCGATGTTCCGAAAGAGCCTGTATCGGCAGCCGAATTGATCCGGAAGCAGCAGGATATTCTTGCTAGAAATGGTGAGAACGCTCGTAAACGGCAGTCGGTTGATATTTTAAAACAGAGAGCCGTGATTTTACAGCAAGAAGTAATTCGGATGGAAGAAGCCTTGCTTATTAAAAAAGAAGAACACGCAAAAATATCTGCAGATCTCGTGATTGCCCAAAAATCGGCGTTGGATCTTCATGATGAAAATACAGCGGAACTTGAAAAAAATATTAATGATATCGATATGCTCAATATGAAAATTCGTGCCAATATGGACCGCGAAAAGGCTGAAATGGATGCCGAAGAATATTCTAAGCAGGTGGATGGCATTACGCAGGAAATTGCGGATATCCGTAAACAGCGCACAGCTCTTTTGAATAACGCAGATCTTCCACTGCCAGATTTATCGGTAGACAAAGGGGAACTTACTTATAAAGGATATAAATGGGACAACATGAGTGCCAGTGAACAACTCAAAGTTGCCACGGCGATTATTCGCAAACTGAATCCGGAGTGTGGTTTCGTTCTTATGGATAAGCTTGAACAGATGGATATTGAAACGCTGCAGGAATTTGGTACATGGCTTGAAGCAGAAGGCTTGCAGGCTATTGCTACCAGAGTCAGTACGTCCGATGAGTGCAGCATTATTATTGAGGATGGTTATATTAAGGGGGAAGAAATGCCGTTTGAAACGGCGATACCTACTGGTAAAAAAGTATGGGAAGAAGGTAAATTTTGATGGAAATTATTAGAGGTCCAGTTTTTAAAGCGCAAAAAGTTGTGGTATACGGTCCAGAAGGCATCGGAAAATCAACCTTTGCCGCTTCGTTTCCGGAGCCACTATTTATCGATACGGAAGGAAGTACAAATTTAATGGATGTTGCTCGGGTACCAAAACCGAGCAGCTGGACTATGATGATGCAAACTATTCAGGAAGTGAAAAAAACGCCTGGTTGCTGCAAGACACTTATTATCGACACAATTGATTGGGCAGAACAGCTTTGCGTGGCCCATGTTTGCTCTATCTATGATAAAAAAGGTATTGAGGATTTTGGCTATGGCAAAGGATATATTTTCGTAAAAGAAGAGTTTGGCAAGCTGCTCAATCTTTTGAGTGATGTAACGGAGGTTGGCATCAATATTGTACTTACGGCACATTCAACCATTCGAAAATTTGAATTGCCGGATGAATGTGGCAGTTATGATCGATATGAATTGAAACTGGGTAACAAGACCGGTTCCCAAACCTCGGCACTGGTAAAAGAATGGGCCGATATGGTACTTTTCGCAAATTATAAGCAATATGTAGTTGAGGTCGACAAAAAGAAAAAAGCCCAAGGCGGCACGCGGGTTATGCATTCCCAGCATCATCCTTGCTGGGATGCAAAAAATCGACACGATCTTGCAACAGAATTAGCGTTTGATTATGCATCCATCGCGTATTGCATTCCAAATGATAAATCCATGCAGCAAGCGACACCCGTGCCAGTAAATGTGGAAAAGAAAGCTGAAGCACCGAAACCAGTGCAAGATAAAAATATAGCGGATCATGACATGTATATGTACCATCCCGAATCAGATGCGTATTGGATTTTGAAAAAAGGAGAGCCTTTACTGGATGGTGACGGCATGTCACATGAAATTAGTAAGGAAGAATATGAAGCAGGAATCAAAAAACAAAAAGAACCTGCGCCAATACAAACACAAGAAAAACCAGAACCAAAAACACCGGCACAAAATGATTTAAGCGGTGTACCGCCTAAGCTTGCTGATCTTATGAAACGTAATAATGTGACGGTTCAAGAGATCCAGGAGGCAGTATCCAGTAAGGGATACTATCCGGCCGGAACGCCGATTGAAAACTATGATCAAAGCTTTATTGATGGCTGCCTGATTGCAGCCTGGGATCAAGTATTTAATATGATTGAACAACAAAAAATACCGTTTTAACAAAATTTTAGGAGGATATAAATATGGGATTTGAACAAATGGGAACAGATATGGGAGCAGAACTTGCGTGGGATGACACAATCGAGAAGGAAAACGAGTTTATCTTGTTACCAGAAGGGGAATATGCGTTTCGCGTAGCAAGTTTTGAACGTTCCAGATATCCTGGCAGCGATAAGATCGGGCCGTGCAACCAGGCAAAAATCGTACTGGAAGTTGAATCACCGGAAGGTGTGGCATCGATTCGCCATAATCTTTTCTTACACAGTAAATGCGAAGGTTTATTATGTGCATTCTTCCGTGGGATTGGTCAGAAAAAACATGGAGAAAAACTCAAAATGGACTGGAATAAAGTGATGGGATCTACAGGCCGAGCAAAAATTGGAATTCGAATTTATGATGGTAAAAAATTCAATGAAGTGAAACAGTTTATATATCCTGATGAAGAAACCACTCAACCAACTACTTTTAAACCCGGATCCTTTTAATGGAACTTCGCACGTACCAGGAGGAAGCGCGGGCTGCTATACATGATGAGTGGGGAAAAGGCAATAAGCGCACGCTTCTCGTACTTCCGACGGGGTGCGGAAAGACCATCGTATTTGCTAAGGTCACCGAAGATTGTGTCCGCAATGGCAGCCGTGTACTAATTATGGCGCATCGCGGGGAACTTCTCGACCAGGCAAGTGACAAGATAAAAAAAGCCACCGGACTTACATGTTCGGTGGAAAAAGCAGAAGAAAGCTGTATTGGCAGCTGGTACCGAGTCGTTGTTGGCTCGGTACAAACTTTAACAAGAGAAAAAAGGCTGAAGCGTTTCAGCAAAAATTATTTTGACGTGATTATTGTGGATGAAGCACATCACTGTATATCGGACAGCTATCAAAATGTTTTGCAATATTTTGAGGAAGCAGATGTGCTCGGCGTAACCGCTACACCCGATCGGGGCGATATGCAAAACCTTGGCGCCTATTTTAACAGCATGGCTTATGAATATACACTACCGAAAGCAATTCGCGAAGGGTATCTTTGCAAGATTCAAGCACAGACCATACCGCTGAAATTGGATCTTACAGGTGTGGGAATGCAAAGCGGTGATTTTAAAGCAGGTGATCTCGGAACGCTGCTGGATCCGTATCTTTTTCAGATCGCACAGGAAATGGTGAAGTATTGTATCGATCGTAAAATTGTTATATTTTTGCCGCTTGTAAAGACCAGCCAGAAATTTAGAGATATTTTAAATGAAGCCGGCTTTAAAGCGGCCGAAGTGAATGGCAATAGTGAAGATCGTGCCGAAGTACTGCAGGATTTTCAAGCAGGAAAATATAATGTGCTTTGCAATTCTATGCTGCTTACCGAAGGCTGGGATTGTCCGAGTGTTGATTGTGTCATTGTTTTAAGACCAACTAAAGTACGCAGCCTTTATTGCCAAATGGTGGGGCGTGGTACAAGGCTATTTCCTGGCAAGGAAGAATTATTACTCTTAGATTTTTTATGGATGACAGAACGCCATGAGCTTTGCCGGCCCGCAAATTTGCTTGCGTCCAGTGAAGATATTGCAAAGAAAATGACGGAAAAAATAGAAGACTCGCCATGTCCTCTTGATTTGGAAGTTGTGGAAAAACAAGCAGCAGAGGATGTTATAGCACAGCGCGAGGAAGCTTTGGCCAAAAAACTGGCAGAAATGAAAAAGAGGAAACGGAAACTTGTGGACCCCTTGCAATTTGAAATGTCGATACAGTCAGAAGACCTTTCTGGGTATGTGCCGGCTTTCGGTTGGGAAATGGGACCGCCAAGTGATAAACAGGCAAAAACGCTTGAAAAGTTAGGCATTTTTCCCGATGAAATTGAAAATGCAGGGAAAGCGGCGAAACTTTTGGATCGTTTGGATAAGCGGAAGGTAGACGGACTTACAACACCGAAACAGATCCGCTTTTTAGAAAGCCGCGGGTTTCAACATGTCGGAACATGGCAGTTTGACCACGCAAAACACTTAATTGATCGAATTGCAGGAGGAGGATGGCATATTCCCCAGGGAATCGTTCCGCAGGAATATTGTCCAGGAGGTGACTTTTGACTTTGGATGATAACAAAAATGATTTGCTGCCGTTATTGGCGTATATTGATCCGGCAGCTCTTACCTATCAAGATTGGGTAAATGTTGGGATGGCCTTAAAAGAAGAAGGCTATACGGCATCCGATTGGGATCAGTGGAGCGCAAGAGATACTGCCCGGTATCATGCCGGCGAATGTTTTAAAAAATGGACCAGCTTTTTAGGAACAACAACCAATCTAGTTACAGCCGGCACGATTGTTGATATGGCAAAACGCAGCGGCTGGCAGCCACCTTATTCTAGTGGAGAAGATAAAGAACTTGACTGGGATGATTTTATTGGCAGCACCAAAGAAAATAAAGTCCTCATCGATAAGAATTGGCTGGAAGGCAAAGAAGTGATTGAACCGCAAACATGGAATCCGGTCAAAGATCTTATCAAATATTTAGAAACACTCTTTGACAGTACCGAAAATGTAGGCTATGTCACAACTTCCTGGCAAAAAGAAGGCGACAATAAATATCTCCCCACAAAGGGGAATTTTGATCGGACTGCAGGTGAACTTATTGAGCTTTTAAATATTTGTGATGGCGATGTTGGCGGTGTATTTGGTGATTATAACGAAGCATGCGGCGCGTGGATCCGCTTCAATCCCCTCGATGGGAAAGGCGTTAAAAACGAGAATGTTACAGAGTTTCGTTTTGCGCTGGTTGAATCCGACAGCATGGAGATTGATAAGCAAAATGAAATTATTCGCACACTGGAGCTTCCTGTTGCCTGTCTGGTGCATTCTGGCGGTAAGAGTCTGCATGCAATCGTTCGGATCGATGCGGGAAGTTATGAAGAATACCGTAAACGCGTGGATTATCTCTATGCGGTATGTAAGAAAAATGGATTAGAAATCGATAGTCAAAACCGCAATCCCTCGAGGCTTTCGAGAATGCCTGGTGTTATCCGCAATGCGCGTAAACAATGGCTTGTGGATACTAATATCGGGAAAACAAGTTTCGCTGAATGGCAGGAATGGATTGAGGCGGTGAATGATGATCTGCCCAATCCGGAAAGTATGGCGGATGCCTGGGACAACCTGCCGGATCTCGCACCACCACTGATTGATAATATGCTGCGCCAAGGTCATAAAATGCTGATTGCCGGACCATCAAAAGCAGGTAAGTCCTTCAGCTTAATTGAGTTATGTATAGCAATTGCTGAAGGTAAGAAATGGATTCAATGGGATTGCGCCCAGGGGCGAATTCTATATGTAAATCTCGAGTTAGACAGGGCAAGCTGCTTGCATCGATTCAAAGATGTTTATGAAGATCTCGGGCTGAAGCCAGAGCATCTTTCCAATATTGATATTTGGAATCTCAGAGGCAAGTCCGTACCAATGGATAAATTAGCGCCAAAACTTATACGACGTGCTGCTAAGAAAAATTATCTTGCCATCATTATCGATCCAATTTACAAGGTTATTACTGGTGATGAAAACAGCGCGGATCAGATGGCCAACTTTTGTAACCAATTTGATAAGGTATGTACCGAGCTTGGCTGTGCGGTTATTTATTGCCATCATCACAGTAAAGGTGCACAAGGAGGCAAACGCTCCATGGACAGAGCATCCGGCTCCGGTGTATTTGCCCGCGATCCAGATGCATTACTCGATCTGATTGAACTTGAAATCACAGAGGATTTAGTGAAGCAAGAAGAAAATAAAGCTGTTTGTGCGGCCTGTGTGGCTTTTCTTGAAGAACATTATCCAAAATGGGAAGATGATATTTCACAAGATGATCAATGTAGCGAACGGGTCATGCTCGACTACTGTCATAAGGTTTTGACGGTAGATGCATATGCATCACTTACGAATAACTATGTGTATATTGCTCGGCAAAAGGTTCGCCAGCGTACAGCTTGGCGCATTGAAGGTACACTTCGTGAGTTCCCGAAGTTTCCACCCATTGACCTTTGGTTTGACTATCCACTTCATCATGTGGACGATATTGGTGTTCTTAAAGATATTGATGCAGAAGGTGACCAGCAAAGTTGGAGAAAAAACTTTAAAAAGAAAAAATCACCCGATGATCATAAGAATGATCGCAGGAAATCGGTCGAATCTACGTATGATATTGTGAAATCATTTGGTAATGAAGTAACCGTAAAAAGCATGGCTGAATATGGTGGTGTAACGGAAAAAACTGTAAAAAATCATCTAAAAGAACATGAAGGATTTGTAATAGATAATCATGGAGTGGTGACAAAAAAGGAAAGTTAATATGGAAAAAGTCGATAATTTTCTTTTTCTTCCGAATCGGAAAATATCGAAACAATACCGACTTTTTCCGATTCTTGTAGGAAGAAAACTACCGACTTTTTCCGTTTTCCGAATCGGAAGAAAATATCGGTTAAAATCGACTTTTTCCGAATCGGAAGAAAAACCTATTATTATAAATAATACAAATTGTTTTTCCACCTGCGGGTCAAGGGAAAAAATAGTCGGGGGCGTAGAAAGCCCCCCGACATACTTTTCACTATCCTTGACAAAATAAAAATTTCTTCCAAAGCGGTAAATGGAAATAATTCTCAATAATGAAAGGGTGATTTTAAAAATGAAAAATACAGCAAAGAGGCGTAGTGAAAAATTAATTGTTGCTAGAAATCTTCCACCGCTTTTTCATAAATTGCCAGAGTGTGAGTATTCGCCTAAAAATAGCCAGGTTATTAAATGGCTGATCGAAAGACCATCTATTCTTGATTTCATTTGGGATCAGATTAAGCAATCCGGTGACGTTTTTTATAATCATGAAACTGGTAAATGGCAGGGGGTAGATTATGAGCCGAACAATTGAATTTTTTATTCCGATGCGGGTGCCGACTGTAACTCACCAGGAAAAGAAAGTGTCTGTGGTAAATGGCAAACCACATTTTTATGAGCCGCCTGAGCTTGCAGACGCGCGAAATAAGTTCGAGACATATTTTGCCCCGCATAGACCGGGAAAACCGTTTACTGGGACTGTGAGGCTCATGACAAAGTGGTTATTTCCAGTTACAGGTAAGCATCAATCTGGTGAGTATAAAGCTACAAAGCCAGATACGGACAATATGATTAAGCTACTAAAAGATGTTATGACCAAGCTTGAGTTTTGGGGTGATGATGCCCAGGTGGCAAGTGAGATCACTGAAAAGTTTTGGAGTGACAGGCAAGGCATTTACGTAAAAATTGAAAAAGTGTGAGGAGCGATAAAGCGTGAAAAATACTCTTGGTGATTTAAATAATCATTTGTTTGCACAGCTTGAAAGACTAAACGATGAAGATTTAACGGGTGATAAGCTAGCCGAAGAGATCCGAAGGACTGAAGCTGTAACGGATGTAGCGTCGCAAATTATTGCCAATGGTGCTCTGGTTTTAAAAGCAAAGGTCGCGTATGAAGATAATTTAAGTGCAGATAAAACGGATCGCCCGAAAATGCTGGAGGGATAAAATGGCGGATAATCTTTTTTCTTCGGATCAAGCAGAATATCTAAAGCAACATGTAAAAAATATTTCAAACAGCGATCTTGCTGATTTGATGAATACGTGCTTCGGGTTATCTCTAACGTGTCGGCAAATTAATACGTACAAGAAGAATCATAATCTTAGCAGTGGTCTTAATGGGCATTTTCCCAAAGGACACATTCCCGTAAATAAGGGGAAAAAATATCCTGATATGCCGAGAAACATTGGAATGTTTAAAAAAGGTCAGAAACCGCACAACTATCTGCCGGTGGGGTCGGAACGGGTTAATGGTGATGGGTATGTAGATATTAAAGTGGCAGACCCTCATACATGGGTTGGTAAGCATATTCTTATTTGGGAATCTGCACATGGCAAGAAACCCCGAGGGTATGTAATTATATTTGCGGACAGAAATACGAAGAATTTTGAGTTAGATAATTTGGTTTTAGTGCAACGAACAGAATTTTTGATTATGAATAAAAGGTCCCTAATTACTCAAAATACAGAGCTTACGAAATCTGGATTGAACCTAGCGAAACTATACTCAAAACTCAATGAACGGAAAAAGAAAGGAAAATGATAAATAGAATATTATCGATTCACCGAATTAGGCATAGAATAAAGCCTTTTCGGGAATGGAATAGTAAGAACAAAAAACCAAGCAACCGATTTGCCGAGATCTTGGCAGCGGAAACAACTCAAACAAATGAGGATCGGTCTGACGTTAGAATGGTGACGTTGAGCGAATACGTGAATAAGGCTTATGGCTTGGAGGGCTGATAATGCGATTAAGTGATGAAATACTGCAAAAGACAATAGAAAAGACAAAAGGTATAAGGCAGAGGATGTCATGCAGGCACGAACACAATAAAAACGTATTCCTTGCGCTCATAGAGCTAAAGGAACGCCGCGAAGCCGACAATGTTGCTGACACCAGCAATATAATGTCGTTGGATATCAAAGGGCAGTTGCGGCTGATTAGAGATAAATGCCCGGATATTTATATAAGAATATGTAATGGCCCAGATTGCGCAGGTTCTGTTGATTTAGAAGTAAGAAAAGATTGCAATTATCCTACAAGTGATTGTCAGGAGTGCTGGAATAAAGCGTTAGAAGGTGAAGAATGATGGACACGATCGGAAAATTAAAGCAAATACGAGACTATATGAATTCATCGCCATTTCCAAAGCCTGAATTTGGTGATGCATGTGATGAAGCCATCAAAGCCTTAGAAAATCAGCAGAAGTATGAAATACCGTTAACCGTTGAAGAGCAGGTTAGACTTATTCATGATAAATGTCCAGATATCTGGAAGGACCTTAAAAATAATAAGTTAGTAATGGATGTAATGCTGAAGGAATATGAGCAAGCTATCATAGGCAATATTATGAAACCTGATGATACTAATTGAGGTTGACAGAAAAGGCGTTTGATATTGATTAAGAGGAGGTTTCGGAATGGAAAGGCGATTGATTCAAATAGAAAATGAAGTATATACGCGGTTAAAAGTACCAATCAAGCAATATCCAGTATTTAAGCGCCTATTGAAAAAATATGGTGCTGTGGATCCAGTTAGGAAAAGTAGTCGATTTATCTATTTTGAGGTGAAGGGTGATTTACTCAATACTAAAAAAGGTGTGGTGAATAAATGATGTATATGGTTTTGTTGGTGCCGGTCGTGTTTATCGTGGTATCGTATTTCAAGCTTTATCGCTTGTCGCATGTGACCGTGGCTTATGAAGATAGTATCGGGCAGGTTCGAGGATACAAGTTTGATTATGCAGATCACTGGAAAGAGAAGTGGCTGGATATTGGGCTGTTTGAGCGATATGTAGCAGATAAAAAGAAAATGCCAGCGGTGAAATCACTGGCATAATGGTAAAATCGGAATGGAAGATCAGGAGGTCGTAGGATGACGAAAGAGGAAATAATAGCATTGGTTGTTGAGACTGTCCGGAAACATGATGCCAAGCAGAAAAAGGTTAGGCATGATAGACGCCTTTATAACACGCGGCTGCTGATGAAAAATTATAATGCACTTAAAGAGCACTGTGATAATTCAGTAAGTACACTGGACGACGATGATGTATGTAATTTAAGTGCTATAGATATTCTTGATAATATAGATAATACGGATAAGGACGTGTATATAGAATCAATACGTCGTAGTAATATTCGAACGAGGATTATGGTGGACCATATTGATGTGATGCTAGAGTTATTTAATGCATATTGTAAGCAGACCGATAATCAAAGAAAATTTGAAATAGTGGTAGGATATTATCTTCAGGGGAAGTCGACAAAAGATCTTGCTGAAGAGCAAAACATTGATATTCGTACTTGTCAGCGTGACGTAAAGTTCGCAATAGAAAAGCTAAGTGCCCTAATATTCGGCATTGACGGGCTATCGGTAATGTCGTAAAGATGTCCTTGCAATGTCGTTTTCAAAGTAGTAATATGATAGTATAAAAATTTGTGAGAAGAAATAGAGCCGTCGGCATGTTTGTCGGCGGCTTTTCGTATACAAAGGGATTGCATAGATTTATAAAGTAAAGTATAATTAAGTTGTGATTTATATACCAAAAACGCCCTGCGGTAACAGGACGTTTCGGTTGAATACGGGGCTAGGCAAGCACTTTCAAGATAAAAGCAATAAGTGCTACCACCTTGATGAGTGCCATCGGATCGATTTCAAAGGATAAATGGAACTTCAAGGGATTCACCTCCTTGTATTCAGTTTGTCGGACTAGTTGACGCTAGTCCGATATTTATTATAACAAAATATGTAATTTGTGGACAGCTTTTTATGGAGCTGTCTTTTCTTATGCCTAAAATCAGGAGGCAGGTGAGGTAGGCAGTATAAATTAAGACATAAAATACTGTTTCGATAACCAAGTGTTATTGGAACTTTTTGCATTTGTGGCTTAATTATTATGAGTTTATATTAATAATAATATATTTTGCCTACGGATTGCCGGCGAAATAGCAAAAATAGGGAGTTGGTGAGTATGTGATATGGCTGTAAATGAACAAGCAGAAAAAGCAAAAATCGATTATTTGGCGGGAATGAAATACAAGGATATTGCTGAAAAATATGAGGTGAGTATCAATACCGTCAATTCATGGAAAAAGCGCCACGGATGGTGCAGAGAAGGTGCACCTAAAAATGGTGCACCTAAAAGCAAAATAGGTGCACCTATTGGCAATCAAAATGCAAAAGGGCATGGTGCGCCGCTCAATAATAAAAATGGACTTGGTAATAAAGGTGGTCCGCCCCCGCATAATGCAAACGCTATGACTCATGGACTGTTTGCAAAGTTTTTGCCGCCCGAAACATTGGAGATTGCAAAAGAATTGGCAGAGGTTTCGCCAATCGACATTCTTTGGGGGAATATTTGCCTCAAGTATGCAGCGATACTTCGGGCACAGAAGGTAATGTATGTTGAGAATCATGAAGATTTGACGAAGGTTCTTAAACGCCAGAAAAGTGGTGATTCATCATGGGAAGAAGAATATGAATTGCAATTTGCATGGGATAAGCAGGCTACATTCCTAAAAGCGCAATCTACGGCTATGACAGCATTGACCAATATGCTTAAACAGTACGAAGAACTTTGCCGATCTGAAATGGCTACAGAAGAGCAGCGTCTGAGAGTAGATAAATTACGGGCTGAGGTTGAAACATTGAGAAAGGGTGGCGATGACAGTGATGGGGTAAGCATCATAGATGATATTGGAGATGATGGTGATGATGAATAAAATTCGATTAAGTGAGATTATCGCACCAGCATTTCGAAAGGTCCACCGTGATATAAAGAAACATGGTCATACGCACTATTGGAATAAAGGCGGTCGTGGCAGCACAAAGTCTTCGTTTATCAGTATTGAGGTGCCACTCTTACTCAAACAGCATCCCAATTGTCATGCAGTAGTCCTTCGAAAAGTCGGCAATACGCTCAGAAATAGTGTGTTTAACCAGATTCAATGGGGTATAGAGCAGCTGGGACTTACCTCGAAATTTAAATTCAAGACAAGCCCGCTGGAAATTACGTATAAGCACACCGGTCAAAAGATTCTTTTCTTTGGTGTTGACGATAAGACGAAAATAAAATCGATCAAGCTGCCTTTTGGATATGTTGGTATTGTTTGGTATGAAGAACTGGACCAGTTCACCGGTATGGAAGAAATACGAAGTCTCAATCAATCGCTCATGCGTGGTGGTAAAGAGTTTTGGTGTTTTAGTTCATTCAATCCGCCAAAAAGCCGAGATAGTTGGGTAAATAGTGAACAGATGATTGATGATGCAGATCGTCTGATTAGTCACACGACCTATTTGCAAGTGCCGAATGATTGGCTTGGCGAACAGTTTTTCCTTGAAGCTGAAAAGCTTAAAAACAGCCGTGAAGAACTGTATCGGCATGAATATCTTGGCGAAGTTACCGGAACCGGTGGCAGCGTGTTTGATAATGTGGAAGAGCGCATGATTACGGATGAAGAAATTTTGATGTTTGACCGTCGAAAACACGGTTTAGACTTTGGTTTCGCTGTGGATCCATTTGCGTTTGTTGATATGCATTATGATAAAAAGAATGAAATACTTTATATTTTTGACGAAGTATATCAACAAAAGTTAAGCAATAAAAGGGCATATGAAAAAATTAAAGATAAAGTGGGCCAGCGCCGCGTAACTGGAGATAGTGCAGAACCAAAATCCATTTCTGAAATGCGTGGTTATGGTTTAAATATTTGGGGCGCTAAAAAAGGTCCCGATTCTGTTGAATATGGGATGAAATGGCTGCAGGGATTAGCAAAGATTGTAATTGATAAGCGTCGTTGTCCGCATACCTACAAGGAAATTGTGAATTATGAGTATGAGAAAAATAAAGATGGTGAATTTATCAGCGCCTATCCAGACAGAAACAATCATGCGATCGATGCGATTCGTTATGGTTGTGAAGATGAAATGCGGAGAAGTGGCATGAGCGTATTAAAATAAGGGGGTGATATATTTGGATATATTAACGGCAAAAAAGCTGATAGCGAAGCACACGCTTGGCCATTCAAACGTGATTGTCAATGTGTTGACGGCAGAGCGATATTATCGAAACAAGAATGATATTCTCTATAAAACAAAACCAGATGATGAAACAGAAAATCCTTTGCGCAGTGCTGATAACCGAGTGCCGCGCAATTTTTATGGGCTTTTGGTCAATCAGAAAGCGTCATATATGTTTACCGCCCCTCCGCTGTTTGATGTTGGCAATTCATCCAATAATCAAGTGATAGCAGATACTTTGGGCGATATATACGCTAAAAACTGCAAAGATCTTTGCGTTAATGCATCCAATGCCGGTATGGCCTGGCTCCATTATTGGATGAATGAAAACAATGAATTTGAATATGGCATTGTCGATTCAAAGCAGATTATCCCCATATGGTCCACTCACCTAAAAAAAGAACTTTTGGCGGTGCTGCGTGTTTATAAAAATATTGATAATGAGGGCAAAACGTGGGATATTTACGAATACTGGACAGATACAGAATGCTGGGCTTATCAGAAAGCTGCTGAGGATACAATTGATACAGGGCTTGTGGCATACTCGTTGTTTATGAATTTTGTGGATGCAGGGGTTGGTGAAGAACCAAATCAGCTAAAGCATTCATTGGGTCGGGTACCCTTTATACCATTTCCAAACAACAATATTGCAGTCAGTGATTTGGATAATGTAAAAGCCTTGGTTGATACATATGATAAGGTTTACAGCGGCTTTGCCAATGATCTTGAAGACATTCAAGAAATCATTTTCTTACTGACCAATTATAATGGCACCGACCTCAACAGCTTTTTGTCTGATATCAAGAAATATAAAACGGTAAAAATGGAGTCGACTGGTGCAGATGATCGGTCAGGTCTTGAAACGGTGACAATCGATATTCCAATCGAGGCGAGAGAGAAACTTTTGGATATGACTCGCAAAGGCATATTTGAACAGGGGCAAGGTGTGGATCCGCAGCCACAAGATTTTGGAAATGCTTCCGGTGTTGCCCTAAAATACCTGTATTCGCTTTTGGAGCTAAAAGCCGGACTCATGGAAACAGAATTTCGTTTAGGCTTTGGCGATCTGGTGAGAGCAATCTGCCAGGCGAAAAATATTGCTGTTACAAACATCACGCAAACATGGACCCGCACATCGATAGCCAATGATTTAGAGCTTGCAACAATCTGCAAAGATTCGGTCGGTATTATTTCAAGCAAGACAATTATAAAAAATCATCCATTTGTGGAAAATGCCGAAGAAGAAGAAAAACAGTTGGCCAAAGAAAAAGAAGACCAGCTCTCTGAAATGGATAACTATAAGCAAACCTTTTCAAATAAAGATAGTTCGTCTAAAGGGGTCGATGTAAATGCCAAACGCTGAATATTGGCGCGGTCGCTTTGAACAGTTAGAACTCGCTCTTTTAGATCAAGGTCTCGATTATTACACGGAAGTTGAACAACAATACCGTATTGCATTACAGGCTATGGAACGCGATGTATCTGTATGGTATAAGCGCCTTGCGGTCAATAATAATATTTCTTATGTCGATGCGAAAAAACTTCTTACTGCCAATGAACTCAAAGAGTTTCACTGGACTGTTGGAGACTATATCAAGCATGGTGAAGAAAATAATGTAAGTCCCACATGGATCAAACAGCTTGAAAACGCTTCAGCAAAAGTTCATATTTCAAAACTTGAATCTATGAAGCTACAGTTTCAGCAGTCTCTTGAAGTTTTGTATGGCAATCAGCTAGATGGTTTAGATAAAACAATGCAGCAGATGTATGCGGATGGCTATTACCATACAGCGTTTGAACTGCAAAAAGGTATTGGTGTCGGAACGCAACTGCAGCGATTAAATGAGGTCAGTATACAACAGATTGTATCAAAACCATGGACGCCGGACGGTAAGAATTTCTCGGACAGGGTATGGGATAACAAAGATAAGCTGTTGAATCAACTTCATACCGAACTTACACAGGCAACAATTCGTGGTGATGGCTTAGACAAAGTGATCCGTACCTTATCTGAAAATATGAATCGTTCAAAGAGTGCAGCCGGCAAGTTGGTTATGACCGAATCTGCTTTTTTTGCATCTGCCAGTCAAAAAGATTGTTTTAATAATTTAGGCGTCAATAAATATGAGATTGTTGCCACGCTTGATAGAAAAACATCCAGCATATGCCGTCATTTAGACGGTAAAGTTTTTGCTATGTCGGATTTTCAACCAGGAACAACGGCACCGCCTTTTCATTGTTGGTGTCGCAGTTGTACAGCTCCATATTTTGAAGATGATAATGGTAAACGTGCCGCGCGTAATGAAAAGGGCAAAACGTATCATGTGCCAGCTACTATGAAATATGAAGACTGGAAAAAATCATTTGTTGGTAATGGCTCAAAAGAAGGATTGCAAAAAGCAGTGGATAATGGTATAAAGAAAGTAGTATATAAAGAAGTAAAAACCATCAATGAGGCTAATCAATTTGCTACGACTACCCTGGGTATAAAACATGCAGATTATACAGGATTGGACGTGCAGGTTGCCAATGAATGGAATCGCGGATTGACAGACAGCTTTAATGCATTTCCGGAGCTAAGACAGCAATTTAATTTTACCGGGGAATGTCATAAGCGTAATGACCAATTAAAACCAGTTGCCAGACAGGTTTTTTTGGATAATTTTATTAAGCAAAATCCTGGCATTGATGTGGAAAGGCTAAAACCTTATGCAGAGCAAGAACTGAAAAAATTTATGTCTATGATGCGGGTACCTTCTGATGTCTATGCATCGAGCTGGCTACCCAAAACGGAAGCCTTTCAAGAATTCGCAGGTGTTGCTTTTAACAAAGTACAAGGAAAAGATGCTGGGAAATTGCTTGAAAATCTTCAATTCGATGTAATGAATAAGTTTCATCCGGTTGGATGTGACACAATACGTTCTGTGTTAGATCATGAAGTCGGGCATCAAATTGATGGAATGCTTGGCATATCTAATCTTAATTCTGTGAAAATTTTGTTTGATGGGCATACTGTAAATGAAATAACAGAACAATTATCTAGATATGCATGGAAAAATAATAATAAAAATCGATATAGTGAATTTATCGCAGAGGCTTGGTCTGAGTATTGCAATAATCCAAATCCGCGCGCTATTGCGAAAGAGATAGGCGAAATCATTGAAAGGAAGTATGCTGAATGGAAAAAGATGAATTTAGAAAAAGAGCAAAAGAGTTAGGGTATAGCGAAAAAGACATTCAGGATTACATTGACTTAGCTGAAAATGCTGCAAAAGACGGAATTAAAATGGATTATGAATCATGTTTAATTGAATTACCGATATATTAAACCACTTACTTTTTCAGTAGGTGGTATTTTTATACCCATTTTTAAGGAGGAATCCGGATGATTGTTTTTGTAAAATGGTTTGTGTTGCAAGGTGAAAGGCGGTGATCCACTTATCTCCGTAGATGTTTCGGTCATAACATCAGCTGAGTTTCGCCTTTTTAGTATTGCAGGCGATAAAGAACAAGACGACAACAGCGGAATGAACCGCGCTAAAAAATGTGAACGAAGGGATGATTTCAATTGACAAAAGAACAATTAATAGCTTTAGGGCTTGATGAAGCAACTGCTCAAAAAGTTGCGGCGGCTAGTAGTGAGGAATTCAAGGGATATGTTACCAAGGAACGTTTTAACGAAGTCAATGAAGCTAAGAAAGACCTGGAAGGTCAGGTTGTTGAACGTGATAAACAGCTTGATTCGTTGAAAAAGTCGACTGGTGATGTGGAAGGTCTGAAAAAACAAATTGGGGATTTACAGACAGCAAATAAAACGAGTACTGCTGAATATGAAACCAAACTCAAGGATTTACAATTTACCAACGCCATTAAATTAGCCATTGCAGATAAGGCGCAGGATGTGGATCTTGTTGCGGGCTTGTTCGATAAGTCCAAGCTTATTTTATCGGAGGATGGCAAAATAACAGGTCTTGATGAACAGGTGAAAACGCTGCAGGAGAGTAAAGCGTTTTTGTTTAAACCTGCGACTGGCAAAGCAAACTATGTGCCAAATGGTGGTGCGGATGGCAGCGCCAGTAAAAATCCATTTGCAAAAGACAGTTTCAATCTCACAGAACAAGGAAAAATATTAACAGAAAATCCTGCACAGGCAAAAGCTTTGGCTGCTGAAGCAGGAGTCACAATTTAAGGGGGAATATAGAATATGCCAATTACAAAATTATCCGATGTGATCGTACCCGCTCTTTTCAATCCGTATGTTATTCGACGTACGGCCGAGTTATCCGCTCTAATCCAGTGCGGTATTATCACAACAGATGCAGAATTTGACCGTTTAGCAAGTCAGGCAGCACCAACCATCAATATGCCGTTCTTTGCTGATCTTACAGGTGAATCCGAACAGATTATTGAAGATGCTGACCTTGAAGCAAGTAAAATCGAATCGAAAAAAGATGTGGCAGCCATTATCCGTCGGGCTAAAATGTGGGCTGGTACAGACCTTGCCGCGGCGCTTGCCGGCTCAGATCCGATGGCAGCCATTGCAAGTTTAGTTGCAAGCTTTTGGGCGCGTGATATGCAAAAAGAACTGATTGCCGTATTGAATGGCATTTTTGGTACGTACACACCAGATGGTGGTGCAGCCACAACGCCGCTTGCAACAAATTTACTCGATATTTCAGGAGTGAAGAGCGATGCAGGGAAACTCTGGTCAGCAAGCTCCTTTATTGATGCACAACAGCTTTTAGGAGATGCCCAAGCGCAACTCACAGCGGTGGCTATGCATAGCGCAACGTGGTCCTATCTCAAAAAACAGAATTTAATTACGACAGAACATCCAAGTGTCGATGTGTCATTTGATGCATATCAGGGCAAACGTGTTGTGATTGACGATGGTTGTCCGGTCGTTGATGGAGTTTACACCTCGTATCTGTTTGGTCAGGGAGCGATTGCTCTGGGCAATGGTTCGCCGGTTGGTTTTGTAGCGACTGAAATTGACCGTGATAAAAAGAAAGGATCGGGTGTGGATTATCTCATCAATCGTAAAACAATGATTCTGCATCCACGCGGCGTTAAATTTACGAATGCAAAGGTTGCAAAAGTCGAAGGTCCAAGCCGTGCCGAATTGAAAGATGCTCAAAACTGGCTGCCGGTATATGAACCGAAACAGATCCGCATCGTTGCTTTCAAACATAAGATTGGGTGATTGTCATGTTGACTGTTGAAACGTTAAAATCTTTGCTCGGAATTGCGGTCACGGATACAACGCAGGATGTAAATCTTGCGTTTATCCTGGACGATGTGAGTGAAACAATCTTGAATTATTGTAATATTTCTGAATTGCCATCGGGTCTTTTGCGCACCGCTTACCGGATGGCAATTGATTTATACAGAAATGAGAGTATTGGAGAAGCGGATCTGCCGATGATCGTTTCATCCATTGCCGAAGGCGATACCACAACGCAGTTTAGAACCGGTGTTGATTCAAATTTTAAAGATACTTTGCTTAAAAATTACACAATGCAGTTAAATCGATATAGGCGGGTGAGCTGGAAATGACAAGTGCAATCGATCGGGCTCGGCGTTTAGCCAGAAAAGCTCAGGAAAAAACATATGAAGGCCGTTGCACTGTTACTGAATATGGGAAAGTGAAAGATCCAGTAACACATATTACCGAAGAGAAGGACATTACAGCCTACAAAGATCAAGCATGTCGGTTGTCGTATTCTTCGGCACCGGCAACAGGGCCTTCACAAACGGCTGATTCACTAGAACAATCCATTACATTATTTATAGCACCGGATCTTGTAATTAAACCCGGCAGTAAAATAAACGTGGTGCAGAACGGCCGTACAGAAGCCTATAAGCAAAGCGGTAAGGCGGCTGTTTATTCAACGCATCAAGAAATTAACCTTGAGCTGTATGAGGAGCATCCATAATGGGTAAGTCAGATTTTAGTCAATTAAAAGCGTTTCAAAAACGATTAGAAAAAGCTGCAAATGGACAACAAAAACAACAGTTTTATGAAGACTGTGCCAGAGAACTTGCGGCGCGCTTTTTAGCGAAAGTTATTAAGCGGACGCCAGTCGGGAAAGGTACTTTTGAAACGGTTGTTTTGGGCAATGGCAAGAATAAGCAAAAGCGTATTTCGCAAGGAGGTGTATTACGACGGGGCTGGACGGCTAAAACAGAAGCCGAAGCAGAGTCCGGTGGTACGGTAAATTCCTTACAATATGCGCAGTCGCTCAAAGTGGATAAGGTTGGGCGTAACTATCAAATTACAATTACAAATCCTGTATCGTATGCCAGTTATGTAGAATTCGGCCATCGGCAAGAACCTGGTCGATTTGTGCAGGCGATTGGAAAACGGCTAAAAGCTGGCTGGGTGAAAGGGCAGTTCATGATGACAATTTCAGAAAAAGAGCTACAGTCGCAGGCTCCGGGAATCATCAAAAGGAAATTTGAAGTGTTTTTGAGGGAGGTGCTGGATGGAAAATGAGATGATTGATGGAATCGCTAAGAGGTTGTACGAATTATTTGGCGAAGCGTATGAAATTCATATTGATGAGGTTAAGCAGGATTTTAAAGAACCCTGCTTTTTCGTCGTCGATTTGACAGATGGGCAAGAGCTTGTGATGCGCAATCGCTATCAACAAACGCACAGTTTTGATATTCAGTATTTCCCAAAAACCGGTAAAAGTATTACGCGCGAATGCAATGCGATTAAGCAAACAATTTTTATGGGAATGGAATACATCAATCTTGGAGATGATTTGATTCGTGGTACCGATATGTCTGCCAATGTGCAGAATGACGTGCTGCATTTTTTCGTGAATTATAATATTTTTGTGTTTCGGGTGCTCGATCCAGTTCCTAAAATGCAGACACTTGCACAAACACAACACTTGAAAGGTAGTGATTAAGTATGGCTGATGAAGAAAAAACAGCAGCAATAGCAGTAGAACCGACGTATACACGCGAAGCCTTGGCTGGCTCAAAAAAATACCGTGAACAATGCGATATCATCATGATTGCGCTGGATCCGGATCGAGAATATACATTAAAAGAAGCAGATGCGAAAATTAAAACGCTTTTTTCGAAACCGATTAAAGAAAAAATCAATGGAAAGGAGTAATGATATATGGCGTTAGGAGGAGGTACCTGGCTGTTTCAAAATAAAAAACTACCAGGTGCATATATAAATTTTGTCAGCAAAGTTCGGGCAAAAACCGATATTGCCGATCGCGGTTATGGAACCATGCCACTGACGCTTGATTGGGGTCCAGAAGGTGAAGTTTTTACCGTTGGTGCGGATGATTTTCAAAAATATAGTATGAAATATTTCGGTTATGATTATACTTCAGATAAACTTAAAGGCCTGCGGGACCTATTCAAAAATCTAAAAACGGGTTATTTTTACCGAATCAATAACAATACAGCTAAAGCAAAATGCGTCATTGCTGCAGCAAAATATGGCGGGATTCGAGGCAATGATTTGACGGTTGTTATCGCAGCCAATGTCGATGATGCAACCAAATTTGATGTAACGACTTATATGGCGGTGGATAGCTCCAAAACTATAGTCGATAAGCAGGCAGCTGTCGGTGGCTGGGATGATACAGCCGATAATGATTATGTAACGTTTATTCGTACGGATGCAATGACCGCAACGGCAGGTACGCCGCTTGCTGGCGGCACGAATGGCGATGCAGTAAGTGGTATTCAGTATCAGGAATATCTTGATAAGATCGAACCGTACTATTTCAATACGCTGGGGTATGTAGGTACAGACACTACCATTCAAGATTTATTTATTCAGTTTACAAGACGTATGCGTGATGCAGTCGGTGCGAAATTCCAAACGGTTCTCTATAATAAGTTAGGCGTTGACTTTGAAGGGGTTATTTCTATAAAAAATAAGGTAAAGGATGATGGCGTTTCTCCAGCAGCAGCCGTGTATTGGGTAACCGGTGCAGAGTCGTCTTGTGCCATCAATGCATCTTGTACCAATAAAACCTATGACGGTGAATTTACGATTGATACAACATATAAACAATCCGAACTTGAAAAAGCCATTACAGATGGTATGCTGATTTTCCATGGCGTGACCGATTCTGTATCGGGGAACGTGGTTGGCAATGTTAATATTTTGAGGGATATCAATACATTTACTTCGTTTAGCAAAAAGAAAAATGAAGATTTTTCAGCAAATCAGGTTATTCGAGTTTTGGATCAGATTGCGATTGATGTGGCACGGCTCTTTAATAAAACGTATCTTGGCAAAGAGCAGAATGATCCGGATGGCCGTGTTGCTCTGTGGGGAGATATCGTAGCGCTTCACAAGGAATATCAACGCGTGAGGGCCATCCAAAACTTTAGTCCGGATGATGTTCCAATTCCTACACAAGGCGAATCCAAGGAATCAGTTTTGAGTGAATACCAGGTGCAGCCAACCATGTGTATGGAAAAACTGTACATGAATGTAATTGTAGCGTAAGTGAAGGAGGCGAATATATAAATGGGTGATGCAATTAGAACGATGCTGGCCAAAGATGCTGTAGCGGCAAAATTGGCCAGCTGTTATATAACGGTTGATGGAAATCGTTATTTATTGCTGCAGGCAAAGAATTTTGAAGGGAAATTCAAGAAGACAAAAAAAGAAGTGCCGATTCTTGGACGTACCATGGTAGGACATAAAACAACCGGCGGTGAAGGTACCGGAAAAATGACAATCTATCATACGACATCCATGTTTACGAAACTTGTTAAAAAGTACAAAGATACAGGCGAGGATATTTATTTTGATATTCAGACGACCAATGAAGATAAAACATCCTCTGCAGGTCGGCAGACTGTTATTTACAAGGATTGCAATCTTGATGAATCGATTCTGTCCTCTTTTGATGCGGATGGAGATTGGCTTGAGCAGGATGTAGACTTTACATTTGAAGATTTTGAACTTCCCGAAGAATTCACGCAGCTTAATGGTATGCAATAAGAGAGGATTGATATAAATGGCAGAAGATAATTTACAGGCTTTTTTGGCCGAAAATGCAATTAAAGCAGAAAATGTAAAATATGTGGCATCAAAAAGATTTTTAGGGGCTGATAAAAGCCCGATGGATTGGGAGATTCGTGTTCTTACAAGTGATGAAAATGAGTCACTTCAAAATTCATGTAAGAAAAAAGAGTTTATTCCAGGATCACGGCAGACTGCAACGTCGCTTGATCAAGATAAATACGCAACGGCATTAATTTGTGAATGTGTCGTGTATCCAAATTTAAACAGTGCACAGCTGCAAGAATCTTATGGTGTTGTCGGAGCTGAAGAACTCGTCAAAAAGATGCTGACACCTGGCGAATATACGGACCTTTATATGGCTGTAACGCAAGCCAACGGTTTTCAAGTTGGGATGGATGAAAAGATTAAACAGGCAAAAAACTAATTGAGGAGGGCGATCCATATGCGAATATAGCATATTACGCCCTCCTTAAATTTCATAAATTTCCGCATGAGTTATTTAGTCTTCCAGAGAATGAAAGAGCCTTTGTTTTTGCAGCGATTGCAATAAAAATGAAACGGGATAAAAAAGAGGCAGAAGATGCAAAAAGAAAACATCATTAATTTATGATATAATAGTGGGAAAATATCATGGATGAGGATGTATGAAGATGACACGAAAAATTATTTTATTAATGGTCTTCTGCTTTTTTTTGATATCGACATGTTTTGCAGAGACGTCCAAAGAAAAAACAGATGACCAATACTTTGTAATCGTTAATCAAACAAAAATTTATGCAAAAAATTTAGTTGTCACGGATGGAGAAGGTGCTTATGATGGATATTTGAAAATGAGTGGATACCCAAGAGACGATAAATTTCAAATATATTTTCAGGATACGTCTGATGACAATTTTACTTCTATGCATGTTACCTATCAGGATCTTAGGGGAATTGATTTGAATGAGTATTTTTATTTTACTTATAATGATACTGAATATAAGATAACTCGGGCAAAAACTAATAATGTATTTTTGTCATATCCAGGAACAGCATTTGAACTTTTTCTTAGAAAAAATTTTCCGGGAGCATATAATGATTGGTTTGAGACGCAGGCGTTTTCAACAGATGCTGAACGAATTGTTCAGTGTTATATTGATTATAAGCATAAGGCAAATGTGGGGAAACGTGGAAATGATACAGTTAAATTAGATTCAGGAGGCGTGCTAAAGTAAGCTTATTCAGATAAAACCGCCCAATATGGACAGGTTCTCTTTTTTACAGTAGACAGTTGAAAGCATAAAACTGTTAGTAGGAAGAGGCCCGTTTATATAGGGCGGATTTTTTATGCCTGCTTATAGAAAGGATGGTGATATTTTGGCAACAATTGAGCAGTCAATTGCTTTGTCGGATGGTGTTACGCCACAGTTTCAAAAGATGGCCAAGGCTGCTGAGGCTACAACTGGGAAATTTGAAAAAGCAGCTGTGGCGGCAAATAAAATAGAAAATGCTGTGCCGCATGCAGCCGCCATTCAAATTGAAAATATTGGAGCGGCAGCTTATGCAAGTGCAGGTGGATTTAATGCTGCTTCTACGTCGGCAAATAATTTAAAAAATAATGTAAATGGAATATCTGGTGCAGTCAACAGAATAGGAGATTCTATGGGGAATGCATTTGCGAAATTCACGCTGGCAAGTATGGTAGTTATGGCTATCACGAAAATTGTCGAATTGTTAACACAAGCTGCAAATAAGCTTACTGCATTGAGTGATGAATATAGTGGAATTGTAGCCAGAATTAAGCTAATAACAAGCAGCCAAGAACAAGCTGTAGCTCTCAATGATCAGATCTATTATTCTGCTTTAAGAGCGCGAGGTAGTTATTCGGGTATGGCCGATGCTGTGGCAAAAATTGGATTGACTGCAAAAGAGGCCTTTCCTGATCCACAAGTAATTGTCCCGTTTGTTGAAAATATTCAAAAACTCTTTACTGTTGGCGGGACCGGACTAGAGCAGCAAAAAGATGCCATGCTGCAGCTTACGCAGGCACTTGGCAGTGGGAAACTGCAAGGAGATGAATTTAGGTCCATTGCAGAAGCTGCACCAATGATCGAACAAATTGTGGCACATTTTATGGGCGTAACACAAGGGCAATTGAAACAATTATCTAGTGAAGGAAAAATTACAGCGGATATTATGAAAAATGCTATTTTAGGAGCAACGGATGAAATCAATACTAAATTTGCGGCTATGCCAATGACTTGGGGGCAAGTATGGCAAAACATGCAGACGACTGCTTTTCGAGCCTTTGTACCAGTTTTCAATCAACTTTCTGCAATTGCGAATAGTGAAAGTATGAGATCGTTTGGGGAAATGGCAGGACAAACATTTATAGTTGTTGGGCAGGCAGTTGCGGGCTTGATTAATAATGTTCGTTGGTTATCTGGCATTGTTATAGCCAATGGAGCAATTATGGAGCCTGTTTTTGTTGGTTTAGCATTCGTGCTGCTTGCAATAGCTGGAAATGCTGGATTTGCAGCAACGATGGCTGCTGCTCATGCCGCTGCATCTGCCGCAGAAACGGCAGCTATAATTGGTTTGACAATTGCACAAGATGGATTAAATGCTGCATTATATGCTTGTCCACTTACATGGATTATTTTTGGTGTGATAGCAGTCATTGGTATATTTTATTTGGCGGTTTATGCCGTTAATCATTTTGCGGGCACTAGTATTTCAGCAACTGGAATTATAGTGGGGCTATTCTTTTGGATGGGAGGACAGATCTACAATACAGTTGCAATTGTTTGGAATATATTTTTAGCCTTTGTGGAGTTTCTGGGAAATGCCTTTAAAAATCCGACTGCTGCTATTTATAATCTGTTTGCAGTGATTTGGAATGGTATTGTAGAGTTAGTGGGTCGATCTGTAAATGAAATTATAGGTCTAATCAATAAGATACCAGGCATGGAAGTTGGTTTTGTAAATTGGGGCAAAGGGTTAGCATCAAAAATACCAATAAGCGGTGGCGTTGATTTTTCGGCCTATAGTATGGACTATTCAAGCGGAAATTTCATGAAAGGGCATGATATTGGCGCGAGAGGGCTTGGTGGATTATTACCGAGTGCTCCAAGCATTCCGCAAGCTCCAAGTGTTTCTAGTGGTGAAAGTGCTGGGGATATTGGTAAAAACACCAAAGATACTGCTGACAATACCGGAAAAGTAAAAGAAGCCATGGAAATTACCGATGAGGATATTAAATATTTACGAGATATTGCAGAGCAGGAAGTTATTAATAAATATACAACAGCGGAAGTCAAAATTGAAATGGGTGGAATTCACAATAATGTAAGCAGTGATACTGATATCGATGGTATGGTGCGATATATGAATGACAGCCTGTTTGATGCGATGAATGCTGGTGCAGAGAAGGTGCATCCATAATGGCTTATTATTTTTTTCTGGGTATGACGATGCTGCCGGTACCACCGGCGAAGATGTCTATAAAAATTAAAAACAAGAATAAGACCATCGATCTTATTAATGAAGGTGAAGTGAACATCATTAAATCGGCAGGGCTTACGGAAATATCTTTTGACGCACGGCTGCCAAATGCAAAGTATCCGTTTGCCAATTATGATACATCCTTTGCGGATTCGTTGAGTAATAAACTGATGGGCAGTAGTTTTTCATTTAAAAAAGCAGACTATTTTCTCGATACTTTTAAATCTGCAAAAACAACACAAACCCCAATGCGGCTTGTTATTTCAAGAATGAATTCTCAATACCGCATGTTATGGGACACCAATATGCTTGTGACAATCGAAGATTATGCAGTCAATGAAGATTTTGCCGATGGCTTTGATCTTGTGGTACCGTTGAAGCTTAAACAATATAAGCCATACGCGACCAAGGAGTGTGAAGTTACGACCGATGCCGATGGTAAGCAGCATTTTAAAGTCAAAGAGACAAGACCAGCAACCGATCGAGAAACACCAGCCATCTATAAAATTCGCAATGAGCAGTCGATGTGGGAAGTGTGCAAAGGTGTTTCTGGTGGATCTTTAGACTGGAGAACGGTATTGTCCAGCAATGGAATGAGTAATCCAATTGGCAGTATGGAAGGTACGGTGTTGCACCTTGGCTGATATGCAAATTATTATTCATAATCGTGAGACGGATAAATACTATTGGCCAGCCGTTCAAGATGATGTTATATGGGAATTAAATCGTAAAGGAACACCGGGAAAGCTTACCTTTAAGGTGCTAAAAGATAGTATTCTTATTTTTAATGAGGGCAACACGGTACAGATGAATTACGGCGGCACAAATTTATTTTACGGGTATGTGTTTATTAAAAAGCGAAATAAAGATAATTCCATTTCAGTTACAGCCTATGATCAATTGCGGTACCTGAAAAATAAGGATATTTATTCTTTTGTCGAAACGAAAGCCAGTGATGCAATTCGTCAGATTTCCGAAGATTTTCAGCTGAAGATTGGTAATATCGCCGATACCGAGTATTTCATTCCCAAATATCGCGGCAGTAATGAAGCACTGTTTGATATTATGCAGACAATGCTTGATATGACGATGGAAAATACAAAAAAAATATACGTTTTATACGATGACTTTGGCAAGCTTACACTTGTAGATATTGAAAAACTAAAATTGGATATTCTGATTGATGCTGAAACCGCCGAGAACTTTTCTTATGAGTCTTCGATCGATAAAGATACGTATAGTCGCGTCAAGCTTTATTATGATAATAAGGAAACAGGAAAGCGCGATGTATGGAAGCCTTATGACAGTGAAGCCATTAAAAAATGGGGTGTGCTGCAGCTTACGGAATCTGTAAATGTAAAGAAAGCGTTGAACTTTAAAGAAATGGCAGATGCAAAGTTAAAAATGCACGATCGCGTTAGAAGAACGTTGTCCATTCAAAATGCTGCAGGTGATGTTCGGGCTCGGGCTGGTACCATGCTTTATGTGAATTTGAATTTAGGTGATATGCAGCTAACAAAACAGGTTATCGTGGAATCCGTTAAACATAAATTCAGTAATAATCAGCATGTAATGGATTTAACATTGCGAGGGGATGTGATTACAGGATGAGTGCTCAATTGATGCAAACGATGCAAGCTTTAATGAAGCAGACCATGGATGCCGGGAAACTCACAGATTATATTGTCGGTGTGGTTGAATCTGAAAATCCTTTGTCTGTACGTATTGAACAGCGGGACATCATTACAGAAGAATTTCTTATATTGACCGATGCCGTTCGAGACTATGACGTGGATATCGAAGTAAATCATGTTACTGAAAATCGCGGTGGCGGATCTGGTTATCCAGCATACGAATCACATAATCATGATTACACTGGTCGTAAACGGATTCGAGTTTTTAATAGTCTGCATGTTGGGGAATCGGTTATTTTGGTGAGGCAGGCCGGAGGGCAGGAATATTGTATTTTAAGCCGTACATTTAACCATTCGAATTTGTCCGGACAGTGGGGGTGATTACATGGGATTATTGCCGGATACTGGTATAGAGATAACAACAACGGCGACAATTGTTAGTCAGCCAAATAAAACGTATAAAATGCTAATCGAAGATGAAAAAATAGTCGGGATGACGGATGATCTCGCAGCGATTGAGCAGGCCATCTATAAAATCCTCAACACCGAACGCTATAAATATGTTATTTATAGTTGGAATTATGGGGTTGAATTAGAAGAACTCTTCGGCAAACCAATTCCCTGGGTGTTTTCGGAATTGCCGCGTCGGATCCGTGAAGCTCTGGTGCAGGATGATCGTATCAATGATGTAACGGAGTTTGATTTATCACATGATAATAAAGGGAATGTTTTGGCAAAGTTTAAGGCTGTGACTGTTGCTGGAGTGATTGAGGTAGACAAGGTGGTGAAGATTGGATAATGTATGAAAATCAAACAGAGGATGTTATTTTTAAACGAATGATGTCAAATGTAGCAAATGATATTGATAAGCGTGAAGGCAGCGTTGTTTATGACAGCGCTATGCCAGCGGCGATTGAATTTATGCTTCTTTATGCAATGTGCGATTATTACATGAAAAATAGCTATGGTGATACAGCGGAACGGCCATATTTAATAAAACGTGCAAAAGAAAGAGGCCTTAGTCCGGAGCCTGCCACGTATGCGCAGGTGAAGGGGATTTTTACACCTGCAGCACTCGAAATACCGATTGGATCTCGCTTTTCCTATGACGATGTAAATTACGCGGTTACTGAAAAAATCAGTAGCGGCGTTTTTTTATTGCAGTGTGAAACGGCTGGTACGATTGGAAATAAACCCACCGGAAACATGATATCGATTGATTATATTGCAGGACTGCAAACAGCTGGACTCAGCGATGTGACAATCCCGGGCGAAGATGAAGAAACGACAGAGGCTTTTCGAAAAAGATATCTGGCAAGTTTTGAAAATATTGCGTTTGGTGGCAATCGAGCTGATTACATTGAAAAAGTAAATAAAATTAATGGAGTCGGTGGCGTGAAGCCGTATCGTGCATGGAAAGGTGGCGGAACGGTAAAGCTGGTGATTATTAATTCAGAATATAAAGCACCATCTACAGAAATGGTTAATAAGGTTCAGACCTTAATTGATCCAACCGTAAACGCCGGTGATGGGCTTGGAATTGCACCGATCGATCATGTTGTGACTGTTTTTGGCGTTGGCGCAGAAACAATAAATATTTCAGCTAAATTAACATACCAAAATGGGTGGTCATTCGAAGAGTGCAAAACAAATATTGAAGTTGTAATTGATGATTATTTCAAAGAATTAGCTAAAAATTGGGCAGATAATGAAAACTTGATTGTCAGAATCAGTCAACTTGAAACAAGAATACTAGATGTTACCGGAATTCTCGATGTAGAGGGAACAACTATAAATGACACAGCCGCTAATTTTACGATTCCCGCTGATTCAATTCCAGTTAGGGGGAGTATACATGCGTGATGTAGATGTTTCAAGATACTATCCGTCTGTAGTAAAAGAAGCAAAAGAATTTCATGAAATTGCTGCCAGAGAAAATGAAATGTTTAAAATTATTTGGCTTGCTTTAGATGATTGCTTGAACGATCAGTTTATTTTAGATTCAACAAAAAACGGTGTTTCCAGACGTGAGATAATGCTTAAAATTACACCCAAAGCGTCAGATACGTTAGATGAGCGCAAATTTAGATTATTGATGCGATATAACGAAATGTTACCTTACACAGTACCCGATCTAAAACAAAAATTAGCAAATTTATGTGGTGCGAATGGATATCGCATAAATTTGGTGAATAATCTGTTTAGCCTTGAGGTTCGAGTTGAGCTGATCGCCAAGAAAAATCTTGAATCAGTGCAAGAAATGTTAGAAAGAATTGTACCAATGAATATGACGTTATTTGTTGATTTACTGTATAATCAGCACTTTACACTTGGCAAATTGACGCATGAACAATTAAGAAAATATACGCATAATACATTACGAAACGAGGTGATACCAAATGGCTAACTCTACGCAAAATTTTAAACTTATAAAACCCTTGCAAGAAGAATTTTATAATGTTGATGATTTTAATAAAAATGCAGATCTTATAGATGATGCACTTACGGAATTGGTTATTAAAAAAGCACCATCCGGTTTTGGACTAGGAACTGCTGCAACGGATATATCAGGTCAAGATTTAAATGCTGATAGAGCAACAGGATTTTATAGAGGCACTAATCTTGCGAATACTCCTAGTCAGGGGGGCTGGTGGTATGTTATTAATATGAGCCATAGTGACACGGCCTGGTACTATCAACAAGCCGCTTCATATGGTTCGGATAATTCGCCCAGTATTATATTTGTAAGAACGAAAACAAAAGGTGTGTGGTCAGCCTGGAAGCAGGTTGCCACAACGGATGGGACGATAGCGAATGCGGATACGGTAGATGGTAAACATGCAAGTGCTTTTGCACCCAGTGGATTTGGACTTGGTATTCAAAAGAACCTGCTTGAAAATGCTAATTTGATTCTCAACACAGGGTTCTATTACTGTACTACTGGTTTGCCAAGCGGTGTTTCTGATGCAAATGTATATCATCATGCACATTCTGATGCATACGCACATCAAATGGCTTTTGAATTTGGACCAAACTACGATAATACTGTTTATTCTAGAATCAAAAATAATAATGTATGGTCAGCATGGAAACAAGTTGCTACAACCGATAAGGTGCTGCCTCTCACGGGTGGAACACTTACCGGACAACTAACTGTTCCAACAATTTATACACCCGATTGGTTTAAAACGACTGGGGATACAGGCTGGTATAATCAAAAATGGGGTGGCGGCTGGCATATGTCTGACGCTACTTGGATTCGTGCTTATAATGATAAAAATGTATATACTAAAGGTGTTTTTCAAGCTGACGGCGGATTTAATGGAGCCTTACATGGTACAGCAGATAATTCAAACAAACTAATCGGAAAGACGTGGAATTGGTCTGGTCAATCAGGACAGCCAACATGGTTATGGGGTGGTAGTGATGGAACCAATATGTATGTATATAATCCATCTAATTTCAACGTTAATTATGCTAATGGTGCAGGAAACGTAAATGGTTATACTGCTGATGCATTAAAAAACAGAGTAACAGGGAGAGGCACTCCCGTATTTACACCATTACTTAATACCAGCAAAGGGTTAGAAGTTAGTAATTATGCCGGTACAGGTATAACCGCGCAGGGGAATGGAGATATTTATTTAACTCAGTCATACAAAAATTTTGATAAGATATTAATAGAATATACTAATGATAATACAGAGGCGTATGGACAATCCTTATGGGAACAATGGGAACTAAGCGTTGCTTTTTCTACAGCATATTTTTTTAGCCTACACAAAGCATTAGATGATACACAATGGTATGTTTACGGAAATACTAAACGTGGTACGGCTGATCATCCATTATCTAGTGAAACTGTATGGAAATTAGCCACTCAAAATTCACGTATTATACAAATATATGGTATTAATTATTAAGGGGAAAATGTATGTTTTACTTAATTAAAAATGAAAAGGTAAGTTGCCTATGCGAAGACAAAGGCAGATTAGAAGGTCTTATTGATAAAGATGATACCGAATCAACAATAATGGAATATGAGCAATGGATTAATCCGTCTGATTTAAGCGTCGTTGATGGTAAAATTCAAATTCGTGAGATTGTTCAAACTCCAACAGAAATAAAATCTGCTAAACTCGCTGCATTAGAGTCTGAATACAAAGTAAAACTTGATGCACTAAAAGATTCATTAGCAACGGCATCCCTTGCGGATGATACAGATACAATTGCAGAACTTAAAGCAGAGTATGCCGATTTAATGAAAGAATATCAGGGTAAATTGGAGGCGGTAAGCAATGGCTGAACGGTGTAAGTTTTGTGCAAAAAAAGTGAATGATAAAGGGTATTGTGAAAATAAAAAATGCCCGGATAATCTCCGGCGCGAGATTATAGAAAAAGCAGAACCGGCTAAAATTGCAGAGGCTAAAACAAATGAATAAAACTCTGCCAGTCGCAGGGTTATCTTTATGTCGAAAATTTGGAGGTACACATGGGTGATGATGCAATTCAAAGGTTATATGGAAAAATAGATAATCTATCTGATCAAATTCGGGAAATGGCAGAAAGAACAGCAAGATTAGAAACTATGCTGTCTGAACGTGAAAAAGCGGGAAAAGGGTATAGCAATACCATTGCATGGGCAATTACAACAGCCATTGCAATATATGGTGCTATTCATAATTAAAGGGGATGATGTGGTTTGGGTGAAAAAATGAATACAGAAAAAATCGTCGGAATCGGGCTGGTTGCAGCTTTGATGACGGCGATTTTTTTTGGACTAAATGAACTTGCAATGTCCATTGCAAGCGGCTTGGTTGGGTATATGGGCGGTAAAGCAGAAAAGAGAGGAGTTGATACAAATGATAATCACAGTAATTAAAGGTGGTAAACCGTTGACAGAAACAGAGCGCAATAAAATTCGGGCAATCTTTCAGGACAGCAATTGCGCGAATGAAAGCTTAAAAAATTCCATCGATGGATTTGTGAGTTTTGATGGGCAAGTGTTGCATATCGATTATAAGGACGGCGATAAATACGCCTATCCGGAAGATTTATCAATTTAAAATAAAAATGAAAAGGGGCAATGAAAAATGACAAAAGAAGAATTAGCTAGAGAAATAGCAAAAGGGCTTGTAAATACTGGTGCTGAAGGTGGATTTAATGCGGTGTCATGCAGCACAGCCGGTGATTATCCAAGTATAGGTTGTTCACAATGGGAAGGCGGCAGAGCAGAGTCGTTACTATCTTCGATACCAGGTGGCGACTATTATGCAGGGCGAACTTATAGCGATATCGAGGCAGCTGGTGAACTTGACTCATTAGCACAGTTGCTTGATTCACAGGAAGGTCAAGATGCACAAATTGCTTTACTAGCAGAAGACACTGCAACTTATGTGGATACATTACAGGAGGTTGAAACGCTTGACGATAGCCGTTGTACGATTTATGCCGGTATTTGGTGCCCAACCAGTCATTATGTAGTGTCGAGGTTTTTGCAGCGTCGGCAAGAAAGAGGCTATGATCTTAGGTCGCTGGCAACAGTACGGGATTTATTTCATGAACAGTATGCATCGGCTGCAAGTTGCGAAGATTATGCCACAGGATATGCAAATCGAGCAGATAATACATTTGATTATGTCGCTAGTTTGGATTTATCAGCATATGGTGTGCCTGTATATGAAGAAAATGCTAAGGCTGAGTAATATTGACTTTGTACAAATTATTTTAAGGGGTGGAAAAATTGAATGAACAAACTAAAACTTATATACGTATCGGTGGCTATATTCTTGCTGCCATTATTCTTATCGCCCTCGGTTGGTTTTTGTTCCGAGACGTACCAAATAACGGAACAACAGCTAACGACGTTACAGAACAACTTGACACAACTGCAGAGCAACAACGAAAAGCTGAAGACGCTATTAAGTCAGTCCAGTCAGGACTTGACGACAGCGAGCGAACAGTCGTCAATCTTGACCAGTCAAATCGAGCTGCTCAAACAACAGCTGACCGAATCGCAGAATCAAATACAAACATTGCAAACGCAGTTAGCGACGCTCAAAGTTCAAACAGCAGCAGCGCAGCAATCCTTGCAGATAGCCAATCAAGAATTGCAGAATGCGAATCAATCCTTCAAGAAATACGAGCAGGAGCAGGAAAAACTGCAGAGTAAGCTAAAAACACAAAAGAATATCTGGGAAGCTATAGCGGCATTATCTTTGGGGTATGCTGTAGCAAAATAAAATATTTATTAAATTTAAGCGGTAGATACTATAAAAATGTAGTGTCTACCGCTTTTTTTATTTCTATAAAAGTGTTATAATAGAACATGTGTTCGATATTAAACATAGAAATGAATACTATTTTTGGTAAAGATAAGAATGCATGCTTATGGATTACCTTATAAACAATGCTGGCCAGCATTTTGTTTATAAATAATGTTCGAAGAGTTTTAAAAATATTAGTTTAAAAAATATACGCGACAATAAAAAAATATTTGGAGGTAATATTTATGTATCAAGTTGACACAAATACAGTATCATTATTGCACTTTGACGGTGATTTTAAAGATGAAACGGGAAAAGTGTGGACGGCTAATGGCAGTGCGGCTATATCGTCAGTACAAAGTAAGTTTGGTGGAAAAAGTTTATATTTGGATGGCAGTAGCTATTTAACAACTCCAAATTCGAACGATTTTAATTTTGGTTCTGGTGATTTTACAATTGATTGGTGGGAGTATAGAACAAGCTTTGCTAAAACATCACGAGTTTTATCTGTTATGCAAGGGAAATATCCACCTTTTGTTGTCGGACAAGCATCGCTTGATGGGGGACCAAACTATGTATGCTTGACATCAAATGGCTCTTCTTGGGATATATTAAATGGATTTAATCTTGGTACACAAAATTTAAATCAATTAAACCATTATGCTATAGTAAGAAATGGTAATACGTTTTATGGGTTTAAAAACGGAGTTTTAACTTCTACTGCGACAAGTCCATTATCAATATTAGCTCCATCAGCAAATATAACAATTGGATATGATGTGGCTGATAACTCTTTCTTCCCAGGTTATATTGATGAATTCCGTATTTCTAATATTGCTCGGTGGACAGAAAACTTTGATCCTATGCCCACTAAAACTAATAATTTATTGCGGATTACGTTGAATGATTCCAGTGATCATGATTACCAGCTTTCAGCAGAGGAAATAGCAGCATTTGTGAAATGGTACAACCGCCATGCCAGTACAGACACGAATGCTTATGGCCTTAGCAAAAAGATTGGTACTCAGGTAAGTACGGAATATGTCGCATTTGAAAAAATTATCAGTTTTGAAGTCATTTAAAAGTAAATAAATTTAGTAAACGGGACTATTTCCAATTGGATGTAGTCCCGTTTATTTGTACAAAATCCTGCATGCTGTTAGCTATGCACCAAAAGATATACAGGATTGGAGTGATATTCCGTTGCAAAAAAATCACGAATGATGGTAAGTATGTTGGCGTTGGTGTTGATTATAATGTTGAGGGTAAAAAAAGGTATCGTGAAACTAGAATATACATGGTAATGTGATTATGAAGTATCGTAGAGAACATATGAGTAACATTACGACTGTAACTTCGTAAGTAATTTAATTTATTATCACGTGTTTATAAATTAAATTTTATTGATAAAGTGTTAGGTTATCCAGGACACTTTTTTATTGCTGTTATGGTAGCAGTACGGGAATCTATCAATAGACTGGAAAACGATAAGTTTACGCAAAAATAAAATAATAGATCATTTGTTCTTTCATAGCTCGTTATATGATAAAATGTGATATAATGATACTTTAAGTTGTGAGTGAAGAGGAGTTTCTAATGATTAAATTAGGTACAGTATTTAGTGGCATAGGAGCTATTGAACAAGCATTGCGACGTATGAATCTAAATCATGAGATTGTTTTTGCATGTGACAATGGTGATGTGGATATATTTAGCAAGAAGATCGATGTCAATATTGATAAGATTAATGAGGAATTTTTATATCTTAAAGAGAAAATAATGGAATATGTTCCTGAAACTAATGATGATAGGTTGTATAAAAAACAGATGGAAGAGACACTTCAAAGTAATCTTGACGCTTATTTTGAAGTGTCAGAGTTGATTGATAAAAAAATAGACACATTTTCAACATCGCATATAGAAATAGTACTAAAAAAGATTGTGGCACAACAAGACATAAAGAAAATACGTATTAAAGAATATAAGGGATTTCTAGACAGGCTGGAACAGGCAAGTAACAGGCAAGATCTTTTTTTGAAAAGACTTCAGTATACCGTTGAATGTATAAATGACTTCAAAAAAAATAATGATTTACAATATCTTGACCAGAAGACTCATCGTTCGGATTTTAATACAAGTATGGTCATCTTTGAAAGTACAGACAATATAGACTGGAAACCTGTAATTGATGAATTATCGGCTGCATACATGATTTTGGAAGATATTCAAGGGAAAAAAATCATAAAACAAATACGAGACATAGCTGAACGAGTGGGGATGTTACATGAAAAAATCAATGAATATCATTTAAAAAAGAAAATTGCCTCATTGTTGAGTTCTAAAGAGAAAAAGGCCGTAGTCGATGCATTATATAAGCCATATATATTGCAAAATCATGTTCGGAAAAGTTATTTAGCAAATTATGACCTTGCCCCCCAAAACTTTCACTGGAATGTCTCATTAATTGATGGGCAATATTATAAAGATAAAATAGATTTATTTGTTGGTGGAAGCCCCTGTCAATCTTTTAGTATGGTAGGAAAACAGCGTGGGTTGGAAGATACAAGAGGAACATTATTTTATGAGTATGCACGTTTGATTAGCATAATACGACCTAAAGTTTTTATTTATGAAAATGTAAAAGCTGTACTTAGCAATGATAATGGAAATACATGGGAAACAATGAAAAAAGTTTTTGATGATTTAGGATATCAATGGGAACACCATGTGCTCAATGCAAAAGATTATGGGATTCCTCAAAATAGAGAACGAGTGTTTGTTGTAGGATTTAGAAATGATCTTCATTTGAAAAAAAAGTTTTACTTCCCTGATCCTATAAAGTTGGAAACGACAGTAAAAGATTTTTTGTTAGATAATGTGTCAGGGAAATATTACCTAAATAAAAAAGGCGTGGAATTTGTAACCAAAGAAAAAAATTTGACGAAAAAATTTACACAGATTGATGGAGAAATCCAGTTGTGTCAAAAGAAAAATCAGCAATTCAATTGGCATGGCGATTTTGTCTTTGTTGAAGAAAACAAAGATAAAGAAAAAACAATGCAGGATCTTGAAAAATATTTTTTATCAGAAAAAGTAAAAAAATATGTTCTTGCATCTGGGACGAAAGGGTTTTATTCGCGACCAAAAGTTGATTTGGATATAGCACGACCTTTATTGACAACAATGCACAAAATGCATCGTGCTGGTGTGGATAATTACGTTACAACAGAGGGAAGACTTAGGAAACTTACTCCGAGAGAATGTCTGCGCTTAATGGGGTTTTGTGATAGCTTTCAACAAGTAGTAGCAGATACATCAATGTACCAACAGGCTGGCAACTCTATAGTAGTCGATGTTTTGATTGCAATAATGAAAAAAGTACTGGACTCTTACCCTGAATTATTGGAGGAAAGAATATGTCTGAAGAATTTATAAGCAGTAAAATAAATATTTTAGATGAATCTTATGAAGTTTTAGATGCCTTGGAAAATATAACGTTGGCGGATTCTATTATAAAGGATAATAAGATTGGAAGTGGGCATGGCGAGGGGAAGCTATATGTTGGAAATGTGACTAAGCAACATATAAAGGATTTCTTTGGCGATTTTCAAGGAGAATGTTTTTTTGTGGGAAATGATTTTATAAAGTATTTGCAAAATGCTAAAGATGAATATTATAATCCACAGCAGCCATATGTCAATAAAAATGAAATGAGGGAGAATTTTTCGAATTTAGAAAGTGAGGCAAGTAAATATAAAAATGCCATTTTAAATTTTAAAATATTTTGTTCAGAGGTACAACCGCCTCGAATATATATTAATTCAAATTCTGAGTATTATTTATTTATGCGCCGGATAGGATTACCCAATATATCTTATGTTTCTATATTAAAATTGAAGAGTAAAACCGGCAAAATTTATTATTATTATAAAATGTTTTTGGATTATAAATCTGATATTCTGAAATACAATTCTCCTATTGAAATTTCAGAACTAAAGAATATAGAAGATAATACAGAAATAAAGGCAAAAGAAAAGGAACGGCTAATAAAAGCAAGGATCGGTCAAGGAATGTATCGGGAAAAGTTATTGGAGGATTGTATGTATTGTCCATTTACTATGGTGAATGATGAACGTTTATTAATAGCATCGCATATTAAACCTTGGGCAAAGTCAAATGACAAAGAAAAAGTTGATTGCAAAAACGGGTTTATTTTGACACCTACATATGATAAGTTATTTGATCAAGGCTTTATTAGTTTTTCTGATGACAAACGATTGATTGTGTCACCGTGGCTTTCTCCTATGAATCAGAAAAGATTGGGGATTTATCAGGATAAATTTATTGATAAATTGCCATTAGATAATAAAAGAATAATTTATTTGGCTTATCATAGAATAGAAGTATATAAAAACTAATAAAGTTCAAACCACGCAGTTAGAAGATGTTTAATTCTAATTTAGAAGACAAAATGACTGTTCCCCTCTTATAACATCAATTCTTGAAGCTCTAGCAACGAGAATTGTGTATTAGTCAAAGCTTTTGTTAAACTTTTGAGGTGTGCAATAGGTGTGCAATAGTCTATAAAAAATAGGTTTTAATATGTGCTTTTTGAGAGTTTACGAGAAACAAAGTGCTGATTTTACTGGATTGTTAGGGCTGGTGATGCCCATTTTTCGCACTTCTAAGCCGTGGGTCCCGCGTTCGAATCGCGGCAGTCGCACCAATGAATACACCGCTTCCGAGGTTCGGGAGCGTTTTTTATTTTATAAAAGT
>NZ_KB905867.1 GCF_000381065.1 Propionispira raffinosivorans DSM 20765 | reverse complement strand
GAGTTTGTGGACCCGTTTACGGGTAGCAAGAAGCAAAAGGCATAAATAAAAAGCCCCTTTAGGGGTCGCCCGAAAAAGTAAAACGTTGGTTAGACCATTCGGACGCCCCTTGAGGGGCTTATGTTAGTAATATGCCCTTCCAGGGCTTGAGCAAGCCTCCGGTTTACCGGAGGTCATGACTTACAAAAATTTGTAATCTTCATAAGTTCTTAACAATTCCTGCATGCAGAATGCATATTTGCTCGCTATAATTAAACCAATAAGAGCAAAAGGAGTGTTGGAAAATGGTTATGACACATTATATGGAATTACTTGCAAGTAATCAGCCTTGGAATTTGATTTTGTTTATGGTAATTCCGGTAGGCTTGGCAGAAGCATTGGTCGCAACAGAATTTTTTACCGTTTATCTGAAAGATCAAAAAGAAAGTGCCTGGCGCAGCTGGAATAAATATCTTGGCATAGCAGTGGGATTTTATTTTACCGGAGTTTTTCTATATTTGATGGTCAATGTAGTGCCAACAATTGAATGGCGTGGTTTTGCCGATGTTTTAGCGGTAGGTGCTTATTTAAGCGGGGTGATACCGCTTTTGAGTATAGCTTTGCTCGAACTTGGTGTGATTGGTAAAGGTAAATCAGAGCGTGAACATATGAAGCTGCATTTTATTTTATTGATTGGGTTTTTAGTTGTAAGTCATGTGGCAATGATATTTGGCATGGTCGATCCAACCATTACGGGATGGAATCAGTCTCAGAATTCAGGTCAAATGATGAATCATGGGAATATGGATTCTATGCATATGAATAAATAAATATAATAAGAAAATAAGGTGAAATCTTTCAATAGAGATTTCACCTTATTTGGATTTCAGGAGTCATACATAGGATTTCGTTTAGTTGATGGTGAATTTATGGTAAAGAGAGAACTAGCAAAGATTTTTACATTCCTATATAGAACGCATTAAAAAAATTACATCCAGTCTATCAGTTCTGCCGATTGCCATATAAAATGTTTAATGCCATATATATATATGAAATAAAAATGTGGGAGGAAATGATTTATGCTTCAATATTCTGTACTTATTGTTGATGATGATGTTAAATTAGTTGAACTTTTACAGACGTATTTTGAGCAGGAACAGTTTCTTGTTTATACAGCTTATGATGGTCTAGAGGCTATCGAACTTGTTGCTAAAAGAAAGCCAGATATCATGATTTTAGATATTATGCTGCCAGGGATGGACGGACGTGAAGTTTGCCGAAAAATTAGGCAGCATAATGATGTGCCAATTATTATGTTGACAGCTAAAGATGATGAGTCGGATCGGTTGGTTGGCCTTGGTATCGGGGCGGATGATTATGTTACAAAACCGTTTAGCATGAAAGAGGTGGTCGCCAGAGCTAAGGTGATTTTGCGCCGGATGCATGGTGAAGTAGTAGAGAAAAAAACAGTATTACAGTTTCGCGAGATTATGATTGATTTGGATCGTCATCAGGTGAAGCGTTCAGGTGAAGTACTGGATTTGACACCAACCGAATTTAAGCTGCTGGAGGTTTTAGCTAGAGCACCAGAACGTGTTTATAGCCGATTCCAATTAATGGAAAATACGCAAGGGTATGCGTTTGATGGTTATGAACGGACAATTGATGCACACATCCGAAATTTGCGGCGAAAGTTAGAGCCGGATTCACGAAATCCTCAATATGTCTTAACCGTGTATGGAGTTGGTTATAAATTTGCGGGGGAATCACATGTTTAAAATGAATAGTATTATATATCGGATTACAGGGCTGACTTTTTTGTTGATTACGATAACAGTGGTCGTTTTAATTTATTTGGCGAATGTACAGATGACACAATTATTTCAAGAATATCTTGTTTTACAGCATAATGGGCAGCCTGCCATGTCAATGGGGTTATCGGAAAATCATTTTTTAACATCCGTGCATGAATCGCTTTTATGGGTTGGTCTGGTAATTGTATTGATCGGGTTGCTGGCAAGTTATGCTTTAGCTAGAAGTATAACGATTCCGCTGCGGAAGTTAAGTAGTGCCGCAGCCAAAATAGAAAAAGGTGAATTAGAACAGACGGTTTTGGTCAAGGGAAAAGATGAAATTGGAAATTTGGCGAAAATATTCAATCGGATGTCACAGGTGTTGGCTACAAATGAAAAACTGAGAAAGGAATTGCTGGCTAATATTGCCCATGAACTGCGCACGCCGTTATCGATTATTCAAGGTAATTTAGAAGGATTGATTGATGGAGTGATTGCACCATCTGCAAATCGATTTTTTTCGATGCAAGAAGAAATGATGCGATTGAATCGTCTCGTGACAGATTTACGAGATTTATCGTTGGCCGAAGTACATCAGTTGGAGCTGAAAAAGACACCAACTGATATGAATAAAATCATCAGTCGGGCCGGAGCTATGATGCAGCCACTTGCTGATGAAAAAGAGCTGAAGCTATATTATGACTTGGCTGAAAAATTACCGGTTCTTATGATTGATGGAGATCGTATTAATCAGGTGATTTATAATATTTTAGGCAATGCTATACGTTATACGCTGGCGGGTGGAGAAATTCATTTGAAAAGCAATATAAAAAAAGACCCAAACGGACTAGTTTGGGTACAGGTCGTTGTACAGGATAATGGGCCAGGTATTGAAAAAGACGATTTACCTTATGTTTTTAATCATTTTTATCGAGGCGAAAAATCGCGCAATCGGCAAAGTGGTGGATCTGGTATTGGTTTGGCGATTGCCAAACAATTTGTTGAAAATCATAATGGAGAAATTTCAGTGAGCAGTAAAGTTGGCAAAGGTACTGTGTTTTCGATTTCACTGCCAGTTTAAGGCTAAATTTAGCCGCGAAATAAAAATCCCGCCGACAATAGTTTGCCGACGGGATTTTTTTATAAAATGATGTTTTAGAGCCAATCAATGACGGCTTTTTTACGGGCCACGGTACGTGGATATTTTACGGATGGATAACCGAAATAGATACAGGCGGCCACTTGTTCATCGTCTTTCATTTTGAGAAAGGATCGAGCATTCTCGTTTTCATTGAGACCACGTTCGCTGTAGCCGCTATAACAAGCACCAAGATCCAAACTATGAATCATGAGTTCCATGCTTTCAGCTGCCAGCGTTCCATTTATAGGATTGCAGATGCTGCTGCCACAGATAATAATCACGGCGTGTGGTGCATTAAAGGTTAAAGTACTGTACTGGGTTTCATTTTTATATTTTTCGGCTGTCTGAATAAGAGCTTCCGAGTTAGATTTATGTCCACCGGCAGCTAATCCCTCAACGACCAAGTCACGCAATTTGCTCATTTGCTTGGTAATGATGACGTATCTTGTTGCTTGGATGTTACAACCGGTTGGCGTGAAACGACCAGCTTCGATGATTTTTTCTATTTTTTCTTGTTCGACCGTTTGCTCTTTATAGTAACGAATCGAGCGGCGAGATTGGATCAGTTTCAGTAAATCATCACTTTTTATTTTGTTGATCGTTTTTGTATCAAAGATTTCTTTTTCATCTAAGGATGGAATTGAAATCGCACCTACGGGACAAATTGCTGCGCAGTGTCCGCAGACAAGACAGGCTTCCTGAATCATTTTTGCTTTACCAGCGATGATATTGATAGATCTTACTACACAGTCTTTTGTACATAGACCGCAGCCGATGCACAGCTCTTCATTAATTATAATCATAAACTACACCTCCGAACAGATAGACGCAGATAATGTTTATTTATTGCATGTTTTATAAAAATAAGACAATTCTAGATGGAATCTTTAATCTTACTTTAATCTTTTTCCTTTATGATGAAATAGTAGATAAACATGATACTGGATTTTAAAGAATGTAGGGGGATTATTGATGAAAAAAGTAGATAAAAATAACATGATCAATATGATTTTATTAATTGCAGGGGTAATCTGTATTATAACTGGGATTATTATCGATTTTAGGCTCATGCGTATACGAGGGTTAAAAGATATTCATATTTGGGCAGGTTATATTATGGCAATGGGAATGATCATTCATGTTGTATATCACAAAATGTGGATTACCAACATGTTGCGGCGTGTTGGTATTTCCAAAAAAGAATAGCAGTAACAAGGATTTTACACCTGTAACAGAGTATTAAGTAAAACAGATGAAATGGGGTGAACTTAATGCGGCTTTTACTTGTTGAAGATGAACCTGCACTGCAGAGTATATTATTGGCTCGTTTAAAAGAAGAAGGTTACGGAACGGATGCCTGCAGTGACGGGCTGGAGGCGTGGGACTTTTTAAAACTTACGGAATATGATGCTGTGATTTTGGATATTATGCTGCCGGGAATGGATGGGTTGACGATTTTAAAAAATTTGCGCCAAGCTAAACAAACCATACCGGTGTTGCTGCTTACGGCAAAAGACAGTATTGAAGATCGGGTGGCTGGACTTGATCTTGGGGCGGATGATTATCTCGTAAAGCCATTTGCCTTTGCCGAACTTTTGGCACGGCTGCGAGTTCTTTTGCGAAAAAGAAATGCTATAGCAACCAATCTTATGGAATGTGAGGCTTTGGTGATGGATATGAGTTCTCATACTGTCAAACGTGAGGAGCAATTCATCGCTTTGTCGAGTAAGGAATTTGCCATTTTAGAATATTTGTTGCGTAATCAGGGTAATGTTTTATCACGGGAGCAGATAGAATCGCATGTTTGGGATTATGGTTTTGACGGCGGGTCAAATGTGATTGATGTGTATATACGGTATCTTCGCAAAAAAATAGATGATCCATTTGAAAGAAAATTGATTCATACGGTACGCGGAGCAGGGTATGTGCTGAAAGAAGAAGTCAGATGAAAACAGTATCGATAAAAATGAAAGTGACACTATGGTATACTGGTCTGTTTATTATTTTGCTAGCTGTTTTATTTGCTGTAGTGTATATAACCACAGGGAAGGTCGTGCGAATTAATTTAGAAAAGCATCTGGAAGCGGAAGTTTATGAAAGTGCCAGAGATGTTGGTTTTCAACGGGGCAGTTTTGATTTGGAAAATGTAAATCCGTTCGACCATGGCGTTCGTATTTCCGTTTATAACGATAATGGAGTTTTAGTGGGGGGGACTGTTCCAAAAAACTTTTCCAATCTGAATTTTCAGGATCAGGTTATCCAATCTGTAAAAACAGAGCAGCAGGATTGGGCCGTTTTTGATTTTCATTTTCTACCGCAAGGATCAAATCATCAATATTATTGGGTTCGGGGTGTTATTTCACGCAGTGATTCGGGCGAGATTGGCCGTCAGGTTCTCGTGTCTTGTGCGCTCTTTTTTCCGTTACTGGCATTGGTGGCTGGTTTTGGTGGTTATTGGATTACCAAAAAATCATTTCAGCCAGTTGTCAAGATCAATGAAGCTGCTGCTAAGATTAGCAATGGTGGTGATTTGTCGAGAAGAATCGAACTGAAAGGTGACGTGAAAGATGAAATTTACGAATTAGCGCAGACGTTTGATAATATGTTTAAGCGGTTAGAATCGTCGTTTGACAAAGAACGGCAATTTACATCGGATGCATCACATGAACTAAGGACACCGATTTCCGTGATCATTGCTGAGGCAGAATATGGACTTTCGCAGCAAACGAAAACGGCTAAGATGGTCGATTCTATGCAAAATATATTACAACAGGGTAAAAAGATGTCCCAACTTATAGCTAATTTATTACTCTTGTCCAGAGTTGACAATGCCAAAGAACGAATGTTATTCGAAAAAGTTGATTTCAGTGAACTGACAAAATTTGTTCAGGAAGAAATGCGGTTGGAAGCAGAAAAAAAGAGTATAAAGATAGAGACTTTTATCGAACCGGATCTTTTTATAAAAGCAGATCAAACCTCGCTTATGCGGATTTTGATTAATCTAATTTCGAATGCCATTAAATATGGAAAAGTGAATGGCTGGATAAAAATTTCTGTATATAAACAGGAACGTTATGTTGTTGGCAGTATTGAAGACAATGGGATCGGTATAGCAATGGAAAATCTGCCGAAAATTTGGAATCGTTTTTATCAGGTAAATACGGCTCGCAGTGCGGGCGATGAGCATGGAACTGGCTTGGGACTCGCCATGGTGAAATGGATGATTGAATATCATGGTGGCACGATTACGGTTGACAGTAAGCTAGGCAGGGGAAGTACCTTTGTTTTTAGACTTCCTATTGAACCGGAACCTTGTGTCAAACAGTAAAAAATCACCAACACATCAGTTGTGATGTGTTGGTGATTTTTTATGTTTATAGAATTTTACAGTTTTAGTAAAGCTTTCCCCTGTATTTCTTCTGGATGCCAGGCAATAAGAATGAACTTCCCGTTCGTATGGGTATTGACTTTATTGATCCATTCGATTTCATTACTTGCTTTGGCTGCGAGTAAGGCATTTGTAGTTTTTGTTTGATAGAGAGAATTATTGATAATCCACCAGCCAATTTTGATTTTAGCCCGTATTAAATCTTCTTCTAAACGTAGTGCTTCAAAAACAGGTGTTGCTTCAGCAAGTGTTGTGATCAGTACTTCCGTTTCGTTGCTGCGCAGACGCGGTAAAAGTTTTCTTACGGCTTCAGGGATAATACCATTCGTGCGTTCAATTTCATGGTTATAATTAACGGTAGAATCAAGCAAGAGTAAAGTATGACCTGTTGGAGCGGTATCAATGACCACAATTTGCTCATCGGCTTTGTTGATGATTTCTGCAAAAGCACGAAAGACGGCAATTTCCTGCGTGCAGGGTGATCGTAAGTCTTCCTCTATATAGGCTAGATCTGATTCATTCATCGTTTCCCGGGCTTTTGAGAGCACTTCCTGTTGGTATTTACTTAATTCGGCTTGTTCATCGATTTGACTCATGGTGATACCATAACTTTCATCGATAATAAATTTAAGATGAGCAGCGGGATCGGTTGTTGCCAGATGAACTTTTTTATTTTTCTTTGCTAAGCCGACAGCGATGGCAGCTGCCATTGTTGTTTTACCAACACCGCCTTTACCCATCGTGAAAATGACTTTTTTATTTGTTTTGATAATATCGTCAATAATATCAGATAAAGCCAAAGGAGTGTCGGTTAGTAACTGAGTGCTAGTAGTTATGGCATAATCTTCGGTTAAAAGGGCACGAACATTTTTGAGACCCGTGATGTTATAAGCACGAAGTGGTATGCTATAGTGAGGCATTTCCAAAAGGGCTGAGGGCATCTGTTTTAAAGCCGTCTGTTGTTTTTTGTAAAGACCGGTTGAAATACTATCATCATAAACAGTGAGAAGACCATTGATAATAAGCTTTTGATTTTGAATGCCTAACTCAGAAAGTTCTCTCGCCGCTCGAGCCGCTTCTTTCAGCGGTGCAGTTTCTGGCCTAGTGATGAGAAGCAAAGAGGTTTTGTTTTCACTCGCTAGAGCATCTACTGCTTTTTTATACACTGCTTTTTTGCTTTCAAGACCTGAAAGCTGACCAAGACAGGAAGCACCATGTGTACTTTCACTAATGAAGCTATTCCACGCAGATGGTAATTGCAGCATCCGCAAGGTATGTCCGGTTGGTGCTGTATCAAAAATAATATGATCATAGGAATTTTCTAAGGTTTCATCGGTAATGAATTTAGAAAATTCATTAAAGGCTGCGATTTCCACGGTGCAGGAACCGGATAATTGTTCGGACATATTTTGAATGACCGTTTCAGGCAGTTTACCGCGATATGGTGCGAGAACGGCTTCGCGGTATTCCGCTGCTGCTTGTATGGGATCTAAATTGATTACAGTAAGATTTGGAACATCTGGTATCATCGTACCTTTATTGTCTAGTGTAATTGAAAATACGTCTTGCAGATTCGAAGCTGGATCGGTGCTGATCAAGAGGATCTTTTTCCCCTTGTCGGCCAATGTCACGGCGGTGGCACAAGCTGCCGATGTTTTTCCAACACCGCCTTTTCCCGTGAAAAAAAGATATTTTGTAAGATTGATTTTATTGATTTGGAACAGTTCCATTACAGCACTCTCCTTTTCCTTTCGAGTCTTGAGCACTGAGCTTTTTTAGCTTTTGTCTAGGTTTTTTAGCGGGTTTTGCCAATTGGCTGGCAATTGTTTCTGGTAGTGAAAGCAGTTTGATGAAATCTTCATTTGTGGGATAATGCCCGGTAATTATGATTTGATCATGGAGCAGTGTAATAGGAAGCTCTTTTAAATCATGTGTGTTGATGAATTCATTGACGATTTTGTTGTCGATAAAAGCTTGTGGCGCACTGTTTAAATTAAATCGTCCAATTTGAATACCATTTTCGTTTAGAGTATTTAATGCTGTGGAAATTCGGAGTAATTCGGCGTCGATAGAAACACCACAAAGACCGGTTGAGCAACACATAGCTGGTTCAAAAATTTGTAATTTGTCCATAAAAAATCTCTCCTTTATAATTTGTTTGGTAAGACTTTGCAAATACAATCTTTTGTATTTGTTACTAAGCTGTGCAGGTCACATTCTAAATCTTGGATACCTGTTGCGTGGAGTGAATAATAACTCCATTTGCCATCGCGGCGTATATCAATCAATCCACAATCAAATAATTGTTTCATGTGATGCGATAATGTTGATTGTGAAATCTGGAGCTTTTCTAAAATATCACAGGCGCACATTTCTGAGCAGGAAATCATATCAAGAATCATCAAACGGTTAGGATCACTAAGTACTTTGAATTTTTTTGCTGTTTCGCTGTAAGATTTTATCATGTTGTGCTCCCTCTTTCATAGGATGAATTTATTAGTAATACATCGATGCGTATCAATGTGTTTACTATAACAAACATATCGATGTATGTCAATGTATATTGCTGTTAAGATTCGTATTTTTTATATTTCCGTTATATAATAGACCATATTGCTATATCTTTTTTATTGTAGCTTGATGGTAGATTTTTAACCGCATTATTATAGAGACTGAGGTGTTCTTTTATGGATAAAAAGAAACAAAAGATAACATTGGCACTTTTAACGGCTATGTTTTTAGCTGCGTTTGACAGTACGGTTATTGCAGCAGCAGCACCTGTGATTGTTAAAGATTTGCAAGGGTTTGAATTAATTAGCTGGATTTTTTCCCTCTATCTTTTAACATCAGCTATTTCAACGCCAATTTATGGGAAATTAGCCGATTTATATGGTCGCAAAAAAATCCTCTCCTTGGGGATTTTGATTTTTTTAGTGGGAAGTTTATGCTGCGGTTTTGCGCAGACGATGTATCAATTAGCCGCCTATCGAGGCTTGCAAGGACTGGGCGCCGGAGCAATTTTTACAGTAACATTTACGATTATCGGGGATATTTTCACATTAAAAGAACGGTCCGTCGTACAAGGTGCGATCAGTACTGTTTGGGGTGTAGCTGGACTTTTAGGTCCAGTTTTAGGAGGATTCTTAATTGATGCATTATCCTGGCGCTGGATATTTTTTATCAACATTCCATTTGCTTTGTTTTGTGTAGTTTGTTTGAATTTGTATCTGCATGATTCGGTGGAACATAAAAATCCGTCCATTGATTATATCGGAACAATTTTGCTGTCGGGGGCAATTGGTGTATTTTTATATGGTGTTATGGTTGAACAGCAAGCAGTGTATCAAGTGATCGATAGTATTGGCTCATTGCTTATTTTTGTTATTTTTTATTTTGTCGAAAAAAATGCAGTTGAGCCGATTGTACCGGTGTGGATTCTGACAAAGTCAACGATTCTAATCAATATTGTTACTTTTTTAGTATCAATGCTTCTTATTGCGATCAATGTATATATGCCTTTTTATATTCAGCTGATTTTAGGCTATTCAGCGACGATTGCAGGAATAACATTGGTATCTATGTCAATTTCCTGGTTTTATTGTTCGACGATGCTGGCAGCTGGAATGGAACGTTATGGAGCAAGGAGTGTAGTTTTAGTTGCTAGTGTTTTACTTATCGTAAGTATGGCTTTACTTTGTACGGTAAGCCCGGAAACTTCTTTGTGGATGCTTTCTTGTTATGGTTTTATTTTTGGTATTGGTTTTAGTGGAACATTGAATACGTTGATGTTTACGATTCAAGATTCAGTAGGATATGCCAATCGTGGGGCGGCAATTGGGTTTAATACATTAATTAAAACTTTGGCGCAGACGATTGGAATTAGTTTATTTGGAGCCTGTATCAATATGAGATTAGATGCTTATTTTAGAGGCCAAGCACAATTTTCTATTGATATAAATCATCTTGCATCGCCAGAAAATGGACTTTCTTTGGAACAAATCCAAACAGCACTTTTTTCGGCAGTTCATTATGTTTTTTTATTGCTGCTGGTGATCAGTCTGCTGAACTTTGTTTTTGCTTATTTTTTGCCAAAGAAAACAGAATTTGAATCTCAGAATATATAAAATGCACTTGTGGCAATAAAAATAAGCGTAATGCGTCTTACTAGATATCAACTACTTTTGACAATGCATAGTCAATCGACAAAAGATGATTTATAATGAAGGGAGATAGATGCAAGACGGCTAAGTAGAGGCAAGGAGACGTGTGCCAAGATCTGCTTAGTAAAATCTAAGAAAAGCAAATGCTAAGATGGCTGTCGAGTGCTTGATGGAAAGCAGGACTGACCTTATGTGAGCAGATTGCGGTGAGGAATGTTGTTGGTGCAGGAACAAAAAAATGAATTTACGGACGTTTTTCGACAAGAACAACACAAACTCATTCGCTATGTTCAATCCCGGGTAAGCAATATTTCGGAGATGGATGCAGAAGATATTGTGGCGGATGTAGTATTTAATGTGTATAACCGTGTGTTGGCAGATCAACCAGTGGAGAATTTAATAGCTTATTTATATCAGGCTGTCAAAAACAAAATAAAAGATTATTTTCGCAGACCAAAACCTGTATTATCATTAGATGAAGTAGATAAGACGACTGGTATTTCTAAAGCAGAACGGCTTCTCGATGAGAATGGCAATGTGGAAGCGGAATTAGAACAAAAAGAATTTATTCTTAAATTTAAGGCAGCGTTATTACAGTTAGAACCTAAACAGCGTGCTGTCTGGGTGGCTACGGAATTGGATGATTATACATTTAAAGAATTAGCAGAAAAATGGAATGAACCAATCGGGACCTTGTTGTCACGCAAAAGCCGCGCCGCAAAGGCACTTCGTAAAGCGCTTTCAGATAAATGATTGGTAGGAGGCTTTTTTATGCAATGGAATTGTCATTTTTGTACGACGAAAACAAGACATATCTTCGTGCAAATTTTATTGGGTTTAATTTTAACCCTTACTCTAGGTTTGATTTTTGGTGTTTTTGTCATGCTTTTATGGAATCCGATTGTACCCGTTTTATTTGGATTTCATACAATTACGTATTGGCAATCCGTTGGGCTTGTAATTATGCTGCGTTTACTTTTTGGCGGACATCATAATTATCATAAACAACCAGATCAAGAAGCAGCTCGCTGTAAAACACATTTTAGTAAATTGATGGAGTCATGCCGCAATACAAATGTGGGTGCATCTCATGTAGATTATGAAACATGGTGGGAAGACGAAGGGAAAATTTCCTTAGAAAAGTATATAAAAGATGTTGAAACCAAAAAATGAAAAAATCAATGCTATATTAAGTTGTATTAAATATTCTATATGGAAATTGTCAGAAAGCGGGTTATTAGGTTGAGTCGCATTACGGAGGACGTAAACGATGTCCTATACCCAATTCCTGACAGTCTAATAGGTTAACTTTTTTAATGCACATTATATATAAATATCATTGAGTGAATATTGTGGACAATGAAAAATTATAAAATAACAGTGAGGTGGAAATGTAATGGAATATAAAGAAATGACAGCAAGTGAGGCTGAACAAATTTTGGCAAAACAACAGGCTTTTTTTGACAGCCAGGCGACCAAAGATATCGATTTTCGAATTCAACAGCTACAGATATTGCGCAATGGCATTTCGCAATATGAAAGTAAGCTTGAAGAAGCCTTACAGCTTGATTTAGGAAAACATCCATTTGAATCATATTTAACGGAAATTGGTTTTGTGCTTGGCAGCATTGATGAAATGATGGAAAATGTAAAAGAATGGGCTAAGCCCGAAAAAGTTAATACACCACTGATAATGTATCCAGCAAAAGGTTATATTATAAGCGAACCCTATGGATCGGTTCTTATTATTGGACCCTATAATTATCCATTTCAACTATTAATTGAGCCACTGATTGGCGCAATGACGGCTGGAAATTGTGCAGTAGTGAAGCCATCAGAATTGGCACCACATACAGCTGCTGTTGTAACAGCCATGATTACGGAATTTTTTGATCCCAATTACATTTGTGCGGTTGAAGGTTCAGTCGATACGAATACAGCTTTGTTAGCTCTGCCGTTTGATTATATTTTTTTTACAGGCAGTGTGCCAGTGGGAAAAATTGTTATGAGAGCTGCCGCAGAGCATTTAGTGCCGGTTACCTTAGAACTGGGAGGAAAATCACCAGTGATTGTTGACGAGAGTGCTAATTTGAAGGTAGCGGCTAAACGTATTATATGGGGTAAAACGATGAATGCAGGGCAAACTTGTGTAGCACCGGATTATCTTATGGTGCATGCTGCCGTTAAAGATGACTTGCTTGTAGAAATGATTGCTGCGATTAAAGAATATTTTGGTGCGGATAGTAAGACAAGTCAATCTTTTGGACGAATCATTAATGCCCGCCATTTTGCGCGGATCAAAGGGATGATTGATCATGACAGAGAACATATTTTGTATGGCGGTGATACGGATGAAATAGAAAGGTACATTGAACCAACGTTGATTGATGCAGACTTTGAGCATCCGGCTACTATGACCGAAGAAATTTTTGGTCCGGTGTTACCAGTTTTAACATATCGTGACTTAAATCAGGCTATTCAAGAAATCAAACGACGCCCGAAACCTCTTGCACTCTATTTATTTACTGAGAATGATAAAAGTAAAGAGAAAGTATTACAGGAAACATCATCTGGTGGAGCTTGTATCAACGATGTGATTATGCATTTAGCAAATTCAAATCTTCCCTTTGGCGGTGTTGGGAGTTCGGGACTAGGCGCTTATCATGGCAAAACTAGTTTTGTTACGTTCTCGCATAAAAAATCAATTTTAACTAAAACAACAAAAATAAATTTACCACTTACTGTGCCACCTTATAGTGATCAAATGTTAAAAAATCTTAAATTTGTTATGAAATAAAACAAAGCAAAGCGTCCTATATTCTTTTACGTAAAGATACAGGACGCTTTGTTTGTGTACATTATATTTTAGAGAGGTCGATAAGAAGGTGTAAATATAATATAACACAAATGATAATGATTTTCAATAGTAAACTGCGTATTATTTTAACCGATTTTTTTCTTGCAAATAACGAAAGAAAGACTTAAAATAAGATAAAATAATAAACAATGATAAACAATAATAGTCAAGAATAGTTGGAGGGATAAAATGGAAGCATATGCTGCAAGTGAAAGAGTACTGCGTCTGAAAAATAAAATGCTTGCTGAGCCTCGTTATGCATCGATTGAGCAGGCCCTTATTATCACGCAGACTTATCAAGAAAACGAACAGGAACCAGTAATTATTAAGCGGGCACTGGCCTTGAAAAATGCTTTGCTGAAAATGGAAATTGGTGTGGATAAAGAAGAGCTTATTGTCGGGAATCGTACGAAAGGTGTTCGGGCGGGGGTTGTTTTTCCGGAAAGTGGCAGTTCATGGGTTGATCGCGAATTTGAAACATTACCAGTGCGTCCACAGGATAAATTTCATGTACATGACAAAGATATTTTGTTGTTTCGTCAGCAGGTTAAGCCATACTGGGAGAATCGTTCCTTAGAAGATGTGATTCGTAAACGTTATGGATCTGAAATCGATGCAATTGCTTCGGTTGTAAAAATCAATCAGAAAGATCATGCGCAAGGGCATATCTGTCCGGACTGTAAGACTTGGCTGCTTACGGGACCGGCTGAACTTAAGCGTCGAGCAGAAGTCGAATATGTAAAGACCACGGGAACAAAACAAAATTTTTATCAAAGTGTTATGTTGGTTATGGATGGTGTACATGCTTTTATGATGCGCTATCATGATCTTTTACTAGCGACAGCAGCACAAACAACAAACGAAGCAGAGCAAGCGAATCTAATTGATGTAGCTGGGATTTGCCGGAACTTATCCGTATCACCACCAAAGTCATTTCATGAAGCGGTACAGTCTTTATGGTTCTTATTTGTTGTATTACAGATGGAATCGAATGCATCCTCTTTTTCGCCAGGGCGGGTGGATCAATACTTATATCCTTTTTATAAAGCTGATCTGGATGCCGGCAAGCTTACCCCAGCAAAAGCATTCGAAATTATTGAATGTCTCTGGCTTAAATTCAATGAAATCGTTTATATGCGAAATGCCCATAGTGCTAAATACTTTGCCGGATTTCCGATTGGTTTTAATATAGCGGTTGGCGGACTTGATGAACAAGGTCAGTCAACTGAAAATGAACTTTCTTATTTATTATTGAAAGCACAAGAAATTATCGGTTTGCCGCAACCGAATCTTTCGGTGCGTCTTAATGAAGGTACTTCAACGAAACTTTTGCAGGCGAGTATTCGAGTTGTAGCGAAAGGCAGTGGGATGCCACAGTTTTTTAATGATAAATCTATTATTCCGGGAATTTTAGAGCTAGGCATTGCGCCGGCAGATGCGCTGAATTATGCAATTGTAGGCTGTGTTGAGATTACAACGCAAGGCAATAATCTCGGCTGGAGTGATGCCGCTATGTTTAATTTGAATAAGACTTTAGAACTTACCCTAAACCATGGTGTTTGTCTGCTTACCGAAAAACGATTAGGCAAAGATTTTGGCGGACTGGATACGTATGAAACCTTCGAGCAATTGGAAAATGCTTTTGCAAAACAAATTGATTTCTTTTTGGCTAAGATGATCCAAGCTTGTGAACAAGTTGAACAAGCACATATGGATATTTTACCATCGCCGTTCTTATCAGCTGTTATCGAAGATTGTATGGAAAAAGGCTTAGATGTGACCAGCGGTGGGGCTCATTATAATTTATCAGGTATTCAAATGATCCAAGTCGCCAATCTTGCTGATAGTTTGGCCGCTATCAAAAAATTAGTTTATGATGAACAGAAGATTACACGTGAAATCTTGTTAAAAGCACTGCAGAATAATTTTATTGGTTATGATATCGTGCGAGCTATGCTATTAAACAAAGTGGATAAATATGGAAACGATGTTGCCTGGGTTGATAAAATTGGTGCAAAATGGGCAAGGTATTTTCGAAATCAATTGCAAGTCTATACGAATTATCGTGGTGGTAAATATCATACAGGTATGTATACAGTTTCAGCGCATGTTCCGATGGGAGAAAATGTGGGTGCTTCACCGGATGGGCGTTATGCTGGTACACCGCTTGCTGATGGTGGTATGTCACCGGTTTATGGGCGTGATAGTAAAGGGCCGACGGCAGTACTTAAGTCGGTGGCAGAGCTGGATAATAATCTTACGACGAATGGCGGGCTCTTGAATATGAAATTTCTGCCGGAATTTTTCGCTACCGAAACTGGAATTCATAAATTTGCAGCGTTTTTACGAGCGTTTGTTGATTTGGAAATTCCGCATATTCAATTCAACGTTTTAAATCGAGAGGATTTATTAGCCGCACAAGCGAATCCTGAAAACTATCGAAGCTTAACCGTGCGTGTTGCAGGCTATACGGCATATTTTACTGAACTGGATGGAAAACTGCAGGATGAAATTATTGCGCGTACTTCTTATGATGCAATTTGACATATTTATGAAAATTTCCTTGCAAACTTTTACTTTTACAGGTAATGTAATAATGAGTGATAAAAAACAATAAAAATAACAAAAGTGTTAGAAAACTATAGGAGTGTTGTTTACATGTTAGTATTAATCGATCATGCAGATGTTGAGGAAATCAAAGCCTTATATGAAGAATATCCATATGATGGAGTAACGACGAATCCATCGATTTTAAAAAAAGTCGGTAAAAATCCGATGCAGGTTTTAAAAGAAATTCGTCGGGTGATTCCGCAACAGGCGGATTTGCATGTACAGTTGGTGTCTTTGGAAAAAGAAGCTATGTTAAAAGAGGCGCAGCATATTTGGGATGAATTAGGCAAAGCCACTTATGTGAAGGTTCCAGTAACAGCAGAAGGATTCAAAGCAATCGCAGCGATGCATGTGAAAGGCATTACAAATATTACTGCGACAGCAATTTATACTGCGATGCAGGCATTTATGGCGGCAAAAGCCGGGGCACGCTATACAGCACCTTATGTAAATCGCATTGATAACCTTGGTGCAAATGGAATTGAGACCGCTAAAGCAATTCATTCGATGTTTCATCTGCATAATCTTCAAGCGGATGTTTTAGCAGCCAGTTTCAAAAATTCTCAGCAGGTCTTAGAACTTTGCAAAGCGGGAATTGGTTCTGTAACAGCTGCTCCCGATGTACTTCGTTCTCTCGTGCAGCATGACTCTACAACAAATGCTGTGGGTGTATTTACGACTGACTTTTATTCATTATTGGGTGAAGGAAAAACAATGGTGGATTGTTAAGTGTCGATCGGCTAGAAAAAAATTTATATAGGCCTTGATTGGTCCGTTTGAAGTACTACAAAATCGAAATGATTTTGTAGTACTTCTTTTTTGAGGACGATTTACGATTTATGGTATAATAATCGGAGGTTTTTCGTATTATTTTTTGTGGGAATAAAAGAGTTTCGTTGGTAAAAGTTTCTCGAAAAGTAGAAAAACTTTTAAGACTGGTAAGTATAAGGAGAAACCGCTATAATATATAAGTAAAGTTTATCGAAGATTAAGGGGGATCATTTTGTCGTTAATAGGTAAGGCGGTTATTGCCCAAGGGGGCGGGCCGACATCAGTAATCAATCAAAGTTTAGTTGGAATCATTGAAGAAGCAAAAAAATATCCTGAAATTACACGGATTTATGGTGCGCTTCATGGCGTCGAAGGAATTATCCATGAAGATTTTATTGATTTGACACAGGAGACTCGTCGAAATCTTGATGATGTGGCTCATACACCATCATCAGCATTACTGGCAACACGGGTCAAACCAGATAAAGACTATTGCTGCGAAATTTTCAAGGTTTTAAAAGCACATGAAATCCGTTATTTCTTTTATATAGGCGGAAATGATTCATCTGATACGGCACGAATTGTGGATGAATATGCTAAGGCTGAAGGGTATAGGATGCGAGTCATTCATGTACCGAAAACGATTGATAATGATTTGTGCACAAATGATCATACACCAGGTTATGGATCAGCAGCCCGCTTTGTGATGCAGGCTTTTTCCGGGACAAATCTTGATATGCGAGCTTTAGGCGGGATTTATATTGGAATTATCATGGGACGTAACGCGGGATTTTTGGCAGCAGCCGCCAGTGCGGCCAAGCAGTATGAAGATGATGGTCCGCATCTTATTTATTTACCAGAAAGACCATTTGCGTTAGATACTTTTTATAAGGATGTACAGGAAGTTTATGATCGTTATGGACGCTGTGTCATTGCTGTATCAGAAGGTATTGCTGATGCAGATGGGGTACCGATTGTGACGAAATATTTAGATGACTTGGAAAAAGATGCCCATGGCAATACAAATATTTCGGGTAATGGTGCTCTCGGTAAGCTTTTAGCGGATAAACTTAAAAGTAAGTTGCAGATCAGACGTGTTCGTGCGGATACATTTGGCTACATTCAACGCTGCTTTTTGGGCTGTTTATCCGATACAGACTGTAAAGAAGCTCGTGAAGTAGGTGAAAAAGCGGTACAGTTTTCGGTATTACAAGAAAAAGACGGATCGGTTTCAATCCGCAGGATTGGCAATTATGCAGTACAATATGATTTAGTTCCTTTTGAGGCTGTTGCCGGTTTGACTAAAAAAATGCCGGATGAGTTTATCAATGATAGCGGTAATAATGTAACGACCGCGTTTCGTGATTATCTCAGACCGCTTTTAGGAAATGGAATACTTAAAGTGGCAAGGTTTAGAGCCCCACGGGTAGAAAAAATACTTTATAAAGAGTGAATTTTTGCAGGCAGATAAATCTGCCTGCTTTTTGTAGATTGGAGACAGTCTTGGCTTTAGAAAGAGAAATGTTTTTGAATTAAAATGCAATTCCTAGAAAAGAGGATTATACTACTATATAAAGAGCAGAAAGTTGTATTGATACAAATCAAAATAAGGGTGGTATGTTCTATGAAATTGCGACGAATTTTAGCTATGGCGGCTATTTTAATGGTTTTGTCTGTCGGTAATGTTTTTGCCATGCAGGCACAGTGCGATGGCAAACCTTTTATCAAAATCGAAAATGCGAACGGGGCTATAATGAGTGTTGCACCCAAAGTTAGTTATTCAGAATTAAACGGTCAGAAGACAATTGAATTTTTAGCTTCAATAGAGGTGGAGAAAGACAATCGATTTATATATTCGCATATCGTAGCGATTCCAGAAGAAATGAAATTCCGCTTTATAGAGGTTACGACAATTGACACGAAAAGCAAAAAAGCTATTGCCCAGCAAAAAAACCTAGATTGGGTAGTCTATGCTAAAGATACATCGGTTGATAAATGTTTAAGCTATATTAATAAACATCCAGATCAATTTCAAAAAATTGAGAGTAAATAACTTTTCGTACTAAATCGACAGACTATATCTGCCGATTTTTTTTGCCCAAATGAAGTTTATCGTTCGTTATAAAGGATAAATTGATCTATAACGCGAAATGTTACTATTTACATGGAAAATATAAGAGTGGGAAGTGGCACCATGATTCAACCCAAATATAAAGCGGCAGGCGCCTTAGCTTTAAGTATTGTCGGTTTTTTGTTTACGTATCCATATACGGCTGCTTTTGCTGGCGGTCTTTTAAATAATGGTTGTTTAGCAGCTGTGATCGGTGGGCTGGCAGATTGGTTTGCGGTTACAGCAATTTTTCGTAAGCCTTTGGGAATTTCTTATCGCACAGCAGTATTGCCGCGAAATAGGCAGCGTATTATCAATGAGATCATTGAATTTACCGGACGTGATTTGCTAAATACGGAAAACATTATGAAGATCGTCTACCAATATGATATGGCAAAAATGTTTATTATGTATCTGGAAGAGCATGATGGCAAAGAGAAAGTAAAGCGGGTTATCAATCAATTGGTATATGCAATTTTTAGTGAACTAGATACCGTAGAGATTGGTCAAACCATCGAAAATGTTGTTAAGAGTGCTTTAAAAGAATTTCATTTGGCACCAGTTCTCATTGCCATAATGCAAGAGTCGCTTCATAATAAATATGGAAATGAAGCCATGGATTTTTTCTTTGATGAATGTGATGTTCTTTTATTGGACGAGAAAACCCACAAGCTTATGGTAAGCAGTATGGCAGCAATAAAAGATAATTATGAAAAAGATTCTACAGGACGAAAAATGGTTGGCTTTGTATTTGATTTATCACCGGAACGTTTGGCACAAATTGTTGAGACGGAATTAGGGGAATATGTAAAAAATCTTAAAAATACACAACATCCACTGCGACTGAAACTACAAACATGGTTGAGTCAACAGATTTGTGATTTAGGTGAAAATGTGGAGTATCAGACTAAAATCAGTACGTTGGAAAAACAAATCATTCATGACAAACTGCAAGTTGCACGGAAAATAACGGACTATATTAACGGTAAAATTAAACGAGAACAGGCTAAAATGTCATCGGTTTTGGAAAGTTCGATGGATCGTTTGATTGATGAACAAATCAATCAATTCAAAGCAAATCAGAATTTGCAAAAGCTTGTGGACCAAAAGATAAAATTGAATTTAAATTTGTTTATTCGTGAGCAGCATAGTGTTATTACGCAATTGATTCAAGATCGTCTCAATGAACTTTCGGATACTGCTTTAGTGGAATTGGTTGAAACGAAAATAGCGGATGATTTGCAAATGATTCGGATTAATGGATCTTTAGTTGGTGCTGTGGTCGGAATGGTTTTGTATACGGTTGTGTTTTTAGCGGAAAGGATGTGGGGCTGATGAAGAACTGGAATAAGGCAGATAAACTCCTTGCCATTGTGACTGCTCTTTTTATTATAGCCTTGCTGTTAAAACTGCAATATCCTGAGAACTTATATATAAAAGGTTTTTTGTTTTGCACAGAGGCCGCCCTTGTTGGTGGCGTGGCTGATTGGTTTGCCGTGACAGCACTCTTTCGCAAACCATTAGGATTTCCTTATCATACAGCAATTTTGTCACGAAAACGGCAAGCTTTTACGAATTCGTGTGTCAATATGGTTCAGCAAGAATTCTTTTCAAAAAAAAAGTTGTTGTTTCGTATTCGTAAATTGAATCTTTTACAGTTATTCGTGGAGTGGCTGGAAAAAAATCAAATGAAAGAATTTTTGGCTGGAATTATTTTGCAGTATCTTGAGAATGCTCTTAAGCAAGTCGACATACAAAAAACAGCTGGTATTGTAGAAGCTGAAATAAAAAAGAAGATTTCTATAGTGCCGCAGGAAAAAATTTATGCTGATTTAAAAACCTGGTTCGTAGAAAAAGAAAAAAATGAAGAACTGTTTTCGTATCTGATTGAAGAAATAAGGCGAAAGATTTCACAAGAGGAAACAAAATTAGCCATTCAAGAAAGTATACAAACCTATAGTGAAGAAAAAAATAAAAATATTTTTGTGGCCTTCCTTACAACAGCAGCTCAGCTGAGCAATGTTCTTAATTTTGCTGAGGCAGCTTCCGTATTGCAACAGCAAATTCTTAATTTAACAACAGATTTGCTGCAAAAAGACCATCCACTTAGACGGCAGTTATTGGATCAAATCTATACTGCCATAAACCGGATTATAAAAGATGAGTCTTGGCAGACCTTAGTTCTGAAATGGCAAGGCGAAATTGTTGAATCTGTAATGATTAAAGAACAGTTAAGCGAATGTTTAAAACTTGTTTTACAATATTTTAAACGAGAAAATGAAGAGGGAGGACCAAGCAATCTATTGGCTTTGCAAACACCGGTAGCACATATTATTTTAGCGGGGATTGATCGTGGGTTAGTTTTACTTAAGACAGATGAAAAAATTCAGCACACAATTTATCAATTCTTATATGATATGATGGGACGGAGTGTTTTACAGGCACAGCTTATGATTGGGTCAATTGTCAAAGAGGCTCTTTCGGCGATGAGTGATGCCCAAATGAATCAGTTGGTATATAGTAAAGTGGAAACAGATTTATTATGGATACGCATGAATGGTTCGATAGTGGGAGCACTGATTGGACTTATTTTATTTTCACTTTCACAATTATTGCAATGATCCCTAAATATTCTTGTCTCGGTTAGGCGGGCATTTACAATTGAATACTAAAAAACAGCAATTTGTGCCAGATCATCTGGTACGAATTGCTGTTTTTCGTATGCTGTCTATTCAAATATAAAAGAGAATTTTTTCCCCGGTATAATATAGTTCAATAAAAATTCTTCATTATTTAAAACTTTACCGACAACATTGACTCGTTTATCAGCTGGCTGCGGCATTTTGATGATTTGAAGTTCTCCCATATAACGTAGATAATCTTCATTATCGAGGGTGATACTTCCATAGGAACGTACTTTGGTATTGGCTGATTTTATACAGGTTCCATTTAGCAAACTACGACTTTCTTGAGCGCGAACCGCATCACGGGCTTCATCTACTCTGGCGGTAAAGGTGTGAGACAATAGGTTGCGTGTGAATTCATCAGAAGATAACAGCTGTGCTTTGACTTCAATTTCGTTTTCTTTAATCTGGCTCAGCGTTTCAAGCTCTTCTATAGAGGGCAGGGAATCACCAATGAAAATAGAATCTATCCCGATAGCGGCTAAATGCCGTGCGGCAAGACTTACGTCATTATGTCGATGCATTTCAAGTGTAGGAAGTCCAGCTTTCAAAGGTGATCGGCGGCGATGCTGGCTGGGAATAAAGGCACCAACTCGAATGCCGGCTTTGTGAAGCAGGGAGTTCTTTCGTACCAAAGTTTCTTCGCTGATGCCTGTTCCTTCGCGCGGATAGAAATTGTGTAGTGCATCAATATTGGCAAAATTCGCACCCAGTTTCATTAGTTCCATAAGTAAACGTGCTGTAATCGTGGAGGCATTGAGTTGAATTCGAATTTTTTTCGTATTATGGCTGAATTTTGTGATTTGTTCGGCATCATAACCATAATCTAGGCGTAAGGTTTGGATTCCGAGAAATTGAAATGCGGATAAATTGAATTTTTCAATTCCAAGTATTTCTAATGTGGCGGGAGAAATATCACTTATGACTTCCATATTATTTTTTTTAGCGATATTTAAAACTTCAGAAATTTGCTTTTTTAGACTGCTTTTATCTGTTTCAGGAATGTGCAGGGAGGTAAAAATTCGCTGCACTCCATATTTAGCAGCTGTTTCGATCAATTGGATATTTTCTTCGAACGTATTATCCAATCCGAGATAGATTGCAATGCCCGTTTTCATTTGCATTCGCTCCTTTTTTTTATTTAATTTTTGTATAAATTTAAAGCAAGCGTACATGGTATCTTTAAAGTTCAGGATCTTGAAAACCTATGATCCAAGTTGCAATAAAACCGACACTGTAGGCTGTTATAAGCCCTACGAGATAAAATAAAATATGATCTGTACTTGCGGCAAGGGGAAGTCCTGATAGTCCAATTGAGGTAGCACCCACTACATTAAAGGCTTGAATCGCTCCGCCAAACGCTCCACCGAAACAGGCACCAATAAATGGTTTGCCCAGCGGCAGTGTTACACCGTAAATCAATGGTTCGCCGATACCCATGATGCCAACAGGCAGGGCTGAGGCAATCGTTTTTTTTAAGCGAGAATTTTTTGTTTTAGCGTAGACGGCAAGGGATGCTCCGACCTGGCCTGCACCAGCCATCGCCAGGACTGGCAGTAAGATGGTTACACCGCTGCGCGCTAAAAGTTCCGCATGGATGGGGGTTAAACCTTGGTGCAGGCCGGTCATAACAAGTGGTAAAAAAGTGCCACCGAGGATGAACCCGGTAAAGGCACCACCCTGCTCAATAGCATTTGTAGCAGCAAACCCAATGGCTTCAGAAATGATGCCCCCAAGTGGCTGCAAAAATAAGATAGCCGCAAAGGTTGAAATTAAAATTACGAGCAGCGGCGTTAAAAAAAGTTCTAAGAGTTCAGGGACGCGGGGGCGTATTTTTTGTTCCAGCCACGAGGAAAAAGCAGTAACCAGTAAGACGGCAATAATACCGCCTCGTCCGGGCAGGAGATCTTGTCCGAACAGTGTAATTTCGCTGAGACCGGGGTGCGTAATAATAGCTGCCATCGTCCCCCCAATCATAGGCGAGGCACCGAATTCTTTCGCCGCATTGACACCGACAAATAAATTTATGCCCCAAAAGACAGCATTGCCAGCAATTTTTAAAATTTGAACGGCAGCGGTCTGCTCTATGCTGGGCATAAGCTTAAGAGCGATATTTAAAAGACCTGTAATCAAGCCGCAGGCGATAAACGCAGGAATTAAAGGAAGAAAGATACTGGAAATTTTTTTTAAGAAAAGTTTAAACGGTGTGGAATTTTTCTGTCGGATTTTTTGATGTAAAATCTCACTATCATCCATATTTATACCAGATAGCTTTTGCGTGGATGGGGCATGTAAAATTATATCAAAGGCTTCTTTGACTTTTGTAACTTTGCCTGGTCCAAGGATAATTTGCAGTTCCTGACCGGATTCATTGATACCAAGTACACCAGCAATCTGTTGCAATGATTTTAGATCAATTTTAGTGTTGTCTTTCAATATAAGGCGCAGACGCGTCATACAATTTTCGGCAGACAAGATATTGGCTTTCGGGCCAACGAGCTGATAAATTGCAGCAGCGATTTCTTGATGTGTCAAAATGAAACCTCCTGTGTAGTAAAAATGAATGAAACTATTGTAAAGATTGTAGTGCCTTGTGAATAAAACCTTGATGTTCATCAAGAATTTTTGTGGCTGTGTCTAAATCTAATGAACTTAAAATCATGAAGATGGCAAGTTTAGCCTGACCATTTGTTTGGGCGAGGCAGGCGATGCTTTCTTGTCTGGTTACGCCAGTTGCTTCCATAACAATATGACGGGCGCGTTCTTCAAGTTTTAAGTTGGATGATTTTACATCAACCATAAGATTGCCATAAACTTTGCCGAGGCGGATCATACAGCCAGTGGATAACATATTTAAAATGAGTTTTTGTGCTGTGCCGGCTTTCATGCGCGTTGATCCGGTAATGAGTTCTGGCCCGACAACGGCAGTCAAGGCAATATCAGCAATCTCAGCTATGGGCGAATTTTGATTGCAGGTAATAGCAATGGTAGCAGCTCCAATAGATTTTGCAAAGTTTAGTCCGCCCAGAACATAAGGTGTTCGACCCGATGCGGCAAGACCAACAACCGTATCCAGTGATTGCAGTTTTTTTTCTTTTAAATCGTGTGCGGCAAGTTCTGGTGAATCTTCCGCCCCTTCTTGTGACTTAAAAACCGCGGCAGGCCCCCCAGCAATGATTCCCTGTATCAGCTCCGGTTCGATGCCATAGGTTGGTGGACATTCCGAGGCATCCAAGATACCAAGACGGCCGGATGTTCCGGCGCCAATATAAAATAGACGACCGCCTTTTTGGAGACGATTACTAATGAGATCAATGGAAGCAGCAATTTGCGGCAAAATAGATTCAATTGCCTGCGGGACTTTTTTGTCCTCTTCATTCATTAAATGCACAAGTTCAAAAGTTGTTGTTCGATCGATATGCGCACTGGCATTATTTCTGCTTTCAGTAGTTAAATTTTCTAATTGGATCATGTCAGCGGCTTCTTTCTGCAGAGAGTATAGTTTATCCCTTACAACCACTTAGTATTAGACATTTCATTCTTTGATTCCTGTATTAAAGTTAAAATAAATAAATATGTCCAGCAGCGAGTGCCTTTGTCTTAGAATATTTTGTTGGCATAATCTATATTTGCATCAGGAAAAGTGGTATGATATAGAGATATGGACTTAACAAAAGTACATATAAATACTTGCGCTAGTGATAGCAGCAATTGAAGCAGAGAAGATGAGGTCTTACCAAAGACTATTTTTTCGTAAGTTAGGTGAAATGAATGAATTGGAAAAGAAATCTTTTTGTCCTTGGGTTTAGTGTGGCCTGTACATCAGCAAGCTATACGATGCTGATACCGTTTTTACCGATGTATCTATTGGAAATCGGCGTCGTGGAAAGTGATGTTGCTATGTGGTCGGGGGTTGTATTTTCTGTGACATTTTTGGTCGCAGCAATTATGGCGCCGATTTGGGGGAAAATGGCAGATAAAAAAGGCAAAAGGCCAATGCTGATTCGGGCTGGATTTTGTTTAGGGTTAGTGTATTTAATGGGTGCTTTTGTTACAAGTCCACAGCAATTATTTGGCATTCGTGTTTTGCAAGGTTTTGCGAATGGCTTTTTACCAGCAAGTTTGGCAATTGTTTCTATGAGTGTGCCGCAAAATAAACTTGGGTATAGTCTTGGCGTAATCCAGACGGGACAGATTATCGGAACGGTTTTAGGTCCGCTTTTGGGTGGGGGCATAGCACATGTAGTAGGCATGCGGTCGTCCTTTATTTTAGCCGGGATTTTGTTGTTTTTAGTTACTTTACTGGTGGCTTTTTTGGTTAAAGAACCTGAACATGTGGAACGTGTGGATACGAAGCAGGCCGATGAAGGCATTTTAGATGACTTGAAATATGCATATCACAATCGCAGGTTGGTTGAAATGTTGGCACTTTCCTTTATTATTAGTTTTGCCAATATGGTTATTCAACCTGTTATTAGTTTATATATAGCGCAGCTGCAAGGTTCAATGGATGGTGTTATACTGACATCTGGTATTGTTTTTAGTCTTGGCGGGATTGCCGGAGCTTTGTCAACGACGTTTTGGGGCAGTTTTGGTCAGCGCAAAGGTTATTTCTTTGTGATGGTCTTGGCTTTTTGTGGTGCAGGCGTTTTTAACTTTTTACAATATTTTCCGGCAACTGTTGTCGGATTTGGGGTTTTTCAATTTTTGTTTGGTCTGTTTTTTGTCGGTGCTAATCCAGCGGTCAGCGCGACGCTTGTCAAATCGACAAATGCTGATTTTCGCGGTCGGGTGTTTGGTTTAGCTACCGCGGCGAATCAATCGGGCGCAATGGTAGGTCCATTGGTGGGAAGTTTCATTAGTGCTGTTATAGGCATACAATATGTTTTTCTGTTCACAGGACCAATGTTGTTTTTGATTGGGCTGGTCGTATATTATCACTATATAGGACATCAGCATAAAGTTCATAATCATATACCAATTTAATATAAAACAGGCGAAGCAACATGTTTCGCCTGTTTTTTACTGCCTGATTTGCATTTTTTTTTGCAGTGTGATAAGATTCGGTTTATGGCAAATGCATAGATAACATCGTATGATCGAGTTATACTTTTACATGCAAAGCAAAAAAGAATAGTAGTTTTATCTGCTTAGATCTAGTGTAGACTGAGACAGAAAGGTAATGGTCATAAGAATAGTTATGGATAAGTGCGCCTTTCAGCTGGATTTGGTTGGAAGGCTTTTATTTTGCCAAAAATTATTTTTGGAGGTACAAAATGCAAAACACACGGGTAACAGTAGCGACATTAAGAGAGAGGAAAGAAACAAAAACACCGATTACAATGCTTACAGCCTATGATTATACGGTGGCGTCTTTGCTTGATTGTGCGAAGATCGATATGATCCTGGTGGGAGATTCTCTGGGAAATGTTATTTTAGGATATGATTCGACAATACCGGTTACGGTAGAAGATATGATCCATCATGGTCGAGCGGTATGCCGTGGTGTCAAATATGCCATGGTGGTCATTGATATGCCATTTATGTCATATCAAATTTCAGCGGAAGATGCCGTAAGTAATGCTGGACGCATTATGAAAGAAACTCAGGCACAGGCTGTGAAATTAGAAGGTGGGATTGAAATTTTGGCTGCTGTGAAAAAAATACTAGCAGCCGGTATTCCTGTTATTGGTCATCTGGGACTTACACCGCAATCAGTCAATCAGCTTGGCGGCTACAAAGTTCAGGGGAAAGATCAAATCGCAGCCCAAAAGCTGATGGATGATGCAAAGGCTTTAGCTCAAGCGGGCGTTTCGGCAATTGTGCTGGAATGTGTGCCAGCGAAGCTTGCTGGTACGATAACAGCTGCGATTTCGGTGCCGACGATTGGAATCGGTGCGGGCAATGCTTGCGATGGTCAGGTTTTGGTCGTGAATGATATGATCGGCTTATCAAGTGGTTTTTCACCGAAATTCGTTCAGAAATTTACGGATATGAATACACTAGTGCTGGCAGCTGTTGCTGACTATAAACAGCAAGTGACAAGCAGACAATTTCCCTCCGAGCAGCATACCTTTAAAATTTCAGACGAAATTATTGAAAAATTATATTGAATGTTCATTAACTATAAAATAGGGGTGTAATCCATGAATATTAAAATCTTGCGTACAATAGCCGATGTTAAAAACTATATTCAAATAATACGTCGCCAAGGGAAGACAATTGGTTTGGTCCCAACCATGGGAGCTTTGCATGAGGGGCATTTAGCTTTGATGCATACAGCTAAACAAAAATGCGATATCGTCATTGCCAGTATTTTTGTGAATCCGATCCAGTTTGGACCAAATGAAGATTTTACGACCTACCCACGAGTCTTTGAGAGTGATTGTGTAAAACTGGAGAGTGAACGCGTGGATGCTGTATTTCATCCAGAGCCGTTAGAAATGTATCCGCAAGGGTTTAACACATATATTATGGTTGATGGAAGTAAAACAGATAAACTTTGTGGTGCTTCTAGACCAGGCCATTTTCGCGGCGTGGCAACCGTTGTGACAAAACTCATTCATATAATCGAATCGGATCAGGTTTTTTTTGGTCAGAAAGATGCCCAGCAGGTTGTTGTTATTAAACAATTTGTTCAGGATCTTAATATGAATGTTGTGATTCAAATGGTGCCGATTGTTCGCGATAAAGATGGGTTAGCGCTTAGTTCACGGAATACCTATCTGTCAGAAACTGAAAAAAAAGCAGCTTATATCTTATCAGCTAGCCTGAAAAAAGCGAAAAAAAACTATTTGGCAGGCGAAACAAATGTCGAAGCGTTAAAAAATCTTACGGCTGCTTCTATCATGAGTGAACCACTAGCTAAGATTGATTATGTTGAGTTGTATTCTTTTCCAGCATTGGGTCAAATAGAAATGGTCGATCAACCGGTTTTGCTAGCAGTTGCTGTGAAATTCGGTAAGACAAGATTGATTGATAATATTGTTTTTGGAGGTTGAACACGATGCTGCTAAATTTACTGAAATCAAAGATTCATTGCGCGGTTGTAACAGAAGCAAATTTACAATATATGGGAAGCATTACGATTGACAGCGATCTTATGAAAGCAGCACATATTTTGCCAAATGAAAGAGTGCAGGTGGTCAATAATAATAATGGTACAAGACTGGAAACGTATGTAATACCTGGCAAAGCGGGCTCCGGTGTTATCTGTCTCAATGGGGCAGCGGCTCGTCTGGTGCAGCCGAATGATATTGTAATTATCATGGCTTATGTTTTTATGCATCAAGAAGAAGCAGAGGTATACCAACCACTAGTTGTGATGGTAGATGCAAAGAATAAAATAAAAGAAATTCGTCATATTGAATACGAAAACCAATACAATTAAAAAACAGGTCCAACTCAACTGAGCTGGACCTGTTTTTTAGGATAATTCAAACATACCGGTATAGAGCTGATAATATTTGCCTTTTTTTTCGATAAGTTCATCGTGACTGCCGCGTTCAATGATTGTACCTTGTTCTAAAACCATGATCATATCTGCATTTTTAACAGTTGACAAACGATGGGCGATGATAAAGACGGTTTTCCCCTGCATGAGACTTTTCATACCCTCATCAATCAATTCTTCGGTTCTTGTATCAATTGAGGAGGTTGCTTCATCAAAAATCAATACAGGTGTATTGGCTACTGCCGCGCGGGCAATTGCAATCAGTTGCCTTTGACCTTGTGAAAGATTGATGCCATCGGCAGTTAAATCAGTTTCATAACCTTGCGGCAGATGCCTTATAAAGGTGTCGGCATTGGCGAGCTTTGCCGCATGGATAACAGTTTTATCACTTGCCGAGAGGCAGCCGTAACGAATGTTGTCCATAACCGTTCCTGTAAAAAGGTGGGTATCCTGCAAAACCATCGATAACGACTGCCTAAGAGAAGTTTTACTGATTTTGTTGATGGGAATTCCATCATATAAAATCGTACCCTCTGTTATATCGTAAAAGCGGTTGATTAGATTGGTAATTGTTGTTTTACCAGCTCCAGTTGAACCGACAAAAGCAATTTTTTGTCCACGTACAGCTTGCAAACTGATTCCTTTTAAAACGGGTTGATTGGCTTTATAGCCAAAAAAAACATTTTTGAATTCGATGTGACCGGTGAGGGGTTGATAGGTCAAAGTTCCATCTTTATGAGGGATTTTCCAGCTGAAAAGACTTAAGTCACAAGTCGTATCACCATTGATTGTATTTCTTTTGTCATCACTCGTTGTCAAGGTAATGGAGCCTTGATCTTCTTCTGGTGGTTCATCAATTAGACGGAAAATTCTTTCGGCACCAGCCAAAGCACTTAGCATCGTATTGAATTGCTGTGAAATACGTGTGATTGGCATAGAAAAATTACGGGTGAGCTGTAAGAATGCTATAACCGTACCAACCGACAAAATTCCATAAATCGCTAAGATACTGCCAAGAATGGTCGTAAGTGCATAATGGATATTTGCAATATTAGACATGATGGGCATGAGTATATTAGAAAAGATATTCGCATTTGTACTTACGCGACATAGGTCTTCATTTAATTTGCTAAAATCAGTTAAAGCATGTTCTTCATGACAAAAAACCTTTACAACTTTTTGACCATCGATAATTTCTTCAATGAAACCGTTGAGCTGCCCCAAAGCATTCTGCTGCTGTTTAAAATATAAGCGGCTTTTGCCACCGATCTTCTTCATACAATAAAAAATGAGAAAAAGCTGGAGTATAACGAGCACAGTGAGCTGCCAGCTAAAGACAAGCATTGTGGAAAATACGCCAAGCAGGAGCAGCGATGCTGCTACAAAGTTTGCAACACTATTGGAAAGCATTTCGCGCAGGGTATCGGTATCATTGGTGTATAGACTCATCAATTCACCATGTGTATGCTGGTCGAAATAATGTATCGACAATGCCTCCATTTTATGGAATAAGTCCTGGCGTATCTTATATAATGTTTTTATTGATAGTAACAGCATCAGCCGCATATAGGTGTAAGATGCGGCTGCACCCAGGCCATAAATGATTCCCATATAGAACAATATTTTAATGAAACCTTGTTGTAGATCTTCATTATAATTTTGCGCAAGTGGTAAAATGAAATCGTCAATGATATATTGGAGTAAAGCGGCTCCAACGACTTGGGCGGCGCTGCTGCAAACAATGGCAGCAAAAATAAAGCAAAAGAGAAATTTGTCTTCCCTCATATAACAAAAGATACGGCGAATGGTTGGCCAGATGTTTTTTGGCTTTTCACCAATGGGATGTTGGAAATTCATTGCTTTTGGCTTTGGCATATCAAGACACCCCTTTCTGCTGGGATTTATAAACTTCTTGGTAAATTTTATTCGTTTGCAGAAGTTCTTGGTGTGAACCAAAGGCATCAATTTTACCATCGTCCATAACAATAATTCGATCTGTATCGCTTAAAGATGATATTCTTTGTGCGATGATGATCGTTGTTGCATTTTGCACTTGTTCTTTTAACGCTTTACGGAGCTTGTTTTCGGTTGCTGTATCAATGGCACTCGTTGAGTCATCAAAAATAATGATCTTTGGTCTTTTCAACAATGCTCTGGCAATACAAAGTCTTTGTTTTTGACCACCGGAGACATTTACACCATTTTGACCTAAATTGGTATCATAGCCTTCAGGCCATTGCATAATAAAGTCATGCGCTTGGGCTGCTTTGCAGGCAGCAATAATTTCGGCTTCGGTAGCATCTTTTTTACCCCAACAAAGATTTTCGCGAATAGTACCTGAAAACACAAGGTTTTTTTGCAGAACCATCGCCACGGTATCACGCAGTGCTGGCAGACGATATTTTTTTACATCTTTACCATCAACGAAGACTTGTCCAGTGCTGGTTTCATAAAGACGGGGAATTAGCTGAACTAAGGTGCTTTTGCCTGAGCCTGTGCCACCAATGATACCAATCGTTTCACCGGCTTTTATTTTAAGGTTGATATGGGATAATACTAGATTTTGCGAAAGTTCATCATAGGCAAAGGAGACATCACGGAATTCAATTGAACCATTTAGTGGTGCGGCATAGCCGGCTTTATTTTCATGAATAGCGGGATGTTCGTCGATGATTTCGGATATGCGTCCTAGGGATGCTCGTGACAGTACAGAAATAATCATAAGCATCGAAATCATCATAAGTGAAATTAAAATTTGCATAATATAACTGATAAAACTAGAAAGTTCGCCGATTTCCATAGTAGAATTGATAACGAGACTGCCGCCGAACCATAAAACGGCAATGATGCAGCAATACATGCAAATTTCCATGAGCGGCATATTTAAAATAACCAGTTTTTCCGCAAAAAATTGAGCGCTTCGTACGGCTTCAGCGGATTTTGCAAATTTTTGCTTTTCATAGTTTTCTCTTACAAAAGATTTTACAACGCGAATATTTATCAAATTTTCCTGAACAATACTATTCATGCTATCATAATTTTTGAGCATAGTTAAAAAACGTGGATGAGCTTTAATCAAAATAAAATATAAAGCAATTGATAAAAAGGGAATTGCTGCAAAAAAAATCAGTGATAAGCGGGGATTCACATAGATGGCCATACACGTTGCACCGATAAGCATAATTGGGGCACGAAAGGCTAGACGCAGCAATAACATAAACGCATTCTGCGTATTGGTTACATCCGTTGTCAGCCTGGTAACTAAAGATCCTGTAGTGAATTTGTCGACATTGATAAATGAAAATTCTTGTACTTTGGCAAAAAGCAGAGTTCGTAGATTTTTGCCGAAGCCGATGCCAGCCTGTGCAGCAAATTTACCGGCTAAGGCACCAAAAAATAAAGAGCAGCAGGCCATAACAATCATGAGTAATCCCATTTTTACAGTATAGTCAATACCGCCGTTTCCCTGGATACCATGATCGACAATGGAAGCCATAATCCAAGGAATCCATACTTCAAGCAAGACTTCGATTCCAATCATCAGTGGCGTTAAAATGGCATATTTTTTATAAGTCCCTAAACAGGGTAGTAGTTTTCGTATCATACTTATACACATGTCCTTCTATTTTGTTATTATATTGTGGCGGTCTTTGCAAATATCTTCTACGACTAGTTTGATGATGACCATGCAGGGAACGGCAAGAAACATTCCAATGGCGCCATGGAGTTCCCCACCGAAAATAATACTCAAAATAATCGCTACTGGATGAAGATTTAGTGATTTGCCTATTAAATAGGGATAGATGATATTGTGATTTACTTGTGTAAGGATGATGTAGAAAATCAAAGTCTGTGCACCGTAGACTGGTGATTGTGTAGTTGTAAGGATCGTTCCAAAGGCTGAAGCGAGTGTTGGACCAACGACAGGGACAAATTCACTAATGCCCGATACAGCAGCAAATACGGAGGCATAGGGAAGATCCCGGATCGTGAAATACAAAAACACGATGATACCCGTGATAAAACAAATGGTGATTTGACTGCGGATATAGGTGCGCAGTGCTTCTAATATATCATTGAATAAAGATAAGATTCTTGAATTATCTTTTCTAGGAAAGAGACCGACCATGTAATTTTTGATTTCTTCACCATCTTTTAATAAATAAAACGTAACAAACAAGATAATGACGAGGTCAATAAATTTACTAAAAATACTGAAGATAATACTTAACGAAGACGTTAAAGCTGATATGCTGAAAGCCGTCATTTCTTTTAGTAAAGATTCAATCTCCTGTGTGATAAAATCGGATATATGAAAGATCGGTAAATCCTGTAACGTATTTGAAATACGTGGTATATCGGCTATAAAAGCGGCAAAAGTCGGGATAAATGTTTTTGATACCAGTCCTAAAAATGTAATCACGGCAGCAATAAAAGTAAGTAAAATAATTCCCGATGCCAGGCTCCGCGGCATTTTTTTTGTCAATCGGTCAACACTGGAACGTAGCAAAAGCGTTAAGAGTAGTGAAATAAAACTGATAAAAGATAAGGATTGAAAAAACCAAAGCATGGAGAATAATAAAGAGAAACTGATTCCAACCAAGATTGATGTTCGATATTTAAGCCACATAGGGACCTCCTGTATATTTTATAGTTATGTGTAATGCTTTTATTATAACGTGTTTTTCTTTAAATTTCATATAAATAGAGCTTTTTAAAAAAATAAAAATATTTTAGTATTTTTGTATACAAAATACTAAAAAGTACTTGATTGAATATTGTATACATGATACAATGCATTTGTAAGGTAATTAAAACATAACTAATATTAATAGAAACAAGATTCGAAACCTTATGATAATTTTGAATCTTATAGCGAGAGAGAAAGGCTGGAGATTAAAAATGAGAAAAGAACATGATTTTTTAGGTGAAATGGAAGTACCGGATGATGTATATTATGGGGTGCAAACATTACGCGCTATGGAAAATTTTAATATTACGGGAGAACGATTGGACCGTGACTTCATTATTGCAATGGCCTTTGTAAAAAAAGCAGCAGCGATTGCAAATATGTCCACTGGTCGATTGGAAGCAAAAATAGGGAATGCTTTAGTCGCAGCAGCGGATGAAGTCATTGCTGGGAAATTACATGATCAGTTTCCTGTGGACCCGATTCAAGGAGGAGCAGGAACATCTGTTAATATGAACACAAATGAAGTTTTGGTAAACCGAGCTCTAGAAATTATTGGTGAAGCCAAAGGAAATTATGATATTATTTCTCCGAATAATCATGCAAATATGGCACAGTCAACGAATGATGCTTTTCCAACAGGCATCAAAGTATGTATTATACATAAAAGTATTTCACTGATCAAAGCATTGAATCGTTTGGTTGATGAACTTGAAAAGAAGGCCGTTGAATATAAAGATGTATTAAAAATGGGTCGTACTCATCTGCAAGATGCTGTGCCAATTACATTGGGGCAGGAAATGGCATCGTATGCATCTGCTATTCGCCGTGGCATCAAACGTATTGAATATGCAGTGGAAGGTGTCCATACCATCAATATGGGGGCTACAGCTGTTGGGACAGGTCTAAATGCAGAACCTGCATACATAAAGGCTGTAGAAAAAGCTTTATCAGATATTACTGGTGAAAAATTTATTACAGCGACCAATTTAATTGATGCAACAAATAATACAGATGGATTTGCAGATGTTTCAGGGTCACTCAAAGTAACAGCTTTAGTATTAGTTAAAATGGCAAATGATTTCAGACTTATGGCATCTGGTCCGCGCTGTGGCTTGAATGAAATCAAATTACCAGCTCGTCAACCAGGTTCTTCGATTATGCCAGGGAAAGTAAATCCTGTAATTGCTGAAGTACTGGATCAGACCTGCTATCAAGTTATTGCGAATGATATGGCAGTCAGCCTTGGCGTTGAAAATGGTCAGTTTGAATTAAATGTTATGGAACCAGTCATTGCGTTTAATTTATTTAATTCGATGCGTTATTTAACAAATGCAGTCAATACATTTGTTGATAAATTATTGATTGATTTGCAACCAAACAGACAGCAGTGTGAAACTTGGCTCGATAAGAGTGTGGGAATTGTAACTGCATTATTGCCGCATATTGGTTATGAAAATTCCTCCATGCTTGCGAAAGAAGCTTATAGTACTGGCAAACCAATTCGCCAAATTATTTTAGAAAAAGGTCTGCTCACCAAAGCGGCAATGGATCATATTTTGTCACCAGCTGAAATGACGCAGCCTGGTATTGCCGGCAGTGATCTTTTAAAATAAAAAATTCATATATTTAATGCAACTTATATAGTTGATACGTTATAAAAATAAATGGAGATTCCTGTAAAATTACAGGAATCTCCATTTATTTTATTTTAGCGGTTTATAATACAGTAATAATGGCTTGTGAACCATATAAAGGAGAAAAATATGAATTGGGAGCATCAGCAAGGACTTGATGGTACGACTTACTATGATCGCTTCAGCTGCTTTATTGTATAGCATGCTAAGCCAAATTGTATTGAGTCCCAGATCAATGAATAATAAAATCAGGCTGCTGGCGATAAAAAGTGTTTTAATGGAAATTTTTTTCTTATAGAAAAAATAACCATAAATGATACCAGCCAGAAAAGCACTCAGTGTAAATCCTGGGAAAAAAAGACCCGGGGAAAAGATCATACCACCTAATATATCAGCTATGGCGGCCATTAAACCTGTTTTCCAGGGACCAAATAACATGGCAAATACAGCAATGGGCAAAAAACCAAAGCTGATGCGCAGAAATGGTGTCTGGATGGCAAAAACATGCGTGAGAATTACCGTTAAGGCGATAAATACACCGCTAAAGACTACGGTTTTTGTTTTAGAAGAAAACAAAAAAACACCTCCTTATGTAATTTTAATAGCGACGTTGCTACATAAGAGAGATGTTCTCTATAATGTAACAGCGGGATGCAGTGGCTGTACCGCAAGCTCTTAGCTTTTCGTTCAGATGTCAACTCCCCGTTCATCTGACACTTGACGCACAACGACTTACTCTGCTAGTGATATAATTAAGAATTATAGACAAAAGAAAAAAATCCTGCTTTTAAATGAAGCAGCGTAATAAAAAATATAATTATAAATAAATTTAAAACGGTTGTTTCTAGCAGGAGATTGGTTTAAAAAATAGAATTAGTATATTAACAAAATAATCAAAAAACTTTAAAGGTTAATACGAGCCTAGTAAAATGGGGTGTTTTTTATGAAAGCAAGAGATATTATGGCAGATAATTTGATAACAGTAGGTCCAAAGACGACAATTCAGGAACTTGCCAAGATACTTGTTGAAAATAGGATTTCTGGTGTACCGGTAGTGGGGACTGATGGAAAGCTGTTGGGAATTGTCAGCGAAGGTGATCTTCTGCACAAAGAAGTTGTGCCAAGAATTCCTGATGCACTCAATATTTTAGGGGCAATTGTGTATTATAATGGTTTAAAACAATATAATGAAGATTTTAGAAAAATGATTGCTTTTTCGGCAGAGGAAATCATGACGGAAAAAGTCATTGTTGTCGATGAAGATGTTGATATTAGTGAAGTGGGAAAATTGATGATTGAACATCATATCAAGCGTATACCGGTAGTCAAAGCGGGCAATCTGGTCGGTATGATCAGCCGTACGGATATGATTCGAACTCTGATTGAATGAAATCATTAACTTTAATTTTTTCATTGAAAGGGGGAATGGCTAAAATCGTTAGGGTAAACCAGAAAAACAAGCAAAACAAAAATCTCTTAGTTATAGGAGATGATCGGAAAAGTTATATAAAAAAAGGGTTGACCGGATTTTCCGGCCAACCCTTTTTTGTTAGGTGTTTGCTAAGCGAATGGCGGTACGAGCCATGACTTCCATACCATAGAGTATACATTCCTCATCAATATCGAATTTTGGATGGTGATGCGGATAGGTGCTTTTAGCAGATCCGGTACCGATAAAGAAAAATGCACCAGGTACCTTATGAAGATAATAGGAAAAATCCTCACCAGACATAACGGGCGGAATTTCTTTAGCTTTAATATTGCTTTCGCAAAGATCAACGGCAGCTTTTATTGCTTTTGCATACAAGGGATTGTTAATGACGGCGGGACGTTCCATGACGGTATCAATGGTGTAAGTGGCTCCGTTGCCAGCACATATTCCCTGTGTAATCGTTTCGATTCGGTTGAAAATTAACTTTTGGATTTTTTTGGAAAACGAACGAACTGTACCTTCAATGACTGCTGTTTCGGGAATAATGTTGAATGCCTGTCCAGCATGAATGGAACCTACCGAGACAACACCCAAATCAAGTGGGTCAATGTTGCGGCTGACAATGGTGTTCAGACCTAAGATGATTTGGGCTGCCGTCAAGATGGGATCAATTGTTTGTTCAGGCATTGAGCCATGCCCACCTTTACCTGTGATTTTTATCTGGAATTTATCCGGTGCAGCCATTAGATTTCCGTAAGAAATACCAATCGTGCCTAATGGAACTGGCTGCCAAATATGTGCTCCGATAATAGCATCAATACCATCTAATGCACCAGCTGCGATTAACTCTTTAGCACCACTGGGGAATTCTTCTTCGCTGGGCTGAAATAGAAAGCGAAATGTTCCAGACAAATCTGCTTGTAAGTCGTTTAAAATACGGATTGTACCAAACAGAACCGCCATATGTCCATCATGTCCGCAGGCATGACAGGCTCCCTGATTTTGTGATTGATAAATTTGACCGCATTCATCTTGCAGTGGCAGTGCATCGATATCCGTGCGGATTGCAATGGTTTTGCCCGGTTTTCCCCCTTTGATTTCAGCGATAACTCCTGTTTTAGCTGCTTTATAAAAAGGAACTCCCAGCAATTGTAATTCCTGACATATTTTTTCTTGCGTTTTATATTCTTGACCACTCAGTTCGGGATGAACATGAAAATAGCGGCGTAAATTTACAGCCCAATCATAATGTTTTTTGGCACAGGCATAAATATCTATCATAGTATAAACCTTCTTTTCATATTAAAAATATATGCATTATTATAATATAGATCGATCGTTATGGCAAACGGGGAATTTTAATTTTCTCTAATTGAAAGGGATATGATACAATAATCAAAGAAGAATGTTATATCTTGGAGGTGCTTTATTTGCAAAACAAATTAGAAAAATATGCTCGCTTGGTTATTCATACAGGTGTCAATTTAAAAAAAGATCAATTGCTGGTGATCAATTCACCTATCGAATGTGCGCCGTTTACAAGACTCTTAGCGACGACTGCTTATAACGCTGGGGCAAAAGAGGTTATTGTAAGCTGGAATGACGAAAAACTCGAAAAAATTCGCTTTACTATGGCGCCGGAAGAAGTCTTTGATGCTTTTCCTGAGTGGCGAAAGCAGTTATATATTGGTTATGCCAAACAAGATGCAGCGTTTATTTCAATTGCAGCGTCCGATCCAGAAATCTTTAAGGCTGTGAATGCAGATCGAATGGCTAGAGCTCAAAAATCCAGCAGTACAGCATTGAAAGAATATAGAGAACGGATGATGAGCAACCAGAATGCTTGGTGTGTTGTTTCAATTCCAACAACTGCTTGGGCGGGAAAGGTTTTTCCCGAAATGCAAACCATAGAGGCTGTGGATAAACTTTGGCAGACTATTTTTCAAACGGTGCGGATTGATGATGAAAGTGATCCTGTGAAAAATTGGGAGCAACATTTAGGCAATCTTGAAAAAGCAAAAGATTTCATGAATCAGTATGCTTTTAAATATTTGCATTATAAGAATGCTGCCGGTACAGATCTAAAAATTGAACTTCCCGATGGACATCTTTGGATCAGCGGCGCTGAGTTGACACCAGATAAAAGACCGTTTGTAGCGAACATGCCAACGGAAGAAGTTTATAGTATGCCAAAAGCAGATGGTGTGAATGGAACGGTTGTGAGTTCAAAACCGCTCAATTATCATGGGAATTTGATTGATAAATTTACGTTGACCTTTGAGGCAGGAAAAGTCATCGCTTATTCGGCGGAGCAGGGTCAAGAAATACTGGCAAAACTTCTGGAAACAGATGAAGGGTCGGCGCGTCTCGGTGAAGTAGCACTCGTGCCGTACGATTCACCGATTTCAAATTCCAAAATTTTGTTTTATAATACATTATTTGATGAAAATGCATCGTGTCATTTAGCTTTCGGTAAAGCCTATCCGGTTTGTATTAAAAATGGGGAAAATATGAGTGCGAAAGAGCTACACAAAGCAGGCGTGAATGACTCTTTGGTTCATGAAGATTTTATGGTTGGAACCGAAGATTTAGAAATTACTGGTATTATGAAAGATGGCACAGAAGTCGCTGTATTTAAAAATGGAAATTTCGTTTCTTTTTAAACTAAACAAAATTTAATCTAAGAAAATGCGGCAGAGACACTTGATTTTGATCAGGGGTGTTTTTGCCGCGTTTTAAAGTTATTGAATTGTTTATTGCTAAATGGATTTGTTCTATATATAATATAGGTGCATGTATCATATGATGATTAAAAAGAAAGAAAGTTCTTTGTTTAAATTTAGATAATAAAGAATATGATAGAAGGTGCTGTGTATTTTAAAGGATATTTTTAATAAAGCGGTTGTGAAGGCGGTCTGGCCAATTTGGCTGGGGTATTTACCTTTAGGTTTTGCTGGCGGCGTTTTATCACAAAAAGTTGGATTGACTCCTTTCGAAGTGGGAGTTATGTCACTATTGGTTTTTGCTGGTAGTGGTCAGTTCATTGCGTTGGCAATGATGGGGGGAGCTGCATCGAGTACATCAATCATTATGACTACCTTTATTGTGAATTTGCGTCATATGCTGTATAGTTCAAGTTTGGCAGTTTACCTGATGGAAAAAAATAATACATATTTAAGTCTGTTTGCTCAAGGAATTACAGATGAAACCTTTGCAGTGAATATGAGCAAATTTGCGGGGGCTGAGACAGCGTGGAATGCAGATAAAGCGTTAGGTGTTAATATATTAGCACACGGTTGCTGGGTTTTTAGTAATGTATTAGGCAATGTTGCCGGAAATGTTTTGGTAATCGATATGGCTGTGGTGAGTTATACTTTGACGGCAATGTTCATTGGGTTATGGTCTTTTCATTTTGTTAATAAAAAACTCATTATTATTGGTGTGTTGTCGGGGTGTATCGCTTTGGCTTTATCGGGGATTTTGACGCATAAACTACATATTGTAACAGCGACACTGATTGCGGCGACAATAGGTTGTGTTGTTGAGGGGCGATGTGAAAAAAATGAGTAGTGAAGAAATCTTTGTTTGTACAATAGGCATGTGTATCGTGTCTTATATACCCCGAGTATTACCGCCGTTCATTTTAGCGAAAGTGAAATTAGCTCCTTGGATAGAGCGCTGGCTCAATTATGTGCCGACTTCGGTTTTTGGTGCATTGGTTTTTTCAGAAATATTTTTGGATGGCAATCAATTGAATTTTAATTTAACCAATATCAGCTTTTTGGCATCTATTGCTGTTTTTATTGTAGCAGTTAAAACGAAGTCGCTAAGTAAAAGCATTCTGGTAGGGATGGCTGCTTTTTGGATGTTAGAAAATATTATATAAAGTCTATTCGATAGCTTTGCCTGGTTGTTTTTTCGGGCAAAGTTCTTTTTTGACGATATCGAGCTAAAGAAGCAACCGGTTCATTTCGATTTTTCTTAGAATTTCATTGGATTTTGATTATTTTCATCAAGTTGTGTTACTATAAAGTTATAACAATAAATAGAGTGAGGTTTCTTATGAGTAAAATTTGTGTGTTAGCAGAAAAACCTTCGGTAGGCCGTGATTTAGCCCGCGTACTTGGTTGTACGAAATCGGGTAATGGTTTTATCGAAGGCAGTAAATATATTGTGACATGGGCGTTGGGACATCTGGTTACGCTGGCTGATCCCGAAGCTTATGGCGAAAATTACAAAACATGGAAGATCGATGAACTGCCAATTATGCCAAAAGAATTAGATTTGGTAGTGATTCGGCAAACTTCGAAGCAATATCATGCGGTAAAGGAACAGCTGCGGCGCAAAGATGTAACGGAAATCGTTATTGCGACAGATGCTGGTCGTGAAGGCGAACTTGTAGCACGCTGGATTTTAGAAAAAGCCCAAATTCATAAGCCTGTGAAACGATTGTGGATTTCATCTGTCACGGATAAAGCTATTAAAGAAGGATTTGCGAAACTTCGTGCTGGTAAGGATTATGAAAATCTATATCATTCGGCGGTAGCGAGAGCTGAGTCCGATTGGTATGTAGGTATTAATGCAACAAGGGCTTTGACTTGTAAATACAATGCCCAGCTTTCCTGTGGACGAGTACAGACGCCGACATTGTCAATCATTGCCATGCGCGAAAATGAAATTCATAATTTTATTGCGAAAACATATTATGGACTTAGTGCACAGTCTGGTACACTGAAATTGACATGGCAGGATGCAAAAAATTCAGGAGTGCATTCTTTTGATAAAAATAGAATGGATGATCTACTTAAATCGTTGGCAGGGGCACCAGCGGAGGTTGTACAGATCGAAAAAACAGCTAAAAAATCTTTTGCCCCACAGCTGTATGATTTGACAGAATTACAACGTGATGCCAATAAAATCTTCTCTTTTTCCGCCAAAGAAACGGTTTCAATTATGCAGAAATTGTACGAGTCGCATAAGGTATTAACCTATCCAAGGACGGATTCGCGCTATATTTCCGCCGATATCGTCCCGACACTAAAAGATCGACTGAAAGCATGTGGCGTTGGACCTTATACGAAAATTGCATTTCAGGCAGGCAAGCAAATTAAACCAAGTAAACACTTTGTGGATGATACAAAGGTATCGGATCATCATGCGATTATCCCGACGGAGCAATTTGTGAATTTGACGGCTTTAAGCGATAAGGAAAGAAAAATTTATGATCTTGTCGTAAAACGTTTTATTGCCGTTCTTTATCCGCCATTTGAATATGAGCAAACAACAATGACTGTGAAAATCAAACAAGAAAATTTTATGGCGCGTGGCAAGATTGTATCTAGTTTAGGATGGAAAGAAGTTTATCGGGGCATTTATGATGAGGACAAGAGCAACGAGACGATTGTCGAGCAAGCATTGCCGAATTTACATAAAGGTGATGTGCTAAAAGGCATAAAAGTGATGTTAACGCAGGGGCAGACAAAACCGCCAGCACCTTTTACGGAAGGTACGTTGCTGGCTGCAATGGAAAACCCGGTACAATATATGTCAGGTGACAGCAAATCATTAAAACAAACCATTGGTGAAACAGGTGGACTGGGAACGGTAGCAACAAGGGCAGACATCATTGAAAAACTATTTGGCAGCTTTGTGATTGAAAAACGTGGTCAGGATATCTTTATGACAGCGAAAGGACGTCAGCTTTTAGAACTGGTGCCAAATGATCTTAAAGAACCAGCACTTACGGCAAAATGGGAACAACAGTTAATTTCAATAGCCAAAGGATCACTGGCTCAGACGGCTTTTATTGGACATATTAAAGAATATGCAAAATTGCTTGTTCAGCAAATCAAAAATTCACAAGCCAAATTCCATCATGATAATATGACTCGGACAAAATGCCCGGAATGTGGGAAATTTATGCTTGAAGTTAATGGAAAAAAAGGTAAAATGTTCGTTTGCCAAGACCGAGAATGCGGGTATAGAAAATCGATTTCTTTGGTTACGAATGCTCGCTGTCCAACTTGTCATAAAAAGCTTGAAATGCGTGGCGAGGGTGAAGGCAAGATTTTTGTCTGTTCCTGTGGCTATCGGGAAAAATTAGCTTCATTCCAAAAAAGAAAAAGCAAGGAAAATGTCAATCGTGTGTCGAAAAGTGAAGTGGCACGATATTTAAATGAACAGAAAAAGCAAACAGAAGAACCGATCAATACGGCTCTTGCCGAAGCGCTGGCCAAGTTGAATTTAAAGTGAGCAGGAGGATATAGTAATGCTGAAAAAAATCATAATACTTGTATGCTTATTGCTGACGCTGTCTGGGACGGTTCTTGCGGTGAAGAATGATGCGAGTTTTAGTTATAAGGGAATAAAACTGGGCGATGATTATCAATCGATGACTGATAAAATAGGCAAGCCTCGTTTTGATCTAAGTAAATTGATTGCTGGTACCATGGTGACCTATTATATGTACAAAGATGATACAAAAATTGGTTTGGATACGCTCCATAATCAAGTTGTTGATATACAAATTGGCGATAAAAACTATGTTGATGCAAATGGTATTAAAATTGGGGCAACGCCATATAAAATGCAGAGAGTTTATGGAAAATCCACCAGAACGATGCTGGGCGGCAAACTGTTTTATATTTATGCGAATGAAAAAGATAAGCAGGAAAAACTGCTTTTGCAGCTAGATCCCGATGAGGGCTATCTGACCGAATTTCGCATCACAAATTTAATCATTGATGAAAATAGTGATATAAAAACCTCGGATGTCGATTTGAATCAGCCAGTGAATCCGAATGATGTCAATACAATCTATATGGGGTCCAAGGATGTTGATACTAGCCGTGTCAAAACAAACCAATCGTAAAAATTCGACCAGGAGGTAAATAATGCAGGGAAAAGTTTTGCGCTATGGCCTGATTTTATTTGGCTGCTTAATCAGCAGTGCGGCGATTAACTTATTTTTAGTACCAAATAATTTGCTCAGTGGCGGTATTAGTGGAATAGCAATCAGTTGTTATTACTTATTCGGGTTACCGATAGGTACACAAATGCTTATCTATAATTTACCGTTATTATTTGCAGCGTATAAAACGATGGGGAAAGCTTATACCATTGATGTTATTTTTGGCACAGTGTTATTTTCGCTTTGTATTGATGGAATGCAATTTTTGGAAGCTTACAATGTCGTTGACGATCCTATGTTAGCGGCGATTTATGGTGGTGTATTCACGGGGATTGGCTATGGAATTATTTTTCGCGTGAATGGTAATTCTGGTGGTCTCGATATTGTAGCTGCCATTGCAAAAAAATATTATTCATTGAACATGGGCGGCGTTATTTTTGCTTTTAATTGTGTGATTATGGTAATAGCTGCGATGCTTTTTGGCATAAAACCAGCCATGTTTACACTTATATCTATGTTTGTTAGTTCTTTGGTTACGGATAAAGTGGTAGCTGGCTTTAATAATAAAAAAACAATTATTCTAGTTTCCGATAAAACGGTAGATATTGCCGATGAGATCATCAAAGAGGTTGGTCGAGGGGTTACTTTTCTCAAAGGTGAAGGTGCTTTTACCCATCAGGAAAAAAAGGTTATTTTTGTTGTAGTGAATCTGACGCAGATTGCTAAAATAAAAATTATTGCGAATCTTATCGATCCAATGGCTTTTATGATTGTGCTTAGCGCCAATGAAGTAATGGGGCGAGGGTTTACTTTGCCGCGGGATAAAATTGATAAGATGATCAAAGATCGTAAAGAAAAAGAACATTTAGCAGCTTTTATTAAAAAATAAAAGCCATGAAAAAAAGATGCTGTGTGAAATCACGGCATCTTTTTCTACTAGTGTGTGCTTTTATTTGTTTAAAAAATCATCAAGGATTTCTTGGATGCGCGGACCGCAGCCGCGACCTTTACAGGCACCGCTTCCTGTTCCAACAGCCTTATTGACGGCTTCGACGGTATGACAGCCACTTACGATCGCTTTTTTTACAGCCATACGATTAATACTTTTGCAAGTACAGGTTTTGGTTAATTTATCGATAACAGCCGCTTGCAGATCTTCATTCATATAGAATCCCTCGTTTCTTGTATTTATTTTTTGCTGATTTGATAATATAATAGAATGATGAAAAAAATCAAGTATAATTTTGCAGGTGAAAAGATGAATTTATTAAAAAATTTGATTATGACAGCGAAAGGTGAAAGAAAAGCCGAGCTGGTTTTAAAGAATGCCGAAGTTTTCCACGTGTTTACGGGTGAATTTATCAAAGGTGATATCGCGATTGTTGAAGGGCGAATTGCTGGAATTGGAAACTATGAAGGGGAACAAGAAATTGACTTACGAGGGAAATATGTTACGCCAGGTTTTATCGATGGACATATTCACTTGGAAAGTTCGATGCTTAGTCCACTTGAATTTGCCCGTGCTGTTGTGCCAGCTGGTACGACAACGGTGATTGCCGATCCGCATGAAATTGCGAATGTTATGGGGATGGCGGGAATCCGTTATTTACTCGATGCGACAGAAGACTTACCGCTGAATGTCTACATGATGCTGCCATCTTGTGTACCAGCAACTCATTTAGAAAATTCAGGGGCAAAACTTTTGGCAGCGGATCTGGCAGAATTGATTAACCATCCACGAATTTTGGGGTTGGGAGAAATGATGAATTATCCGGGGGTTCTTGCAGCTGATCCGATGGTATTGGATAAAATCCGTTTGGCAAAGCATAAAAAAATTGATGGACATGCTCCGGGGCTGTCTGGTAATGATTTAATGGCTTATGCAGCAGCCGGGGTACAGTCCGATCATGAATGTGTAACACCTCATCAGGCAATGGAAAAATTGCGGGCGGGTATGTATATTATGATTCGTGAGGGTTCGGCCGCTAAAAATTTGCGTCCGCTCCTGCCAATGATTAATGCTTATACATCTCAATTTTGCTGTTTTGCCGCCGATGATCGCCACCCAGCCGATCTGATTGCAGAAGGACATATTAATCATATGGTAAAAGTTGCTGTAGAGGAAGGTATTCCGGTTGCGACGGCATTGCAAATGGCAACAATCAATTCAGCCCGGTATTTTCATTTAGAAGATACTGGGGCGATTGCACCCAAGTATAAGGCAGATCTTCTCGTCTTTGATGATTTGGAAGAATGGAAACCATGTATGGTTTTTAAAGATGGTGTTATGGTCGCAAAAAATAAAGAAACTTTATTTAATACTATGGCAAAAATCCCTGCGGATATTGAACATACCATGCATTTGGCACCAATCGATCCGGCTAAACTGAGAATTGCCGCATATGGTGATACGGCAAGAGTAATTGGACTGGTACCACATCAAATTATCACCAAAAATCTCATCATGAAAGTACCCGTACAGGATGGCTTCGTGATGGCTGATGCAAGTCAGAATCTATTAAAACTGGCTGTATTTGAACGACATCATGCGACTGGTAATATTGGGGTTGGTCTGGTACAAGGTTTTGGACTCAAAAAAGGTGCGATTGCTTCGACGATTGCACATGATTCGCATAATCTTATTGCAATTGGTGATTGTGATGAGGACATTATAGTAGCGGCAAAAGAATTAGAACGTATTCAAGGTGGTCTGGCCATTGTGGCTGGAGGAAAAGTTCTAGGATCGCTGGCACTACCAATTGCCGGATTGATGTCAGATCAGAGTGTTACTTTTGTTGAAGAACGCTTGTCCTTTTTGAAGAAAATTGCCCATGAACTGGGAATTTATGATTATTATGATCCTTTTTTGACGTTAGCATTTTTGGCATTGCCGGTTATTCCGGAATTAAAGCTTACGGATTTAGGTCTTGTTGACGTCGATACCTTTGCTTTGGTTCCAGTAATGGTAGAAGAAACTTCATCAGGAAAGGGGCCATGCTAATGTCTGATAAAATAATCGATATTGCCTTTGCCTTCATTTTTGGTTGGCATTTATTAACACGGCAGTGGCCTTTTGGCGATACCTTGCAAAGTGTCATGGATGTGGTTTTTGGTATTAGTATGCTGCTCATTTTGTTGAAATATTTTATTTTATGGAAACGTGGTCGTACACTTGCTGCTACACAGGGGCTGCAAGAAAATAAACGCAGCGGTAATCGTAATTTAACTGTAAGCAGTAAGAAAAAACGTCGTTGCAATCGGTAAAATCGATATTATAAGAAAAAACTTGGATTTTAAAAATGTTCATTGAATGGATTCGATTTATCGTCTGATCCGTGATAAAATAAAACAATATGTTAAACGGATATGAATTTTATGATAAGGAGAACAGATATGCCAAAACAAGCAAAAATAACCTATATGTTACATAGTGGCTTTATCGTTGAATTAGATCAAACTGTATTGGTATTTGATTATTTTAAAGATCCACACCATGATATAATTTCGGCAATGCAAACGGGAAAACAAATCTATGTTTTCAGTTCACATGTTCATTATGATCACTTTAATCCAGTGATTAGTTCGTTCCAAGAACACGTAGCGCAATACTTTTTAAGCTTTGATATTAAACAAAATCCGGAAGTGGAAAAAATTGATGCGAAAAAAGTGAATTATTTAGATATATATGATGAATATACATCAGATAACATTAAAGTGACATCCTTTAGTTCAACGGATGCGGGGATTTCGTTTTTAGTCGAAGTAGAAGGCTGGAATATTTTTCATGCTGGCGACTTTAATTGGTGGCACTGGAAAGGTGATACGGAAGAAAATAATTCATTGGCGAAAAATGGTTTTATGAAGCAGATGAAAAAATTGGATGGATTAGAAGCTGATGTAGCATTTTTCCCAGTGGATTTAAGGCTGGAGGAATTTTGTGATTTGGGAGTTAGGGAGTTTTGCCGCAGGACGACAGTCAAACAATTGGTTACGATGCATAATGCGCAAAATGCTCCATGGGTTCCAGCAAAAGACTTGTTTGAGCCAGAAAAGGATATTCAGCTTTGGATTCCAGTCAAACCAGGTGAAACTATACAAATAATAAAATAGGAGAGTTGATAAATGTCTAAAAAAACTTTAATGATTACAATCGTTACCATGTTTATGCTTCTTACAACGGGTTGTTTTGGTAGTGCAGCGGGACAGGCTGATACAAAAGCTGATGCAGCACCGTTAGCGACAAACGCCAAAAATAGAGTAGCTGTTTTTGATACAAATAAAGGTCAGTTTACAGTGGAACTTTTTGAAGATAAAGCTCCGCAGACAACAAAAAACTTTATAACATTGGTGGATAAAGGTTTTTATAACAATCTTATCTTTCATCGCGTTATTGCTGGTTTCATGATTCAAGGTGGTGACCCGGAAGGAACTGGTATGGGCGGTCCAGGGTATACGATTAAGGATGAATTCCATCCTGACTTAAAACATGATGCGCCAGGTATTTTATCGATGGCAAATGCTGGTCCTAATACTGGTGGTTCGCAATTTTTTATTACATTAGACAAAACACCATGGCTTGATGGTAAACATGCTGTTTTTGGTAAAGTTATTAAAAATATGGATGTTGTAAAAGCAATTGGCAAAGTTCAAACAGGTCCGAATGATAAACCGGTAGAAGATGTTGTTATCAATACAATAACGATTCAAGAACAAAAATAATGGATGCCTTCACTTATATTCTAGAATGTGCCGATGGAACATTCTATACGGGCTGGACAAGTGATTTAGAAAAACGTTTAGCAAATCATAACAGTAAAAAAGGAGCAAAATATACTCGTTGCCGTATACCGGTAAAACTGGTGTATTTTGAGAGCTTTATTACAAAACAAGAAGCACAAAAACGAGAGTATGCTATTAAACAATTAAAAAGAGATCAAAAATTACAGCTCATTAACAGCTTTGTACCAAAGCCGCTTTAAATTGAATGATTCTTAAATAGGGGCGGATCAGCCGCCTCTTTTATAAATCAGTGAAGGGCAACTAGTATGTTTTATGGTAGTCCTAAATGGGCTGCTGATGAATAAGGAAAGCAGGGGAATATATGAGTAAAGGATTTTTTTCAGGAATAATCGCAGAAGTAAAGAATTTGTTTGCAGAATCGAAGCAGGTTAAAATTACGGAAATAGAAGCAGATCCAAGCGAATTGGTGGAGGTTATTAGCGTTGATGAAGAATTGGCGGCGGTTCTCACGGCAGCTATTATGGCTTATGGCTATAATGATTTTAAAATTAAAGCCGTAAAACCAGTTGTCAATAAAAGGTGGAAGGAACTGGCACAAACGGAAAGTGGTAAGCAGCCATTTAAAAGATAAATAAAGTATTGACAGCAAAGCTGAAAGAGTGTAATATATTACAAGTCGCCAATAACAACGGCGAAAACAAAAACGAAATCACCGATTCACTTGTCTTTAACGCAAGTCATCAACTGGTTTCGAAAAAAGATATTGACAACCGCTTGCGGATGTGATAATCTATACAAGCTGACTTAAGCAAGTGCTAGCAACGTGTTCTTTGAAAACTAAACAATGTAGAAAACAAAAAGATATATGTACACCAACATGTATCAAGCCAGATGTGCGGTTTTCGAACGCTTGCGTTTGAAAACAACAACTAACAATTTCTTTTAACAAAAAAGATAATTTAGATTTTTAAAGAGCCTATCAAGGTTCTCTAATATAATTTATTGGAGAGTTTGATCCTGGCTCAGGACGAACGCTGGCGGCGTGCTTAACACATGCAAGTCGAACGGAACTAAGCTTAACACCGAATCTTTTAAAAGTAGAGATGTTAAGCCGGAATGCGAGTGGATGAAGAATGAATTCACCACGCATTTTAAAAGTGCAACACATCCAGTCAGAAGATTGGGTGTTGAGCTTAGTTTAGTGGCGAACGGGTGAGTAACGCGTAGACAACCTACCTTTTAGATGGGGACAACATCGCGAAAGCGGTGCTAATACCGAATGTTGTGTCTTTCCCACATGGGAAAGCTACTAAAGATGGCCTCTATATATAAGCTGTCACTAAAAGATGGGTCTGCGTCTGATTAGCTAGTTGGCGGGGTAAATGCCCACCAAGGCAACGATCAGTAGCCGGTCTGAGAGGATGAA
>NZ_KB905866.1 GCF_000381065.1 Propionispira raffinosivorans DSM 20765 | reverse complement strand
AAAAAATGATGTACTTGTAATTGGCGGGGGATTCTCCGGACTGTTAGCGGCAATCGCCGTTGCAAAAAAAGGCAAAACCGTAACGCTGCTCAGATTTGGACTCGGTACGTTTGAAATTGGTGGTGGTCTGGTAGATCTTATGGCATATCCGAAAGATAACAGACCTTGCCGGACTCCGGCAGAAGGAATCCAGCAGCTTTCGCCGACTCATCCATACAGTAAACTGGGGCTGCCACTTATTGAAGAAGCAGTCGAGTTTTTTTTAAATCTCACCAAAGAAGCAGGCTATGAATACGAAGGCAGCACGATCCAAGCTTTACATTGGGTTCCTACCGCTGTCGGAACCATGAAACCAACCGGACTCTATTCAAAAACGTTTGATGGTGAGCTGTTAAAAGATGCCAAAACCGTTTATGTGGTAGACTTTAAAGGTCTCAAAGATTATTATGCAAAAATGACAGAACAAAATCTCAAAAAACATTTGGGTGAAGACAAAGAATATAAAATTGTTACCGTTGATCCGCATATGGAAGAAGCGATTGGCGGCCGAGATATTATGACAATGGATATCGCTCGCTGGATTGATACCAAAGACGGTTTAGAAGAATGCACGAAACAGCTAAAAGCTGTTATAAAACCAGGAGCCGCCGTTGTGCTGCCCCAAGTGTTGGGAACAAAACCAGATTATACTCCCTATACATTCTTGAAAAACGAACTACAGTGTGACATTACCGAAACGCTATGCATTCCGCCATCCATGTCCGGAATGCGTTTATCCAAAATGCTTCATGACTGTGCCAGAAAATATGGAGTCAAAATTATTGAACAAGCGAAAGCAACCGGATCGGTTATTCGAGATGGTCGCTGTGAAGCCGTTCTTGTAAATGGTGTTGGTAAAGAACATACCTATTATGCGGACCATTTTATTCTTGCCACGGGTGGCTTTTATGGTTCCGGTCTTTATGCACCCAGTGCAAAAAAAGTTACCGAACCCGTATTTAATCTACCCGTGAATGTTTCAGTCGGTGAAGAAACTTGGGCTAATTTAGACTTGTTTTCGGATAAAAAACAACCATTTGCCCAAGTTGGCATTGCTGTAGATCCTGAAATGCGTCCTATTGATAAAAAAGGACAGTGCATTTTGAAAAATGTTTTTGTCACAGGTCGTAATCTTAGTGGATATGATTTTAGTTTTGAAAAATCCGGAAATGGTGTAGCACTTGTCTCTGCCTATCAGGCAGCTGTCTCGGTGCTAGAGGTGAAATAATATGGATGATAAAAAAATAAACTTACCCGATTGCTGCGTTGCCTGTACTGCCTGTATAACAGCATGCCCTGTAACCGCGGCAACACATAAATTTCGTGGACCGAAAATGGTTGGCCCCGCGCAGTCTCGACTGAATTTTGCCGAAAATGATTCCGAAGCATCCCTTGAATACTGCTCAAACTGCAAGAACTGTGATATTGCCTGTCCGTCCAGTGTACCAATTTCAACCTTGAATATGTTAGCTCGGGCAAAATATTATGAAACACATCCGCATTCACAGCGTGACGAAATGATGGGACATCCTGAAAAAATGTCCAAACTCGTGGCAAAAATACCATTTGGAGCATTTTTTGCCAACACAGGTATGTCCGTTGGTCGTACCTTAGGCATGATTAAAGTCATGGGGTTAGCCGATCAAAGACCGCTGCCAGCCTATTCCGACCAAACCTTTGCTTCCCTGTTTAAAAGCAAACAACAACCAGAACTAGAGAAAAAAATTGTATTTTTCCCAGGCTGTATTATTAACTATAACGAACCGCAGATTGGCTTGGACTTCATCGACGTTATGAACAAAAATGGCTATCAGGTCATATTTGACGAAAACTTTGTTTGTTGTGGTTCACCACTCGTTACAACCGGATTTTTGAATGAAGCCAAAGAAAATGCCCAAACAAATACAAACCTTATCAAACAATGGGTCGATAAAGGCTATCCAATTCTTACGCTTTGTACAAGCTGCAGCTTGATGATCAAAGATGAATACCAAGAACTTTTTGAAGGTGAAATTCCGGACATGGAAGAAAATGCAAAACATATTTTTGATGCCTGTGAATTTTTAGAAGCACTCTACCAAAATGATCAATTAAATGAAGAATTTGGTGAAGTGAGCCATGAATTTATGTATCATGCACCGTGTCATTTGCGTGTACAGGGAATTGGACTTCCGGCCATGGAACTACTCAGACTCATATCGGGTGTTAAAGTAACCGATGCCGATGCTGGCTGCTGTGGAATTTCAGGCAACTATGGTTATAAAGCGGAAAACTATGATCTTTCCATGAAAATAGGAAATACTCTCTTTGATACAGTAAAAGCAAGTGGTGTCGATACGGTTCTTACAGATTGTGGTACATGCCGCGCACAGATTGAACATGGCGCAGATGTAAAAACGATGCATCCAATCAGTATATTGGCGGAAGCTTACCATAATGCAGATTTAAGTGAATAAGAGTTAAATCTAAACTGCGGCTTTAAGATAAAGAGGCTTGATATAGATAATTTCGAGGCTGGAGCGTAAAACTTGTTAAAAAAGGTGCTTACAGAACAAAACCTGCAACACCTAGAAGCATCATTGTAAATTATAAAATCTTTTGAAATGATGGATATGAATATTTTTGAGTGTTATAATATAGATAAAGAGATAGTTGATGTTGTGATGCATCGGCTCTTCTCGAATTAAATATTCTGTGAAGAAGACCGCTCTCGCAACCGCTAGGCGGTTTTTTTCATGCCGTTATTTAAAGTTATAAAAACAAACATCCTCGGTGTTCTTTAATATAGAATCATTTCATTTATGAATAATATTTTTTGGCATAAATAAGGATATGGCGGCAAGCCCAATGAAAATATAACTTAACATTGTAAATACATCAATATAAGCAAGAATGCTTGCCTGTAACTGAATGGATTGATAGAGTTTAGCTAAACTTCCTTTTACAATTTCCTTTTGATTTATGAAAGATATAAAATGTGAGCTTTGTAATATATGTGTATATATATCCAGATAATTTCTATATCCCCATTCTCCGATATTTAAATGTGCTACCAATTGAGATTGTTCTATTTGCCGACTGTGTACAAGATAGTTTGTAACTAAAGAGATTCCGATACTTCCCCCAATGTTTTTCATTAAAACGGTAATAGCAGATGCATTATTGCTGTCTTTTGTAGAAATTTTTGAAAACGCTAGTGTTGTTACCGGAATCAATAAAAAAGGAATGCCTATCGTTTGTAAAATTCGCATAAAAATAAATGAAGCTTCATCGGTTTGTGGACTTAATTGCGCAGATACCCACATGCTGACTGCACTAAATAACATACCAAATGCAATCAGATATTTTGCTTGGATGATATTTAATAATTTTCCAACAACAGGAAGAAGAATTAAAATAGCAATACCACCTGGTACGAGTATCATTCCTGATAAAGTTGCATTATAACCAAAATTAGCTTGTACCAACATAGGTAAAAGCATAACGGTGACATTGACAAAGGCACCAATAAAAAACGTCATGATGCAGGATAATGCAAAGCTAGGGATGGTAAACAGTTTTAAGTCAACAAGCGGATATTTTTGTTTTAAAAGCCAAAAAATTGATGCTAAAATGCAACTGACGGATACAATCGAAAAAGTAACAATAAAAAAATTATCGAACCAATCATATTGTTCCCCATTGTCTAATACAATTTGTAACGTTCCTAGACCAATAGCAATAAGTCCAAGACCAATATAATCAATACTACCGACTTTTTGTTTACGAGAAGAAACGGAATCATATACAAATTTTTTAACTAATAAAGCTGCTACTATTCCAACGGGAATATTAATAAAAAAAATCCAGCGCCAGCTAAATTCATCCGTAATATATCCACCAAAAGCAGGACCTAAAATCGGGGCTAAAACAGTAGCTATGCCAGTAATAGCAAAAGCCATTCCTAGTTTTTCAGGAGGGAAACTGTCTTTTATAATAGCTTGTTGGCTAGGTTGTAAACCACCGCCTGCCAGACCTTGTAATAACCGAAAAAAAATTAATGCTGACAGGGATGTTGCTATACCACATAAAAATGAAGTTGTTGTAAAACCTATAATACAAAATAAAAAAAAGTTTTTACGCCCCATCAAGGAGGAAAGCCATCCTGATATGGGCAAAACAATAGCATTTGTTATAAGATACGATGTGAGTATCCAGGTGCTTTCTTGCATACTAGCACCAAGATCACCAGCAATATGAGTAAGTGCTACATTCGCAATTGTTGTATCTAAAATTTCCATAAAAGCGGCAAGACTAACAGCTGTTGATATAAAAAGTGGATTTGTGTGCTTTTCGTCCATCGTTACACATCGCCTTTATTGAGGTGTACAGTTGGAATTACAGACATACCGGGTCCCAGTAATAAAGCATCTTCCGGTGATAACGGATCAAAAGTGATTTTAACAGGAAGGCGCTGTACTGTTTTTACAAAATTACCCGTTGCGTTTTCAGCGGGAAATAAAGAAAAATAGGATCCTGTACCAGCTTGAAAACTATATACTATCCCAGTTAATTTTAAATGGGGGAAGGCATCAACCGAAATATCAACTTTATTTCCTGGATGCATACCTTCTAATTGATTTTCTTTAAAATTTGCTATGATCCATAAATCAAGACCAACTAAAGAGCAGAGCTGTGTTCCAGCCTCTACGTATGATCCAACTTCAACGCTGCGTTTCGTAATCCTTCCGTCCATAGGGGCTATTATCTTTGTGTTTTGTAAGTTATTTTTAGCTTCTGCTAAATCTGATTTAGCTTGTTTTTCTTCAGCTTTTAATTGTTCAACTGTATCTTGTGAGGCGGCAATAATAACGGGTGCTGCATTTGATGAATCTAGTTCAGCCTGCATTTGTTCTAAAGTTGCTTTTGCGGAACCTTCTGTTGCAACAGCTTGATCAAATTGTTCTTGAGAACAGGCACCACTATTTATTAACATTTGCATGCGTTGCTTATCTGCATATGCTTTTTCCCAGGTGGCTTGGGCAGCATCGATTTTCTTTTTTGAAACTTCTACATTTGCTGGAGCAGTTATACCTGCTTTTATCGCATTGTTTTGTGCTGCGGATATTGCTGCTTTCGCTGTAAGTAAAGCAGCTTGTGCATGATCTACTTTTACTTGGTAATCTGTAGTGTCAATTTCCATGATAACATCGCCGGCACTTATTTTTTGGTTATCTTCAACATTGATTTTTTTTATGTAACCCTGAACTTTGGGACTTAATACAACAGTTTTGCCGTCAATTATTGCATTGTCGGTAGAAATATCCTGATGGTACTTATGAATATAAAATCCAATGCCTAAAAATAATAAAACAATAAAGATAAATAATATCATTATTTTGACTTTTTGACTTTTCATTATTATAGTCACGCCTTTCTCTGTACTGTTTGATTTTGCATTTCCAAAGTAAACACATGTAAATTATAAAAATCCTTACTTCACTATTTAAATGTACACCAGGTGAACAATGAAGTCAAGGGGGATTTTTGTGTAGAAAAGTATAGCATTATTAATCTATGGAGTAGTAAATAGGGCATACTTCTTAAAAATTATTTCAATTAAAAAAGTGAGAAACATTTATATATTGACAAAATAAAAACGGGAGTATATATTCAATAACACAATAGGTAAGCATTATATCTGAAGGGAGGTTTTATAAATTGGAAAAGAAAATACCATATGCTGTACAATTTGAAAAAGTTTTAAGAATTGCTAATAAAATAAATGAAGCCTTAAAGGAACCTAGATCGTTTGGAACCGCTGAAATATTATATGCTTCAGAAATACATATTATTGATATTATTGGTAGAAACCCAGGTATTAATATTACAGAAATTGCAGAAAAAATGGGGATTCGAAAGAGTGCTATTCCGAAAGTAATACAAAAATTAACGCAGAAAGATATGGTTGTTCGTTCGGCAAAGCAGCAGAATAAAAGAGCAGTTCAGATGGAATTAACAGATAAAGGGGAAATAGCGTATAATTATCATTTGAATTTTCATGAGATGCTTAGTAAGAATATCATAAAAAAGTTCAGCACTTTTACACAAGAAGAAATGTTGTTTTTTAATGAAATTATGTCTGATATTGAAAGCTGTGTGGATGATATATTGTGTGAACATAAGGAGCGCTGAGGCTTTAGAAGATTCAAAGAGGGGTTGCATAGCGGTTTTTTTCATGCCGTTATTTACGGAATGAAAGAATGGCAAGAAGCAGGATAACATCCCCCCTACTCTGGGAGTAGAAAAACCGGCACCATCAACTATCTCAGAGAAAATTATATCACTTCATTATATTTCATTGTTTTTAATAAAATTAAGAGAGGTGAGAATTTAAAATGTCACTTTTGGAAATTTGTCAAAAATCCCTTTTGAAAAACAATTTCAATTGTGAAATTGCAGAAAATGTAGTGGAAGCAAGTACATTTATAAAAAATATTATAATGGATATTAAACCTCAAACTGTTTCCTATGCTGACTCAGAAACGCTTAAAAGTACAGGGATTCTTGAGTATTGTAAAACTTGCAGTGATTTCACATTTATTGATACCTTTAATCCGGATGAATCATTTAAAGAACAGCTAGTTCGAAAAAAAGAAGCACTTACGGTAGATTTATTTTTAACCGGAACCAATGCAGTAACACTTGATGGTATTCTGGTGAATCTTGATATGATTGGTAATCGTATCGGAGGGATAACTTTTGGTCCTAAAAAAGTTATCTTAACGGTAAGTCTGAACAAAATCGTACAAGATCTTGATGCTGCATTTAAAAAAGTTCGAGAATATACTGCGCCGAGAAATGCAGCACGGCATCCAGAATTAAAAACTCCGTGTATAACCATGAATAAATGTATGAACTGTTCTTCACCGAGAAGAATATGCAATAGCTGGTCAATCATAGAAAAATCATATCCTAAAGGAAGAATAACTGTAATTATTATTAAGGATGAACTTGGTATTTAGTGTATATAGTTATGGAGAGCTATGTACAATTCATGCTGTTATTTAAGGTGACAAACAACAAATTTCCCTGGGTGCTATTAGTAATAAAAAGGTACTTACAGAACAAAATTTGTAGCACCTAGAAGCATTATTGCAAATTATAAAATTTTTTGAAATGATTGATATGAATATTTTTGAGTGTTATAATATAAACAAAGAGATAGTTGATGTTTGGTTGCGTCGGCTCTTCTCCATATAGATGCTTTGAAAAGAACCCGCTTAACCGTTTAGGCGGTTTTTTTCATGCCGTTATTTACGGAATGAAAGAATGGCAACAAGCAGAATACCAAAGGTTATATTAAAGATAACGTTTCATAAACTGTCATAGAACCACCCCCTACTTTGGGAGTAGAAAAACCGACACCATCAACTATCTCTGAGAAAATTATAGCACTCCTGTTCTATTTAAACAAATTGATTTTACAATTGTATGATTTTTATTCGGCGATTGAATAATGGGTTTCAGTCGTTTGTTTTGCGGCCTGAAAAATGCAAAAAAAAGGAATAAAAAGGTGCTTACAGAACAAAGTCTGCAGCACCTAGAATCATCATTGCAGATTATAAAATATTTTGAAATGATTGATATGAATATTTTTGAGTGTTATAATATAAACAAAGAGATAGTTGATGTTTGGTAGCGTCGGCTCTTCTCTGTTGAATGTTTTGAAAAGAGCCCGCTTAAAACCGTTTAGGCGGTTTTTTTCATGCCGTTATTTACGGAATGAAAGAATGGCAACAAGCAGAATACCAAAGGTTATCATTAAAGATAACGTTTTTCATAAACTGTCATAGAACCACCCCCTACTCTGGGAGTAGAAAAACCGACACCATCAACTATCTCTGAGAAAATTATAGCACTCCCGTTCTATTTAAACAAATTGATTTTAAAATGATATGACTTTTATTAGGCGACTGAATATAGGCTTCAGTCGTCTTTTTGTAGCGTGACTTATTGCGATGGTAATAAGCAGTAGCTGATGCTGTGGTAGAAATCGAGAGGTGCTCTTTTATGTCGTGACCTTTGAAATGAAGTGAATTTAGTGGGATTTCATGCAATAAAGAGGGATTTGCGAATTTATATGGAAAATATATTATGGTTAGTTTGCTTATTTTTAAGATATATTATTGGATTGACATTGTAACTGGGAGGCGATCTTATTGAAGTCGAATTTTAGTTTTCTTGAAGCGCGATGGCCGTTGCTGGCATCTGTTGGCAGTATGGCGGAAAAATATATTTATACGGATTCAAATTCCTGTCTGATAAAACTGGGGTTATTTGCCGAAACGATCGTTCATCTCATATTTACGTTTGATAAAATAAGTGAGCCGGAATGGGATAATACACATGATCGGCGCATTAAATTACTGAAAAAAGAAGGATTGCTTCCTCGTGAAATTGATGATATCCTTTTTTCACTGCGGAAAAACCGCAATAAAGCTGTCCATAGTGGCTATGAATCAACGAAGCAGTCTAAACTTTTAGTCGAGTTTGCCTATAAACTTGGTGTTTGGTTTATGCAGACCTATGGAGATTGGAATTACAAAGCGATGGGATTTGTTATTCCGGAAAAGACAAGTTCTGCCGATGATATTGCTGTCCTTAGTAAGCAGCAGGAAGCAAAAATAGAAGCACTTACGGCTGAGCTTGCGAGTGTAAAAGCTGTGGAATCAGGTATATCTCTTGATGATAGGCGTCGGCAAAGCAGCAAGGCAGCAGATCAGTTACATATGAGTGAAGCAGAAACGCGATACTTAATTGATGAACAGTTGCGGCAGGTCGGCTGGGAAGCTGATACGATACATATTCGTTATTCGAAGGGAACAAGACCGGTAAAAGGGAAAAACCTAGCAATTGCTGAATGGCCGACCGATTCATTGGTTGCAACGAAAGGTGCGGTTGATTATGCGCTTTTTGCCGGCTTGAAATTGGTAGCTGTAGTAGAAGCGAAACGAAAATACAAAGACATTCCCGCTGTTATCGATACGCAATGCAAGGATTATGCAAAAACAATCAAAAAAGAACACGAAGAGTATCTCGTCAGTCAATGGGGTGCTTATAAGGTACCGTTTTTGTTTGCGACGAACGGCAGAAAATATCTAAAACAGCTTGATACAAAATCGGGAATTTGGTTCTTGGATGCACGGCAGGTCTCGAATATTTCCTATGCGCAGCAAGGCTGGCCGAGCCCTTCTGGGCTGCTGGAACGTCTGGAACAAGATATCATTGCGGCAAATGCCTCACTGGCAAAGACCGGTTATGAAATTCTGGCAGATAAAGATGGACTCAATCTGAGGGAGTATCAGATCAGAGCAATTCAAGCTGCGGAACAAGTCATCGTCGATGGGAAGCAGACGGCACTTTTGTCTATGGCTACCGGTACGGGGAAAACACGGACGATATTGGGGCTCATCTATCGCTTTATCAAGGCAGATCGCTTTAAAAGAGTTTTGTTCCTAGTAGATCGAACCGCGCTAGGGGAACAGGCACAAGATGTATTTAAAGAAGTAAAGCTGGAAGAATTGCTGACGTTTGATGAACTATATAATATCAAAGAACTTGAAGATAAAGAAATTGATAAGGAAACAAAACTTCAGGTGGCTACGGTACAGAGCTTGGTTAAGCGGATTCTCTATAATACGGGAGAATCTATGCCAGCGGTTACGGACTATGATTTGATCATTATTGACGAAGCACATCGCGGCTATATCCTCGACAAAGAGATGGGGGACGATGAGCTGCTTTACCGAAGCCAGAACGATTACGTAAGTAAATACCGGACGGTCATTGAATATTTTGATGCCGTTAAAATTGCGCTTACGGCAACGCCAGCTCTGCAAACGACGGAGATTTTTGGTAAACCGGTATTTAACTATTCTTATCGAGAAGCTGTAATCGACGGTTTTTTGGTCGATCATGATATGCCGCATACCTTGGAAACAAAGCTCAGCACCGAGGGTATTCATTATGACAAAGGCGAGACTGTTGCTATCTATGATCCGGTGACAGGAGAGCTGACAAATAGTGAGGAAATCGAAGATGAACTGAACTTTGATATTGAAAGTTTTAATCGGAAGGTTATTACAGAGAATTTCAATCGTACGGTATTGGAAGAAATCGCAAAATTTATCAATCCCGAAGGGGATGGAAAAACGCTGATCTATGCGGTTGATGATGCTCATGCGGATCTTATTGTAAAATTATTGCGCGAAATATACGCGGAATACGGGGTCGACAATGATGCTATCTTGAAGATTACCGGAGCACTGGGGGACGGGAACAAGAAAAAGATCGCCGCGGCAATCAAGCGATTCAAGAACGAAGCATATCCTAATATTGCCGTGACAGTAGATCTTTTGACTACGGGTATTGATGTGCCAAAGATTACGAGCCTAGTCTTTATGCGCCGTGTGAAATCGCGAATTCTGTTTGAACAGATGCTGGGGAGGGCAACGCGTCTTTGTCCGGAAATCTGCAAGTCGTATTTTGAAATATTTGATCCTGTCGGCGTATATGAATCTTTGGCACCGGTGAGTACGATGAAACCAGTAGTTGCAAATCCTGCGACCTCGTTTGGGGATCTGTTGGATGGCTTGACAATACTAGAAACGGAAGAACAAAAAAAGAATGTTATTGACATACTTATCGCCAAGTTGCAGCGTAAAAAAAGAAATCTCAGTGTGGATGACTTGGAACAATTTGAATATTTAAGTGGAAGCAAAAATCCCACGGAATTTATCGAAAAATTAAAGGCTTTAGGAGCACCTCTGGCTGAAAAGAAAATATTGCAGAGCCGGGCTTTGTTTGACATGCTCGATGTGCAAAAATATAATTGGAATATGCCGGTCGTGATTTCATTTAAAGAAGATGAATTGACTGCACATACACGCAGCTATGGGAAAGCAAAAAAGCCGGAAGACTATCTCGACGAATTTAGACGATTTGTCGATGAAAACAAAGATACGATGGATGCTTTGAATATTGTTTGCACGCGACCAAAAGAATTGACGCGTGAGGCGCTGAAAAAGCTCAAATTGGAGCTTGATCAGCATGAATTTACCGAAGTGCAGCTTAACTCTGCCTGGAAAGAAATGAAAAATGAAGAAATAGCAGCAGATATCATTACTTTTATCCGAAATTTGGCTTCAGGCATTCCGCTGATTAGCCATGCGGCAAGAATTGAACAAGCTGTAAACAAACTGAAGAAAAAGCATACTTTTAAAAAAATGGAACTTGATTGGCTGGAGCGGATCGAAAAACAGCTTTTACATGACAGCATTCTGAATAAAGAAACCTTTGAAATAGGAGCTTTCCAATCAAAGGGCGGCTATAAGGTCATGAACAAAGTATTTGGAAATAAATTAGAAGAAATCATTGCAGAACTTAACGAGTACCTGTATGAAAATTGGAGTGCATAAAATGAACAATCAAGAAATAGTAGCAAAACTGTGGAATCTCTGCAATGTTTTAAGAGATGATGGTATTACTTATCATCAATATGTAACCGAACTAACCTATATTTTGTTTTTAAAAATGATGAAGGAAACGGGCAATGAAGACAATATATTAAAAAGTATTGTCAAAAAAGAAGATGCGGCTTTGACAATAGAGTCTTATACCTGGGCGGACTTGGTCAAAAAGCAGGGCATCGATTTGAAGCGTTATTATAATACAATTTTAAATGAATTCGGCGAAAACTGTCTGGGTCGTATCCGTGAGATTTATGCGGGAGCTCGTTCCAACATTGAGGAACCGAAAAATCTAGAAAAAATCATAAAATCCATTGATGAACTCGATTGGTATTCGGCGAAAGAAGAGGGACTCGGAAATCTCTATGAAGGACTTTTAGAAAAAAACGCCAACGAAAAAAAATCTGGAGCGGGGCAGTATTTTACACCGCGCGTATTGATTGATGTTATGGTTGCTTTGATTGATCCGAAGGTTGGTGAATTATGCAACGATCCGGCTTGTGGTACGTTCGGCTTCATGATCGCAGCGGATAAGCACATCAAAAAAGATCAAGATGAGTTATTTGATCTTTCAGTTAAACAGCAGAATTTCCAGCGACACGAAGCTTTTACGGGTTGTGAGCTCGTGCATGATACACATCGTCTAGCACTAATGAATGCCATGCTCCATGATATTGAAGGCGAAATCCTTCTGGCGGATACTTTGTCGAGTGCTGGTGAAAACATAAAAAATCTTGACGTCGTCTTAACCAATCCTCCATTTGGTACTAAAAAAGGCGGAGAACGGGCAACGCGCAAGGATTTGGTTTATCCAAGCTCCAATAAGCAATTGAATTTTTTGCAGCATATTTATCGTTCCTTAAAGAAAAACGGTCAGGCTCGGGCTGCGGTGGTCTTACCAGATAACGTTCTTTTTGCTGATGGCGATGGTGCCAGCGTACGGGCAGATTTGATGGATAAATGCAATCTCCATACGGTTTTGCGCCTGCCAACCGGTATTTTTTATGCCCAAGGGGTAAAGACAAATGTTCTGTTTTTCACTCGCGAAAAAAGCGATAAAGGCAATACCAAGCAGGTTTGGTTTTACGATATGCGAACGAATATGCAGAATTTCGGCAAGACAAATCCTCTTAGAAAAGAACATTTCGAAGGTTTTATCAAGGCTTATACAGCTGAAGACCGTACGAAGGTACAAGATGAGCGCTTTAAGGTATTTACGCGTGAACAAATCAAGGAGAAAAATGACAGCCTTGATCTCGGGCTGATTCGCGACGACAGTATTCTTGACTATGAAGATCTGCAAGATCCGATTGAAAGTGGCGAAGAGATTGTAGTACAATTGGAAGAAGCTGTTGACCTTATCCAGAGTGTGGTAAAAGAGCTGCGCATGCTGGGGGTCAAGCAGTAATGGCGAAGCAGAAACAAGAATTGAGTATGGCTGAGTTGTTGGAACAGGCACTTGTGCCAGAAGCGGAACAACCTTATAAAGTGCCGGAAAATTGGGTGTGGACGAGGCTGGGGAATATTACTTCAGTTATTGGTGGTGGCACACCATCGTCGAGAGTAAATGAATACTATGAAAATGGATCTATACCATGGATTAGTCCGGTTGATTTATCTGGGTATACGAATATATATATTTCTCATGGTAAAAAAAATATAACAGAACTTGGTTTGAAAAAAAGTTCTGCAAGAATTATGCCTAGTGGTACAGTACTATTATCGTCACGAGCTCCGATAGGTTATGTTGCAATTGCAGAAAATGTATTATCTACGAATCAAGGGTTTAAAAATTTTCTTCCATCAGTAGCTTATTTGCCTAAATATTTATATTTTTATTTAAAATATAGTAAGTTATTATTGGAATCATATGCAAGTGGTACAACATTTTTAGAATTATCGGCCAGCAAGGTAAGTCTTGTTGAAATTCCACTCTCGCCTCTAGTCGAGCAGCAACGAATTGTTGACTGTATCGAAAGCCTTTTCGCCAAGCTCGACAAAGCGAAAGAGCTTGTTCAGAATGCACTGGATTCTTTTGCCAATCGCAAAGCAGCAATTCTGCATCAAGCATTTAGTGGAGAATTGACAGCAAACTGGCGAAGAGAGCATGGAATTGGGATCGATAGTTGGGAAGAAAAACCACTTGCAGAAATGTGTGATTCTTTTCAGTATGGAACATCAAAAAAATCGGAAAAAAATGGAAATATAGTGGTAATTAGAATGGGGAATTTGCAAGATGGCGAAATAGATTGGAATAATCTTGCATATACTACAAGTGAAGAGGACATTGCAAAATATTTACTTAAATCAGGAGATGTATTGTTTAATCGCACAAATAGTCCCGTACTTGTTGGTAAGACTTCAATCTATCGAGGAGAGCATCCTGCTATATTTGCTGGATATTTAATAAGAATAAATTATAAAAATTGTTTAATTGGCGAGTATTTAAATTATGCACTTAATACACAAAAATCACGAGAATATTATAATCAAGTGAAAAGTGATGGTGTAAATCAATCAAATATTAATGCAAAAAAATTATCTAAGTTAATAATTCCTGTATGTTCAGTACAAGAGCAACAAGAAATTGTTCGTATTCTTGTTGATTTATTAGGAGCTGATCAAAAAGCACATGCTATGATTAATAATATAGCTAAATTTGATTTGATGAAAAAATCGATTTTAGCCCAAGCCTTTCGTGGTGCGCTTGACACCAATAATCCGTCAGAAGAAAATGCTAAGAAATTATTGAAAAAAGTATTGCAGGAAAAACTGTGAATTTTCGAAGGATTTTTGCTTGAATCAATGAAAGTAAAAAGAACTGATTGTTACATAATGGCGCAATTAAAATGGATTTAAAAAGGAGTCTTGGTTATGGCTATCCCTACATACGAAGATATTATGCTGCCCTTTTTGCAGCACTTGAGTGATGGGCAGGTACATACACTCAAAAGCTTGCAAGAGGATTTGTCGGATGGTTTCAATATGACGGAAGAAGAAAAAAATCGTCTGTTTCCTTCGGGGCGGCAGAATATGTTTTATAACCGTCTTGGCTGGGCACGGACGTATTTAAAGAAATCTTTATTGATCAATGCGATTATCAGTGGACATTTCCAGATTACACAGCGTGGTTTGGATTTGCTGGCGGCATCTCCTCGAAAAATAACAAATAAATTATTAGGACAGTATTCGGAATTTGTTGAGTTTAAGCGACCAGCCAAGGAAGCAAAAACTCAGACACTTCAAGTTGATGACGATGAAACTGTAAGTACACCGCGAGAACAGATGGATGAATCTTACCAAGCAATTCAAAATGCGTTGGCGGATGATCTTCTTCAGAAAATCGCTGCCAATTCACCGCCGTTTTTTGAACAGCTTGTATTGGATGTGCTGCTAAAAATGGGCTATGGTGGTTCACGCGAAGATGCAGCGCAAGTGGTTGGCAAAACGGGTGATGAGGGAATTGACGGGATTATCAAGGAAGACCGTCTTGGTCTAGATGTAATATATGTGCAAGCAAAACGTTGGAAAAATTCCGTCGGCAGTCCCGATATTCAGACTTTTATTGGTGCTTTGCAGCTGAAAAATGCACAAAAGGGAATTTTTATCACAACATCAACTTTCACGCAGCAAGCCAAGGATATTGCAGCGAGAGTTGGTAATCGGATTGTTTTGATCGATGGGATGATGCTTGCTCAGCTCATGATTGAATTTGGCGTCGGCGTTTCGAGTGAGATGGTTTATGACATGAAACGGCTTGATCTAGATTATTTCGAGGTTGGAGAGTAAAATTTGTTTAAAAAAGGTGCTTACAGAACAAAATCTGTAGCACCTAGAAACATCATTGAAAATTATAAAATATTTTGAAATGATTGATATGAATATTTTTGAGTGTTATAATAGAAACAAAGAGATAGTTGATGTTTGGGTGCGTCGGCTCTTCTCGAATTAAACATTCTTTGAAGAAGACCGCTCGCAACCGCTAGGCGGTTTTTTTCATGCCGTTATTTACGGAATGAAAGAATGGCAACAAGCAGGATACCAAAGGTTATCATTAAAGATAACGTTTCATAAACTGTCATAGAACCACCCCCCTACTCTGGGAGTAGAAAAACCGACACCATCAACTATCTCTGAGAAAATTATAGCACTCCAGTTCTATTTAAACAAATTGATTTTACAATTATATGATTTTTATTAGGCGACTGAATAATGGGATTCAGCCGTCTATTTTTGTGGCCTGAAAAATGCAAAAAAGGGAATAAAAAGGTGCTTACAGAACAAAGTCTGTAGCACCTAGAAGTATCATTTACAATCATTTCAAAGTATAAAAATTTTTGAAATGATTGATAGGAATATTTTTGAGTGTTATAATATAGACAATGAGATAGTTGATGTTTGGTTGCGTCGGCTCTTCTCGAAGATTAAAAATCATGAAGAAGGCCGCTGGCAAACCGCTAGGCGGTTTTTTTCATGCCGTTATTTAAGGTGACAAAAATAAATGTCATCGGTGTCCTTCGAAGAAATGTTCTTATTTGGAAGCTATTATATATAAAGTCATACTGTGGGGGGATTATTATGGGAGTCGAAATATTTCAGGTAGATGCGTTTACAAAGGAACCCTTTAAAGGAAATCCGGCAGGGGTTTCTATTTTGGATCGTGAACGGGATGATACATGGATGCAAAATGTGGCCAGTGAGATGAACTTATCGGAGACAGCTTTTTTGATTCGAAGAAAAGATGGGTTTGAACTGCGTTGGTTTACACCTACTCGTGAAATCGATTTTTGTGGACATGCAACACTGGCAAGTGCTCATATAATTTATGAAACTGGTTTGATCGATAAAGAACAGACCGTGCAATTCTTTACACGCAGTGGAATATTGACAGCCTGTATAAAAGACAATAGCATCGAATTGAACTTTCCGGCAAAGCCAGTTCAAACCGTCGATTTATTGGGGTTATCTGATGCACTTGGCGTAGAACTTTTATATACTGGATTAAATGGTGATATGTATCTTGCAGAAGTAAGTGATGAAGATACGGTTAAAACACTAAAACCGGATTTGGAAAAGCTTTTACGATTGCCTGCCAGTGGAATTATCGTGACAAGTGCATCATCCACCAGCAAGTATGACTTTGTTTCCCGTTGCTTTGCTCCGGCAGTTGGGATCAATGAAGATCCTGTTACTGGTTCAGCACATTGTTTATTAGGGCCATATTGGCAAGAAAAACTTGGTAAAAGTGAGTTGATAGGATATCAAGCTTCAAAACGAGGCGGATACATAGGCGTAAAAGTTGTCTCCGATCGAGTCTTTTTAACTGGTAATGCAGTTACTGTTATGCGCTGCGAGTTACTATAGCAATATGTTATTGAACCATTTTCTTCGGGTTTCTTGGAATTTGAAGTCAATAGGAACGAGTAAATGGTTCGAAATAATAAGGCGAAAATATTTTTCGGAAAATTTGTAGTTTTTATTGAAAAACTGGGTTTAAAGTCTTATACTATATAAAATAAGTGAATATTTATAAATAATTAAAAAATGTGAGTTTTGTTGATTTGTAACGTCGACAGCGCAGATCATTTGAACGCTTGAAGTATGGAAATGTTAAGGCTTTTGTAAGAAAATGCAAGACAATAAATACGAAAAGAAGTGAAAAAATGGTTGACGTTGGACAAAATAGTCGAGTCGGGGTGGATAAACAAAAATTACTATATTATGGGACTTTTATTAGGCGACCGAAGAAATGAATGTGATTTCTCAGTCGCTTATTTTGCGTCATAGTGGATACATAGGAACCTGCTAGAACTGATATGAAAAATAAAGAAGAAATTGCGTAGAACCAGATTGTTGGAATGGTTTATTGCATAATTTTTTGTACATATAGAACTTTTTCAGCTGACTTATAATAAACAAATAAAAGGGGAAATATATTATGACAGATAGTAGCAATATGAATGCGGAGAACACCACGAAGAAAATGAATGATAAAAGGACAGGAAATGTATTAAAAATAGATAAGAGTGTTATTTATAAAGTTAAAATTGAAAAGAAAACGGAATTTAAAGGATCATTTTTTTATGATGTTTATAAGCAGGCCGAGAACTTACTAAATGCTATTATTAAAAACAGTGTAGATAATACAGATTCAAAGAACAGTGAAAAAGTGGATAATGACTTCAATAATATTATTGCGTTTCTGGGGGAACGTGGCAGCGGGAAAACATCATCAATGATTAGCTTTTCTGAAAGTTTAAATGAGCAAAAATCCGAGGGATATTTATTTCATTTATTAGATATGATAGATCCTTCTGTTTTTGATACTAGAGATTCTATTGTTGCAATCATTGTGGCAACTATGTTCAAAAAATTTAAAAAGAAATTGAAAGATGATGGTGAAAAGGGAAGTTATGATTCTACTAAGTTGAATCTGGTAAAACAATTTGAAAAAGTATACAAGGATTTAAAAATCACCAACAGTGAAAAGAACGATATCTTCCGTGAGAATGCGGAAGATATTGAAGCCTTGGTCGATTTAGCCTCTGCTATTAATATGAAGGAAGATTTGGGGAAGTTAATAAAATTATATTTACAATATATGACAAAGCAAAACAATGCTTTTTTAGTCATTTGTATTGATGACCTTGATATGAATATTTCTAGCGGTGAAAAAATGATTGAAGAGATACGAAAATACCTGGTTACAGCGCAGGTTGTTATTTTAATGGCTATTCGTTTTTCACAATTAGAAATGCTGGTTAAACAAAAAAATATTAATGAATTGAATACCTTGGTAGAATATGCGGAAAAAATAGACAAAACGAAACCCGAAAAACAGAATGAGAATTTTAAGAACATTGAAGCTGAACTGGAAAATAAGACCGATAAGTATTTGGAGAAAATTATTCCTTATAATAAACGTATCTTTATGCCGGAAATTAATGATGGTGATGTTGAAATAGAAATTAACTTAGAACAACTTAAAAGTGAAAAGAAGTCAATTGATGAGTGCATGGCGAAGCTCTATTATGATTATTTACACTATATTATTGTAACACCCGCACAGTATAACGCAATTGTGCCAAATACATTACGCGAATTGGTGGAATTGATTCAGACATTTTCCGCGATGCAAGTGGTTTCAGAAGAAAATGAGAGCGAAACAATTGTAAAAAATATTGGGCAAGTAAAAAAATATTTTTCTGATACATTTATCCATAAAATCAATGATATTAGCATGAAAAAACTTTTGCAAGAGGTGGTCGATGCACCACTTATTAGTATAAATAGAAAAATATTATTGTTTTTGAATGGAGAATTGAAAAAGCGAAGAAAAGTTGATAACTCATTAAAGGAAAAAGATGGAACAGATATTGATTTCATGATTGATAGTTATATTAATGAGATAGATATTTATTCACGCTCAATATTGGAAAAAAGTGTTAATTTTGGTGACGTGGTGACATGGAGCAAACTTTTTGCGGATATGAATCTTTTTATAAGTGAAAAGAACTTTAGTGAACTTCTAAAAAGCATATATTCTTTTCGTTTATTAGAGGCCTTGTATAGTGGTAAAAAAGATTTGTTATATATAGTTGAAAAAGACGTTGTTGGCAGATATTTTGAATTTGTTCATGATAATAGACATTGGAAAAAAATTAGTGATTTAGAAATAAAAATAAAAGCAAAAAATGAACTGAATGTTAATGAACCTGAAGTTAAATTGTTTTATGAATTATTGGAGCCAGTATATGATAAGGTGATAGATGCTAGAAACCTTAAAAGATTTTATGTGAACCATGTATATACGACAAAGGCAAAACGAGGAGAAGCGGATAAAGAAAAGAAAGCAACATCAAATTATATGTTTAAACCATTAAACATATTAGGTATAAGAGAATCTGTATATAATGATAATGAAGATAATGACGATGGCGATAAAAAATATACGTTAATATCGACCGTTTATGAAAATTCGGTCAATAAACTTACAATAGATCCTACTCATTATTTGCTGATTTGCAATATGGATTTTTATATGGCGTTACTAGAAGAAATTGCTGAAAGTGTATCACAGGCACGGCCACCTAAAAACCAAGAAACAACAAATGAAATTCGTATTAAATTAATATATAAAAGAACTATTCAAAGCATAATAAATTTATGTGATAAATGTGAAATCCTTAACTTGGGACATATTAGAGATGTTTATTTTAAGAAGTTCAGGGAAACTTTTAAAAGCAATGAGCTTGTTGCAAGGTATATGGAACAAAATGGTCAAAAAGAGAAATTTATTACTATTATTGATGGCTCTGAAGTTATAACAAAAATCGCCGGATTGATAAAGAAATACGATGAGTCTAATAAGAATAAAATAAAAAGTGATGATATAGAGAAAATTAAAAAGGAAGTAGATAGAATACTAAATGATGGGCGAGAATACTATATCGATAAAGCTCGGAAAAGAGGCATAAATTTCAAATCGTCAATCAATAGAATAAGAGCGGTTAATTCTATTTTTAGTAAAGAAAATGAAAGGCAAATAAAAGATATAGAGGATTATATTTATAAATATAAAAACTTTAAAAATGTGCCGGAAGATTCTATGGTAGATTGTTGGGAAGGAGTAGAGAACTTGTTAAATCAATTAATGAATACGATTGAACAGTATAATAAAGTAGATGAGAGTGACATGTAATGGACAAATTTAAATCGTCATTAATTATTATTTTTAAGGAGCAAAATCCATATCGTATTTTAGAAAACTATTTCGATGGTTGTAAACAAAAATATAACAGCAGCTATCGAAATGTTAATGAAAAGGTGTTTGTTGATCTCTATCAGCGATTGGAACGACAATGCTCTATAGATGAAGCGAAAAATATTTTTCAAATGGTTCAAGAAGATATGCGAAAATGCTGTCAATATGAGAAACTAAATTCTGTTTTTTATTTATTACTTAACTATGCTGAGGCGTTACTGGAAAATCATTTGAACAAAGTTTATTGTAAATACAAGGCGTTGTTGCGCTGGCGGGCAATGACATTGAAACTGGATCAAGATATGTTTGTCACGGCTTTTTTAGCGTTTAATGATATGCTGATGGGAATACAGCGGAGTGATTTTAACTGGGGAAGTAGTATAAAAAGCAATAACATTCGTCTGCATACGATGTTAAAGCAGGGTATGGCGGAAAACCATTTTCATTTGAAAGGATCAGCACCCGCATTTCAATTAAACTGGGTTTCTTTGATGAATAATATTCATAACAGAAAATTAAATCCGATTGATAAAAATGAAAAGCGATTGGGAAAAGATCTGGATGGGCAATTGGATATTACCAATCTGATGGCAGTTGCAGCAGTTATTAGGGCAATTTTATTTCTAGTGATACAAACAGGGGAAAGTTCAAAGGCAGAAGCAGAAAAAAAATCACTGCTTGGTCTATTGAAAATGATTACAAATCAGCCGGATGAAAATGGTTCCCGGAAAAAAATGATTGAGGTCTATACACCGGAGATTCAAGAAAGTATTGATTCGCTAAAATGTATTTTTGAAACAGAATTTGTGCACAAAAGTGTAGATTATGCGATTGTTTCAAGTTTGCACAGAGGCGATTTGGCAACTTCATTTTTTGTTGGTGAACGAGCACTTTTATATCGATGTTTTCAGTGCATTTATCGGGATGACGTAAACATGCAAGGCAACGAAGATTTGTTTTATGCCTATTTGATTATTAAAAACAAAATTCGTGCAGAAATAATCCAGCAAAATGGAAGGGTTGGCTTTGCAAATTTTTCGCAGTATCAAGATCGAAAAGGCAGTTATATTCCTGCTGGTAGCGTGCTGAAAAAAATGGTAGAGCCATCAGCAATTTTGACAACGATAAAAGAACAAAGAATCGTATCGTTAGAAGCCAGAATTATGCCGGGAAATACAAGAGTAGAAAACGTTGCAGGCATTCGTGATCTGGACAAGCGTATTTGCGAAAAAATTTCTGCGGATGATGATAATTATTGGAAAAAAACTGATTTTAAAAAAAGAAATTCTAAAAAAGTGAATTCTAAAATAGCAGCAATACTTGATGATGAACAAGAGCAACAATCTTATATGAATAAATATTTTTATGTGCTGCATTTCCCTAAAAAGAAAGATCCTTATGAAGAGAAGTTAGCAAAACTAAGCGATTGTGATAATCTGGATTTGTTTTTGGTGAGCTATTGCCGTCATCAAGCGTATCGAAAAGTATTAAAAAAACAGGCAGTGGCGCTTTATCAACTGCGAGAAAATAATCAGGGGATTGCACAGCGCATCGTCGGGATTGATGCCTGTTCCAATGAATTGGATACGAGACCGGAAGTCTATGGACAGGCTTTTCGTTGCTTAAAAGGGCATTTGCCTTACGAAGATTATCAAAAAATGTGGAATAATGAAACTACATTAGAAAATTTGCGCCTGACCTATCACGTCGGAGAAGATTTCTTAGACGTTGTTGATGGTTTGAGGGCAATTGATGAGGCAAGGTTATTTCTTGGAATGACGCATGGCGATCGTTTGGGTCATGCAGTTGCGTTGGGGATTGATGTACGAAACTGGTATGAAGAAAAATGCTATAAGGTATATTTAAGTCAACAGGATATCCTTGATAATGTTGCATGGATGATCATGCAGCTCAAAAAACTTGATTTTGATGGAGCATTTAATGTAATAGATCGGCTCACCACGATATATAATGACTATTATTTGCAAATCTATATAACAGAAAAAAATTCTTATAATATAGTATTTGCAAAAGACCACATAACATATCTGACGAAATCAATGCTTGTTCCGGTGGATGACTATATGAAAGCATGGGAACTGCGTGGGAATAATCCAGAATGTTATCGTAATGGAAATATCGGCAAACACATGGAAATCAGTTATTGGGATCGTTGTGCAATTCGGAGAAATGATAAGGTGAAATATGATCCAGTAAGCTGCGAATTATATGAAAGATATCATTATGACCCTGCGGTGAAAAAAGAAGGCTTCAAAAAAACTGTATTCAAGATTGAACCTTATATGATTGCAGCAATCGAGGCAATTCAGAAAAATTTGCAGAAAGAAATTTGTGCGTGCGGGATCGGCATAGAATGCAATCCATCTTCCAATCATCTAATCAGTAATTTTAAACGCTATGATAAGCATCCAATACTCAATATGTATAATCTTGGACTAACGGTTGATCCACAGAAAATCGAAGATTGTCCGCAGCTTTTTGTCTCCATTAATACGGATGATCAAGGTGTTTTTGATACGCTGTTGGAAAACGAATACGCATTGATGGGAATTGCCTTGGAGAAAGTGAAAGATGAAAACGGCAAACCGCTGTATAAACAGGCAATGGTTTATGATTGGCTGGACAGAATTCGGAAAATGGGAATTGAACAAAGTTTTCGATCACCTAATTTTGAGGAACTTGATTTTAAATAAAATTTTTATTGGATAGGATACATGATCAATTAAAAGAGAAAAAATAATATGTTTCTAATTATAAATTTTCATAGCGAGAAGGAAATTGCCTTGCTTGGGTAGTATTTGAAAAGTAATATGCTGAATAGTCATCTTTTGGCATCAACCGTTAAGGTGGTGATATTTTTGGTTCGTAAAGTAAGAAGTGATTGCACCGTTGGTACTTTTGAAAAAACACGTGGACTGCCCCCAGGAACTGTTCGTAATCCTGACGGACGGGATGCACGTAGTGACAAGAAGATTGGAACGATTAGAAAAGAAAATGAAGATAAGTAAGAGAACTCGATTAAACAAAAATTAAAGGTTATAAGAGTAGTAGCTGTTCTATTGGTGCTTATAAAAAGCTCAGTTGTTGATAATTGTTATCAACAACTGAGCTTTTCTTTATGCGTGAAAATAGCTAATTTTATTTTTGACTATGTTCATCACGAATAGTTTCACAGTCACGCAAGAAACTAGGCGCAAGTTGAATCGGGTGCGTTGCTTTGTCCTGTTTATATTTATCAATTAAATCTTTTGAAGTAGCTGGATGATTAAAAAATGCTTCTTCTGCGGGTTGTATGTATTTTTCGTATTGGGGATCGTCCGTGCGACCAAGTAAATAATCGACAGATATGCAAAAATAGTTGGCTAGTTTAAATAGCATATCCAAGCTAGGTGATTTGTCAAAACGCTCAATATTTCCAAGGGTTCCTTTTTGAATACCTAGGTCATCAGCAACATCTTTTAAGGATAGTTTTGATAATGTTCTAATTTTACGTAGATTGGTTCCTACCGTGCTTGTATTCATAAAAACACCTCTTTAAAGTTTTGAATAAAAAGACTTGACGTATTCTATAAGAATACTTATAATTGAATTAAACAAAGGTATTCTAACGGAACACTAGATACTTAGGATAATTTAATTGAGATAATAGTTACTTTTAGATAGTTGAAAACTGTAATGAAAGGGGACGTAAATAAATCATATTTAAGATATGACTAAATAGACCAGTTAAATTCGCTATTTGTAGTGTAAGCAAAATAACAATAATTATAAATATCATCAAATTATTATATCACGAAGTAAAAACACTGAAAATGAAGACTTCCTAAAGGGAAACGGGTGAGGGGACTAGTCATTAAGAAAATGTTGTCGTAATCGTTGGCTGAAATTTATCTTCGTTCTTTAATATCGCTTCTGCCAACGAGATAATCAAGCGATACATCAAAATAATCAGCAAGCGTGACGAGAGTTGTTGCCGTTGGGATTACTTTGCCGTATTCATAGGATTGATAAACACGTTCCGCAATCGCGGTTTCTGTAGCAATTTGCTTTTGAGTTACTTTATTAAATTTTCGTAATTCCTTTAGTCGTTCAGCGAATTTATTCATAGATAATCTCCTGAATTCTATTATTATACTTTACACGATAAAAATAGCGTGATATAATATGACCTGTACGATATATTTAGCGTGTATAAAAAAGAGAAAAGATCCGCGTAATATGAACAGATTGACGTTTGTATTCATATTACAGAAAAAATGTAATGGTCTTTTTATTATATCACGAAGCCAGATCACTGAGAATATAAGCTTTGGCGTTCATTTCAGCGATTTTAAAAACATAGTCATTAAATCACGTTGTTCTACTGTTAGTTTTTTACTGGCATCAAGCAGCTCTTTTAAGTTTGCTTCCATTTCGGTTTCATCTTCTTGAAAGAAATCCGTGAGGGAAATATCCAGCAGGGTGCAGATTGCATCCAAGGTTTCTAATGAACATTTCTTGTGATTGGTTTCTATGCCAGATATAAAGCTTTGCGTTACGCCAAGCTTTTGTGCAAGGTTTGTCGATGTTATGTTTTTTGCTTTCCGTAGTTGTCGAATTCTTTCACCAACATTAATCATAATATAAGATCCTCCGTTAATAACCTGCAGGTAATAATTCCATTATAACTCGATACTGGAAAAGTTAAAATAATATTTTTAAATATTACCTATAGAATATAAATTATATTGAAATAATAACTTATAGGTGATAATATAAAGGGAAACTAAAACACAGAGGTGATAAAAGTGATGCAGGAACTTGTAAGCCGGATAAAAAAAGAACGCATTCAGCAAAAAGTTACGATGGAAGAATTGTCTTTGAAAAGCGGGGTCAGTCAAAAGCACATCAGCAATATTGAAAATGGGAAAGCTGTGCCGACGGTTGAGACTTTGGAAAAACTTACTCAGGTTTTGGGCTTTGACATTTCGTTGCATTTAAAAGCTCATAAAGCTGCTAAGGGAAAAAAACCGACAAGTGGGGGTGGATAACTTTATAATAATCGGAAAATTCTATTAAATAAAGTAAGGAATTTTATCTATTTTAACTAAATAAGGGGCGATGGCATTGGATGAGATTTTGTTTGACGAAAAAAATACGAGACTGCAAATCGAAGCAGCATCTTGGGAAGCAGCGGTGGGAATTGGCGGGGAACTGCTGGTTGAACAGGGTTGTGTAGAAGATTCATATATTAACGGGATGCTTCAAAAGGTCAACAAACATCGGATGGATGTTGTCATTGCGGAGGGGATTGCAATCCCGCATACAAGATATGAAGATGGAGCGTTTCGGGTGGGTGTGAGTTTGGTTACATTAAAAACGCCGTTGTCTTTTGCCGAATCAGAAGAAAAGGTCAAGATTGTGCTTTGTTTTTCAGCAATGAATATCCAAGATTATTGGCATATGGTGTCGTTTGCCCTTGATCTAATCGAGTACAACGTGCTTGATCAACTGGCAGAGGCAAAGACGCTGGAGGAGGTGAGGTCCGTCATGGCTTTGTGCTGAATAAATAAAAAAGGGGTGAGAGAACATGTTAGGTGAGTTATTGACGAAAGATACCGTACGTTTGAACGTAAAGGTGAAAAACTGGGAAGAGGCTATCCGCATGGGAGGTCAGCTTTTGGTGCAGGAAGATGCGGTGGAGCAAAGTTATGTGGAGGCAATGGTACGTGCGGTAAAAGAACTGGGGCCGTATATTGTGATTGCACCGGGTTTTGCTATGCCGCATGCAAGAGCGGAGGATGGCGTGAAAAAGATTGCCATGAGCTTAGTGACCTTGGAAAGTCCTGTTGCCTTTGGCAATCCGGATAATGATCCGGTTGCAATGGTGATTTGTTTGGCGGCTGTCGACCACACAACGCATATTAAGGCAATGCGTGAACTGGCTGTGTTTTTGAATGACGCGGATAAAATGAGCCAAATCAAATCCACGAGGGAAGTGAACGATGTTTTAGCTTTACTACAGGTTTGAAATGATAAAAGGAGGGATTTTCTATGAACATTGTAACGGTTTGCGGGATGGGAATGGGTTCGAGTCTGGTCTTGAAGATGAATATAGATGATATTTTAAAACAAAAAGGAATCAAAGCCGAAGTGGAAGCTTGTGATCTTGGCTCTCTGGTGGGGAAGGTCGCAGATCTTGTTGTAACGACGTATGAATTGAAGTCACAGGTAGAAGACAAAGGTTATAACGTGGCTTATGTTCGCAGTGTGATTGACAAGAAAGCTCTTGAAACGATCATAATGGATGCGATTGGAAATTTAAAAAAATAAGAATAAAGATATAATACTTTTATATCCTTATCGATGGGGGAATAAAATTGAATTTTATTTTTAGTTTCTTTGATGAACCTGCTATTATTGTAGGGCTAATGGCCTTAATCGGGTTAATCTCACTTAAAAAATCCGTATCACAGATTGTAAGCGGAACTTTAAAAACCATTATCGGCTTTATTATTTTCCAGATTGGATCAAGTGCTATCGCGGAAGCTTTGGGGCAGTTAGGGCCTGCTTTTGAAAGTGCATTTCATATGCAGGGGGTTGTTCCGACGAACGAGGCCATTATTGCTTTGGTTCAAGAGCAGTTTGGTATGCAGATGGCTTTAATCATGGCATTTGGTTTTGTTGCCAATTTATTACTGGCGCGATTTACACCGTTAAAATATGTCTTTTTAACAGGACATCATATGCTTTTTATGGCGGGATTACTGGCGGCTATTTTAACTGTCATTGGATTTCAGGGCACGAGCTTGATTGTTATCGGTTCTTTGCTTTTGGGGGCGACGATGGTTATCACACCAGCATTGGTGCAGCCTTTTTATCGAGCGGCAAGCGGCAGTAATAGTGTTGCTATGGGGCATTATAATGCCTTGACGTATTGTTTGGCGGCGTTGATTGCCAGATGGACCGGAAACAAAGAACATTCGACAGAAGACATTCATGTACCGGAAAATTTAAGCTTTTTTAAAGATAATGTAATATCGACAGGGCTTGTTATGCTGTTGCTTTTTGTAATTACGATTCTGCTTGCTGATACGAGTGTGGTGGCAAAATTGGCGAATGGGAAAAATGCGGGGATGTTTTCCATTATGGCAGCGATGAAGTTCACGGGTGGATTCGTTATTGTTCTGCAGGGTGTACGGATGATGCTAGCTGAAATTATTCCTGCTTTCAAGGGGATTTCGGAAAAACTGGTACCGAATGCGATTCCGGCATTGGATTGTCCGGTTATTTTCCCTTTTGCTCCGAATGCTGTTATTATCGGGTTTTTGTCTTCTTTGGCGGGGGCGATTGTCATGTTTTTAATTCTTCCGTTTACGGGTTTGGCAATTATTATTCCCGGATTAATTCCGATTTTCTTTGTTGGCGCGGCAGCGGGGGTTTTGACGAATGCACAAGGCGGCGTTCGCGGTACAATTATCGGCTGTTTTGTCAATGGTGCTATATTGAATGTATTGCCAGCTTTCTTATTGCCGTTGCTCGGGAGTTTGGGATATGCGAATTCCACGTTTGGTGATGCAGACTTTGTTTTGACGGGCATTATTGTGGGAACGATCGGCAAGATTTTCTCGCAAGAAGGTATTTATGCTTTATTGGCCATCTTGTTTGTAGTTTTTGCAGGTTTGCAGCTTAAAGCGAAGCTGTCACCACCTGTGAAAGAATAAGTTGTAACTATTTTAGATTCAGCAGACAGGGTTTGTGTTCACATTTTATCTTGTCTGTTGGATTTTATGAAAGGTGAAAAACGATGAAGAGTATGATTCGGGAGTATTTGGATCAAGTTGCTGAGATTTTAAAAGGTTTTGATGAAGAAAATATTGCAAGGCTGATTAAATTTATGGAGAAAGCTAGAGTCCGTGATAAAAACATTTTTGTTTTGGGTAATGGCGGCAGTGCGGCAACGGTCAATCATTTTGTTTGTGATTTAGGAAAAAATGCGATTGAAGGGGATGAAGGGCGTTTTAAAATTATTTCGTTGTGCGATAATATTGAAACGATTACTGCCTTTGGCAATGATTTGGGCTATAAACATGTTTTTGAAGAAAGACTCAAAAATCTTATGAATCCGGGAGATTTTCTCATTGCGGTATCGGCAAGTGGAAATTCAGAAAATGTACTTTGTGCCGTAGAGTATGCAAAAAGAAAAAAAGGAACGATTATCAGTCTGACTGGAGCTACAGGAGGAAAGTTAAAAGCACAGTCGGATTATAATATTTCGATTGATTCGATCATTACGGAACAAATTGAAGATCTCCATTTAATCATAGAACATAGTATTGTTACGGTTTATAAACATAAAAACGCAGTTTGCGGGGCGGTATTCGATGTTGAAAAAGACGACTTTATCCATCATTGAGATTCTTATAAAACGGCAGCCGGTATTATCAGTTTGCCTAGATGCTTTTTTGTCATCGGTAGAAGCACTGTATGTTTGTTATAGCAATCAGCATAAACTGCTGGTCTGCGGTAACGGCGGCAGTGCGGCAGATTCGGAACATATTGTTGGGGAGCTCATGAAAGGCTTCCTTCTGCCGCGTAAGTTAAAAAGGGCGGTGCAGGATCAATTTGAGTTTATGTTTCCTGAGGATGCAGCGTATTTTATCGAAAATCTACAGGGAAGCTTACCGGCGCTCTCTTTGGTGAATCCAATTGCGTTCAATACAGCATTTACCAATGATCAGGCACCGAATCTCTGCTTTGCGCAACAAGTTTTGGGACTAGGGAATGCGGGGGATGTTTTTCTGGGGATTAGTACGTCCGGTTACTCGGAAAATGTCATCTATGCTGCCAAAGCAGCAAAAGTAAGGGATTTGACGGTTCTGGCACTCACCGGCCAAGATGGAGGGGAACTGGAAGCGGTAGCGGATATTTGCATAAAGGTTCCCGAAACGGAAACGTATCGCATTCAGGAGTATCATGTGATGATTTATCATATGTTTTGTGCCGCGGTAGAAAATGAGATCTTTGGCAAACCTTAATCGGTAATCTAATCTTAAAAATGAAGGCTGGATAATATTCTGCATGGTGTTTTCCAGCCTTCATTTTTATGTCTAATTTGATATAAAACTTCTATATTGCCATATTTTGTTGTATATTTAGAGATAGAAGGTTTTTCAACAAATGAGGAGGCACATGAAATGAGAAGAAAAGATAGAGAAATAACGAAAGAAGAAACCATAAAGCTTTTGGAAACAGCAGAAGTGGGGTCATTGGCTACAGTGAATCCAGATCATACACCGTATGTGGTTCCGCTTAATTTTGTTTATGCAAAAGAAGCGATTTATTTGCATAGTGCCGTAGAAGGTAAGAAATTGGATAATATAGGTATAAACAGCAACGTTTGTTTTAGCGTGTATGATGCGGTGGAACTCATGCCGGAAGCTTTTTCGACGAAATATAAATCAGCCATCGTGGTTGGTAAAATCCATGAAGTGAAAGATCCGGAAGAAAAACGGGAGGGTCTTATCGCTATTGTGAAAAAGTACAGTCCGGAGTTTTATGAAGCAGGTGTCAAGTATATTGATAATGCCAGTGAAAAAACGAAAGTTCTTAAGATCGAGATTCTTCAAGTTACCGGTAAATCACGAGGCTGATGGTAGAGTAGTGCTTCGTACATAGTATAAAAATTAATTCGTTCTATAGTAAAAGAGCCATCAATTCGAACGGATGGTTCTTTTGCTGTAATTTAGACTTTAGTCTGCTGTGGCAGTAATGCGAGGGGAAACGAAAATCACACAACTAGGAGCGCTCTGAATTTATCGCGATGTTACTTTAAATTAAATTTTCTGTATTTTCACTTGATTAGTTTCGAGTGGTAGTTTATAATAAAGAAAAACATGTATGAAGAGTAACGACTGATGAGTAAGAATGGAGATAGAAGGTATTATTATTGCAAATTATTAAAGTGAATATTACACAACAAGTTATCGAATACTTAAAGGAAAATATTGAGAATGGTACATGGTCAGTGGGAGAAAAAATTCCGTCAGAAAACAATCTAACGGAAATTTTAGGTGTAAGCCGTTCCAGTATAAGAGTTGCAATTCAGCAATTTATTGCCTTAGATGTATTGCAGAGCGTTCATGGAAAAGGTACATTTGTAAGAACGAATAAGATTATGGGCGTAAACAAGAATTTAAATGCAATTAATGATGCTAATTATGATGATATAAACCAAGTTTTAGAATTTAGACGAATCATTGAACCCGAATGTGCATATATTGCTGCTCAACAGGCAACACCTGAGACCATAAACAACCTTGAGATATATCTGGGGAATATGAAAAATAATATTGGTCAATCTGAAGAATTTGTCAAACAGGATATTCTTTTTCATGAAGAAATTTGTCATGCTACGGGCAATCATTTATTGGATAATTGCTTAAAAGAAGTTTTTCAGAAGACAACAAAAAATCATAAACAGATGAATGAGGCCTTTGGTTATAATGATGGGATTTATTTTCACGCTTTATTAGTGAAGGCGATTAAAATAAAAGATGCTAGAAAAGCAAAAAAATTAATGAAAGAACATTTGCAACAGGCTATAGATCGCATAAAGTTAAAATAAAAAAATATTTTTTTTATTTTAACTTGTATGACGACCTACAACATTGGGGCATTATATAAATGTTAATAAAATAGGAGGATCGAAAATGGGAATAAAAATTACGAATATTAAGGTGATTCTAACAGCACCTGAGGGAATCAACCTAATTGTTGTCAAAGTAGAAACAAATCAGGATGGTCTATATGGTTTAGGGTGTGCAACTTTTGCTTATCGGCATCTAGCGGTTACGTGTGTAATTGAAGAATATTTAAAACCACTTCTCGTTGGTAGAAGTGTAGAAAACATTGAAGAACTGTGGCATTTGATGCATCAAAATGCATATTGGCGCAATGGACCAATTGAAAATAATGCAATTTCTGGTGTGGACATGGCTTTATGGGATATTAAAGGGAAAATGGCTAATATGCCACTATATCAACTTTTTGGTGGAAAATGTCGTGAAGGTGTGCCTATTTATCGACATGCGGATGGTAAAGATGTAAATGAAATCTGTGAAAACATTCAAAGATACAAAGAGCAAGGCATCACGCATATTCGTTGTCAATGTGGTGGTTATGGTGGTGGCGGATATGATAAAGCACCGATTAATGCACCAGTTGGGGCAGCCGATGGGGTTTATCTTAACAGCAATAAGTATATGCGAGATACGGTAAAATTATTTGAAGACATTCGTACGAAAATAGGATTTGATATGGAACTTTGCCATGACGTACATGAACGTCTCAGCCCAATCGAAGCCATTAGTTTTGCTAAAGAATTGGAACCATTTAAGTTGTTCTTTTTAGAGGATGCAATTCCATTGGAACAAGGGGATTGGATCAGACAGCTTCGGGCGCAGACTTCTATTCCGTTGGCCCAAGGTGAGTTGTTTAATAATCCGTATGAATGGAGAGGCTTAATTTCTGAAAGATTAATTGATTATATTCGTGTTCACATCAGCCAGATTGGTGGAATTACAGCAGCTAGAAAATTGCAAATATTCGCTGAACAATTTGGAGTGAGAACAGCTTGGCATGGACCAGGCGATATGTCGCCGCTTGCCCATGCGGCCAACATCCATCTTGATTTAGCCGCATATAATTTTGGTGTTCAAGAATGGTCAGGCACAGAACCGCCTAATTTTGTAATTCAAGAGTTGAAGGGACCTAAAGAAGCACTTCTGGAAGTTTTTCCAGGCTTACCTGAATACAGACAAGGCTATGTTTATGCCAATGATAAAGCTGGGCTTGGCGTAGATATCAATGAAGAAGCAGCGAAAAAGTATCCCTGTGAAAATACCGTAACCTTGTGGACACAAACAAGGTTGGTTGATGGAAACTTACAAACTCCGTAATAAAATAAGATTCAAATGAACCATTTGTAACTTTGTAAAAAATTAAGCTGGAAAGGTAAAAAAGATATTTCAACTTACTAATAGAATTTTTAACTAAAAGCATAAGATGTATATTTACGCCGCACGAAGCACTTTGAAATTTTTTGAAATACTGAGAAAAAGAGAGAATTTAAGAGAAAAACCTATAGTTATATAGGGAGGAGAGTTAATTATGGAAATGAAACAGTTGGCTTCAGCACGTTGGATACGGCTAATCCCGATAGCTTTTATCACTTATAGTTTAGCTTATCTTGATCGAGCAAATTACGGATTTGGGGCAGCTGCAGGACTAGCAACGGATCTACATATTACGCCTGGGGCATCTTCTTTGTTAGGGGCATTATTTTTTCTGGGATATTTCTTTTTTCAAATACCGGGTGGTATTTATTCGGAAAAGCATAGCTCTAAAACACTAGTATTTTGGAGCTTGATTTTTTGGGGAATTTTTGCTATTGCAACTGGTATGGTTAATGATATTACTGCGTTGTACTGCATCAGATTTTTGCTGGGCGTGGCCGAAAGTGTTATAATGCCAGCAATGCTTATTTTCCTTAGCCATTGGTTTACTAAACAAGAACGTGCAAAGGCAAATAACCTCCTGTTTTTAGGAAATCCAATTACGGTACTATGGATGTCTGTATTATCAGGATATCTGTGCGATTCTTTTGGCTGGAGGCTCATGTTTATCATCGAAGGCTTTCCTGCGTTAATTTGGGCTTTTGTTTGGTGGCGTGTGTTTGTAAATCGTCCACGGGATGCAAAATGGTTAACAGAACAGGAGAAAAACGATCTGGAAGAGGCACTATTAGAAGAACAAAAAGAATTGAAACCTATTAAAAATTATGGTGAAGCTTTCAGATCTGGTAAAGTAATTTCATTTTCTTTCATACATTTTTTCTGGAATATTGGTATGTATGGGTTTATTATGTGGTTACCATCCATTCTAAAGAATGCGTCTAACATGGGCATCGTGACAACTGGTTGGCTTACGGCAGTACCATATGCGCTAGCTGTGTTGTTCATGCTCAGTGTGTCGTATTATTCTGACCGAAGTCAAAATCGTAAAGGGGTAGTTGTGACTTTCTTATTTGCTGGTACAATTTGTTTTATCGCATCTTACATTGTTGGTGCGTCTGATTTTTGGCTATCGTATGGCCTGCTTGTTGTTGCTGGTGCTTGTATGTATACTCCCTACGGTCCGTTTTTTGCCGTTATGCCAGAAGTTATACCAAAAAATGTGGTTGGTGGAGCAACAGCTTTAATTGTTAGTTTCGGGGCATTGGGTTCTTTTGTTGGAGCATATATCGTAGGGTATTTGAATGGTGCCACTGGAACGCCAAGCGCATCTTATGTGTTTATGGCTGGGTCATTGGCAATTGCAGTAATTTTAGCGATAATGACAAAATTTTCAACAACTAAAAAAACTGTGGGAAATTTTCCCAGATGAACTCATTTATATATATAACTTTTTTATATTAAAGGAAAAAAGAAATTGTTACTTATTGACTTAGATGAACTGTTTGAGACTCCGTATGAATGTAGGTACTTAATTTCCGAAAGATTAATCGGTTATATTCGTATCAATCATATTGGCGATGCTTAAATAGTTGGAGAATTGTAAATATTCGATAAAAATTTAAGATGAGAACAGATTGGCTTGGTTGTGGCGATGCCCATACAGACCAATGGTGCTGACATTCAAGAGTGGCTAGATTGGCAACACCTGAGCTTGTAATTCAAGCATTGAAGGAGCCTAAAAAGCACTACTGAAAGTTTTCACGAGCTTACTTGAATATACACAAAGTTTATGATTTGAGTTAATTATTTTAATTAATAATAGATTAATAGACGTCTTTTGTTAAAAAAAACAAAGTAGATAACACCAAACAAAAGATGCCTATTGATTATGATACTATTGTTTTTATAATTCATGGAATATTTTTAATAAATGTATTTACATAAATTTCTTTGTTGAAAAAACAATCTATAAAATTAAAATTTATATCAAAGTAATCGGTATTTTTAAACTTTACAATGCATTATTCTCCGATATATATGATAGTATTTTAAAAAAATATGATAGGTATTGTAAGGCTTATGCTGATATATATTTATGAGGAGTTGTCAATTATGGAGATAGGGGAAAAACCGACCAAAGCCAGATTAGGAATATTAGCTTTGCTTTTTGTTGCCGTTGCCATTAATTATATGGATCGAGCAAATTTATCCGTTGCGGGTTCAGCAATTCAAAGTCAATTCGATTTAAGTGCTACCGAACTGGGAATATTATTTTCAGCATTTACATGGTCCTATACCATCGCTCAAATACCCGTAGGAATATTGTTGGATAAATTTGGACCGCGTTTATTATATGGAGCAGCTATTACTATTTGGGGATTATTTACATTCATAATGGCGTTTAGTTCCCAAGTAATTTTTATTACGGCTAGTGCTTCCTTTGCTTTTCTGATATTTTGCCGCATCTTAATTGGTATTGCAGAAGCACCGGCATATCCAAGTAATACAAAGATTGCTTCTCTTTGGTTTCCTAATAAAGAAAGGGCTAGAGCAATCAGCACATACTCATCAGCTCAATATATAGGCTTAGCAATATTTACACCGGTATTGGCAATTATGGTTGCGAATATAGGTTGGGAGTCGGTATTTTACTTCTCGGGTGGTATTGCGATTGTTTATGGATTTGTTTGGTATGCATTTTATCGGGATCCCAAGGACAGCAAAAAAGTAAATCAGCAGGAATTGGATTATATAAAAAATAATGGTGGCTATAATCCAGATGTAGATGGAACAAAACAAGCAGAAAAGGTTTCTTGGGCTGAGGTTAAATATGTAGTAAAGCAAAGAAGAGTTTGGGGGATATTTATTGCACAGTTTGCTGCGTCCTCGACATTATATTTCTTTTTAACTTGGTTTATTGTATATTTGCAAAAAGGATTACATCTTTCAATAGATAAAGCTGGTTTTACAGCTTGTGTACCATATTTAATGGCTATGGCAGGTGTTCTAATTGGTGGAACGATAAGCGATACTTTGTTAAAAAGAGGAAAATCTACAACGTTTGCTCGTAAATGTCCTATGGTAGTAGGGATGATTATTTCTGCTGTTTTATGTTTAGCTAATTTTTTTGAGGATTCTCCTATTATAGCAGTTGGTATTTTATCTATTGCTTTTTTTGCGAATGCTGCTTCTAATTTAGGCTGGGTAGCCATGAGCGATATTATGCCAAAAAAAATGATGGGAACAGTTGGAGCTATCCTTAATGTCTTTGGTAATTTATCAGGAATTCTTACACCGATAGTGTTTGGAACATTGCTACAGGCAACAAATAATTTTCATTTAGCGATGGATTATATTGCGGCAATTTCATTTTTTGGTGCGATAGGATTTTTGTTTGTTGTTGATAAGTTAGAACCGATTGATTTAACGAAAATGCCAAAGGATAGTATTTAAAAAGTGAAAATATTGTAATAGTCTTATAATATTGCAGTATGAAAAATAACGGCAATCAATGTTTGCGAAATTTTGTAAACGGTTGATATATATTAAGAAATGGAGAGTGACATCTATGAAAGAAATTGTTGTAGTAAAACCGCATGAAATTGAAGTGAGAGAAGTTCCAGTGCCGAAAATTTCAAATGATTATGAGGTTTTGGTAAAAATGCAATCGGCAGGCGTATGCGGAAGTGATTTTCATATATATCATGGAACCAATCCATGCTCAACCTATCCGAGAATTCCTGGTCATGAAAATGCTGGTATTGTTGCCGCCGTTGGCAACAAGGTAAGTAAGGTTAAAGTCGGTGATCATGTAATTGTCGATCTTATTATGACCTGTGGAGAATGTTATCAGTGCAAAATAGGCCGCAAAAATGTCTGTGAGAATGTCCGTGTAAGAGGATCAGGCACTGATGGCGGCTGGAGAGAATACTTCACAGCACCGGAAACGGAAGTTTATAAAATTTCTAAGAATGTGCCATGGAAGGATGCTGCACTTGTTGAACCATTTGCTATCGGCGCGCATTGTACCAACAGAGGTCGTGTGGTAGCCGATGATGTCGTATTTATTCTGGGAACGGGAACAATAGGTTCGATTATCTTGCAGAGTTGTAAAGCTAAAGGTTGTAAGACAATCATTTGTTGCGATATCAACGATAGTTCTTTAGAAAGGGCCAAAAAATATGGTGCGGATTATGTTATTAACTCTAAAACAGAGGATGTTGTGAAGAGAGTGCAAGAAATCACTAAGGAAAAAGGTGTTAGTATCGCTTTTGATTCAGCCTGTTTTCCTGGTTCCTTGACCTTTGTCATGCAGCCGGGAATTATTAGAAATGCTGGTAGAGTGGTGCCAATGGGGTTTGTTACGGAACCGGAAGCTATTACCCAGGCTATGATTAATCAGCGAGAAATAGATATTATTGGTTCTAGAATGTCTTGCTATCAATTTGAACCCACCATTAAACACATAGAAGATCAGGATTTCATTTTGGATGGTGTGGCAACGACCTTCATCAAATTCAATGAAATAGATAAAGTTTTTGGTTATATGAGTCATCCGGATCCAACTGTAAAGAAAATGGTCATACTTTTTGACGAATAATAAAAAGCGAGGGAATATGATGAATCTTTTTGATATTAAAGGAAAAAAAGCAATTGTTACAGGCGGTACAAGAGGTCTGGGCTATGGTATGGCAGAAGGATTGATGGAAGCTGGCTGTGAAGTCGCTATTGTCGGGACTTCCGATAAGGTTTATGCAGTAGCTGATGAATTTTGCACTAAAGGCTTCAAATGCTATGGTGTAAAAGGAAATTTTGAAAAAAGAAATGAAGTATACAGCGCTTTTAATGCCTGTGTAGAAAAACTGGGCGGCAATCTGGATATCCTGGTAACAGCGCACGGTATTCAAAGACGCTACAGTGCGGAACTTTTCCCTTTAGAAGAATGGGACAGTGTGTTGAATGTAAACCTGAATTCCGTGTTTATTTTATGTCAGGAAGCGGCTAAGATCATGTTGAAAAAAGGCTACGGAAAAATCATCACGATTGCTTCCATGGTTTCGTTTTTCGGCGGGCAGACGGTTCCGGCTTATTCCGCTGCCAAAGGCGGTGTTACACAGCTGACGAAGGAAATGAGCAACGACTGGATCAGCCGTGGTATCAATGTTAATGCCATTGCTCCTGGCTATATGGCAACAAAAATGAACGAAGCATTGCTAGACCATAATAATCCAAGATACAAAGAAATTACAGATAGAATTCCAGCCCATAGATGGGGGACTGGTGATGATATGAAAGGTACTTGCATTTACTTGTCATCTTCTGCCAGTGATTATTTGGGGGGGGCTATTATTCCGGTTGATGGCGGCTATTTAGTAAAATAGTTTAGTTCTTATGAAATATTAGTGAAAGTTACGATAAATTATTTTTATAAAGGGTGCTTATTTATATAAGTGCTCTTTATTTTTTTAGAACTATAAGTAATTTAAATATACGTCGTTCATAGCAAAAGAGCCATCGGCTTGAAATCGATGGCTCTTTTTGTGTTGTAATTTATGAGAGTTGTTTTATTACGATATCAGGTAATAGCGTTTGTACTTGCTGCTGCCGGACGAAGCCGCTTTCTTTTTCGAGAATATTTGCGGTGCCGCAGGCTGAGGCGAGACGGAGAATGGATTGAATATCAAGCTGGCGATGCAGTCCATTGGCAATACCAGCGACATAGGCATCACCAGAACCAACAGCATTGACAGCTTCAAGTGTTGGCGGCATGACATGATATATTTTTCCGGCAAAAGCAGCGATGGACCCCTGTTTGCCAAGTGAAATAACGGGCAGTTTGATATCCTTTTGCACAAAGGTTTTTATTTCCCGAACTGCATCTTCGATGGAGTTGATTTTATTGCCCGTGAGTGCTTCCACTTCATCTTTATTTGGCTTTATGAAAAATGGCTTTGCTTTGATACCTTCTTGTAAGGCTTTGCCGCTTGTATCTAGCAGAAATTTTTTCCCGGCGGCATTGGCGAGTGTGATCAATTTATTGTAAAAATCCGGTTCTATATTTTTCGGCAGACTGCCGGAAGCTGTTATGATATCTGCAGATTTTAACAACTTTTTATACGTTGTGAGAAAATCTGCTTGTTCTAGCGACGTGATCCAGGGGCCTGGTTCGAGGATTTCTGTCTGTTTACCATCCGCGGTGGCGATGTTGATGCAGGAGCGGGTTTCCGCTTGTATGTTTGTTGACTGATTGGTAATACCTTTTTCTACCAAGTTGTCCGCGATGAATTTACCGATATGACCACCGAGAAAACCTGTAATGGTGCAGCTTTCTTGCAAAATATTTATAACATTGGCAACGTGGGTTCCTTTGCCGCCCGCGGTGTTTTGTACGTTTTCAGTTCGCATGACTTGTCCATATTTTAAACTTTGAATGGTATAGATTTTATCTAAAGACGGGTTGAGGTTTATAACTAGAATCATAAAATTTCTCCTTGTTTTAATAGCGGTTTGCACTACCGCATATTTTGATTTTATGTTCTACAACTTTTGCCATGGCATCTTTACCCGGCGTCATATAGCGACGGGGATCATTCGCAGAAGGGTTTGCCAGAAAAAATTCTTTGATGGCGCCAGAAAACGGGATTTTGAGATCCGTGGCAACGTTGACTTTACAAATACCCATTGCAATCGCTTTTTGCACAAGTTCATCCGGTACGTCAGAGGCACCATGAAGTACCAGAGGAATATCAACTTTCGAACGAATTTGCTGTAGTCGGTCGAAATCAAGTTTTGGTGTGCCTTTATAGAGACCATGCGCGGTGCCAATGGCAATGGCGAGGGAATCGATACCCGTAGCTTCAACAAAAAGCTTAGCTGCATCTGGATTGGTATAGGCACTGTCTGCTTCGGTTACAATGAGATCGTCTTCTTGTCCAACGAGTTTACCCAGTTCGGCTTCCACGGTAGTGTCATATTTGTGAGCGTAGGCAACAACTTCTTTGACAATCTCTATATTTTTCTCGAAGGATTCATGTGAAGCATCGATCATAGCAGAACGAAAACCAGCATCAATATCCGTTTTGATTGTTGCAACGTTTTCATGGTGATCAAGATGAAGGGCGATGGGGATATCCGTCTGTCTGGCGGCGACTTGGGCCATGGCAATTAGGTACTCGCAGTTGGCATAGGTTACTGTAGAAGGTGTTGCTGCGATTATGAGCGGTGAGTGCATTTTACTAGCTGTTTCAACAACAACTTGCAGGGTTTCCATGTTATGAATATTAAAAGCGGGGACAGCATAGTTTTCTTTTTGGGCATTTAAAAGCATTTGTTTGGTTGATAAAATTGTGTGCATGATTTTTTCCTCCATAAATTAAGTGATTTTTGCCGACTTTTGGGCAGAAAATTGCCCGCTATAAAAATTGTCTTATAGGCTATAACATCTATTCGTCAAATTTTGTTTGCGGGCTGATTTCAAATTATTTGTTTTCCACGCGAAGTGCTGCTTCTTGTGCCATTGCTGCGAGTTGTTTTTTGTGCCAGAAATAGGTGCAGACAACACAGGCACCATAGAAAATTCCAATAAGAGCAAGTCCGGTAACGTTGGTTGTATTCATGATTTGCGTCAAGATATAGGTTACGGGGCTGCCGCCTTGATCAAGGGATGCGAACTGTGAAACGGAAGAGGTTACTTGTCCGGCATTTGCCGCAAGTACCGTATGAAGTCCAATCATTTGATTGGATATCCAGATGGTCATAAACATAACGATGGAGCCCGTAATGAGTGTACGGAACAGATTGCCGCCGTGAACACCAACTGCCATAGCGATAAAGAAACCGATCGTTGGCAAATCGCCAAAAGGCAAAATTTGATTGCCTGGAACAATGGCTGCAATAAAAATGGTAACTGGAATGAAGAGCAAAGATGCTGCAACTACAGCTGGATCGCCAAGTAAAAGTGCACAATCAAGACCTATGTAGAAGGTCGAGTTTTTGAAATGTTTCTGCAGTACAGTTCTTGCTGTTTCAGATACAGGCAGCAAACCAGACATAATATGTTTTACAACCTGTGGCATCAGAATGATAACGGCTGCCATTTGAATACCGAGAGTGAGAACACCGCGGACGTCATAGCCTGCGAGAATACCGATAATAATACCCATGATAGCACCCATGATAGCTGGGTCACCAAGTGAACCAAAGTGTTTTTCGAAGCTTTCCAGATTGATATCAATGTCTTTTATAATAGGAATACGATTAAGAATCAAATCTACCGGAACTGCAATCGGAGCGAACCAGCCGGTTGTTCCATGAGGCATGGCAATTCCTTCAAGACCAAAATATTTTTCGGTTACAGGAGCGAACCAGTCACCGATTTTATACGCGTAAGCGGCATGAAGAGCTACACCGAGGATGCCAAGTGTATAGCTTCCTGTAGCGATATTGATAATAGCACCGGTAAAGGCAAAATGCCAGATGTTCCAGATATCAATATTCACCACACGTGTGAGCTTTAATACGAGCATGAGAATATTGACGGCAATAGCGACTGGGATCGCAACAAGGGCTATGCTGCTTGCCCAGGTCATAGGGGAAGAACCAGGCCAGCCAAGATCAATGATGTTCATAGAGATACCGAAGTTCGCTGACATTGCTTTCGCTGCCGGAGCCAGGTTGTTGAGCATGAGCCCAATAACAAGACCGATGCCGATAAAGCCGATACCAATGGATATACCAGATTTTAAAGCTTTGCCAAAGGATTGTCCAAGGCACATTGCAACGATGAAGATAACGATAGGCAGCATGACCGCTGCACCGAGATCGACAAAATATTGTACACAGTATAGTATTGTTTCCAAATAAAAAACCTCCTATTTCGAATTATGCTTTTAAAATAAATACTGGCAGGGGATTACTTTAAATAGGATAAAATTTGTTCTTCTGTTGTTTCTTTATTGATACCACTGAGAAAAGCCATACCATTCACATAAGGTTTGCCAAAATCTTTTTTTATGCGCATGGTTGTAACAATAAGATCCACACCGTCGAGATTGCTTTCAATCTCTGACATGCGTATTTGGATAATTTCCACAGGAATCTGATTGGCTTTGCAAAGGTCTTTAATGGCACTTGCAGCTACTGTTGAAGTTGCTACGGCACCGCCGCAGGCTACAATAATTTTTTTCATGTTAAATGTCCGCCTTTTTCATATATTCTCGAATCGAGTGTTATTTGAGATTGTCCCGCATAAGCTGGCACACTTCTTTGGCACTTGTTGTTTGCTGCATACATTGAACCAGAGATTCCTGCTGAAAAACGGCAAAGAGTTTTTGCAGCATATTCAAATGATTTTCGCTGCCATTTAAAGCGAGCATAAAGAGTAAGGTAACAGATACATTGTCATCAGGATTTTCCATACTCTGGAAATGGACTGGCTGTTTTAGGCGTAATACAGCAATACCGTTTTTAAATACATTATCTTCTGGAGTTGCATGCGGGAGAGCAATGCCGCAGCTTGCAAGAACGATACCTGTAGGAAAGTTTATCTCTCTTTTGTGTATAGCTTCAATGTAGGAAGGATGGATATAACCGTCCTGTACCATCATAGTACCCAGCAGGTTAATTGCTTCAGTACTGTCAGCAGCTGTTCCGTCCAGGCAAATCAACTTTTCATTCAATAAATTTGTAATATTCATTATTTTAATCACCTCTAAGAAAACTGCTTTTTGAAATTTTTGATGAATGCTTCATAGGTAGCATCATGGAGGATTTCTTTAACTCCATTGTCTTGGACAAGATATTTAAATAATTTGAGGAAAATCGTTTCCCATAATTTGAATTGTGATTTTGCAATACTGATCAGAAATACGAGTTGGACATGATGTTCATCCCACATAATTGGTTTGTCTAAGATTAAAACAGCAATGGATGAGACGGGAGGATCGTTGTAAATGGGATGCGGAATTGCTACCAGATTGCCAATTTCAGTTGGGGAGGCTTCTTCTCGCTCGAAGACAGAGGCTTTTGCTTCGTCATTCATAAAATTTTTACTTTTAAGCTGTTCTGTAAGAAATTCAAGAATGTCTTCCTTGGTTTTAAACTGAAGACCGGTATTAAAACAGTCTTTGTGAAAGAATGTCTCGATTTCAGCTCCGGCATTCGTTTGTGTCGAAAAAAACTTTTGCTGCAGCATCTGGAGTTCATTTTGATTTAAAAGGTGCTGAATCAAAATAATTTTATCAGATTGAATATGTTTGATGGGAACGGTCGTGATTACCATATCTACATCGTCAATGATACGTTGTTCTAATTGATAACCAGGAATTGTATCGACAATTTTTATGCGGCTTTTAAAATTTTCTTCAAGACATGTTCTGAGTAAAACGGCGGTACCAATACCTGTTGCACAAACGAGCAGTGCCCGTTTGACGCAAGCATCGTTTTTGATATCCATACGGCTGAGAGCGGCACCAAAATGAACGGCAATATAGCCAATTTCGTTTTCATTGACGGTAATGTTTTCCTGATTTTCAAGGTAGTGGCTGGCTATAACCGCAATTTGAAAGGCTAATGGATATTCGGATTTAATAACTTCTAATACATCATTGCGGATATTCATTTGAAAACGCATGCGTGGTATGGATGTTTTTAAGTGCAGTGCCAGCCATTGGATGAGCACCTCATCTTTAGAAAAATCAATGCTTACATTTTCATTGATAACCAGGAGTATTTTTTTTACCATTTCAGTAGTACGATCAAGCGCTGCATCATCGACATCCATGTATTTTTTACTAGTCATGAGATGCTGCGTTAAGTAGTACACTTCACTTGTAGCTACATCAATGGACATTTCGCGATAGATTTCTTCAAAGATCGAAGCAGCCACTTCAAATTCTTTTGTTTTTTCCATAATTTTTGTTTGACTGACGGTGTAGATCATGTAATTGTCTTGATTGGCGCGCTTCATAGCGATTGCTATGTGGATGAGCAGATTTTGCACAGCCATGTCAGTTAGGCGAATTTCATAGGCTGTAATCACACGTAAAATAATTTTTTCGACAGTATCCAGATCTATTGTTTTGAATAGCTGTCGATAGAAATCTTCTTTGGCGATGGTATTTGTTTCTTTTCGATCTGAACAATATTCTGCCAAAAAATAGCGGAGCTTTGCTTCATTGCCACTAATTTGCATACCTTGTGTTTTGTAGGTCGTGAATTCTAAATCATATACAGCCAGCTTTTTTGCAGCTTCTTTTAAACTGTTTTTTAGGGTGGAAAGGCTGATGAAAAGATCATTTGCCAATTGTTGCTGCGTGAGAGGTTTATTTTCCAATGCACCTTGTAGAAATTTTTGCAGGATAAAGGCTACTCTGTCGTCTATGGATCCAATATAGATACCAGGCATTTGATCCGTCAATTTTCTAAATAAATTTGTATCAAATATTTCTAGTGTATATCCGGAACGGGTGTCTGAATGAATTCTGGCCCCCTTTGATTCAAGTGTAGTGGAAGTGTTTTTAACATCCGTGCGGATTGTTCGGGAAGAGACACCAATCCGTTTAGAAAGTTCCTCGCCCGTCATACCATCTTGGTGTTGTTGGAGCAGCCTTATGATTTTTTGCTGTCTTTCACTTAGCATCGTTGTCAATCCTTTCTGCCTTAAAACAAGTGTATCAAAAAGCGGTAAGAGCGCATAGGCTGTCTATTTCCTTCCATTGAGGAAATATTTTGTAAATTCATTATGTTTTTCCTAAAGCACTTTTTCATGAGGAAATTATACCGCATCGTCATGTATATACTATATTACATTATATACATAACTTTTAATGTTTTTTTCTCTTTTGCTAACAAGGTATCAAACGCTTCATAGCCAGCAGAAAGCGGAAAGGTGTGTGTGATGATTTCGTCTACTTTTACTTTACCTGATTTAAGGTATTCAACGGCTGCGGTCCATTCGTTACCAGGAAATGGTGCTGAATAACTCATCCAGGAGCCGGTGATATTGAGCTCACCACGCAGGATTAGTTCGAATGTACTTGCCGGAATAGTGATATCACGCTGTGCTGTGCCGATATAGACTACATGACCGTTCTTCTTTACAAGCGTGAGTATTTGCGTCTGGAGAGCATTTACTCCGGCTGTTTCGAATGCATAATCCACTTTGCCATGTTCTTCAAAATAGGCGGCTACATCCACTTTTCCCGAATTGATGGTCTTATATGCGCCAAGCTTTTTGGCAAGCGTAAGTTTGGTTTCGTCAATATCAATGACATAAATTTGTTCGATACCTTTGGCTTTGAGGCATTGCAAAGTGAGAATACCAATCGTACCACAACCGTAAACGATGGCGGATTTGCCGCTGCCAAGCTGCTGGACCCGTTCGATGCCGTGAATGGCTACGGTAATTGGTTCAATACAGGCCGCTTGTTCGTAAGAAACGTTGTCAGCAATTGGGACAACATTACGTGCTGGTACAACTACATATTCTGCCATGGCCCCATTTTGACGCGAGCCAATGAATGAATAATTCATGCACATAGCAGGCTTTCCTTTGGCACAATTATCACAGGTATAACAAGGGATCAGCGGGGCTGCTGTCACGCGGCCGCCCAGTTTTAAATTTTTTACCTGTGTACCAAGTTCAGTGATTTCACCGGAAAATTCATGACCAATGATGATGGGATAAGAATGGACGCCGCCGTCGGTGGCACGGGGAATATCCGAACCACAAATACCGCAGGCATGTACTTTAATGAGAACTTCGTTTTCTTTTACTTGCGGAATGGGAACGTCTTTATAGACAAGTTCCTTTACGCCTTCGACAAGAAGGGCTTTCATTGTTTTCATAAAATCGCTCCTTTTGTATTTTGTCACTTTTTTGACAAACCAAGTGTAACAAAAAGATTCTCTAAGCCATAGTCTGAAAATTTCCGCATAGAAGGGAAATCGAGATGAGCAGAAGACAGTGCTTGTAGTATTATCAACAAAAATATATTGCCACGAAAAGAAAGAGATCGTAAAGACACATTAGATGGTCCTTTTAAACGATCTCTTTCTGTATAGACTTATTCTATTAAATTAACAATTGTATCAACAAATTGAGCATAGTTTTTACATTTTAAAATCTGATTTAAATTTTCAATTTCTCGCAGTGCACCAATCAGTGTATCAAATACATAACTGGTTTTTTCCCATTCCGTTTGATTAAGTGCCAGCATAATAACGATGTCAACTTGGTTATTCGCCCAAATAGAAGGGTGTTCATTCAGTATAATTACGATGCCAGTTTTTTTTACATTGGTGGACAAAATATCTGGTACAGCAATATGACCGAAATAGGTTGGTATTACATCATTGCCGTAATTTTGGACCATAGATGTGGCAGTCCCATCAAGATAGTTGTTTTCGATTAATAATGTATGCATCAGCGTAAATGCGATAGCCGGCTGGATTGGTTTTTTTGATTTATTTCGATAAAAAAGCAGTTCACTGCCTATTTTTATTAATTCATTGTGGAGCATCTTCTGCTTTTGCTGAAGTTTTTTTGCGGCAATTTTTCTGCTGATTTTTTCAATGTTTTTATCTGATAGAAATGGGTCAGTAGTAACCCAGTCAAATTTAAAACTCTCAGGTAATGGTACGGTCGAGATTAATAAATCAATATCTTTAAATTCTTGCATTTGTTTTTCCAAACGGAAAATATCTGAAATAATGATATCATTCGCAAATCGACGTTGAACTACTTTGATTAAATCTTCATCATAATCAAAATAGTGCGTAATCATTAATCCACAACGAATTTTATCAAAATCAACATTTCTTTGTTCATTTATATTTAAACCCAAGTGTAAGGCTAGCGGTGCAGTCTCATCTTCACTTATTTGGAGTCCAGTTTGTTCGGTAATCTTATATGCGATGTTTACAGCGCATTTGAAATAAAAAGGGGAGGCTAGTTTCATATCTTCTTTTTGCGGGTTATGAATCCAATGACCATGGCGCAGCCGATACAACAAATTGTTAACATTTAGTGCAAAACGGACTAAAAAACGTTCGTTTTTTAAATCAATAAAATAAAACATTTTTTTTATATAGGCAAAAGTTTGATTTAATACTTGTTTACATTCCGGTTCGAGAAGGCAATCAATTTGGGCATATCTGATTTTTTTTAAGTCAGCCGGTATAATGTAGCTTACTATAATTTCGTTTAGGTATTTTATTTCGGCATGATTATATTTAATATTATAAAATTTGACTGTAGCAGTAGTAATTTGATTGGTAAATTCAGAAGCTGGCATAGTATTATTTTGGTCAGCGTTATTCTTCTCTTTTAGTGTATAACCTTGTTGTATTCGATAAATGGCAATTAAAAGGTCTAAGACTAAATTTAAAATCCAACAATCGTGAATAAAATAATGGTGTTGTCTACATTGAGTCGTTATGGCTTGATAGAGTGGATCAATTGGGGCATCAGGGAATATTTGTTTTACGGTTAAAACACTTAACTTATATTTATCAAAATTTTCATAGATAATATTACTAAATAAATTACGCTTATTTTGTTCTGTACCGATCAATGTAATATAACCTTTTGTAACATTTATGGTTATTTCAAAAACAGCAAGTTTCTTTTTCATATTGACTAAATCTTTTTTTATTGTTTCCATACTTACACATATATCGTCAGCGAAATTATGCAGGTCAATGCCATTCTCTTTAGATGTTTGATCCATTAATATTTTTAGTAATAGGCAATTTATACGTTCTTCGGGGGCTTGCGGAAGGGTTTGGTGTTTATCGCGATAGAGCTTTTTGGCAATTTGTTTATGAATACAATAGCCATTTCGTGATGATTTTATTAAATCTGGATGAAAAAAATTTATTTCGGAAATATAATTTATTACACTTCGGGCAGAAACTCCTATTTTATCGGCTAAAGAAGAGGCGGTAATAGGATCTTCCTCATCCAGAAGAATTTTTATTACTTGTTTGTTTTTACCATTCATAAATTCTCATACTCCCTAATTATAAATGTTGCAGGGTCTTTGATTTGAAGGTCTGGCTGAATTTTACAACTTCAATGCATATAAATTTTAATTATATCATTATAACTTATGGTTTGTACAATAATCATTTGCGTATTTACTATGAAATAGTTTATTTGTTTTACTGTTTATTTCGGCATAAACTATAACAGATGATTCATTCGCTATTTAAAAGTAAAGGAATGAGGCTTATGGGTGAAAAACAGAATGTGTTAGAAAAAAAAACTTCAAAACATGCCGTTTCAAGAAGGACTTTCTTAAAAGACAGTGTAATGCTTGCGGGCGGGGTTTTATCCAGTGGTCTGTTATTGACCGGCTGCAATGAAAATCCAAAAGATTACTTAAAAAAACCTACCGCGGAAAATCCTGAAATTTTCAATGACTGGCTTGGCAAATCACCGGAAATTCCTGATTCAAAAATTAAGAAGATTCTCAACACAGATATTATTGTTGTTGGTGCAGGAGTTGCAGGTTTGAATGCTGCACGTGCTGCATCTGAAAATGGTGCTGAAGTTCTTGTTATTGAAAAAGCTGGTACTTGGCAATGCCGCAGTGGTCAATATGGTACACTCAATAACAAAATACAGCGTTCGCTGGGCATTACCTTTGAGAAAAACACAGCTATTTTGGAAAATATGAAACAAATGGGATATCGTGCTGATCAGCGTATTTGGAACTATTGGGCTGATCATAGTGGTGAAGATTTTGACTGGCTGCTTGAACTTGCACCGGACTTAGCAGTTCTACCTGAAACAGCGACACAGCTTGCCGAAGGGAAAATCAATTTATTATTAATGCATTATCCCGTTCCGGCGTCGTATAATCGTTCTGAAGAAAATAGTCCGACATATCCAACTGTTATGTCGTTCTTACCGGATCAAAAATCAATTTTGGAACGAGTATTTAAAAAGGATCAAGAACAAGGCTGCGAATTTTTGTTTGAAACTAAAGTTTGCCAATTGCTTCGTCCTGATGATCAAAGCAGGGTGGAAGGCGTTATCTGTGAGGATATTAAAGGTAACTATATCAAGATCAATGCTAAAAAAGCTGTTATTCTTGCGACTGGTGATTATTCTAATAATAAATCAATGGTTAAAGCACTTATGCCGTGGGCCGTGGATTATGTTAATGTATTTCCCAATAAAGATGCGAAGGGAAAGCCGACAAATACAGGGGATGGTCACATCATGGGCGCTTGGATTGGCGGAAAAATTGAAGATGGTCCGCATGCACCAGTTGTCCATACACTGGGTGGACCAATGGGAACGGATGCATATATGCTCGCGAATGATTGTGGAAAACGTTTTGTAAATGAAGATATTGGTGGACAGCAGCTTTCATGTTCTCTTTATCGGCAGCCGGGAAATTTTGCTTGGCAAATTTTTGATGATAAATGGCCAGAGCAACTGGAATTTATGGGGGTAGGTCATGGGAGTGTAAACCATTGTCTGCCTGTAGATCAGAACCCCAAATTACCTAAAATTTGTGCATGGTCACTTGGTAGAACAGCATATACGTCACGCGAAGATTTTCTTAAAACACAGGATCTTATTATTGCACAGTCCATGGATGAATTAGTTAGTAAGATTTTTCCTGAAAATAAAGAATATCAAGAAAATCTTAAAAAGACAATTGCTCGTTATAATGAGTCGGCGAATAAAGGAAATGATGAAGAATTTGGTAAATTAGCTAAACGAATGTTTCCAATTGCGACGCCTCCGTTTTATGCCGGCAAAATGCCAGCAGGCATCATGTTGTTTGCCGGTGGTGGTTTTACTATAAATCCAGAAAATTGTAATGTTCTTGATAAAAATTATGATAGTATTCCGGGTTTATATGCAGCTGGTAATGTTCAAGGTGGTCGATTTGTTGGGGATTATCCGGTTGTTACTGCTGGTGTAAGCCATGCAATGGCATTGGGCTTTGGTCGACTGGCTGGTGCTTCAGCAGCAAAACTTTGATGATTGTTTATGGGAGGGTTGAGTATGACAAAAAAAGATTTTAAGCAGCCTAAATGTTTAGTTCTTGTATGTTTTATAGTTATCGTGCTTTGTACGGTCGGTTATGCTGCTATGGAAAAAGTCAGTGCAAATCCAAAATTTTGTGGAAGCTGCCACAATATGCAGTCATATTGCGATACGTATACACAAGGCAATTTATTGGCGAAAAAACATGCCGATGCCAATGTTACCTGCCATGATTGCCATGAACCTAGTATGTCACAACAAATGGATGAAGGATTTAAATTTGTGACTGGTAATTATACGGATCCGTTACCGCAATATGAATATAGCAATGAGCAATGTTTAAAATGTCATGATTTTAATGCGGTAAAAGCGAAAACAGCCAAATATGGCAAGGAAAATCCGCATGAGTCAGAACATGCTGTTGGAAATACGGAACCACCGCAATGTTATACGTGCCATAGTGTTCATCATAAACAGTCTCTCAAAGCATGTACTACGTGCCATGGTCTGGAAGAGTTGAAGCCTGATAGTAGTTGGGAACAGTGATTGTTTTACATTATGCCAGGAGTACTGGCTTATGAATATTGATATTGCGTTTACTAATATACATAAAACATTTCCATCACTGTCTTTATATCAAGGGTTAACGGGTAAGATTTCTGCTGGAGTTTGTACCTGTATTGTTGGTAAAAATGGTTCGGGCAAGTCGACATTGCTAAAAATTCTTTCTGGTATTATAAAACCTTCTGCTGGAGTTGTTGCATATATGGATGCCAAAAGAAAGCTGGCAATGGAGGACTTTCGGCATCATGCTGGATTTTTGACACCGGATATGCAGTTTTACGATATGATGACAGCAAAAGAAAATTTATATTTTTTTGCTGCGATGAGTGGCATTGAACTTTCAGATAGTGAGTTGGTTGAGCTTTTGGCGTATGTACAACTTGCAGGGACCTTAGGCGCAATAAAAAATTTTTCTACGGGGATGAAGCAGCGTTTGAAAATTGCTTTGCTGGTTGCATCAAAAAAAGAGGTATGGTTTCTTGATGAACCATCCTCTAATCTTGATGAGGCTGGTCGAGCGTTGGTAAAGAAAATACTTTTTAATGCTCGGTCGCAAAATCGTACTATTTTATTGGCAACGAATGACTCAGTGGAGGTAGGTTATGCAGACGATGTTATCCGGCTTTCATAAAACAATGCTTGTTGTGCAAAAAGAAATAAAGACAGAATGTCGTTCGTATTATGCGATGAGTGCATTGTTTATGTTTTCGTTAACAACATTGACAGCAATCAGCATGTCAATCGGCAATTTGCAGCTGACGCCACAGCTTTTAGCAGTACTGCTTTGGATTATTTTGTTTTTTTCAGCAATGACCGGATTATCCCGCGTCTTTTTGCAGGAACAAGTTTCGGGTACAATTCAAACGCTGCGTGCTTATAGTGATGCACAACCGATTTTGTTCGGAAAATTTATCTATAATTTTTTATTGCTTAACATCCTTACTTTATTTTTACTGCCGCTTTTTGTCATTGTACTTAATGTAGATATATATCATCCGCTTTTATTGCTGCTTATCTTTTTCATCGGAAATGCGGGGATAGCTATGATCACTACATTGATTGCATCGATGATCATTTATACGCAAATGCAGAGTGTTTTATTTACTGTTTTGAGCTTTCCATTGATTTTGCCTATTTTTCTCTTTTGTATTCAACTTACAGAAGCTGTATTTATACCGGATACTTTTATGTTGCAGCAACCATTGGCCTTTATTTTTGTTTATGATCTTGTAATGATTGGAATAGCATCTATTTTGTTTGATTATATTTGGTATGATTAGAAAGGATTTTGATAATGATTAATCTTTCACTCATCGTGTTTACTGCTGCGACTATCTGGGGCGTATTTTATTTTGTTCCACCAGCCGAAGGCCTTGGTGGGCTTGTTCGTATTGCTTTTTTTCATATTCCAGTCGCTTGGGTATCTGTACTGGCTTTTTTTCTTTCTGCTTGGTGGGCTTTTCGCTATTTGCAGACATCTCGATTATCGTACGATTCTATTAGTAGTCGTTCTGCTGCAATGGGATTTGTTTTTTGTTTGTGTGCTACGATAAGCGGTGCTGTTTTTGCGAAACTTACCTGGGGGGCTTATTGGAATTGGGATCCGCGGCAGATTACAATTTTTATTTTGCTTTTTATATATGGGGCATACTTTGCATTGCGCAGCTCTATCGTTGACAGGGCAGTCAAGGCAAAACTCTCAGCAATTTATTCACTATTTTCTTGTGCGGCAGTGCCATTTTTAGTATTTGTTATTCCACGTTATTATTTTTCTTTGCATCCAGAACCGCTGCTTAATAAAAATGGCAGTATTCAAATGGATTCCGTCATGATTCTTGTATTGCTTATTTGTTTATGTAATATTACTTGTATATTTTTTAGAGTTTTATATAGAAGGAAGGATATGATTGATGAATAAACGACACGTTTTTATTTTAGTACTGATTGTTTTAGTTGGTGGTTATTCAATGCATGAATTCAGTGCATCACTTAATCCATACATTACAATTAGTAAGGTTAAAGTCAGTCATTCGACGGTACAAGTAAAAGGTCATCTTGTAAAAGATGAGGCTAGTATTACGTATGATGCGCAGCGTATGCTGCATTTTAATTTAATGGATGAAGCAGGCGAACTGCTGGCTGTTTCATATGCTGGTGAAAAACCGAGAGATTTCGAACGTGCAACGGATGTTGTCGTGATAGGAAAATATGAGAATCAGCAGTTTCATGCGGATAAGATTTTGATCAAATGTCCTTCGAAGTATCAAAAGGAGGGAACTTTGCAGTGATTGGTGTAGTTAGTTTTTATGTGAGCTGCTTGCTCAGTATCATCGCATTTATAGGGTATCTATTTTCTTCTTTGGGAAATTCAGTTAATAAAAAATCACCATGGCTTGATAAAATTTATTATTTATCAGTCTTGTTCATTGTTGCAGCATCAATGTTTTATATGCAAGCTATTTTATCTGATAAATTTCAATATATATATATATATAATTATTCATCGATCAATCTTACTTTTTGGTATAAAGTAGCTGTTTTTTGGGCAGGTCAAGAAGGCTCTTTCTTACTATGGATGTTGATCCATAGTGTGCTGGGTTTTTATTTTTTGAAAAGCGGTAAAATGAATCGTCCGACTTTTACATTTTATGCGATGATCCAGGTATTACTTGTGATTTTTCTGCTTATTAAGAATCCATTTATGATTGGCGGCATGCACTTAGATGGTGTTGGAATGAATCCGCTGTTACAGGATTTTTTGATGGTGATTCATCCTCCTATTATTTTCATAGGGTATTCTGTATTCGTTGTTCCGTTTGTTTATGCACTTGGGAATTTATTCAGTGCTAAGCCGTCAACAAAATGGATTTCACGGTCGTTACCTTGGGCACTTTTTGCTTGGCTTTTTCTTGGTGCAGGTATTTTTATTGGTGGTTATTGGGCGTATAAAACACTCGGCTGGGGTGGATATTGGGGCTGGGATCCAGTTGAAAATGCATCACTTATACCTTGGCTGACTGGCGGCGCTCTCGTGCATCTCTTATATTTGTCTAGAATTCATGCGGGGGTTCGCCGACTTACTCACTTTACGGCGATTCTTACATTTTCATTGATTTTGTATGGTACGTTTTTAACGCGCAGTGGTGTGCTGAATGATTTTTCAGTGCATGCTTTCAGCGGTGACGATTCTGCTTCTTTGCTGGCTATTTGTATACTGGCCGTTATTGGTGTTGCTTTCGTGATCTTTTTGTTTAGGTATCGATCCATTGAATCGGTATCATTTCCTAATACGTTATTCAGTCGTGCGTTTACTCTTATGACTGGCAGTATGTTATTTTATGCATTGGCTGTGCTGATATTCATTGGCACATCGACACCGCTTGTTTCTACAATCATTGGTAGTCCTCAGAACATTGATACTTCATTTTATAATCACGCAATCGTGCTGCCAGTTCTCATTGTTTTGGCGGCACTTAGTTTTTGTCCGTTTATTATGTGGAATGGCAGGCAGAAACTGGGAAGAAGCAAGAGCTTTTTTCTAATCCTTTCATTTCTGACAGGCTGTATTCTGTGTATTTTCTACCAGATTTACAACCCTCTGTATATTGCTGTTGTAAGCTTTTCTGCATTGGCAATCGGTATGCATATTGTTCAGTATAAATCCATTTCTTTGCCTGCTTGTCTAGCTCATATTGGTATAGCCTTGCTTTGTGCAGGTATAATTTTTTCATCCGTTGCAAGTATTACAATGGATGGGCTTGTATTTGCGAAAGAAAATCCATCATTGACTGTCTATAACATGCAGCTTACCTATAATGGTGGCAGCATGAGTGAAGATGGTATGGCGGCTGACTATAACTTTACGTTTGATGGAATTCCAATGACTTTAGTAACAAAGCTCAACACAGAGGGTCAAATTGTTTTAAAGAAACCAGCTATTCTGCATAAATTTATTGGTGACTATTATCTTGCCGATCTGAACCGAAATTTGACACTTAGTTTCAAACCGCTGATTATTCTTGTCTGGAGTGGTTGTATGCTGATAACTGCGGGTTGTTTTTTTGCATTCTTCAAGAGGTTTAAAAAGCAATTATAAAATATGACAGCAGGGTTTTGTTTTGACATAGTATAAATTTTAATTCGTTTTACAGTAAAAAGGGGCTGTCGCATGAAGTGATTTTTCATTTCTGCGGCGACTTCTTTTTTCGGAACAAAACAATTTGATGTCATTTTTTATATTGAAGGATAAAAAAAGGCGCACGAAAACGGCCCACCTATTAATGGGTTTTTCGTACGTCTTTTCTTTTAGGCTGCGTTATTTACTGGGAATAGATATTGTCCTGATCGGCTGGACTGTATTTTATGATGCATTTTTCCTATATTATGTGCCATTGCCATCAACATACTTTCTACTAATGCATTTACTTTTCCCCGTCCAAGAAAACGTCTAAACTGTAGGTCGGCCTTTACATTTGCAAAGGTTCCTTCCGACTGAATGCTCCGATTCACCCGTAGTTCAATCCCTTTCTTTGACGTAATGCGTTCTAAATCTTCTGCCCGTTTCTGCTGGAAAATCTTTGAGATTTCAAAATGTTTGGTTCGTGTTTCTAAGGGCGTCTTGCTACGATTCCCATGAATGCACTGTGCTTTTAATGTGCAGTTGCTACAATTTTCACACGAATATTGCGTCTTCCATGTTTCATAGCCTGTTTTGGTTTTCTGTTTTCGTTCGCCGCTTACGCTGATTTTCTTACCATTGGCACAGACATAAAAATCTTTATCCGCATTGTATTCCATGTTTTCTCTACGACCAATGTCTTTCTGATATTTTCGCTGTTTGCTCATTTCATAGTTGTTCGGCTTGATATATGCTATTTGTCCACGCTGCTCAAGATACAGATAATTTTCCTCACTCTCATAGCCAGCATCTGCGATAATATTGAGATATTTTTGAGGGAAATGTGCCTCAAAATCTTGAAGAAACGGAAGAAGTGTCGTCGTATCTGTCGGCTGTGGGCCAACCGTCACCCACACCACATACTCGGCATCGATACCATACTGGATGTTATAT
>NZ_KB905865.1:9890-56237 GCF_000381065.1 Propionispira raffinosivorans DSM 20765 | reverse complement strand
TTACATTTGTCCCCAAAGCCAAATTCTTTGCAATGTAAGCAAAAAGGATGCAATAGGAAAACTTTATCGAAGTAAAGCATGTAAAACCTGCATACATAAAGATGAGTGTACAAAAAATAAACGTGGTCGGCAAATAGTACAGGGAGAACATCATAAAGTAATGGCACGTACGGATGAACGACTAGCTAGCAATTTAAAACTTTATAAGCAACGGCAAATGATAGTCGAACATCCATTTGGTACAATAAAGCGCACTTTAGGCTATACGCATTTTTTGCTGCGTGGTATTGAAAAAGTGAAAGGCGAAGCGGTTATGCATTGTTTAATGTATAACCTAAAACGTGTGCTCAATATTATAGGAGCAAAGAAACTAATAGCGGCAATCAAATAGGTTTAAGAAATACTATTTGTTACAGCCGTAATTTTTATGTCAAACGGTATTTTAGGGATTATTGAGATTCAAAATTTAAGCGTTTTCGCACAGTCTGACGTCCCCATTGGCATTTATTAGTTTGGAACAAGCGTATAAAGAAAGGAAATCCATTTTTGATTGATTATGAACAGTTGCTACTTAATTACGCCAAAGAATATAAAGAGATAAGTCTTGAGAATATTGGAGATGCTGAACTAAAGGAGTTTTTTCAAGATAAGTATGATACGGATATGTTGCCCAATAACCAGTATTTTAATTTTGAGCAATTGACGGGGCGGCTATTATCATCATCGTATGCACCATCACCAAGTGATAACAATTATGAACCAATGCTTAAAGAGTTGAAAAATATCTTTGATAAGTTTAATAATAATGGTTTTGTATCTTTTGAATACCAGACATTGATTTATTGGGGTAATGTCCGGTAAATTATTATGTAAGTAATAAAATTTAAAAAATATTATGATATGGCAGAATAATACATAGAAAAATCCATCCTATTGAAAAGGGTATTAGAATCTGTTGTAGTAATGATGTTAATGGGAGTGTGCATGATACAACTGAAGCAACGATAATTACAGTTGTATTTAAATAAAATATAAAGTATCATTACGTTTAGAAAAGCCTTTTTTACCGCTGGATTATCGGCGGTAAATCTTGACTTTGTTCAACATGGCACTTACAAAATATGATGATTTTTTTGCGATTCGTTTTGTGAATTTTTCAATTGCCGAAGACGCTTTTATTGGAGGATAATCATATGAAGTATAATATCAATGGAAAAGAATATACTTATAATTCTAATATAATTGATAATGAACAGATACGAAACAGTTTTAATGTATTGGCAAAAAAAATATTTGGCTTAAGTTTCAAAACTTGGGAAAAAAGCTATATTCCGCATGTCTTTTTAGATAATAAGCATGTAGTTGCAAATGTTTCTGTAAATATAATAGATACAATGTGGCAGAATCAGAGAAAATCTTATATTCAGCTTGGAACTGTTATGACAGACATTGCATATAGGAATAAAGGGTTGTCATGTTTTTTAATCAATAAAATATTGGAAGAATGGAAAGATAAATGCGATGCAGTTTATCTTTTCGCAAATGATAGTGTTCTTGACTTTTATCCTAAGTTTGGCTTTGTTGAAGCAGTTGAATACCAGAATGAAATGCCGATTTATAAAACTTAAGGTGTTGTGAAAAAACTTGATATGGCTTTATCACAAGACAGAGAACTGCTACTACGTAAATATTCGCAATCAAATCCGTTCTCAGCCTTACCGATGGTAGACAATATAGGGTTGCTCATGTTTTATTGCTTACAGTTTATGAATAATAATATTTACTATATTGAAAAGTGTGATGCAATCGTAATTGCGGCATATAAAGATGATAAATTATTATGTTTTGATATATTCTGCGATGCTAAAAAAGATATGGGTGAAATTCTATCTATTATGGCGCTAGATAGTACTAAATATGTAGTGTTTGGTTTTACGCCAAAGCAAATTTATAACTATAAAATCTCACAAGTGAATGAAACAAATACTACGTTATTTATTTTAAAGAGCAAAGAAAATCTCTTCGCCCACAATCAGTTAATGTTTCCTTTATTATCGCACGCTTAAAAGGTATTTTTGCTGCTTATGAAAAAAACAAAGACAGTAAAATGCAAATGCTTTTTTGATATCACACCCAGACAGCTCTCCGCACAAAAAGTCAGGATAACATATATTGAACCTTCTATAATGATATTAAAGGAAGAAAGTGAAACTGTTTGAACTGGATCGTTGGAATACAACATGCAATTGACTATATTGAAGAAAACATAAAGGAAGAATTAGATTGTGACGAGATCGCAAAAGCGGGCGTACTCCTCAAACTTTCATTTTCAACGTGTGTTCGGAATTCTCTGCGGCTATACGCTTGGTGAATACATTCGCGCCCGCGGGAATGGAGCTTGCATCATCATCCGATGTCAAGGTCATCGATGTTGCATTAAATACGGCTATGACAGCCCTGAAGGTTTCAGACGGGCGTTCTAAAATTTCACGGCATCACCACGCCGTCACAGGCGAAAAACGTCGGCGCAAATCTCAAATTGTTTTCAAAGCTTTCCGTTAAACTTGTTTTGGAGGGCGGTTATGTTATGGATTATAGAATCGAAGAAAAGAAAAGGTTTAAGGTCATTGAAAAAGTCAAGTCATTTTCGACAAAGGATGACTCGAACCTGAAGGAGATACCGAATTTCTGGACACATTCGAAAACCGATGGAACGATCGAAACGTCGTGCAGTTACTGCGGAGAATCGGAATTGGACGGTCAGATTTTAGGTATATGCTATGGAAACGGATGCTCAGCGGAATTTCCATATTCGATAGCGTCAGATTACAATGGGAAAATGCCTGTGCCTGATGGCTTCCGCATAAATGAAATTCCCGCAAGAACATGGGCAATATTCAAATGCAAAGGCACAATGCCGGATGCTTGAATAACTTTCTTCATCAGATAAAAGTTTCCAATTTGCTTCTAAATCTTCGCGTTGAAATTCAATTCATATCATTATCAAACGAAGTTTTTTGGCAATCATTTCATCTTCGAAGATGCCACACTCAAGCGAAATGACAATGTTTTGGTCTTGATATTCAGCGTGAATGTGTTGTTTATAGTGTTTACCACTTTTTTTGTTATACATTTTTATAATAATACCAAAAAACATAAATAGTGTTGGCATTAATAAAATAATCATTGATGCCGCTGTTTTGCATAATGGACAAAACGGTTAAGTTTGAAAAATTGGAGAACGCAGTTAGAATAAAGATTGATTTTCTTTACCGAGAAAAACGTGACACATACAAGTGTTGCCAAGCCACAAGGATATATATCTTCAGATTCAGGACGCTCCGGATTTGATCCTGTATCGTTATTTATTCAAGCTTTGCTTGGATTTTCATACTGAAAAAGTTGAGCGAATGACAAAATCTTTAAATTTTGTTGCCGAGGGAGATAGGTAATGTTTTTTATTCCAACATAAACCGATATTTCGTACACATTTAGACTTGGTCACGGGAAGCAGAACGATATTGAATTGTTCTAATCCGATCATTTTTGGTATTAATGATACGCCAAGTTCTGCCTCAACTAGACCGGCAATTGTCAGGATCTCTTCTCCTTCAAAGGCAATCAGTGGACGAACACCAATTTCATTGAAAAAACGGTCAACTAATAGGCGCAGACCATAACTGCTTTTAAGTGTGATCAAGGGCTCGGTTGCAATTTCAGCCAGTTCAATACTACTTTTTGAAGCAAGATGATGCATGGAGGGGACGGCAACGAAAAGTTCTTCTGAAAAAAGAAATTTCCATTCTAAATGATCTTTCATCATATTAGAAGTACACAGGCACAAATCAATTTCTTCTGTTAGTAGTTGCTCCAAAAGAAATAAGGTGCTGTTTTCGTAAAGTTTAAATTGTATTTCAGGAAAAGATGTGCGGAAGTGTACCAAAAGTTTAGGAACTACGTGCGTGCCTAAAGAACGTAAAAAGGCGAAGGCAATATTTCCAATACCAGGGTTCAGCGAATCCATGATGATTTTTCTGCCTACAGTAATTTCTTTCAAGGATCGTTCTGCATAGTTTAGAAAAATTTGTCCGTTTGTATTTAGCATAATATTTTTTCCAGAACGATTAAACAGCGGAAAACCTAGCTCCTTTTCTAGATTTGCAATAGAGCGGCTGAGTGCTGATTGAGAAATCATGAGTTTCTCGGCTGCTAACGTAACATGTTGCATTTGGGCGACTGTCTTGAAATATTCGAGTTGATTCCAATCCATAGCAAGCTCCTAAAATATAAATTTTATTGTATCTTTATTATAGACGAAATGAAAAATTTATGCTACATTAGCTTCTGCTAATGAGGCTAATGCATAAGGATATTGATAATTTGCATTGGACATGAGGTAGATTTTCAAGTATTCTTATAACATAAAATGTAAGCTGATCAGAAAAACTGAAGGCTGAAAGATGTGGGTACGACTACCACTCTTTTAGCTTTCAGTTTTTTTATTTATTTAAGGAGATGGATAGTATGTTTAAACCAACAGGTTCTTGGGTAGCATTGCCGACACCGTACGACAAAAATGGGAAAATCGATTTTGGGGTGTTTAAGGAAATTATTGATCGTCAGATTGAATATGGCACATCCGAACTTTTTGTTATGGGGTCGGCTGGTGAAGTAACGCTTCTGACACCGGAAGAGAGAGAAACGATTGTTAAGAAGGTAATTAAACTTACCAAAGGGCGTATTCCTGTTTTTTTTAACGCTTCGTATACATTGACAAAGGATGCGGTACAGTTTGCAAAGTTTGCGGAAAATGAAGGAGCTGATGGACTGATATTTACAGCGCCTCCTTACCTTTTACCGCCGCAAAGTGCTATTTTGGAGCATTTGCGTGCATGCATGCGTGCGGTATCCGTACCGGTTGGCGTTTACAATAATCCAAGCCGTTTAGGCGTGGAGCTGGAGGTGGACACGCTGGTAACGCTTGCGAAAGAAATGCCAAACTTTATTGTCGATAAGGAAGCTGTGCCGAGTGTTGCTCATCTCGTTGAAGTGAAACGACAGGTGGGGGACAAACTGAATATTCTTTGCTGTGATGCTCCGGGTTACTCGATTGTGTTACCTACGCTGGCAGTTGGTGGTAATGGGACAGCGAATATTGGGGGAAATATTATTCCAGAAGAGATGGCGCTGATTTCACGTCCCTGGGACAGTATTGAAAAAGTAGAAGAAAGCCGTAATACTTATTTCAAATATTATCCGCTATTAAAAGCTTTATACTGGTTTTCTAATCCGATTGTTATTAAAGCAGCTTATGAGTTGTTGGGCTTGCCTTTAGGGGGGATTCGCAGACCATATCCTGATCTCGAAGTGGAATATAAAGAAGACCTCAGACAGATTATGACGGATCTGGGTGTGATTGATAAATATCGTGTAAATTAATTTTAAGGGGAGCAAAATAGCAACATGGTAATATATGAATGGATTATTGAACGTGATGAAGAGATAAGGATGTGTTTGGATCAATATATGTTGGAATCCAGACTGCAACATGTTTATATAAGTGGTGCGGTTGGCTCGATTAAAGATGTTTTGCTGGCAGCTCCTGCAAGTTTTGATATTCCACCACAGCTTGTTTTGACAAATTGCAAAGGTCCGGCCGAAATAACAAGTTTTTCAGGGGATATTTATTTGCGGCAGTTAGCACCGTTGGATGAATTGTTTCTTGATGATCAGAAGACATCGCCTTTGTTTGCGCACATTCATATGTCTTGTGCAATTGCTGGGGGAAATACACTCGGTGGTGGATTTCGGTCGGGGAAAGCTTTTCGGCGAATTAAACTGTATGTTTTTGCAGAGCCATCTTAGCCACAGGCAGACAAGTTGTTGTTTGGTGTGGCTAAAGTGGAGGCATCGGATAAAATGAAAAAGGAGAAATTTTCAATGAGGAACTTTAAAAAACTCATCATTACGTTACTTGGAATTACAGCATTGGCGATTTCTTTAAGTGGTTGTTCAGGAACGCAGCAGGCGGCATCGGAAGAAAACACAGCAAATACAGGTTCTGATGGACAATTGATAAAAATTCGTTTTTCACCGTATAATACGATGGCAAGTACCGGTGTTTTGTTTGGGGTTGAAAAGGGAATTTTTAAAGACGCTGGCGTTGAACTGGAAATGACGAATATCACGGATAAGGTTGCAGCATTGATTTCTGATTCCATTGATATGGCTGACTATAATACATCGCAGTCGATCGTTGCCTTGAGTAACGGTGCGCCGGTTACCCCGGTATCGAGTATGTGGAGAACCAAGGGAGCATGGCATATTGTTGTGGGAAATGATATTCATAATGTGGCAGATTTGAAGGGAAAAAAAATTAGCAGCGGGACGGCACGCAGTGGACAGGAACTTACCATTAGGGAATGGCTTCAGCAAAATGGTCTAGATCCGGATAAAGATGTAGAACTTATTGCAACGGAAACACAGGTTGCGTATGCTAATCTAGAAAATAATCAGTCCAGTGCTATTATTGTAACCCAGCCATATGCGACAAAAGCAGAAGAGGCCGGTATAGGGCATACTTTGACAACGGGATGGAAAGTCGTTCCGAAGTTTCATACAGGGTTGATTTTAACCAGTAATACATTTAAAGAAAAAAATCCTGAGGCTGTAAGAAGATTTTTACAAGGCTATTATAATAGTTATGTATATGCAAAAAATCATGTAGATGAATTTATTGCTTTTGCAGCAAAAAAGTATAACGTACCGGAAGAAACTATGCGCAAAGCTGTGCATAGTGAATTCGAAGTATGGGACAATGATTTGAAAATCAATCTCGATAATATAAAAGCTACACAGGAATTGCAAATGAAATGGAAATTTCAGCAAAACTATGTTGATATCAGTCAGAAAATCGATTCCAGCTTTTTGCCGGAAAGCTACACGTATAATAAGTAATTTTGCTATGCAAAGAAACGTTAAAGGATTTGGTGATTATGGCAAAGATATCTCTGCAGCATATTAATATGATCTACACGGATGGAACGGGAACAAATACGCAGGCTTTGAAAGATATTCATCTCAATATTGAAGAAGGTGAATTCATCTCTGTTTTGGGAGCCAGTGGTTGTGGTAAAAGTACTTTGCTTGAAATTATTTCCGGACTTTTAAAACAAACAAGTGGTCACATTTTTCTTGATGGAAAGGAAGTAACCGGACCAAGTAAAAATATTGGTGTTGTTTTTCAGGATTCCTCGCTATTTCCGTGGCGTACGGTTCGACGGAATATTGAATTTGGTCTAGAAATCAATAGACGCAGCAAAGCGGATAAAAAAATTTTAGTCGATAAATATATAAAAATGATGAACTTGACTGGATTTGAAGATCGTTATCCGCAACAGCTTTCTGGAGGAATGCGCCAAAGGGTTGGATTAGCCCGGACGATGGTGAATGATCCGGAAGTTTTGTTGATGGATGAACCGCTTGGCGCGTTGGATTATCTAACGCGCCAGACGCTTCAGGATGAAATTGTCGATTTGTGGCGGCGAGAGAATAAAACGATGATTTTTATTACACATGATGTTGCTGAAGCGGTTTATTTGGGGACACGGGTGGTATTGCTTTCACCACGTCCGGGTCGTATCAGCAATATTTATGAAATTGAAGAAGATCGTCCGCGCAGACGGACTGATGCAGCGCAATTGGCATTAATTGAAAAGATTCAGCAGAGATTGAATGAAATCAGTTCAGATCGTGAAGATATAAGAGCTTATATTTGACTCTTAATAAAATAGTGCGAGGAGGTTTCTCATGAAAAATAAGCGTGCGAAAATCATCGGATTATATAGTGGACAGCTAATATTTCTTTTGTCAGTATTGGGTCTTGCAGAATATGCAGTGAAAGCTGGAAAAATCAATAAAATGTTTCTTGCTGCGCCAAGCGACGTGGCAATAGAGTTTTATAATATGATTGCGCAAAATGTTCTTTGGCCGCATATGATTATTACTGTTGAAGAATTTTTTGCCGGATATGCCGTCGCGGTTGCTGCTGGTGTTTTATTGGGAGTAGTTTTTGTTGCTTTTCCGTGGATTGATCAGTTTTTTACACCTTTCTTTTCTGCGGTAATGGCTGTGCCAAAGGTAGCTGTGATACCTTTGTTGATCATTTGGTTTGGTATAGGACTGTTGAGCAAAATGGTGTTAGTTTTTTTGTTCACCTTTTTTGTGATTTTTTTTAATACACGTAATGGTGCAAAGCAGACCAATATTAATTTTCTTAAGGTAGCGAAAGTTTTTGGTGCTACAAAAAGTCAGACGGTATTTAAATTGCTTATTCCGGCAGCGATGCCATCTATTATAACGGGTTTGCGGATTACTGCGACGACGGGGCTGACAGGTGTTATTTTTGCAGAAATAACGGCGTCAAAGGCAGGCCTTGGATATCTTTTGCAAGAATCTACAGCATTGTATAATACCCCGCGCATGTTTGTTGTCATTATCGTAGTGACGATTCTTTCACAGTTTTTTGTGGCTTTTGTTAATTTTTTGGAGAAAAATGTGTTTTTAAAATGGCAAAAGTTATGACTTTTTAGAAAGAGGGCAGTGCAATGGAAAATATTGATTATCTTATAAATGGTATAGAGCAAGAAGTTCGAAAATGGCGGAGACATTTTCATCGCTTTCCTGAGTTATCTTTTCAAGAAGAGAAGACAGCAAAATTTATTTTTGATCGGTTACAGTCTTTTGGTTATGTGTCTGTGTCAAAACCGACAAAGACCAGTGTTGTAGCTAGCTTAAAAGGGCGGTTGCCAGGAAAAATAATTGCATTGCGTGCTGATATTGACGCTTTACCAATCACGGAAGAAAATCAAGTGGAATACAGGTCACAAAAAGAAGGAATCATGCATGCTTGCGGTCACGATGGACATGCAGCGATGCTTTTGGGAGCCGCAAAAGTTCTTATACAGTTACAGGAACAGATACACGGTGAAATTCGATTTATTTTTCAACACGCGGAGGAACAACAGCCTGGAGGCGCTCGTGAAATAGTTGCATCTGGTGCACTTGATGGAATCAATGCAATTATTGGGCTGCATCTTACCAATGATCTGCCGGTAGGAAAAATTGGCTTGACAGAAGGGACTGTTTTAGCGAATACAGATACATTCGATCTTTTGATTAAGGGTCGTGGTGGGCATGGCTCACGCCCTGAAACGACTGTTGATCCTGTAATTATCGCATCTGAGGTTGTAGTTAATCTGCAGCAAATTATTTCACGCAATACCAGTGCACTTGAAGCAGCTGTTATATCTGTCACGATTTTTCAGGGAGGAACCTCTTATAGTATCATTCCACAGACAGTTCGGTTAGGAGGAACTGTTCGTAGTTTTGGCGTAACAGTTCGTGAAAATATACCATTGCTTATAGAACGAATTGTCAAAGGTATAACACAGGCACATGGTGCTTCTTTCGAATTTGACTATCATCAAGGTTATTCCGCAGTTATCAATGATCCTGGGCTGGTTGGCACGCTGAGGAAAATTGGTAGAAACGTGGTTAACGCCGAAAATGTTGTAGTATTTCCCAAACGCATGGCAAGTGAAGATTTTTCTGCGTACTTACAAAAAGCTCCAGGCTGCTTTGTTTTTATTGGAGCATCGAATAGTGAAAAAGGATTGATATATTCTAATCACAATTCCCAGTTTGATATTGACGAAGAGTCTTTGCTGTATGGTATGAAAGTATTTATTCAGTCAGCACTTACATTAACGAATGATAATAGTGTTTAAGACTTACAGCACGGCAAAAAAGATCGTTGTAATACAGTTGATCAGAAAAACTGAAAATAAGAGAATGTTATTAGAAAAAAATTTCTGCCATTTTTTCTATAATAAATATTGGGATAGCAAAAAAGAAGAAATCTCTGTGTATTATGGAACTTGGGACATAATCAAAAACGGTATAGTAAGACATTATCATATATCGATCACACAATGATTATTCCAGCGTGAAATCGCATTGACAAATTATAAATCTATGATATTATAATATCTATACTATTCATTAGGTAAACATATACGAAAAGAATGTTATTAAAATATTACAAGTAATATTTTTGTAGGCATTATGGCAAAAATAGAGCCTGTAGACTAGGTGATTAGAATGCTAAAGCCTATTAGCTGTGTCGCATGAAAGTGTGTGATACAGTTAATAGGCTTTTTTTGTTCTATTTTTACATAGTTGAAGACATTGCGTGATGTTAACTTAAATTGAGACCAACTGTTTACTGATGATGTTGAAAGGGGGAAAAACGTTATGACACAAATAAATTCTCTATTTCAGGCAAAACATACCATAGATTTAATTGGCAATACACCTTTGGTAGAAGTTACCTGTTTTGATACAGGTAAAAGTCGTTTGTTTTTAAAATTGGAATGTCAAAATCCAGGAGGATCCATTAAAGACCGGGTTGGTTTATCTATGGTAGAACAGGCCGAAAAAGACGGGAAAATTAAAGCGGGAGATACTTTAGTGGAGGCCACAGCTGGTAACACGGGAATTGGTTTAGCTTTAGCGGCAATTACCAAAGGTTACAAATTGATTCTTGTAATTCCTGATAAAATGAGTGTAGAAAAAATAAACCATCTCAAAGCGATGGGGGTTGAAATTATTCTTACTCGATCTGATGTGGAAAAAGGTCATCCTGAATATTATCAAGATTATGCCCAAAGAATTGCTGAAGAAACGCCGCATGCGTTTTTTATAAATCAATTTAATAATTCGGCAAATCCAGCTGCACATGAGCGAACTACGGCACCAGAAATTTGGGAGCAGACAGATCACCAGCTTGACGCATTGGTTGTCGGGGTTGGATCCGCTGGAACTTTAAAAGGGTTAACAAATTATTTTAAGCGTGTTAAGCCAGATTTAGAAATAGTTCTAGGCGATCCTGCTGGTTCTGTTTTAGCAGATTATGTAAAAAATAATACGATAGGAACAGCTGGAAGCTGGTTTGTTGAAGGAATCGGTGAAGATTTTATTCCTAGTCAATTTGATTTGACATTAATAAAAAAAGCATATTCCATCACGGATGAGGAAAGTTTCGCCGCGGCGCGGACTTTATTGAAAAAAGAGGGGATTTTGGCTGGTTCTTCGAGCGGTACGCTTATCAGCGCAGCTGTAAAATATGCGCAGGAACAAACAACGCCGAAAAATATTGTTACTTTTGTTTGTGATAGTGGAAATAAGTACTTGAGCAAGATGTTTAACGATTATTGGATGATAGATCAAGGTTTGATTAAACAGGAAAAGAAAAATAATTTAGCGGATTTGGTTACACGTCAGTATTCGGATCGAGCTGTTATTACCGTGAAACCCGACGATACGTTATTGTCAGCTTATTCTAAAATGCAAATGTTTGAAATTTCACAGTTGCCTGTTGTCCAAGAGGATGCGATCCTTGGAATTATTGACGAATGGGATTTGCTCACGGCCGTACAGCATGGTGACGAACAAAATTTCAACAAACTTGTAAATGAATATATGTCACGGGATGTTATTACTGTATCGATTGAAGATGATTTGAATAAGGTCGTTGCTTTGTTAAAAAAAGACTTACTGGTTCTCGTTCTTAAAGATGATAAATTTTACGGCCTTATAACAAAAGCAGACTATATGAATTATTTACGTAAAAAATTAAAATAGGGAGTGGCAGAAATGAGTAAATATGAATTTTCAACAAGAGCGATTCATGAAGGACAGAAACCAGATAGTGCTACCGGTGCTGTAATAACGCCGATTTACGCTACTTCCACCTTTGTGCAAGAAAGCCCGGGAAAACATAAAGGATATGATTATTCGCGCAGTGGCAATCCTACGCGTGCTGCTTTGGAAGAATGTATTGCATCGCTTGAAAATGGGGCTGCAGGATATGCGTTTGCATCCGGTTTGGCAGCAGAGTCAGCAGTGATTGATGCGATTGGAAGTGAAGGACATGTAATTGCGACGGATGATCTTTATGGGGGAACGTTTCGCTTATTAGAACAAGTAAAGAAAAATCTTAACCATTTACGAGTAACATATGTTGATTTTACGAATCCAGATGCTGTAGAAGCAGCTATTGAGAAAGATACCAAGCTTATTTGGGTGGAAACACCAACCAATCCACTGCTGAAAATTGTTGATTTAGAAAGCATTGCAGCGATTGCTGCCAAACACCATTTGATCAGTGTATGTGATAATACTTTTGCGTCAGCGTATTTACAAAACCCATTGGATTTTGGGTTTGATGTTGTTGTTCATTCGGCGACAAAATATCTCAATGGTCATTCTGATATTATAGCAGGGGTTGTGGTTACAAAAGAAAATAATGAGCTTTCGCAGCGTATAAAATTTTTACAAAATGCGATTGGATCGGTGATTTCACCATTTGATTCTTTTTTATTATTACGTGGTTTAAAAACCTTGAAATTAAGAATGGAGGCACATTCTAAAAATGCTTTGGAAATTGCTCGCTTCTTGGAAAAACAGCCTAATGTAGAAAAAGTACTTTATCCAGGATTACCGACCAGTCCTTATTATGAAATAGCAAAAAAACAGATGAAACATTTTGGTGGAATGGTATCTTTTTTCATTAGAGGCGATGCAGAAGCAACTCGTCGTTTTTTGGAAAACACAAAATTATTTTCTTTGGCGGAAAGTTTAGGTGGTGTGGAAAGTTTGGTTGAGGCACCAGCAATTATGACGCATGCATCAATTCCAAAAGAAATTCGTGAACAAAATGGTATTTATGATAATCTCATACGTTTATCGGTGGGGATTGAAGATAGTCAAGATTTAGTCCGTGATTTGACTACCGCATTACAAGCTATATGATACATATCTTTTTATTTCTAGTTGATCAGATAAACTGAAGGCTGGGCACTCTCATGTTGGAGATTGTCCGGCTTTTTTTTGCTATAAAACGGAGGAAATTTATTATGAGTGTTATTAGTTTAAAAGAACCGGAGGTTGTCATCAGAGAAAAAAGGCTTGGGTCTATTACAGGTTTTGAAGGGACAGCCAGTGATCTTGTGCAACGAGCTCAGGCAGGAAAGCTGCACGAATGCACTCGTAGTTTCAGCCAATGCATGAATTGTGGTTCCGGTAATGCCTTATGCCAGCTTTCGATGATTCGTGATGCAGCGATTGTGAATCATGCCCCGGTTGGCTGCGCTGGTGATTTTTTTAATTATAATTATGTTTATCGTGTGGGGCAAATGAGTCGTGATTTACCGCCGAGTAATGGTCGTTATTTTAATACGAATGTTGATGAAAATGATACGATTTTTGGTGGAACCGTGAAGTTAGAAAATACGGTGCGGGCTGCTTATGAACGAGTACATCCTAAAGCTATTTTCATTACGACATCTTGTGCTGTGGCTATTATTGGAGACGACGTAGAAGAAACGGCCAATCGTTTATCGGAAGAACTCAATATTCCCGTGGTGGCTTGTTTTTGTGAAGGGTTTCGCTCAAAAATTTGGACTTCCGGATTTGATGCAGCGTATCATTCGATTGTAAGAAAAATAGTTAAACCACCTCGAAAAAAAACGAATAAAGTTAATGTTATTAATTTTTGGGGCAGCCATATATTTGATGAGCTTTTAGAATCTTTGGGCTATGAAGCGCAATATATTGTTCCATTTTCTACTGTAGCGGCTTTGGAATATATTTCCGAAGCGGTTGCAACGATTCAAATTTGTCCAACGTTAGGAACGTATTTAGGAGCGGCATTAGAACAGGTATATGGCGTTCCTGAAATGAAGTCACCACCAGGATATGGTATTGCGGGCACGGATATCTGGTTGCGGGAATTGGAAAAAGTCTTAGATCGTGAAGCAGAAATAGAAAAAGTTATTCTTCGGGAACATGTGAGACTATTGCCGCAGATTGAAGCATATCGCAAAATATTTCAGGGGAAAAAAGCTTATATTACAGCTGGTGCAGCCCATGGTCATTCGTTAATTGCTTTATTACGTGAGTTGGGGTTTACGGTTCAGGGAGCAGCTATTTTTCATCATGATCCTTTTTATGACAATGGTGAAGCAGTCTCTGATGCTCTGGCACATGCGGTAAAAACATATGGTGATGTTCCTCATTACAATGTTTGCAATAAGCAGGCATATGAATTGATGAATATTTTATCTAAGGTGCGTCCCGACATTATGATTGCTCGTCATGGCGGAATGACGATTTGGGGTGCGAAACTGGGTATACCAACGCTTCTTATTGGAGATGAACAGCTTCTATTTGGTTATCAAGGTTTACTGAATTATGCGGAACGTCTTTTAGAAACGTTGGATAATAAAGAATTTGTTACAAATTTGTCGAAACACAGCACCATTCCGTATACAAAATGGTGGCTCGAACAAGATCCATTTTTTTTCTTGGGGAGGAATCAAAATGTCGAAGTTTATTGAGCAACCACGTTATTCTTGCGCTTTAGGGGCACAACAATCGGTTGTTGCTATCAAAAGGGCGGTTCCCATTGTTCATGCGGGTCCCGGTTGTAGTGGAAAGATTTCTCGACTCATCGGACAGGGTGAAGGCTATGCCGGCGGCAGCACGATTCCTTGTACGAATTCAAGTGAAACGGAAATCGTTTTTGGTGGTGAGGAAAAATTAAATACTTTGATTGAAGGGGCATTTAAAGTTATTGATGCAGACCTTTATGTAGTTTTAACTGGCTGTACTGCAGATATCGTTGGTGATAATGTGGAAAGTGTTGTTGCGCCTTGGCAAGATTTGGATAAACCGATTGTTTATGCTGAAACCGGCGGATTTAAAAGTAATAATTATGTGAGCCATGAAGTGGTGGTAAATGCAATTATCGATCAGTATGTGGATAAGTTCTGCAATGACAAGTCGAAGATTCTGTATTTAGTGAATGTTTTTGCGACAGTACCTTACCAAGATCCATACTGGAATGGGAATTTAGAAGAAATCAAGCGAATATTGGAGGGGATAGGACTTACGGTGAATATTTTATTTGGCACTGAATCCAATGGCGTAGAGGAGTGGAAAACTATTCCAAAAGCACAATATAACATTGTGGTAAACGCCTGGTCAGGGCTGGACATTGCAAATCATTTGAAAGAAAAATATGGTACGCCATATATTCACTTTCCTTATCTTCCAATCGGCGGTAAGGCCAGTAGTGAATTTTTGTATCAGGTGGCAGATCAGATGAAATTGGATGCAAAACAGGTAAAATCATTTATCAAAAAAGAAGAAGAAAAATTTTACATGCATATTGAACGTATGGCAGATTTTTTACTGGAGTTCCGCTATGGGCTGCCGCGTCGATTTTATACAATATTAGATGCATCGTATGCGATTGGATTTGCCAAATATTTACTTAATGAACTAGGGTTACTTCCTGCTCAGCAATTTATTGTTGATAATACGCCTAAAAAATTTCAAGATGCAATTCGAAACGAATTTCAGCATATTTCAGAATTTCGCTCAGCGGAAGTTGTATTTGAGACGGATGGTGGAGCAATCCAGGAATCTATCGCCAAAGATGAGAATAAAAGTCGTGCTTTGATTCTGGGCAGCAGTTGGGAAAAAAATTTAGCACAAGAGTTAAAAGCTGATCTTTTGACGGTGAGTGCACCAATCAGTCATCGTCTGGTGCTTAATTGCGGTTACGCAGGCTATAACGGAGGACTACGTGTTGTAGAAGATATTTATGACCGCGTATTAGATACATATCGATAAGAAGGAATGCAGATTTCGATGGCAAAGAGCAAAGTGAGTTGAAACGAAATGATAAAAATCAAAAATTTAAAAAAAACGTATTATACACCGCACTCTTCTATTGAAGCAGTCTCTGATATAAATTTAAAAATTGAAAAAGGTGATATTTTTGGTATTATTGGTTTCAGCGGAGCAGGAAAATCGACGTTGATCCGATGTTTAAACCGTTTAGAAGAACCAGATTCGGGCGAGATTTTAATTGGTGAAAAAGATATTTCCAGTATGAATGACAAACAATTGCGGCAGGCCAGACGGAAAATTGGCATGATTTTTCAGCAGTTTAATTTATTTGATTCAAAAACAGTTTTTGAGAATGTTGCCTTTCCTTTGAAAATTGCGGGGTTTCGCTCAGATCAAATTGAAAACAGAGTAAGGGAAATATTACAGTTGGTGGATTTGTCCGATAAAATGCAAGCGTATCCACTGCAACTCAGTGGCGGACAAAAACAGCGAGTTGGTATAGCGCGGGCACTAGCCAATGATCCTGACGTACTTTTGAGTGATGAAGCTACTTCTGCTTTGGACCCGCAGACAACGTATTCTATTTTGGAATTATTAAAGAATATTAATAAAAAACTTGGCTTAACAATTATTTTGATTACACATGAATTGGATGTTTTGAATACGATTTGCAATCATATGGCTGTTATTGAGAACGGCAAAATTGTTGAAACAGGGACGGTCGAAAAGTTTTTCTCCAATCCCGAAAGTAATACCGCACAAAGATTCATCCATATATTACAGGGCTTTCAGAAAAAACGAATTTTTCAAGGTGGTGAGGGAATTTGAACAATGACTTGTTTGACTTGGTTTTGACTGGTTTAACAGAGACTTTATATATGGCAGGGGCATCTACGATTGTTGCATTGTTGATTGGTTTACCATTTGGGGTCATTCTTGTTGTCACCGAAAAGGGGAATATATTGGAATCGGCTAAAGTTCATCAGGCTTTAGGAACGATTGTGAATATTTTTCGCTCCTTTCCTTCCATTATTTTAATTGTTATATTATTGCCATTATCCAGATTCCTGATTGGAACGACACTGGGAGCTACCGCGGCTATCGTACCACTTTCGATTGGTTCTGCTCCTTTTTTTGCCAGAATTATAGAAAATTGTTTAAAGGAAGTTGCATTTGGTAAAATTGAAGCGGCACTGGCGATGGGGGCATCTCCATTTACCATTATTACTCAAGTGCTTATTCCTGAGGCACTTCCATCACTGATTCGCGGTATGACAATTGCTATTATTATGGTTATTGGTTTTACAGCAGTAGCTGGTGCTATCGGTGGAGGTGGTTTGGGGTCTCTGGCTATTCGCTTTGGTTATATGCGCTATAGGGATGATGTCATGATCGTTACCGTTGTTATACTCGTGCTTTTAGTCCAAGGAATACAGTGGGGTGGCGATTTTATCGCCAAATATATTGAACGCAAGCGGTACAAATTTGAGTAAATTATAGTGAGGGATGATGATTATGTTAGGGAAAAAAATCGTAAAAAATGTATTGTTATTAGTTTCTATCTTACTTGTGGGAATTTTATTTTCGGGTTGCGGTGCCGATAAAGCAGTAACAGCACCTACGGCTGACAAATCAGAAGTTACATTAAAAGTAGGGGCCGCGTTAATTCCACATACTGATATTTTAAATTTTATTAAACCTAAATTAAAAGAAGCCGGTATCAATCTCGAAATTGTTAATTTAGATGATGAAGGGCAATTAAATCCTGCTTTACAGGAAAAACAGATTGATGCGAACTACTTTCAGCACGTACCATATCTTGACTCTGTAGCAAAAGAAAAAGGCTATGATTTTGTTTCAGTGGCCAAAGTACACGTAGAACCAATGGGATTCTATTCACAAAAAATTAAATCGATCGATGCATTACCAGATGGTGCTAAAATTGCGATTCCTAATAATCCATCTAATGAATTTCGCAGTTTGGTTCTTTTGCAAAAACAAGGTTTGATTAAATTAAAGGCCGACGTAATTAACTTTTCAGCAACACCGAAAGATATCGTCGAAAATCCGAAACATTTACAGTTTGTTGAGGTTGAGTCGGCACAGCTTGTCCGCGCTTTACCTGATGTTGATGGTGCGGTTATCAATACAAACTGGATATTAGAAGCAAAAATAGACCCTAATTCGGCTTTATTCCGTGAAGCTGCGGATTCTCCTTATGCAAATGTTTTGGTTGTAAGAAAAAATGATGAAAATAGACCAGAAATTCAAAAATTAGTGCAGATTTTACAATCTGATGATGTTAGAAAATTTATTGAAGATAAGTATAAAGGTGCTGTAGTTCCAGCATTTTGAGAATTGAATTTCAAACTTTATTTATCATATTTAGCTAATTTATGCAAGATACATTCGGAAATTTTTAAATTTAAAAGAAGCTTAAATAAACATAGCGCCGCTTTTGTTGGTGCTATGTTTATTTTATAACGTAACAATTTTTTTACTTTTGCGCTAGGTAGTAACAATAGTATATCTCGAACTTTGAGACAGCATCAAAACCGATCTAGTAGACGTATCATATATCGATTGCAATGACAATGCTGACATTGACAAAATTTTTCATAACGTTTATAATATTAAAAATAAAGCATATAAAATATATCAATTAAGTATGCTTTTCGCGATGGAATAATCGAAATTATTAAGTATATGTTGATGGAATGGAGACAATTTATGAATTACAAAAAAATTATAGTAGGAGTATTTTCATTAAGTTTGTTGGCACTTTCTGTTTTAGGTTGCAGTAATGGTGAAAAAGAAACATCCAAACCAGTTGCTGCCGACAAAGAAATTGTTGTTGGTGTCACACCAGGGGCTAACGGAGAAATTATGGAGTTTTTTAAAGGTGAGGCCGAAAAGCAAGGCTTAAAGATAAAAGTTGTTGAGTTTAGTGATTATATTACGCCAAACGAGGCTTTGAATAATGGCGAAATTGATATAAATGCTTTTCAACATAAACCATTTATGGAAAATGCTATAAAAGAAAAAGGTTACAAAATAGTAGATATTGGCAAAACAATTATAGCTCCAATGGCAATTTATTCAAATAAAATTAAATCTTTAGATGAAATTAAAGATGGAAGTAAAATGGCTATCCCAAATGATCCAACAAATGGCGGGCGTGCATTGCTATTATTGCAGTCGGCAAAACTTATTAAATTAAAAGATAATGTTGGCTTTTCACCATCCGTGCAAGATATTATCGAAAATCCAAAACATTTGCAGATTTTTGAATTGGAAGCTGCACAAATCCCTCGTTCCTTGAATGATATGGATTTTGCTGCCGTGAATATGAATTATGCTGTTAATGCAAAATTAGATCCGAAAAAAGATGCCATTTTAGTAGAATCAAAAGATTCAGCTTATGCTAATGTGTTAGCTGTTCGTGAGGCAGATAAAGATAATCCACAATTACAAAAGTTTGTTCAATTATATCAAAGTGAGGCAGTCCGCAATTTTATTCTTGAACGTTTTGCCGGATCTGTAATTCCTGTTTTTTAATCATGGGCAGTCTAAAAAAAACGAAAAAGTATTGCTTTTGCTTTGTTTACTGTGAGTAGATTTGATTTTAGATTTTGAGGTTGAAACAATGAAAATAAAGAAAATCGTATTACGAAAAATGGAAATGGCATTAAAGGTTTCTTTTGAAACTAGTTTTGCTGCTATGAAAACGAAAAAATTTATTGTTGTCGAAATTCATTCCAAAGATCACATTGGGTATGGTGAATGTTCGGCATTGGCAGCACCGTGGTACAGTGAAGAAACAACAGACACTGCTTGGGCTAATATCGAAAAATTTTTAATTCCGATTCTTTTTAGTAATCAAGATATTTCATGTCCAGAAAAAATACAAGATGATTTTAAATGGATTCGCCGTAATAAAATGGCAAAAGCAGCAATAGACTGCGCTCTTTGGGATTTGTATGCAAAAGAGAATAACATTTCTCTTGCAAAAGCACTAGGGGGAACGAGAAGTGAGATTGAAACTGGTGTCAGCTTAGGAATTCAAAAAAATCCAGATGAACTTTTATATATGGTAGATAGATATATAAATGAAGGTTACCGACGGATTAAGGTGAAAATAAAACCAGCAAAAGATCTGCACTATCTATCTGTGGTGCGTAAAGAATTTGGTGATATTACGTTGATGGCAGATGCCAATTCGGCATATACTCTTGCGGATATGGATTTGTTTAAACAAATAGATGACTTGAATTTACTTATGATTGAACAGCCACTGGCAAATGATGATATTATTGATCATGCAAAGCTGCAAAAAGAATTGCGAACAAAAATTTGTTTGGATGAGAGTATTGAATCTGTTGAAGATGCTAGGAAAGCTATTGAACTTGGTAGTATGAAAACAATAAATATTAAAGTTGCCCGTGTCGGCGGTCTTACGGAGGCAAAAAAAATACATGACTTATGTCAGGAAAATAATATCCCTGTATGGTGTGGCGGAATGCTCGATGCGGGGATCGCGCGGGCCCATAATATTGCCATAGCTTCCCTGCCTAATTATAAATTCCCTGGTGATGTGCCAGCATCTAACCGTTATTATGCAAATGATTTTATGAGTGCGCCTGTAACGATTAATAAAAAAGCGATGATAAAAGTACCGTTAGAAATTGGAATTGGAATTGAGCCGGTTCAAACTTTATTAGATTCTTTTACTTTTGAGAAAAAAGAATTTTTGCGGTAGTTGCAGTTTGCGGGAGGAGGCTGATTTTAATGGAAAAAAAGAAGCTGCTGGCTTTTATTGATGCACATAAAAGTGAAATGTTATCCTTGTGGCAAGAATTAGTTAATCACGATAGTGGCAATGATGATAAGGTCGGAATTGATCTGTTACAAATTAAAATAGGTGAGATTTTAGAAAATTTAGGCGCCGAGGTTCAGTACGTTCATTACGATCAGGCTGGCAATCTGCTGTTGGCTGAGATTAGGCATGACCGAAAAGGTGCACCGATTGTTTTTTTAGGGCATAGTGATACCGTTTTTAAAAAAGGAACTGTTGGAAAAAGACCTTTTACCATTACGGATGGAAAGGCTTTTGGACCAGGTGTTTTGGATATGAAGGGCGGTATTGTCATTATTTTATATGCAATTAAAGCTTTGCAGGCAATTGGATATAACAGTTCTTCTTTCAAAATAATTTTAGCTGGCGATGAAGAAAATGGACACCAAAAATCGGATGCTGCTACCGTGCTGCAACGAGAATTTATTGGTGCACGAGCCGTATTTAATTGTGAAACAGGTTTTGTGGATGATGCAATCATTATTGGTCGTAAGGGTGTAGCTTCTTTTACTATGGAAACTTTTGGGGTAGCAGCTCATGTTGGAAATAATCCGGAAATTGGGCGCAGTGCTATAGTAGAGATCGCACATAAGTTACTGGAAATTGAAAAGCTTACGGATAAGCAAGCGGCTATTTCATTTAATGTAGGAACAATTGAAGGTGGCACGGTGCCCAACTCTACACCGGATTACGCAAAAATAAAAATTGATGTGCGCTTTGGTAAGGAATCCGATATAGCGGTGTTTTCGAAACAACTACAAGCTATTGCTGAACAAACCTATATAGAAGGTACACATACACAATTAAGTTTAGGTGCTTGTCTTAAACCAATGGATACAACACCTGGTGTAGAACAATTATTTAGATTCGTTCAAGCAACAGCAAGAGAAAACAACTTAGGCCCTCTAAAGGCACGAAAAGTCGGTGGAGCATCCGATTCAGCATATGCTGTTTCAAGCGGCATACCAACAGTTTGTGGTATGGGGGTAAAAGGAGAAAGAAATCATAGTAAAGAAGAATATGCAGTTGTAGAGTCTTTATATGAGCGTGCTAAGCTGCTTACACTAGCAGTATTTAACTTAGATGAGGTAAATTTATATCAATGATAGTAGCGAATATATTGATGATTCTATGAAAACATGATATGATAATGAAAATCAATGCTGACTGAAAAAACAGAGGCGTGAAGGATATGAATCCTTTTACGTCTCTGTTTTTTTTATATCAAGGGTGAAACGGTAAGTACTACAAGGTTTTATTTTATCTTGGACATATAACTGGAGGAATTTATTTGGAAATTGTACGTGTAGAAGAAACGTGGCAAAGAGCAGCTGTATATTATATTCGCATTAACGTTTTTGTAAAAGGACAAAATATTCCATTGAAGTTAGAGTTTGATGAAAAAGATGGTGAAAAGGCGAAGTATCTACTTTTACTGGATGACAAAGAACCAATCGCGACGGCAAGATTACAGCTTGTGGATGACAACACAGCAAAGATAGAACGAGTTTGTGTTGTACAAGATTATCAAGGAAAAGGTGTTGGTCGTATACTCATTCAGGCAATGGAGGTATGGGCGAAAGAATATGGTGTGAAAAAAATTATTATTACGAGTCAAGTTCAAGCGCAGGGATTTTATGAAAGTTTAGATTATATAGTTCATCCAGATATACAATTACAGTCGAGTATTCCAATTGTATATACGGAGAAAATTTTATAAATGGAGGCCTTTTTATGACGACGAAAAAAGAAACAGTCCTTTTGACAGATGCAGCGATAAAAAATTTTGAACCTAAAATTGCTACGTCAGAGGATATACATGAAATTAGTGAAGCTGGAGCTTTTGTAAGACAAAATAATTACTTTACGACTCCATTTGGCGATGGCGAAAATGATTTGCCTATAGAAGCAAATCGCTATAGATTGCTTTGGGCACCGATTTGTCCGTGGGCACATCGCCAAATCATTGCTATTCATTTATTAGGATTGCAAGATGTTATTAGTATTGGAACCGCAAATCCGGTTCGCACGGATAAGGGGTGGGAGTTTTCTTTAGATGCAGGCGGCGTAGATCCAGTTTTGGGAATTCGCTATTTACCGGAAATTTATGAAAAAACTGAACCAAATTATACAGGACGTGCAACCGTACCAACCGTTGTTGATGTAAAAACGGGTAAAGTGGTTAATAATGATTATTTTAAATTAACAAATTACTGGGAGCTTGCTTGGAAAAAATTTCAAAAAAAAGATGCACCGGACTTGTATCCGGTTGAATTACGGAGTGAAATTGATAAGCTCAATGATATCATTTTTAATGATGTAAATAATGGCGTATATAAAGCAGGTTTCGCCCAATCTCAAACAGCTTATGAAAAAGCGTATGATGCTTTGTTTGCACGACTTGATCAATTAGAACAAAGGTTAAGTAAGCAACGATATTTATTTGGAAATCAGATTACGGATTCTGACATTCGTTTATATGTTACCTTAGCTCGTTTTGATATAGCATATTATATGGTATTTCGAACGAATCGAAATCGGTTGATTGATTTCCCGAATTTATGGGGTTATGCAAGAGATTTATACCAAACGCCTGGCTTTGGTGACACAACAGATTTTGCTGCCATAAAAAGAGGTTATCATTTAGGAAATCATGCGGAAAATCCTTATCAGATTTTAGCGAAAGGTCCGGATTTGTCTATTTGGTCACAACCGCATCATAGAGAAACGTTAAATAAATAGGGAGGTCATCATATGCCAAATCATGATATAGCTAGACCACGTCCGAAAGAGACAGAAAATGAAATTGATGCGAATGGAGCTTTTGTAAGACAAAATAATCACTTTACGGCTAAATTTGGGCCGCAGGAAAATGAAAACCCGGTTGAAGCTAACCGATATCGTTTGATTTGGGCAAAGGGATGTAACTGGTCAAATAGAGCCGCTATCGTTAGAGAATTATTGGGAATCGATGCTATAAGTGTAAATTTAGTCGGTAGAACAGAACGAACTGTTGATTTAGGCTGGGAATTTTGCTATGACGAGAAGCATAAAGACCCAATTTTAGATGTCGAGTTTTTGAGTGAACTGTATGCAAATGCAGATCCGGAATATAAAGGTCGTGCAACAGTTCCTGCCTTAGTGGATAGTAAAACAAAAAAAGTAATTAACAATGATTATCATAAGTTAACCAATTATTTTGAAGTTGATTTTGCAGAATTTCATAAAGAAAATGCACCTGATTTATATCCTGAAACATTGCGAAGTGAGATAGATAAGTTCAATGAATGGCTTTTTCACAACATCAATAATGGGGTTTATAAAGCGGCTTTTGCACAAACGATCGGCGCTTACAATGATGCATTCAATCATTTTTATAAGGGCTTAGATGAACTTGAAAAACGTCTAGGGAAAAACCGCTTTTTGTTTGGGGATTATGTCTCAGATAGTGATGTGCGTTTCTTTGTCACGTTGGCAAGATTTGATATTTCTTATTACAGACATTTGGGACCAGTTCGAAATCGTATTGTGGATTTTAAAAATATTTGGGGCTATGCGCGCGACTTGTATCAAATTCCAGCCTTTAAAAATAATACATATTTTAAAGATTTGGCAAAGCAGACGGGAAATACGAATACTATTTTTGTAGATTACAATACTCGCTTTTGGAATCAAATTGATTTTGCTGCGTTGTGGGGAGAACCACATGATCGAGCACGACTAAGTAAAGACCCGGATCATAAATTTTTAATATCCAAAAATAAAAAATAAATAAGGGGATCTATAAATGAAAATTAGATATAAAATACAGCGTAAACTATTCGCAGCTATAAGCCTTTTATTGGTAGGAATTATATTAGCTGCTGGTTGTGGCTCAGACCAAGCAGCTTCTTCGGGAAATAAGGATGGTTCTGCGAGGAAAAAAATTGTTGTGGCAACGGGCGGGCAACCTAAACCTTTTAGTTATGTAAATGAAAATAATGAAATAACAGGGTATGATATAGAGACCGTTAAAGCCATCTTTGAAAAACTTCCTCAATATGAACTTTCCTTTGAAAAAACGGAATTTCCTTCGATCTTTGCGGGATTAGATTCGGATCGCTATCAAATCGGGGCTAATAATTTTGCTATGAACAAGGAGCGCAAAGAAAAATATATTTATTCAAAGCCAATATTTAAAAACCAATATGTTATTGCAGTAGCTGCTGACAATAAAAGTATAAATTCCTTTAAAGATCTTCAGGGAAAAACAACTGAAGTTAGTGCAGGAACAAACTATACGACCGCTCTAGAAAATTATAATAAAGAACATACCAGCCAAACTGTCTTATTAAACTATACAGAAGCAGATTTACTGCCTATTTTGCAAAATGTAGAAAGTGGAAAATATGATTTTCAGCTTATTGATGCTGCTATGTTGGAAAATTACATTAAAGATTATGGGCTCAAATTAAAAACGATTTCTTTAACAGCGGAAGAGTCGGATTTAATTGGTGCACCATATAGTTATCTATTAATCAGCAAAGGGAAAGATGGTGAACAGTTAGAAAAAGATATTAATCAAGCATTAGCAGAAGTTATAGCGGATGGTACGATTACAAAAATTAGTCAAAAATACTTTCATAATGATTATGCACCTAAATGATTTTTTTGCTTAATGTAAAGCAAGTTACGGCAATCTCGATTTACTATCAAGAGGGTAGTAGAGATTGCCGTTCTTTATCATAGATGGGGCTGACCTCAGATTTGTGAAGGGTTATTCGTTAAGGAGGATTTATTACATGCCCAATATTTTCGATATCAAACTCGTGTTTACGCAAATACCAAGTTTGTTGCTATATTTACCGGTTACGCTAGAAATCACTATTTTATCCATGGTTATTGGATTACTTCTCGGGTTTATTTTAGCTATCATTAAAGTAAAAGGTATAACATTTTTAACGCAGCTTACAGCAGTTTTTGTCTCTTTTACAAGAGGGACTCCATTGTTGGTGCAGTTATATCTTACGTATTATGGCATCCCTATTTTTTTGCGTTATTATAACTATTACAATGATACAACTTATAATTTAAATAGTATTCCCCCACTGTTATTTGTTTTAGTTACTTTTTCATTAAATGAAGCAGCGTACAATTCGGAAAGTATTCGAGCGGCGATTCAATCTATTGAAAAAGGACAAATTGAAGCAGCGTATTCTTTGGGAATGACTTTTTTTCAAGTCTTATATCGTATTATTATTCCGGAAGCTTTTGTCGTCGCATTACCAACATTAGGTAATGCCTTAATTAGTTTATTGAAAGGTACTTCACTGGCTTTTGTCTGTTCGGTTGTGGAAATAACAGCACAGGGAAAAATTTTAGCCGGATCTAATTATCGCTATTTTGAAGTTTATGTTTCATTAGCTATTATTTATTGGGTTATGACCATTATTATTGAACGAAGTATAAAAGTCATTGAACGAAAATTAACAATACCAGAATGAACGTGCGAATATGTTTTTAAGGAGCATTGATTTTCTATGATCGAAATTAAAAATTTATCCAAAACATTTAAAAAAAATAAGGTCCTTGATCACATTGATCTGACAATTAAAAAAGGTGATGTTGTAGCTGTTATTGGTCCTTCGGGAGCTGGAAAATCAACACTTCTAAGATGTATAAATTTATTGGAAGAGGCAGAAGAGGGAACTATAACAATTGATGGTTTACGAGTCGATGTGAAAAAAAAGACAAAACAAGAATTAATTAATCTTCGCCAAAATACCGCTATGGTTTTTCAACAGTTTAATTTATTCCGTCGTAAGACGGCTTTAGAAAATGTGATGGAAGGCTTAGTTGTCGTCAAGAAACTGGCGAAAAATGAAGCCGAGGAGATTGCAAAGTTTCAGTTGGAGAAGGTTGGTTTAGCAAAACAGATCGACTCCTATCCAAAACAATTATCGGGTGGTCAGCAACAGCGTGTGGCCATTGCACGTGCTTTGGCGATGAATCCTAAACTACTTCTGTTTGATGAACCAACATCCGCATTAGATCCTGAATTAGTCGGTGAAGTACTCGATACAATAAAAGCAACCGCATTGGAAGGCAACACAATGATTTTGGTTTCACATGAGATGAATTTCGTAAAAAAAGTAGCAAATCGGGTTCTGTTTTTGTACAATGGAAAAATTATAGAAGATGGAACACCAAAAGAAGTTTTTGAAAATCCCCAAAATACAAGAACAAAAGAATTTCTTTCTAAAATAGCCTATTCAACGGAACCTGAATATCAAATTTAGGCAGAGTCATTCATAGCATATATCAAAGTAATACGGTGTTTTTTTATATGACAGTACGTTTTGTTAAAAAGAAGAATGGAAAAATTTATAAAAAGTAAAGAGGGTAAAAAAATGGCATTAACATTAAAATCCGTTGAAATGAAAAAAGATGGTGCGTTTAATCGCCAAAAAAATCAATTTTCAATTCCTTTTGGGGAGGAAGTGGGAGAATTGCCAGTTGAAGCGGGGCGATACCGTTTATTATGGTCTCCGGTTTGTCCGTGGGCTCATCGGGCGATTATTGTGAGAAAACTGCTGGGACTAGAAGATGTAATCAGTGTAGGAACTGCAGATCCCATTCGACCGAACCTGCCTCGTACGGATTGGGCATTTACCTTGGATGAGGGCGAGATTGATCCGGTGCTGAAGATTCATTATATTAGTGAAGTATACTATAATGCAGATCCAAACTATACAGGAAGGCCTACTGTCCCAGCAGTTGTAGATATTAAAACAAAAAAGATTGTTAATAATGATTACTTTCGGTTGACTAATTATTTGGAAACGGCATGGAAAAAGTATCATAAGAAAGGAGCACCTGATTTATATCCTGAGTCATTGCGAGACGAGATTGATAAACTTAATGATATTATTTTTCGAGATTTGAATAATGGGGTCTATAGAGCCGGTTTTGCCCAATCGCAAGTTGCTTATGAAGAGGCTTATGATACGATTTTTAATCGGCTGGATGAATTGGAAAAACGTTTAGCAGAGCAGCGATATCTTTTTGGCAGACAAATTACAGATTCTGATGTGAGATTATATGTAACATTAGCGCGGTTTGACGTGGCGTATTATAATGGATTTCGTGTAAATAGAAACCGTCTTGTTGAATTCCCTAATTTATGGGGTTATGCACGGGATTTATATCAGACTGCTGGTTTTGGCGAAACGACTGATTTTGATAGTATTAAGAAACATTATCATTTATCTACGATACAGGGGAATCGTTATGGCATACTTCCAAAAGGTCCGGATATAAAGGTATGGAACACGAAGCATGGCAGAGAAAAAATCGGACAGTAAAATTTCATTACTAATACTTGATAAAAAATATAAATTTGGTGAAACATAGGAAAAGCGAGGGACTTTAATGACATATCGTTTTCAGACACATACTAAATGTATCGATTGGACACGGGTCGCTGAACTTTTGGCGAATTTTGGATTAAGTGATCTGGATGCTGTGACACAGCAAAAAGTATTCCAGAATAGCTATGCTGTTGTCTTTGTTTTTGATCAGGATACGTTAATTGGGTTTGGTAGAGCCATTTCAGATGGTATTTGTCAGGCTGCGATCTATAATATTGCGCTTGATGAAGGGTATCATGGCAAAGGTTTGGGAAAAGAAATTATTAACCGGTTGATAGGTCAGGTTAGTCAGTGCAATATTATCCTTTATACGCATCCCAATACGGTTAGTCTCTATGAGCATCTTGGTTTTCGGAAAATGAAAACAGGAATGGCTATGTATCGTAAAAATCAATTGAAAGAACTTGAGGAAATGAACTTTATTTAGCAGTACTATTGTGGCAGATAAAGCACCGAGTACTTGTTCTCTGACATTGGGCGGGAAATATTGGGTTGCAATTATTGATATTCCCAAATACGAAGAGTAAGCAAAGCGTTCCAATTAAATGATGATCATTTTTGGTTAAGTGGGAGTGATTGTTCATAAGGGCATTCCCCTCCGTTACAAGAAGTCGGGGAATGTACGTCCCTTTGATGCTTGCTTGTTATCGTGTCCAAAAAAAATAACTTTGGGATGGATTTTCTGAATTAGTTCCTTCAGATGCCCAATTGATTTTGCAGCCATCTCGGGATCAAATGACAGGAAGGGAAGGTTATTTTCAAAATTATGTTTGGTGTAAGCACCGTCAAGCGTCAACAATACTGGACCTGATTTTTCAGTTGTTACAAGCACCGATTAATGGCTTTTTGAACTGACCCCCATAAGTTAGATCTAAATCTAATTTATGGGGGTCAGTTCAATCGTTTTATTTCGTTTCCGTTTTTTTATTTTACCAAAACTATAATAATTGATTGAGCTTGCTTTTCGGCTCGTTACCATTTTCTACACGTTTAATATTATTCACAAAGAAATCATATCTTTTTTTATGAAATTTGAGACCATCAGGCATGCCTGCGGTATGAGGAGTAAGTATTACATTAGCCAGATCTCTGAGCTCACTGTCAATTGGAAGGGGTTCAGATTCAAATACATCAAGGCAGGCACCTGAAATATCCCCATTTTTTAATGCAAATATCAAGTCTTGTTCATTGACAATCCCACCGCGAGCTGTATTGACAAAAAGCACGGAATTATTCATTTTTTCAAATACGGATTTGTTGATCAGGTTTTTGGTTTGCTGATTCAGGGCTGCATGTACACTTATTATGTCTGATGTGCGTACAAGAGTATCGAAATCCGTCATTTTCACAAAACTGTCAGATGGTACAACCGTATTTCTTGCATAAACGAGCACATTCATATCAAAAACCTTGCAAAATTCAGCTACTTTTCTACCGACAGCGCCAAATCCGATAATACCAATCGTTTTGTCTTTTAATTCACTCCCTGTATAGTCCAATTGACTTTCATCCATCCTGTTCTTCATGAAAGTATCAAGAAAGGGTATGTTTTTATAATAAGATAATATCAGTGCCATTACGTGCTCGGCTACTGCTTGTGCATTCACGCCTGCGGCATTGGCTGCCCAAATGCCGAGTTGCGTGCAAGACTTGATATCTACATTATCAAATCCTGCACCCGTCTGTACTAATTTTAAATTTTTTGCTATAGAAAGCAGGCTGCTGTCGACTTTAATATGTTCAGGTATGAGTACATGGCAATCTTCAATATGATGTAGCATTTCTTTTCCAGGCGGGACGATTACAATGTCCCAGTTTTTCGGGAAATTCCTTACAATATTTAATTTTGAGGTCTCGCTAAAATAGCCAACAATGAGAATTTTCATTGGTAAACCACCTTTCATGTTCTATGCTATGATTCGAAGAAAAGCCGTTTCGTATTACAAATTTACCATAAAGGTATAGTGTACGAGATTTAAACTGTATATGTGGTAGGAATAAAGCATTGGTTTTGTTACTTCCTTTTATATCTTTTTAGTCGCTGAGAAAGTGTTCCGGTATGTATTTCAAACAAATGATTGTCGAAGTCATAAAAATACAATGACTGGCCTTCGCCTTCTACGCGGGGGCGTGGTTGCTTAAAATCTATACCTAGTTTTCGAATGCGTGATTTATATGTTTCAAAATCTGCTTCTGGTATTTTAAAAGCGATATGGTTGTATGTGCGAATTGGAAGAGACTCTCCTTCCATTATTGCAATCCATTGCCCGCCAATCATGAAGAATTTCTCTCTTGATACTGAAAATGTAGTATCTCCACTAGAGTAAACTTCTTCCGCGTCAAATATTTGTTTGAAAAATTTAGTTGCAAGTTCAAGGTCTCTAACAATAAAAGTTACGTGACTGATGCCTTCTATCACATTATCGCCTCCCGTGAAAATAGTTATTTGACTAGTAGCTTTGTTAATGATAATTTTACATATATAGAATAATACTGTAAAGATCAAATATTTTGTAATATATATTAAATTTTTCTATATATTGAGGGGTGTTTTTATGTACTTTCCCGGTATTGAAGCTTTTTTAGCTATCGTAAAAACTGGAAATTTAAGCAAGGCAGCAGAATCCCTGCACTTATCTCAAGCTACAGTAAGCTATCGATTGAAGACCTTAGAGCAGGAAATGGGTGGAATATTGGTAGAGAGAAGAAAGGGGGAATCCAAAATCAGTCTGACGCCCAAAGGAGAAAATTTTTTTTATATTGCAGAAAGATGGGAGGCCCTCTGGCGGGAAACTCAAGTCTTGCAAACGAATGAAGCTCAATTAAGTTTGGCAATTAGTGTCGCTGAAAGTATAAGCCATTTTGTTTTACCACCGTTATATCAGATGTTACAGCAGCATAATCCAGCGATACGGTTGCAAATTCGAACGCAGCATACGCAGGAAGCGTTTGATAGTATTGAAAGACGTGAGATGGATGTGGCGTTTGTGGTAAGAGAAATAGCTTCGCCATGTGTCACGGTTAAGCCATTTTTTACTGAAGAAATGATGTTGTTGCGTCTTGCTTCACCGAAACGTCAGGCAGTGGATACTGTTGAAATAAAAGAATTGGCACCGCAACACGAAATATTCATAATTTGGAACAAAGAATTTCAATTCAAACATGATCAGTGGTGGGACCCGCATTGCCCTTCGCGCATTCATTTAGATTCGGCAGGGCTTATTACTACTTTTATGAAGGACATCAGGCAATGGGCTATCGTCCCGGCTTCTGTAGGTACACACATGATACAAAATGGACAGTTTGTCCTGCAGAAGTTATCAGAGCCAATTCCGCAAAGAATATGCTATAAGGCAACCCATAAATTTCCTTACACGGCTTTAAATAAGACACTTTGCATTCTTGACAATTATCTGCAGACTATATTTGGCGTATAGGTCGTTACCTTAATAATTCATTTGGACAAAAAATAGGTCGAGGCAAGCAATTTGTTTTTTGCTTACCTCGACATTTGTTATAGAACCCTAAGAATAAATCTTCTTAAAGCATTTGTGTTGCAGTCGTTACGGTTATTTCTAATACGGCACGAATCCAGGAAAACTTTTCCTTCATATGATCGAAATCATCACCCGATTTTATAAAACGGGTCGTTCCTTTTACAATAAAACCGGTTCCTTTCGCTTTGTAACCTTCTATTTCTCTGCTGGCAATGGATAGAATAACCTGGTTATGAACACTAAGGTTTTTTTCTGTTTTGTTAAAGCCAGAAACTGGAATTAATAGTTTGTCGTCAGGTGTAACTACTATATAATTATTCCAAGTATTGACTAAATGCGGACCAGCATCACCATTCGTTACAATGCTGACGGCTCCATCTACGGGATGCGAAAGTACGTCCAATAATTTTTTGTTAAGCATAAGAATCATCCTTTTCTGTTTAAGTAAATTTAGGTATCGACCGATGCAATGTGGTTCGTACGATTATTGTACAAACCAGCTAGATTACACTGTATATAATAATATGTTGTATATCGGATAGTCCTATTATAAAATAAAACTACCCATAATCACAGTGACAGTTTTATTTTATAATAGGGGGTCAGATTTTTCGGAATTTGACAATAGATATTACTATCTATACGGACGGTAGTTAAAATTTTTCAATTAAATGAGTTGGGTGAGCGTAATGTTTATATTGGATCATAATGGTCAGCAACCATTACATTCTAAAATCTATGATCAGCTTAAAAATAAAATATTATCGGGGGAATTATCTCCCAAGACGAAACTTCTATCTATTAAAAACCTAGCTGGCGAATTATCGGTAAGCCGTAATACGGTGGAATATGCCTATCAACAGTTATGTGCAGAAGGGTATATATACAGCAAGCCAAGAAGTGGATACTATGTGTCATTCATAGATCCGGAATTTCTTTCAGCAGCTTTTCATCCCATCAACACATATTCCCCAAAGGCCTTTGCCGACGAAAAAGTATATGCTTTTGATTTTCATCCGGCTTGTCTTTCACCAGGGAGTTTTCCTATTAACTTGTGGCGTAAGCTTTATACAGAGTGTTTAAAAGCAAGTCCGAAGCAACTTGCTTTCTATAGTAATCAACAAGGCGATTTTGCATTACGCTGCCAGATTCAAAGATATTTAGCGCGTTCTCGGGGTGTTTCTTGTGAGCCTGATCAAATCATCGTTTGCTCTGGGCTTCAGGATAGTCTTTCAATTCTCGCACCCATATTGAGAGAAAATCATTCTAACTTTGCCATGGAAGATCCTGGACATTTCATTTCCAAAACTGTTTTCCGTAATCATTCCTTTTCCCTCATGCCCATACCAGTAAATTCAGATGGTCTAGACTTGGAATTTTTACAAAATACGAATAGTACAGTTGTATATGTCACACCTTCTCACCAATTTCCATTAGGTTGTGTTATGCCTGTGGTAAATAGACTGAAGTTGATTAATTGGGCAGAAACCGTTGGCGGTGTCATTATTGAAGATGACTATGATAGTGAATTGAGGTACTTTGGAAAACCAATTCCAGCCTTGCAAGGATTGCACCCGCAAGGCAATATAGTATATATAGGGACTTTTTCTAAAGTATTATCTCCAGCACTTCGAATAAGCTATATGATCCTGCCTTATCAATTGCTCAGCCTATATCGTAGGTTATTTGCCAATTATTCTACGAATGTTTCATTATTAGATCAGAGAACATTAACTATGTTTATGGAACAAGGATACTGGGAACGACATCTGCGCAAAATGCGAACGCTCTATAAAAAGAAGCATGATGCAATAATTCAATCTATCCAACATCATTTCGGCGATCAAGCTAACATTATCGGACAGGGAGCGGGACTCCACATTGTTTTAGAGTTAGTTGGTAATTCTCTTAATGAAACGGAACTTATAAACCGTGCGCAGGAAAAGAATGTAAAACTATTTTCACTTTCTAGTACATATCTGCATAAAAGCAGTAATAATTCTCAAATAATGCTTGGCTTTGGTGGTATGAGTAATCATGAAATTGATCGGGGCATAGAGCTATTATATCAAGCTTGGTATTCTTAAATATAACAATTTTGTATATTGATTTTGCGTCTTCCATGACTTACTATAAAGCTAGGTGTACTTGCGAACCGTCTTAGAAAATATTGTGAACAGCGAGGCTCATTAGAGGGACGTTTTCAACAGGTGGTTACATAAGCGCCACTGATAAAATAGTCGAAATCGTGAAAACAAAGGAGCGATATTATGATAAACAAAGTATTAATTTCCGGTGCGAATAAAGGGATTGGTTTTGAAACTGCCCGCCAATTAGGTCAACAAGGTTGGTCAATCTTATTGGGAGCACGTAGTGAGGAACGTGGCTTAGCCGCTGTGGCGAAGCTTAAAGCTAGTGGTGTCAAGGCGGAATGGATCAAAGTAGATTTGAATGATGTGTCAACGATTCAGGCTGCTGCGAAATATATTCAAGCCAATCATGCTGACTTGAATGTTTTGATTAATAATGCCGGTATCCCCGGTGACATGCATAAGGATGCTTTAGATTTCACTACTGTTGAATTACGGGAAGTTTTTGATGTGAATTTCTTTGGAAACTTTGAAATGATTAAAGCCTTTACACCTATATTAGCGGCTAATAATGGGCGTATCTTGAATTTGAGCATCCCAACAGTTGCCAAAGATTTCTTTTCACCTTTCGCTTATATGACTAGTAAAGCATCACTAAACTCAATGATTGCGGCTTTTGGCGCGTATTATACAAAAAATAATATCTCAGTTGAAATATTTGGTGTGATGCCGGGCGGGATTACGACTGACTTGAACGGAAATACGACAGGACCATTCATGAAGACACTTCCGCAAGGGGGCAAGATTATTGTTGACCTTTTAACGGATGGAAAGCATCACCAAGGCAAGGTATTGAACGAATATGGTGTGGCTATGGATTATGAAGCTAATTACTCACTAAAAGCGTAAAATCCATATTAAGACGGCAAAATAACGGGCGTATTATGAATAGATAAAGACGAGGTGCTGACAATGGCAATTTACATCACAGGTGATATTCACGGTGAGCCACGAGAACGGTTTGCCGAACCTTTTGCCAACCTAACGGCTGATGATATTGTTATCGTTTGCGGAGATTTTGGCTTGCCGTGGTGGTCTGCTAAATATGGCAAGTCTTGGGGTGATAAAAAACGGTTGAATTGGCTTGCAAAACAGCCATATACAACCGTTTTTGTCGATGGTAATCACGAAAATTTTCATTTGCTAAATAATTTACCAATAAAAATATGGAATGGTGGGCGAGTGCATGAAGTACGGTCAAACGTGCTGCACTTGATGCGTGGGGAGATTTTTGATATTTGTGGGCTGAAAATCCTTGCGTTTGGTGGCGCACATTCTACTGACAGGAAGTACCGGGTTTTGGATTTATCATGGTGGAAAGAAGAAATTCACAACCAGGCAGACGTGGAAAATCTTAAAACGAACCTACAAACTGTAGACTATAAAGTGGATATTGTTATAACACATGCTGCACCCGTGCGGTTTTTGCACCCCAAAACGAAAGATATAGGAATTGACTGGAGCTTTTTTTGTGACGAGGTGGCTGAGCTGCTAACGGAGATTGAGTCACAGATTCAATATAAAATGTGGTATTTTGGTCACTATCATTTAGATTGGGTAGATCAAGAATGCCGTTGCCGTGGTATTTATACAGAGATTGATCAAATTTTATAAGTTAATAGAGAAATAATGTTGCTTCTATGTCAAGATTTAGATAAAGATAATAGTCGTTTTTTATTGCGCTTTGTGCCTTGAATACAGAGAAAGGTATGGATATAAAATGAGTGAGACAACAATAAATGTAGGTTATCTGGCTGATTATCCCGACATGATTCTTACCTGTGCAAGCTGGGCGTATGGTCAATGGGGCTGTCAGTCTGGTGGATCATTAAAACATGCGGTGGCTCGTTTTACAGAAGGAGCAAACAAAGAAAGAATACCGCTTACATTGGTGGCGTTAGATAAGAAAAAGCCAGTTGGAATGATTAGTTTATGGAAGTCTGATTTTAATAAGAGACCCGATTTATCGCCGTGGGTAGCATCTTTATTTGTCCATCCGTTTTATCGTAGTAATCATATTGCTTCATTTTTAATAGAAAAATTGGAAGTTGAAGCTCGTCGTCTAGGTTATATACGCTTATTTCTTGTTACTGAAGAAGCAAAGAATCTATATATCAGACATAAATGGGAAGAGTTAGAACAGGTTAAAACAATTCATGGTCAGGCTGTACTTATGCGCAAAGACTTATCTTGATTTACCTGCTTTTGGTTGATATACGATGAATTTCCTAGTGTGAATTTATTAGATGAGCACTTTCAATATTCGGCGATTTCTAAGTATGGAAAACTGTCCATAGTAGAATGCTGTAGCAGAAGAGACTTTCAAAATGATTGAAACAAAATTTGTTAAGCAAAACACCTTTCCCATCAATATGAATATGAATATGGATCGAATAACTGCTATGCTTATTTACAGATTAAAAGATAAAGTTCAAGTTGGTAATATCTCCTAAAAACCACAAAAAAACATGATTTTCATAATAAAAAAATCATGTTTTAGCCTATTTTTACTTGCAATCGTTACGAAGTGTAATATAATTATAGATAGGTGGAAATTAAAAAAGTCGCCGTGTCCCAAGAGTGCGCTAACACTCTTTAGGCACGAGCAGGTGTGTTGGCACCTACACGTAACAGCTAGCTGTCTACGACGACAATTTATTATACCGTGATTTTCCTTGGGTGACAAGGGAGATGGTTTGTTCGGTATGATATGATTGAAGTTTTGACAGGAGCTTAGCGTCTGCATGCAATTAAGATATAGCAAAGCGCATGTGTAGGTTGAATAAACCCGCGCATGCGCTTTTTTGATTTCCCCTGAAACAAACTGTAGGGTGGGTTCCTTTATTGGATTACAATAGAGAAACCCCTTGCAGGATGAGGATGGGGGATATAAATGATGATAAAAAATGTATTTGATTCGCTGGTTGGCACGATGGAGCATGAAAATTTGGCCGGACTCGATTTAGGGAAGTATTCTAGTGAATATTATTATGCCAATGAAAAAGTTCTTGTGTATCAGAGAAAAATCAAGAGTGCTTTGCCCGTGGAATTGCAGGAAACCTTGGTAGATTTGGATGATGAATATAACTGTATGATGACGAGCGGAATGGACGTATATTATCGACAAGGTTTTTCCGATGCAGTTCGGTTGATTATGGAGACAATGAGTTGGTCACCAACGCGGAGTTAGAAGGAACGAAACACCCCAGTGATTTTATCGCTGGGGTGTTTCGTTGTGCGCCAAATCTCAAGAAAATCGGTAAATTGCTAGTTTGAGAAACATGAACGACGAAAGCTATTTGCTATAAAAAGAATGGTGAATATGAAAAGACTCCATTGACATAAATTAACAGAGATGTTATTGTAATCGTATATATGACAATGAAATAATAAATTAGAATGATGGTTATAGGAGAGATCGCGAAAGCGGCGCCGAAGGAGCAAGAACTTTGTCAAACTCTCAGGTAAAAAGAACCATAACCGGACTAAACTCTGGAGAGAACGCTCAGATAATGGGCGTCACCGATGGGGAGCCTTTTAGGCAAAACTCTCAGGTACAACAGACAGAGACAAAGGTGGATTCGTCCGCCTTTGTCTCTGTCTTTATTTTTTGCCCAAATATAAGAAAGAAGAGGAGAGAAACTATGATAGAAGCAAAAAAGACACCTCTATATGAAACTCATCTGGAATATGGTGGTAAAATCGTTGAATTTGGTGGATGGTTACTCCCTGTGCAGTATAGCGGGATTTTAGAGGAACATCGAGCCGTTAGAGAAAAGGCGGGACTCTTTGATGTTTCGCATATGGGCGAGGTTTTGGTCAAAGGCGCTGATTCTTTGGCATTTCTACAAAATTTAGTAACAAATGATGTATCTCGCCTTACCCAGCATAAAATACAATATACGCCAATGTGTTATAAAGATGGTGGTATCGTTGACGATCTACTGATTTATAAGCAGGGCGAAGAGGAATATTTATTGGTCATCAATGCGGCTAATATTGAAAAAGATTGGCAGTGGATGCAGGAGAACAAAGAAAACTTTCAGGTAGAACTAACCAATGTATCTGCTAAAACGGCACAATTGGCATTGCAAGGACCCCTGGCACAGAGTATTCTTAGCCATTTGACAGATACGAACCTAGAGGAACTAGCATATTATTGGTTTTTACCAAACGTAATCGTAGCCGGTAAGGAGGTTCTTATATCAAGAACTGGGTATACTGGTGAGGATGGTTTTGAAATTTACTGTCAGGCTGAGGATGCTGCCGAACTGTGGGCTGCGATCATGGCTGTGGGGAAACCTTATGGATTATTGCCAGTGGGGTTAGGTTGTAGAGATACCTTGCGTTTTGAAGCTTGTTTTCCATTATATGGGCATGAGTTATCCAAGGATATTTCACCGCTCGAAGCCGGTATTGGGATGTTTGTGAAGCTTGATAAAGGTGAGTTTAATGGTCAGGCTGCTTTGGCAGAGCAAAAGAAAAATGGTGTAAAACGTAAGAGCGTTGGCTTTGTCGTAACTGGTCGAGGCATTGCTCGGGCGGAATATCCAGTGATGGCTGAAGGCAGGCGTATTGGTATAGTAACCACAGGAACCTATGCACCAACTTTAGAGAAGAATATTGGTCTTGCTTTAGTGGAAACTGAGTTTGCGAAGGTTGGTCAAGAGTTTGCGATAGAAATTCGCGGTAAAAACGTAGCAGTGCAGGTGATTCCTAAACCGTTTTATAAAAGAGAGGGGCAACAAGTATGAATATTCCAGCAGAATTAAAGTATTCACGTGACCATGAATGGGTAAAAATTGAGGGTAATCAGGCAACAGTAGGCATTACGGATTATGCACAGTCTCAGCTTGGCGATGTGGTTTTTGTTGAAGTGCCTATCGCTGATACGAGTCTCGTTGTGGGAGCGGGATTTTGCGTGGTAGAGTCAGTGAAAGCGGTGTCTGATATTTATGCGCCAGTTGGCGGCGAAATTGTCAAAATAAATGATGCACTTACCGATACGCCAGAAATAATAAATGAAGATCCTTATGGCGAAGGATGGATCGCAGTAATCAAAATAGCCGATCAAGCCGAGTTAGATAATTTACTGAGCAGCGAGGAGTACGAAAAATTTATAACGGAGGAAGGTAATTAAAATGGCATGGAGCTATTTACCTCATACCGATGAAGACCGACGAACGATGCTAGCGGCAATTGGCGTAGAAAAGGTGGAAGAAATTTTTTGTGATATCCCTGATAAATTATTATTTAAAAGGCCACTTGATTTACCACCGGCAATGTCTGAACCTGAACTCGTCAACGCAATGCAGAAGTTGGCGGGGAAAAATGCCAATCTACAGGAGTATACCTGCTTTCTAGGGGCGGGAGCTTATGATCACTACATTCCAAGTGTGGTTGATCATGTGATCGGGCGGTCGGAGTTTTATACTGCGTATACGCAATATCAGCCAGAGATATCACAAGGCTATTTGCAGGCCTTGTGGGAATATCAGAGTATGATTTGCCAGTTAACCGGCATGGAGGTTTCCAATGCTTCGATGTATGACGGTGGGACTGCCTTAGCTGAGGCGGCGATGATGGCTTGCAGTGTTACGCGCCGAAGTGAAGTACTGGTCGCGAGTACCGTACATCCGAATTATCGTGAGGTACTTCATACCTATGGAAGGGATCGGGATTATACAATAACAGAGCTAGGCTACGCGGATGGTACTGTCAATTTGGCAGAAGCTACCCAGCTCATGAGTAAAAATGTAGCGGCGATCATTCTTCAATCACCGAACTTTTTCGGCTGTATTGAAGATGTGAAAAAAATTGCTGAGACCGCGCATGCGCAAGGCGCACTCCTTATCGTTGCGGTTGATCCGATTTCCTTAGGCCTTTTAGAAGCACCGGGCGTACTCGGTGCTGATATCGTAGTCGGCGAAGGTCAGCCGATGGGGTTAGCACCTGCTTTTGGCGGCCCTTATTTAGGCTTTTTTGCGGTGAATGAAAAACTCATGCGTAAAATGCCGGGGCGTATCGTCGGGCAGACAGTAGACCATGAGGGCAATCGTGGCTTTGTGTTAACTTTGCAGGCAAGAGAACAACATATTCGCAGGGAAAAGGCGACTTCCAATATCTGCTCGAATGAAGCACTATGTGCCTTGACCGCAGCTGTCTATTTAAGTGCTGTCGGTAAAATCGGTTTACAGAAAGTAGCGGGATTGTCGCTGCAAAAAGCGCATTACGCTTGCCGTGAACTGACAAAATTGAATGGATTTAGCAGTGTTTTTGATGTAAGTTATTTTAAAGAGTTTGTGATCCGTTGCCCAAAACCTGTAGCCGAAATCAATGCGGAATTATTACAGGAAAAAATAATTGGCGGACTCGATCTAGGGTGTTATTATCCAGAACTTAAAAACTGTATGCTCCTCTGTGTAACAGAAAACAGAACACAGGGCGATATTGATAAATTGGTTGAAAAATTGGGGGCGATGGTATGAGAAAAGCAAAAGCCTTAATTTTTGAAATAAGCAAAGCAGGTCGCTGCGGATTAGATCTGCCGAAATGTGATGTGCCAGAAGAAGCAATTGCTTCACTGATTCCCCAAGAATTTTTACGGAAAGAGCCTGCGCCATTGCCAGAGATTAGTCAGCTCGATTTAATGCGGCATTATACGCAATTGTCGCAGCGCAACTTTGGTGTGGATTCTGGTTTTTATCCACTGGGTTCGTGTACGATGAAGTATAATCCAAAAGTGAATGAGGATGTTTGTCGGTATCCCGGCTTTTCTTTGGTGCATCCACTGCAGCAGCCGGAAACTGTGCAGGGGGCACTAGAACTACTTTATGATATGGAGCAGTATCTTGCCGAGATTGCTGGTATGGATGCGATTACGATGCAGCCAGTTGCTGGGGCGCATGGTGAATTGACAGGGCTAAAACTGATTCGTGCGTATCATCGCCATAGAGGGGAAACGCGAACGAAGGTAATCGTTCCAGATTCCGCGCATGGTACCAATCCTGCTTCGGCTGCTGTATGTGGACTTGAAATCGTGGAAATAAAATCAAATGAAGATGGATCGATTAATCTAGGCGCCCTCCGCGAAGCAGTTGGTAAAGATACGGCGGCACTCATGTTGACGAATCCGAGCACCTTGGGCTTATTTGAGACGAATATTGAAGAGATTGCCAGTATCGTTCATGAAGCCGGAGGCTTGTTATATTATGATGGAGCGAACGCCAATGCGATTCTGGGTATCGTTAGACCTGGTGATATGGGCTTTGATGTGGTTCATTTTAATCTACATAAGACCTTTGGTACACCACATGGGGGCGGCGGTCCGGGCGCTGGTGCTGTCGGAGTAAAGAGCAGTCTTGCACCATTTTTACCAACGCCGATTATTACCTTTGATGGCAGTAAATATGATCTCGATCATAATCGTTCAGAATCTATTGGCAAGGTACATTCTTTTTATGGAAATTTTGGTGTGATTGTTCGTGGTTATGCCTATATCCGTGCTTTGGGACCAGATGGACTGCGGCAGGCCAGTGAGGATGCCGTAATGAACGCGAATTACTGCTTGAGTCAATTGAAGGAACAGTATCATGCACCTTTTGACCGTTTCTGCATGCATGAATGTATCTTAAACTCCAAGAAACAAGCTCAATATGGGATTCATACCCTCGATCTTGCGAAACGTCTGCTAGATTATGGCTACCATCCACCAACGATTTATTTTCCAATGATTGTAGAAGAAGCAATGATGATTGAACCGACGGATACTGAAAGCAAAGAAACATTGGATGCTTTTATCGCTGTAATGATTAAAATTGCGCAAGAAGCTGAGTCGGATGCAACAGAGATTAAGAGTGCACCCCATACGACGGTCGTTGGTCGTTTGGACGAAACTTTAGCGGCTCGTAAGCCGGTGCTAAGATGGCAGGCATGATCCGTTTTGCCTACCCAAATCAGACAAAATCCGTTAGTGTAACCGCTGCGCATTGCGAGCAAGATTGTGCACATTGCGGTGGTCATTACCTAAAACATATGCTGCCAATTTCAGCAATGGCGGCGAGTAGTGCCACGAGTTTTTTAATCAGTGGCGGCTGCGGTTCCGATGGAAAAGTTCCGATTGTCGAGCATGTTGCAGAGCTAAAAGAGTTAAAGCAGGGCAGACGGTACAATCTCCATGTAGGCTTGATCGATGAAGCAGAAATCTCACAAATCGCGGAGATTGCCGATTGTGTTTCTTTTGATTTTATTGGTGATGATGAAACGATTCGTGAAGTATTGGGTATTAAGCGGACGGTACAGGATTATATCCATTGTTATCAAGCGTTACGTCAGCAGGTGAAAGTGATGCCGCATATTTGCATCGGACTACAGGGCGGTGAACTTAAGGGCGAGTATCGTGCGATCGAACTTTTGCGAGAACTCGGTGTAGACAGCTTAACTTTTATTGTTTTTACGCCAACGCGCAAAACGCGGTATGCCGAGTATTCAACGCCAAAGATGGAAGAAGTCGTAGAACTATTAAAGTGGGCGAGAAAAACTTGTCCGTCGATCCCGATTCATTTAGGTTGTATGCGACCAGGGGGGCGATATCGTAGTGAGATTGATCAATGGGCGGTTAAAATCGGACTCGATACGATTGTGAATCCTACCCCTAAAGCTGTGGAACTAGCAAACGAACTAGGCAGGACGATTCAGCGAAGTGAGGAGTGCTGTGTATTATGAACTTTTGGAAAATTTCAGCAGGTACAGCTTGTGTCATTGGCAAGAAGAAAATCAAGGCGAATGCTCTGCCAACGACTGCTTATATCATGCTCGGAGAAAAGTGCAAAAACAATTGCCAGTTTTGTGCCCAGTCACGGGAAAGTGCAGCACGGACAGACTTGCTTTCCCGCGTGACTTGGCCGACGGTTGCGATTGAAGAAGCTACGGCTGGGATCAATGCTGCTTATACCGCAGGCAAATTAAAACGGGCTTGCTTACAGGTGGTAGACAGTTCTGATAGCTGGGAACATACGGTGCGAGCCGTTGAGTCCCTACATAACCGTAGTGAAGTGCCAATCTGCGTAGGAAGTCATCTAGAAACAGTAGAGCAGGCGGAAGAACTGGTAGCAAGAGGCGCAGAAAGGGTTTGTATTGCACTAGATGCCGTTACGCCAGCATTATATGCAAACGTGAAAAATGGTGATTGGGCTGCTACGTGGAATCTACTGCTAGCCTGTGCAGAAGCCTTACCGGGGCGTATTACTACGCATCTCATCGTTGGCTTGGGTGAAAGTGAAGAAGAGATGGTGCAGCGGATGGCAATCTGTATCGACAAAAGCATCAGCATTGGCTTATTTGCCTTTACGCCTGTACGTGGAACTGCTTTAGCAGAGAAACTACCGCCGGACATTGCTACGTATCGGCGCATTCAGATTGCGCATCAATTGCTTAAACGTGGCTATTCGCAAGACGTTATTGCTTACCAAAATGGTTGTATTTCCGCGTATAAAGTACCAGAAGCAGAGCTGTTTGCAGTATTGCTGGATGGGCAGGCTTTTCAAACGAGTGGCTGCATGGATTGTAATCGTCCTTATTATAATGAACGCCCCGGTGGCGTTATGTACAATTATCCTCATCCACTTACTTTACTTGAAGTGATGGAGGCAATAGAGGTGTGTGGGATTGTTAGGGGAGTGCATGATGAATTGGCGAATTATTAACAGTGGAATCGCGGATGCCGCAACCAATATGGCAGTTGATGAAGCCATACTACTGGCACACAGTGCAGGCAAAGTTCCCCCGACCCTCAGATTTTATGGCTGGAAGCCAGCGGCGGTTAGTTTAGGCTATTTTCAACGGTCTAAGTCTGAAATCGATGTAGAGCAATGTAAAAAGCAGCAAATTGATGTGGTGCGCAGGTTAACTGGCGGCAGAGCGGTGCTGCATGATGCTGAGTTAACCTATAGCATCGTAGTGCGGGAAGATGCTCCACAGATTCCGCGGACGATTACGGCATCGTATTGCTATTTTAGTAAGGGACTGTTAGCAGGGCTTGAACAGTTGGGGGTCAAAGCGGAAATGACAGTGCCAATCGCGGCGTATGGACAGAAAAAAAAGCAACCTGCGTCAGCGGCTTGCTTTGATGCTCCTTCGTATTATGAGCTTACCGTAGCAGCGCGAAAGCTTGTCGGTAGTGCGCAAGTGCGTAAAAACGGTGTTATCTTACAACATGGCTCCTTGCTTTTACGGTTTTCCGCTGAGCAGTTCGTAGATTTATTGCGAATGCAATCAGAAGAAAAACGAGAACAGATGATTCAAATGTTAAAAAGCAGGGCGACTTCTCTGGAAGAAGTGCTAGGCAGATCTGTCACTTGGGAGGAAGTGTATTGTCCGATGCCAGAAGGGTTTGCAACGGCACTTGGAATACAGCTGGAGTGCGGTGAACTTACTGCAGAGGAACAGGCGATAAGTACGGAGCTTGCTGCCACAAAATATAGTCAGGATTCTTGGAATATGCTGCGTTGAGATGTATAGCAAATAGCGAAATCGATGGAGGGAAAAACATGCAATATGATGTAGCGGTAATCGGTGGCGGTCCCGGTGGCTATGTTGCTGCCATACGAGCTGCCCAGCTAGGTGGAAAGGTTTTATTAATAGAAAAAGATCAATTGGGCGGCGTCTGTTTAAACCGTGGTTGTATACCAACGAAGACTTTGCTAAAGAGTGCAGAAAAATGGCAGGAACTAAAAAAATGCGCTGCGTTTGGTTTGCAGGCGGATAACATAGGGTTTAACTTTGCTGCAATTATGGAGCGGAAAAATCAAGTGGTACGTAAACTGCGGGGCGGGATTGAGCAGTTGATTAAAAGCAACGCGATCGACCTAGTACATGGGACGGCGATGCTAGAGAACGCGAATCGCTTGAATGTTAAGCAGGATGATGGACAAATCAGTTATGAAGCAAAAAACATCATCCTTGCTACAGGGTCTGTGCCCATGCGTTTACCGATACCAGGGCAGGAGTTGGATGACGTCATTGACAGCAATCAGCTGCTAGAAATGACCGAGGTACCGCGCAGTATGATCGTGATCGGTGGCGGTGCGGTAGGCATCGAGTTTGCCGCTATTTTTCAAGCCTTTGGCTGTGAAGTTACCGTAGTAGAGATGCTTCCAACCATTTTACCGAATGTCGATCATGATCTAGTGAAACGGGTAGGCATTCCGCTGCGTAAACAGGGCATCAAAATGCTGACCAAGACGAAAGTGACGAGTATCGAAGCAAGTGCCGACGGTGTAAAGGTTTTCCTTGATAATGGTAAGGGGCTTCAAGTGCTTGCAGTTGAAAAAGTATTGATCGCAACTGGACGAAACCCTGTAGTAGAGGGACTTGGTCTTGAAACGGTGGGAGCTCAATATAGCAAGCACGGTATCAAAGTGAATGATAAAATGGAGACCAATATAGCAGGCATTTACGCCATCGGCGATACAACTGGACAAGAAATGTGGGCCCACGCCGCTTCGGCAGAAGGTATGGTTGCCGCCGAAAATGCAATGGGCGGCAATAGTACTATGGATTACAGCGCAGTGCCAGGCTGTATATTTACGACGCCAGAAGTAGCGATGGTTGGCATTACCGAGCAAGCGGCTGAGGCACAAAACATAGCGATAAAAGTCAGCAAATTTAACTTCGCTAGCAACGGCAAGGCTGTTTCCATGGGTGAAACAGATGGGCTAGTAAAAATCATCACCAATGCTGATACCGGCAAAGTTATAGGTATGCACATCCTCGGTGCCCATGCCAGCGACCTCATCATGGAAGGTGCCATCGCCATTCGTAATGGTCTAACAGCAGAGGATATCGCGAAAACAATTCATCCTCATCCTAGTTTATCCGAGACAGTAATGGAAAGTGCCCATGGGATCAATGGGGATATAATTCATCAGGTTTTGTTGAAGGGACGGTAGTGCTTTGATAAAATCACGAGTTGCGTTGGGCACAGTTATAAAAATAAAGCATCTTGCATTAGGCTTTAACAAAGTTTTGAAAAGTAAAAATCTGATGCGTTTTAATATTGCATCAGATTTTTTAAAATTTTATAATAAATATTGGAGTAAAAAAATAGAGAAACCCCTTGCAAAATGAGGATGGATGATATAAATGATGAAAAATGTAACTGTATGATGAGCGGAATGGACGTATATTATCGACACCGTTTTTCCGTTAAAGTCTGGCTGATTATGGAGACAATGACTTGGTCACCAACGCAGAGTTAGAAGGAACGGTGCACGTTTATGGTAGAATGAAAGCAGTATTTATCGAAAAGGAAGATTAAGCTGACATAGCAGGAAGTCAATGCACTGGAAAACTGTATTATGGATTTGATGGCAGAAAACAAACGCTTGTAGCAGCAGCTTTAATAACGAAAGTTTTGTGGAAATAAATACCACAGTAAATAGGATAGATAATTTAAAGGGACATTCAAGAATTTATCATAAAATAAGAGGATAGAACATTAAATTTCATATAATCTGTCGATCTACAATAATGCAATTTTATAAGGGGTACGACAGATTTTCATATGTGCTATATTTAGTCAGTTAGAGGCTAAAATAATAGAACTTTTTTTGTGATTTATGTGGTAAAATAATATATTATATAGTATAGACAGAAAAAGTGGATTCTTATACTGAAAA
>NZ_KB905865.1:0-8372 GCF_000381065.1 Propionispira raffinosivorans DSM 20765 | reverse complement strand
ATAGTTACTTTCGAATTGACTCATAGTGAAATGTAAATTATATATTGCTTGATAAACTTGCCGAAAATCCTATACTTTCGAATTGACTCATAGTGAAATGTAAATGGGTATTCCTGCATCTCGTTTTAACTTTATAGCGTTCTTTCGAATTGACTCATAGTGAAATGTAAATTTACTCCTGGAATTGAAGCGTTAGGCAGAATGGCACTTTCGAATTGACTCATAGTGAAATGTAAATGAACATAAGTTTAGACGTTGCTTCTGGGTTAGATGCCTTTCGAATTGACTCATAGTGAAATGTAAATGTGGGTAGGAGAACAATTATTCATGCTTATCAATTCCTTTCGAATTGACTCATAGTGAAATGTAAATATGAATTGGTATATGATGATTTTTGGAGTAATTTTCTTTCGAATTGACTCATAGTGAAATGTAAATAGAAGAACACACCGCGTGGCATAAAGGAATTTTGACCTTTCGAATTGACTCATAGTGAAATGTAAATTGTGAAGATAGTGGTACTTGTAAGCTATATCTAGACTTTCGAATTGACTCATAGTGAAATGTAAATGTTGCTGAAGCTTGTTGTTGAGCCGCCATGACTGACTTTCGAATTGACTCATAGTGAAATGTAAATTTTTAAAATCGGTGTTATATATGACATCATGTCGCCCTTTCGAATTGACTCATAGTGAAATGTAAATGCACATAATAACCGTGCAAAGCGAAAAATATTTAACTTTCGAATTGACTCATAGTGAAATGTAATTACAGAGTTGAAATAAAATCAGCATTGGATTGCCCAAACTCCTGTATTCTTGGTGTTTGTGGCTGATTTTTATAAAACTAGTATCGCGGGTTAGAAAAACAAAATACCTTCGCTGATTAATGAAAGTGTTGAAGGCACGATGGTAGGAACTTTTGACTGTGGACTTGCCATGGGGGGCAGCCATTGTCGTGGCAGAGTCTATGGGGCTTGGAATCGTGCCAATCGGTGCGGTACGGAGAAACCCCGAAAAAATGATTCATTTGTTGAATTTTCCAGAGCGTACATTCCCTGTGGCATGGCTTATTGTGGGATATCCTAAAAATAATTCAGCACAAAAAACCTAGTTTCCTATTGCATGTTATTTGCACATAATGAAACTTATCAGGCTAAAGGCATGAAACAGGCGGTAGATAACTATGATATATTAATGGCGATTATTATAGGAAGCGCGCTAGCGAAATTGGGAATATTTGAGTTGTTTAATCTAGAAATACAAAGCCTTCTGGGGTTTTAACGCAGAGGGCTTTGTATGCGTTGGTTTAAAATAAAGATTGACAATAAAAGTTTTTGCTGAATTATGTATTAATTTGGCAGGAACTTTATTTTTTATGGGGAAATGTTACTTTAATGGAAAATTTGCATACATTTTTAATTAGTTTTTTATTGAATCGACTCATATTGAAAAGTAAAACACAGATATACAAATATGTTGTTATTTGTATACCTGTAAGGAAATATCAAATTATTGGGAGGTGATGTATGTGCAAATATTAATAAAATTGGAATTGAATAAAGCAGAATTGCCAAAAGATTTTCGTCCGGTTTTTGTTTCGCTGATCAAAAGTAGTTTAAGCAGTTATGGTGAAGAATTTTTTGATGGGTTTTATAAAAAGCGTGACAACATAATGAAAAAATTTACTTTTGGTGTAAGGATGAATCGTCCTAATTTTGTTGGTGATGTTGTGCAACTTGGTGGGAATGTAATCAGTTTTACGTTGAGTACGGCGGATATGAAAGAAGCTATGATTCTTTATAATGCAATGCTGAAGAATAAATTAAAAGAATTTCCTTTAGAACATCAAAATAGCATGAAAATAATGGATATAAAAATATTGCCACATACTAAAATCAATGCAAGTGAAATTGTGATAAAAATGCTTAGCCCAATGGTACTTCGGGAGCATAATCGCGAGACAAATATAGACCGATATGTGGATTGTACTTGTGAGGACTTTGCAGATGCAGCTAAAAAAATTGTACAAGCACAGCTTAGTATTTTTGCGATGGATGAAAATTTACTACATGGTTTTACTATAGTTCCTGTTATGCCGAAAAAAACAGTAGTTACTGCGTTTAAGTATCATATTGATGTGAGTTTAGGTGTATATAAGTTGACAGGCCAGCCGGAACTGCTTAATTTTCTTTATCATGCAGGGATTGGCTCAAGACGAAGCCAAGGTTTTGGATTCTTCCAAGTGTTAGCCTGAAGGAGGTGGGATGGTGGACGAAGATTTTGTAAAAATAGAAATCAATGCTTTTTTATTTAATGCTGGCATTGTTGGTTTTCATTATTTATTAGAAAATATGGAAGCTGTCAAAGGAGAAGATTACAAAGTAGAAGAAAATGCTTTGTTTATTTCAAAGGAGTTTTTAGAAAAGTCTGATCTCGCACAAGCGTATATAGATGCACATATTCAAAAGTTTAGCGAAGATGCAACGTTTACGCGTATTTGCAAAGAGATTGAGTCGATGGAGTCATTAACAGAAAAATATGTCGCCGAAGAAAGCAAAGAACTTAAAAAAATATTAGATGATAAATACAAGTATCTATTAAATAATACAGGTTTAGCGAGAAATAGTTATTTTAGTGCCTGTATGAGTTTAGCAGAACAAGGTTATAAAATCGATTTAAGCGCATTATGCAAAAATATCAAGGAAATTAAAGAGTATAAAGAAAAATATGAACAACTATGTAAGTTGAAAGAAGTGTTGCTTGAGGAAAAAGTAAAAGAAACATTTCTAATGAAAGATATTATTTATGCGAGAATTAATTCGATTTGGTCAAATAGAGCCTTTTTACATCAAAAGAAAAGTAAAGATAATATATATAATGTATATGAATTTGATTTTGTGGAACCTTTACAACAATATTTAAAAAAAGAAAAAACTGTAAAAAAAACTAAAACAAAAAATTGTATTGAATGTAATGCGACCATACCATCTAAACTAGATTTTTCAATGTCGTTTCTTAATGATACACTTGATGATTTGGGAAAAAAGAAATCATCGTTTTGGGATTGTAAACCAGATGCTTATATTTGCCCTTTATGTGCATTTGTCTATTCCTTAGCTCCGCTTGGATTTCAAATATTAGGCAGGAATCTTATTTTTGTAAATTCGAATACAAGTGTAGAAGTTTTGATTGGTGCAAATAAAGGAATTGAAAGTAAATATAAAATAAAAAATGCGAATAAAGAAAATGAAAAGTACCAGCTTATCTTAAATAATATGGTTCAAGGAATCATTGAAGAAAAGGCAGTAGAACAACAGAATATTCAAGTGATTGTTAGGGATAAAGCAACGGATCGTTATAAGTTTACTGTGATTGCAAAAGATATTTTAGAAGTGTTAACGAATTGTCAAAAAAATTTAGAAAAGATTAAAGAAATTTCTATAGAGATCAGTCCGAAAGTGTGGATTAGTGTTTATCAAGAAGTATTAAAAAATGTTTTTGATCGTTCTAATCAATATGGCTTGCTAAATATAATATTGAAAAATTCTTTGAAGGAAAATACATCAACGATTTATTTGAAAAATGTGGTGAATATTCAAATAAAAATGTCAGGGGGGACAAAAATGAAAAAAGCAAATGCGGATAATGCTTTTTATCGTGGACGGGATTTAAGAAGATTGATCTGTGGTGAAAAAACAAAAGCTCAAGATGCAGATAATAAATTAAGAGGCTTTGTCTATCAATTATTGAATGCCTTGCAAGTGAATGATCGCGAACAATTTTGGAATTTGGTGTTTAGGATGTATTCAAGTATAAGTGTGCCAGTCCCTCAAGTTTTTTTAGAAACGTTTTCATCAGAGGATGAATTGCAATATTTAGGGTATGCTTTTGTTCTCGGTTTGAAAAATGAAAAATATAATAGTGAAGATAAAGTTGAGGAGGTATAAAAATGGCTAAAAATGGATTAACGTTAAGCATTCTTTTTGAAGCAGAAAGTGCGAACTATGGTGAAGGTTTCGGTAATATTACCGTATTGAAAAAATTAGGACGTGACGATAGAAAACAGTATACATATATATCGAGACAAGCACTTCGTTATAATATGATGCAACAGCTGGGGTGGGATAATACACCAGTGACGGCACAAAATAAGGTTGTGCAATTTGCACCTGAAGCTACGATTGAACAATATCCTGAAATAGATTTATTTGGTTATCTTAAAACTTCGGCAAAAACAGATAGTGAAAAAGGTGGATCGAATAAACGATCAGCAGTCGTGCGCCTCAGTAATGCAATTGCTTTAGAAGCTTATCATGGTGAGATGGATTATTTAACCAATATGGGGCTGGCTGCTAGAGAAAAATTCGAAAATGCGATTGCGCAAAGTGAAATTCATAAATCTATTTATGCGTATACGATTACGGTTGATTTAGATCGAGTTGGGATTGATGCTGCGATTGATTTAGATAAACAAGAAAAAGCTAGACGCGTAAAAGATTTTTTAGCTACGGTGCAATTTTTATATCGCGATATCAAAGGTCGTCGTGAAAATTTAAATCCAATTTTTGTTGTGGGTGGCGTATATCAACGTAAAAATCCATATTTTGAAAATCGCTTAAAATTAAAGGATGCAAAGTTAAATTTAGAGCTTTTAACAGAAGCATTAAGTGTTGCCGATGAGGTCAAAGAAAATAGTTTAGTTGGTTCTATGAGCGGTATATTTGCCAATGATAAAGAAATTAAAGAAAAATTAAAACCCATATCGATTACAGACGTGTTTAACAAACTAAAATCAGAAGTGGATGCTTATTATGCGTAAGGTAATTCGCTTAGAGTGCTCACAGCAACTGGCGAATTATCGCAAACCGACAAGCTTTCAAATTAAAGAGTCGTATCCATTGCCTCCCTATTCAACGGTTATCGGGATGATCCATACGGTATGTGGATTTACGGAATATCATGCGATGGATATCAGCATTCAAGGAAAATATCATAGTGCGATAAGCGAAATGTATACGAAATATGCATTTGGCATTGCTTACGATAAAGACCGGCATCAAGCGGCAGTCAAAAATGGTGATAAACAAGATGGAATCAATATTGGGCCTGGTAATATTGAGTTGCTAACAGATATTAAGCTATTAATTCATATTCGACCAGAAAAGGAGGAGGATTTAGAGACAATCAAACAAGGTTTACTAAATCCTATTGTGTATCCGGCTTTAGGTAGGCATGAAGACTTATTATCCATTGATGATGTAGACATTGTCGAAATGAAAGAATCGAATAGAGTCGAACTAAAATATGATGCCTATGTACCAATTGAAGGTATCCATGCAAAAATGATTCAAAAACTAGGTTCTAAGTACAGATTAAATAAAATTTTTGGCGTCAATCCAAATACAGGGTTAAGGCAGTGGATTGAAAAAATTGAAGTGAGTCATGTAGCAAAAGACACTGTTTTGGCAAGAGGTACTTGGTATATGGAAAATTCAAAAGCAGCAGATGGGATATTTTTAGCATAAAATAGGGGCAAGTTCTTAATTTCATAGGAACTTGTCTTTCTTTTATAATGGAGGAAAAAACATGGCATATATAGCAAAATCTAATCCGATTCAAACCGTAAAAGAACATACCGATGATTTGCTGCTTTTATGGGAAAAGTTTTTGAAGTTATATGGTGATCAATTTAGTGAGCAGGAAAAAGAATTCATTTATTTAGCAGCTTTTTATCATGATTTAGGAAAACTCAATGCATTGTTTCAATATAAACTACACAAGGTGATCGGGCGCAAATACGAAGGTGTTGCTCCAAAAGCGGATGAAGAAGAAATACCACATGGGTTTCTAAGTCCGGCATATATGAACACGGAAAAATTAGAGGAGCTTTATGGCGAGGATATAGAGCTTGTAGTGACGGCGATTTATAATCATCATATAAGAGAAGATAGCTATACAGAAGGGGCTTTGGAAAGGTATATCGACAGGTATTTACCTGATTCGTATACGTATGATACAAAGCAGATATTTTATAAAAATACAGATTATTTGGATTTAGGATATTTAATTACTGCATTCACCAATAATCCACGAAATAAAGGCAATATGACAGCGAAAGAGGCACATGAAAAATGGTTAAAATATATTGTAGTCAAAGGTATGCTGAATAAACTAGATTATGCGGCAAGCGGACGAAATCTTGAACAAATAGAAATAGCGCCTTTGCCAGCGGGCGTTTTAACAAATGTTATTCAAAAGCAGTGGAAAGTGATTCGTCCAGTACAGGAATATATGATGCATCGCAAAGATGAAAATTTAGTCGTATTAGCGGCAACTGGCAGCGGAAAAACGGAAGCGGCTTTATTTTGGCTCGATGGCAGCAAAGCCTTTTATACATTGCCATTAAAAGTATCGATTAATGCAATTTATGAACGAATCAGTGGGCGAAAGGATCATCAATATCATTATGATGAAGATAAAATAACGCTACTTCATTCCGATTTATTGGCATATTATTTTGCAAAACAGGAAGTAAATGAACATAGTTTTGCAATGGAAGATCCCTTAATCAGAAAAGAAAAAGCAAAACTGCTGGCATATCCTTTAACGATTTGTACAGTCGATCAATTGTTTTGGTTTGTGTTTAAAGCGATGGGGAGTGAAATCGTACCAGCGACATTAAAATATTCAAAAGTCATTATTGATGAAATACAAATGTATTCAGCAGAAATTTTGGCGTACATTATTTACGGACTTAAAATTATTACACAGCTCGGCGGAAAATTTGCCATTATTACGGCAACGTTTCCTCCAGTACTCAGACATTTTTTAGTGCAGCAAAATATTGAGTTTCAGATACCAGAAAGCCCTTTTAGAGGAGAATATGATAAACGTCATAAGATTGAATTCATTGAGGCTGAAGACTTTGATTATGAAAAAATTATAGATGAAGCACAAAATAAAAAAGTGTTGATTTTATGTAATACAGTAGGAAGATCCCAAAGTGTATACGATCAATTAAAAGATCAAAATGAGTATGTAAAACTCTTACATAGTAGATTTATTCGCCAAGACAGAAAACTATTAGAAACTGAAATTATGAAGTTTTCTGATAGTGATGAAACGGGGATTTGGATTAGTACACAAATTGTCGAAGCGAGCTTGGATATTGATTTTGATGTGTTGTTTACGGAAATGTGTCCAGCAGATAGCTTATTGCAAAGAATGGGGCGTTGCTATCGTAAACGCAATTATGATGGGATAAATCCGAATGTCTATATTTATAATACAAAAAATGGCTGTGGCACGAATAATGTTTATCAGTATGTTGACATTTATCAATATTCAGTAGATGATTTGCAAAAATATAATCATAACTATTTTTTAGAAACAGAAAAATTTGAATATATAAATGCAGTCTATGATACAGCAAGAGTGAAAGCGACAAGCTATTATAAGAAAATTGAAGAGTGTTTAAAAACACTGCAAGATTTGCCGCCATCAACGATAGATGCTGGAACGGCACATCAGCAATTTAGAAATATTCAAAGCATCACGGTTTTACCCGAAAGATTTTATCAAGCGGATAACGTGCAGGAGTATATAAACATTATAAAAGATAAGAAACAATATGATATGAAAACCCGAATTAAAGCGGAAAATGATCTTTTGCAATATACAATATCTCTCAATGCAAATCTATTAAAATCTAAAAAAGGAAAAGGGGCAATTGATCGATATCCAATCGAAGCAATTAAATGGCTAGGCATTCATCGCTGCACAAGGGTATATGATTTTGCTGCTTTATCTGGAAGTGGTTTATGTTTGGAAAAAGAAGATGAATCAGAGAATTTATGTTGAGGTGAGAGCATGAAAAATGTAACAGGTGTACTTTATTCTTATTATTTTTTATGTACACGCAAAATGTGGTTATATGCACATGATATTAGCTTGGAAGATGAAAATGAACATGTACAGATTGGTAAAATCATCGATGAAACTTCTTATAGCCGCGAACGAAAGCATATTTTGGTTGATGATTGCATTAACATTGACTATATACATAATGGCATTGTGGATAGGTTACACTAAACTGGACAGATAAAATAAGGTCAAGTACACTTAAACTCAATATAAGATGAGGAGATTTACAATGAGCAAACGTGAACGCAGAACTTATACAGAAGAATTCAAAAACCAAATTGTCCAGTTATATTTAAATAATAAACCCCGACAGGACATCATTCGCGAGTACGAATTGACACCTTCTACCTTTGATAAATGGGTGAAACAAAATCAAACATCAGGTTCCTTCAAAGAAAAAGATAACCGTTCTCCCGATGAAGCTGAAATGATCAAACTCCGTAAAGA
>NZ_KB905864.1 GCF_000381065.1 Propionispira raffinosivorans DSM 20765 | reverse complement strand
TTAGTTGTTGTTTTCAAACGCAAGCGTTCGAAAACCGCACATCTGGCTTGATACATGTTGGTGTACATATATCTTTTTGTTTTCTACATTGTTTAGTTTTCAAAGAACACGTTGCTGGCACTTGCTTAAGTCAGCTTGTATAGATTATCACATCCGCAAGCGGCTGTCAATATCTTTTTTTGAAACCAGTTGATGACTTGCGTTAAAGACAAGTGAATCGGTGATTTCGTTTTTCGCCGTTGTTCTTGGCGACTTATAATATACTACACGCTTTCAACTTGACTGTCAATACTTTTTATTGAAATTTCTATTAAATTTCAATAAAAACAATTTTCTTTCGAAACGCACTTTGCTAATGACGACTTTCCTACTATATAAAAATCCCGCTCTGATTTCATCGAGTACTTAATCTTTGCAAACCTTACTGCTGCCTTCTATGTAGCGGATAAATAAACTGTCATCTAATATTTCATCATCCATTTGAACCCCACATTGATGCAGTTGAATTGAAACCCACATTTTATTTTTCTTACTGCCCTGTTCTTTGTATTCTTCCGTATATCGTTCTTTCATCGCCTGAGCAGTACTGTAACTCGATGTTGCATTTAAAATTTCCGTAAATACATTTTCTTCACCTGCTCCATATTCTATTTTTAAGATCAAAAATAGTTTCATGTTTTTTTTCATAATACATACACCCCTCATCATCTTTATTATCTTTCCATTTCACTAAATTGCATTTGTCAGAAAATTGTCCTGATTAATTATAACGTATTTCTAGATTTCTGCAAATCAATTGTCCAGTTGCTATTGTTTTGTAAAAAAAGCTGCTTTTTACATCATGCAAAAGCAGCTTCCTACTATATAATATTATAAAGTATCAATTGCGAGTTTTTCTTCACGCATAAATTTTGCTAATTTAAATACACCATTCATGACTTCATTATAATTTTCCGGTGTCAATGACTGTGGACCATCGGAAAGAGCTTTCGCTGGATTTGGATGTACTTCCACCATTATACCATCAGCCCCAGCCGCAATTGCCGCATAGGCCATAGGTTTTACCATTCTCCATTTTCCGGTTCCATGACTAGGATCAACAATAATTGGTAAATGGCTTAAATGTTTAACAGCTGCAATCGCACTCATATCAAGTGTATTTCGTGTATATGTTTCATAGGTACGAATTCCACGTTCACAAAGCACAACATTTTGATTGCCTTCACTCATAATATATTCTGCAGCATTTAACCATTCATCGAGGGTTGCTGCTAAACCACGTTTTAAAAGAATTGGTTTACTGCCACGACCGACTTCTTTCAACAATCGGAAATTCTGCATATTACGAGCACCAACTTGCAGCATATCAGCATATCGCGAAACGGTTTCTACAGCTTCTACCTCTGTCACTTCTGTAACAATCTTCAGCCCTGTCAAATCACGTGCTTCAGCAAGATAGCGCAGTCCTTCGTCTTCCAGTCCTTGAAATGAATAAGGTGAAGTCCGTGGTTTATAAGCACCGCCGCGTAAAAATTGAGCACCTGCTGCTTTTACAATTTTTGCCGACTCAAATAACTGTTCTCTTGATTCGACCGCACAAGGTCCCGCCATAACCACAATGTTGCCGCCGCCAATCTTAACACCATCCACATCAATAATACTCGAGGCTGGGTGAAATTCACGACTGGCAAGTTTGTAGCTTTTAGAAATTTCCACGCTTTTTTCCACACCATCCATAGCATCAATCGCTAAACAAGCCATCAGTCTTTTATCCCCGATTACACCAACAATTTTTTGTGATGCACCTTCCATAATTTGCGCTGTCAGTCCAACACTTTGTATGGATTCAATAACCGCTTTTATATTCTCTGCTGTTGCTTCTGTAGTCATAATGATAACCATAATAATACCACCTTTTTCTTTTTATTTTTTTATATTTTCATCAACATAAGTCACGGGAAATGACCCTAAGTTTTTGAGCCATAAACTTTTTTGCTGAATTGCCAAAATCGCGGCATTAACATTTTGTTCCTGCGTAGACCCATCCACCTCAAAGAAAAAAATGTATTCGCCAAGCCCCGTTCGAGCTGGTCTCGATTCAATCCGCGTCATGTTGACATCACGTTTCGCAAATTCTGACAAGACCGCACAAAGACTACCCGCTTTCTTACCATCAATCTGACAAACTAAAGAAGTTTTATTCGCCCCCGCGATAACAGCTTGTTTTATTTTTGTCAAAACAAAAAAACGAGTGCAATTTGTCAAAGTGTCCTGAATCTCTGTATCCATAGTCGTCAAACCATAAAGTTCACCAGCACGCTGCGTTCCAATGGCAGCATACCCAGGGGGTCCGCTTGCAACAATTTCAGCTGCCCTGGCTGTACTGGCTGTCTGACGAATTTCAATGCCTGCATAATTCTTTTTTAGATATTCCCGGCACTGTGCCAAAGGCTGCGGATGCGAAAGTATTGTCGTAATGACGTCTTTAGGATATTTTGTCATGAGTTGATTATGGACCGTCCAGACGATTTCCTGTTCTACTTGCAAATCAACTTCATGCGCCAAAGTATCCAACGTAATATTAATAGATCCTTCTATTGAATTTTCGACTGGAACAACACAACGTTCAATCACACCATCGGCGACAGCCTGAATGGCTTCATAAATCGTATCATAAGCAAATAAGTTCCAATCGCCTGCTTGTTTATAATTCAAATATAATGCTACGGCCTCACTATGTGTACCTTTTGGTCCTAAAAAACCCAATGTGTTTTGCTGTTTTAACAAATTAGTCTCGCACTCCTTTCTATATGTATCAAAAAACCCCCGTCCTAATAAAAGGACGAGGGTTATACTCGCGTTACCACCTTAGTTATTCATTCAAAAATGAATATCTCTGTAAAGTACAGGCTGAAAAACCGATACTCTCCTTTTTTTAACGGCAAAGGCTCCGACACCACCTAAAGAAATGTTTCAGCGGGTAACTCCAAGGTGAACTTCAACAAATTTTCATATACCGGGTTTTCAGCGCCCCCGGTTCTCTGCAATAATCTAAAATGTTTACTTTTCCTCTTCATTGTCTTTGTACAAAATTAAATTATTAACAGTATAACAGGTAATGTTAACTTATGCAATAATATTTTTTCATATTGCATATAGGCATCTCTCACAAACGAACATTCGTCCCTCTACGATTTGAATTTTAACCAATCAAACTTTATCAACCCAGCTCATAACATGCGAAACCGCATTTTGCCAGCCAGTGTAATAGTCTTCTCGTTCTATTTCTGTGATCTGAGGGGTAAAACAAACATCTTCTTGCCATTTTTTCTTTAATTCGTCCGTATCTTTCCATATGCCAACAGCTAGACCAGCAAGATAAGCAGCTCCAAGTGCAGTAGTCTCGCGAATTCGTGATCTTTTTATAGGAATGCCCAAAATATCTGCCTGAAACTGCAGCAAAAGATTATTATTACTTGCTCCGCCGTCAACTTTCAAATCTTGAATCTTCATTTTTGTATCGGATTCAATTGCCTCCACAACATCACGAACTTGATAAGCCATCGCCGCCAATGCCGCTCGTACAATATGAGACTTGGTCGTATCATTTTTCAAACCAATCATCAAACCACTTGTTTGCATATCCCAATAAGGGGCACTTAACCCACGAAAAGCCGGAACAAAATAGACACCACCAGAATCTCCCACTTTTTTTGCCAGCCATTCAGATTCAGCTAGCGTATCTAAAATACCAAGACCACTCTTAAGCCATTGAATCGCTGCTCCAGCAACAAAAATACTGCCTTCTAGTGCATATGTAACTTTACCATTAATGCCCCAGGCAATGGTTGTAATCAAGCCATTGTTCGACTGATAGAATTTTTGCCCGGTATTCATTAAAAAGAACGAACCTTCACCGTACGTGTTTTTTGCCATTTGAGGCTCAAAGCAGCATTGTCCAAACAAATCCGCCTGTTGATTGCCCGCATCACCGGCAATTGGTATTTTAATCCCAATTAAACTCGGATCTGTATAGCCATAAATTTCACTAGATGAACAGACTTTCGGCAGCATACATATAGGAATATTTAAATACTGCAATAAATCTTCATCCCACTTTAATTCCCGCAAATTATAAAGCAGCGTTCGGGATGCATTCGAATAATCCGTTGCAAAAATCTTCCCACCACTCAGTTTCCACATAACCCACGTATCCATAGTTCCAAAAAGCAGCTGCCCCGCTTCAGCTTTTGCCTGCGCACCCGGTATATTGTCTAAAATCCACCGTATTTTGCTGCCAGAAAAATATGAATTGATAACCAGTGAGGTTTTTTGGCGAAAATCTTCTTCTAATCCCAATTTACGGAGTTCACGGCAAATATCCTCTGACTGCCGTGACTGCCAGTTTATGGCATTATAAATTGGTCTACCAGTCATCTTATCCCAAACCACCGTTGTTTCCCGCTGATTTGTTATGCCAATTGCTGCAATTTCTTCTTTTTTAATTCCTGATTTTTCAATTGCTTCCTGTGCAACAAGAAGCTGTGTACTCCAAATTTCCTCTGCATCTTGTTCCACCCAGCCCGGTTTTGGATGAAAAGATACAATCTCCTTTTTCGCTACCGATACAATATTAGAGTCGTTATCAAAAATAACAGCCCTGTTTCTAATTGTGCCTGTATCTAAAGCCAATATATACCTTTTTTTCATGCCAAATTCTCCTTCATCCTGACTGCAAAAGCCGCTGCTTTTCTTTCAGTTTTGAGATAACAAAAATAAGATGAAAATTAGTTTCATCTTATTTTATCCCATTTATAATCTTATGAAATATTATAGCATTCTTTTATCAATATCTCAAACATCACCCATAAACACTTGTCATCTTTCGCCTGTTTTTTATCTGTTATATTTTCCGCAACGTACATGCTCCAATAGCGGTTTTCAGAACGTCTTTGAGCATCGCCCCCGTTGATGCCTGCACCGCTGCGACAATCGTACCTTCAACAATAGGTGCATCTGCAATACATACATTTTGTCGGAGTTCTTCATCTAAAAATTCTAGTGCTGTTTCTGCGCTTAATACAGCACTGCCCAAGTCTACCATAATTAGTACACCATTTCCTGTATTTGCTTTCAGAATAGCCTCTTGGATTTTGAAGGCATCTGTGCCAATTTCGCCGTCGGCAGTCCCTCCGGCGGCAATAATATTTACATCTTTTGCCATTTGTTGGGCGATATCTTTAATTCCATCTGCAACTTTAGAACTGTGAGAAACAATAACTATGCCTACCATCTTAAACGCTCCCTTGACTACGAAAAAAATCAAGTAATGCCTTTATCATAATAAAAGAAGACGTTGCTCCAGGATCTTGATGTCCAATGCTGCGTTCACCCAAATAACTAGCGCGCCCTTTCGTTGCAACAATTGTTTTTGTATATTCAACACCATTTTGAGCCGCCACCGACGCTAGATTTAAACAATCCAAGAGTCTTTTACCATCACGAATTCCTACGGAGAAAGCTTCCAACGCGGGTTCCAATGCATCGAGCATTGTTTTTTCGCCACGACTTGCCTTGCCCCGTTCTTTTATCCCCGTTATGGCTGCTTCCCACATGGCTTGCACCGTAATGGCGTCCAATTCAAATTTGCCGGTTGCCGGCACCGCAGCTCTAAGAATAGCTGTACCATAAAGCGGTCCAGCTGCCCCGCCAACGGAAGAAATTAAAGTCATGGCTACAGTTTTTAATACAAAACCAACATCTTTATCTTCATCCAACCCACTTAGTTTATGAATTACGGCCTCAAAGCCTTTCGCCATATTAATCCCATGATCCGCATCACCGATTTCCCGGTCTAGCTCCGTCAAATATTCTTTATTTGTGATAATAGCCTGCCCGATGGCTATTATTGCTGCAACATGCTTGCTCATCAATAGAACGCCTCCTTAATTTTGCACCAATGATGGTGTATCGGCTGGTGCGAAGAGCAATTCCTTTAATTCAGTATCCAATTTTAAAATGGATATAGAGAACCCCCCCATATCTAATGCCGTCATATAATTGTTTACATATGTTTTGGCAACTCGTATTTCTTTACTGGCTAAAATTTGAGAAACTTTACGATTTATAATGTACAGCTCCATAAGCGGAGTAGCTCCTAGCCCATTTATCAAAACCGCAACTTCATCTTTTTGGCTAACATTCAACGCATTGAGTATTTTATCCATAAGCTGGCTGGTAATTTCATCCGCAGTTTTTAACGCCTCACGATGTGTACCTGGTTCGCCATGAATTCCTATGCCGATTTCCATTTGATTTTCATCCAGAAAAAAACTCGGTTTACCAACTGCGGGGACGGTGCAAGATACAAGTGCCATTCCCATAGAACGTACATTGTCAATTACTTTTTCCGCGACTCGTTTTACATCATCTAAATCTGCACCGGCTTCTGCCTTGGCACCTGCAATTTTATGCACAAAAATAGTTCCCGCAATACCACGACGCCCAGTTGTCCAAGTGCTGTTTTCTACAGCCACATCATCGTTAACAATTACTTTTTCTACTCGAATTCCATCCGCTTCAGCCAATTCACCGGCCATTTCAAAATTCAATACATCGCCCGTATAGTTTTTTATAATAAGCAGTACGCCTTTTTTTTGATCTACAGCTTTAATTGCTTCATACACTTGATCTGGAGTAGGTGAAGTAAAAACGGACCCAGCAACTGCGCCGTCTAACATTCCTTTTCCAACAAAACCACCATGTGCTGGTTCGTGACCACTACCGCCGCCACTTACCAATCCGACTTTTGGGGAAATTACCTCTCTTACGAGCACATTAAATCCTGGTAATCTTCTTACGGTCGGATGAGCAGATACAATACCTTGGAGCATTTCTTCAACTACTTGGTCAGGATCATTAATAATTTTTTTCATTGAAATGGAACCTCCTCATATCTATTTATTGATATATTTCTCTACTGCAAGTCTTCTTCCTCTAAAAAGCTGAAAAATATAATAAAGAATAGCGCTATACCCCATTCATGACAAATGCCAGAGAGAATAGTTAAGGTAGCTATCCATATTGTTTAAACATCATAAGCTGCGCTCAGTACCTCAATTGGATGAACGGCTTTAATCCCCGCCCCATGTTCTATCTGCATGCGGCAAGTACCACACTCTGAAATGACGGTATCTATCGAAGATGCTTTGATCTTTTGGAAAAGTTCTTGACCCACCTGCATTGAAATTTCATATTTGTCTTCTTTAAAACCATAATTTCCTGAAATACCGCAACAACCTGCATCTGCATTTTCAACAACAAGATTTGGCACAAGCGATAATAATTCTAGTGCTGGTAAGCCGATCCCTTGTACACGCAAATGGCAAGGTGCATGATAAATATAGCTGCCACCTTCATGATTAAAATTCTGATCAAAACGATTTTTTTCATGCAATTCTAATAAAAACTCACCAGCATCATATACAAATTTTGCATTTTCATGCAGACCAGGAAAATCAAATAGTTCCGCATATTCTTGTTTGAGCATCAACGAACAACTTGTGCAACAAGTAAGAATTGGGTAGCCTTGCTCCGTCCACTTACGAATTAATGCCGTATTGGTACGCGCATTTGCCTCTGCTTCATCCAAATATCCGGTTACAACCAATGGTGAACCACAGCAGACGAAATTCTCATCAACAATAACTTCATACTTATTTTTCTGCATAACTTTTACAAAAGCAATGCCAACATTTGGATCATTTTCATTGATATAACAGCCTGGGAAAAACACGACTTTATCTGGATACGATTTTTGCTTGATTGCGCGAAATTGCTGTAAAAATGATTTGCTTGCATATTTAGGCATAGGCCGTTTCGATGCAATGCCAATCAGCTTGAGCATACCTGTTTTACGTCCGAGATCCGAACCTAAATTCGCGAAAAAGCTGCCAAATGGTATTTTACGCGCCATCTTTATCATTTTTTCCCCATGTGCCAATATATGATCTCTGAGCAAATGTGAATGACTTCTATAATATTCGCCGCGCTGTAACATATTTAACGTTGAAACTGCCACGCCTGACGGACAGGAAATATCACAATTCTTGCAATTTGAACAATATTCTAGTGATGCCTCTGCATCCGGCTCCGCAAAATTCATGCGACTTTGTGCCGGCCCAACCAGTTTAGGCCCACGAAACTTACTTGTTGCAGCTGATACTGGACAAGTTGTAATGCAAGATGTACAAGCTGTGCAATAATCGGCTGTTCCTTTTGGATTTTCTTCTAATGTCCCCATAATAACCCCTCCTAAAATGACATAGCTGCCTGATAAGCAGATACCAATGCCACACCATTTCCTGATTGTTCAAAGCAAAAATCATACCCGCTAAGATTACGCCCGGCAACAAAAACATTGTTTATAAAACAATTGCCAACTTCGTCCAGTGGACGCATCTTCTCATCTGTCTCAACTCCAACCTCAGCAAATGGTTGTTTTTGACTAGAAAAAAGCTTTTCATTGGCCCATTCTTCGGGGTTACCCTTAACCCGCACTGGAATATTAAAAATTGGTTCTTTTATGATAGGGAAAGTCTCCATTTGCAGTCCACCACCATAAAAACCGCCAGTTGCCAAAATAAAATGATCGGCTTGATACATCTGTTCTCGCGCAGCATTTTGCGTAGTGATTGATAGACACGTTTGATTGTTTACCGTAGAACCAATCACCTTAGCATTTTCAACCATCATTACATTGTTTTTTTTCAAATAACCTAAAAGCATACTTTGAAGTCTTAACCCGTTGGCGGCTGGCGGTAAACCCGTACTTTCAAGAACCTCACATTGTAAATCTTTTTTCATTTTATCCAAAATTGCATAATCAGGTTTTACCCCTAAAACTTGTGGTAAAATCACGACACTATTAGCTTTGACAGAGCCGCGCAGTTGCTTTAAGCAGCTTTCATAGCCTTGCGGTGTGTTAAGCCAACGAGCGATATCCAAAGTGCTTAGATCTCTGCCCGACTCTATATCAGCATCCACCATGATGGACGTATAATTTTTTTCCTTACCTAAACTTTGTTCAAGATTCTCTTTCATTACATGTATATAATGATCTTTTAAGCGGTTAAAGCCAATAAGAACAATCTCTTTGTTCTTTAAGCAAATATCTCCCAACATCGTTTTTGGAACCAGACAAGTGGGTTTCATTGTCCCGAGCGCAGTCACAACCCATTGATGTTTTGTAAGACTTCCACTGTACGGATAGTTTTCTTGTTCACACAACTCCATAAAAAATGCGACTGCATCTTCCACTATGTCAGTACCTATTTTTGTATAAGGATGCGCCTCAGGCAAAGCCCTAACTCCGTCAAGTGGCGTAGCACAAACAGTTTCATCGATTGGTCTCGCCATAATATCAATCAAACCACTATTTAAAGGAAAAGTACCCGAACCATATGTGATCAGCGTTACTTTTTTACCACGTTTCGCACTAACGGCAGCTGCCATCAAGCCAGCGAATCCAGCACCAATCACGATTACATCAGACTTTATCATTTTGGACTTCCCCCATTCACATTTAATCCAACACCATAGATGCCTCGCGCCATTTCAGTTTCACGCAATGCATTGCCCCAAAGAACTGGGCGAATACCTTTCCAGCGAGCCTGCAAAAATTCCTGGAGTTGCTGCAGTGATTGCTGCTTTTGATCGATGCTCTCCGCACGCGACAAAATGCCAACACTCCGCAACGAACAAAAATTCCCCTGACAAGTTCCCATTCCCATACGCGTTTTTCTTCGGATATCACTCAACGTAAAACTTGTACCTTCTTTGATAACTTCTTCAATTTCTGCCATTGTTACATTTTCACATTCACAGACTAATTGACGCTCGTCCGGGTTCTTCTCTAAGCGCTCTACTACACGCTGGAATCGATCCGCCCCCAGGCGACTCGCCGCCAGTTCTGTTCCATATGCTGGGAAATATTTGCGTGCTTTCGTCTTTACCTCTTCCGTTACCTCTGGTACCAATGCTTCTTCAGCCGTTCGACATGGCGTAGTCACTTGCAATTTTTTACAAACAATATCCGTCATTTTTTCTGCCATAAGTCGATACGTAGTAAATTTACCACCCGTAATCGTCATAAAGCCATCGAGTCCATCTTCCAAATGATCTAAAATCACAAAACCACGTGATGCACCGCGGCCTTTTCCACCAGATGCACTGTACAATGGTCTTGATCCCGCAAAGGCTCTCAAGACACGATATTTGCGAAGATTTTCAAATGTTTTCTCACCAATTTGCAGCAAACTTTCGATTTCTGAAAAAGAAGAGCTTGTATCTTCAGGATCTTTCACTGACATCGAAGTTGTCCCTAAAATCGTAATAGAACCATGTGGTACAAAAATATCTCCATCGGATGGTACATGCAAACGATTTACAATTCGGCTTGAAATTCTTTGGTTAAAGGCAATCAACGTCCCTTTATCCGGCTGTACATTGACATCAAGTCCCGCCAAAGCAGCAATTTGACCTGACCACGGGCCGGCAGCATTAACCACAAAGTCACAAGCAATAAAATAGGTCTGCTTTGTAAAATAATTGCGCACATCGACACCAATTACTTTACCATTTTTCGAAACAATCCGCATAACCTCTGTATAGGTTTGAACGCGACCACCATAACGCGCCGCTGAATCTATATTTTGCCATGCCATACGAAAACCATCAATGGCAGCATCGGGCACTCTGTAGGCTGCTATGATTTGATGTGATAAGTTTGGTTCTAATTGCCAAGCTTCTTGTGGTGTAATCGGAATTGCTGTGATACCACTTTTCTTACAGCCATCTACCCATTTCCCCTCAAAATCCGCATCATCTTCTGGCAGCCGAATAAATAATCCTTCCGTTGCTTCTACACATGATTTCCCGATTTTACGTAAAATAGAATTTTCTTCGATGCACTCTCGAGCAGCTTCTTGGTCCTTTACTGCATAACGGGCTCCACTATGAAGCAAACCATGATAGCGGGAACTTGTCCCATTTACCATATCCAGCTTTTCTAAAAGTAGTACATCAACGCCGCGCATCGCTAAATCACGCAGTATTCCAACACCAGTTGCTCCGCCGCCAATAACGACCACTGTTGCTTTTTCCATATTTTTATCCCCTTTACCGACAGTCTTACTTGTATTTTTTAATAGGAAAAGATTCTCTCATAAATTAATATAAGAGAATCCCCCTGCCTGCATTTAATACTTTACACGCGGCCTATTCTTCTTCTTCCCAATGCATGGAGTGTTTTACGGCACGCTGCCAGCCACGATAAAGTTTATCACTTACTTCTTTGTCCATCGCTGGGGCAAAGCGATTATCAAGCACCCATTTTTTGCTGAGTTCAGAGTAATCTTTCCACACGCCAACAGCAAGTCCAGCGAGATAAGCTGCGCCTAATGCCGTCGTTTCAATTACTTTTGGACGTTCAACAGGAACTCCTAAAACATCGGACTGGAACTGCATCAATAAATTATTGGCACAAGCACCACCATCCACTTTTAGGGCTTTCAGCTTTATATGTGAATCTTCTTCCATCGCACTCAAGACGTCGCGTGTCTGATATGCCATAGAATCTAAAGTTGCTCGAACGATATGCGCTTTTTTCGTGCCACGCGTCAGTCCAATGATCGTTCCACGCGCCTGCATGTCCCAATATGGTGCACCAAGTCCAACAAATGCTGGTACAACATAGACCCCGCCTGCATCTGGAACTTTTTTCGCGATCCATTCTGAATCCGAAGCAGATTCGAGCATATGCAATCCGTCTCTAAGCCATTGAATCGCAGAACCTGCTACAAAGATACTGCCTTCTAATGCATAGCTGATCTTACCATCAATCCCCCAGGCAATCGTTGTAACTAAACCATTATCTGACGAATACATTTTGTCGCCTGTATTCATCAGCATAAAACAGCCTGTACCATATGTGTTTTTTGCCATACCAGCTTCAAAGCAGTTTTGTCCAAACAGTGCAGCCTGTTGATCGCCAGCTGCGCCGGCTAACGGTACAGTAGCCCCAAATATGCCGGGATCGGTATGTCCATAAACTTCACTGGAATTATGAACTTCTGGCAGCATATTTGCCGGTACATCAAGATATTCTAAAAGTTTTTCATCCCATTTAAGTTCTTTTATGTTATACAACAAAGTTCTGGATGCATTCGAATAATCTGTCACATGAAGCTTGCCAGCGCTGAGTTTCCAAAGCAGCCATGTATCAATGGTACCAAAAAGCAGTTCACCACGATTCGCTTTTTCTCTAGCGCCCTCAACATGATCAAGAATCCATTTGATTTTAGTTCCAGAAAAATAGGCATCAATTACTAATCCCGTTTTTTCCTTAAACTCTTGTTCCAATCCTTTTTTCTTCAGATCATTGCTAATTGTTGCTGTTTGCCGTGACTGCCAAACAATTGCATTATAAATTGGTCTGCCAGTCGCTTTTTCCCAAACAACAGTTGTTTCACGTTGATTGGTAATCCCAATCGCAGCAATATCACTTTCCAAGATTCCAGCCCGCTCTATCGCTTCTTTCGCTACCGTAATTTGTGTGCTCCAAATTTCTTCTGCATCATGTTCTACCCAGCCTGGTTTTGGGAAAAATTGTGTGAATTCTCTTTGTGCCATTGCGATAATATTTGATTCATTATCAAAAATAATTGCTCGATTACTCGTAGTTCCCGCATCAAGTGCCATTACATACTTTGTTGTCATTTTAAAAGTCACTCCTCGTCATATTATTTACTTATAAAACTATAAATTTAAAAAATTTCACGAACTTCAATGAATCGTATTTTAGATGATTGCAAAAAGCTTAGCTAGAACAACCGCAACCGCTGCGCCAGCCATTGGGGCAACAATCGGCACCCAGGAATAACTCCAATCCGAACTGCCTTTGCCTGCAATCGGTAAAATTGCATGTGCGATACGAGGACCAAGATCACGTGCAGGATTTACAGCATACCCTGTAGGGCCACAGAACGATAAACCAACTGCCCAAACTGCAAGTCCCGCCATATAAGCTCCCATTCCATTTGTGAATCCAACAGGACCAGAAACCAATTTGCTGCCAAATGATATAAACAAGAAGAATAATAACGTACTCGCGATAAATTCACAAAGTGCATTTGCACCATAACTGCGAATTGCCGGAATCGTACAAAAAATTCCTAGTTTAGCGGATTTATCTTCCGTCACTTTCCAATGTGGTAAATATGCAAGCCATACCAATGCCCCCCCAACAATACCACCGAAAAGTTGTGCAATCATAATTTCAATTGCAACTGGTACGGAATAAGTGCCCATTAACAATTTAAAAAAAGTAACCGCCGTATTTAAATCACCTGTATTTCCAATTGCCAATCCACAACTGACTCCCATGACAACACCCATGGCCCAGCCCGTATAAACCACAATCGGACCACCGCCAAGACCTTTTGATTCTTTTAAAGATACATTAGCTACAACGCCACAACCAAAAGCGATCAGTACCGCCGTTCCAACAAATTCACCTAATAAAACATTATCCATTTTCATTGCTCCTCATATCAAATTTTCCGATACTCAAACATAGCGCAACACGACTTTACATATATTTGCAATATTAAGAATATTACAAATATATTCTAGAATTAACTTGTTTTCCCCTCCTTGAATCTATCCGTAGATTTTTTGTCTTTAGCATCCATCATGCAATTTAAAAACTTTTTATTGTAGTTATGATTTACAGAAAACGGTTTTTCGTTTTTCAATTGCAAACAATACTAAATTACATCTCTGAGACAGATATTATCATATTATTTCGTATCAGTCAATACGTAATATTATGAATATTTTCTATATTAAAATGTTTTTTCGTGTTTAAACATTTCAATATAGAGAATATGATATAATACTATAAATAAGAGTTTTATCGAATTGACAATTTTAACTTGAAAATCATTGAAAACTCTGTATAATTTCGTATATACCGTTACGAAAAAGGAGGTGTACGCTATTTTGACACGAGAAGACTATATTAAATCGCTCATAAAATCACACGGTTATAACTTAAAAGAATTTTCAACGCAAATTCAAATGCCGTATACTACTTTATTATCTATTTTAAATGGTTCTATTGGTGGCGCAGCGGTGGATAATATGTTAAAAATCTGCTACGCACTGCATATAAAAATCGAAGATTTAGATCAGCTGGAAACAGATGCTGGAATGGTAACCAAAAATCAAGATGATGAAGCGGATATAGATGCTTATCTATTAAAACTAATCCGTGATCTTTCCACCGAAAAACGTATTGCACTTAAAATTCTTTTAACGAATATGTAATCGAAAAATATAACATAGTATAACCAATAAGGTTGACTTAGTCTAAAAACTAGCCCAACCATTTTTTTATTTTCAGCAAAATTTTTTTGAAAGATTTGCTTTCACGCTGACAATACGATATTCTACAATAAAATAAAGTAATAAAATGAATAGATAGGTGGCTGTAAATGAGTGTATTAAATGTTGAACATGTCTCCCATGGCTTTGGAGCAAGAATTATTTTAGAAGATGCGTCTTTTCGACTCTTAAAAGGTGAACATGTTGGTTTGATTGGTGCAAACGGGGAAGGAAAATCCACTTTTTTGAATATTATTACGGGACAGCTGACTCCTGATCAAGGTAAAGTGTCCTGGTCCAACCGTGTATCCGTCGGTTATCTAGACCAGCATGCCGTTTTAAAAAAAGGTATGACAATCCGTGATGCCTTGCGTACCGCATTTGATGATATGTACAAACTCGAAGCCGAAATGCTCGCCTGCTATGATAAAATGGGCGATGCGACTCCAGCTGAAATCGATAAAATGATGGCAGACGTAGGTGACATTCAAGACATTCTTGAAGCCAACAGCTTCTATACAATCGATTCAAAAATTGACGAGGTATCAAATGGTCTCGGACTTCGTGATATCGGGCTTGAAAAAGATGTAGCCGATCTCAGCGGTGGTCAGCGAACAAAAATACTTCTGACAAAATTATTACTGCAAAACCCAACCATTCTAATTTTAGATGAGCCAACCAACTATCTCGATGTTGAGCATATCGCCTGGCTTACAAATTACTTAAAAAATTATGAAAATGCCTTTATTCTTGTCTCTCATGATTTACCTTTTCTCAATGATGTTATCAATGTGATTTATCATGTAGAAAATGCTGCATTAACACGTTATACTGGCGATTACAACCGCTTTCAAGAAATGCATGAAATTCGCAAGCGGCAAGAATCTTCTGCTTTTGAACGGCAGCAGCAAGAAATCGACCGTATGGAAGATTTTATCCAACGCAATAAAGCCCGCGTAGCAACACGTGGCATGGCTAACAGCCGCCAAAAACGGTTAGATAAAATGGAAGTGCTCGAAAAGCCCAAAGAAAAACCAAAACCTCATTTTCAATTTAAAGAAGATCGTACGCCAAGCCGGTTTGTCATTGATGCGAAAAAACTCGTACTTGGTTATGATGAGCCCCTCACCAAAGCCGTTAATTTACAACTGGAACGAGGGCAAAAAATTGCCATTCGCGGGGTAAATGGCCTTGGGAAAACCACGTTGCTCAAAACATTGCTCGGACAGATCCCCGCCCTTGCTGGCCATATTGAATTGGGTGAGTTTGTTGAACCAGGCTATTTTGAACAAGAAACAAATCAGGGAAATGACAATACAGCTATCGAAGAAGTTTGGGAAGAATATCCTGGCATGACCAACTATGAGGTCCGGGCTGCCCTCGCTGCTTGTGGTCTTACCAATGAACATATAACGAGTAAAATGCGCGTATTAAGCGGTGGTGAAGCCGCCAAAGTACGACTTTGTAAAGTCATGCAGAAGAAGATCAACCTCTTGGTTTTAGATGAACCGACGAACCATCTCGATGCCGATGCCAAAGATGAATTAAAACGTGCTCTTAAAGAATATAAAGGCACTGTATTACTCGTATCGCATGAGCCTGATTTTTATCAAGATTGGGTTTCCGCTGTCTGGAATGTTGAAGGCTGGACAACAAAAATCGTATAAAAATAAAGACCTGCGCTGTGGCACGGGTCTTTATTTTTTTCAGTTTATATTTTTTTATCACCAGATACCGTTAAGGCATCACGATGCGGCGAAATAATCAGGGCCGGTTTTGTTATAGCAGTATCCGGCAAACCAGGCGTGCTGCGGACATCCCCATATTTTTTCTGCAAAGACGACAATGTTCCATAATCTAAAACCCGCATTGGACAGGCATCAACGCAGACTGGATTTTTACCAACGACTAATCGATCTAAACAAAAATCACATTTTACGGCCTGTTTCGTCTGCGGATTTAATTGTATCGCACCATATGGACAAGATTTAATACATTGCTGGCAGCCAATACACTTTTGTTTATCGATCATGACAATACCATCTTGTTCCCTCTTTTGCAGGGCTCCAGTTGGACAGGTTTTCGTGCAGACGGCTTGTTCACAATGATTACAGCTAACGGAAATCCAGAAAGCGTATACCTGGGGCTCCCAAGCCGGACCGTTTTTTTTAAAAGTTCCGCCCGCTACTTCATATACTTTTCGAAAAGAAGCTGTCGCCTGTAGATCATATTTATCCTTGCAGGCAATCTGGCAGGTACTACAGCCAGTACAATGTTTTTGTTCAAAATAAAAAGCAAGTTGTTCTCCCATAGCGCTCCTCTTTTCCTATACCTTCTTGATTTCAACTAAATTCGTATGTTGTGGATTGCCAAAAGCCAATGGCGTTGGTTGATATTTTGTCAAAGTATTGATACTCCCCCGTTGATCAATTCCCTGGGAATCTGGCATCCACCAAGCTCCCTGCGGTACGGATACCACACCTGGCATAATCCGTGATGTCACCTTGGCCGGCAGTTCAATTGTACCCCGTTTATTATAAACCTGAACCCGATCATTTTGTCGAATGTCGCGAGCGGCAGCATCTATTGAATTAATCCATACTGCTTGCCTCTCTACTTCCTCCAGCCATTTGACATTATCAAAGGTTGAATGAGCGCGGCGCTTAGAATGGGCACCTATACATTGCAACGGATACTTTTCAATCAGCGGGTCTGCTGGGCCTTCCCAGGCTGGTATATATTTCGGTATTGCCGGTATTTTAGCTGGTTTTTTCATCTCCCATAACCGCGCTGAAAATAATTCGATTTTTCCTGATGGTGTGGGGAAGGAATACTTACTAGGATTCGCGATCTGGTTTTCAAAGGCAATCGCGGGTCTATCGTGCTGCCAGCGATAAATACCTTGTGCTTTAAATGTTTCATAGGCTGGGAATCCTGGATTTTGTTTCGCCGTTTCTGACACTAAATATTGCAGCCACGCATCCAATGATTTACCTTCGGTAAATTCATCTTTTAAATTTAGTCGCTCAGCTAAATCGCTGACCCAATCATAGCCATTGCGACATTGACCGACTGTCTCGACAGCTTGATTCATATATAAGACATAATCGCCATAGGCCCATGATTGCACAATATCATTGCGTTCCATCATATTATCGGCAGGCAAAATAATATCGGCAAACTTGGCACTAGCTGTCATAAACTGATCATTCACCACAATGCATTCTACAAGCGATTCATCCTGCAATAACGCCGCTGTTTGATTAGCATCCGAATGCTGATTTACCAGACAATTACCGGCAATATTAAAAATCAGCTTAATATTCGTCGATAAACAGTTCACTCCCTGTACGCTAAAATCGCCTCCCATCCCTTGACCATGCAAAATCGCATCCGGCCAGCTAAAGACGGAAATTTTTGCCTTACAAGGATTTTCGTAAGGAATCGCTGCGACGAAATGATTACGCGCTTCATTCCCCTTGCCAGAAGCCCAGCCGCCCGCAATTCCAATATTGCCGGTCATCGCTGCTAAAACTGGACCACTTCTAGCAATCTGTTCTCCATACGCATGACGCTGTGGCCCATACCCTTCGATCAAAGCTGCCGGCTTTGTTGTCCCGTAAGCTCTAGCCAATTCGATAATCACATTTTCTGGTATACCTGTAATAGCTTCTGCCCAAAGCGGCGTTTTTTCTGTTTTATCCGTACTCAAACCCAAGATATAAGACTTATAAGAGTTGCCGGGCAAAATCCCCTCTGGCATATGTTGTTCATCAAACCCAAGGCAAAATTGATTTAAAAATGCCATATCATATAAATTTTCCGTTATTAAAACATATGCCATCGCCGCTAAAAGCGCACTATCGGTAGTCGGCTTAATCGCAATCCATTGATCCGCTAAACTTACAGCCGTATTGGAATAAATGGGATCAATCACAATAATTTTGGCACCTGCTACTTTGGCTTTTTTCAAATAATAACTTGTATTGGTCCCCCAAACCGTGTCGGCTTGATTCCAGCCAAGCAAAATCAATAATTTCGAATTTACCCAGTCTTCGCGACTATTACCGGTCTGATTCGTACCATATGTATAAGGAGTAGCAATACTCGTACAAGCTGAACTATACGTTCCATAATACGAAAGATAGCCGCCATAGAGGCTCAGCAATCTTTTTAGCCAGGTTCGTTCCGAGACTTGCCCCGCATTACCTGTCCCGTAATTTAAATAAATAGCCTCCGGACCATAAGTCTGCATCACCTGTTTTATTTTATCAGCAATATAATCCAGTGCTTCCGGCCAAGTGATTTGTTCAAATTCCCCCTCGCCTCTTTTGCCAATACGTTTTAATGGATATAACAAACGATCCGGATGATACAGCCGATCTCGATAGGCACGACAACGTAAACAGCCTCGCAACTGAAAATACGAAGGTGTATCCGGTTGATCATCTTCATTCGTAATACCAACAACACGACCATCACGAACCTGTACTTTAAGCAAACACCGCCCGCCACAATTATGCGACCCCGAAGTATAAACAAATTTTTCCTCTTTTTGATCTAACTGTACGACTTTTTCCTGCATCGCTGTGTCCTCCATTTTCTTTAAGACATTCTATATATTTTATCATCCTCACTGCCCGTAAACAAATACCAAAACTGCCGTTTAATTCAGTCCGACGCAGGAATTCCCCTAAACCAACAGAACTGTAGCTGTATAAGAATAATTTTATGCGACTTAATGGCGAGGAGAATGTATTATGAATATTTTGCTTACTGGCGGTACCGGATTTATTGGCAAAGCCCTAACGCAGCAGCTTTTAAGTCAGGGACACGCGGTTACGTTACTGTGCCAAAAAGAAATACCAAAAACTCCGGACTATCTTATTTAATCAGTCCTGATGCCAGTCTATTACTACCACTAAAACAAATAACCGCTTTCGACGCGATTATTAATCTGGCCGGCTACAATATCGGCAAAGATTTTTTTTGGAACCGGACAATCAAACGAAAAATTCTCGAAAGTCGAATTCAACGAACAAAACAAATTGTAACTAGCCTGCTCGCTGCAAAAAAACAAGGCCTGGCAATACCAGCTTTATTAATCAATGCCTCTGCCGTCGGTTATTATGGGATAAATCCAGGGGGAATCATTACCGAAGATTCCTCCTCTGGCAGCGGATTCTTAGCAAAAGTTTGCCGTCGGTGGGAAGAAAGTGCCGATCAAGCCGCCGAAGCCAATGTAACCGTTATACGACTGCGTTTTGGAATTGTCCTCGGAAACGGCGGCGGAGTACTAAAAAAAATGACAATACCTTTTTCCTTCGGCATGGGTGGTATCCTTGGCAATGGCGACAACTGGGTTTCGTGGATTCATCGCGATGACCTGATAGCCAGCATCCTCTTTGCCCTCTCTGGGCAATTAGCTGGTGGTCCCTACAATGTGACGGCCCCCAATCCAGTCTCAATGCAGGATTTCGGCAAAGCTCTGGGGGCGGTTCTGCATAAAAAATGTTGGACCAAAATGCCCCCCGCTGTAGCTCACCTCATCTTTGGTGAAATGGCGGATGAAATTTTACTTTGCAGTCAAAGAGCAATTCCCCAGGGCTTAACATCACAAAATTTCACGTTTCGTTATCCGACACTTCCCGAAGCACTTCACCAAATATATAACCCTAAAAAACACCATGATACAAAATAAATTCTCACAAAAAAAGTATTAGCACAGCGCTAATACTTTTTTCATGAAAATTTATTCGTAAAAAAACGTCTCCTAACGCTTATTAATTTGGCAATGTCTCATTCATGCTGCCCATCCGATAGCCAGCTAAATCAATCGTTACAAAAACAAAACCTATTCCCTTGAAATATTCTGTAATTTTCTTAGCAACGCCAGGTTCCACCAATTTACCAATTTGCTCGGATGAAACTTCAATTCGTGCCAAATTTTTATGATACCGCACCCGAATTTGACCACTACAATACTGTTTCAGATAAGTTTCGGCCTGTTCTACTTGTTTCAATCGTTCTGGTGTGATCTTCACTCCATAGGAAATTCGCGATGACAGACAAGCACCGCTTGGCTTATCCCAGCTTGACAGACCCCACTCTTTTGAAACGGCTCGAATTTCCGCCTTGGTTAAACCAACTTCCAATAAAGGACTTCTGACTTTGGTAAATTCAGACAAAGCTTCCATTCCCGGACGATAATCATCCACATCGTCCGCATTTGACCCTTCCAATACCCACGAAAGCCCCTGACTCAATGCCCAATTTTCCAATACAGAAAAACGTTCTCTTTTACAAAAATAGCAACGTTTGCTTGTATTCGCAATAAATTCCTGACTTTTAAGTTCACTAATTAAAATTTCAGTATGTTTTATATGAATACTCTTGGCAAACTCAATGGCCGACTGCCGCTCCCCTTCGGGAAGTGTTTCTGATAAAGCCGTAACCGTAACAGCATTATCACCCAAAACCTTTTTCGCTGCTGCTGCCAAAAACGAACTATCAGCCCCCCCAGAAAAAGCTACCGCGACTTTCCCCAGATCAACCAACACTCTATTAAGTTTAGCTAATTTATTATCAATTTCTTCCATATTATGCATCTCCAAATTCAATTTCTATAATAATAGATTGCAACTATATAGAACACATAAAAGAAACCTTTTAATCGCTCCATCCTATATTTCACCTTTAAACTGTTTTTAAACATAAAAAGACCAAGGAATAACTCCCTGGCCTTCAGTATTTCTGATCAGCTTAATACATAGTATTCTTGCATGTTTAATTATTCTTATAATTTATATAATATCACCTGTAGAATACATAGTCAATATGTTTATAATAAACTACAATCCATTTTGTTATAAAGCAAAAAGACCAGAAATTTGATCTCTGGTCTTTTCTAACGCTGCCGTTCTGTGCCGCCATTATGCTTTTAAAGCCTTGTCGGCTAAACGCAAAAATGCACTAGCCGTAATCTCTAGATCAGCATCTGGTGTATCTTCTTGCTTACAATGTGACAGTCCTTTTGCTGACATAGCAAACATCATAATTGACGGTACTATTTTAGCCATTTCAGCTGCATCATGGAGCGGACCGGAATACATCGTAGTATCTTCTCCCGTTTCTTCTTTGACTGCTTCTTTACAAAGTTTAGTCAAGTGTGGATCAAAAATAGTCGGTTCAATATTCCAGATTTTTTCCCATGTCACTATCACATTATGTGTTTTAGCAGCGGCTTGTGCTGCTGTATGCGCTTCGGCAAACATCGCCTTTAATTTTTCCGGATCGATTGATCGCTGATCGAGCGAAATCGTACAAGTTTCCGGCACAATTGTAACAACATCCGGTGTTACACTGACTTTTCCGACGGTACAGACACCATCATATTTTAAAGCAATTTCACGAAAACTCAAGCTCGCTTGAGCCGCTGCTAAAAAAGCATCCTGACGCATTAAAGTGGGGAAAGAACCAGCATGAGCTGCCTGCCCTTTAAATTTAAGATAATGACGTTCACAACCGGTAATGCCATAAACACAAGCAACGGATTTTTTTGTCTGTTCTAGAACTGGACCTTGCTCAATGTGCAGTTCCAGATAACCGGTAATATTTTTATCGGCAAATTCCGCATGAACTTCCATAATATGGTCAAGATCCACATCATAGGCTTTTAATGCATCAACCAAAGGAATACCATCATTATCCTTGAGGTCAATAATATCTTTTATATCCATCGTCCCTGATACAGCTGAAGACCCTATTAGACTGCGACCAAAGCGTCCACCTTCCTCATCGGCCCAGTTTACAAGATAGAGTGTTTTTTTAGGCTTTACACCATTTTTACCATACCGATGTATGACTTCCATTCCAGCAACGACGCCCAAAGCACCATCGAGCCAGCCACCGTTTGGTACGCAATCCAAATGGCTGCCAATCAAGATTGCCGCTTCCGATTCCCCCTCAATTTTTGCCCAGCTGTTACCAGCTTTATCAATGCTGATTGTTGCCCCTTCAGCGATCATTTTTTCAGCAAACCAATCTCTGGCTTTTTGCCAAGTTGGTGTCCAAGCAATTCGCTGCGCGCCATTTTCATCGGAAGTCATTGCTGCCAGTTCTCTTAAATTTGCCACTACCCGTTTTGCCCCTAATTTTAAGTCATATTCCATTTCGTTTCCTCCTAGTTTTACCATTTATCATAAAAACAACCTTAATTTAAACAATATTACGAAGCTCTTCCACCGGTTTATAATAGGAAGTTTTCATAACGATGATCTGTTTCGGACAAACTAAACTGCACAAAGAACAACCATCGCATTTATCCACATCAATCTGAATTTTATGATTGACGGCCTGAATGGCACCATATCCCGATTCATTGCAGGCAATCAGACATTTCTGACAAAAAATACATTCTTCAGCCGTGGTTAGTGTCGCTTTAGCGGTATACTCCCGACTCAAATTAGTATGTGATGTCATTTTCTTGGCAGCGATGCCACAGATATCGCTTAATTTCGCAATTTTTTTCTCCAACATATAGGCTTTCAAACCAGCCAGCATCGGCTTGATAATTTGAAAACCTTCCAACATCGCTGCCGTACAAATTTGCACGACACTTGCGCCTACGGCGATATATTCTATAGCATCCTGCCACGTACCAATACCACCAATACCATAAATTGGGACATCCACCGTACTCGAAATCTGCGCTACACATTTTAACCCGATTGGTTTTACGGCATAACCGGAATAGCCGCCATAGGTTGACTGCCCCTGTACGGTCGGCATGGGTGACAATGTATCTAAATCGACCCCCATTAGGCACTGCACTGTATTTATGGCCGCAATGGAATCTGCCCCCGCCGCCGCAACATTTTTCGCAATGGCCGTAATATCCGTAACATTTGGTGTCAATTTTACAATAACCGGCAACTCTACCGCTTCTTTAACCCATTTGGTAATCATCGCGGCAATTTCAGCGCTCTGACCTATCGCCGCCCCAACCCCTTGTTCCGGCATACCGTGCGGACAGGAAAAGTTTAACTCCAACGCATCCGCACCAGCACGTTCCATTTTGTAGGCAAGATTTTTCCATGAGGCTGCCGATAAATCTGCCATAATACTGGCAATCAAAATCTTATCAGGATATTCTTTTTTAAGAGCGCGGATTTCTTCGCTCCAATAGCTGCAGTCTTGTTTACTGACCAATTCAAAATTCTCAAAGCCTATATTCTGTCCTTTTTTATCTTTGAGAACACTAAACCGCGGACTCACATCGCTGATTTGCATATCATCTGGTTTGATGGTCTTGATGACAGCTCCGCCCCAGCCCATTTGAAACGCTTTTCGGATAAAGTTCCCGTCGGACGTCGGTGGCGCCGAGGCTAAAATAAAAGGATTTTCAAAATGCAGTTTACCGATATCGATACTTATATCCACATCATCTGTGGATTTTATTTCATTTATATTCATAAAAAACTCTCTCCTCAATGCACCGGACATAATTCCTTAAAGAATCATTGGTGCTGACCGTTTTATAAATTTACCAGCACCGACTTTCCCGACAAATTTGCCAGATTCAGCAATAATTTTACCAGCAGCAATCGTCATAATTGGATAGCCTTTTAGCTCAAAACCTTCATAAGGCGTATAATCCACATGTTCATGTAAAATTGATTTTGTTATCGTTTGCCGTTTTTCTGGATCAAAAATCACCAGATCAGCATCACTATCAACAGCTATCGTGCCTTTTTGTGGATACATACCAAATATTTTAGCTGGATTTGTCGCTGTAACCTCAACCAACTTTGTCAGTGTCAATTTCTGATCACGGACACCTTGTCCAAATAAAAGCGGCATACGTGTTTCAATGCCTGGTGCTCCATTCGGAATTTTAGCAAAAAATTCGCGACCCATTTCTTTTTGTCCTTCCATAAAGAACGGGCAATGATCGGTTGCCACTGCTTGGATATCGCCTTTAACAAGCCCCTGCCATAAAGGTTCCTGGCTGTCTTTTTTGCGAAGCGGTGGTGACATGACATATTTTGCTCCATTAAAATCTGCTTCACGATAATTATCTTCATCTAAAAATAAATACTGCGGACAGGTTTCTGCCATAATCGGAAGCCCCGCTTCACGAGCTCGTTTAAGCTCTACCAGTGATTCTTTACAACTCAAATGAACAATATAAAGCGGTGCATCTACCAATTCAGCCATCGCAATTGCCCGGTTCACAGCTTCTGATTCAGCTAAATTAGGACGACTCAAAGCATGATAAATCGGTTCGATTTTATTTTCTGCTTTGAACTTTTTCACCAAATAATCAATCACATAATAATTTTCGGCATGAACACAAACCAACCCACCATGATCTCTGGTGATCTTTAAGACCTTCATGAGAGTATCATCGGTAACCCGATATCCATCATACGTCATAAATAACTTGAATGAAGAATAACCCGCTTCAATAATAGCTGGCATTTCTGCCATGATTTCATCTTTCATATCCGTAATCGCAATATGAAAACCATAATCGATGGCGGCTTTCCCCGCCGCTTTTTTTTGCCAAATCTCGGCTGTTTGCGCTAAAGTCGCAGCTTTCGGCTGAATGGCAAAGTCAACGACAGTCGTGGTGCCGCCGCAAGCCGCCGCAATCGTGCCAGTTGCAAAATCATCACTCGAAACGGTCCCGCCAAAAGGCATATCAAGATGTGTATGGACATCAATGCCTCCTGGCAAAACATACTTGCCGGCTGCATCAACGATTTTTTTGGCTGAACAAGTAAGGTCTTTTCCCATTAAGCAAATCTTTCCATTTAAAATAGCGATATCTGCTGTATATATATCACTGGCGGTAACAATCGTCCCACCCTTTACGATAAGATCAAATTCTTCCATCATACCAATCTCCCCTATTCTTCAGTTACCGTTTCTTCTGCCCCAACCGGTACCGGCATAATTTTCATAAGTACAATATAAGAAACAAAAGATGCCCCAAAGCCGACAAACCAGGCATAATCAAAAAGCCAAGACAGCGATGGAACAACTTTACCAATCAAAGCAGCGCCAACACCAACAAGTAAAGCTAAAACTGCCATGATATTCACACCTTTTGTATACGAATATTCGCCTTGTTCCTTATAAAGATCTTCCAGGTTCAATTCCGTTTTACGCAAGATAAAGTAATCCGCAATCATAATAGCGGCAATCGGCCCGAGAAAACCAGAATAAACATTTAGCCAGTTGAAGATGTACATGCTAGGGTCTGATAAAAGCTTCCATGGCATAATCAGCACAGCACATACACCAGTAATTAAAACACCAGTTTTAAATGAAATATGTTTAGGGGAAATATTGGAAAAATCATTTGCGGGTGACACAAGATTTGCGGCAATATTAACCGATAAGGTAGCCACAATAATACCAAACAACGAAAAAGCTAACACTAACGGGTTCGAAAATTGCAATAATAAATCAACGGGGTCCCAAATTGCTTTTCCATAAACAACAATCGTTGCCGAAGATATGACAACACCCATAATGGAAAAAATCGTCATCGTCGGTGGCAAACCAATTGCTTGCCCTAACATTTGCTCTTTTTGCCCCTTGCCAAAACGAGTAAAATCAGGAATATTCAACGATAAAGTCGCCCAAAAGCCAATCATCCCAGTCAACGATGGTACAAAAACCGGTAAAAATTTATCCCAGGTATCTAGTTTGCCTGTTTCGGCAAAAATAGGACCAAACCCATGTGCTTCATTAACAATCCAAACTAGTAAAATAAAGGTCATAATCAAAACGAGTGGTGCTGCCCAGTTTTCAAATTTACGGATTGAGTTCATCCCTTTATAAACAAGTAAAATATTCATAACCAAAAAACCAATAAACGTAATCATGGCTGGTAAGCTTAATCCGGCAATATTGATATCCCCGCCGAACGTTTTCCAAGCTGGAAACAGTGCGATAAAAAAGTTATTAACCGCTGTTCCGCCGATAAAAGCATTAATACCAAACCATCCGCACGCAACACCGGCTCTTAAAATTGCGGGAATATTAGCGCCAAATGTTCCAAATGATGCTCTAGCTAAAACCGGAAAAGGAATTCCATATTTTGTCCCTGGATGTGCATTTAAGAGCATCGGAACCAACACAATCAAATTTCCTAATGTAATCGTAAAAATAGCCTGTTTCCAATCCATACCTAAAGCAATTAACCCACTTGAAAGCATGTACGTCGGAATGCAATGTGCCATGCTGACCCATAAAGCCGCAAAATTGTATGTACTCCAATTTCGCTCTTCTAATGTCGTTGGTGCTAAATCTGCGTTATAAAGACTGCTATGTGATACATCTGTTTTTAGTTCAATTAATTTTTCCGTAGCCATAATACCATCTCCTATACTTTTTTTGAATTTACAAATAAAAAAATAACCCTTCATATCCATTGATAGTAAGCGTCATTGCTTGTGATCTCGATATGAAATTACCCCTTCAAAAATGCAAAAACGCTCAAGGCATATAGCCTTGAGCGTCATTGCTCCATTGAAACTCTTCACATTTGCATTCTTGAATTGATTTTCAGTATAGCATTCGCAAAATCCATCGTCTATGTTCTACAGCACAAAAAACTCTGTGCTATCCCCATAGCAAAAATCAACCTGAATTTTTTATTTTAATTAAGAAGATTTTCACCTTTTCTATTTAGATAATTCATGCTATACTGAAAAATAAATAAATAAATAAAGTAGAGCCAAATCGCCCCACTCGCTCAATGCTTGAGCGATCAAGATACATTTTTTGTATTCTTTATGGAGATTTGGCTTTTTTTATTGCACATATCGCCCTCCCTGACAAAAGAAAAAAATAAGGACGGATGCTTATGTCAATTCGATTGGCTTATCTTTATCAAAAAGCAGAAAGAATCTATCGCATGAAGTTGATTGCTGGCGAATCTGGTATCAATCATAGTGTCCAATGGGTTCATATGATTGAAGATGAAACAGCCGCTACCTTTCTGCGCGGCAATGAACTCGTCTTCACAACTGGTATCGGTCATCAGGGTGAAACGTGGCTGCTCTCCTTTGCCAAAGGTCTTGTCAGCCATCATGCCGCTGGTCTGATTGTCAATACGGGACCTTATATCAAGACAGTACCACCTGAACTCATTCAATATTGCAAAGAAAATGAATTTCCTTTATTCACCATACCATGGGAGATTCATCTTGTGGATGTGACACGTTATTTTTGCCGCTGCATTATTCATCGGGAACAAAAAGAACTCAATGTAGCCGAAGCTTTTAAAAATGCCATTTTTTTTCCGGAAAAAAGTTCCTATTATCAAATTCAACTCGAATCACAAGGTTTTAACATTCACTGGCATTATTGTGCTGTAGTGCTGGCTGTACAAACAGATAAAGAAGATCACAGTGAAAAACTACTAAATGAAATTCAATCCTTTAGTGAGATCATTATTAGCCATCTGGTAGAGCATTATTGTATCTCCATCCACAATAATCAACTGCTCATAATCTTTGCTAACACGGAGGATAAGCCCCTAGAAACTTGCATTGATAAAATCTTGCAGCATTATGAGAAAAAAAATCGGCTTTATGCTTGTCATATTGGAATTGGCCAAAATAAAGGCGGTCTTTTGCTGTTAAGCAAAAGTTATAAGCAGGCCATTTCGGTACTGCGCCTTTCGCAAAAAAATAAAATCGACAAAATTTATTACAAAGATGTCGGAATCTACAAAATCCTGCTCTCTAGCGGTGATATCAATGTGCTATATGAAATTTATAATGATACGCTTGGCAGTCTGGCCGACTATGATGCCGCCAATAAAACCGACTATTTACTGACGTTAAAATGCTATCTTGAAAACGATGCTAGTGTACAGACCGTCGCCAAACTAACCTTTGTTCATCGCAACACCATCAATTATAAACTAAAAAAAATCAAAGAAATCATGAACTGTCCGATTAACAGCGTCGAAGACCGCCTACGAATTTTATTAGCTTACAAAATCAAGGATATCTTATGAACACTTGAAATAAAACTGTGTCTTAGCACAAAAGACTTTGGGTTTCAATTGATTGTATTTGATTTTTGCTGATGCTATAATCAACCCAGCGAGACAAATGCATACATAAAAATGCAAAGCAATGGAGCTTTCGATTAAAGCCTTTCATTGCTCTTTTTTATTTCAAAATTTATAAAGATAGAGGCGATTTTACATGACAGAACAAGAAATCAAAGAACAAGATTTAAAATACAACTTACACTCTTGGTCTAAACAGGGTAATTTAAATCCAATTGCCGTAGAAAAAAGTGACGGCATCTACTTTTTCGATTATGCTGGCAAACGGTATACTGATATGTCATCTCAGCTTGTTAACCTTAATCTCGGTCACAGCAATAAAGAAATCGTTGCTGCAATTAAACAGCAGGCGGATCAATTCTGCTTTATGGCACCAGGCTATGCCGTAGAATCACGTTCAACTCTCGCTAAAATGGTGATTGAGCTGATGCCGGACAACATGGGCAAAGTATTTTTTACCAACGGTGGGGCCGATGCCAATGAAAACGCCATCAAAATGGCGCGAATGTTTACGGGGCGAAACAAAGTTTTCAGTCGTTATAGAAGTTATCACGGATCAACCTTTGGTGCTGGAAACTTAACCGGTGAACCACGCCGCTATCCACTCGAACCCGGAATTCCCGGCTTCATCAAATTCTTTGATCCTTATGTATATCGTGAAGCAATCAATTTTGCCGACGAAGAAGCGGCCACTGCTTTTTATATCACAAAACTGCGCGAACAGGTTCTCTATGAAGGTGCCGATAACATCGCTGCCATTGTCATGGAAACCATTACAGGTTCAAATGGTGTAATCATCCCGCCCAAAGGTTATCTCAAAGGTGTCCGCCAAATTTGCGATGACTATGGCATCATGATGATCTGCGATGAAGTCATGGCGGGTTTTGGTCGTACCGGTAAAATGTTTGGCTTTGAACACTTTGATGTGAAACCGGATATCGTCTCGTTTGCCAAAGGAATTACCTGTGGTTATGTGCAGCTCGGCGGCGTGGCTGTCAGCAAAAAAATTGCTACTTATTTTGATGACCATACTTTACTTTGCGGTTTGACGTACAGTGCCCATCCGCTCGCCTGTGCCGCCGGTGTTGCTGCCCTCAAATATTATAAAGAGGCTCATATTTTAGAAAATGTCGAAAAAGTCGGTAAAGTACTTGGTGAACTGCTCGAAGCTTTAAAAATGAAACATCCTTGTATTGGCGATGTCCGTTATATCGGTCTATTCTCCGCCCTGGAACTTGTAAAAGATAGACAGACCAAAGAGCCTCTGGTCGCTTATGGACAAGATCCAAAAGGTATCATGGGTGGTATTATTAAAAATCTAATCAGTAAAGGTTTCGTAACGTATTCACACGAAAACATGATTATGGTTGCACCACCGCTCATCATCACCGAAAACCAACTGCAAGAAGCAATGACCATTTTAGATGAAGTGCTGTACAGCGTTGACCAAACACTCTAATAAAAATTGATACTACGCTTGGGGTCACCACCAAGCTTTAGGAGGTATTTTATGTTTCGTTTTGCTCTACCGACAAAAATAATATTCGGCAAAAAATGTGTAAAAGAACATGCTGCTGAACTACATACGCTCGGCAAAAAAGCTTTTATTGTCACGGGAAAATATTCAGCAAAATTAAATGGTTCGTTACTAGATATCCAAGAAGCCCTTGAATCCATTGGTATTTCTTATATTCTCTTCGATCAAATCACCAGTAATCCAACAATTGATCAAGTACGCGCAGCAGCGCAAATTGCCCGTGAAAAAAAAGTTGATTTTGTTATTGGCATTGGAGGCGGCTCACCGCTTGATGCAGCCAAAGCTATCGCCGTGCTTGCCACCAATGAACTTGATGACCAACAATTATTCACCGGGCCCTATCCTCAGCCATTTCTGCCAGTTGCAGCCGTTCCAACGACAGCGGGAACCGGTAGTGAAGTGACACAATATTCTATTCTCAGTAATGCGAATTTGGAAACAAAAACCTCAATAGCACACAACGGTATTTTCCCGAAGCTAGCTTTTCTCGATGCTCGTTATACGGCAAAACTGCCAAAACGCGTAACCATTCATACTGCCGTTGATGCTTTGTCCCACTCTCTGGAAGGTTATTTATCCGTTAAAGCAACCACATTCAGCAATATTTTTGCCGAAAAGAGCTTACAGCTTTTAGGTGAATGCCTACCGTATATCAGCAAAGATCCCACCCTTGAAATTCGTGAAAAATTGCTTTATGCTTCCATGCTCGGCGGTATCGTCATTGCTCATACCGGCACAACAGCCGTTCATTCAATGGGATATTCCTTAACCTATTTTAAAGGAATTGACCACGGTCGTGCCAACGGTTTGCTGCTCGCCGAATATCTGCGTTTTCTTGATGTATCGTACCATGAGAAGATACACACAATCCTTCAGCTATTGCACATGAAGACAATTGATGAATTTGCGGCAAAAATGCATCATCTTTTAGGCGAAACCGATACAATCACCGCTGAAGAAGTTAAACTTTTTAGTGAAAAAGCAGCAGGTGCCGCAAATATTGCCAATACCTTACTACCACCAACCGAACAGGAGTTGGCGGCAATATTCCAGAAAAGTTTAAAATTTGTCTCGTAACCAAACAATGATCAGACCTATTTTTTCATTTGGTAGAAAATAATATAAAATCTCGCAATGATGCCTGGCGCAAACCAACACTCCGAGCTAAGGAGTATTGGTCTTTGTGCTAGGTTCTTTTGCTTTTTATAGAAATCGTACGATAAAAGGAGGCTTTTCCATGGTTAAACAATATTTATGTATTGCAGGTTTAATCCTTTCTGTTTTTGTTTCTGGCTGTGCCGGAATTGGTGACTCCAAGGACATTAAAATCGGTGGTAATCTCGAAATGACGGGAAGTACCGCATCTTATGGACAATCTATGTCCAACGGCATCAAACTTGCTCTCAAAGAAGTAAACGCTTCTGGTGGTGTTTTGGGTAAACAAGTGACATTTACCGTTGCCGATAACAAATCTGAACCATCCGAATCGACTAATGCGGTTACAAAATTAATTACGCAGGATCATGTTTCTTTAATTTTAGGTGCCGCAGCCTCGTCGAACACCATTGCCGCTGCGCAAATTGCAGCTGACAATAAAGTTCCCTTTATCACACCATTTTCTACCAATCCAAAGGTAACTGTCAATGATGGCAAATTAAACGATTTTGCTTTTCGTGTCTGTTTCATTGATCCTTTTCAGGGAACTGTAATGGGGCAATTTGCTACAAAAACATTAAAAGTGAAAAAAGCTGCAATATTTATCGATAATAGTGCTGATTATTCGAAAGGATTAGCACAGTATTTTGAAGAAAGTTTTGTTAAAAATGGCGGTGAAGTTGTAGCAAAAGAAGCTTACTTGCAAAAAGACCAAGACTTCAAAGCTACTTTAACGAAAATCAAAGCCAGCAATCCAGATGTATTGTTTATCCCTGGTTATTATGAAGAAGTTGGTAAAATTATTAAACAAGCCCGGGAAATCGGTTTTACTATTCCGATCATCGGTGGTGATGGCTGGGATTCAACAAAACTCGTTGATATTGCAGGGCCAGATGCACTCAATAACACATATTTTTCCAACCATTATGCAACTGATGCCAAAACTCCAGAAATTGTAAAATTTATTGAAGCTTATAAAAAAGAATATGGTCAAGTGCCAGATGCACCAGCAGTCCTCGGTTATGATGCTGCATATATGGCAATTGACGCTATAAAACGTGCCAACAGCGCTGATCCACTCAAAATCAAAGATGCTTTGGTGGCAACATCCGGTCTGCAACTCGTAACCGGTAATATCAGTCTTGATGAAAACCATAATCCAATCAAATCAGCGGTTGTCATCGAATTTAAAGATGGCAAACAAGTCTACAAAGAAACGATCAATCCATAATATTTTCATCGCATATATATAAATTGCATTAAATATTCTATATGGCAATCGTCAGGAAGGGGGTATAGGGTTGAGTAGCCGTTACGGAGGAAGCAAACGATCCCCTATACCCCCTTCTGACAGACTGATAAGCTGTAATTTTTTTAATGCGTTCTATAATAAAACCATAAAAAAAGGAAATGACCAGCAGGAATAAACTGCCTTGGTCATTTCTTTTTTTTTATTTTGCCTTATTTATTAATGAATTGCCTTTTTCTTAAACATACCACCGACAATATCATGAACCGGATTAATCGTCACAAAAGAAGCCTCATCTTTTTCCATAACAATTTCCTTAAGTTTATCGACTTCCAAACGAGTTACCACACTATATAAAACCTTTTTCGGATCACCCGTATAGCCGCCTTCACCATGTAAAAGCGTAACCCCACGACCAAGTCGAGCCATGATTGCTGCTGTAATTTCTTCATGATTTTCCGTAACAATCATAACAGCATAGGATTCATCGAGCCCCTTAATGACAATATCAATCATCTTTGATATAACAAAATAAGCAACCAATGAATACATGGCTTTATCCCAGCTAAACACCAGACTGGCACTGCTTAAGATAAATAGATTGATGAACATCACTACTTCACCAATAGAAAAGCTGCTTTTTTTGTCTAAAATAATTGCCACAATTTCCGTGCCATCCAGCGAACCGCCATTACGAATAATGAGACCTACGCCTAGTCCTGTGATGATTCCGCCAAAAATTGCTGCGAGAAATAAATCACCCGTAAGTTTTTCGACGGGTCCAAAGTAAGCGGTCCAAGCCGATAGGGAAATAATTGCAAACGTCGTTGAAAAAGCGAATCTTTTACCAATCTGCTTATAACCAAGATATAAAAACGGTAGATTAAATAGGATAATAAAAATTCCTAATGGCTGCCCCGTCAACGCACTAGCCATAATTGAAATCCCAACCACTCCACCATCAATAATATTATTCGGGACTAAAAAAATTTCCAATCCTACGGCGGTAATAATCGAACCAATAAATAGACTTACATATTTTTTGATATAAGCCTGGACTTTTTTTCGATGCTTTGCTTTACGTTTTTGTTCCGCAGCTAATTCGGGATCTAATATCATTTCATTTTCGGTCATAAATCAGTTCTCCTTTTCTTTATATACTATATATTATACATACATAAGTTAAGTTCTGGCAAATGCCGATGCGCCTCACAGCCAATTACAGAGCATTAAAACCATATTTTAAAAAATGATTTAATCTGAATATTATGCATTTTAATCTAAAATTCCGCCTATTACTTGACTTTAAGCAAATATATAATACAGATGCATATTTAACCTTATATTTACTTAAATAATATCCTATTTTCCTTTAGGTGAACGGATTTATTTGTGATTGACTTTGACGTTTTATATGAATATTTTTTATTTTTATGATTGACTTTGACCTATTCTGAGTGATATATTTAGCTTAGAAAGGCGTGATTGATGTGCTCACTGAAGAACGGTATGCAACCATCTTAAAAATTCTTGATGAAAAAAAAGCTGTAACGGTTCTTGAATTAACCAAGATATTAAATTCTTCAGAATCGACAATCCGACGTGATTTAACAGCCCTTCATCAAAGCGGCAAATTATATAAAGTATATGGTGGTGCAACTTCGATCGACAATAATTATAGTACCCGTGAAGAAGATGTGACTACCAAACATGATATGCATATGAACGAAAAAGCGACAATTGCCAAAGCTGCCGCAGCGATGGTTGAGCGTAATGATTTTGTTTATATTGATGCTGGCACAACGACCGAACTTATGATAGAACATTTAACCGAATCGCATGCCACCTATGTCACGAATGGTATCATACATGCAACAAAATTAGTTACCCGCGGTTTTAAAGTTTTTGTCATTGGTGGTGAATTAAAGGAAACCACTGCTGCGATGATCGGTACGGAAGCAATGAATAATTTAAGATCTTACAATTTTACCAAAGGTTTTTTCGGCGTGAACGGTATCAGCACAAAATCTGGGTTTTCAACACCCGACTCGAGTGAAGGTTTGGTAAAGAGCGAAGCCTTGTCACGATGTAAAAAAGCTTTTGTATTGGCTGACAATTCAAAGTTCAATAAGATATCACCGATTACCTTCGCGAATATATCTTGTGCCACAATTATTACAACAACATTAACAGATAAAAAATATCTAGACTATACAAATATTATCGAGGTGAATGAAAATCATGATTTATACAGTAACATTTAATCCGTCTTTAGACTATATTATCCGTCTTGATTCTTTCACTGCCGGTGAAATAAATCGCACCAAATATGAACAAATTCTCGGCGGCGGCAAAGGAATCAACGTATCCATCGTTTTAAAAAATCTTGGTTTCAATTCTACAGCACTTGGTTTTATTGCTGGTTTTACTGGTAAAGAAATCGAACGCCAGCTTCAGAGTTTTGGCTGTAACAGTAATTTCGTCAAACTAGATGATGGCAATTCTCGAATCAATGTCAAAATTAAAGCTGAGAATGAAACAGAAATTAACGGACAGGGTCCCGTAATTAATCAAGCAGCACTCACTCAATTATTTTCACAACTAGATGCACTGCAAGAAGATGACATTCTCGTTTTAGCAGGCAGTATTCCAAACACTCTCCCAGATGACATCTATGAAAAAATCATGAGTCGTCTCATGGATAAAGGTATCCATATCGTGGTTGATGCAACCTGTAACTTACTATTAAATGTACTCAAATATAAACCATTCCTCATTAAACCGAACAATCATGAACTTGGTGAAATGTTTAATGTCGTTTTAAAAACCGATGCCGAAATCGTTGAATATGCGAAAAAGCTGCAAGGAAAAGGTGCCCAAAATGTTCTGATTTCCATGGCGGGCGACGGAGCAATCTTATTAACTGCCGATGGTCAATTCTTCAAAAGTGCAGCGCCAAAAGGAATTCTGGTTAATTCTGTTGGTGCAGGTGACTCAATGGTGGCCGGATTTATTACTGGTTATCTCGAGTCAAATGATCTGAAGCAAGCTTTTCATATGGGAGTAGCTACCGGTTCCGCATCAGCCTTCTCCGAAAACCTGGCTACCAGGCCGGAAGTTGAAGCATTGCTAAAGACAATCTAAAGACCTATAAATATCGGGTTCCAGGGAATTATACCAGAATGCGGGAATAATTCCTTCATATAAACCGAACTGATTGCCGGTGCAGTCAATCCATATCTTATTATGAAAACAAAGGGAGGATTTTATTATGCGTATTACGGACTTATTAAAATTAAACAGTATTTCCCTCGATGCAAAAGTATCTGATAAAAAAACCGCCATTGATACCCTCGCCGATCTTATGGAAAAAGGCGGTAACCTTTCAGACAAAGAAACGTATAAAAAAGCGGTATTCGCTCGTGAAGAATCTGGCACAACCGGCCTTGGTGACGGCATTGCTACCCCACATGCCAAAAGCAGTGCAGTAAAAGAAGCTGGTCTCGCAGCTATGGTTATTAAAGATGGTATTGAATTTGATTCACTTGATGGCCAGCCAGCAAGATTGTTTTTTATGATTGCCGCTCCAGACACTGCAGCCGATTTGCATGTTGAAGTATTAAGCCGTTTAGCTACACTCATTATGGACCCCGAATTTAAAGAAGCTTTAATTCTAGCAAAATCAAAAGAAGAATTTTTAAAATTAATCGATACAAAAGAAGCTGGAAAATTCAATGCCAAACCAGAAACGACCCCAACTGATGGGTATCGTGTACTTGCTGTTACAGCTTGTCCGACAGGTATTGCCCATACATTCATGGCTGCAGAAAGCCTTGAACAGCATGCTAAGCAAATGGGTATTCCTTTCAAAGTTGAAACCAATGGATCTGGTGGGGCAAAAAACACCCTAACCGCCAAAGATATCAAAAATGCCGAATGCATTATTATAGCCGCTGATAAAAATGTCGAAATGGCTCGCTTTAATGGCAAACCTGTTATTCAAACAAAAGTATCAAATGGTATAAATAAAGCAGAAGAACTTTTAAATAAAGCGATCAGCGGTACCGTTCCAATCTATAATCATACAGCAAATACCGATTCAGCTTCGTTTGATTCGGATGAATCGGAAAGCGTCGGCCGCCAAATCTATAAACATCTGATGAATGGCGTATCGCATATGCTGCCATTCGTTATCGGCGGTGGTATCTTAATCGCCCTTGCTTTCTTATTCGATGTGTTTGATCCAGCCAATCCAAGTAAATTCGGCTCTAATACACCACTCGCTGCTTTCTTCATGGGTGTTGGTGGTGCATCATTTGGTTTTATGCTGCCAGTACTCGCTGGTTTTATTGCCATGAGTATTGCTGACCGTCCTGGTCTTGCTGTTGGTTTTGTCGGCGGTGCATTAGCGAATTCCGGTGGATCTGGATTTTTAGGTGCACTACTTGCAGGGTTTGCAGCTGGTTACATCGTCCTCGGACTGAAAAAAATATCCTCGGGTCTACCGCAAACACTTGAAGGTATTAAACCTGTTCTTATTTACCCATTACTTGGTGTATTTTTCATGGGTGTCCTCATTACCTTTATCATCAACCCACCAGTGGCTGGTATCAACACTTGGATGATGGATACACTCAAAAACATGGATCCAAGCAGCAGAATTTTATTGGGTGTTATTTTCGGTGGCATGATGGCTGTTGATATGGGTGGTCCTGTCAATAAAGCCGCCTATGTTATCGGTACAGGCGCTCTCGCAAATGGTGAATTCGGCGTTATGGCCTCCGTTATGGCTGGCGGTATGGTTCCGCCACTTGCTATTGCCCTTTGCACTACATTTTTTGGTAATCGTTTTACTGAAAGTGATAGAAAATCAGGTATTACGAACTATATTATGGGTCTTTCCTTCATTACGGAAGGGGCCATCCCATTCGCCGCAGCCGATCCATTACGCGTTATTCCGTCTTGCATCATTGGCTCAGCAACAGCTGGTGCGCTTTCGATGGCTTTTGGCTGCACACTTCGTGCTCCACATGGCGGTATTTTCGTTGTACCAACAATCGGTAACCCCCTCATGTATTTGGCAGCAATCGCCATTGGTTCAGTGGTCGGCATGATACTGTTAGCAATTTTAAAGAAACCTTTAACGAAATAAATAGTAACTCAAAAAGGCGGACTCAAAATTTTTATTTTGAGTCCGCCTTTTTATTTTTTTACAAAAATCTATTCAACATCCACACTGATAATGCCCTCGAGTTGCTTTAAGGCCTGCACAATAAAAATCGTTTTCAACCCATTATGATTATAAATAAAAAGATCTATTATCATAATATCTTCTGTATCACTCTTTGCTTTAATACTTCTAATTTTAAGCTGTAAATCTTCCAAACATTCACTAATATGAACCAGCTGGCCCGGTGTATCTATTGTTTGAATCATAATCGCTAAGTTTTTTTCATGTGTTACCCAGTCATCCAATCGTGACAATGTACCGAGTGTACCAAACACTAACGCCGAAGTAAACAGTGCTCCAGAATAAAAGCCCGCGCCTACCGCCAGTCCCACACCAGCAACAACCCAAAGACAAGCAGCTGTCGTGAGCCCTGTAACCGTAAGTCCTTCTTTCATAATGGCACCAGCACCCAAAAAACCGATCCCACTGACCACCTGTGCGGCCAAACGAGCGGGATCTGCATTTGTCAAACCTTCAACCTGTTGATAAATGGCCTCGGAAAGAACCATGATCAGACATGAGCCCAAACAAACCAGTACATTCGTCCGTAAACCTGCTGACTTGCGCCGCGATTGTCGTTCATACCCTATCACACCACCCAAAATACAAGATAATGTCAAACGTAATAATAATTCCCATTCTGAAACCATATATTCACCCCACTTGTATTAAAATATTCTCCTAATTTTACAATTAGTCCTGCAAAAAATCAAGAATTCATGATATTCCATTTTTATCCAAAAAAATAACTTGCCTGTGGATATGTGGATAAAATAGTGCATAACTCTAAATATTGCACTTTATCCACACAAAACATCCATATTTTGTGCTTAAACAGAAAAAATATTCAGATTTACCTGTGGATAACTTTCGTAAAAGAAAAATTTATCCAGTCAAACAAAATTAATCAACGCCGCCATTGTACTTTTGCCAATAATGGCTTGGACAAAGTCTCTATCCGTAAAATAGCTGAAACGGTCAACGTCAACCGTGCTCGTTACGACTCATTTCATGGATGAAGCCGAACATTAGTTGCAACTGGCACTACGAGCGAGTTAAAAACCAGCATATCAGGAAAACTTCTGTCATTAAAAAGCGAAGACTCCCTGGCCCTGCTTACACAAATTCAACAAGCTGAGATTCCCTATGAGGATGTTTATATCTTTGGTAAGGATATCTATCTCCTGATGGTTAATGAACACCTTGCACGGCTTCAGGATTGGTCTTATGAGATCATTCATCCTATGATGGATGATGTATTTGTCCATTATATAAAAGCCCAGACAAAGAATGTCGCGAAATGATGCGTTGGCGCGCATTACTCGTTAAGGAATTCATTCAAATGAAACGCGACAATATTACCTTTGCCATGATGGTCATGAGGCCGATTGCTCAATTACTCGTTTTCGAATTTGTCATCAATACCGATGTCAAACATCTAAAAGCCGTCGTTTTTGATCAATCCGTAAGTGCCGAAAGGCGTGATCTTTTAACAGAGTTCACAGCCAGCGAATATTTTGATATCAAATATGTCGTCTCTAGTTTTGAATCAGTGAATCAAAAAATCGAAAGTGGTGATGCAAAAAATAGCATCACTTTATTATGGGGACAAATCTTTGCCTTAGTTATTTTCATTGTAGCCACACTGGGTCTCGCTATCAAAAAAGTCAGCAAAACACTCGATTAATAAAACATAAGCGGCCTGCGTTAATTCATGCTATATTTATGGAATTCTAAGATAAATCAAATCTTCTTGTGTTATTTTAAAATAATAATTGCACTAAAAATCATATAAATTTATAATAGAGAGATATGCTTTTAAATTATTAAAAATAACTAGACTTAAAAATCCATAAAATTAATTTTAAAATGAAGAAGGTATGTGTGTTTTATGAATCTTCCGCAAGACAAACCGAAAAAAATGACTACCACTACAAAGTGGTTTATTGCATTTATTGCTCTATTTATTCTCGCAGCATCTGCAGGAGCTCTTTTTGCAGCCTCCGGATATTTTGATGCTCCTAAACCACCGCCAAGCGAGGGTATGCTCTCAGCAAAAGATAAAGCAAATATTATGATCATGGGGGTAGACAGCCGCACTGATGATGTTGGGCGCAGTGATACCTTAATGGTAGCAACAATCGACCCAAAAAAAGATCAGGCTTCACTCCTTTCAATTCCCCGTGATACACGCGTCAAAATCAAAAATCATGGCTTTGATAAAATCAATCATGCCTATGCTTTTGGCGGGCATGAATTAACCAAAAATACTGTAGAAAATTTTCTCGGAGTAACACTCGATCATTACATCATTATTGATACACATGCCTTTCAACGTATTATTGATACCATTGGTGGCATCGATATTGATGTAGAAAAGCGCATGTATTATGAAGACCCTTGGGATGATGATGGCGGTCTCGTAATTAACTTACAGCCAGGCATGCAGCATATGGATGGTAAAACGGCTATTACCTATGTCCGCTACCGTGATGAAGAAGGGGACCTTGGACGTATTCAGCGTCAACAAAAATTCATGAAAGCGATTTTCGACAAAATAGCATCACCATCGATTATTATGAAAATACCGTCGATTATTAAAGAAGTCAGTAATTCGATCAAAACAGATATGTCGATTCGCCAAATGATTGAATTTGCTGGAACGATCAAAGAATCACAAAAAAATGGTCTAAAAACTGATATGGTTCCAGGCAGACCTCTTTATATTGATGAAATAAGCTATTGGATTCCAAATATCAAAGAATTAAGACAAACTTTGGCAAACGCCTTGGATCTCACTATGAATATGAGTATGACAACCGCGATGGAGCGTCAGATCTTGGAATACGAAAATTCCATTCCAGCAACGGCAAAACCAGTACCAGCAACAGATACATCCATTGGACATTCCACTAAGCGTAGTGAACCAACAAGTAGCAGTAAACAAAGTAAAACTGCACCCGTCAGCAAAGATAAAAAAAGTTCAAGTGACAGCAAAAATTCAGATGCAAAACCACTAGAAAAAATACCAGCTAAACAAGAACCCGGTAATGCACCGACTTCGGATACATCAGGACCATCAAAATCGACAAATGGTCCATCAGTTTCCGACAATACAAAAACTCAATAAAAATGAAGGCATGCCAAATGGCATGCCTTCATTTTATTTTACGTATCTGCTTTTTGATCCATGGCAGCTAAAGAAGCCACCTTATCATTTAAATCGGTTCGCATCAATTTCACACCCTGTGTGTTCCGGCTAATAACAGATACTTCATCGACATTGGTCCGAATTACAATGCCTTCTGTTGTAATGAGCATCAGTTCCTGACCTGGACGAACAACTTTAAGTCCAACAACCGTACCAGTTTTATCCGTTACTTTCATGTTGATGAGCCCTTTACCGCCGCGTGTCTGCGAACGATATTCTGAAGTCGCGGTCCGTTTACCGAAGCCTTCCTCTGTAACCGTAAGCACTTCCGCATCGCGTTTGAGGTTATCCATTCCCACAACAACATCCTTTGTTTTAAGACGAATTCCTCTAACACCACGGGCATTTCTTCCCATCGAGCGAACATCGCCTTCCGCAAAAGAAATCGCCATTCCAGCTGAAGTTCCTAAGATAACATACCGCGTGCCATCGGTCAGTTTTACCCCAATCAAATCGTCATCATCATCCAAAGTGATTGCAATTAAGCCACCCTTGCGAGTCGTATCAAATTCCATGAGTTCTGTTTTCTTAACAATCCCTTTGCGAGTTGCCATAAACAGAAAACGATCCGCTGTGAATTTTTGAATTGGAATAACCGCTGTAATCTTTTCATTTGGTTCTAGTTGTAAGAGATTGATAATCGCCGTTCCTTTAGCAGTTCGGCTTGATTCAGCAATTTCATACCCTTTCAAACGATAGACACGACCGCGGCTGGTAAAGAACAAAATGGTATGATGCGTTGTTGTAACAAGCATATTTTCCACAAAATCTTCTTCTTTTGTTCCCATGCCAGTCACACCACGACCACCACGTTTTTGATTTTTATATGTATCAATCGGCATGCGTTTAATGTAATTATTATGGGTAAGCGTAATAATTACATCTTCTTCAGCAATAAGATCTTCCATCGCGATTTTTGAAAAATCAGCTGTAATTCTCGTGCGACGAGCATCACCAAATTTTCGTTTTACTTCAATTAATTCTTCTTTGATTATATTTAAAATCTTTGTTTCATCAGCCAACACCGATTCTAACCACGCAATTGTTTTTAAAATTTCCTGATATTCTTCTTCGATTTTTTCGCGTTCCAAACCAGTTAATCTTTGGAGACGTAAGTCAAGAATCGCTTGTGCCTGTTTCTCCGATAAATTGAAACCAGTCATCAAACCTTCACGCGCGATATCCGCTGTTCTGGATCCGCGAATCGTCTTAATAACCGCATCAATATGATCGAGAGCAATCGTCAAACCTTCTAAAATGTGTGCTCTCGCTTTTGCTTTACTTAGTTCATAGCGAGTCCGGCGAGTAATGACATTTTTTTGATGTTCAATATAATAATAAAGAACTTCTTGTAATGTAAGAACACGCGGGCGACCATCAACCAATGCCAGCATGATAATACCAAAACTTTCCTGCAATTGTGTATGCTTATACAATTGGTTTAAAATTACATCTGGATTAATATCGCGACGCAGTTCAATGACCACCCGCATACCATTCCGATCGGATTCATCACGAAGATCCGTAATGCCCTCAACGGTTTTATCACGAACAAGTTCAGCAATTTTTTCTACAAGGCGAGCTTTATTAACCTGATAAGGAAGCTCTGTAACCAAAATACGCGGTTTACCATTGGACATAACTTCAGCCCGAGCCTGCGCCCGCATCTTCACTACACCACGGCCAGTTCGATAAGCTGATTGAATACCTTCCTGTCCCAAAATTAAACCAGCTGTCGGGAAATCTGGTCCTTTAATGACCGTCATGAGTTCCTCAATCGTTACATCTGGATTTTCTATCATTAATAAAACGCCGTCAACCACTTCATTCAGGTTATGCGGCGGAATGTTCGTTGCCATGCCTACAGCAATCCCAGATGAACCATTCACCAAAAGATTTGGCAATTTAGAAGGAAGAACGGTTGGCTCCTTCAGTGATTCATCATAATTCGGTGCAAAATCGACTGTTTCTTTTTCGATATCTTGCAACATTGCTTCCGCAACCTTTGACATACGTACTTCTGTATAACGCATTGCCGCAGCGGAGTCACCATCAACCGAACCAAAATTACCATGTCCATCAGCCAGCATGTATCTAGACGAGAAATCTTGTGCCATACGCACGATAGCTTCGTAAACGGAGGTATCCCCATGCGGATGATATTTACCTAATACTTCCCCAACGATACGGGCCGATTTCTTATATGGTTTATTGGACCCCATTCCAGCTTCATGCATCGCATACATAATACGACGATGGACTGGTTTCAAACCATCACGGACATCCGGCAATGCACGCATGACAATAACACTCATCGCATAATCGATATAAGAATTTTGCATCTCATCTTCAATTTTTACCGGTAAAACTCTACCTAAACCAAAATCCACATTCTCACCTCAAAATCATATTCTCTAAATCTATTTTAAAAAAATATATTAGCTTTTATCTCTAGCTCTTAATTATATCATTTTTTAGAAAAAATGTCCATAAGTCCACAGTTTATAAGGGTTTGTTAAAAACAATATATATTCTTTTTATGAGTATTACAAAATATATATAACAATAATAGAGATTCTGAAATACGTAAAAAAAAATGGTTTTATCCTAAAAGCAGGAACAATGTTCGCAGCTTATTCTCCAACTGCAACTGAAGTATGCACTATATTGATTTCAGTTTGACAAAATTTTTTATACCGATAAATCGACCACATCAACATAACACAGCCATACATATATAAAATAAAAATATCTTTATAACCAACAGGGGAAAAACCAGCCATCATAAAACTGCGTAAAGGCGAGGCAATATGGGTATAGGGAATAAAAAAAGCGGTTTTTTGGATAATCCACGGCATCGCACTGGATGGCCAGGTATACCCAGAAATCATAAAAACGGGAATGACACCGGCCAAAGCTAAACGATAAAAAAAGAAAAAATCCTTGATAAAAGATGCAATAACACTCGCTAATGTGGTCATGGCAAAAATAAAACCTAAACCGAGTAAAAATACTTGCCGCAAATCGCCTTTATATGGCAAATCAAACACAAAAACTGCAATCGTTAAATGCATAATAAAGGCTAAAGAAGCAGCTAGCATAAATGGCATAATCTTACCAATTATAACCTGACTAGCTGCATAGTGCGTATACTGTTTCGCTTTATATTCCATAAAAACAGAAGCAGTCGTCGGAATAAACATTGTCATTTGAAACGAAGTCATAAGCAGCCCAAATAAAAAAAACAACTTATAATCCAATGTTGGATTATACAATATCCGCGTTTTCATTTGTACAGGAACAATTTTAGTTTCTATATTCTTAATACCAGACTGATTACGCAACAAATTAACGGCCGTCTGCTGGGCAAACACATCAAATACATCCTGCGCTGCCGTAATAGCCGTATTCGTCACCATTAAGTTTGTCCCGTTAATTTGCACAACAATTTGAGAAGAGCGTCCATTTTTTATATCGTGCGCAAAATTTTTTGGGATTCCAATCCCAACCATTGCTTTTTTTTCATAAAGATACCGCTGCATCTCCTGTGGTGAATTCACATACTGTACAACCGAAAATCGCTCCGTATTTTCAAAGCCATCGATTAGTTTACTACTAAAATAGGTCTGGCTTTCATCACAAATAACCAAAGGAATCTGATCCACCGAATTTTTGCTGAATAACGTGCCAAACAATAATAAATAGCAAAGTGGAATAACGAACATACTAAAGATCAATTTTGGTTTTTGTGTCACGAGAATTTTTAATTCACACAGGGTAATAGTCCACCAAGTCATATTTTCACCTCTGCCTCAAGTAATACAGTTTTTATTCTTTTCTTACAAACCAAACCTGTCACGACAAAAGCTGCCATACCAAAACAGCATAAAATCAAACTATTGCGTCCTATATTTTCAGAAAACCCCATTAATAAAATATCACGAACCGGATCCGCAATATAATTCATCGGTAATAAATATGCATAAACCTGTGTAAACAGGTTTTTTGAGAATTCCGGCCATGAATAACCACTATATAAAAAAGCTGGCATAAAGTAAATAAATTCAATGGGATGAAACGGTACCATAACACTAGGCGCCATAGCCGAAAAAAGCATACCTATCGTAACCACAGCAAAAATAAATGAACTATATAAAATTAAAATATCAAAAAAGCTCCCGATAAACGGAATATTATAGACAAAAACATAAAAACCAATCGCCAATAGTGCACCTGCTAAAGATAAAATCCAATAGGCAGCTATTTTGCCAAATAAAATCACTAGCAGCGAATTTTCCTTCCATAAATCAAGATTTGTATATTCTCTCACAATAGCTAAAAAAACGGCCATCATGATACCAATCTGTACACCATTTGTCACCATCCCTGGTAACATAAAGGGCAGATAGGAATTCGTTGGATTGTTGAATATACGCAGCCGCATACTCACCGGAGCTACTGTATAGGCAGCTTGCCCAGGAAATTGTCCCATTGCTTCCACTAATTTTTTACCAAGACCGCCATTATATGTAGTAATAATTTCTCTGGCAAAGGACAATGCAGAATTCGGGTACATAAGATTTTTGCCATTGCTCGTAACGATCACACTCGAGCCAATACCCGTTTTAATATGTTTAGCGAAATCTGAAGGAATACCAATACCAACTAAAGCATCTTCACAATCCAAAACTTTTTCATATTCTTCCTGCGTTTCTACAACAGCCACAATGTCAAACCGCTCCGAATCCGCAAAAGCCGACACCAATGAACGACTGGCACTGCTTTGATCCTGATCTAAAACCACCACGGGAATATATTTTAAACTTTCCGCACTATAAACATAGCCAAAAAAAGCAGCATACAAAATCGGTAAAAAAAATAGAAAGAGCAAATTCTTTTTCTCTTTTAAAATAAACTGAATTTCTTGGAAAAAAATAGAAACTAACTTCATCATTTTTATCAACCTGCTATATGAAACTGCATCCCTGGACGGAGTTTCTCTGAATTCACCTGAATTTTTACATTAAAAGTAATAATATCTTTTTGATCCCGTTCACTCGTAGCACGATATGTTGCATATTCAGACTTTTTGCTAACATCAACAATTGTGCCATTCACGATAAGATTTGCATCCCGACCTTGCATTGAAACTGCCGTGCCAAGTTGGTATTTTGCCAAATCGGTTTCTGGTACTTTCAAATTAATCCAATTGTCATTCGGATCTTGTATACTCACCAAGGGAATTCCTGTCGAAATCATCGCTCCCACTTCAACATACTTAGCCGTGATTACACCATCAAATGGTGCTCGGATTTCTGTTTCATCAAGATTGACTTGGGTTTGATCTACAGCAGCAGCAGATTGTTCTATTTTACTGCGCAAAGATTCTTCATCAGCAATATTTTCTTGGTGCTGCATCACATTCGCTTCGGCTTCGGCCACTGAAGCTTCGGCTTCTTGCTTGGCTGCCACAGCTACCTGATATTTCGTCTGATAACTTTTAAACGTTTGTTCCGATACAGCATTACCTTCCAATAATTTTGCAAACCGGTCATAATCAGATTGTGCTTCATCAAGATTCGCTTCCGCCTTCGCTAATTGAGCCTTGGCCACATTGACAGTCGAAAGCAAAGTTTGATCTTTAATTTTCGTATTAGCGGAGGCCTGATTAAGTTGGGCCCGCAACGCTTTTTCACCAGCAACAGCCTGTTTGGACTCGGCTGAAATTTCACGGCTGTCAATACGAGCCAGAACTTGTCCTTTTTTTACAACATCGCCTTCTTTTACCAGCAAATCTACAACACGTCCTGCTATTTTTGAATTTATATCAATTTCTTTGGCTTCCGCACGTCCCCACACTTCTTTCGACTGAGCCGAACTTGTAGCACAACCACTAAAAAAAGCCGACATACTGATCAATAGAATTCCAAAAAGAGCTGGATACTTTTGATACCGAATTACATGAGCTAACATAATTTCCCCCTGCTAAAAACTTGTTGCAAAAACTATTTTGATCGAATTAAAATAAAAAAGCACAGAAACCAGTCCTTTGCAAATACGATAAACTTTACAAAATTTACAGGCAACTATGCTTGAGAACTTTATTTTATTCAAAAATATTCCATGAACAAGAAAATTTTTTAACTTATCGTCTGATGCTTTATTATAGTCAAAATTTATTCATATGTATAATACAAAAAAGAAAGCTGATTCATACAAAAAATGTATGAATCAGCTTTCTTTTTTTCAAGATAGTTTCTATAATGCCATCTATATACTATAATAAAACAACAACCTAAAATTATAAAAAATGATGATATATAGAACGCATTAAAGAAATTACATCCAGTCAATCAGTCTGCCAGAAATGGGGTATAGGGCATCGTTTGCTTCCTACGTAACGCCACGGAGCCCTATACCCCATTTTTGACGATTACCATATAAAATGTTTAATGCCATATATATAGATGGAGCCGCTGATGATTAATTTAAAAAAACTATATTATTTTCTAACTGTAGCTAAAGAAGGACAAATTACCAGTGCGGCAAAAAAACTCTGTATTTCCCAGCCACCATTAACCGCACAATTAAAAAAATTTGAAGAAGAACTAGGTGTCCAATTAATAAAAAAAGTCGGACGAAATATAAAACTCACCGAAGCGGGTGAAGCTCTTTATGAAAAAGGAAATCAAATTGTCGAACTCGTCACAAAAACACAAAAAGAAATCAAAGATATTGACAAGGGCGAGGTCGGAACCTTATCGATTGCCGCCGTCACTGCTTTAGGTGCTACATTTCTACCCGAACAAATCCTAAATTACAGCCAAAAATATCCCAAGATTTCTTTTCGTATTTATGATGCTGATAACCATATGATTACAAATCTCCTGACAAACGGTGTAATTGAAATCGGCATTGTTTTATGCCCGGTTGATACAACAATCTATGATTCAATTCCCCTGCCAACACAGTTGATGGTCGCTGCCATGCATCCAAAATGGAACCAGCATCCCACGCAAAACTCCATTACCTTGAAAGAATTGAGTGATAAACCATTGATTTTACATCGTTCAAGTGAACGCATCCGAGCTTATTATGAAGACAATAATCTAAATCCGAATATCATTTGTCTGCACAATGATATTCGTTCCATGATAGCCTTGAGCGACACCGGACTCGGTATTGCCATCATTCCAAAAACCAGTGCCTTGTTGAATCAAAATAAAAATTTAATCTATAAAGAAGTTTCCGAACCAATACTCCCCTTATATGCCAATATCATTTGGAGCCGCAATCGTTATTTATCAAATATCGCAAAAAACTTTTTAGAAATGTTGCAAAATTCACCAATGCCACTCGCAAGTAAAAAATAAATAATGTGAAAGAAAAAACGAGCTGGATTACTGACCCATAAGCTGATCATAAATATAGCCTTCCCGAACCCCGGAATCACTGTAGATAATCTTTTCACTGCCAAAATATTGCGCTAAAACAGAAGCAATAATGATCCCGGGAATGATCGTATGAATTCGTTCTGGTACCGTTTTCATTAAAATAACAGCTTCTTCCGAAGGCATTGGTTTACTGCGAGTAAAACGCCACACAATATCGGTCAAGGTTTCGGTCGGAATTTCAACATTTTTACGATTTATTTGAAAAAGTTGATTATATAAAATAACGGCCCCTTTAAATGTACCACCAATACCACAAATATTGAGATGACTTACATTTTTAAAAGCATCTGCACTTGTAATCATTTGCCTCACTTCCTGCATCATTTGCTCTGCTTCAGTTGGACTCGGCAAAAAATCAACGACATATTTAGTATGCAGGTACAAAGATCCAATCGGTAAACTTATTTTTTTATAAATTTTATGATCAGAATAAGCCACTATTTCCGTACTAGCACCACCAATATCAATTAATAGTCCAGATGATTCCATGCTATCATGCGTTGCTCCAATAAAGTCAAGTCTTGCCTCTTCATCCCCTGACAATACCCGTAAAGCAATACCAGTTCGCTGAATGATTTCCTCTACAGCCACTTTACTATTTTTTACATTTCGCAAGGCAGCTGTCGTAAAAGCTGTAATGTCCGTAATCTGAAAACTATCCAGAAAATACTTAAACTCTTGTAATATTTCACAAGTTTTTTCAATTCCTTCTTGCTTCATCATGCCATCTTTGATATAAGCTGCAAGTCCCACTGTATGTTTCTTTTTCATGAGCAACTCTATTTCGCCTGGCCCAATATCATAAACCGCCAATCGAATCGTATTTGAACCTATATCGATCATTGCATGAATCAAAATTGCCGCCTCCTATAAAATTTACATCTTTACATTCATTTTAATCGAAAAATAGACATCCGTAAATTGAAAAATTATAAAAAAGCAGTTGCACTCAGTTCAAAGAATTGAGTACAACTGCTTTTTTTAAATCAAATCCGGAATTTTTGTGTTTCATTTTGTAAAATTTGTGCAATGGAAGCTAATTCTTCACTCGATGAAGACACTTCTTGCATTGCGGCCGATTGTTCTTCAACCGAAGCAGATACCGTCTGCGATTCAGCAGCTACACTTTGGCTGGCCGCATCAATTTTCTGCGTTGCCGAAACAATACTGCGTTCACTAATGGCAATTTCTTTAATTTTACCTGATATTTCACGAATTTCCAGAGTTACGACATTCATCAAACTTGTTATATTCTTAAATGTATTTCCAGCATTTATAACACGTTCCGCACCGGATTGTACTTCTGTTGTACCACGATTCATAACAGTAACCGCATTTTCCGTTTCATTTTGTACTTCATTGATCAAAGCAGCAATATGTTTCGCAGATTTCTGTGATTCTTCTGCCAGTTTTCTAACCTCATCCGCAACTACAGCAAAACCGCGCCCCATTTCACCAGCTCGAGCAGCTTCAATTGCTGCATTTAACGCAAGTAGATTGGTTTGTTCGGCAATACCTGACATAACACCAATGATCTGCCCAATTTCACGGGAACGTTCACCCAGTTTTTGTACGACTTGAGCCGAATGATTTACTGTGCTTTCAATATGATGCATTTGTTCAACTGCATTTTCAATCTCCACATTACCCTCTGCAGCCGTATTTTCCGCTTTTTCTGTATGTTCGAGCATAACATCGGAGTTTTCGGATACTTCATTGATATTTTTAGAAATTTCTTCAACGATCCCTTTTGTATATTCTACAGATTGCGCCTGATCAGTGCTCGCCATAGCTACTTTATTAATAGAAGAAGCAATTTGAGTACTCACCATTGCTGATTGTTCAGCACTAGATGAGAGTTGTTCCGATGAAGAAGCAACCTGTTCAGCATTCTCTTGAATATTGCGAATTAATTTGTTGAGCGAAGTAATTGTAATATTATAGGAAGCTGCTAATTGCCCAAACTCATCACGAGAAAAAACCACGGCATGATCAGCCAGATTTCCCCCTGCAACCTCTTTGGAAATTCGCAATAATTCCTTTACCGAACGCTGAATATTCTTATTGATCAAGTATCCAATTACTAAAATAAATAGAATTCCAAAAAAAAGAACGATCGTTTGAATTACGTCAGTTTTTTTATAAAGCGATTTTGATTCTGCATTCAAAGTATCTGCCTTTTTCACATCCACGTCAACTAAGGCATCAATTTTCCCCTGCATTTCAAGATACGCTTCGCTTAGTTTCCCATTGGCCAAAGTAATGCTTTCCATTTTTTTCCCATCTTGATCTAATTTAAACAATTGTTCATTCAATGTAAAGTACGTTGCCATGTCTTTATGAATCTGATCGACCAGTTGTTGTTGCTCTACCGCATCCACTGGATTATTTTTCCCCAGATATTCAATATTTTTCATATAACGCTCACTGCTTTTATCAATTGCAGTTTTCGCTTCGTCCATCGCCTTTTTTGCTTTGTCACGGTCCGCTTTATCATCTGCATAAATAAATTTATATGTATTGATGCGAATTCGGCCAAATGCTTCATTAATCATATGTGAATCATCCATCATTTTCATCCAGGTATCGGTAATCTCATCCGACTTATGCGCTACAGTTGTGACTGCATACATACCATACACACCTAAAAATAAAGTAACAGCAAAAATACAAGCAAACGATACACGTAATTTTGTTTCAATACTTAAATTATTCAGTTTTTCAAACATATTTGATCCTCCTAACTTTTGATATCACTGCCAAAGTATATAGAACGTATTAAAGATTTTTTATGGCAATTATTGAGTAAGAAACTATAAAAGGGAGCAGCGTTAACGGAAAAATAGAAATACTTTAATGCGTTATATAATTTGATTATGTAATTTTTGGTAATGAAATCATAAATAAATAGTAACAACAATAGAACTATTAGTCAATATTTTTTAAGTATATAGTCCTATAGGTGTATCATTGGAAATTATAGGTAAAAAATGGCAACTGCCTAAATAATAAGCAGCTGCCGTTTATATAGATACTATATTGAGTTAATCTTCAACAACAGTAACATTTTCCATAAGGTCACCTTGTTCGATAAGGTCCATAATATCATACCCATCGATAATTTGACCAAATACAGTATGAACACCATCTAAATGCGGTTGCGGTTCTAAAACTAAGAAAAATTGACTACCACCGGTATCTTTACCACGATGAGCCATCGATAACGAACCACGATTATGTTTGTGCGGATTACCTTCCGTTTCACATTTAATACTATAGCCAGGACCACCCGTACCATTACCACTTGGATCGCCGCCCTGCACAACAAAGTCTGGAATTACGCGATGAAATTTCAAACCATTATAAAACCCTTCCTGAATGAGTTTAACAAAATTAGCTACGGTTCCCGGTGCTTCTTTGTCAAAAAGCTCAATCGTTATTTTACCATTTTTTGTTTCAATAATTGCTTTTTTCATAAACTTAAAAACCTCACTTTAAAAAATACTAATTTTATTATACTATAAATAATCCTATAGAATCAATTTTTCAACAAATCCAATAATTGTTTACCAATCAAAATAGCGGTCATTAAAATAAATAACGGTTTAACATAAGCAACACCTTTCGATAATGCCATTTTTGTGCCAAAATATGCACCTAAAATCATTGCAATCCCCATCGGTATTGCATAGACATAATTGACCAGACCCAAATACATAAATAATAAAGCCGCTGCCAAATTACTGGCAAAATTCAAAGCCCGTGCATTGGCTGCTGAACAGATAAAATCAAAACCAATACATAAAAAAGCAAAGAGGAGAAAAGAACCCGTTCCTGGTCCAAAAAAGCCATCATAAAACCCGAATACTAGAGCAATCATTGCACTAAAATACATTTTTTTCTTCGTCATCCCAGCATACGTTGATTTTTCTCCCCAATCTTTACGAAAAAGACTATAAACGGTTACAACAATCAACATCACAACCACAAGCGGCCGCAAAAAATCAGGTGGGATTTCCCTTACCACGAATACGCCCAGCAAAGAACCAATAAACGATAAAGGAAATAAGTATTTTATAATTTTAAAATCCACTTTACCCGAACGCATAAATGAAATCACACTCGTCAAAGCTCCTAAAAATGCAGCTGCCTTATTCGTTCCTAGTGCCACAACAGGCGGAAGACCTGTAAGCATAATTGCCGGAAGCGAAATCAGACCGCCCCCTCCTACAACCGAATCAATAAATGAAGCTAAAAAACCAGCTCCCATCAAAAAACATATCATCTCTAAACTAATTTCATCCATTTCAGTTCTCCCATCTATACTTACACGATATAATCATAAATACATATGTAAGTATATAATGTTATGAAATGACAGGCAAATTTTTTTAGAATGATTTACTTTTACTGCATACCCCGTCCCGTAAGCGGCACAATCACCTGATAATTATCCGGTTTTCCATTTTCAAAAAATTGCAAAGCCCCTGCTACCGCAACAGCTGAAGTCATTTCGACATACATTCCCTGACGAGCTAAAATATCCTGTGCATATAAAATAGACTCATCCTCTACTGTTATAACATCACCTTGACTATTTTTTATCGCCAGCAAAATTTCATCCATGCGTTGTGGCTGACCCACGGCAATGCCTTGTGCAATCGTCGGGGTGATTTGATGTTCAGGAAGATTGTGAATTTTTTGGTATAACGGTTTACAATGATCACTTTGTACAGCAATCAATTTTGGCAGGCGGCCAATTTCCTCAAAACCATAATAAAGACCTAATAACATTGTACCGTTTCCGACTGGAACAAATATGTAATTTGGAACTTGTTCATGTAATTGATGATAGATTTCATATGCTAACGATTTTGTTCCCTCAAAAAAAAGCGGATTATACACATGCGAAGCATAATATGCTGTTGTTACCGCCTCAAGTACAGCAGCAGCTGTCTTCTCACGCGCACCATCTACCTTGGTAATCGCTGCACCGTAAGCTTTGATTTGTTTTATTTTACTAGGTGAAGTTGACTCTGGAACATAAATAGAAGCTTTTATACCCGCAGCAGCTGCATAAGCGGCCATGGCAGCTCCGGCATTACCAGAAGAATCTTCGACAATTTCACGGATTCCAACATTTTTTAATTGATTTATCATCATAAATGCACCACGGTCTTTAAAAGAGCCCGTTGCATGAAACTGCTCTAGTTTTAAAAAAAGACTCAGTTTATTAATTTTCATTTTCAATAAAGGTGTTTCAACTTCACCTAAAGAAACTGAATTATGTAATATTTCACTTGGATCTTTAAATAACTTAAACAAACCGCCACATTCACATTTATATGACCTCGTATTTATTGGATAATTTTTTTTACATTTTGAACAATAAAAATACATTTTAAGAACCCCCAATTTAGAAATTCAAAAACAACCAAAATAAAAAAATTTAAATAGATATCTCCTCCTTTGCAAATGCAGACCAAAATCCTCAAGAATTACAACGAATATATATATAACATAAAATATGTATAATGTTTTAAAGCTTAGTTTTTATTTCTCTTTAAGCCAATTCATTTCCTTTATTTTAATAAAAATTTAAAGTTTAATTTTTTATTTTGTATTATGTATAATTTTTTTCATATTCTATTGACATGTTTCTTATTTAACCATATAATACAAGTACGTCAATAGTCGGATGAAAATAATTTTTCGACTATTGACAAATTATTATTTTTAGAGTATCATATTATATGTTACTGTAGTAACTAGTGAATCCCATATAACTTATCGGGGCATGGCTCAGTTTGGTAGAGCACCTGGCTTGGGACCAGGGGGTCGCAGGTTCGAATCCTGCTGCTCCGACCATCACGCAAAATCAACTTTCTCACTTATGAGAAAGTTTTTTTATTTATAAAATATTATTTTAAAGACTTGCCAAAAAACACAAAAAGGTGTATTCTATTAGTCGGGGAACTACTACATATATTATGTAGTAGATGGCAAAGGGTATAGAGGCGGCAAAAGCGAGAGCGGATCGGAAAGCTCTCGCTTTTGTTTTTTTATAGATTAAACAGTAGGAATGATGATTATATTTATATTTTAACTTTCTTTATTTATAAATCCTTGAATATATGGTAAAATAAATTACAGAATTTTATTATATATTGACTGATAAATACCAATGCTATTTCAAAAGTAATTACATACTTGTATCGTATAAAAGTTAGACAATAACTAAAAGAATTGGAGTCTTGGCTATGACGAACAAAATTTATGCGATTATTGGACCCCATGCTTCAGGAAAAACCCTGTTGATTCAACATTTAAAATTATTGGGTCTTCCTTATATTTTGAGTTATACAACAAGAAAACCAAAAGCAAATGAAAAAAATGGTGAGGATTATCATTTTGTTGATAAAGAAACTTTTTTCAAACTAGATTTAATTGAGAAAGTCACCTATCGAGGCGAATATTATGGGCTCTCCAAACTTGAACTTTTAAAAACCTTGCAAACTTGCAATCGAAGTATTATCTTACTTGAAGCCAACGGATTAAAGCAATTAACCAAGCTTTTATCAGAACGCATTGAATCCATTTATATAATGGCTGATTATGTAACACTCGTTGAACGGATGCTGATGATGAAAGAGTCAAATGATGATATCAAACATAACTTGGAATATGCTGAAAATAATGGTGAGTTTGAAACTTGGAAAGTCACCACACATGTTGTAAAAAATGTGCTTGATCCGAATATTGCCATCGACCAGATTTTATCATTTATGGGGCTCATGGATCGTAAAAAAATAAATCCATTACAAAACAGTAAAAATTTAAATAGTAAAATTTAAAAAAGGATCTCTATTCATATTTTAAAGTATGAGATAGAGATCCTTTTTTGATTATCTTAACGCTTTGGCTTGTTCTTTAAGTTTAGCAATACGTTGCACGGTTGCTGGATGCGTACTAAACAGATTCATTATTTTTTCCGTTGAACCAGCCAGCGGATTAATAATAAACATATGAGATGTTGCTGGCGTAGCCTGACGCATCACGACATTCTTTGCATAATAATCAATCTTTTCAAGAGCACTTGCAAGGGCTAATGGATTTCCACAAATTTTACCACCACTTGCATCCGCTTCATATTCACGCGATCGTGAAATTGCCATTTGAATCAACATAGCAGCCAATGGAGCTACGATGATGGTAAATAATAAGCCCGCCGTACCACCACTATCCTCTTCATCGTTACTGCGTCCCATACCAAAGATAGCCGACCATTGTGCCATTGTAGCAATCCATGAAATGACCCCAGCAATCGATGCTGCCATTGTACTAATTAATGTATCACGATGTTTGATATGGGAAAGTTCATGGGCTACAACGCCAGCCAGCTCATCATATTGTAATGTTTTCATAATCCCGGTAGTAACAGCAACGGCCGCATGTGATGGATTACGCCCCGTTGCAAAAGCATTTGGAACATCTGTATCTATGATATAAACTTTTGGCATTGGTAAATCCGCATTTGCACATAATTTTTCAACCATATTATAAAGATCCGGTGCCTGCGTCGGCGTTACTTCACGCGCATCATAAGCTTTCAGCACAATGGAATCACTATACCAATATGTGAAAAAATTCATTCCAAATGATATGAGCAGCATAATCGTTGCTCCATTTTGACCACCAAACGCACCGCCGACTGCAACTAAAATACCAGTAAGCAATGCCATGAGTATCGTTGTTTTTAACATATTCATAGAAAATATCCTCCATTATTTTTATTTAAATTTAAGACATCTTATTTAAAATGGATCTTACTTATAAGATACCATATTTTTAGTGGTTTTTAAATTTTTTACATGTATTTTATTAAAATACCAGCCAATTGATAAAACAATTGTAATGAATCCCCCTTCAATATAAGGTGCACCAGATATAAAATAATATCCTATGCTAGGATCGGTAACCATCATTTTGCCTGAAGTCCAGGCAAGTATTCCCGCACCAAAATAAATAATAATTGGGAATTTATTCATAAGCCATAAAAAAAATTGTGCACCACATAAAACGATTGGAATACTAACCAGTAAACCACAAAAAATAAGTATCCATTTATCACCGCTGACTGTATTCGCAACACCCGCCAATGATAAAATATTATCCATACTCATAATTAAATCTGCAGCTAAAATTGTTTTTATCGCTACAAGCAATGTGGAGGTCTTTTTTATTTCAACCACAGTAGAACCTCCATGATCTATTAAAAGTTTCATCGCAATATAGAGCAGTGCTAAACCACCAATAAATTGTAAATAAGCAATCGAGAGTAAGGTTGCAGCAAAACATGTCAGTACTATACGAATAAAAACCGCACCAAAACAGCCGATAAACATAGCTTTAAATCGTTGTTCTTTTGGTAAGTTCTTACAGGTTAACGCAATCAGAATAGCATTATCACCACTCATAATAAGATCTAATAAAACAATGCTGCCAAAAGCAACAAGCCACTCTACGGAAAAAATCGTACTAAAAATCATGTCCATGATCTTGTAATTCTCCTTTTATAGTCATGACCTCCGGTAAACCGGAGGCTTGCTCAAGCCCTGGAAGGGCATATTACTAACATAAGCCCCTCAAGGGGCGTCCGAATGGTCTAACCAACGTTTTACTTTTTCGGGCGACCCCTAAAGGGGCTTTTTATTTATGCCTTTTGCTTCTTGCTACCCGTAAACGGGTCCACAAACTCTTTTAAACTCATTTGTTCTGTTATTTGATCTTGTTCTAGCTGATTCCTAATGTAGTTCTCTATCTGCTTTTTAT
>NZ_KB905863.1 GCF_000381065.1 Propionispira raffinosivorans DSM 20765 | reverse complement strand
AGTGCCATTGTTTTTAGCATTATAGAAACTGCAAAAGAAAATGGTTTAAATCCATATGCATATTTGACTTATATTTTCAAAAATGCACCAAACTGGAATATACGAAATGATGTTGAGGCACTGCAACGATTAATGCCGAATTTCGTTCCAGCTTACTGCAAAACGAATGCCGTTACCAACTGACGTGTTGTCAAGGTAACGGCATTTTTGACGCTTACCTTATAAAATAATATACATTAAAAAATTTTAAGACCATCATATATTAAACGATACGAAATTTTAATATTCCCGCAACAAGTTTATTCTGTAATTCAGCTTTTAATTCATAATCCACAAAAATATAAATATTTCCATATCGATCATATAACTCTTTAGATGCTAACATCATAATATAGCATTCATAATGATTCAGCACTTGCTTTAATGCAACTTCTTCTCCTTTTATAGCTGATAAAATAACTTTAAGCGGAATCAATGAATATTTTCTTTTAGATTTTTTCATGCTCTCTTTTTTTCTCATTTACATAATCCTCCAAATATTTTTTTAGTTGCTTTAGAGTAGCATCCCTGCGATATGATACAGTTCGCCGAATAAGATTCAGGTATGTACTAATCTCACAATCCGTCATATTAAAAAAATACGCCAATAAAACTATTGTCCTCCGATCATCAGATAATTTTTGTAAAGCGGCACCGAGAAATTCATTTTCTACAGTTACTTCTATGCCCAACACGCGAAATACATAAGAATCTTGTATAGGATCTACAGAAAAAAATGCTGAAATTTTTTATCTTTGCAAATATCTTCTGAAAAACATTCTTTCTTTCTACGCCGCTGCAGTATTTGATCATAATTACGGGCATGGTTTCGTAAAACTTTTTTACAAAAGCTATCAAAACGCTCTTGGCATTCCAACATATCACATCCCTTCGCGACAAAAAGAGAGAGTTATGCGAACGCCTATTTTGTTTTATCTACTTTTGTTCGCAGAGCTACTCTCTGCATTTACCCTTCATATAACTAAAACAATGTAAAAAGTTTTTTTGGCAAAGCGGATGTAATTTTTCATCTAAAAAATAAAAAAACCACTTTACTTCCCATTAATTTATCAGAGAATTAAAGTAGTCATTTCATTTTCAAATAGTTTTAACCAGAGCCAGAAAAATAAGTTTCCAGACAGTATCCTTTATCACAAAGGACTTCTCAGAAAAAATTCAATTACTATAAAGCAATCAAAATCTTTGATATTAAACTTTCATTAAATATAAAGAGCTTTCCGTATGATAATATGGTAACAAAAAGAACTTAAACCGAATTTGCTCAACGCAAGCATTTTAAGATTTTAGTGCAGTTGAAGTTTAAAATACCCATGATATAATTGGCTCAAGTCAATCAGTTAAAGTTCTTATTTCTCCTGTTGAACTCATTATTTTGAGTTGCTTCATAGAGAGTCTGTTCCTCTGAACCAGAAATTAGCTTTAAACCGCTGGCTGTTTTCCAGAGTCCAACATCCGCCTTCTTGCAGTGAGGTTCGCATTGGATTTTCTCTGGTTAGATTCTTATATGCGAGGGTGTTGATGCTCTGCGTTTCATGGATATTATCAAGTCGATTGACTTCAATTTTTATCATGAAACCCGATGGCTCTAACTTTAGCTCGTTTTCTGTAAATAATAATCTTGGCGGTGCCAAGTCTTTATCTAATCGCATCGTCTCTACCCTTACTAAAGAATCTCTAACCGATGTTGTCATTGGTCTTGAATCTACTTCTATTTACGGAGATAATTTTGTTTGCTTTCTTCTGGAAGATGGCTTCCTTGCTCCTTTTCATCCTAAAATTCATGTTTTAAATCCTAAACAAGTCAAGAAATTCAAGGAAGCCTATCCCGATCTTCCTAAAAACGATTCTGTTGACGCGTATATTATTGCAGATGCTTTGCGCTTTGGTCGTATTAAAAACGAAGTTTATCTCGACGACTATCACTATAAAGCTTTGCAAACTCTTACTCGTTCCCGCTTTTTTGCAGTTCAGAATCTTACTAAAGAGAAGCAGCGTTTCATGAATTATCTCTTTATGAAGTGTTCTTCTTTAGTTCAGGAAAAAGTGTTTTCCAATACCTTTGATGCAACGGCTTTGTCTGTTTATGAAGATTTTTCTTCTCCTGATGAATTTGCTTATATGGATTTAAATGATCTTACTGCCTTTATCCAAGAGAAAGGTAAGAATCATTTTCCTGATCCTGAAGGTTTGGCTAAATCCATCCAAGCAGCTGCCAGAGGTTCTTACCGCTTACCCAAAACGGTAAATAACTCTGTGAACCAAGTATTGTCTCTTTCTATTTCTTCTATGAAAGCTATAGAAAAGCAAATTAAATCTTTGGATTTTGTCATCGCTGAACAATTGGCAATTATTCCGAATACCCTTACTTCTATTAATGGACAAGCTTCGCTTGCTAAATATGCTGGTCTTGCTTGGACTCAATCAATCTGGATCTTTTGAAGCTGAAAACACAAGACTCATACGTTCTGTCAATCGTTATTTGAAGTATTACTTGTCTGAAGTTGCTTTTTCGCTTGTGAGATGCGACTCAGAGTTTAAGCATTTCTACAATCTCAAATTCAAAGAGGTTAATAAGTGTCAATTCAAACGTGCATTCGCATTAACTGCCCGTAAATTGGTGCGGTTAGTCTTTGCTCTGCGCAAAGACAATCGACTATATATTACACTGGAAAAATATTAATTTCTTTCGAAATTGCACTCTATAAAAAAATTACATTTACAAAGTTTAATAAGATGTTTTTTCTTTTTTGTGATTGGCATATTACCGCTGGACTTTATTTTTCAAGCGATTTACTATACTCTATCATCATTAAAATTTCCCCATAGCACGTTCGAGCGCTGCTTTACTAACATTATAGTCATAAAGTGACCCTATGTATAAGTTTTTAGCGTTTGTCAAGGCAACTTGTGCGTCAACAACATCTAAGTTAGTTCCTAAATTAACACTATATCTTGCTCCTGCAAGTACAAAGTCTTCTTGGGCTTTTGCTACGGCAGCCTTATTTGTAGTAATATTACTTTCTGCCTTTCGCATATTAAGATATGCTTGTTGCACTTCAAATTCTACCGAAGCTGTCTCATCTTTTACTCCCGCCTCTGCCTGTGCTAACTTAGCACTTGCTTCTTTTGTCTTTGCTTTTGTAACATTTCCATCAAATATATTCAGGCTAATATTAATACCAGCTTGCCATTCTTTCGTATCAAATTCGTTAAATTTCGTATCATAAGTTCCATAAGTCCCTATAAGTGCAACATTCGGTTTATCTCCTGCAGCCACAATTTTCATTTCATCTTTTGCCTGTAAAATCTCTTTTTGTGCCGCACAATAATCTGGTCTATGTTCAAAGGCGTATGCTATACAATCGTCCAAAACATAATCACATTGTATATACTGCATATCATTTGTAATTGATACATCATTTTGCACAGGATTTCCAAGCAATTTATTAAACGAAGATTTCGCTATCTTTGTATTATTTTTAGCCGTTACAAATTCTTGTTGTGCATTTGCTAATGCAACTTCTGAACGAAGAATATCTGCTCTTGCAACAACCCCTACTGCAAATTGTTCATTTACATTCTTTAAATGCTCCTGCAATTGTTTTACTGCTTCTGCTTTTGCGTCCTCATAATTTTGACAAGCCAAAATCATGTAATAAGACTGAGTTACTTGATACTTAATCTGTTGTCTTGTATTTTGCAAACCCAAATCACTAATTTCAACACCAAGTTTCGCTTGATCAATCCCACCTTCTATACGTCCACCTGTATAAATCGGCATAGATGCTGAAAAACTATTGGTAAAGTAGCTTGATGGAACATTTTCAATATGATACACACTCCAATATTCCCCTCCTATTTTCGAACTTGTATGTGAAAAGTTTAAGCTGAATTCTCGAGCCCCTTTCATCTCTGCTAATTGCCATTTCGCCGCTTCCAATCCATGCGCAGCCATATTTATTTGTTGATTCTGCTTCAATGCTTTATCTATACATTCATTTAAATTTAAAGTATTTTCATGTTCAGCAGCAAATCCGTGTATGGAGCAACCCATAAACAATCCAAACAAACAAATTGTAGTAATTTTTTTCTTTAACATAAATTCACCTGCATTCATTTTTTCTTAATGTAACTTTTCTCATAAACGCTTTAATAAAAACTAAACTGGCACCAATTTTTATAGAGTTGAATTTTCACATTTTTTATTTTCCATCAAGCGATTATACTCTTTAAAAAATTTTGCAAAAAAAATTGCTGCAATCACTAACATATATAAAATATATTCACAATAAGGAATATACATATCACTCAGCACAGCTCCACGAATAGCAAAATCTCTCAAAAAATCAAATTGCCACGTAAGAGGCCAAAGTTTAGAAACAATTGCAACCCAATCAGACAAATAAGCTCTTGCTAATGTCATCCCACCAAAAATAAATCCAGGAGGAACTAACAGAATCATTTTACTAGATCCAGTACTAGGATCATTGGCGGACCACCCAAATATTAATCCAACCATTCCCATAGACATGGAGAAAATAATTAAACTAAACATATATGCCAAAAGATTCCCTGCAAATCTAAAATCTTGAACCCATCTAAGTATTGCCATTCCAAAAATTAATACAGTAATCAACATTACAGCATATGGAATTAACCTTCCCAGTAAACGAAATGGATTTCCTGAAAGAATTTCTTCCTCCCACTTATTTCTAATTTTTAAATGTGCAGCAATTTGCAAAACAACAAGAGTATATATAATGGTAGAAAGAAAATATAACAAGCCTACCACAATTCCATCTGCCATAGACCCTGTTGGATTAAACAACTGCCTATCGCTAATTCCGATTCCCGCTATAATCGCTTCATTTTGCTCTGAACTCAGTCCCATTTTTCCAATACGCGGACCACCAATTTCTCCATTTTCGCCTTGAATAATTCCATTTATAGCCATTGTCAACTCAGCACATTGTGCCGAGTTCGTTCGATCATATAAAGCTCCTATATGTATAGAATTATCGCCTTTCCATCGTGCTTCTTCTAAGCCTTGCGGCAAATATATTACGCCCAAATTTTTGCCATGATAAAGAAGTTTATCAGCAGACACCGGAGAATGAATGACTTCTGTCACTTTTATATATTCAGAGGCGTTTATTTTTGCGATAAGGTCTCTACTATATTTAGAATTATCCATGTCAATAATAGCAATTTTCCCTTCTAAAATAGTATTATTACTAATCATTGCACCTAAAATCAATGTAACGACTAACATCAGGATAATTGCTACTTTATGGTATGGTATGGTTCTGCCAGAAAGAATAAATTCTAATTCATCACGAATGGAGTTCATTTTCATTCACCTCAATTGTCATCCCCGGAAGTAAGTTTTCCATTGGCGTAACATATATTCTTACTTGAAAACTAGTTAAATCAGCTTGACCTTTTTCTCGACTCATTTTTAAGTCAGCAAATCCCGGTGCAGCCATAATATAACGGATATTTCCTATAACAGGTTCTTTAAGTGATTTAACAGTTCCAATCACTTCACTACCTTCAGAAAGTTTGTGTATTGTATCTTCACTAAGATAAATATCATAATACCAACGATTGCTTTCTAACAATACTACGGGGCTTCCTGCTGCTATTTGCTCGCCTTCCTTTACAATCACTTTCAAAATTTTTCCGTCTTCAGGAGCTCTCAATGTTAACCGCTCTTTTTCTACCTTTTTCATTTCTAACTGAACTATTAAATTTTCTTTTTGATGTATCAGTTGAGCAACAACATTATGCTGATTATCAATATCCCTTCTATCATTGTCAATTACATCCAAATTCATTCCATTAGCGCTACCATTTGATAATAGCACCGACTTTTCTTCGTCTGAGCTACCCGTAACCATTTTTCCCAACGCACTGCGTTGTTGTCCTACACTCGCTTTTGCAACATTATAGTTCATCAATGCTACATCATATTCCGATTCCGATATTGCCCCCGATGCTAACAAGTTCTTCATACGATCATTATTAAGACTTTTTTCTGTAAATGAAGCTTCTGCTGCATTTAATGCGTTTTTTTGTTGTTCGATTTCATGATACATTTGTTGCTGTTTCGTATCTGTCTTTTTATAGTTAATATCTACTCCATTACTGTTTTGTTTAATTTTCGCATCAATTTCTGCAATTTGTGTTTCTAATTGTTGTATTGCCAAATCTGTGTCTTTCGAATCCAGCTCCATTAAAATATCTCCCTTTTTAACAAGCTGTGATTCCTCAACGCCTTTTTTTACTATTCGCCCACCAACTCTTTGAAAGGCAACATTCACTTGTTCTGATGTAAGAATTCCTGCTTTTTTTGCTGCAGCAATCGTTATTGCGTCTTGTCCTTCCAAAATGAGTCCCAAAATACCTACTATTAATAAACCAAGAAAAATTATACAAGTTCTCTTTGTCTTTTGGCTAACTTCCATCACTTCATCCTCCTAAAATCTACACATTCCGATAAATCTTAAATATATACTTCATTAAAAATAATTTTATCTTCATATTTGAGATAATGTTTGTCAATGACAACCATTATCTCAAAAAAACATCTCTACTTTTTCTTTGCTAGCATTGAGGTTCTTGCTTTACAATCAAAAAAGCAGATGCATTCTATCTATCAAATTTTTTGTCAATCCACTAACTTGTTCAAAATAAATAGGTGTTCCTAAAATGATCAAATCTGCGATCTCCATTTTCAAAAAGATATGAAATATAATATCATCAATAGCATCTCCCTTCACCATGTTCAACTGACACTCATTATCTGCTATACAGCCGTTATTGCTAATAGTTGATAAATTATATATTTCGATCTTATGCCCATTGAATCCAGCCTCTTTACAAATAGTATCTACTAATTTTTCGGTATTTCCATTTTCATGTGAACTACTTATAAACGCCATAATTTTCATCATTTTCCTTATAGATCAACCAAATAATTTTGTAAATGTGCTAAAATAATTATCAACAATAACTATTTTATAGTACTTCTTTAAAAATCCATGAAATATCATATGATTATTATTGTCATTGACAAATTCATTCTATACAAACTTATTATATTTAATATTATTTAAATATATCTAAAAATTTTCTCCTTAAAACATATTATTCTAAGCTCAAATTTCTATCTGCTATAGCAATCATAAGCTTTATACGGTTTACTTGATTCACTTCACTTATAGCTGAATCATAATCTAAAGCAAGAATATTTGCCTTGGGATAGTCTTTACGCAACTTTTTTAGCATTCCTTTTGCAACAATATGGTTCGGTAAACAACCGAATGGTTGTACACAAATAATATTATTTACTCCCTCTTCCAACAATGCTACAATTTCTGCTGTTAATAACCAACCTTCTCCTGTCATATTTGCTAATGATAAATACTTCTTGGATAAATCAGCTAATTCTTCTATTGTATGCGAAGGCTTAAACCTGTCACTATTCAAAAGAGCTTTTTGTATATTTTTATGATAAAAATCTAATATCTTAATAAAAATTTTTGCTTTTATTTTTGCTCTTAATGAACCCGCCAATAAATCATATTCTACTATCTTATCGTATATTGAGTACTGAAAAAAGCTCAATAAATCTGGCAGTATAATCTCCATATTCTCTTTTTCCAATAAATTTACAAGTTGATTATTAGCCCAAGGATGATATTTAACCAATATTTCTCCAACAATGCCTATTTTGATTTTAGCTTTATCATTATGGATAGGTAGCGAATCGAAATCTTTTACAATTTCATATATATTATTCGTAAATATTTTTTTACTTCCAATGAGTAATGATTTTTTACATATATTTACCCATTTTGAATATACTCGCTCAACTGACCCTTTTACCTTTTCATATGGATGAAGCCTATAAGTGACATTCATCAATAGATCTCCGTACAATATCGCCATAACTAAATCACGAAGTAATGGCAATGTCATCGAAAATCCTGGTGATTTTTCACCGTTCAAAGATATCACTGGAATTCCCGGCATGCCAGAATCCATTAACGCTTTCCTTAATAAAGCAATATAATTACTTGCTCTACATCCCCCTCCTGTATGCGTCATTATAATAGCTGTTTTTTTTAAGTCAAATTCCCCTGATTTTAAAGCACTTATCATTTGTCCAATCACTAAAACAGCTGGATAGCAGGCATCATTATGCACATATTTTAACCCTTCTTCTATGGCTGAAGATTTTTTCACTTTAGGAATAATTATATGGTACCCAGCTTTTTTTAAACAAACTTGTAAAAACTGAAAATGCATCGGAGACATTTGAGGAGCCAAAACCGTATAATTTTTCTTATCTTTTGTGAATATAGGCTTTTCAAAATATAAACTTTTTGGCTCCACATAAAATCCTTGTTTTCTTTCTTGTAATGATGCAAATAATGACCTCAGCCTAATGCGTGCTGCACCTAAATTATTGATTTCATCTAATTTAATGGATGTATATATTTTCCCATATTTATTCAATATTTCTTTTACTTGATCCATTGTTATCGCATCTAAACCACATCCAAATGAATTCAGCTGAATAATCTCCAACTCTGGATATTGATATTCACTAACTAAGATAGCAGCTTTATAAAGTCTTGAATGATATCCCCATTGATCAATTACACGTAAAGATTCTTCATCTTCCCATAGAGCCTCAACAGAATCCTCTGACAATATAGGTATTCCAAATGATTGTATTAATTCGGGTAATCCGTGGTTTATTTCTGGATCAATATGATATGGCCGTCCAGCCAATACTACACCTTTACCACCATGCATAGCGATATACTCTAAGATTTCTCTTCCTTTTTCGTTGACAGCTTTTCTATATGCATTTTTTTCTGCGTATGCATTATCTACAGCAATAACCAATTCACTATATGATATATTTTCATCAAACAATTCCTGCTGCAATCTCTTAATTAATCTTCTTCGATTATTCATTGGTAAAAATGGATGCATAAATTTAACATTTTCTTTTTCTAATATTTCCATATTTGCATTTATATTTTCTGGATATGACGTCACTACTGGACAATTATAAAGTTTGTCCTTTTCACCGTGTTCTTCTTGACTATGAAAAATGCATGGGTAAAATATTTTTTTTACACCTTTTTTTACAAGATCTACAATATGCCCATGTGCTAATTTTGCTGGATAACAGACAGTTTCAGAAGGTATTGTTTCTAAACCCATTTGATGTATTTGTGCAGATGACTTTGCAGATAAAACAACACGATATTTCAACGATGTAAAGAAAGTAAACCAAAAGGGATAATCTTCATACATATTTAAAACTCTCGGAATACCGATTGCCCCCCGAATTGCCACGTTTTTCTCTAGTGATTTATATTGAAAGAGTCTTTGATACTTGAATTTATAAATGCTAGGAGCTTCTTCTCCTCGGGATTCTATAATACCTGTACCTCGCTCGCAGCGATTTCCCGTATAATATACTGCTCCATTTGAAAACCATTGTTCTTTTATCAAGCAATGGTTCCCACACAAACTGCAACGTCGATTTCTTGTTTGAAAAGAAAATTTATTTAAGTTTTCTAAATTAAGCAAATTAGAGCATTTTTGATGTTGAAGTTTTTCCTTTGCTATAAGGGCTGCACCATAAGCTCCCATAAGCCCAGGTATATTAGGTCGTACAACGTGTTTTCCGAGTATTTTTTCTAGCGCTCGTAAAACAGCATCATTTTTAAAAGTTCCACCTTGAACAACTATCTTTTCACCTAAATCTGTTACATTTTTTAAACGGATTACTTTAAACAATGCATTTTTTATTATAGATATCGCTAAACCCGCTGAAATATCACCGATACTCACCCCCTCTTTTTGTGCCTGCTTAACTTTTGAGTTCATAAATACGGTACACCGTGTTCCCAAATCTGTAGGATTAGATGCCTGTATTGCTAATGATACAAATTCATGAATCTCCATGCCTATTGAGTTTGCAAAAGTTTCTAAAAAAGATCCACAACCAGCTGAACATGCTTCATTTAACATAATAGAATCTATTACGCCATCGTGAACAAAAAAGCTTTTCATATCTTGTCCGCCAATATCTAAAACAAAATCTACTCCAGGTAAAAAAGAATTAGCTGCCTTAAAATGTGCTATTGTTTCAACTTCACCAAGATCTACTTGTAGCGCTTTTTGAATTAAACGCTCCCCATAGCCTATAACTACGGAACCAATAATGTTCACTTCTTGGGGTAAAATAAAATACATTTTTTTTAACATAGTAACTATAGAATCTAATGGATTTCCTTTGTTACTGCAATAAAACGAATATAAGATCTTGTTGTCTTCACTTATTAATATGATTTTCGTTGTTGTTGATCCAGCATCTATGCCCAAATAAGCCTTTCCCTTATATTGTTTTATATCTTCTTCAGGAATAAAATACTGTTGATGGCGATGCTGAAACTTAAGTATTTCCTCCTTATCTGCAAATAAAGCCGGAAGCTTATTGGTGTTATTAACTTTCATATTATATACATTAGACATTGATTGATATAAATCATTCGAATATATCGTTTTTTGATTAGAAGCTAACGCTGCACCTATTGCAACAAAATATTGTGAGTCTCTCGGAGTTATAACTTGTTCGTTATTTAACTGTAACGTTTCTATAAATCTCTGTCTTAATGCTGATAAAAAATACAACGGTCCACCTAAAAATGCAACATTACCTGATATTGGCCTTCCCTGTGCTAAACTTCCAATTGTCTGATTTACCACAGCTTGCAATATAGACACAGCAATATTCTCTTTTGCCACACCTTCATTCATCAAAGCCTGAATATCTGTTTTTGCAAAAACACCACATCTAGATGCAATTGAATAAATGTTTTTATATTCCTTAGCTAAGTCATTTAAACCAGTGGCATCCGTATTCAATAAAATGGCCATTTGATCAATAAAGGCACCGGTTCCTCCAGCGCATACACCATTCATTCGTTGCTCCAAAGAGTCTTTCAAATACGTTATTTTAGCATCTTCCCCGCCTAATTCAATAACAGTATCCGTTTCTGGAATAAATGTTTTTACTGCTTTGGTACACGCTATAACCTCCTGAATATATGATATCTGCATAATTTCTGCTAATTTCATAGCCGCAGATCCTGTAGCCGTTACAACAAGCATTCTTTTGGGAAATTTTATATGAACCATATCAACTAACGACTTTAATGTAGAAATAATATTAGAAAAATGCCTTCTATAGTCTTTAAAAATAATTTCATTTTGTTCATTAAGTATTACCAACTTTATAGTAGTCGATCCAATATCCAGCCCCACTTTAAGCACATTGTTCAATTCAAAACACCTCACTAAAAATAAAAAATGTCTTGCTTATATAATTGTCTATGACAACTATATAAGCAAAAAATTTTAAGTTTTATAACTTAAAATTTTACATGTTTATATAATTTATTTAATAAAAATTTCAGCTCTTCAATTTCTTTTTTACTAAACACTTCCATTTCCCAACGATTCAATTCTATAATAACTAAATTAATTTCCTCTCTACTTGTAGTTCCTTTTTCAGTTAGATAAATTGAAGACGAACGTTTATCATTTTGACTTTCTTCTTTTCTTATAAGACCTTTTTTTTCCATTTTATCAACAAGCCGACTTGTATATGGTTTATCTCTTAATGACGTTTTAGATAAATCCGTTAACGAAATCCCCTCTTCTTCTGAAAGCCTTACAAATAAAACCCATTCTTCAGGGGTAATATCGTAAGACCGTAAATTTTTAAGAAATCTTTTTCTCAAATTTGCTTGCGCTCTACTAATAAAAAACCCAACTGTATCTATTTCATATAACATTATAAAATCTCCATATATTTATTATAATAACTCTCAAACTAACTTTACTTTTAATAGGTAGACTTAATTTTATTGTCATTGACAAACTAATTTTATATTTATTTAATATATTTGTCAACTTCTGGTTTTATAATAATTACTATTTTATTGATAATTTACGAAACCAATTCCAAAATTTCATAATTATTTTGTCTGGAACGCCCCTAGTTAAAATATATTGCCAACTGCTTATAGCGCCTGGAGTCGAAACACTTTTCAAAAGCATTGCATCTCTTAATGCTTTTGATGCTACCGCTTTTGTATTTAAGGCAAACTGAAAATTTTTTATGCAATTTTTATCTCCATTCTTTTTTGCTTCATTAATGAAATTAGTATCACTTATAATATGGACATACTGCGGTGACCGATATATTATCACAAGACAACTCTTTATGCAAAGCACAACTATAACTATATAAAAAATTTTTTGTTGCAGCATAAATATTAAAATATGGCAATGGCTGAAAGGCAGCGGTAGAACAAATTTCTAAAATATTTCCACCTTTCATTATAAACGGAATGCTGATTTGGGTAAGCACTACAGTCCCTCTACAATTAAGATCAATCATATTTATACTATCTTGCAAGGAAATGTCTTTCCATAAGCCAAATTTACCTATCCCTGCAGAATTAATGAGAATTTTAATTTCTGGTTTTTCCATCTGTAGTATTTGATTTAATTTCTTAATATCTTGTATTTTAGTAATATCACATACAATTGGCCGAAAATTAGTACATATACTTATTTATTTCAAAGATCTTTCGCAGCGCCCCATTTCCATATTTCATCAGCATAATGTTTTGATCCATTGTAAAATGAAATGCAACAGCAAAAGTAAATAAAAATAAACAACCAATGTGAGAACTCGTGTATGATAACCAAACCAAATCATACAGAGGTGTTCACAGTGGCTGTTATAACTAAGAATATCACTATAAACTAAGCTATCCTATGATCTATTCGTTTTTTCTACCCTATTTTGTGTTCACAAAACAGAGAAAGGTGCAGTTTATCAAAGCAACCTCAGAAAGGACAGATTAAATTTCTTCAATCTGCCCTTTCTTGATCATATACATAATTTCAAGGCCACAAATTGGTTTCTGATTCTTCCATTGATGAGGGGATACTTAAGATACCAGTAAACGTACAACACTATAATTTTTTCACGAAATATTTCCATTTAAGCAAGCTTTTTGACATCTTCTGCACCTCAGTTTTCAAGTTCTTGGTAAGATTTTATCATGGCTTTCGCCCAAAGTATGTAAAAGCCATTTGGCAACCACACGGCTAAATATCTTAACAAAACGCCGTCAATGTTGGCTGTTCACCAGCCGCCTCGATAAATTATTTACCCAATATTTTTGAAAAATGATCGGCTATTATCGGGAGGATCACCCTGCTTGGTCGAGCACCACCGGTATGAAGCACATGCTTACCTTGGTTACGTAGTGCAACGGGGTTTGCTCCTCCTGGGAGCTGCCAAGCAACAAGATTTTTGCCAGAGATCGTCAATCGCAGTGTTTCCCCAGGATGAATCATCATGGCGGTCGGAGCAAGCGTCAGCTTAATTTCGGCAACCTCACCGGGCGAAAGTCGCTCCTCGGCACTGTTGTATTTCGGTATCTCACGTGGATTGGTTATAAAACCGCGACGTGAAGCGCGAATGCGACCCCAAGGACCATCATAACAGTAGAGACTGCGACCAACGCCGGTAGTAAAGACTTCGACTTCATCCCAGATCGCATTGTACTCCGGTTCTTCTTTTGGAATTAAGATACGACCCTGAGGCTCACCTTTTGACGATAACTTGGTAAGTCTAACGAAAATATCTGCATCGTCAGAGCCTTCTGCTTCCACGAAGAGATGCAATTCCGGATAGCCGTTGAGCTCAACAACTTTGGCAAATGTGAAATCAAAATGGCTCTCCCCTGTTTCAGCATCATACTTGACGGTAGCTGTTTCCGGACAGGTTTCCTGCAACGAAAGGTTCTCTGCATTCAGGAAGAAATCTATCGGCATTGCGCGAGCAATAGGGAACTCCCGCTCGGGTCTGTCAATGATATCATTGTTGGCGAAGTCGACTACAGTCAAACGAACGGGCGGTGTTGCACGCCATCCATTCTCTTGTCCTTTCAGAAAATAATCGAAGAAACGACGCAGATCTTCTTGATGCTTATTGTCGTAGAAGCCCGGCCATTCGAGATCGCAGGCAAGGCGTAACCAGCTATCCTTCGTAGTCAGCCGATGCCATGCATCGAAGAAGCCCATGCCATGAAGTTTGCCGCCCCAACTCATGTTAGCATAGACAGGTACGTCAATTTGCTCAACAGCAGCACGTTTGCGTGCCCAATAGGCGTTGAAATCCGGATGAAGATCAACCATTGCGACGATGTCCTCAATACAGGTTTCTGAAGGCGTGTTTTTCATTAGCCACGAAATGAAGGCCGCATCGGGAATACCGCCATCACCAAAGCAGAAACGATATACATCTCCCATACCTTCCCACGGAGCAATGGCTGCGAGGTGTGGCGGGCGCTCGGCAGCAATGAACCATTGCCCGACTCCAAGCCATGATGTTCCAGCTGTTCCTATCTTGCCGTTACACCACTCTTGTGAGGCAATCCATTCGATCAGATCGGCCCCGTCCTCACCTTCTTGACGATCCCAAATCGCCATTTTCCCTTCGGATTTGTATGCGCCACGGATATCCGGATTTACAATTGCGTAACCGCGTGGACACCACCAGTTCGGATCGGGAGCTTCAAATTTTTCAAGACCGGATAGTTTTCGTTGCGGAACTCCGGCGCGATATGGAAAATCTTCGAAGTTGATGTAGCCATCGTGTTTACCATAAGGGCTCCAGGCGATGATGGCTGGAATAGGCTCCTCAATATTGGCAGGGCGATAGATATCAGCATAGATCCGAACACCATCGCGCAATGTAACAGCGACATCTCGGTCAAAAACTAAATCTTGGACGATAGAAGCTGCACCTTTCTTAATGACGCTTCCTGCCTTGATAATACTACGTCCCGGCGCAAAGCCAGGGTACCGAGACTGCGGCGCATCAAGAGATGCCCCTAATCGATAGATAATTTTTGATTCAAAATTGGTTGACATAGCTGATTCCTCCTGATTAAGTAATTTACATGGATTCTGGGGTGAAAATTAAAGTCTTACTAAGAACTTGAAAACCGAGGTACAGAGGCTGTCAAAAGAATTGTTAAACTTGTTTAGGCATAACCCCCTACGGTTTTAAATAAAAAAAATTTGTTTTTACAGTTCAGACTGGGTCCTACTAATAAAGGAACTAATTGTATCGAGTATATTTATTATCATCATCCCCATTTAGTTGTCATAGACAACAATAACTCTAAATTAATTTTATAGCCATTTACTGAAACTGTCAATCATTTTCTTACCTAATCACTATTGCACCTTTTTCTGTTTTGTAAACACAAAACAGGGTAGAAAAAACGAATAGATCATAGGATATAGTTTATCATGCAGATGCATTAGTAGCCACCTTTAAGCCGGGAGTTCTTCATCCATTCGCATTGGTTTGCCAGTTGGCCGGTGCTTGACTTCTCACCATTTTGGTCGAAGCGTTTTTCAGCCTATTTCGCTTTCTCCAGCGTAACGATTCTTACAGTGATTCACTTTACGTTCTCCGTAGCTTTCTTACCCTAGCAGTTGTCCAAGCTTAGGCTATTTGGATTTCCACATTGTCTTGTGAGCTTTCTAACCCAAACGTTACCATTCACGCTAGTCACAATTATACTATATTTTTCAGATTTCTCATTTCAAATTGATCTGTTTATATTCTAGCAGCAGGGCTAAAATTGTAGAGTTGGAACGAATGAACACAGATCTACAAATGGAGAATGACCTATTTAAAAAAGTAAGGGAACTAGAGAGGAGGGATCGCTATCTTTAGTACAATATCTTACAGCCTATAATAGCTATCAAGGAATTATCTTCAACCAAAGGCTATCCAATAAAAAAATTATGTGAATATCTTAAAATTAGGCACTCTGCTTATTATCGTTGGCTCAATCATTCAAAGACGTACGAAAAACCCATTAGTATGTGGGCTTTTTTCGTACGTCTTTTTTTATCCTTCAATATTAAAAATGATTTAAAACTGTTTTGTTCTGAAAAAAGGAGCCGCCGTAGAAATGAAAAACCACTTCATGCGACAGCCCATTTTTGTTTTTGTGAAAATTAACGTTTATTTTCTATCAGCCAATCTTCAGTTTTGTCTATCAACTCTTGAAAATTCATTTTCATCAACTCAATATCGTTTGACACTGGATTATCGAGATGCAACCCCACGGACACCAAAACCGTAGTATTCAGTTTACTGGCTAAGCGTAGTGCTGTCTCTCTAGAAATTACATCTTCCTTATGTCCTATGGCGCACAATACTGAGGCCGTTGCTGAAATCCCTCCATCATCTTTCAAACTTGGTCTAGATGAAGCTAAAGCCGCAGCTCCTATATGTGGTGTATCTCCCCCTCCAATTGTTACTATGACATCTTTTCCACACAAAGTAAGCACAGCCATAATTTCATAGGGCTTGCTACCAACAGTAATTTTTGTAGAAAACACCTTATTCAACTCCTTCCCACGCTACAAATTCTTTATAATCAATGTCAAACTGCATTAAAATTTTTCCAATAATATGGTGGATTTGTTTTTCAACAGAGTTTGAGCCATTATAGAACGTTAACAGGGGGGGGATTACTATACAGCCACAATCAGCAGCTTCTTTAATATTGCGAAGATGAATTCTACTCATGGGCATTTCACGGGGCACAATGACTACCTTACGGCATTCCTTAATACATACGTCTGCCACTCGCAAAAGAAGATTCGTCGCAAAACCGGAAGCAATGCCAGATACAGTCTTCATACTGCAAGGAATAATTATCATACCAGCTGTTTTGAAGGAACCGCTAGAAATATTGGCTGCCATATTTATATTACTATGTACCACATCTGCCAAAACTGTCACTTCGTTTATAGTCAAATCGGTTTCGCACTCGAAGTTTTTTGTAGCACCTTCAGTAATCACTAAGTGTACTTCGATTTCGGGGATCTGCTTTAAAGCTTTTAACATATAATATCCCATAATTACTCCGCTTGCACCGGAGATACCTACGATTAATCGCATGACTTAGCTCCCTTCAAATCAATGAAACTTTAAAAGTTTTAAAAAGAAGTTTTACGACTTACTTTTTCCTATTACCACAAACCGATAACTTTCCACCATGGTATTTCTACAACGCAAGTAATAATAAAAAGCACCAACGTAAAAGGAACACCGAATTTAATGGTTTCTTTTTCTGAGTACATACCGTTCTCCTCACCGGTACCTACCAGCATAGCCAAATTATGGAACGGCAGGATAAAGTGGGCATTGATGGCAGTATAAGCGATCATAACCGGAATAATAGTCGATAAACCCATTGACTGTGTAAAAGCTAGCATCGCCGGAATAACAATACCCATAACAGCGATAACGCTGCCAAAACACAGATGAACAACAATGGAAACTAAAGTAATGAAAGCTGCTAAAACGAACATGTTTTCCGGAATCGTGCTAGGCAACAAAGTTTGAGCAATCCATGCATTCATGCCGGTAGCAGCGCCAACACGCCCTATAGCAACAGCGGCAGTTAAGAAGAGCAATGTTTGTACAGGCACACCATTCCAACTGCCGGGCGTGAGAATGCCACCAACTTTTGGCATTGCCATCATAACTGCAATGAAAAGGGTAACCCAACCGATATCAACACCATGAATCGTATCGGTCATCCAAAGAATGATGGCTAGAACAACCCAGAATGCAGTGCGTTTTTCTTTACCGGTCATAGGACCAAGTTCAGCACGTTGCCGTGCGATTTCATCTTTGTTCACTTCAACTTCTTTAGTAGGTTTGAACATGTACATAATCATGAACATAGTAATGAGACTAGTTATGATCATAGGCAAACCCATAATTTTAAACCAATCCAACCATCCTACTGCTTCAGGCGCACAACTTGCCGCAGCCAAAGGATTAATGGACGCATCGCCGGTTAAGAAAATCATGGAAACTGGAATGGAAGCAGCAAATACGGTGAACCCGATTTTTACCGCATCTTCATGAGGAATATTGGCACTTTTAACAACTACGGCCATAACAGACATAATTAGAAAAGCACGTGGCCAAGGATGGGGGATAAGTAAAGATAAAATGAAAGTTAGGGCGAAAATAGAAATGATAATACTCTTAAAATTGGTAACATATTTAGATATGTACCAGTAAGCGATTCTTTCGCCAAGCCCAGATTCCTTAACTGCAGTCGCAATTAAATAGGCGCCAATGATGAGGTACATCATGGAAGTGGTCCACGTAGAAAAAATCAAAGTAGGTTGAGCTACTTTAAATACAGCTAAAAGGAGTAAATAAAGCCCTGATGTATAGCCTGGCTGAGCAATACCAAAAGCCCAAAAAATTACTGTCATTAAAGAAAAGACCAGGCACAAATGTCCCTCGTTGCTCAATCCCTGAATATTAGTAAAGTAAATCGCAATCGCTACAATAATACCTAGAATGAAGCCGATGATTCCTTTATTTTTTCCCATTGTTGTTTCCTCCTTACAAGAAATAAGGCGCGCTATCCCTTAGTGATGACACTATATACTTCGCTAAGGAATAACCGCCCCTTCTGTGATTATTTGTAATTATGCTTCAAAATCGGGCAACCATTTTTTAGGATCGACTTCCATAAATTTAGCACGCTCAAAACGATGTTTCTCCTTCATTGGAACAGTTGCGTCATAAATGGTCTTGCAGGCAATACCATGATCACGAATCGTCCAACTGCAACTTGCATCGTTGGAAGGATCAAGCGGATGACAGCGTACGCCAGGAATGTTAATGATATCAACATCGCCTTGCATACGGGTCGTCATAGCCCACATAACGTCATTCATATCGAAAATATCAACATCTTCATCAACTAAAATTACTTCTTTTAATTCAGAAAAAGCAGAGAAAGCAAGAAGCGCAGCCTGGCGCTGACGACCTTCATCCGAAGGAATACCTTTCTTAAATTGGAGAACTGCAAGAAATTTACCGCCACCTGGAGATGCAGCATAAACATTCAGTAAGCGTCCAGGCATAGCACGTTCCACCATATCAATAATAGAAGCTTCTGTAGGAATACCCGCCATATTCACGTGTTCTTCAGAAGGACCGATACAGGTTTGCATAATAGGCTTTTTTCTGGTAGTAATTGTTTTAACCTTAATTACCGGTATTGCCGGATTAGCAGGACCGGTATAGCCTGGGAATTCGGGCATAGCCTTGCCTGTATTTGAGTTAACGTCTTCACGAATGCGTCTATCAACAAGCAGTTCGCCTTCAATTACATATTCTGCATTTGCGATGCAGTTTTCCTTGATTGACAGACAAGGAACAAGTTCTACTGCTTTGCCACGAATAGCGCCAGCAATAGACAATTCATTGAAACCAAGCGGTGTCGTAGGAGGCTCAAAGCAAGAAGCAATTTCAATTGCAGGATCGACACCGATGCTGATGGAAATAGGCAACGGTTTACCCAAAGCTTCAGCTTTTTCACGGAAAGCTCCCAAGTGACGAGCCCCCGGAGTAAAGAACATGGAAATTTCATCTTTAGATTGGAGGCAAAGACGATGAATGGTGACATCGGATTCACCAGTTTCTACGTCTGAAGCATAGCACATACCAAGCGTTACATACGGACCAGCATCTTCTGGAGTATTGGTCGGAGCCGGAAGTATTTTACGAATATCAAAATCAGGATCGGTTGCTTTATAAACCACTTCTTGACATTTAGCTTTTTCAGGGCCAACAACAATCGGTTGAATAGCATTTTTAACAGCATTACGAAGCATTAAACCTAATTCTTCATGCTTAGTATTTAAGAGCGTTGCTACACGTTTACGATCAGCAAGCACACCAATAACTACCCTTGCACCAGGATGACCCTTTACCTTGTTGAAAACCATAGCAGGTCCGAGCTTGGTTGGACGAGCCACAGTTCCGCCTGCCCCAACATAACGGTAAACGCCTGCCAATTCGGCTGCCGGATCAACTTCTACATCTGTAGAAACCAATTGTCCCGGTATAGTTTTTAATAATTCCAGAGCAGATCTTAAATCAATAACTTCATTTGCCATAATAAAAACCTCCTAATAGTTTTAAATAATTTACTGTAAATTACTCAAACACACTTAACAACTTGAATACTAATCTATAAAGCAAGCATACAGTCAAGAGATTTTTATATTTTTCTGAAAAACTTTATCGCAATTTCACAGGCGCCTGTAACATACAGAAATCAAGAGCTTTCTGCTCCTTATAAAAAGTTGTGTCCAACAGGCAAACATCAACGATATCTCCCACAAGTCTATACCCATTTTTTCCAATCCAGTCCAGAAGGTTTTCTACATGTATCACATCATATGGCATACCATATTTGTACATACAAGCGTAATCAGCCGTTGGAAGCGCTATTGTATTCAAATGCTCTGTACTCCATTGCGACAAAAAAATACAACTACCAGCTCCTTTTAAATGATTCCTTGATAAAATTGCTTCTTTTTTTATTATTGAACCAAAACCACTAGACGGTACCATTTCTTTTTTAAAAATTTCTCGCCACAACCCCATCAAAGTTATATGAAGGTTTTCTTTATTAATAGGCTGAACATATTCTTTAAAAACTGCCTGTCTTGCCACAATAGAACGGATAAACGGTTCTTGCATCTGCATGGCATCAGCATCTACTGCCTCCTCATAAATGTTGAGCCTTTGATTTATAGATTCCCGAATTTTATTTAACCTAGCAATCTCATGTAAAACGTCTTCCTTTTGTTTGTGCAACAACACAATTTCCTTTTCAGGGGAACGATCATGAAAATGGTTCACAATTTCTTTTAAACTAATTCCCAAAGATTTTAAAAAACAAATTTCGCGCAAATAAGGAATCTGACGTTTACTATAATAGCGATAACCATTCTCATCAACTTTTACTGGTTTAAATAAATTGATTTCATCATAATAAATTAGAGCTTGCCGTGTTAATCCATGTAACTTAGCCATTTCACTAATTGAAATTAAAAATTCCACGCTGGATCCCCTTCCCCCGTATTAAGGTATACAATATGTATCTTTATCATAATTCTACTATAAAACAAAAAGTATAGTTACAATACAGTTTGAAAAATTTTAATATTGTTTTTAAACTTAATAGCATCACATACACCCCATAGTAGATGTGAATGACTATATCATGACTATTCTGAATTATATGGAAGGGATTCTTACTCCAAAGAAAGAAAAAGAAAGATTCAAACACTTTTAAAAGCATTAAAATATTTATAAGTACTATTCGTAATGAGTAGGTCGTAGGTTCAATTCCTATCATCAGCTCCAGTGTTATCAAAGCCTCCGAGGTTTTCGGAGGCTTTTTTTTGTCCAAAATTAAGGAGATGCGCCTTATTTGCGCCTTAACGAAAAAGTAAGCCACTTGTTTCGATCAAGCCTTTCGATAGAGAACATTTAATATCCTGATTATTTCTTTAAAGTAATATCTGCCTCGTATTCTTTCACCCGGTTGTACCATGTATTTTTCTTCATTCCAACCACCCTCATAGCTTCAACAGCCGTTATTTCTTTTTCTCGCCACTGCTTATACACGTATGAATATCTCATCGATATCAATTCTGGGTCGTCCATACGCCCGTCCTTCTGCCAATGGATTCTTTCAAGCTAATAAACCCGACCTTTTTTTCAACAACACATCGATAATTTTTAACAGATACAGCATACCCTAGCAAGCCGACTGAAACTTTCAACATAAACCGTATCACCTTCACGTACCCAATCCATCATCCCCTTGAGCTCCGGTCGGTTCATATCTTTTCCACTGATTTTCTCCTCAAAGAAACAATCTATTTTATAAGATGATAGTGCCTGATGCCGACGACCGACATTTTGATTTTTACTACTTACGCGAATATATGCAATCTTACTCATAAAAGCCTCCACTACGCTGTTTGGTTCTCCACGGGGCTCTTGGAGATATTAGGCAACTACAAAAATCATCTCAGCCTATAATGTTCTATTCATTTGAGAACTTAATCATTTGCTCACGTTATGAATTATCCTGAATTTCCTGATAATTCATCCTGATACACTTCATTTTCCAAAATGAGGCACACGTCAAACTTTTACCATCATTCGAATGAGTTTGACGCTAAAAACAGAAAAACACTCCTATGATACCTATTTCTAGTATAGTAGGAGTGTTTACAAACATTTATAAATTCATAATAAAACTTTTAAAAACGCAATTTTAACCTAATTTCGGGCATTTATCAATATATACTTTTTAAAACAGGCTTTTTAGTCACATTCCACCAGCCAAAGCTTACTATCCGAAAATATAGCTAGCTTATGCTGAATGGTCTGCATGAATCATCAGATTCATTATAAAAAGCTCATTTTTATCTCTTGACAAGGAAATCACTATAATCAACATGTGGCAGCCCCTTGTAATCATATTTATTATCGCTATTAATTATCATACTCATTTTTTAAAATAACTGTATTATCAGTATAATCTTTTTCATTTTTTAGAGTAAACATCGTAATGAAAGTTATCGCTAATATAGCTACTCCCATGAATAGATATGCTCTTTGAAATCCAATTATATCATACAAATTACCAGCAATTGCAGACAGAATAAAGACTGATATTTGTTTTGCAAAATTAGCAGAAAGTACGTATATTGTTGCATATAAACGCATGTCAAATGTTCCGGCAATATATTTTGTAATTGAAACAAGAATTAGGGGCATCTCTAATCCTGCCAATAAGCGGAATAAAATAACAATCCACCAATTTGGTGCAAACGCACTCCCAATAGTTCTAGCAGCAGCTACAAAGCCGGCAAGAATCAAACCATTTTTTGCTCCAATTTTGTTAATAATATATGGCATAGGAATCATTAATATAAATTCGAGTATACTATTAAATGAACCAACATAACTATAAACTAAAGTAGCTTGATCCGTTGTATCAAAAAAAGTTCTAAAAAAAACAATAAACTGTTGATCAACTACATCATAAATAGCGGCACTTCCCATAAAAAATAAAGATAGCGCCCAAAAATTTTTTAATTTAAAAACTTGTAAAACTTGTTTAATTTCAATAGAATTAGAAGTATCTCCTACTAGAGAAGCATTTTTCAAATTAACTTTTGCACTAAATATAAGAATAAGTGTCATAATAACACCAAAAAATGAACCTGCCCAAAATATAGCATATGGTTGCCAAATAAATAAACGACCAGCTATTAATGTAGAAAGCATTGCCGCAACAGAACCACCCATTCTGGCATGACCATATTCAAATTTATTAGCTAATGCAGATCGCTGTACATATTGCTCCACAACAGAAGAACCACCATTTAAAACAAAACCAAGAAAAATTCCTGTAAATATGGTCACTAAAAATTTATTAATACCTAACAGTGGAATAAATGCCCATTGGAAATATGGACCAATAAAAATTGCTGAAATAGAAATCGTTAGAATTAAAGTTTTTCTAAATAGCAATTTATCTGAAATCATACCTAAAAACGGTTGAAAAATTAATGAGGCTGCTGCCATTGTTGAAAATACTATTCCTGAAAATCCACTATCCAAATTAGCAACTTCACTCATCCAGAGAGTTAAATACCAAGCAACAATGCACCAAATAGAAAAATATGTTAAATTAATAAAAGCAAAGCCCCAAAAATGTTTACCTTCCATTTTTATGTTTTTAATTATTTCCATATTTAAAATCCTTTCATATCTAAAAATATTTTTTTCATTCAGAATCATTTTGAACAGCATTAACAATAAATATTTGCAAGTCCCATGGATCTAGTTCAAAATCATCGTCTTGCGACAATTGCTTTTTATTAAATAAAGATGTTCCTGTAGAAGAATTAAATATCACCTTTTTTGAATTATTCGAATAGTTAAAATAGAAATCTAACATTTCACCATTTAAAGTGTAAAGCGTTTTATTTATTATAGGAAACGACGTATTTTGACGAGACGTCCAAAGATTTGCAGATTTCAAAATATATTTATATAATTCAGTAATAGCATGCTCATTTAAGTACGTACCTACGTAATAAGCATGACCTTTTCCATATGAATTTTCAGTGATGGCCGCATATTTTCCCCAATATGGATGATTATAGTACGCCAAAACATTACCAGTCGTTGGTGTCAGCAATTCCATCCAATAAAGTATATTATCTTGATTGATAGATGGAAGTTTAGATGTTCCAGAAATTGTTATATTATTCGGTTCAACAAAAAGTTCATATTCAATACCGCAAGCTTCAGAAATAATACTAGGTTGTACATGAGTATAGACTTTAACATTTTCATTTGTAAAACCAGATCTGAAAGAATATAATATATTACCACCATTTTTTACAAACTGATTTAGAATTTTTAAATCAGCTTCTCCAACTGAATAGAGTGAAGGAACTATTAATAAATCATAATTGTCAATACGACAATCCCCAATTTGTAGAATATCAGCTTCAATATTTAATTTATATAAGGCATCGTAATATGAACGTAGGATATCATTATATTGATGGTCCGATCTTTTATTATCAACCAATGCCTCCTTGTACGGAAAGAAATCCACCGCCGTTAAACTATTATTACTTACAATGAATGCAACTTTATTTTTTTTACTAGTGTTAAGAAAGTGAGAACCATATGCTTGCAACTCTTTCCCGATTTGTTTGGCCTCATTGTATACAGGATTAGGTCTAAAATCGTGGCTTAATAACCCTTTCCAATAAGTTTCGAAACTATTATGAATAGAATGCCAATGCCAGTATTCTATTGCATTGGCACCAGAAGCAATATGACTATAAGCTTGTAGTCTTAATTGTCCTGGATATGGTGTCCAATGTTTAAACGCTTGTGCTTCAGTCTCCATAACAATATAATTTTTTTCTTTAGTAGACCTTGCAACATCTCCACAAAATGCAATTTCAATACCTGTTAAGTCATCTTGACTCGGATGATAAACATCTATCGACGTCACATCAAATAATTTTGATGTTTGAAAATGATTGACATTTGGTTGAATACCATAAGATTGCCCTCGCCATTCAAAATCAAAATTATTCGTTACAAACTGATCTTTTTGTTTATACTCATTTACAATGTTAACTTGCCAATTTAGAAATTCTGTAACAAGTCCACGTTTATATTCCTCAAATGCTGCTCCCAAACTTCCATTTATCGTTGTATTTATGGGAGGAAAATCTTCCCATGCATTTATCCGATTACTCCAGTAGTCAAGCCCATAAGTAGCATTAAATTTTTCTATGTCATTATGAAATTTTTCTTTTAAGTATTTTTGAAAACCTATATAAACGTTCTGGCTGCTAGTATCAAAATGTTTCGTTTCATTGTCTACTTGAAAACCTATTACAGCAGGATGAGAAGCTGTTTCTTGAAGCATTTTTCGAATAATTTTTTCAGAAAGATAACGATAAGTTGGATGTGTAATATCAAATATTTGCCTTGCTCCATAAGAACGTTTTCCCTCTTTATCCGTAATCATTACCTCAGGATATTTTTTAGCTAACCAAGTAGGAATTGCATACGTTGGCGTACCAATAATAACATTTATCTTTGCCTCATACATTGCATTTAAAACTTTATGAACCGTTGAAAAATCAAAAACACCCTCTTGTGGTTCATATGTACTCCAAGTACTTTCACCTATTCTGACAAGATTAATATTGGCATCCTTCATCATGTTTATATCTTCTTGAAGACGATCATACGGTAAATATTCATAATAATATGCTGCCCCATACAAAATTTGCTTCATGGCTACATCTCTCCTAAAAAAAATTCTTAAATAATAAAAAACATCACAAAAATCAGTATTATTTTTTATTACTTTTTATTGATTTATATAAGAGTATATAGTATTTTTTTTATATAGTATATTGCTTTTTCGGCTCTATAATTGATCAAATCTGATCTAAAGGAGATAAAATGGATTTTTTAAAAAATGCAAAACGTTTACCAGCAATTGACTGGAATTTAAATTTTTTTGGGGCACATATGCAAAGCGTGAATGAGGATTGGCATGTTCCAGAGGAACAGCATCAAGCCTTTGAATTCATATACGTTATTGATGGGACAGAAAAAATTTCATTTAATAATAATGAAATTATCTTATGCTCGGGAGATCTTGCACTCATTCCTCCTGGGTTTAAACATAGTGTAAAAGCTGTAGAAAATTTAACTTATTTTTGCTTTCATTTTGGAATAGATGAACCAATCTTTGAATTACAACTTATTCAAAATTCATCTATACATTATTCAAATTCATCGCCTGAAGCTCAAACTTTAACACCTTACTTTAAAAAATTCATTATGTTAATTAGTTCAAATATATATTTATTTAGTATTAAAATGAAAATACAAATTATTCTATCGGAAATTTTAATGATACTAGATCAACAAACTGTATTTGATGAAAACTATACTGGGGCTAATCAATTATATTATGCAAGACTTATTGCAGAAATATTAAAGACTAATTTATTAAATAATGTTTCAAATTACATAAAAACTAAATATTATAACAGTAACGATGAATTTAATATAGCAAAGACTATGAATGAAATTGGAATAAGTACGGGATATGGTTTCCGTATTTTCAAGAAAATATATGGTCTTTCACCTAGACAATACTTATCTCGCTTAAAATTAAAAAAAGCACAACAAATGATGTTAAATCCACAATTTTCTATTAGTGACATTGCATTTGCTTTAGGATATCAAAATATTTCTAGTTTTAGTCGCCAATTTAAACGTTGGAATGGTTATTCGCCAATAGCATACCGTTCAGCTATTATTCACTCCACCAATAATTTAACCTAATAATTATTTTTATAGAGTATGCGACTTTTTCTTTGACTGCAAAACGGTACGCAAAAAGAAACACCCCAACAATTTTTTCAAATCACTAGGGTGCGCCGATCCTTCTAACTCCGCGTTGGTAACCAATTCATTGTCTCCATAATCAACCGGACTGCATCGGAAAAACCTTGTTGATAATATACGTCCATGCCGCTCAGCATCATACAATTATATTCATCATCAAGTTGTTCCAAAGTTTCCTGCAAATCCAAGGGCAATGTACTTTTGATTTACTTCTGATATTCAAGGACTTTTCCGCTGGCATAAAAACCTCTTTATCGGAAAAGTGTGGCTCCTTGAATGTTATCGTTTCTTTGTCTTACGGTTGGATACCTCCTATGAATAAGGAGTAGGGTTTACCAAGTTCCGCTTGAAACATATTTGTGAAAGCTTTAGGATCCACACCTTTGAACGGGGAGTGCTTTATCTTTTAGAATGGTATAATGGAACAGACGACAAATCCTTGAATCGCCTAGATTCTCTGCCTTTGTAAGAGCTGTAAACATTTTTTTGGCAGTGGGCCATGTCTATAAAAGTAACATTATAGAGGGCTTTTGGTTTAGTATGATATTGACTGATAATTACTATGTGATATAATGAAGTTGTCAAGACAACTCGAATATAGGTGATGTAAATGAAATTTAAATTAGATGATTCATTAGGGTTTATTTTAAATAAGGTCAATACAAAACTTAAAAATGAATTATTCCAGCGATTAAAAGAAAATGATATTACTCCAGAGCAATGGGCTATACTTAACTGTTTATGGGAACAAGAAGGAATTACCCCTAAAGAGCTGGCAGATGTGACCTTTAAAGATAAACCGAATACTAATCGCATTCTTGAGAGGTTGAAAATAAAAGGTTTAATTGTCCGAAAAAACCACCCAGTAGATAAGAGAGGATTTCAAATATTTTTAACTGACAGTGGGTGGGCATTGCAGGAACAATTAATTCCAAAAGCTATACATCTATTAGAGAAAGCGACAATAGGAATGGAAAACTATAAAGTGGCAGAATTGAAAAAAATGTTAACTCAAATATATGATAACCTTACATAATTATTTTTTGTTGTTTAGGTTGTCGTGACAACTAAAATGGCAAAAAAATGAGCTATACTCTTGTCATCATCACGTTGCTTTAGTCACTATGTAAGGATTGTTGTTAATTACTCAAAACGGGAGCATCATTATGCGAATACAAATATATTCGGGCAACTAATATCTGCAGATCCATTATAAAAGTAAAGTGAGGTAGAGAAGATGGAAAGTCGTTTGGTCAGAGAATTGAACTTAAGCTATGAACCTGTAGCTATTTTACTTAGCAATGAAAAACCTGAAGGAGCACTTCAGAGTAAAGAAGGTCATTGGAGTTGTACAATTCCGTTATTTATTGCGGCAGCAAAGGGGAAAACATCAGTTTTTGAACGTAAAACAACAGTATGTCCTGGCGGTAAAACAGGATTAGGATTTGGTCAATTTCCCAATTATCCAGGTGGAATTGAATATTTTTTGTCAGTTGGTAAAAACGGCCTATTTGAAGGGGAAGGATATATAAAAAATCCAGAGCTAGGAGTAGAATATGTTGAGTGCTTACCAATAACTGATATCCCCTATCAGTACGTCATATTTAAGCCTTTATCACAAATTGATACCACTAAGGAAATACCCGAGTTAGTGGTATTTTATGTTAACACTGACCAGTTATCAGCACTTACGGTACTTGCAAACTGTTATAGACCAGGAAATGAAAATGTGATGATACCATTCAGCTCAGGGTGTCAATCTGTCTTTTTGATTCCCTACGCTGAAGCTCAAAAGGAAAATCCAAGAGCTGTAGTAGGTTTAACGGATATTACAGTACGTCCCATGGTCGATCCTGATATGTTGTCGTTTTCTGTGCCGTATAAAATGTTCTTAGACATGAACGAAAGTGTAATGGGAAGTTTCTTGGAAAAACGCTTGTGGCATAAAGTAGTAGCGAGAATGAGGAAAAAGTAATTTCCTTGTAACTTTGCTCAAGTTCTCAATTTGCCATTTCAAAAATAGCACCGCAGACAGATTGATGCCTGCGGTGCTATTTTTATCAATAGGGACACTACATGTTATCGAAAGATTAGATAATTATAAGGTGAATTTGCTGTAGGTGGTTATATACCAACTGTAGACTTACATCTTTCTCATTACAGAAATGAACTCATCAGACACATATGCACCATCAATACTTAATTTATAATATAAATGATTAATCAAGTATCTTTTGAATTGTATATTTCAAAATACGGATCAAACAGAACTACTATTCGTAGTTTTTGAATCGTCCTGTTCAGAAGCACCCTGTTGCACTTTATACCATGTCGCATACATAACTGGCAATACCAGAAGTGTTAAAACTGTAGCTCCCAACAGGCCCGCTGCAATCGCCACAGCCATCGGGCCCCAGAAAACGCTGGACACTAAAGGAAGCATTCCTAAGATTGCTGCCGCCGCTGTTAGCAGGATCGGGCGAAACCGGATAACTGTGGCATTAATAATGGCATCCCACAGCGATTCCCCAGCTTCCAACTGTTGATCAATCTGATCCATCAAAATGACCGTGTTCCGCATAATAATTCCGGCCAAGGCCAAAATCCCCAATTGGACAACAAACCCCATTGGCTTACCTGTTAATAACAGTCCAATCGTTACCCCAATGATACCAAGCGGAGCCGTCAACAACGTTAACACCATCTTCGGTATATTCTGCAGTTGAGCCATAAGTAGAATCATAATCGCAATAATCATCATCGGTACAGGTTCAGAAATAAAATTGGAGGCCTTTATGCTGGATTCCTTAGAACCATCGTAGTCAATGCTGTAGCCCAACGGTAAAGAAGCACGCAAATCGGCAAGATTATTATATATTTGTTCTGCCACATCGTCACCGCTTAGACCATGATTAATTTCTGCCTGTACATTAATCATTGGTTTTAGATTATAGCGATAAATTAACCCTTCTTCTGTACCAAAACTGATTTTAGCAATTTGATCAAGAGGCACATATTTGCCATTACCAATATGGATATTAAGGTCTTTTAGACGTGAAGAATCATTACGGTCATCAGCGTCAAAACGAAATACCATACTAACAGTTTTGTCTTCTTCCCTAAATTCAGAAATAGTTGAACCAGATAATTGGGCTTGAAGCGACATAGCCAGTGATTGAGAAGCGATCCCTAACTTTCTGGCCTTATCTTGGTCGATTTCTAAATGAACTACTTTACTTTTTTCATTCCAGTTTAAGCGTGTATTTTTTACATTGGGATTAGACATCATAATTGTTTCCACTTGTTTTGCAATTTTCTGGACTTTTTCATGATCGTAACCTCTCACCCGCAACATCACCGGATAGTCTGCGCTCGGCCCCTTGAAAATAACCTTACAATGAGCTTGTACATTCGGGAATTCATCATTTATTAACTTACTTAGCTTGACCTGTAATTGGTCTCGGGCTGCAGCATCTTTGGCAACGATGACGAATTCAGAAAAAAGTCATTCTCGCGTTCAAAATTGTTAAACCGACTCAAAATTACGTTTACTAATTCATTTTAAAAAAGCAAGCCGACGGCAAACCTAAGTGCTGTTCTATGTTCTTCTTTTTTAGATGCCAAACATTTTCATTCATACTGAATTAGGAAATTGTCAAAAATCTTAACTTTATGTCCAGATTATCATACCCGCTCGACCTTATTGATGACTCTGCCGGTATTTCAGCGGTGTATACTGATATTGTACCTTAAATAAGCGAATAAAATGATCCGTATCTCTGTATCCAACCTCTCTGGCAACCACTGGAATTGCTTTTTCGCTACAGCGCAAAAGATATGTTGCCTGTTCCAAGCGCAGACGCCTAACTAGGCAGCTAAACGGCACCCCCGTGTACTCGCGGATAATTTTACTCATATACTGCGGTGTATAATGAAAATTTTCTGCTAAACTCTGCAGATCAATTTCACGGAAATGTTTTTGGATATAGTCGAGAATCAAGCCGATTTTATGCGCATTGCTTTTTTCTTCCGCCGCAACCACCATGACGCTGCTATACTTTCGTATCATCAACGCAAAAAACAACTGCAGATACATCACCGCTATCTTTCTCCCATAAGGCTGTTCACTACAGTATTCACCAAATGCATCGCTAATTTTTTCCCGCAAATCAGGAGCGGTTCCCGTGCGTACGAACAAATACGGGAATTGCTTTTCGCCCTGCAAACTCCGCTGAAAAAATAGCAGCAATGGATTTTGGTCCTCAGAAATATCGGTTAAAAGCCCAGCAATTGCCTGCGGTTTGATTTGTATATTGATTAGAATACTATCATCAAAAATGCTTACCCCATGCTTTACCCGTGGTGCGATAATACAGACATCTCCCTCCTTCATTGACATTACCGTATGAGAAAACCTGTTCCTGCACTGCCCTCGATAAAGATACATGAGTTCAACATAAGCATGTCCATGGATGAACTCCGGCAGATAGCGCGGATGCTTTTCCATGAGGATATCCGGCTGAGAGCCTGCCCAGTGCAGCAATTCATTCTGAATGATCGTGCCGCCTTCTATCCGAAAGCGCGGCGAAGAAATTTCCGGCAAGATTATACGATTCCGTTCAATATACTGCGGAGGTAATGCGTTCAACAGTTGCCTTATTTTGTATTTATCATTTTGCTGTGCTAAGCGATGGTACTCACGATAAAGAAATTCCCTCTCTGTATACTCCATAAGAGAATCTTCCTGATTGCATCTGCCTTCCAATATTTTCACCTCGATAAGAAAACTTAAAAAAAGTCGATTTTTCTGCTCAAATAGCAAAATATGACTCCCCGTCGCCATGCTATACTATAGGCAACCTGTTAGCAATATCAATATTAAATAGCCAAATCTGCATCAATTACCAATTTCTTTATAATTTATCTTTTTTAGTATATCATAAATTCACACGGTATACGAAATATTATGATTATTCGTAATATATGGATATTGCCAGGTAAAATAAAAATCGAGGTGTTTTCTTATGCAAAATTACCAAAAATTATCCCGCGCGTTACTTTCAGCAAGTTTGGCGTTTGCTCTATTCTTGCCGTTTGTCATGCCGCCACAGGCAGTTGCAGCACAAATTCAACAAGAAACTGCTGCTTCCACCGCCTATCATCAAGGTGTACTTCAGCACACCACCTATGGTATGGTCAGCGGTCTTCGTTCCGAAGGCATCCTCAGCTGGCAAGGACTCCCTTATGCCAAGCCGCCCGTTAGAGAACTACGCTGGAAAGCTCCGCAAAAGCCTGATGCCTGGTCAGGTGTCTTCTCTGCAGTAAAGACCGGAAATATCGGCATACAAGGAACAAAAGACGCAATCAAAGGCAGTGAAGATTGCCTGAACCTAAATATTTTTCGTCCTGATTCAACTGTAACTAATCTACCAATTCTTTTCTATATTCATGGTGGAAACAATCAAACCGGTACAAGTGAAGAACTTGCGCCTCAGAAACTAGCAATCAACACAAACAGCATTGTCATTACACTGAATTATCGATTAGGTCTTCTGGGCTTCAACAGCCTTCCTGCATTAAAAACCGGAAATCCGTTAGAGGACTCAGGCAATTACACCTTACTTGACTTTTCCCAAGCACTGGACTGGATCAAAGAAAATGCCGCATTCTTCGGCGGTAATCCTCAGAATATCACTATTTCTGGATTTTCCGCTGGCGGGCGTGATGTCATGGCAATGCTGACCTCTCCAATCTTCAAAGGAAAATACCAAAAAGCCATTTCCTTCAGCGGCGGCATGACTATGTCTGACCCGCAGGACAGCAGTAAAATTATCGCCAAAGCCCTATCTTTCTTAGTTGTAGAGGACGGCATCGTCCCATCAGAAGAAGAAGGTTACCACTGGCTCTTGCAGGATAATGCAGATGTCCGTAATTACCTCTACGGACTTTCCGCAGACCGCCTGGCTACCACCTTCGGTAATGCCCGCATACGCATGAGTGGGTTCCCCCATCTCTATAAAGACGGAACCGTCTTGCCGAAACAAGGTTTTGACGGAACTTCCTATAACGAGGTTCCCGTCATTATGCTTACCGGTTCAAATGAATTTTCCGCCTTTACTGTCAGTGATCCCTATTTTAAACTTGCCCCAAAAAATCACACCTTACTTTCTGATTCGCAGACGCATAAAGAACTTGTATTTTCCATCAAATATGGCAGCAAATTCTACGGACTTTTCAATGCTGAAGAATCGGCCGTCAAGATGATCGAAAATTATCATGCCCCCATCTATACCTGTATGATTAAATGGGGAAATAATAAATCCATAGTCGGCAATGAAATGGCTGAACTCGTCGGTGCAACACATGGAATTTTCCTGCCGTTCCTGACAGATGAACCAATCAGTCCCCGTTCAACCTATCCACAAGCCTTCGACAATAACGGAGCCCGCGAACTCACAAAAAAATTCCAATCTTATATCGCAAATTTCCTCTGGACAGGAAATCCGAACGGCAAAGGACTCACAAATTGGAACGCTTGGAAATCGGCGAAAAAAGGTCCCAGCCAACTGATTTTCGACGCCAATAAAGACAATGCAGAAATATTCATGTCTTATGATCGCACTTCCTATGATGAAATTCTCCAAGAAATCGAGGCAGATCAAACCCTTTTGCCTGAAGAGAAAACCATACTCATCAAAAACATACTGAACGGACGATGGTTCAGTAAACAATTTGATCAGCATTTTCATAATGAAAGCTTATGGATAAAATAATCATAACCTACGTTAAACTGGAGGCTTGCTCAAACCATTGGAGGACATATCGCTAACATAAGCTCCTTAAGGGGAGTCCGAATGGTCTAACCAACGTTTTACTTTTTTGGGCGACCCCTAGGGGATTTTTATTTATCCCTTTTGCTTTTTGCTACCCGTAAACGGGCCTACAAACTCCTTTAAGCTCATTTATTCTGTTATTTGATCTTGTTCTAGCTGATTCCTAATATAATTCTCTATCTGTTTTTTTATTTTTTCAGCCACATCAGACTGTGTGAAAACGATGAGGTGTTAGTATCGTTGTATACGGTTTATCATTACTATCTGTCATCTTTTTTAAACCTTAGAGAACATGAAATAATGCGTTCGGATATTTCGATAAAACAATATGAAACACTTGCTTATATCATAGTATACATGGAGCATATATGGACGCAAAGCACAACACAATATTACGATAAAAACATCCCCAGAATAGAATTGCATAATGCATTAAAAGATTTAATAAATCCGTACCTTACAAAGCATGGCATGGATTTATATCACACTTTATAATAAGTTGACAATGGGTAATGAAAAAGTTACAATTTAGTTATAATGACAACTAAATTGTAGAATGTGTAGGTGACAATGAAAGATTTCAAAATAGATGATTCTCTAGGATTTATTTTAAATAAAACAAATAGGAAGCTAAAGAATGAGTTTCTTCAAAAGTTAAAAGAAGATAATATAACACCAGAGGAATGGGCGATACTTAATTTTTTATGGGAGGAAGATGGTGTCACTCCTAAAGAGTTAGCGGATCTTACGTTTAAAGATAAGCCAAATACCAACCGAATTCTTGGAAATTTACAAAAAAAAAGGTTGATAACACGGAGCCATCACTCTACTGACAGAAGAGCATACCAGATATTTTTGACTGGTGCAGGCAAGGATTTGAGAGTAAGATTGATACCAAAAGCGATCTCGTTACTCGAAAAAGCAACGAGATCAATTGACGAATGCAAAATAAAGGAATTGAAAATATTATTAACTCAAATTTATAATAATTTAGTATGAATTTTTGTAAAAATAGTTGTCATAATAACTATTTTTAATGAAAGGATGTAAAATAGTGAGAAAGTTAGCAATTAAAGAAACAGCCTGGTTAAAAATATTCCACCTATTATTTGTCGCTGCCTGGATTGGTGGACAAATGTCGCTTGCTTTACTCCAAATTACAAAATATAAATTGGCTTTACCTGAACATACATACGGAATACTAGCGTCTATCAATACAATTGACGATTATGTTGTAATAGGCGGAGCTGTTGGTTGTCTGTTAACGGGGCTAGTGTACTCGCTGATGACCCCATGGGGATTTTTTAAGTTCCGTTGGATTACTGTCAAATGGATTTGCACTGTCACGCTAATCTTATTTGGAACCTTTTTTCTAGGCCCATGGCTTTCTGAAATGGCGCAAATTTCAGTTAAAGAGCATGCGGTGGCTTTGATGAACCCTAACTACTTATACGCTGAGAAAATGCATATGACATGGGGGATGATTCCAATTGTCATAAATATTTTTTTAGTAATCATCTCTGTATTAAAACCTTGGAAACGATTAAAAAGTCAAAAAGCAATAAACTAAAATTACGACAGGGAGATTTGCAAGTTTTGTGTAAATCACAAAGTCTAATGTAACAGTTTAATTTCATATAATATCTAGAGGCACAGTTTAAAATTCTTAAGATGTGCTTTTTAAATATTCTGGTCAGAAAGGCGCTCTTCAAAATAAATTTCTAACGGAGCTCTTATTTGGCTCCAGTCTTGCCGGCACCCTGTTTATTTTTTAGTAATATCCATCATCGCTAAATACAGCATTTTTATAATGAATATTTGAAATAGGTCGATTAAAAAGCCCATTTTTCATGCTAGTATTTGTAGATTTTAGGATATTTACAATCCCAAGGTTCTCTAAATCCCTCAAGCTCAAACAATGCTATTTCTTCGATTGGTGCTGCGTATACCATCTTCAAATCAGCTACCAATGCTTTTATATAGAATAGAAATTTTATTGAATTGCGGATTTGAAATTTCTGTTTGTGGAAAAACGCTGAGTCCATAAACACAAGCAATTAAAATATCCTAGATACCACGGTTTTTCAAGCCATTCATGATCGATAATCAGTAATTGACACTTTTGTTTTCCCCTACATACATACCTAAAACATCCTTGTGCCCATCCATATATTTATACCAATATCAATATAAACTGCACGTTTTACAACACGTCCTTCACAACGGACATGATAATGTATGGCATCCATGAAAACGACCGCATATACTTCTGCTAGTGGTCGTTCCTGCCATTCTTTAACTAACGGCATTATCTTATCTGTAATTCGGCTGATGGTACTGTCCGAAATATCTATTCCATATAATTCTTGCATATGATTTTCTATATCACCCATGGTCATTCCTTTTGCATACATAGAAATAATTTTTTCTTCCATATCCTGAGTAAGGGGATTTTGATGTTTTTTATAATCTGCAGTTCGTATTCGCCTTTGCGATCCCGCGGTATTTCCATTTCCATGTCGCCATAACTCGTATGCATTATTTTATTTGAATACCCATTACGACTATTGCCAGTATCCTTATTTTTATAGTCATATTTATTATAACCAAAAGAGTCATCGAGTTCACCATCAATAGCACCTTCCAGAAGAACGGACATCATGTCGCGCATGATGTTTTTGACATCGGATCCATCCTGAATTCTAAGATCCGTATCTTTTAAATAATTTTTCATCATTTCCCGCATTGTTGCACCCCTACTCCGATTTAAACATTATGATGCAACACGAGACTGCACCTAGTTTTGTGTCACCTAAATAACAGATTCAAAAGTAATAGTATAGATGTTAAGATCGCAGAAGCCCTGCTCATTTTAAAAACAACCCCTCGATTTTTATCTATAGATTTCTGCCACTTAGCAGTTGCTTTTTGCATACTATTATAGTTTTTTACAGCATTTGCAAAAATTTTTTTGTATTCTTCCAAACACTGTTCCCGCACCATATCAGGCAACTCATTAGAAATACACTGCACTGTTTCTGTTGTTGTTCTTAACACCGCTACTGTTTCCGGCAAAGTTTTTGTTACTTCATTTAAGCGCATCATCTGCTCACTTAAAAGCCGCAGAGTTTCACTAATATCGATTAATAAAGTAGATACTTCTATATCTGGCTTTTTTTCATTTTCTCCACTTATTTCTACCGTTTGAATATGCGACGCGCCCTCCTGTTGCGCCGCATATTCATCTTCTAGTAATTCATCTATTTCCGTACTCATAATGACCTCCCATTATTTCTTCTTTAATGAAAAATCCGGCTTACCAGCTTTATCATTAAAAATTTTATTGCATTTGCTGCAGAGCCAAAACACCCCATTTTGCAAAATACGAACAAGAATTGTTCCACAGTCCGGACATTTTACAACAACAGGTTTCCCATGATTATCCTCATAAAAAAGTTTTCTGCCGGTTACTGGTGAAACACACTCTGGATTACTGCAAATATGAAAATACTTTTTAACTTTTGGTGAATAGCGCCGAAGGAGGTCACCTTTACTGCAAATCGGGCACGATTCAAGCACTTTACCTTTTTGCAACGAAAACTTCCGACTCTCAGCAAACTGGATGTTCTGATGTACCATAGTAATCATTTCATCCATATATTCAGACAAACTTTTCTTTCCTGCCGAAATTTCAGATAAAGCATATTCCATTTCCGCCGTTGCATCCGGTAAGGTAAGCGATTGATCCACGTTTTCTATCAGGCTGGTGCCGAATTCTGTAGGCACCAGTTCTTTTTTTATTTTTGTCATACACGGTTCTACTGGTTTTCCATTCATTACATTTGCTTGAAGTTCCGCAATAATCGTATCCCGCGTTGCCGGAGTGCCGATTCCCTTAACCTCTTTCAGTTTTTCCCGATTAGGATTTTCCCCATCCACAAAGCGCCAAATATTTGCCATTGCTGCCAATAGCGTACCTTCTGTGAAACGTTTTGGCGGCGTTGTTACCTTATCGACAATGGAGTAATTGGCTTTTTCTATTCCCCCCCCTATAACAAGCGTCGGAAGTTTTAAATTGGATTCATCTACCAATTTCGTTTCCTTCTCTTCCGGTTCACAAGACTTATATCCTTGCTTTAGAATAACTCTACCACTACCCACAAAGATCTCGTCGGCAATAGCCAAAGTGAACGTGATCTTTTTATACTCATGTGCCGGAAAGAACTGCAGCACATAACGTTTCGCTATAAGTGCATAAATTTTTTGCCCAGTTTTCGTTAAGTTTTCCGGCTGAACACCCGTTGGAATAAGAGCATGGTGCGCTGTTATTTTCTGATCGTTGAAAGCCTTACTCATAAGTTTCGTGTCGGCGGCATCCGCACCAGTAATTCTAAGTGCCGCAAGTGCAGGTAAAATTCTTGCAGCATCTTCTTTTTGCGATACAGGAATATAATTACAGTCACTGCGCGGATAGGAAACATATTTCTTTTCATACAGATCCTGCACTATAGCCAATACTTCCTTTGGTGAAAAGTCATATTTTTGATTTGCTTCTACCTGCAAAGTGTCCAAAGAGTATGGCAATGGCGGATACTGCACCATATCCTTTTCCTGCACATTCTTGACGATAACCAATGCTTTTTCGACCTTCATCTTAAAAGCCTGTAGAATGCTTTTATCCTTAATACGGTTTTCTTCATCGAGTGGCAGTTTTTCCGATGGTTTAAGTGTTGCCTTAAATGGAATACCATCTTTATCAAAAATTCCTTTTAGTTCATAATATTTCGTCGGCTGAAAACCCTTGATCTCTTTTTCCCGTTTAACGACCAATGCCAAGGTGGGCACCTTCACTCGCCCAATGCGAAAAGTATTCTCATAACCATATTTTCTTGCATTTACGGTATAGGCTCGTGTAAGATTCATCCCTATAAGCCAATCGGCTTGCTCTCTGCCCAATCCTGCATAATATAGATTTTTATATCTTTCATTATCTGTAATCTGGGAAAAAGCCCGTTTCAAACTTTCATCGTCTTTCGCATGAATGAGAATCCGCTGTACTTTTCCTTTAAAATGCAAATAGTTCAAAATCTCATCAATAATCAGCTGCCCCTCCTTATCTGGATCTCCAGCATGAACAACAAGATCAGTCTCCATTAGAATCTTTTTAATTATAGTTAATTGTGCGACAGCAGCTGCTGCCGGTTTTACTTTCCATACGTTCGGAAGAACCGGGTAATTGGCCCAAGCCTTATATTCTTCGCCGTATTCTTCTGGTGAAGCAAGTCCCAGAATATGTCCAAATGCCCAAGTCACAGTCGTATCTCCCAGCCAAATAAATCCTTTTTCTTTATGACAATTTCCAGCTGGCCATAGATAGGCAGCCAAAGCCTTGCCTATATCCGGTTTTTCTGCTATATAAGTAACTTTGCTCAAAACAAACACTTCCTTTTTATTTTCGTTGTGGTAAAATATAATATATAATATTCGTTTAATGGTAAATATATAAGTGGGTGATTTTATTGAATGAATTTGCAAATCGGCTGAAGGACATACGAAAAGGTAAGATGACGCAAGGAGAACTAGCTGATCTTTTAAATACAACCCAGGTACAAATTTCTTTATATGAAACGGGCAAGGATGACCCATCACCAGAGATGCTTGAAAAAATCGCGGATATTTTTGATGTGACAACCGATTATCTTACTGGAAAAACGCCTGCGAAAGATGCCTCCGTGGATAAAGAAGCAGATACCTTGGCACAGCGCATCAAGGTCATTCGTGTGTACTACAACAAGTCGCAAGAAGAATTTGCCAAAGACTTATCCATTAGTCAATCGGCACTCTCCTCGATTGAGCATGGTACCATCCCTTCTGCGGAAGTCATTCAAAAACTTGGTAAACTGGGCTTTTCCCTTGAATGGCTACTTTATGGAGAAAACAACCAACCGTCTTCCCCAAAGCAAGTTTTGGAAGATACTGCTGCGGATTGGGAAAGGACTCGCATCAATAAGCTACTAAATGCATTTTCCCATGATAAGCTTAAACTTTGCCGCCAATGTTTGGAGCTCTTTGTAGCTTCCTTTACCCAAGAAAAATGAATTTTATAGCTTAGAGCAGGGCAAACGCCCTGCTCTTTTTCATTCCCCATACTGCATGAAGCCAAGATTTTTCGTTTTCACTACCCGATTTTGCGTATCGTATGCGTTGGGATTGTAGGGATCATAGCCGTAAAATTCCCCATTTCTGGCTTTTTCCCGTTCTATCCGATTTGCCGTATACTCTGCTTCCTGTAGGGTTATTTGATTCATAAGATGCGAACCCTCAATCTGTGTCTGATCGATGTTTTCCAACGCCACCAAAACCGCGATTGCATTCTTTTTTTGCTGCTCGCCCAAAAGACCTTCTATTTCAGTATTCATGATTTCATTCTGTGCATCATTACGAAGCTGCTGATTTTGAAAAACCTTTTGCGTTGTATCAACCGCATCTTGATTTGCACTTTCAAAGCTGCTATAGAGAACCATCTCATACGCTTCATCATTATCCGCTTTTTCTTTCACTTCTCGAAAAACTGCATCCAGATCTGCCGCACTTTTTCCTTTTGACATATCGCCACTTCCCTGCACCACCTTCAAAACATTTTTCATCTCAGAATTTATACCTGTAATCAGCAAAATCCTGTTGTGCAAATTTTCTAAGGTATTCTGCACCGCAGCAATCGTCTGTTCTGTTTCTTTTACGCTGTCGGCAAATCGCTTGGCATCAAAAACCTGTGCTCCCGGATATAACAAATCGCCCCACCATGCCTGCGCGATCATAGAAGATCCGCTTAATATTGCGATAATAGAAATAATACCTGCTGTTTTACGGATTTTCATTCATCATCACCTTCTTTATTAAGCATTGTAAATGGTTCATACACTAGCAGCAAATCTACTTTTTTTACAATCAAATTCTTTGGAATTGGTCCTAAATACCGGGAATCAAAAGAACGCTCCCTATCGTTTAACAACAGCATTTCATTCTTTATCACCTGTTTTTCACCTACTTTAATCTCTGGCAAACCATCCTGATGAAAAATCTTATATCTTTCCCCGTGAATCTCTAAAGCATCAGCTGACACATTATATATATCGCCCGGAAATCCTCGCACCTGTTTTAACAGCAAAAAGCCTTTTTCCACATGAAGCTTTGGCACATCTACCGGAAGTGACACAATGACATAATCTCCATAGTGCAATTTCTGGTTAAGTGAAACCATATAAAGTCCCTTTGGCGCAGAATCTGTAGAATTGACATAAAAGAGTTTTCCAACAAGCATATTTACAAAAATCAAAAAACCTATCACCAAAAACATTCCCATCATGAAGATCTTGAGCTTTCTCTGCCCACCTTTAAGAAAGTTCATAACGACCTCCCAAAGCATTCATAATGGACTTAGGCACACGGAAGGTTAGGATCGCTAAACCAATCAGGGATAAACATAGTAAAATATATTTTGACATCGCCTCTGCCGTAATCCCGTTATTTACGGTATAAGATCCCGACAGATTTGCATTGACCTGATTCACATAAGCCTGTGCCCAGCCCGGAAGCGGCTCATTCTTGGAAATGCTATTCGGTCCGCCGTTATAGGCTGCCAACGCATAGTTCCAATCCCCGAATTGTTCATACAATCCTTCCATATATTTTGCCGAAGCTTCCAAATTCTGCTCTGGATTAAAGGGATCGTAACAGCCAAGCCCGACAGCGGTAGCTGGCATAAGTTGTCCTAAGCCTTCCGCTCCAGCCTCACTCACTGCTTGCGAATTCCAACTGCTTTCTGCTTGAATTTGAGCCAAGAAAAGCGTAACCGGAATGTTGTATTTTTGTGCTTTTCCGGTAGCTATATCCACTAAATTTGCTGGTCCGGAAACACTACCGGTCCCAGTCTGTGTTACCGCTGGTATTTTCATCGTAAAAACATCCTGCGGCTTGGCGTCCTTGATGCAAAAAATGCAAAGCCCAACCATCACGGACAAAATCATGAGTTTTATTGTCGTAGATACCAGGTGTCCCAGACTACCTTCTGCCACGAATTTCGTAAAGCCCAAGGCGGCAAACGGTCCAGTACAAAGCACCACAGAAGACGAAAGATAAAATTCAATATATACAAGCATGATGTAACAGGATAAGAAGAAAAAGATGCCCATAGTCAAAAAGGTAATGAGATAAATCGGCAGGATCATACTAAAATTTCGGACAAAATCCATTGAACCAAATGACGCGATTTTATTGAGTCCTGGTGTGATCATATACACGCATTTTTGCATCAAAAGCTGCGGCTGTGATACATTATCCGCAATCACCGTTGAATCTTGAATAAAGGTACCCGACACTGAGCTCACAAAACTCAGAAAAAAATCATTGATGATCCGCTGCCAATTCGTAAAAATCAGAAACAAAAAGCCATATTTGAAAATTTTTGTAATCACCTGATTCAACGAAGTCTCCAGCCCGGCAACAAGAATTGGCAGCGTAAGATCAAGTATTGCCAACACAAACAACAAGGCAAGTCCTGCCCGCTGCAGTCCACTATAGCCCTTCGATAAAGCCGTCACCATTTGTTCCATCAGCTGATTTAAGGAATCTCCCATCTGATACATCGTTTCAACACCCCAAGGCAACGAAATATTGTCACTTCCTCGTTGTCCAGATCCCGGATTTATGATTCCATCTCCGCTAAGATTAACCCCCAGCGCTACTAATCTGGAATATGGATCTATCACTGACCCCGTATAATAACCAGAAGGCCAATATTCTACATGACAATGCGCGCCTGTTGATGTTCCTAGCTCTCCATCATAAGCATCTCCACCGGTATAGCCAATCACAGAACCTTCTACTACTGTTCCATCCGGACAAATCAAGGTATCCGGATTACAATCTCCAAAAAGAAGTGATTCGCCGTTTTCCCCAGTAATAAGCACCCAATAAATAAAGCCATTTCCAGCTCCACGTTCTACATTGCCACCAAACGGAGCAAGAATTGGTGTTCCCGAGGCTGTTCCAATATCAATTCCTTTATGCATATGCCCCATATGATTTTCTTCGCCAAATGGAGCCGTCACTTCGCCTCCGGAAAACGGTGCCTCTGCAAAAGTTGCAGGCATACTTAAACATATAAAGATGACTACCGCTATACAAATTTGTTTTATCCTCATAAGTACACCTTATTTATTATCATAGTCGTTGCGATTTTTCTGTGCTTGTTCAAAAGCTTTGCCCGATCGAAGGTTTTTGTAATCCTCATGGTGGTTAATCGCATTATTGGCACCATGCATCAAAGATCGACCAATCGTGCTATTGGCAAATTTTTGCCGCATCATCGTTTGGGCAAAATTGCTGGCAATAGAGCCACCACTACTTGCCTGACTGGTACGGGCAGCATTCATCGTTGCCTTTGCATTTCCATAGGTTGATGCTGCTTTCGCTACCGCACCACCGACCCCGCCACTTACAACAGTTGCTGCTGCCACACCCGCGCTTCTCGCCCCGCCGATTGCAGCTCCGGCATCCACGGAAGGTTGTCCATTCATCATACTGGCTGCCAGATTCGGCAGTTGCCACGTAAGAAAAGCCATCGCCGCATAGGATAAGGATATTCGAAGCATGGTTGCAAACGATTCCGTTGTCGGAATTACCTTTACCTCCCCCGCTAAAGAATTAAATAATCCAAGCAGAAAATATAAGACCATCAATTTTATGCCAAAACTGAAAACGGCAGATACCACTCGTTGAAATAAAAAAGCGGTATATCGAATGGCTCCAAACGGCAGCAAAATGACGCCAATAGAAGCGAACACATTGAATTCAATCTTCGTTAAAAGAATCTGCAGGGTAATAAAGAAAAAGGCACCTAATGTAATTATCGTAGACAGTAGATACATAAAACATTTTCCAAGCCCGCCATTGCTCATAATGCTAGTTTCATTAAATGCTTTTAAAAGACCGCCAACTACTTCAAATCCCTGTTCCAAAATCTTACTCGGTGCAATCCAATCGCCGGATGGTGTAACTCCGGCAGCCGTTAATCCGGCATATTGAAAAGACACCAGAATCGCCGAATTGATTTTATCCCACTGCAAAATCAAAAAAAGAAAAAACCCCACCTTCATCACCCGGCTGATCACGGCGGTCATCCGAAGTTCCGCCGTATAAAGCGTCCATGTTGTACAAACATCAATAACCGCCAGAACGGAAACTAGCTGCCACGCATAGGGTTGCAAAGCCAAAAACCCTGCAATGCTGTGCATCTCAAAAAATTTCAGTAATTCTGTTAGAAAATCACTACTCGCAAAATCCACACACTCACCACCTTACATTGCCATATGTTTGCCATGGATCATCAAGGACAGGCACCGTCTTGGTCACTTCCTGCTGCATTTTCGTAAGCGCGTCATCTTCCGCTTGTATTGCAGCTTCCACAACCGTTTGATGATTCTGTTTTTTCAGCACCTCAGCTTGATTCTTCATGACCTGATTCTGTGCGGTCAGTGCCTGAATTGCCGTATTAATGCTATCGATATGGGTCTTTTCTGCCGCAATCTCATTGGCAAGTTGTTGTGCCTGCTTGCTGCCTTCCGGTGATTTATTTAACTCTAAAAGATCCATCAGGCGCTTCCGTGATGTATCGAGCTCCGTTATGAGCTGATGGTACGTCGTCACATCATCGCGATTTCTCATGGATAAGACTTCTTGCAGCGTCGTATTCACATTCTGCTCCGCCAAAAATGTTTCCGGATATGTATTGACAGCGATCTTAGGAAATGTGCTCTGCCAATAACTATTCCATTCGGTATTCTCCGTATAGAAGCTAGATTTTTTCATCGCACCAGTTACAGCCGTCATGCTATTATCCAAAGCATTTTTATAGCTATTCAGAACCGTTTCCGGCAATGCCTCTAATTCTTTCAGTTGCAAGGTAATTTGCTGGGCTGTATTCGTCACAACCTGAAGCGTTTCTGTATAAGTTTTAATCTGCTGCAGAATATTTTCCGTATCAATTACCGGGATCGATGCTTGCGCCGTCATTGATAAAGTCAACAAAAAAATCCCAATAATGCCAACTGTAAACGGTTTTCGAACATCAACCATTCAAATCACGCCTCTCCTTTGCAAGGGGTCCATAATGGACACCTTTTTAAGTGTTTTGCAAATAATGTTCCTTGTAATCCTTCCATTCTTCTGCATATCCTTTATGTTCAAACCATCTTTTGATAAAGTTTTCACGACCATGCTCTGCTAAAATCCGGTTCATTGCCTGTTGATCCTGCTTAGCCGTAGCTGTAACAAACGGAATTTCAGCAGGCTGCAGTGCTAATTGAAAAACACGGTTTCCTTTTTCCGAAGAATAGTAATAATCTCGTTTTGGTGTCATCCCCGCAATGATGTCAATCTGCTTTTCATTGCAATTAAATGTCTTATAAAGCTCTTTATTTTGGGCTGTTCGGGCATTCTTATTCGGTAGATAGATCCGGTTCGGGCAGTTATCCATAACCGTATTTAAAAGCTCCGGTTTATTAGCTAAATCCGAAAGATTTTGCGTGGCAAAAATGATGGATGTATTTTTTTTGCGCATATCCTTAAAATACTCTCGAAGCTTTTGCTTAAAAGCTTCATTATCAAAAAATAGCCAGGATTCATCCAATAAAAGCATGGAAGGTCCCACTGCATCTTTTAACTGCGATTCAATTCGGTGAAACAAATAATCCAGTGTCGCTGGCACAATCGCCGGTGTATTCATGAGCGTTTCCATTTCATATACCTGCCAGCGCCCACTACCAGATACATCCTTCGTGTTATCAAAAAGTTTACCGTAACTGCCCTTTACGGTAAGTGGAACCAATGCCTGACGAATTACCTGATCTTGTACCATTTCACAGAACGTCGAGATAGAGCGCTGCTCTTCGGGAAATTCTTTCAGCGAGCGAAGTGCCTTCCAAACAAAATTATCCTTGGCCGGGGTAATTTCTATATTTTTTTGCTTTAAATATGCCAAAATCCATTCTTTTGCCCATTTAATTTCCTGCTCATCATCGATTCTTGCCAAAGGTTGAAAGGATAATTCTCCGGCTCCTTCTGCGGCAATGTTATAGAAATTACCGCCAACTGCCAGCGTTAGAGCTCTACTGGAAGCCGCTTTATCAAATATAAAAACATTACTGTCTGGATATTTCAAAAAATGCGCTTCCAATGTATTGAGCAGCACGGACTTCCCACTGCCGGAAGGTCCACAAATCATCGTGTGCCCTACATCGCCTACATGCAGGGATAACCGAAACGGGGTAAATCCATTCGTATCCGTGTAGAGCAGCACAGGCCCCTTTAAGTATTCATTCCTTCTGTCTCCAGGCCATATGGATGTGACCGGGGCAAGGTGACAAAAATTTAGGCTGTTAACGATGGGACGGCGAATATTAGCCCGATAGCAGCCCGGAATCGACCCCCACCACGCTTCCATGCTATTGTCCGTTTCAATATAGCCACAATATCCCAAGGAATTAACGGCTTCGAGGATTCGGTTAGCTTTATCCGTGCATCGATCCTTATTTTCATCAAAAACCATCATCGTCATGGTGTAATAGCCATAGCTTACGGCATCTTGTCCAAGTTCTTGCATTGCAACACTGACATCATCTTTATTGAGTACGGCGGTTTCATCAATGGCATCATCAAGTTTTTCCTTTAAAACCGCCTCGCGAACCTGCGTCCAAAAGCTCTTAATCTGCTGGTTCCAGCGCATTAAAAAGTTCTTCAGTTCTTCCATGGCATCCATTTTGGATAAGCAGATAAACCGCGATACCCAGCGATATTCAATATCCATATTGTTGAATACGTCAAAAACGCCCGGCGTGGATACTGGCGGAAAATCCAATATGGTAATAAACTTGATGTATTTCTCTCCCAGCTTCATTTCCCGACCGCCAAGGATATCCGAATCACAGATGTAATCTGTAATGTACTTATCGGGATTTACTTTCACCGGAAAGCGTGTTGTAGAAATATTGGTATGCAGATAGCTCAACGCACCTTGGGCATCGAGTGGTTTTATCTCTGGAAACCAGTTTTGCAGCATATTCCCAATGAGATTTACGTTGTTGATGAACTTTTCGACGGTTTCACAATACACTCGCATATCGGCCTTACTCTGCCCTTTATTATAGGAATCTGCAATAAAGGCATCCGTAATTCGCGACTTCAAAAGCTGTGGTGGTTCACAATAGACAATGAAATAATAACTGGTTTCAAAATGCTTCTGCCCGGCATAATAGCCTGCTCTTTCATCCTCCATTTTCTGAACGATGGGGATAGAAATCTTTTCTGCATCGTATTTGCTTGCAATATGACGCTGCGCCTCAAAATACAAGACATAGCCAGTAGGCAAAGTTTTGATGACATTATTTACGGCAGCGTTATACTGCATGAGTTCCATGGGCGTAGAGCTGTCCATATCCGGTCCGCGAAATTCATAAACCGCCAGCATCGAATGATCTTTTCCATGAACAATTCCTGTATTTTCATCGACAAAAGCCCAAGGCAAAAGATATGGCAGCCTAGCTTTTTCATGAAAAACGCCCACTTGCTGTGAAAATTTAGCTGCTACTCGTTTCTTAAAAAAGAACAATAAAATTCACCACCTTTAACGATAATAATAAGATTTGTGCCCTTTTTCCCGCCAAAACACCAGATGAAACTGCGGGTCCTGCTGACCAAAATAGCGGAACAAGTAATGAGCTGCGATTGCCACAAAAATAACGGTCCATGTTTTCATGAAAATACCGCCTAATATAGCGAATACTATTTCTGAAATGAACAGATTACGCGGCACCCCCATCCAATACAAAGGCTTTACCAAGGAGCGATGTATCGGAACTTCATAACCTTCCGGCAATTCTTCTGTTTGGTTCATGGCACCATCCCCTCAATCGTAAGTCCACCCGCAGAAGTCTGAATATAGGTCATGAAATTCGGTGCGAACAGACAAATCGAAACAGCCAAAATGAGCACAATAAACTTTTGGGTACCTCCTCCGGCATGGCCGGAAAAGAGTGCCATAGCAGCCCCCGCAATCCCCATGGCTCCCAAAGTCATCGGCAACGGTCCAGTCAATTGATCCGCCAGCGAATTAAAAAATTTCATCCACGGCCAAGTAATGCCGTCCACCCGATCACCGCTGACCGTGCTGGCAAAAGCCTTTGTAGCTGCACTGCTTAAAAGCAGCGTAAATGCGATAGACTTTTCCAACGTCTTTTTCCGAATTCTTTCAAACACACAATTTTTCATAGGAAATCACCTTCTCAATTTTTCTCTACATGATGCAGAATATATTGACCCTTTAAACTGTCATAGGCATTGACTTCAATGATGTCATTTACCACCCGGCTTTTCTTGCCATCCCCAAGCTCCACATGAGCAATAAAAATAACCACATCAATAGCTGCCCCGATAAGCTCTTTTAAATCACCCGCCGCATCCGGATTTTCCTGTGCCAGTGATTTTATACGTGTGAGCCCTTCCTCCGATCCATTGGCATGCACTGTACAAACACCACCTTCATGCCCGGTATTCCATGCTTTGAGCATGGTGTAAGCGGCTCCATCGCGAACCTCTCCGACAACAATGCGATCCGGCGATCGGCGCATACAGTCTGCCAAAAGACGTGTCATATTGTATTTGACTCCTCCTTGCCCAAGGTCTTGTTTGGTAAACATCGGACTATAATCGTCTGCCGGGCATTGCAGCTCCGGTAAATCTTCCAGACTGATAATCCGGTGATAGGGTGATATTTTCGCAATGGTCGCTAAGATAGCATTGAGAAAAGTCGTTTTCCCTGTGCCGGTACCACCAACAATCAGGATATTTTTTCGTGCCGCTATGGCCTTTTCGATATAGCTTTTATAGCTAGGACATAGTTCCTGATGGGCAACATAATTTTCCAGATAAAATATTTTTAGTGCCTTTTTCCGGATATTCATTTGCGGGTTGCGCACGATTGGCGGAAGCTCACCCTGAAAGCGGGCTCCATAACCTGCAATCTCTGCAGAAAGCGACGGAATGTCTTCATTGACGATTTTTCCGACCTGACCAGCTACCAATTCAATAATGGCCTGAATTTTTTCCGGCTCCATAAAGATCTTGGACTTTACCTTCCCTTCTTCATGCGACTGATAGCGGATAAAGCCATCGTCGTTATTATAAATTTCCGTAATATCTGCTCGGTTCATCAGATCCACAACAGCAGCACCAAGCATCACATCAAGATTTTTATTCTCCGCCATAGCTGTTCACTTCCACAAGTTGTTTATCTATAGCCTCTGGATTTTCTTCTGCTGCTTCCTCAAACTCTTGAATTCCCTGCTTTGCTGCAAAATCGTTATACAGCTCAATATAGCGATTGATTGCATCTGTACTTTCACTACCCTCTATTTTTCCTTTGCCATCCAAAACAGCACCAATCAAAAGCACGGTCTTATCGATAGGAAACCCTGTTTTCTTGATGGTTTGGGCAAGGAAATCCAGTCTTTGAGCCTCAATTTCCTTTTTGGTCCGCTTCATTTCCTGCCTGATCTTCGCCATGGTCTGCTCCTGCTTTTGCTGCAGAACACTGAATTTTTGCTCTAATCGATGAATTGTTTTTCTTCCAGCCATTTTTCACATTCACTCCTTCCTGCTCATGGCTCTTGATACTGATAGGAAAATTCCTTGGCTTTATCCTTTTGTCGTTTCGCTTCGGCTGCCTCTGCCAATAAACGATCCCGATCTGGATACGGATTGTTGCGGATAAGATCACTGGCTGACGGGGCATCCATCAATTTTTTCAGAAAAAAGCCATTTTCATAATACTTGACCTTATCGGTTAACACTGGCGGACTGCCGCTCGCCACAATGATTTCTCGATCTCCTAATCGCTTGATTTCATCTGCCGTCATAAGGGCTCTAGCCGTTTCCGATTTCGAATAATTCTTGTTGGAAAACCAGCCGCTGCTCGAAACACTTTCCACTGTAATCGTCTTATTGCCGAGCAGTGATTCCGTGTATTTTCCGGTATCGTTGTCATTTGGCGCATAAAAAATCTGCAAATGGCAGTTCATGAGGATCTGATTGTCCTTGCCATAAATACCATTGATTTGCGGCAATCCCTGATTGATCAAAAATGCCTTCATGCCATAACCAGCGATATAAGAAAGTGTCGCTGCGAAAGACTGCAGATTTCCTAAAGACGAAAACTCATCTAGCAAAAACAGGCATTTATGCTTGTATACGGTTTTTGCTTGTCCATTCTCGTAGGTACCGATTCTCTTGGCATGATGCTTTACCATCATTTCAAAAAATAAACGAAAGATCGGTGCCAGCCGCAAAAGATCGGATGGCGGCGTTACCAGGTAAAGTGATACTGGCTTTTTGTAGTTCATGAGGTCATCGATGCAAAAATCACTGACAGACGTGTTCTTCGCAAGTGTTGGATCAAGATATTCCTTTAGTGCTGTATTCGCCGTTGAAACAATACTGCCGCACTCGTTATCTGGTTTTGACAGGATCTCCACAAAATTTTGATAAATAATGGGATGTACATTTGGCATATAATCCAGTGACAGGGCATCCGGATAAATTTCCTTCAAATCTTCCGGTGTAAGCCTTCTTGTCACATAAGCCTCACTGATTTTGTCCCATTCCACAAGTTCAATGCCTTCATCCGGAACATGCTCAAAAGTCTGCAAAGCTTTCAATGTATCTAAGAAACCTTTCGCATTTACCTTTTGCACCAACTCTCCATCCAGATCTTCCATAACCGGATTGCCATCTTTATCAAATTCCGGAACGATATTTGCCTTCATAAAGGCTGCCACCGTATAGAGATTCGGTACATTGGGATAATGCTCCGGATCACTATAATGCGCATACATAAGGTGCAAAATGACGACAGTAATAACCGTTGCTGCATTCGCGCCCCAATGATCAAGGCTTGCTTTCCCTTCATAATTTGCCAAAATATACGCTAAATTCTGTGCAGCCGGGACCTCAGCTGCTGTTCCAATCGGAATTTCTTCTAGCGGATTCCACCGGGCAGAACTGCCATCCAGCGCGGTCGGCTCAAATTTGATAACTTTATGCCCCATCCTTTTTCGGTAGCCTGCTGTAATTCCCCAATTTTCACTCTTAATATCATTGACGATAACGCTCGACTTCCAGCTGCCGAGCAGCGTCGGGATAATCAACCCTATACCTTTCCCTGAACGCGTTGGGGCAATAACTGCCAAATGCTTATTGGAATTATCCCGCAAATAAAAATGCGGGCAAGCAATGTAGAAATACAACAGTTTTTTGTAAAAGCATACCCAAGGATAAACGGTGTAGAAATCATATCTTTGCGGTTCATATTTCGCCGGATGTTCCACTTTATTTTGCAAGATCTGTATTTGTTTTTCTAATTTCTGCCGCGATGCAGTTTCATTTTCCGGTAGTTCCTCTAATTGATTTTGCACCAGGCTCAACTGATTGTTTAAGCGCTCCATTTTTTTATCCAAATGCTTATCAAAACTCATCTCAGCAAAAGAAACTTTTTCCTGTTTAATTTGCTCCACGAAACGAAGAAGTGACGTAAACCTTCGCGTAAGTGTATTATCATAAAGCCCCACGACTACGCCGCTGGCTGAAATCAAATCCATACTTAAGATGTCTTTATATTCACCCCAATGCGCACTGCCATGCGAATCTAAACGACGTGGTGGCTGCAAAAACAGCACGAACAATAACCCTGCAACAAAACCCGCATAAATATAGATATAAGTCTGTTTGAATAAATCCGGGATATACGGATGAAAATTCATGTACCATGTGAAATACTTCCATGGATAATAGTATGGTTGCCCCTTCATTAAAAACGGTACTCCTAAAAGGGGATCATATTGCACTAAAACAGCCAGTTTTTGTGTTGCTACCCACAGACCGGTAAATACTGGCATGATAAAAAATAGCAGCCTAATCACTGTATGCGCCTATAGATAAATCCTGATTGACGAAAATGCTGAATTGAAAACCCTGCTCAATCTCAATGGTTGGATTAATATTGGCATCTTTTTCGACGAGTTTCTGCCCCGTCTGCAGGATCGATGCAGCAGCTCCCGAAACAGCTTCCTGTCCTGGGCTGCGACTATCACTGCCAGATGTATTGCCTGTTGCGCTTTGCGCTGCTGCACTAAAGAGCGCACTCAAAAAGGCTGTTTGATATAATCTGCCACGATGCTCATTGTACTTATCCATGAGCCCCGGATAACCGGTACCGTCAATCGCCTGTTGATTCGGCAGCGTAAGTGAAGCACCATTTGGCAAAATAATACGTTTGAAGATCACGCTAAGTCGCTGATTGCCAAGACCGCCAGCAGCCCCCGTTGTACCAATAATTCGACTGCCCTGCGGAATCAACAAATGCGTACCGGTAAGGCTGTCATAAATATTCTGCCGAACCTGTGCCACAACATCACCACTTGGAACATCACTGGTTACGCCGGTAAGTAGCGTTGCCTGAATAACCGCACCGGCATTTAGAACGTAGTTATTAGTATCTTCAGTTCCACTATCCGCGAAATAGTAAGCTGTTTGCGTCATTGTCGCTTTGGGTATGGTTGCTGTTACAGTAGAAAGAGGCGTAATCTCTGGTGATTGTCCCTGCGAAACAGCCGCTGCAATTTTAAAAGCCAATGCACTGCTATGAATGGCCTGTTGTACTTTTACTGCCGTTTCCGCCTCCGCTGTTGCATTATCCCGATAACCGCTATTTAAAGATACAGCCGGTGTTTGTGGAATATACGTTACTGAAGCTGGTCGGCTGTTTGTTGTACTCGATGGAGGATACGAAGTCTGCGCTACATTTGACGAAGTTGTTGTCACTTGTCCCGCTGAGGAACCATTTTTATTCATTCCGGCATTCTTCTCATATTTGCCGATCTCCGAATATTTATCTGGCAATTGCTCTGCCGGTGTAGCCACACTTGAAATACTTTGATTGGAAAGCGGCTTATCTGCTTTCTCTTTTGTTCCAAAAAGCGTATTACTGACTGCCGCTGTAATCGCAAAAAGAAGTACTGCGCCGACTGTGACCATAATTGCTTTTTTCTTTAAGGTCTTTGCCCTGCTTTCCGGATCATCGTCATCATCCGAAAAATTGATTTCTCCACCATCTCCTGTATTCGTTTCATCGTTCGCATCAAGTTCATGAGCATCTTCTCTTTCGTCTTTCTCAAGACCCTCATCTTGTTTTCTATGAAACAACCCTTTTATTTTGTCGAAAATCACTATGCATCACCACCTCTAAAAAGTTTTGGTAGACCAGATTCTACTTTTTTCGGATAAATATCTACATATACGTTAGCGGAGTAATGAAGTCTGGCATGCATAAACACGCGATCTGCAATAAAATAGGCTCCATGTATCCGATAATTGACAAGCGTCAATTTTTCTTTGTCGATATCCTCAACATTGTAAAGTACCGGAAGATCGTATTTATTGGACTTTGGCATCTGAATGTAAGTCCGGGTTCCATCATCAAAAACCTTCAAAGGAAACAGCGCCATGTTCGCTTTTTTGCTGCCCTTGGTTTCATAGAAATAGTTCATTGTTTTTGCTACATAACGATCCCCGATCTTCTCTGTGAAAATATCCAGAAAAGTTTTTTCTTCACGATTTTTATAAACTGCAGCACTTGCCACTTTCCGATACATCTCCTCCGGATAATCCCATGCAATAACTGGATTGTATGTATCCGTGGATGACACCAATAACCGATACGAGCGCTTATCCGTATTGATGATAAAATTCGTGCTGATATCAGCAAATTTTGGTTTTACATAAACATGTACGATATTAGCGACTTCCGCCGTCTCAATGCTCCAGCGTTCCGTGTCGCCTGCTAAAACGCCAACCAATTTTTCATTTTGATGCAAAACGATATCCGTCACATGCCCAAGCTCTGAATACACTTGATACACACTGCCTTCGTTATAGTCATACAGCAGTTTCGATGCAGAAACATAGGCATCCTCTGTTGCATAAAAGGCTTTCTGCTCAGCAAGGGCAATCAAACTAGATGAATACATCGAAAGCGCTACCATGAATGCGATAAAAATTTTGCGATGGTTCAAAGCTGTCACTCCTTGCTTTCATTTTCTTTGCTAAAGGTCAAATCCTTAATTTTAAGACCCAATGGATTGATGAGCAATTCTTCTTCTTTACTCTGCGGTTCGATAACAATAGAAAAGAGCGCCACATAACTGACTTTTTTCCCCGTCATATTGCCACTGATGGCATATTCCTCTTCTACCCAGCGAACCTGATATGTTGAATTTGTTCCCGGCTGTAGCTGAATCGAACGGATCTGCGGCTGTACGGTCATATGCCCAAGGCGGGCAATGGGGTTTTCCTTCAACACAATTGCATTTAATTTCTGTGCTGCTTCCTGCGTCATGAAATGTTTGGACCGATTCCAGTTGTTTTTATATTGAACCGGATCGAGGGGAATCGTTCGCGTATCGGCGACAAATTGTGCCAGAAAGGTTTTGATTTCTGCCTCCTGTGGTTTATAGTTTGTAGCCTTTAACTGCCCACCGGTTTCCACCTGACCCGTGGCATTATCCACACGAACGACATATGTTTTATAATTTGCTGTTGTCGCAATAAAGATAATAGAAAGCACACAGATAATCAAAAGAACGATATACAGTAAATTTCTTTTTTTCGCTACATCTTTATCTAATGCCAGATTATACAAATCAGTTTGAAACGGTCCTGCAGCCTTTCGATCAAAAACCTCGGTTGGCTCTCCCTTAGGAAAAAATTTGGTTTGCGGTTCCATATATATTCCACCTCCTTTACGATAAATATTATCACTATTTTAATAAAAAGTAAATAATAATATTTTTATAAATACATCGATATTAAAGGTATTTTACTATTATAATAACCTTAATACAGGTAATATTTGTTTTACAAACATAAATAATAATTGTATAATATAAGCAGAAAACTGAATCAACGATGAGAACTAAAACCCATAATGCGCATTTACACAAAACTCTAACGAGCTTTGTTGCGCCACCCTCCAGCTGGACCGGATTACTGCCTCTGGCAGACGGCTTTGCCGTGCTTCGTTTTCCTTCGGATAAACGAACCGAAAAAATTTTACAAATTTTAAAAAGAAAAAACAGCCCCGAAAGATTCGGAGCTGTCAATGGTGAACAATATGGCACATTACTATTTTGAAAATACACCGCACGGCACACGAAAAAACGGTACCAAGTTAAATACCAAAACACATTACGACTATATCTTCCGTGAAGGCGAATACACCCATATGGAAAATCGCGCAGAGGATCTGGCTTTTACTGCTTACGGAAATATGCCAAGCTGGGCCGATAATCCAGGAATGTTTTGGGAAGAAGCCGAAGCCCACCGTGATAAACCCGATGGGCGCGCTTACCGGGAACTTCGTTTTGCCCTGCAGGAAGAATTCACACTTGCTGAAAATATGGAGCTTGTTGAACAGCTTTTAAAAGAAACCGACATTAAGGACCACCATGCCTATTCCTATGCCATTCATGATAAAGCAGCCACGTTTGATAAAGACCATAGAAACATTCACTGTCATTTGATGTTCAATGAAAAAATCATCGAAAATGACCGACCACTTTCTTCAGATAAATTTTTCAATCACTATGCGACAAATCGGACCGGTGAACCAACACAGGGGTATCGCTCATCCAGGGAATTCATCACGAAAGAAATGACCCTTCATTTGCGTAAACACTGGGCTGAGATGGTCAATGAAAAATTTCAAGAAAAAGGCCTTTCCACTTGTATCAGTGAAAAGACCTTAAATGCCCAGCGTGAAGAACTGGCTTTATCCGAAGAAAATGAGGAAGCAGAACTTCTCAACCGAACCCCTGCTCCACACCTTGGCAGTGCTTACCGAAATCCCGTTGCTATGCAAAAAATTATGGATCGAATCAAGCAAACAGATCACGAATCAGATTTTCCGGAAACTACCGAAGAAATAGATATTACATCGCTTTCTCCCCAAGAGCAAAGCATTATGATTTTTGCCAATGATGCTTTGCTCCGCCAAGTTGCCCGTCAAATACAGCAGGAACATCTGCGTCTACAAAAAGAACAGGATGTAGAAAGAGCTAAAATTGAAGCAGCAGAAATCATGGAAGAACCGTTCATTATTACCATTGCTGATGTATATTCTTCTCTCGAAGAAACAGCCTCTGATTACCAAAAACTAGCAAATGATAAATTAGCTGCCTACAAAGCCTTAAAACCACAGGTTCTTAACGACCAACAATTACGACTTGCTGCACAAGATAAAGCCTTCAACAACCAGTATGACAAAACTCGCAAAGCCTATGCAAAATCTGCCAAGGAATTGCAGCGTATAAAAGAACTGGCAACTTCCCTTTATGGCGTTCCTGATAAAACGCATGAACTGGCCGAATGCAGCAAAAAAATAAAGCTGCTTACCGAAGAAAGAAATCTTCTTGGTAAACAGCTCAATGATTATCACCGCGCTATTGCTGGCGACGCCAAAGAAAAGATTGATGATATTTTTAAAACGTTACAGCAGAAAAATGATGAAAATCAGCGCCAGAGCAACCAGCTTTATGTAGAATATCTTTCACTCAAGAAACAGGCTGATAAATACACTGAAGCAACTCAAAAACTTAGCGCAAAAAATATGGATACCATACTTTTCACGGATAAGCTCCCTGCAACATTAAGTTGCAAATGTAAAATCGACGGCATCCAGCCTATTTCTAAGCTAAAAATTTTGGTTTATAAGGGTAATTCCTACGCCCTTTTAAAACAATTTCCGCCCCCGGTAAATCCAGCCAAAAATATAGATAATAGCTATACAGTGACTGCCGTAAAGCTTGGCGACAATATAAGCCGTGGAACCGTTCCAAAACATGAAATTCAGGTGATGATGAACAACAATAATTGGAAAATCCAAAGTGCTCCTATTCCAATCAAGAATGATTCTACACCTGAAATTATACGACTCTATACTCCCCATGAATCAAGGCAAAAAAATGCAGCTTCACAGAAGAATTTAGCAAGACATTCTCATCCTATTTTGCAGGTTGCCCACAGTCACCAAAAGCAAATAATTTCATCTCATATTTCCACCCTTGCTAAAAAGCTTATTTCAAAAGAAAAGGACATCCATTTGGACGCACATTGGAACGACGAATCTGAAGTCAAAGACAAGGCAAAAAATGCTGAAGATAAGATATATCAAGGATGGACTTTATGATCTTCAGTGACACCTAGTTCAAATGATACAGTACGTAGCGCCTTGAATAACGTCTTTCATCAGGCTCTCTACGGTGAATAGACTTGAAATACTCTCGCTTTTCATTAATACTAATACACAATAATTTGTGATAACGACGACAGATCTCAATTAGGAAGTCTTGACGTACTTGCAATCTAAGGCCAAATGACAATTTATCTCGTGTATAGCACTCATCCTGGTAACCTTCTTGCCAAACTTCATATCTGGCAACAACTTCACCATTTCTGATAAGGTCTAACCCTTCAAATGTCAGATTGAAATCCTTTATGATGAAAGATGCCAAAGTGCATACACTCCAGTATCCAAAAAAAGCCAAAGGATTTTCGTGCTCAGCGATAAGCGGAATAGGCTCGTCAAGATTGTTTAACACGCTTCGCCCTCTACCAGTTAGTTCCGTCTGTGCCTGCTTAATGGTAATAGCCATTGAGTCAGGCAGAATTCGCTCGGTCCATAATTCAAGTTCATTCAACCGATGATAACCACCATATACCTGCTGTGGCACTAAAAATCCTTTCAAAGAGATTTCCTGTTTATAGGGTACGTTATATACTTCGTCCTGGGCCATTATCCGCCTCTCAAATACAGTTATCCACTCGTCACTTCCACCTTGCTTTCTTGTATTTCTAATTTCCAAATCTTTGTCAGTCCCAAGTTCGTTGAACCACCTTTCTTTGTCATGAACATTTATCGGCTTAATGTCTAGTGGACGCGGTAATACAGCATGAAGTATGTATTCCGGATCAGTAGGTTGAATTGTCCACCAAAGCCAATTAATCTGTTCTTTACTCAACTTCTGCTTTATAGCAAATTCATCAAGTATACTCCAAAGAGCTTCTGTAGCAAGTTCCTGAAATTCAGTTGTAATCCAGACAACAGGCCATCCCTGCGGATGGACATGACCATACCAATCATCTTTAACTCGAACTCGTTCATCATCTATAGACCACCCCTGAGCAGTTAGTCGTTCTTCAATCGCAGCTACAAGATTCCCTGGAAATATTCCAAGAATTTTTTCTAACGCCTCTAATTTCTTAGAGAAATCGAATAGAGTATTCCGTTTTAAAAATTGTCTGAATATCGGGGTAGGGCAAGCTGGAAGGGAAAACAATGAACACATATCAGCAGAGTAATTCTGCTCAAGACGCTGGACTGAATTGACAACGGAAGCCTCAAGAGGAGAAACTTTCCCTACACAGTGCAGAATTCGCAAAACGGTTTGGCGGCAGAAAAAGTTCTCCCTCTCAAGAAATTGGACAAATACCAGCTGTTGTGGTGCCAGTTGTTTGGGAGATACAATAGCAAGACAGTAAAATACTGTCATTAGACGATGCAGCAGCCTTCCTGAAGCGGATACCAGCCTGGTAATAAACTCAGGTATTACTTCATCAGGCCTAGCAATTGCCAACCTTACCATTGCTCTAATTAGCCTTTCACCATAATCAATCTCAGAGGTCTCCAACTCATCCACGACAAAATTAAGAATGATCTGATTAGTATCGACTTCCGTTTCTATATAAGCTTTCAGCCAATCATAGTCTTCTTTTTTAGGTAATTGATCAAACATACTTTCACAATGCTTGAGGAATTCATCGAATACCTCATTAAGCATTTGAGGTTCATCTAACACATCCAGCCCCGAAGCCGCAATGGGTGGTGTATTATCACCACAGCCGGCCCCATTGGCCGTTTCATAGCATTCTTTTAGGACAAACTTCTTTGCCATTTGCTTGTCTCTTACCGCTACGGCTGATAAGTATTTGGATAGGTTACACTAAACTGGACAGATAAAATAAGGTCAAGTACACTTAAACTCAATATAAGATGAGGAGATTTACAATGAGCAAACGTGAACGCAGAACTTATACAGAAGAATTCAAAAACCAAATTGTCCAGTTATATTTAAATAATAAACCCCGACAGGACATCATTCGCGAGTACGAATTGACACCTTCTACCTTTGATAAATGGGTGAAACAAAATCAAACATCAGGTTCCTTCAAAGAAAAAGATAACCGTTCTCCCGATGAAGCTGAAATGATCAAACTCCGTAAAGAA
>NZ_KB905862.1 GCF_000381065.1 Propionispira raffinosivorans DSM 20765 | reverse complement strand
ATTCTTCATTCACTCGCATTCCGGCTTAACATCTCTACTTTTAAAAGATTCGGTGTTAAGCTTAGTTCCGTTCGACTTGCATGTGTTAAGCACGCCGCCAGCGTTCGTCCTGAGCCAGGATCAAACTCTCCAATAAATTATATTAGAGAACCTTGATAGGCTCTTTAAAAATCTAAATTATCTTTTTTGTTAAAAGAAATTGTTAGTTGTTGTTTTCAAACGCAAGCGTTCGAAAACCGCACATCTGGCTTGATACATGTTGGTGTACATATATCTTTATTATTCTACATTGTTTAGTTTTCAAAGAACGTGTCGTTGATCTCGTAAATCAACTTCTATATAATATCTCAATCTTGATTTTTTGTCAATCATTTTCTGATCAACTATCCTTCAAGCTGAATCATCGCTTTGTTGCTGGCGACTTATATTATATTACAGTGTTTTGTTTTATTTGTCAATACAAATTTATAAAATTTTACAAATATGTAAAAAGAAAACGCGAACTATGTAAGTTCGCGTTTCATTTCTATTCGGCTTTATGACGCATATGTGGGAATAAAAGTACATCACGAATTGATACACTATCGGTTAAAAGCATGACCAAACGATCAATGCCTATACCAAGTCCACCCGTTGGCGGTAATCCGTATTCCAAAGCTGTTACATAATCTTTATCCATCATATGCGCTTCCGCATCACCTGATTCACGTTGTTTTACCTGATCCAAGAAACGACCTTCTTGATCAATTGGATCATTTAATTCTGAAAAACCATTAGCCAGTTCACGACCATAAATGAAAATTTCAAATCGATCCGTAATTTCTGGATTTTCTTTATTTCGTTTTGCAAGTGGGGATATTTCAGTCGGATGTCCTGTAACAAAAGTCGGCTGTATCAATGTTTCTTCAACTTTTTCTTCAAAAGCTGCATTCAAGATACCACCAATTCCGTGTTTTGTTTCATAAGGTACACCGATTTCATCGGCCATAGCACGTGCTTCTTCAACTGTTTTTGCCTTACTAAAATCTTTTCCAGTCACTTCAAGAACTGCATCTACCATGCTGGTGCGTTTGAATTTACTCAAATCAATTTCAGTTCCCTGGTAATTGATTACCGTAGTCCCCAAAACTTCCTTCACTGCATTTACGATAATGCCTTCCGTAATGGCCATTAAATCGTTATAATCAGCAAAAGCTTGATAAATTTCAACTAAGGTAAATTCTGGATTATGACGAACATCAATGCCTTCATTTCTAAAAACACGAGCTACTTCATAAATTTTTTCAAAGCCACCTACAATAAGTCGTTTTAAATAAAGTTCTGGTGCAATACGTAAAAACAAGTCCATATCCAATGCATTGTGATGGGTAACAAACGGACGAGCCGCTGCGCCACCAGCAATCGGATGCATGACAGGTGTTTCGACTTCAAGAAAATCGAGATTATCCAAATAATTGCGAATTGATTTTACAATTTTACTGCGTGAAATAAATGTATTTCTTACTTCTGGATTCGTAATCAAATCAAGATATCTCTGGCGATAGCGCATTTCAACATCTTTTAAGCCATGAAATTTTTCTGGCAAAGGACGAAGTGATTTCGCTTGCAATTCAAATTTCGTTACTTTGACGCTGACTTCACCACGATGCGTTTTAAAAACAATTCCCTCAGCACCGACAATGTCACCAATATCCAGCAATTTAAAATTCGCATATTCATCTTCACCAATTACATCTTGGCGAAAATACAATTGCACATTTCCACTCATATCCATAAGTGTTGTAAAACTTGCTTTACCGTGACCACGAATCGCCATCAGCCGTCCTGCAACTTTTACTGATTTTTCTTCTAATTCATCAAATTTTTCAGCAATTTCATTTGCATGATGGGTCGCTGAAAAGCGTCGACCAAATGGTTCGATTCCTTTTTCGATAAAAGCCGCCATTTTCTCGCGACGAAATTTCATCATTTCATTTATATCTTCACTTTGCAGTTGCTGTTCTTTTTCTTCTGCCATTATCTATAATCTCCTATCATAAACTTACGCTCTAATTTCGACAATCTGATACTGTAATACGCCCGCTGGTACATGGACTTCGATTGTATCACCAATTTTTTTACCAATAATAGCTTGACCAACTGGGGACTCGTTCGATATTTTCAAGTCTTTCGGATCAGCTTCAGCCGAGCCAACAATCGTATACACTTGATCTTCATTAAACTCTAAATCTTTAATAACAACCGTATTTCCCAAAGCTACTATACCTTTATTTGATTTATCATCTTCAATGATCTGACTATTACGAAGCATTTTTTCTAAAGTAAGAATTTCGCCTTCAATAAAAGCCTGTTCATTTTTTGCATCTTCATATTCCGAGTTTTCACTGATATCACCAAAATCAATTGCTTGTTTAATACGTTCTGCTACTTCTATTCTACGTACACTCTTTAATTTTTCAAGTTTTTCTTCAAGTTTTTTTAAACCTGCTTCGGTCAGCATTACTTGCTTTTCAGCCATTTTACATGCGCCCCTTTATATTTAATTGAAAATTGAAAGTGAAACGTTGAAAATGAAGCATATTACAGTCCATCTTGACCCTAACTTTCAATTTTCAATCATCGACTCTCAAATATCATTAAGACAATATAAATAAGTGCCAAGTTATAACTTGACACCTCCACGTAATACAGTTTAATGATTATTAAATATTATATGTTGTTTTCTTCTCTTTGTCAATTTTTTCTACGGATTCATTAAATAATAAAAGTTTCTTCAAAATTACCGTAAACTCCTCCCGATTTTCCGCTTGATTAAACAAGTTACGCAATTCAGCTGAATGTGGCAAACCTTTTGTGTACCAGGTTGCATGTTTACGCATTTCTCGTGGACCAATATACTCCCCTTTATTTTCAATCAGCATATCTAAATGGCGCAAAATTAAATTCATCCGTTCTTGCATCGTCGGGTCTGGCAATTCTTGCCCGGTTTGCAGAAAATGATTTATTTTTCGAAAAATCCATGGATTCCCTTGCGCTGCCCGCCCAATCATAACCGCATCACATTGTGTTTGCGCAAAAATTTTCTTTGCATCTTGTCCAGTGCGAACATCACCATTACCAATAACGGGAATTTTTACGGCCTGTTTCACTTCAGCAATGATGTTCCAGTCTGCCGCACCACGATAAAATTCTTCGCGTGTCCTCCCGTGTACAGCAATCGCATCCATTCCCGCTTCCTCAGCAAGTTTTGCCATCGAAACGACATTAACATGCTCAGCATCCCAGCCTTTGCGCATTTTAACCGTAACCGGTATCTTCACGGCTTGACGCACCGCCTTCATTATGGAAAATGCGAGTTTTGGATCGCACATCAGCGCCGAGCCCTCTTTGTTTTTAACAATCTTAGGTGCGGGGCAGCCCATATTAATATCAATAATATCGGCACAGCCAAGGCTTTCTACATATTTTGCTGCTTCAGCAAGCCGCTTCGGATCAGCACTAAAAAGCTGCAACGTAAGCGGATGTTCTCCTGAGTTTGTTTTCAGCATTTCCAAAGTATGGGGATTTCGATAATTGATCCCTTGGTCACTTACCATTTCCGAATATACCAGTCCACAACCAAGTTCCGTTGCCAAAATACGGTAGGCCATATCCGTAACGCCAGCCATCGGCGCCAAAATTAATGGATTTTTTATTTCTATGTTCCCTATTTTCACTTGTATGTTGAACCTCCTTAAAAAAAGTGACGCGAATCAAAATTCGCGCCTTTATTTACTACATATTGCGCTCATATAAAACTCTGAGCCCGGTCAACGTTAAAAAGTAATCATTGGTATCGATAGTCTGTGATTCCTTAGCAATCATTTTTGCCAGACCGCCAGTTGCTACAACTTTTACATCTTTACCCAATTCTGCTTTCATCCGGCAAACAATTCCATCGATTTGTCCTACAAACCCAAAAATAATTCCCGCCTGCATACTGGTTACTGTATTACGGCAAATAACATTTTTGGGTGTAACAAGTTCAATACGCGGTAATTTAGCCGCCCTTTGAAAAAGTGCCTCCGTAGAAATCCCAATCCCTGGTGCAATCGCCCCACCAAGATAATCGCCATTTTCATCCACAACATCAAAAGTCGTAGCCGTACCAATATCAATAACAATCAGCGGGCCTCCATATTGCTCATACGCACCTACGGTATTGACAATACGATCCGCACCAATTTCACGTGGATTTTCATATTTCAAGCGGATGCCCGTTTTAATACCAGGACCTACTACGAGTGGTTTAATTTTAAAATAACGTTCACACATCTTCACGAGTGGCACAACAAGTGGTGGAACAACCGAAGATATGATGATTGCATCAATGTCTTTCATATGTATCCCTTGAAACATAAATAAATTATTAATAAGCATACCATATTCATCACCGGTTTTTTGCCGATCAGTCGATATACGCCAATGCTTTAATAATTTTTTTCCTTCATATGTACCTAAAACAATATTACTGTTCCCAATATCAAAGACTAATAGCATGATTATTTTTCCTCCAATGAAATCGATCATGTTTTCGACGATTCAGTTTACATTACCCTTTGGCTCGAATAGACACATCTCCCGCCAAGACTCTTTTAATGCCTGCTTTTGTTTTTACCAGCAAGGCTCCATCTTCATCAATATCCATCGCAAGTCCCGCGAAAGTATCGTTGATACCAATAACATCTACAGTCTTTCCCAGCGTAACGGAATATTTTTTCCATTCTTCCAATATTTTAGCAAACCCTTCGGTTTGCGCTATATTATATAAAGTTTCAATTTGAAATAAAATTTCGTTAAGCAACTGAACTCTCGATATTTTCTTACCTTTTATAATAGCCAACGACGTTGCAATGTGTTGTAGTTCTAAGGGGAATTCATTTTTTTGAATGTTCACATTGATACCCATACCAATTATAATATAATTGATACAATCCATTTCAGCATTCATCTCCGTTAAAATGCCAACAAGTTTCAGTTTATTATAGAGAATATCATTCGGCCATTTAATGCCAACCTGAATTTCTGTTATTGTTTCAATAGCCTTAACAATAGCCACAGCTGCCAATAATGTACATTTTGGTGCTTCTTGAGGTAAAAAATGAGGCCTCAATATCACCGAAAACCAAATTCCTTTTTCCGCTGGTGAATACCAGCCGCGTGCTAACCGGCCACGCCCACTAGTCTGTGCTTCACTAACTATGATTGTGCCTTCACCTGCATCTTGCTGGGCTGCAAGCTTCGCTTGATTATTGGTTGATATGACTTCCTTATAATATTGAATGTCCTTACCTAGGACTTTCGTTTTTCGTCCATTTTGTATTTCATTCGGCAAAAGCAAATCTGGCGTTTCCATCAAACAATATCCACTGCGCGAATGACTGTCAATCGCATAACCCGCCTGTTTTAATTCACGGATATGTTTCCAAACAGCTGTTCTTGATACATTCATTGTCCTAGCAATGTCTTCACCAGAAACATAAGTCCCGTTTGCCTGTCGCAGTATATCCAATATATTGGAACGCATTTAATTATCTCCTTCATTTCTCTTTCTATCCTAACAGGTTAAAACCCCTCCTAATAATAGCGTATCAAGCACATATAATCAAGTCTGAAAAATTTTATCTCTGTCACTTTTATCTTAGGCAAACCAAACATACAAAAAGTGAATATTTCTTATTTATTTCTAAGGAATATCGTATATACTAGTAAGTATATATGGAGGTGCTTTAATGAAAATACTCGTCGCCGATGATGAACCAACAATTCGCGAAATCGTTGCCCTGTATCTAGAAAAAGAGGGATTCACCGTCTACACAGCTGCCGATGGTGATGAAGCCATGCAAATTGAAACCACGCATCGCCCTGACTTGCTTATTTTAGATATCATGCTGCCAAAAATAAATGGATTTGAACTATGTGAATCGATTACCCGTAGTGTTCCACGCATTTTTTTAACAGCAAAATGCGCCGAACCTGATAAAATTGCTGGGTTTGCCTTGGGTGCAGATGACTATATTACAAAACCATTCAGTCCTCGTGAGGTCGTAGCTCGTGTAAAAGCCGTTCTAAGGCGCAGCGGTATGATGGAAGATGATGTCCATCTATGCAAAGCAGGTGAACTTATGATAAATGATATTAAAAAATCAATAATGATTGGTCAAACTGAATTGACGCTGCCGCCAAAAGAATTTGAACTATTGTCTTTTTTTATGCGGCATCCGAAACAAACATTTTCTCGTGAACAGCTCTTAACCAATGTTTGGGGATATGATTTTGATGGAGATGACCGAACCGTTGATGCAACAATTAAAAGGCTGCGCCAAAGCCTTATATCTGCTGATTTGACATATATCCATACTATACGAGGCTTCGGATATCGGTTTGAGGTTATAAACAAATGATTCGATCACTTTTTGGTAAAATATTGACATCTCATATTGTTGTACTGGTCTTACTGACTGCCAGCATTGGCATTTCTTTATCGCATTTAGTCACAAATTATTTGGTCGAGGCAAAAAAAGCGGAACTGATTCGTGTCGGTATATCGACCACACGCTTCTTGAATGCTGTAACACAAGACCAATTATATTCTCCCTCACTTTTAGAAAATTTAAGTGATTTTTCTGGTACAACCATGTGGATCATTGATCAGGAAAATCATACCCGTTCTGGTAAAGCACCAAAAATCTGGCAGCATCATATGCAAGTACAAAATGATCCAGCCGAAAACTTATTCAATGGTGAAGTAACCTCGCGCCTCTACAGTGCCAATGATGATGATGATCCAGCCATCGTTGTATCAATCCCCTTTCCACAAAACCCTTCCATCGTTCTCATGATCCATACCCCCATCACCGGTATAGCAAAAACTTCTGCGGCCATTGAACAACTTCTGCTCTATACAATCTTAGGTTCAATTCTGCTTGCGGGAATCTTTGCCTTCATCTTATCGCGCAATCTGACAAAACCAATTAGTAACATCAGTCATGCTGCAGAAAAGTTTACAGCGGGAAACTATAAAAGTCGTACAACTGCCATCGGACAAGACGAGATTGGCAGGCTTGGTTTCACCTTTAATGAAATGGCTGCTGCGCTAGAGCGCATTGAACAAGAACGGCAAGAATTTTTTTCCGATATTACACATGAATTAAAAACACCGCTCGCTACCATTCAGGCTGTAACTGAAAGTCTTTTAGACGGTGTTGTCACAGAAAAAACGAAACAAGCCTGTTATCTAAAAACGACACTTGATGAATGTCATCAGATGAATTCTTTAATCAGTGAATTATTAAATCTGGCCAGAATTGAATCTGGCCAAACGCATTTTCAATATCAAAATTTAAACCTTGGCGAGTTTATCGAAAAACAAAAAGGGAAATTCCAGCCAATGTCTGCCGAAAAAAATCAGCAGCTAATTTTTTCTGTATCGCCAAAACTTGTATTTGTAAAAACAGATCCACTGAGAATCGAACAAATTCTCAGCAACTTAATTAGTAATGCATTGCGACATTCCCCCGACGGAAATAAAATTTTCATTCAATTTGAACGTGATAAAACAAGCTTCATTCTATCCGTTACGGATTCAGGCGAAGGTATCCCCCAAAAAGATCTGCCTTATCTTTGGGATCGTTTTTATCGTGTCGATAAAGCTCGATCTCGCAACAAAGGCGGTACCGGTCTTGGACTGGCGATTACGAAAAAACTCGTCGAAGGAATGCATGGCAGCATTTCTGTTTCCAGTATTCCCAATGAAAAAACCATTTTTAAAGTAATATTCCCCAAAACGTTTTAATTTCTTGTCATGATCTTGTCATTTAAAAAGTATATACTATATTAAAGAACAGTTCTTCCTTGAGAAGTAAAACAAATTTGGAGGCTATTTTATGAATTTACTATCAAAAAGCAATAAAAAGAAAACTCTCATCCTTGCTCTCACCGGTGCTTTTGCCATTACAGGTATTGGTACAACCTATTTAAACCAAACTGCATTTGCCGCAACAGCTGATACCACGCAACAAGATCAAGGACAGATGCATCGTGAGCATAAAGCAACGCCAAAAGTCATGACGGATGAAATGGCGCAACAGTTTGCGACAACTTTTAATGTAGATAAAAAAGTCCTGCTTGATTATCAAGCCAAGGGTTATACAATGCGCGATTTTCATCAGGCCGCATTAATTGCTTCGGCTGGCAACAAATCCTTCACCGAGGTCATGAATGCAAAAACAGCAACAAATAGTTGGAAAGATGTTATGGATTCATTTTCCATAACAAATGAACAACTTCAACAAGCTGCACAAGGATTTATGAGCAAACAAATGTCAACCATGCTGCAAATTGATGAAAGCACAGTTAACGGTCTTTTAAAAGACGGATACCAACCAAATGATATCGTGATGGCTTCTGTTTTATCAAAACAATCTTCAAAAACCATTTCAACTGTTCTTAACATGAAAAAGATCAATAACACTTGGAAAGATGTCGCCACCTCATTGGGCATTGATGAAGCAACCTTTAACCAATGCATGACTGATTTAAAAAGCAAAATGCCAAAAAGCCCCGGTATGCATCGCGGTATGGGAAACCACGAAGCAGCTCCAGCGATGCAAGAAGACACTACACCGACTGAAGCAGAATAACGCCAAATATTTTAACACAAAAAACAGGGTATCTCCAAACTGGGGATACCCTGTTTTTTATACTTTAAAAAACTGTTTCAATAACACCAATTTGATCACCACGATGATTTCGCAAAACTGGCGGGAATTGTTCTAACAATTGTTCATGTTCTGCCTTTGTAATCAAATCTAAACGTTTTAAAATACCAATCACCGCTGGATTAATTGCCCGATAACTGCCATCTTCAATTTTAAAGGTAATACCAATCCCTGCTTCAACAGATGCCAAACAATACACAGCATCGGCACCAATCTTGGCAATGATACGGCCCTTGGTAATTTGGGATACCAGTAGATCTATACGTCCCGTTCCTGCGACGATTTCTGGATAAGCAATCATTGCATCACGTATCTTTCGTATCGCCGCCTCATCCTCACCCCATTGGCCTTTTTGTGGTACAGCAAGTCGAGCATAGGCTAAAGCCATATTATAAATTGGTAAATAAAAAACAGGTACACCACAACCGTCAATACCAATTTCCAATTCACCTTCAGGAATTTTTGCAGCTTTCGCTACCGATTGATGCATAATCTGCTGCACTGGATGCTCCGGTTTTGTATACCCTTCAATAGAAACCCCGATCATTCGGGAAAGCGCCAGCATACTAGAATGTTTGCCAGAACAAGGATTGTGTACGGGTTCTGGTTTTTGATGATTTTCCGTCAATACTTTGGCGGCCTTGCTGCTCATCGGCCGGGCTGGCCCACATTCTAATGCCGTCAACGGAAGTTTCAGTTTTCCTAAGATTGACTCAATCAATTCAACATGCATCGGCTCACCACTATGCGATGACACTAAAATAGCCAGTTCCTTCTGTGTAATACCAAACTTTTCCAAACCACCTTGACGTACAAAAGGCAAAGCTTGAAATGGCTTTGCCGCACTGCGCCAAAACATATTTCGCTGTGCATCCCCTACCGAATCAACAATGTTCCCATTTATATCCACGGCAACAATATCACCACGATGTATATCTTCAATCTTGCCGCCACGCGTATAATGTAATAGAATTTCACTCATTTGTATTCATCTCTCTTTTCCTAAAATAAAAATACAATTTATATAAATAGTATAACTCTTTAACGACAAAAAAAGAAAGTGCTTTTCAGCACTTTCTTTTTTTCAACGAAAATAAATCACTTACTTAATGTGTTTCATTTTCTTTGGTCGTAATATTTAAATCAAGCTTCGCTTTTGCAGGATCTGCTATTTCAGGTTCTGTTTCTTCTTTCGCAGCAGCTTCTTTTTCTTCAGGAGTGGCTTTAATCTCTGGTACAATCGGAGCTGGAGTATTCGAAGAATCATCTTCGCTGACCTTCGGTTTATCCGCGATAACTCCATTTGTCATGAGCTCTTTAAGTTCCGATGCCTTAAGTGATTCTCGTTCGAGAAGCGCTCCCGCAATCAAATGCAGCTTATCGACATTCTCAACCAGAAGTTTGCGGCATTCTTCATAGGCATCTTCAATATAGCGGCGAACTTCCTTATCAATATCACAAGCAACTTCTTCACTATAATTTCTCTGATGGTTGAAATCACGGCCTAAAAAGACTTGATGATCCTGGCTTTCACCAAAAGCAATTGGACCCAATGCATCACTCATACCATATTGTGTAATCATACTTCTAACAAGTTGTGATGCCCTTTGAATATCATTTTGTGCACCCGTACTAATTTCCTTCAGTATGACCTCTTCCGCCACACGACCACCAAGAAGTGTCTTAAGTTGATCAATCAACTCACTACGCGTTGCATAAGAACGATCTTCTTTTGGCAGCATCAAAGTATAACCACCAGCACGACCACGCGGAATAATCGTTACCTTATGGACCGGATCTGAATTCGGCAATAAAAGCCCCACTAAAGTATGACCGCCTTCATGATAGGCTGTTAAACGTTTTTCACGATCGCTCATAACTCTTGATTTACGCTCTGGACCAGCCATAACACGTTCAATGGATTCCTCTAGTTCAGGCATTGCAATACTTTTTTTATTACGACGAGCCGATAGCAGTGCCGCTTCATTAACAAGGTTACTTAAGTCAGCCCCTGTAAATCCTGGCGTCCGACGTGCTAACACATCTAAATCCGCATCCGCATCAACCGGTTTACCTTTCGTGTGAACTTTCAAAATTGCCATACGACCTCTTACGTCTGGTTTATCAACAACAATCTGACGATCAAAACGACCTGGACGCAATAATGCTGGATCTAAAATGTCTGGACGATTGGTTGCAGCAATAATGATAATGCCTTCATTGGCAGCAAACCCATCCATTTCAACCAATAACTGATTCAGTGTCTGTTCACGTTCATCATGACCACCACCAACACCAGCACCACGCTGGCGACCTACAGCATCAATTTCATCAATAAAAACAATACATGGTGCATTTTTCTTTGCTTGTTCAAACAAATCACGAACACGCGATGCTCCTACACCAACAAACATTTCCACAAAATCCGATCCACTGATTGTAAAGAAAGGTACCCCCGCTTCACCCGCAACAGCTTTAGCAAGCAAAGTTTTACCAGTCCCCGGAGGACCAAACAAAAGAACGCCTTTTGGAATACGAGCTCCCAAATCATTGAACTTTTTAGGATGTTTCAAAAATTCCACGACTTCTTCGAGTTCCTGTTTTGCTTCATCAGCACCAGCAACATCGTTGAAGGTTATTTTCAGTTTATCGCCACCGCTCATCTTAGCACGGCTCTTACCAAATGACATCACACGATTGCCACCGCCTTGTGTTTGCTGCATGATAAAAAACCATACACCAATTAAAAGCAGCATTGGTAAAATAGAAGAGAATACGGTTGTCCACCAAGGTGGTTCTGGTGTTTTTTCCGCTTTCATATCCACGCCTCTATCTTGCAGATATTTCACCAAATTTGGATCATTGTTTGGCGTATTCGGCGTAATTGTTGTAAATTCGGTTCCATCGCTTAATGTTCCCTTAATTACATTATCGACGATCGTTACTTTGGCTACTGTTTTTGCATCGACCTGATGTAAAAACTCTGTATAGTTTATTTCCTGTTTTGTAGTGCTTCTCGTTGAAAAATAATCAATAATCGATATTGCGATTAAAATAATCAATAAATAGAAGCCTACATTTCGTAAAAACTTATTCAATCGGTCGCCCTCCCTCTCGGCGGAGCACACAGTCAAACAGGGCTCCATAGAAAATTATTATATCATTAATTAAAGCATTTAACAATCAAACTGATCAGCTCTACAAAATTCTTCTTTTTTTGTAAAGCTACTCTCGCTTAAGAATAGATTTCTTTTTTTAAAATCCCAATACATGGTAAATTGCGATATTTTTCTGCATAATCCAGACCATAGCCAACTAAAAAATCATCTGGTACAGTAAAACCAGAATAATCGATCTTGACTTCTACCTTACGGCGTTCCGGTTTATCTAACAGTGCGCAAAGTTTCACGCTGGCAGGTTTTCGTTCTTTAAAATTTTTCAACAGATAGTTGAGTGTTAAACCTGAATCAATAATGTCTTCAATAATCAAGACGTGTTTTCCTTCTACACTAAAATCTAAATCTTTTAAAATTTTAACAGTTCCACTTGTCTGCGTACTATCTCCATAACTTGACGCCGCCATAAAATCAAGTTGAACTGGTACATCAATTGCACGAACCAAATCCGCAAAGAAAATGACCGCTCCTTTTAAAATTCCCACAGCGAAAATTTCTTTACCAGCATAATCCTTACTGATCTGCTGACCCAGCCGTTTTACACATGCCGCCAATTCCTCCTTTGTATATACTATTTTTTCAATATCGTTCATCATAATAAAAAGTAACTCCTTTGCTGATTATATATCTTTTAATATAGTAAATCGTAAAAAATGTTTGGTCTGCCCCGAAATTTGACTTGTTTGATTTTGACGTAACCCGCCAACCCAAAAAATTGTATTTTGATCACAAAATAATGGTATTCGATCACGTTCTACACGTGCAACCTTATTATCAATAAAAAAATCTTTCAATTTCTTAAATCCATTCATTCCACTAGGCTGAAATCGATCACCAGGTTGTCTTAACCTTAGAAACAGTTCGCCGTTTAGTCGATCCATATCACAGACAATATTATCAAAACCATTTGGTTTAACATATTCATTGATTTGCTCGACCTGCACCGTAAGCTGCAATAATGGTACCGGGGTAAAACCTGGAACACGCAGGACTTGAAAGACTTCTCTTTTAAGTGGCTGTTCCAAAGCACTTCTATGACAAAGCTTCACGGTTTCATAATCACAGACGAATACAAACTGCTTAGGTAATTCAAGAATTGTACCTGTTTTCCCTGCTTTGGCAAATGCTATCATCTGCTCAATATGCAAAAATCCCAAGCCTTCCAAATCGCCAGCTGCCTTCATAACCGCTAAACGGCATAATTCACGTTGCAAAGCAATATGCAGCCCCTGTAACCGACTGCGATTGATAACAAGTTTTCCATCTGTTTCACGAACGATATCTTTCCAGAGCATTTTTGCTGATTCATTAATAAAATCATGTTCATCGCCAATCAGTTCAGCACTGCGGCAAAGTGCCGCTGGCATAACCGGATTATATGTTTTTTTTAGCACTGGCATAAGTTCCAGGCGAATCTTATTACGCAAATATTCTGTTTCACTATTTGTTGCATCAATTCGCGGGGTAAGATTTTCTTCTTTACAATATCGTTCAATTTCTTGCCGCGTAACAGACAAGAATGGTCTTATTATACCACAGGACTTAGGACGAATTCCAGCTATACCTTGACTTCCTGCACCACGGAATAAATGCAGCAGTATCGTTTCGGCCTGGTCATCACGATGATGTGCTGTCGCAATCAATGCTCCGCCAAGTTTCACAGCCAAATCTCGCAAAAAGTCGTATCGAACCATTCGTGCGGCTTCCTCCGCTGACAAAGCTTTTTCTTTAGCAAAAGCTGGGACATCCACTGTTTTCAAATAAAATGGCAAATCATTATGTTTACAGAAAGTTCTAACAAAATCAGCATCGGCTTTAGATTCTGCACCTCGAAACATATGGTCTACGTGTCCTACACTAATTCTTAATTCATATGTTTTTCGAAGATCCAAAAACAAATTGGCTAAAGCAAGGGAATCTGGTCCCCCGGAACAAGCAATTAAAATCGCATCGCCCGTCTGAAAAAGTTCTTCTCTTTCACACCATTTTTTTACTTTTTCTAACACATCTCATCAATCCTATCTCTTTGTCAAAGCGAAATGCACAAAAAAGCACTCCTTCACAGAGTGCTTTCGAACATTAGTTATTCAGATCTGCGTGATCCGCCACCACGGCCGCCACGTTTTGAATCCGTATTCTTCCGTAAATCAGTAAGTCTTTCATCACTGTCTTTTAAAAATTTTGTTAACTTATCTTCAAAAGAAGGCGCATTAAAACGACTAGGTCTTCTAAAATCATTCGCTGGAGCTCTTCTTGGCACCGGCTTATAACTTGATGGCGCACTTACCTGTGCATTCACCGATTGTTCAATAGGCTTTTTTTCTTGTAATTGTTTAATTGACAAGCCAATTTTACCACGTTCGTCAATTGTTAAAACTTTAACTTTAACTGTATCTTGTTCTTTAAGAAAATCCTTTACATCACGGACGTATACATCTGCAACTTCCGAAATATGAATAAGACCGACTTTACCGCCAGATAACTCTACAAATGCACCAAAATTCGTGATTCCGGTTACAACGCCTTCTACTACACTGCCAATTTCGATGGACATACTAATTGTACTTCCTCCTTATAATTTACATTACATCGCTATTATACCCTTGTACATTAAAGCGTGTCAAGAAATTTACCTACTTCTGTGCCGAAGAAATATATGGCATTTCTCCAGGTTTGACCATGCCCAACTCTTCACGAGCAATCTTCTCAATACAAGTGCTCTGTTCTAAATTCACTTTTTCCTGCATAAGGTCATTATTTAATTGCTGTGCTGTCATTAAGCGTACCTCAGCCGCTTTTTTCTCCTGGACTATTTCATTGGCATGCATCTGCTGTTGGATGGCAGAATAAGAAAAACCCCCTACGATTAGTAGGATCAATAAAAAAAACCAATTGAGTTTTCGTTTTTGCATAATGCCACCACCTTTAACGCTGCACCATAATTATAGTACAGTCAAACCTTGCTGTAGTTATATAATACAAGTATTTTGCGCAATATGCAAGGTTCTGTGTTGATTTGCCTAAGCAAACTTGTTTCGTAAGCATCGCTTCATTATTTTTCATTCCATTGATAATATGTTGTATTAACTATTTTTCTATAGACAGAATGGCAGCTATCACATTCATAATGTTCAAGTACATCATCCATATTTAATTTACCATCAACAATCCGGACCGGCTGGCTTTCAATAAAACGCATTACAGCACCACACCGTGGACAATTACATAGCCCATTCAAATCTCGCTTTAGCTGCATTGGCTTCAAATCACCAATTGCCACCGTTTTTTTAGGGACTGCTTGTGCCGGCGATTCCGACATGAAAAAGTGTCCATAATACTCTGTACTCAAAATCCGGCGATATAACAATTGGCAAGTTTCACACGCATAATGTGCTTCCGTATTTTCAAAATATACTTTGCCTTCCACAATTTTTATTGGCTCACCTTCAATCAGTTGCAGCGGATGATCACATTGTGGACAGCGGGGAATACCTTGCCTGTCAACATTCAATTTTGTCGGTTCCATCAGCACCACCAGTTCTCCTTTAAATTTTCTACTACATTCAGCATATCATAAAACGACTACTTCTTGTACTCTGAAAAAAAAGAAAGTACTTTTAACAAGTACTTCTTCTTAACTAAAGACCAATCACTGTATGTTCAAAAGACATGCGTAGGTATTCATCAAGAACAAGTACAATATCCCTTGCTGCATCAGGTCTTTTATACTCTCTGGCCTTGACCTTCATCTTTAAAAGCTTCGCGGAATCATATAAGACAGATTCAACAATTTCAGTCAATTTTTGATTATCTTTTATCCAAATTGCCGCACCAATGCTCTCAACATAGGCAGCATTTTCTTTTTCCTGCCCTGGAATTGGCTCATGCAAAAGCATCGGCAATTCCATCGCTAGTGCTTCACTAATCGTAAGTGCTCCCGGTTTACTAATAATAAAAGTTGAAACGGCCATAAGTTCTTTCACATTATTCGAAAATCCCCAAACTTCAACTATATGTTTCGAATTTTTAGCTATTTCTTTTAAATCAGACCACAAATCGGAGTTAACTCCGGCTACTACCAGAATTTGAATTGATTTTTTTAATGTTTCCAAATGATTCAAGGCAAATTTTACACCACCCAAACCTAATCCGCCACCCATTATTAAAATCACCGGAAGATCCGATTTCAGATTAAATTTTCGCAGAAGCTCTTCTTTATCATACTGAACCCCAAACGACAAATCAATTGGTATCCCCGTATCATGAATCTTGTCTAAAGCTACATCACGTTTCGCAAGTGCTTCCCGTATTTTTCGGTTCGCGACAAAATACAAATCAACTTCGTTATATACCCAAAGCTGGTGGATCGTAAAATCCGTAATAACGCCAACGAGTATAATATTAACCTGTTTTGTTTTTTTTAAATAAGCTGCAGCCGCACACGGAAAAGGATGTGTACAAATCACAACATCAGCTTGATATTGCTTTATTAATGCCTCCATATTACTTTTCATCGTAAGAGCCAAGAGACTCTTCACTGAAATTCCTTTTGATTTACCTGCCGTTAAATTATAAAAGAAATCATATACATCCGGAACAAAGTCAAGTATCTTCAAGTACGCTTCTTTGAGAAAACCATTCAGATAAGCTGTTTTCGTTGACATAAAATCTACCATATGGATCTCAGCGTCAGGATGTTTTATTTTTATCTCATTGACAAGGGCCTCTGCCGCTTTGTTATGTCCTGAACCAATTGAAGCCGTAACAATAAGAAATTTTTTTTTGTACATGTGTCCTCGTTCCTCCAACGTATCATGCCTAATACATAATAGAGCTTACGAACGTTGATTTAGCAATTTATCTCAAGCCCGTTCTTTCTCTCTGACCACAATTTATGCAATACATGTATCATTCATTCTATCATATTCCTGTGATGCTGTAAAATCAAATCATCACTGTGTTCTGATTTTAGCATAAAACATTTTTCTGAACTTCATCTGGAAGCCTTATTTAACAAGCTGTAATCCCACCATCTACGAGCCATGCTGCACCTGTAACAAAACTCGCTTTTTCCGACGCCAAAAAGTAAATCACTTCAGCCGCCTCGCTGGCTCTGCCAATTCGCCCTAATGGATAAAGTGCACTCATGATTTTAATATCTTCCGCTTTGGTAGATTCATTTTGAAACTGTCCTTGTGTAAGCGGTGTATCGATATCTCCCGGACAAATGCAATTTACGCGAACATTATAAGGTGCCAGTTCTAAAGCCAATGCTTTTGTAAAAACTGTAACGGCCCCTTTCGAGGCACAATAGGCCGAACATAAATAATTTCCATTAATTCCAGCGTCCGATGAAACATTAATAATGGCACCATATGGGCTTTTTTTTATATACTTAGATGCATATTTACACATAAAATATGTACCTTTAATATTAATATCCATTATTTGGTCAAAATCCACTTCGTTCATTGATTCAATAGCTTTTTCAAAATAAATTCCCGCTGAATTAATTAACGTATCGATCCGACCAAACTCCCGATACGTCGCTTCAACAATTTGTCTGCATTCATCGGGGCGTGCAACATTGCCTTGAATGAATCGAACCATATTAGAATGGCCCAAAGTTTGCAAAGCTGCCTGAGCTTTTTCATTAGACCGTCCGGTAAGCATTACGTAAGCTCCCTTTTGGATAAACAATTTTGCTGCAGCTAAACCAATTCCCGAAGTTCCACCTGTAATCAATACTGCTTTTTCTTCTATATTCATTCTACTTCTCCTACAGATAAAAAACAAAAACCGGGTTCATTGTGAACCCGGTTTCCTGTTTTTTTACTTATTTACAGAATCTTTTAATGCTTTACCTGCTTTAAATACAGGGTTCTTAGAAGCAGGAATCGTAATTTCCGCACCCGTTTGTGGATTGCGGCCTTTTCTTGCATCACGTTCTTTCACTTCGAAAGTACCAAAGCCAATCACTTGGACTTTGTCACTTGCAACAAGTGCTTCTTCAACGCTGGCAAATAATGCATTGACTGCTTTTTCTGCATCTTTTTTTGTTAAGCCAGCTTTATCTGCAACGCTAGCCACTAATTCGGTTTTATTCACGAATATAGCCCCCTTTGAAATGATTACGTTTAGCTTAATTCGCGATAAATCCTGTGATTCCTTTTTATTTCAATAACTTTCTTAAAAAAAATGTTAAATTTTATGAATTTAGTGCTTTTGCCTCGTTCCAGAGGACATTTAAGCGATTTATGTCTACATTTTCCCATTTCAGGCTTTTTGCCTTTACTTGCTCTTCAATATATAAAAAACGGGTTAAAAACTTATAATTGGCTCCTGTTAATGCAACTTCTGCATCTACCTTGAGAAAACGGGATACATTGACGATTGAAAATAAAAGATCACCCAATTCCTCTTCTATATGTTTTTTATTTTTCTCTGAAACAGCTTCTTTTAATTCAGCAAGCTCTTCCGTCACCTTATCCCAAACTGGTCCGATATCGGCCCAGTCAAAACCAACTTTCGCGGCTTTATGTTGAAGTTTGTAGGCTCGCATGAGTGACGGTAAATCTTTCGGCACGCCATCAAGTACTGATTTTCTTTCCGCTGCTTTTTCTATCTTTTTGATCGCATCCCAATTTAAAACGACTTCTCCCGCATCCTTGACCGTAATATCACCAAAAACATGCGGATGGCGTCGAATTAGTTTTTCCGTTATACCATCGATAACGTCCTGCATTGAAAAAGACCCCGCCTCTTCAGCCATCCGGGCATGAAACACAATTTGCAAGAGTAGATCACCAAGTTCTTCACAAAGCAGTTTTGGATTTTCCAAGTCAATGGCTTCAATCACTTCATAAACTTCTTCAATAATATTACGCCGTAAAGATTGATGGTTTTGTTCGATATCCCACGGACAGCCACCCGGTGAGCGTAAAATTTTCATGATATCTGTAAGCGGCTTCATTTCAAAGCGTTTTTGTTTCGCTTCACACGCTGGAATATACACACTCGTCAAATGATCAATTCCAGCTTGACGATCCAGTTCATAAAGCGGCAGTGTATATATTACTTCATCCGGCAAACCCAAATTACGCACTAAAGTGATTTCATAATCATCCGGATATGTTTCCATTAAGCTCAGTTTCGTATCGGATGCAACTTGTTGATTGTATACTTGTGTTATAACAAGTGCTGTCGCCAAATCCGGTGGCAATGTTTCTAAATCAACACTATCAATAATTGTCAAACCATCAATCGGATCAACTCCAAGCTTTACATAAAGCACCTCAACAAAGCTCATACCAGGTAAAATAGTAAGCTTCACCTGCCGTTCAACCGCTAAGTCTCGAATGAGCACCACCGTTCTTTCAGCCACCAGTGGGCTGCCAGGAACGGCATAAACGATATCCTCACCCTTCTGCGCCCGTTCAACAACATTCGCGGCAATTGATTGATAAACTTCCTCAAACGTCTCCTTTTCAGTATAAACAGTATCATACGACTCAAATACAATCTCCCGTTTTTTTATCTCAGCAACCGTTGGATGTTTCGCCGTTCGCAAAAGCAGCGTCGCTGCCTGCTTTATTTTATCCCATGTATCCAAGGTTATAAAACCAAACTCACCCGGTCCTAACCCGACAATTGTTATTTCCCCCAAAAAAAATCCCCCTTTTAGCTAAAATGAATTGGTCTGATTTTTTATTTTCTCACCAGCTAATGTCATTAGAATACGCGTACTGTAATTCAGTATTTTTTTCCGATTCAACGGCGTCAACTGAAATCGAATGATTCCCGGCGGTCCTGGAATAAACTTAATTTGTCCGCCCAGCAGCGTTTTAAGCTGGAGTACATTTTCAATTTCCAAATTTGGCTGCTCACTAAATAGGATTTCCAAAAACATTGGTTTTTCGACAATCGACTTGACTCCTAAATTTCTCGCATAGTTTTTGATACGTGCTACCGACAACAAATTCAAAACAGATGGTAACGGATCACCAAAGCGGTCAATTAATTCATCGAGCAAGGCCCTGATATCTTCATTCGTACGAATTGCAGCAATACGCTGATAAATTTCAATTTTGTGCATTGCATCCGTAATATAATCACCATCAATATAAGCTTCTACTTTAATTTCAAGAACCGGATCGACTTTTTCTACGGGTGTTTTACCAGTTTTTAATGCTTCAACAGCCTCTTCTAGTAGACGGCAATACATTTCAAAACCAACACTCGCAATATGCCCATGCTGCTGTGAGCCTAAAAGATTACCGGCACCACGAATCTCCAAATCACGCATCGCAATTTTAAAACCCGCCCCCAGTTCCGCAAACTCCTTAATCGCCTGCAATCTTTTTTCGGCCACTTCCGTCAAAACTTTATCGGCCTGATAAATAAAATAAGCAAAAGCTAGCTGATTGGACCGGCCAACACGTCCACGCATCTGATAGAGCTGTGATAAACCAAAGCGATCGGCATCATAAATTATGATTGTATTAGCATTGGCTACATCCAGACCATTTTCAATAATGCTCGTCGCCACCAGCATATCATATTCGCCTTCATAAAAATCAAGCATCACTTGCTCCAATATTTCTTCCGGCATTTGCCCATGGGCAGTTTGAATTTTGATATCCGGCAGCATATCCGCTAAATGAGCCCTCATTTTATCAATGGTTTCAACACGATTATAAACAAAATACACTTGACCGCCACGTTTTACTTCACGTTTGATGGCATCACGAATGATGGCATCGTTATTTTCCACCACATAAGTCTGCACCGGGAAACGCTCTTCTGGCGGTGTTTCGATAATACTCATATCTCGAGCCCCAACCAGTGACATATGCAGCGTACGCGGAATAGGGGTTGCACTCAGTGTAAGGACATCGATGTTCTTACTTATTTTTTTAATTTTTTCTTTTTGGGTTACACCAAACCGTTGCTCTTCGTCAACAATCAGCAGCCCTAAATTTTTAAATTTAACATGTTTATCATTCAATATACTATGTGTACCAATCAAAATGTCGACTTGTCCTGTTGCCACCCTGTTACAGGTGCTTTTCTGTTCTTTTTGGCTGCGAAAACGGCAAACCACGTCTACCACTGGTCCAAAACCTTCAAACCGTGTACTAAATGTTTGATAATGCTGCTGTGCTAATACAGTGGTTGGCACCAGCACCGCTACCTGTTTTCCATCCATAACTGCTTTAAAGGCAGCCCGAATTGCCACTTCGGTCTTACCAAAGCCAACATCACCGCAGAGCAATCGATCCATCGGACGTGGCTTCTCCATATCTTTTTTAATCTCTTCAACAGCCGTAAGCTGATCTGGCGTTTCCTCATAAGGAAATGCCTCTTCAAACGCTTGCTGCCATGTCGTATCAACCGAAAATGGATACCCATTGTCCACCTGCCGTACAGCATAAATCTGGATGAGTTCTTTCGCAATATCTTCTACGGAAGCTCTGGCTTTAGCCTTGGCTTTGTTCCATTCATTCCCCCCCATACGATGAAGTCTTGGCACATCGCCTTCAGAGCCTATATATTTTTGTAATAAATTAACTTGATCTGTTGGAACAAAAAGTTTGTCATCGCCGCCATATTTAATATGCAAATAATCCCGATGTATACCAGCCACGTCTAACGTTTCAACACCTAAATATTTACCAATCCCATGATTTACATGAACAACATAATCCCCTACATTAATATCACGAAAATACGTTATTTTTTCACCTTTACCTGCTCTCGGCACTGTTTTCTTTTTTTGTCGCCCAAAAATATCTTTTTCAGCCACAACAATAAGCCGTGCCTGCGGTAATTCGAAACCATTGGCCAGCGTTCCATTGGCAATTGTAACAAAACCATCAACAATCTGCTGCAGTTTAGGTTCATAAGCAGTCCCTATTTTATACTCGGCCAGCATCTCCTTAAGTGATGCTCCTTTTTGAGCATCACTTACAAAAACCAAAACCTGCTCTTTATGAGAAAGCCAGCCATTGATTTCACTGGCAAAAAAATCCAGGTGTTTATGAAATGGTGCAATGGCTTTAACCGTGACGCTAACCATTTCCTCTAGCTCTGCATTATGGATTTTTTGCAGCATGAGAGCCATGTAAAGCACGTTATGCTGCTTAGCAACTGTTGTAATATCATTCCAACTAAATAATTGCTTTTTTAACTCTGGCCTTTCTTTAATAAGCATTGAAATTTCTTCACGAATCCTTGTTGGCTCATCAAAAATCACCGTTGCCTGTTTTTCAAGATAAGAAAGAAAAATCGCCGGATTGCCGTTATTATCGAGCTGTTCTAACGGCAAAATAGCAACAGAGCTAATATTTTGCAGCGAACGTTGTGTCTCTATTGCAAACTCACGCAGTGAATCGATCGTTTCATCAAAAAACTCCATGCGAATCGGATGCAGTAAATTAATAGGAAATATATCAACAATTCCACCACGCGCACTAAACTGGCCAAGGCTTTCCACCTGTTGTACACGTTCATACCCTAACTGGATCAATTTTAAGAGCAATTCGTCGCGTCCGATGGACTCTCCAATCGTCAAATGCACACTGGAACGTTCAAAATCTTGTCTGGACAATCCTTTTTGCACAGCGGCTGCTGTACTGGCTAAAACAATAACAGGTTCCTTCCTCATTAGTCGACCCAGAACCTCCATACGTTTTGCCGCCAAAGCAATACTTTTTGCCGCGACGGAAAAAGTTACTACGTCGACCGCTGGAAGTTCTAAAGTTGGAACGTTTGGCAACAGCATTGCCAAATCAGCCTGCCATTTTCCAATCGCATCCTGATTACTTGTAATAATAATTGTTGTTCGGGGATACCGATCATAACTAGCCGCCATAATTGCATGTTTTTGTGATCCCGCTAAACCATATACTAAATTCTGCCCATATTCTTTGGCAAAACACACACCGATTTTTTCGATTGCTTTGTCCTGCATCATTGCTTTAAAAAGCTGTTTCATTATTCCACCTACCTACTTCATGCCAAAAGGGGCTTTAGCCATCGCCAAAGCCCTGATTATTCTATTCATATCTAAAACATATACATAAATTATTATAGTCTTTCAGTGCAAGATTCGTCAAGAAACAAAATCAAAAAACAGAAGCCAGCTTTAACCAGCTCCTGTTTTTCCCCCTTCAATTTAATACGTAAAATTAATCTAAATCAATATTTTTAACTTGCAGGCTTCGCTGTAACAAGTCTATAACCACAAGTTTATCAAGTTCATCTAAATCCCGTTCACGTCCGGCAGCCAACAATTCATAATTACCACAATGACAACATGTCAGCCTGACTGCACTGCCTAAAACATCCGCCTCAATTGCTTTACTGCCACAAGGACAGATAATACCACCCGCTTCAGCAATATCATGAATTCGATTAATTGCCTCCAATAATATTTGCTGTTTTTCAATCTTTTCGCCATGATTCTCATGTTCTAAAATCTCAAATCCTTGACGATTAAACATTAAAATTTCTTTTATTTCCTGGCGTTTACCTATATATCCAAGTTCAAAAAAATCTTTTGCACAATAGATTTTTTCAACTTTCATTCGCATAAGCTGATGCAATGAAAATACGGCTTCATGAACTGAATTACAAACTACACAAGGAATCCGCAATCGAAAAAAATGAGATTTTGTCCGGATCAGAGTCGCCTGTTCATGTTTGAATTTACAATAAAAAATTATTTTATCAGCACTGCCGATAAAATAAGGCACATCATGTACATGAATTTTTCCACAGCGCTGACAATATAGAGCTACTGAAAAACCAGTCTGCACGATCACTGAGAATCACCTCATTCCTCAGGTATAGGTTCTTATGTCATATTTCGCCAAACCAAGGCAAAATCCTGCCTACATAAAATACCCCTTGCCGAATGAAGTATAAATAGAAAAGGACTGCTGATCCTAAAAACATAAGAGGACATACTTTAAGCCTTACACCTAAAATATGTCCCGGTTTTTCACAATATTAAATTTGCGGTGGATTCACCATGAGTTCATTAAACATTGTCATCATTAATGATCCAGCTAAAAGCATCGAGCACAAAAAAACTCCTACAAATATCAGAAACGGTAAGAAAAATACCAATACTGCTTTTGCACTAGACATACCATAGACTGCTTTAAGGACAAAAATAGAAAGAACCCCTTTCCAAATCCATACCAATATCGTTGCAACAACAACAATTCCTGCTGATGAAGTTACCGCTGCCACTAAATAAATCGGCATCAGTAAAACATCAATAAAATAAATAAAGCCTAAAAGCTTGAGCAACTGTTTAATTTGACCACATCCACCCGTAAGTTCAGCAAACAAGTGCCAAATTGCAGCTGCTGCGCCCCAAATAAACAGACTGCCAATCATATCAAAAAAGACAATTATTATTTGTGAAGTTCCACTAAAAAGACCTGTAGTAAGTCCTCCCCAAGTCGTTAACATTGTGCAAAACAAAACTACCAGCAAACTCTGTTTCAAAGATTTCGTCTGCATAATCTCAGGCATGGCTTTTTGAGGTTTTAAAAGCAAATCATACATTGTTTCTAATAAAGATCCCATATTATTACCTACCATTTCTCCGGCATTGCTTGCGGTGCGATAGATTTCAAAGCTGTATCAGCTGTTAAGCCTGAAAATAGCTCTTTTAATAAACTTTCCTTACTATTGGCCGAAAATAATAATGAAAGTGGATTATCTTTACCAAATTCCTTAATTTGTGGTTTGCCAGAAATACCAACCATTGCTGCTGTACCATCTAAGGCGTCATAATAATTACCCAGTTCATCAACGAGTCCCAATTCTTTGGCCTGTTTACCAGTATAGATACGACCATCAGCCAATTGTTTTACGCGCTCACGATCCATATGCCGGCCCTTTGCCACAACATCAACAAACCCATTATAAAGTTCATCGACAATTGCCTGCAGCATTTGATGTTCCTCGGGCGTCATGGGACGATCACTCGACAAAATATCTTTGTGAATGCCACTTTTTATTTTATCCTGACGAATACCAATTTTTTGGTACAATTCTTCCCAATTTGAATATGGCATATATACACCTATACTACCCGTTACCGTTGTCGGATTTGCATACACTTTATCAGCACAAGCTGACAACCAGTAAGCACCGGATGCTGCTGTATCCCCCATTGAAACAACAATCGGTTTGCCATTGTCTCGAATCTTATTCATTTCTTCGCCGACTTCTTCTGTCGCTGTAACGGCACCTCCTGGACTATTAATGCGCATTACGATAGCTTTGACACTTGTATCATCTGCTGCTGCATGCAAATCTTTAATCAGCTGATCGGTACCTCCGTTTCCTTCAGACAAAATAGAACTCGTCGTATGACTGCTCGTGATAACGCCATCGACATGAATGACAGCAATTTTATCAGCACTCGAAAAATTGTTCTGGGTTGATTTTTTATGGGTTGATATAAAAATCAACGCCAAAAATGACACACATACAATCCCGATAAAAATGATCATAATTTTTTTCTTGCTCATAAAAACACCACCTAAAATTAATTTTATAAAAAAACTGTTGGACAAAGCCAACAGTTTTTTTATTTTTATCGTATTTCGGAATTAATTAAAGCTGCTTTAACAAATTCTCTAAATAATGGATGTGGATTATTCGGACGGGATTTTAGCTCTGGATGAAACTGTGATGCCACAAACCAAGGATGACCCTTGACTTCAACAATTTCAACAAGGCTATCATCCGGCAACGTTCCTGCCACGATAAGACCAGCTTCAGAAAGTTGTTTACGATATACATTATTAAATTCAAAACGATGACGATGCCGTTCATGAATAAGTTCGGATTCATATGCAGTATAGGTATGCGTATCTTTCAATACCTTACAAGGATATGCTCCTAAACGCATCGTTCCACCTTTTTTTTCAACATTTTGCTGTGATGACATCAAGTCAATCACAGGATATTTGGTTTCCCGATTGAATTCTGTGCTATGTGCCTCTCTCATCCCACAGACGTGACGGGCAAATTCAATAACGGCACACTGCATACCTAAACAAAGACCTAAAAATGGAATTTTGTGTTCACGTGCATACTGGATGGCCAAAATCTTGCCTTCCACACCCCGATCCCCAAATCCCCCTGGCACTAGGATACCGCGACATCCCGCAAAAACTTCATCCAAGTCGATATCTTCAGCTTCAATCTGTTCAGCATTGACCCAGTGGATTTTTACTTCTGTATCATTCGTAATACCAGCATGATGCAGTGCTTCCGTAACAGATATATAAGCATCTGGTAGCTCAACATATTTACCAACTACAGCCACTTTGATTTTTTTTGCAGGATTATTGATTTTATAAACCATTTTTTCCCATTCAACCATATTAGCTGGGCTGTAATCCATATTGAGCTTTTCCAAAACGATTTTATCCAAACCTTCTTTTTGCATCATCAAAGGAACTTCATAAATCGTCGCAGCGGTTTTATTTTGAATGACTGCGTTAACATCCACATCACAAAACAGTGCTAATTTTTCTTTCATATCTGTCGAAATTTCTTTTTCCGTACGACAAACCAAGATATCTGGCTGAATCCCTATAGCACGTAATTCCTTAACACTGTGCTGCGTTGGTTTTGTTTTAAGTTCTCCCGCTGCTGCAATATAAGGTACCAATGTAACATGGATATACAAAACATCATTTTTGCCAACTTCTTTTTTCACTTGACGAATGGCTTCCATAAACGGCAGACTTTCAATATCACCGACAGTCCCACCGATTTCAGTAATAACAACATCCGCGCCATCTGCTGCTGCAACATCATAAACACGCTGTTTTATTTCATTTGTAATATGAGGAATGACTTGCACGGTACTGCCCAGATAGTCGCCTTTACGTTCTTTCGTAAGTACCGACCAATATACTTTTCCTGCTGTAATATTAGAACCTTTTGTCAAATTAATATCAATAAACCGTTCATAATGCCCTAAGTCTAAATCCGTTTCAGCTCCATCATCTGTAACAAAAACTTCTCCATGCTGATATGGGCTCATGGTCCCCGGATCAATATTGATATATGGATCAAACTTCTGAATGGTTACCTTAATACCACGACTTTTCAATAATCGGCCCAAAGAAGCTGCAGTGATCCCTTTACCGAGTGAAGACACAACCCCACCAGTAACAAAAATATATTTTGCCATGCGAAAATCCTCCTATTAACTGTCCCTGCGTTATTTCTCTCGAAAATATCTGCAAAATTTGCTTACGTTTCTTGAAAACACATGTCCACTATTGTATCCTCTTTACCATTTATAGTCAAGCATGATTCAGATCAATTTTGTTTATTCATTATCTGCCTGAATACCTTCAAGCAATTTTTCGCGACGTTTACTTGGTGGTTTTGGTTTTGTCCCAGCTGAGGTAGTCGAATGAGTACGCTTCACTTCTGGAGGATTCCATTCGGTAAGGCCCCACATGCTTTTACCCGCATAATGGAAACGACTATCCATATTAATCAGTGTATAAACTTCTGAGATAGCACCGGATAAGGACTGAATTGGCTTATGTTTTTTTTCGATTACATCCATCACTAAATCTTTATAGTACATAGGTTCCCCGGCTTGTGTTAATGTAAAATATGCTACATCAACTTCTGAACTAGTTAAAAAATCCAAAACTAATAACCCCTCTCAAATTAAAAACAAACTAAAGCTGCAAAGACTTTCTCTATAACTTACATTTTTTCTGGTGCACTTACACCCAGCATTGCCAGCGCATGACAAATAACATTTGCTACTGCACCCACAAGAGCTAGTCTGGCCTGCGCCAGATCCTGATCCACACCCATGATTCGACATCTATTATAAAAGCTGTGAAACTCGCTTGCGAGTTCATGCACATAACGAGCAATACGATGTGGTGCTCTTTCTTGGGCAGCGTATTCAATTTCTTCTCCATAAGCTGCCATTTTTTTTATGAGAGCTAATTCCGATTCATCGGTAAGCAGTGAAAGTTTAGGCTGATTGGCCTTGGCAATTCCAGCTTCTTGCGCTTGACGGAAGATACTGCGGATACGTGCATGTGCATACTGAATATAATAAACCGGATTTTCGCTTGATTTTGATTTTGCCAAATCGAGATCAAAATCAAGCTGGCTGTCTAAGGAACGCATAATAAAAAAGAACCGTGCTGCATCCGTGCCGACTTCTTCAATGAGTTCGGCAAGTGTTACGCTCTGCCCAGTACGTTTAGACATCTTGACAAGTTCGCCATCGCGGTACAGACTAACCATTTGCAAAAGCAGTACTTCCAAATGGTCAGGCTTATAGCCCATAGCTTCAATAGCGGCTTTCACCCGACAAATATAACCATGATGATCCGCACCCCAAATATTGATCAAAGTATCAAAACCGCGTTCAAATTTATTGCGATGATAAGCAATATCAGCTGCCAAATAGGTTGGAATGCCATTATCACGAATTACAACACGATCTTTATCATCACCGTACGCGGTAGATTTGAGCCATAACGCTCCATCTTTTTCATAGATATTTCCATTTTCCTGCAAAACCTGACAAGCTGTTTTCACATCGTCCGGATGAAGCGAACGTTCGCTAAACCACACATCAAAATTTACATTAAATGCTGCTAAATCCTCTTTAAGGGCTGCAAGTTTTTCTTTTAAAGCAAGTTCTTTAAAAATTGTCAGACGTTCTTGTTCCGGCATTTTTAAATATAAATCGCCATCTTTTTTGATAATGCGTTTTGCCGTATCAATAATATCCTGTCCATGATATCCATTTTCAGGAAATTCTACCGTTTGATCAAATAATTCTAAATAACGAGCATTCACTGAAGCCGCTAAATTGTCAATTTGATTTCCCGCATCATTGATATAATATTCGCTGGAAACTTCATATCCCGCTGCCCGCAGCAGATTGACCAGTGCACTGCCAGCAGCAGCGCCACGTCCATGACCGACATGTAACGGTCCTGTCGGGTTAGCACTCACATATTCAACCTGTATTTTGGCTGCATCCTTTTTCGGTAAATTTCCATAATTTCGGCCCGCGGCAATTATTCCAGCCAATTGATCATAAATAATATTGGCTTTCAAATAAAAATTAATAAACCCTGGACCCGCAATTTCTGTTTTTTCCAGCCAAGGTTCGCTCATTCTTTCTATAATTGCTTCGGCAATTTTTCTTGGATTCATTTTTGCAGTTTTTGCTGACTGCATGGCAAAATTCGTCGCAAAATCACCAAATTCTTTTTTGGGTGGTACTTCTAAAATGATGTCAGGCAATGTTTCTATCTGAAAAACACCCTCTGTCATTGCTTTCTGTGCTGCATTTGCAATTGACTGCATCAATAAACTTTTAATATCCAAAACAAAAAAATCCTCCCCTGCATTTGTCTAATTCAATTGGTTCTTTTCTTTTTTATCGGCGCAAATTTCAATATGCAAAAGGTTATCACTCTGCCATTGACCTTCCATCGACAATGCATAATCAATAATAACGGTTCCTGACACGGATCCATACTTAATGTTTATATCGTTTGTTTTAACAGACAAACTCAAATTACCATAAGGGGTTTTATAAATCCCCGTACTTTCATAGGCCCTGGCAAAATATTGTTCCTGCATGACATCACCTTTACGTATCAATGTCATATGGTCATCACCAATTTTCAAAAGCGTTGATGTTCCCTGCACACCACTGAGTTCACTGTCACTGTATAAGACATAATTGATGCCGTTTTTATAATAATGTTTGCCTTCCGATATCAGTTCAATTCGACTTTCCGTACCAGTTGCATCTTTCTGTGACCCAACCACAGTAACAACTACTTTATTCATCCACTCAATTACTCCTTAAAAATACACTATAGAATATTATATCTTACCAACTGAGGATTGCCAACAACTAACCAAGTTTTTCTTATAAAAAAACATACTCCTACTATTTTATAACAAACTGGCCAAAAATTCAAAGAAAAACAGACAATTTATAAAGAAAATACAAAAAGTATAAGATAAAATAATCTGTATATTTTATCTTATACTTTTCTCTTCTTGTCTATTTTAATTGAACGTTGAATTTTTCAATGAGTTTAACTGGTTTATAACTTTCTTTTGCTTTACGTAAACCCTCTAATCCCATGTCTTCTTCTCGATTGATATATTTCATATCAGCCCAGGCATTTTGAATAAAACTTTGATTGATGGCTGGATAAGCACCCCGTATTTCAGGATCTGCTTTTTCAACATGGATAACAGCGGTATCTTCATTTAGTTGTTCACCAAACGTAAACGCTACCACACGTTTATCCAGCATAATAGCCCCGCCCTTAAGACCAAATTCAACAAAATTATTGAGCACTTCAATGATTGCATTACGTTCTGCCGCAATAAATGGATCATCCGGATTTTCCTGGCTATGTTTTTTGTACCAACTATTGATATTGAGTTTACATTCCAGCATAATATCTTCTGTAATGGGCATATATTCCGCATTGGGATATGTTTTACGAAAACTATTTAAATGATTTTTTTTCGAATGATATTTGCGACCAGCTAAAGTAATGAGATCCTCACTACTATACACATAATCAAAATTATCACGATCTGCTTCAATATTAAATGCAGCCTCATCATAAGCGATGAATTCATCGGCCATCTTTTTTTCAATACCATACATGGAGAAATCCCCCCCTGTACGAGCAAAATAATCAAGCCAGTTTTTAATTGCCAGCTGCATCTTGTCAGCTGGGCCAAAAGGCTGCAAAGCAAATTCTTTACCATCCCATTCTGCTTTCATATACAAAACATCATCCTGAATGGTCCACATAATGTTATAAGCACTGCGCCACATAAAAAGATTGGTAAAATTAAAATGAGAATTCTCATAATATCTATCTTTAAAGAAAGCATCTACTGCCTGTTTGTCTTCTTTTTCTAATGCTTGAAAATTAATTTTAATCACTCCTTTGGAAACTAATAAACAAAATCGACTATCAGTTATTAATTATAACAATAATTCTCCATAAGAGCAATTAATTCTTATTATTTTTATCGGATTTGTAAGAAATAGAAATATATTTTTAAAAAGATGCTTCTTTTATCTTGCTGCTTTAATTTCCGTCCAGACACGATCATATGCGGCGATATTTTTTGCTAAATCATCAAACACTTCGGTATTTTTCAGTATCTCATCTGATGGATATGCTGCTAAATCCGTTTGTATCGATTCCGCTAGCTGTGTTTTCGCTTCCGGCAGTGGTGTTGCATAGCCAATATATTCAGCATTTTTCTGGGATACTTCTGGTCTTGCCAAATAATTGATAAATTCTTCCGCTTCAGCTTTGTGTTTTGCGCCTTTCGGAATCACAATCGAATCAAACCATAAATTCGTACCTTCTTGCGGAATAGCATATTCAATATCAGGATTTTTATCCTTAATAAACATGGCATCCCCTGACCAAACGACAGCCATAGCAGCTTCGCCCGCAATCATTTTGTCTTTGACTTCATCGACCACATAAGCCAATACAAGCGGCTTTTGCTCAATGAGTTTCTTTTTTGCTTGTTCTAGCTGCTCAGGCTCGCTTGTATTTAAGGAATAACCTAGCAGTTTAAGTGTAATGCCAATTGAATCGCGTGGACTATCAAGCATTAATATCTGTTTTTTATATTTTTTATTCCATAATATATTCCAGCTGTCAACAGGATCTGTGACCATTTTTTTATTATAAACAATTCCTACAGTCCCCCACATATAAGGCACGGAATATTCATTTTGGCTATCAAAGGGTAAATCTTTAAATTTAGCATCAACATTTTTATAATTCGGCACATTCGAAAAATCAATTTTCTCCAAAAGTCCTTCATGAATCATACGTTTAATCATATAATCCGATGGAATGACAACATCATAATCACTGCCGCCCGATTTGACTTTTACATACATATCTTCATTCGTTGCAAAGGTATCATAGACAACATGTATCCCGGTTTCTTTTTCGAAATCCTCTAAAACAACCGGATCAATATAGTCTCCCCAATTATAAACTTTCAATTCCCGCTGGGCTGTTTTTTCTCCGCCGCAGCCAGCAAGTATAACTCCTATCACCAAGCACAACGCCGCTATTATTAAAAATTTTACGATTTTTTTCAAATTTATAGCCTCCTTAATTCATTTCTGTTTTGGTAATTCTTTTATTAACGATAAGCAATAACAATAAAACGGCACCAAACAACAACGTCGATAAAGCGTTAATCGTTGGATGAATACCCCTTCGTGCCATCGAATAAATCAAGATTGAAAGATTATTAACACCCGATCCTGTTGTGAAAAAACTAATAACAAAATCATCAATTGATAAAGTGAATGCAAATAACAAACCAGTTATAATACCTGGCATGATCTCTGGAAAAACGATTTTACGAAATGCCACGCGCGGTGTTGCGCCAAGATCAAGGGCCGCTTCGTAAAGGCTATGGTTAAATTGCTTTAATTTTGGCAAAACCGCTAAAACAACGTAAGGAACATTAAAAACGATATGTGCTAACAGTAGTGAGAAAAAGCCCAGTTCAAACTTCACAAAAATAAAAAGGAGCATAAGTGAAATACCAGTAACGATATCGGGGTTCAGTACTGGCAGATAGGTAAGATTCATCACAATATTTTTTTGAAAAGGCTTCATGTGATAATAAATTGCCAAAGCTGCCACAGTCCCGATGATTGTGGCTAGTAGTGAAGCAAGTACAGCAATCGATATTGTATAATACAATGCATTTAAAATTTCACTATTATGGAAAAGTTCCGCGTACCAGCGTAACGTAAAACCATCCCAGCTTCCTCGCGATTTTGAATCATTGAACGAGAAAACAATTAAAACTACAATCGGTGCATAAAGGAAAAGATATATACTGCCCGCATAAAGTTTTTTGATAAGGTTCATCAAAAAAACATCCCCCCTTCATTTTCTTTTTCATACCGCGACATAAAGCCCAAGCTTAATAAAATTAGAACAAGCATAAATACAGAAAGAGCTGAACCAAAGTTCCAATCTCCTACTGCTAAAAATTGTTCCTCAATTAAATTTCCAATCAGTGTATATTGCCCTCCACCCAAAAGCCTTGAAATAACAAATGTCGTAACGGCCGGCATGAAAACCATGAGAATTCCCGCATAAACCCCAGGCAAACTCAAAGGAAACGTAATTTTTATAAAAGCCTGCCAACGCGAAGCCCCTAGATCCTCAGCCGCTTCAATGAGATTTTTATCCATTTTCATCAAAACAGAATAAATTGGCAAAATCATAAAAGGCAAGAAATTATATACCATACCCAGCACCACCGCATAATCTGTATATAAAATATTAACGGCAGGTAAATGCAGCGAAGTAAGTATGATATTAATAAGACCTTTCCGCTCGAGTAATGTCATCCAAGCGTAGGTGCGCAAAAGAAAATTCATCCACATGGGAATTACAATCATTAAGACCAACATGGAACGATATTTTAGTTTCGTACCCGCAAGAATCATTGCCATCGGATAGCCAATCAGAAAACAAAGGATTGTACTGAGTCCTGCCAAATAAATTGAATGCCAAAAAACCCCCAGATAAATTGGATCAACTACACGCTGCATTGCAGTAAGTGTAAATTCTCCTGTTGGCGAAGTAAACGCGAAAAAAACAATCAAAGCTAAAGGGATAACCGTAAAAAGAGCCATCCAGATATGATATGGATATGTAAGCCATTTTTTCCCCATCAGCTCTGCACCTGCTTCATTACATGGATCTCATCCGGACCAATGCAAAGTCCAATTTCACTTTGAGGCATTGCCATTTTGGTACTATGAATCAACCAGCTGTAACCATCGTCCATCGTGGCTGCCATCTCATAATATACTCCTTTAAAGGTAACAGTCTGTACAACAGCTGTAAACATCCCCTGTACTGTGCTTACAACCTGTATGTCTTCCGGACGCACAACAATATCTACCATTTCATTTATCGAAAAACCGCTGTCAACACAGGGGAATTCATGTCCAGCAAAAAAGCTTCGATAATCGGCGATCATTCGTCCAGGCAGAATATTGCTATCACCTATGAAATCTGCAACAAAGGCATTTTTCGGTTCATTATAAATATCTTCCGGTCGGCCAATCTGTTGTATTGTACCATTATTCATGACAACAATTGTGTCGCTCATCGTCAATGCCTCTTCTTGATCATGTGTTACATAAATAAAAGTGATCCCTAAACGCATCTGAATTTTTTTAAGTTCGCTTTGCATCTCACGCCGTAATTTCAAATCAAGTGCACCTAATGGTTCATCCAGCAACAAAACTTCAGGCTCATTGATCAACGCCCGTGCAATTGCAATACGCTGCTGTTGTCCGCCACTTAAAGAGTCAATACTACGATGTTCAAAGCCTGATAGATTAACCAACGCCAACATATCCATTACACGATTTGTGATCTCTTTTTGATGAACTTTTTGAATTTTAAGACCAAAAGCTATATTTTCAAAGACATTCATGTGTGGAAACAGCGCATATTTCTGAAATACGGTATTGATTTTTCGTTTATAAGGCGGCCATAAACTTATATCTGTATCAGCAAAAAACACACTGCCTTGTTCGGCTTGCTCAAATCCGGCCAAAATGCGGAGCATGGTCGTCTTGCCACAGCCACTAGGTCCCAACAATGTTAAAAATTCATTTTTTCTGACATGCAGAGTAATATCATTTAATATTTTATTATTTTCAAATGATTTACTAATGTGATCCATCTTAATAAGTACTTTTTTTTCCAATTTTATAATCTGCCCTTTCGCTTAGAAACTCGGTAGTGATACAATCCAGAAATCTTTATCCACCTAAATAAATCATATTTTACAATTAAAGTCAATAGAAAAACAGGTAGTCACAATATTCCCCAATATCATAACTACCTGTTTCTTAAAAAAAATCGAAACCAAGTTAGGCTGGCTGTATAAAAGAATATACAGATTATAACTTATTTATAATATTTTACCCCAGCTTCAAAAAGTTTTTGGTCTTTTTGACCCGGAATATTCATACAGACACCATTACCGATTCGCTCAGAATGCCCCATCTTACCTAGAATACGTCCGTCTGGGCTTGTAATTCCTTCAATAGCTTCGGTTGATCCGTTCGGATTAAAAGGTATCGTCAGGGCTGGATTTCCTGTAAAATCAACGTATTGCGTAGCAATCTGTCCGTTGGCACGAAGCTTTGCCACAATATCCGGTGATGCTACAAAGCGGCCTTCACCATGAGATACGGCAATCGTGTGTACATCTTCCACTTGAACATTATTGAACCAAGGAGAAAGGTTCGATACAACTTTTGTATTGACCATACACGAAATATGGCGCCCAATCTGATTATGGGTAAGGGTCGGTGTATCAATCGTTAAATCCGTGATTTCGCCATATGGAACGAGCCCTAATTTAATTAGAGCCTGAAACCCATTGCAAATCCCCAGCATAAGTCCATCTCTTCTTTTTAATAAATTCATAACTGCTTCTGCTATGCGCGGATTACGGAACATTGCTGCAATAAATTTACCGGAACCATCTGGTTCATCCCCTCCGCTAAAACCACCTGGCAGCATAACAATCTGCGACTGCTTGATACCTCTAACGATAGCTTCAACAGATTCCTCTACCGCAGTTGCCGTCAAATTGCGAATAACAAGTGTTTCAGCTTGACCGCCGGCCTTTTCAAAAGCTTTTACTGTATCGTATTCACAATTCGTCCCCGGGAATACCGGAATAAAAATACGCGGTTTTGCATAAGAATCTTGACGAGATACCTTATTGCCAACTTTATAAAATACAGACTTAATACGTTTTGCATTGGCATTTTCTTTCGTTTTAGTCGGGAATATTTTTTCCAAGGTCCCCGTAAAAGCCTTTTCTACTTTTGCAATACTAATAATACTGTCACCACAAATGATATTTGGTAATTCAATCGTCGTCCCGAGTTCATAATAACCCGTACCTTCAAGCGATTTTTCCGGATTTGCATCCAGTGTAAGTTCAAGAATTACTGTACCATAGTCACAAGCAAACAAAGTATCATTCGTTACTTTCGGTGTGAATTCAAAACCAATACGATTTCCTAATGTCATTTTACTGATAGCTGCTGCGACACCGCCATTGCGTACACTATGAGCTGACAAAATTTTACCTTTTTTGCTCAAGGCGCTAATGCAGGAAAAATTATGCTTCAATCCTGCAAAATCTGGTAGATCATAAGCATCCCGCACTGCTGGCACAATATAAATCTTGCTGCCAACGTTTTTAAATTCTGGTGAAACGGCTTCTTGTGCCTTTAGAATATCAACTGCAAAAGCAATCAAAGAAGGTGGTACACTGATATCCATAAATGTACCCGACATTGAATCCTTCCCACCGATAGCCGGAATACCAAATGCATGCTGAACTTGCAAAGCACCTAATAATGCACTGAATGGTTTTCCCCATTTAGCACTATCTTTACCAAGACTTTCAAAGTATTCCTGCAGCGTTAAACGAATCTTATCATAACTTCCGCCTAATGCAACCATTTTTGTTACAGCTTCAACCACTGCATAAACAGAACCATGAAATGGGCTCCACGCCATTAAATGTGGATTAAAACCATATGTCATAGCCGTCGCTGTTGTCGTTTCTCCAGACATAACTGGTAATTTTGCTACCATACCTTCAGCCGGGGTCAATTGATACTGCCCGCCAAATGACATAAGAACCGTATTGGCACCAATGGTAGAATCAAAACGTTCAGCCAGCCCTTTTTGACTGCACACGTTAAGATCTTTTAAATTGTCCAGCCAAATTTTTTCGACATCAACGTTTCCATCAAGCAAGGATTCATAACTTTGTTTAAAATAATTTTTTGTTTCATCCGGCAGATTAATTTTTATATTGATATGTTGCTTTACACCATTCGTATCTAAAAAAGCACGGCTTAAATTCACAATTGCTTTGCCACGCCATAACATCATAAGTCTTGCATCGTCGGTTACATTGGCTACAACCGTAGCTTCCAGGTTTTCCGCATCAGCATAAGCAATAAACGTTTTAACATTTTCCGCTTTAAGCACCACGGCCATACGTTCCTGTGACTCTGAAATCGCCAATTCAGTGCCATCAAGACCATCATATTTTTTTTGTACTTGATCTAGATTAATGACAAGTCCGTCCGTTAATTCACCAATTGCTACTGCAACACCACCCGCACCAAAATCATTACAGCGTTTTATCAATGTGCTTACTTGAGGATTTCTAAACAACCGTTGAATTTTACGTTCGGTTGGTGCATTCCCTTTTTGAACTTCAGCGCCGCATGATTTGAGTGAATCCTGGGTATGTTCTTTGGATGAACCAGTGGCTCCGCCGCAACCATCACGACCAGTCTTGCCGCCGACCAAAACAATCACGTCACCAGGATTTGGAACTTCACGGATTACATTACATTTTGGTGCAGCGGCAATAACAGCCCCTACTTCCAAACGCTTAGCAACAAAACCCTCATGATAAACTTCACTGACCTGCCCTGTGGCGAGTCCAATCTGATTGCCATAAGAACTGTAGCCATTGGCCGCACCTAATGTAATTTTCTTTTGCGGCAATTTACCTGGCATTGTTTCCGAAATAGCTTTTCTTGGATCAGCCGCCCCAGTTACACGCATTGCCTGATAAACATAGGAGCGCCCTGAAAGCGGATCACGAATTGCACCGCCCAGACAAGTTGCAGCTCCGCCAAATGGTTCAATTTCAGTTGGATGATTATGGGTTTCATTTTTAAACATAACCAGCCACTCTTCATTTTTTTCATCAATATCCGCATTGACAACAATACTACAGGCATTGATTTCTTCCGAGACATCAAGATCTGCTAATTTCCCCATTTTACGCAGCTGTTTCATGCCGATTACAGCAATATCCATAAGTGTGATGTCACGCTCTTTCGCACCATATACAGACTCACGATCTGCCAAATATTGTTGATAGGCTGCTTTTATTGGTTCAGCAAAATATCCTGCCTCAATATCGACTGCCTCAACTTTCGTCATAAAAGTCGTATGACGACAATGATCAGACCAATACGTATCAATAACTTTAATTTCACTTATGCTTGGATCACGCTTTTCCGTATTACGAAAATACATTTGACAAAACTTGAGATCTTCAAAACTCATCGCAAATCCATGTTCATCCATAAATTTTTGAAGATCCAGATCCGTTTTTTTGATAAAGCCGGTCAAAATTTCGACATCAGCTGGAATATCCGCTTGTAAATTCAAAGTTTCTGGTTTGCTCAGCACGGCCTCGCGACTTTCTACTGCATTGATACAATAGTCTTTGATTTTTACAAAAGCCTCATCATCAATTGATCCTACAAGTATGATTACTTTTGCTGTCGTAATAACAGGGCGCTCTTTTTGCGTAATAAGCTGCACACATTGTGCTGCCGAATCCGCCCGTTGATCATATTGGCCTGGTAAATATTCTACCGCAAACATGCGTGAATTGGTAAATTCAGGTAATATTTCATCATAGACGACATCTACCGTTGGTTCAGAAAAAACAAGATTTCGGGCCTTCATGTATTCATCATCGCTAAGACCTTCAATATCGTAACGTTGGATGATGCGTACTGCTTTTAACCGGTCAAGGCCAAAACTTTCCTGTAAATCAGCGCACAATGCCTGTGCCGGTATATCGAAAAACCCTTGACGTTTTTCTACATAAATTCTTTTTACACTCATTAATTCATAATCCTCCAACTCTTCGCTTGCAGTAAAATCCTTTTTTATATGGTTCCTTTAACCTTCGGCATGTTACGGCCATAAAATATTTCTGCCATTTCTTTTTTTAAACGCTGCTTGATTTTTTTCTTTTCGCCATTTAATAACTCCTGTTTTGGTGTACCAAAAAGATAATTATCAAGATCAAACTCCCTAAGTAACATCTTTGTGTGGAAAATATGTTCCTGATATACATTAACATCTATCATCTGATATTGATTACGGGTATTCGGCTCAATAAAGTTCTGAATCGAATTAATTTTATGGTCAATAAAATATTTTTTCCCATTCACATCACGCGTAAAACCTCGTACACGATAATCTGCCATAACAATATCAGAACAAAATGATTTCAACAAATAATTTAATGCCTTAAGTGGTGATATTTCGCCACATGTCGAAACATCAATATCGGCTCGAAAAGTCGTTATCCCCTGATCCGGATGACTTTCCGGATACGTATGCACTGTAATATGGCTTTTATCAAGATGGCAGACCACATCGCCTGTTTCGACTGGACCTTCAGAAATCAGCATTGTCACGCTCGCTCCCTGGGGGTCATAATCCTGTTTGGCGATATTTAAGATATTGGCACCAATAATATTAGCAACCTCTGTCAAAATGTTCGTTAAGCGCTCGGCATTGTACTCTTCATCGATATACTCGATATATTCTTGCTTATGTTCTGCCGTTTTTGCATAACAAATATCATACATATTAAAGCTCAATGTTTTTGTTAAATTATTAAAGCCATAAAGTTTTAGTCTGTTTGTGCTTTCCATTTACTCCACCTTACTATTTATTTCATAAACTTTTATTTCTCTATTATAATTCTATAATACGTCAACTGCAATTTTAATTACTACTTTTATTACAGATTCAGGTTTTTCTACGCAAGAGCAAGGTCGATGGACATCCTGCGGATACAAAATTGCATATACCCCTTCTTCTAAAAGCAGATCACTTTCCGGAATTAAATTCTTATAAAAAATTGCATCTTTTTCCGCTAGACAATCTTCTTCAACCGTAATAAGTGACGTGAGTGGACACCAACCCATATATTCTTGTCCCTTGGCAACATATTGAATATCAATATATTTCGCATGCGTCTCGGCGCGACAATCTTTGACAGCACGAGTTTGATACTTTTGCACCATCGCATAAATTCGTTTTCCATCAATTTCATAAGTTCCCGGTTCCATCGCCGCACAATCATTTCCTTTTAAGAATCTCATGGCTTTTTTTATCGCTTCTGGATATGGGTACAGTTCTTCTTCAAAATTTTCAATGTGTCCAATGATCATGAAAACAACCCCTTTTTTATTATATATAATGTATTAAATAAATGATATCCAGCCTATTAGGCTGCCATATAAAATATTCAATGCAATTTATATAGCTATAATATTTTTAAAATATTGTTGAATAGTATTTCCGCCTATGGTATTATTTTATACAAATATACAAATATACGCAATGATTGGAGAAGTACAAATTTAAATTCTTTTTCAGAGAGACGATAGTTGGTGTGAATCGTCAAGATTAAATTTGGAAAGCTGTCCAGGAGTGGTGGGCTGAACAACTCTTAAGTAGGCCTTACCGTATGCCGGCGTTAACGGCTGTTAAGTGAGCTTTATAGCTAACTAAGGTGGTACCACGGGAACAACAGTCCTCGTCCTTTTTATAGGATGAGGGCTTTTTTCATTTATTTATAAAATACAAGGAGTGACAAACATGCGAGAATTATTAGAACTATTAGAACATGATGCCCGAAGACCAGTGAATGAATTGGCGGCCATGCTGCATCGATCAGAATATGAAGTTGAGCAACAAATCAAACAACTAGAAAAAGACAACGTAATCTTAAACTACAATACTCTGATCAACTGGGAAAAGTTTGGTGACGATATGGTCACTTCAATCATTGAAGTCAATGTAACACCGCAGCGCGAAGTCGGTTTTGATGCCATTGCCGAACGAATTTATCGTTTTGATGAAGTCCGCTCACTCTATCTTATGTCTGGTAGTTTCGATCTTCTGGTAATTATTGAGGGCAAATCCCTTAAAGATATCTCCAATTTCGTCTCTACACGACTGGCTACTATTGAAGGTATCACGAGCACCCGCAGCCATTTCATGCTCAAACCGTATAAAAAAGACGGTTCCATTATTGATGATCAAGAATGTGATCGCAGACTGGTGGTCACACCATGAACTGGGAAAACCGCATATCGCCAGCCGTCAATGCAATTGCACCATCAGGCATACGTAAATTCTTTGATATTGCAGCTGAAATGGAAGATGTCATTTCACTTGGTGTTGGTGAACCCGATTTTGTAACCCCTTGGTCAATCCGTGAAAGCTGCGTTTATGGTCTTGAACAAGGTTATACGTCCTATACATCAAATCGTGGTCTGCTTGAACTACGCCAGGAAATAACGAGTCTCATTGAACGCGAACACCAAATAACCTATGATCCCAAAAAAGAAGTTCTTGTGACGGTGGGAGTAAGTGAAGCACTCGACATTGCCATGCGTGCTGTTTTAGCCCCGGGCGATGAAGTTCTGATTCCTGAACCATGTTATGTTTCATATAAAGCCTGTGTCACCCTTGCAGGAGGCAAAGTGATCAGTGTACCAACAAAAATTGAAAATGAATTTCGTATAACAGCCGAAGAACTCGCAGACTATGTTACACCAAAAACAAAAGTACTTTTAATTGGTTATCCAAATAATCCAACGGGCGCTGTTATGGATTATGAAACACTAGAAAAAATTGCTAATTTTGCTGAAAAACATGATTTAATCGTAATTTCCGATGAAATCTATTGCAATCTCATCTACGCAAATACAAAACATACCTGCTTTGCATCACTCGATAAAATGAAAGATCGAACAATCTTACTCAATGGTTTTTCGAAAGCTTATGCCATGACTGGCTGGCGGATTGGTTATGCTCTTGCCAATCCAGTCATCATCTCAGCGATGACAAAAATCCATCAATACACCATACTTTGTGCACCGATCACCGCACAAATCGCTGCGATTGAAGCCCTGAGACATGGTGAAAAATACATGAAAAAGATGGTCTCAGAATATGATAAGCGCCGCCTTTTGATTTTAGATGGAATGCGAAAAATCGGACTTGAATGTTTTGAGCCAAAAGGTGCCTTTTATATTTTCCCCTGTATAAAAAACACTGGCTTGACTTCTGAAGAATTTGCGGAAAGCCTGCTGCGATCTGAGCGCGTAGCGCTTGTTCCAGGCAATGCGTTTGGGGATTGCGGTGAAGGTTTTATTCGCTGCTCTTATGCTACCTCTGTACCCAAAATTTCCGAGGCACTTGTACGGATTGAAAACTTTCTTAAAAATCATGTATATCGATAAATAATCTACAAAAAACCAGCAGTGGAGCTGAACGCTCTTTCGTTCAGCTCCTTATTTACCGCGTTTAAACTTTAAATTTTTCAACCTCACTTTGTAAACTGTTTGCTAGTGCCGCCAGTTTTTGACTGGCCTCTGCTATTTCATGCATCGAAGCTGCTTGTTCTTGTGTTGCAGCCGATACGGATTGTGCTTCATCGGCATTTGATTGACTCACATTTTCAATCGATTGAATTGATGTCAGCATCGTTTGACTGTCACCAGCCATTACTTGGATGGCCTGCGAAATCGTATTGATTTCCAGTGATAAAGAATCAATAGAGCCTACGATGGATTGAAAAACTTCATCGGCTGATTTAACGGAAATCATTCCCGCATCTACACTTTCCGTCCCGCTTGCACTAGCTCTAACGGCTTTTTCCATATCCAAATTATTTTTTTTAACAAGATCTGCAATCTGCGCTGAAGAACGTTCTGATTCTTCGGCAAGTTTTCGCACCTCTTCCGCCACAACAGCAAAACCACGCCCCTGTTCTCCTGCCCGGGCAGCCTCAATTGCCGCATTTAGTGCCAAAAGATTTGTCTGCCCAGCAATACTCGAAATAAGCTCCACTATATTGCTGATTTCATTGGACCCTTTAGCTAGTTCGGCAATAGACAACTGTACGGTCTGTGATCCTGCATTAATTTGCTGCATCTGCTTCACCACATCAGAAATAGATTGTCGACCTGTTACAACCTGCGTTGTCGTTTGCTGTACAACACTCGTGATACGGTCTGTTTTTTCTGCTATCGCATCGGCACTGGCTGCAATGGCACCAGTAACTGCATGAATTTTATTAATTGCTGCGGATTGTTTTTCGACACCTTGCGCAATTTCTGTTATAGAACCAGCAACTTGATTTGAAGCTTCCGCTGATTGCTGTGCACCGGCTGTGAGTTCTTCACTTGCTGCCGCAACTTGTTCAGCTTGACCTTGTACATTACGCAGTAAATCACGTAGCGTTCGCCGCATGATAGAAAACCCTCTTGCTAACTGCCCAATCTCATCGCGAGCATCCACGCTCAGCTGATCCCGACGAAGATCACCATCATTTAGAACCTGACATTCATCGCGAATGGCTTTGATTGGTAACGAAATACGTTTTGAAAATAAAAATATAACAATAGCTGCGAACACAATGGCCGCATTTGATATGACACTCATTATTTTAAACAGCATATTCGCAGCCGCCTCAACTTCACTCGTTGGCGCCGCGGCAATCACCGCCCAATCATGTCCATCCATATGAATTGGTGTTATCACTGCCGTCGATTCAATACCTTCAAGCGTCTTATAGCTAAGTGCTTCTTGTTTCCCAGTAGTCATCGTATTTTTGAAGCTGCTCATTAAACGGTCATCAAGTGCACCATTCAGACCATCAACTGTTTTTTTACTCAAATCCATTTTTCCAACAAATTCTGGATGTTTGCCATAACCTATCACAACTCCGTCTTGATCGACAATATAAGCGTACCCAGTTTCTTTAAATTTAACATCACTGACTAATTGCGACAAATTGTCCAGACGAATCGTCCCAAATACGAAGCCGATCAGTTCTCCATTTTCCAAGACAGGTCTTGCCAGTACAGTAATCAACTGACCCGTGGTACCAGAAATAGAAGGACCTGACATATATGGTTTTTTTGTTTCACGCACTTTTTTAATATAGTCGCGATCCCCGCGCTCCATGATCTGTCCAGTTTCATTAATCGTTTTACCAGACAAATCCGTATAACAAACCATGTCAAACCCGCTTGTTCGTTGTTTCGCTGCCGCTAAGATTTGCACTTTCGCCGCATTATCTCCATGTGACAGTGCCTGCACCGATGACAAATCATCGAGACGAATCATTTTCCCACTAATTTCTTTATCAATTTGGACTGCAATCTGGCTGCCAATACCACGAGCAATTTCGTCTGCATCAGTACGTAATGATTGATTCGCAATATAATAACTTATACTTGATAATAGAACAAACCCTACTATGAATAACGGCATTAAAACAACAATAAATTTGGTACTAACATTTTTAAACTGCATTTTGGCCCTCACAATTCATTTTCCTTCACTGTAAATTTTATAAAACAGAATCTATTGCAAGGATATATTGATTTCGATCCGATGTCCGCTTAAATCCATATCAATCGCTAAATACTGTTCACTACTGATTTTGACCACAAAATTATGACCAACTGATAAACTCGGTGTAGAGATATCAACATCATACCCCAGTGTTGCCAGATTCGTCGCTGCATTGGCCGTAAGCATATTTGACAGCTCTGATATAGCACTTTGTGCCATATCATTGAATTCATCGACGGGCATTCCCATCATCATTGTGGAGGCAATGTACTTTGCTGTTTCTTCTGACATATTATAAGCAACATTACCGCGAATCTGTTTTGTAAAACCAACTAATACTGTTACACCCAAACTTTGTGCTGATTTATCCTTCACGGATACCTTTTTTCTGGTAATATCTTGAAAACCGATTTGCGGCATCACCGTCATAAAAGCATCTATAAACGGGTTTACAAATTTTGCATCCATTTTCCTATTCTCCCTCCGCAAAACCAATATTCATTTTGAAATCACCTAAGCGTGTACTCGCTGTAATATTAAACGAAGTAAGCTTAGGATTCACAATACGGATTCTATGTCCACAAATCGTTCCCGGGGGAGTAATTCGCATTTCTTTATCTTTGCAAATATCATTAATCATTGATACACTTCGCCCAACAATGATATTCGCTGATTCCTCCACGCTGTCACTCGCCTCCTCTTCCGACAACTCTTCTTCTTCACCCATCCCCAGCATGATTTTCGAATATCGATTCATCGTTTGTGTATCCATATGCAAGATAGCACGCCCCATTGGAACACCAGTCAAACCAATAATGACGGCAATACCGTTCACATCGAGAAAATCATCTTTATCCAGCTCAAGATCAACTTTACTATGCAGTCCCGCCAAACTAAATAAATTTTTCTGCAAGACTTTTATAAATGGCTTTACATAGGATTCTCTGAGTACATCTATTGAATTTTCGGTTGATTGGCAAACCATCTGTAAAGTATCAATCAATTCATTCGCATTAATTGGTTTTTGTAAAAAAGAATTGATCCCCACATTACGACCACGCATCATCAAACTTGCATCTTTCATTGCACTAATCATCACAATTTTAGCATTGGGATTGATTTCTAAAATTTTCCGACTGCACTCAATGCCATCCCCATCCGGTAAATTCATATCCATAGTGACAACATCGGGATTTAGCGAACGATATTTCTCTACAGCCTCCATACTGTTTTTGGCATAATCACAAATTTGAAACGTTGTTCTTGACAACACACTTGCCATCATAATTCGGCTGACTTTCGAATCATCAACTACCAGAACCCGAATTTTTTCCACTAAAACTCACCTTCTTCTACTTATATTCCTACTTATTCTACTTACATGTAAAATTAAACATTACACAAAAAACTCCTGCATCGAAACAGTCTTTTTCAGTAGAAAGCAAAACATAACGAAAGGACTTGAACGATAAAATAATAACGACGAAAAAGAAGCTCTCTCAAAATAGATTCTACAAGATCTATTTTGAAAAAGCCTCTTTCGTATCTGCACGCGGTGATAAAGCTATTACTTTTCATCCATAATAGCTTTATCACCTTCTTCGCCAGTACGGATACGAACAGCATTTTCTACATCGTAAATGAAAATTTTTCCGTCCCCCGGTTCCCCTGTTTTTAAAACTCTTTGCGCTGCTTCTAAAACATCTTTCACCGGAACTTCGCAAATCACCGTTTCAATTTTCACTTTTGGTACAAGATTAATAGAATATTCACGCCCCCGATATACTTCCTTGTGCCCTTTCTGCAAACCACAGCCATATACCTGACTGACCGTCATGCCTTGAACCCCAATTTCATTTAAAGCTTCTTTCAATTCTTCTAACTTATTAGGTCTTGTAACAATATCAATTTTAGTCAATTTCCGCATCTGCCCCACCCCTTTTTTATATTATAGCAAACTATGAATTGAAGTCCAATTAAAAATTAAGTAATACTTAGATATAGAGAAGGAGGGGATATGCCCCTCCCATTGATCACTCCATATAAAAGATCGAAAGCTTTATCTATATCCTTTATTTTATATCAGATTCTCCTGCATGCAAATTTTGCTGCATAGCCATAGCTGAACCATCCGACGTATCAAAGAAAGAACTACCAGCAACAAAAGACTGTGCATACCCTCTTTCACCATGTTCGGATAAATCAAGACCAGAAACTTCTTCATCTTCATCTACTCTAACTTTCATAAAGAGACCTACAATCTTAATTAACACAAAAGAACCAACGATGGCAAGTACATAAGCAACCACAATCGAAATAAGCTGTGCAACGATAAGATCGGAACTGCCGTAAAATAAACCATCAGCACCAGCCGGATTCACTTTAGTAGTCGCCCAAAGGCCAGTAGCAATCGCGCCCCATGTACCACCAATACCATGAACCCCAAAAGCATCTAATGAATCATCATAGCCAAGCTTTGCCTTGACAATAGCAACCGCAAAATAACATACAACGCCGCCAACTAAACCAATAATAACAGCTGGAAGCGGTTCAACAAAGCCAGCTGCCGGTGTAATGGCAACCAAACCAGCTATACAGCCACTGACTGCGCCCAGAATCGTCGGTTTGCCATTATGAAACCATTCAGCCACTACCCAGGAAAGCGTTGCAGCAGCCGCTGCTGCTTGTGTTGTAACAAATGCATTGGCAGCCAGTGCATTTGCTCCCAGCGCACTGCCAGCATTAAAACCAAACCAGCCAAACCAAAGCAGAGAAGCCCCAAGAACTGTCATTGGTAAATGATGCGGCAGCATCGGTGATTTACCATAACCACGTCTTTTTCCAAGCATCAAACAAATCGTAAGTCCCGATACCCCTGAAAGAATATGAATAACCAGTCCGCCAGCAAAATCAAGAGCCCCCAGCGATGCAAGAAAACCGCCGCCCCATACCCAATGTGCCATTGGATTATAAATAAAGATAGCCCAAAGAAGAATAAACATAACAAATGCTGGGAATCTCATACGTTCAGCAAAGGCCCCCGTTATCAGTGCTGGCGTAATGACCGCAAACATACATTGGAAAGCAACAAATGCCAATTCGGGAATTGTCCCATTTGTTAAAACATTAAGTCCAACACCAGCCAGACCAATTTTGTCAAGATTACCAATGAATCCATTAACATCTGTACCAAAAGCCATTGTATAACCAATTAATATCCATTCAACTGAAATAAGTGCAACAATAAAGAAACTCTGCATAATCGTTCCTAATACATTTTTACTTCGAACCATACCACCATAAAAAAACGCTAATCCTGGTGTCATAACAAAAACTAATGCAGCACTAATAAGTACCCAAGCTGTATCCCCTGTATCAATTGTTGCAGCTGCTGCATCGTCTGCCGCAAAAGCAACAGGAGCTATAAGAACTACCAACATTAATGTCGCTAATATCGTCGACCATATCTTCTTCATTTAAAACCACCCTTTCTTTTTTGAAAAAATAATAAAAGAAAAAACGCCTTATTTCATCACATAATCTTTCGATTATCTAACAAAACAAGACGCCTTTGTCTTTATAACGGACCAATATAAAATTTAAAATTCCAGTTCCTCCTTTGTCAGCAAAATGATCAAAAACAGAAAAAGCCTCCTCAAAGTAAATCTCTGCGAAGGCTTCATTGCCTAAAACATTTTGTTGATGTTGTTATTATATACATATCAAGGTTTAATGTCAATATCAGAAAAAATTGTATACATGTATACGCACTAATCCTAAAAGTAATGGGAATCTATGTGCAGTATGAATAGTAATAGCTGTCAACAGAAAAACATACTATAAAAAAGTTATATATTGCTTTTTTCCAAGCGCTTCAAAATAGTTCTGGCAACATAAATGCCGCTGGCTCCAGCCTGTGACAGGCCCCGCGTCACACCTGCACCATCACCAATTGCAAAAATATTTTTAAGCTTCGTTTCAAGTTCTGGTGAAAGCTTTAATCTTGAACTATAAAATTTAACTTCAACACCATAAAGAAGCGTATCATCATTTGCCGTTCCCGGTGCAATATGATTCAATGCCTGAATCATTTCAATAATATTATCAAGATGTCGTTTTGGCAAAACAAGACTTAGATCACCCGGCGTTGCTTTTAAGGTCGGTTTCGTAAAACTTTTACCCAAACGATGTTCATTCGTCCGTCGGCCTTTTAATAGATCACCAAATCGCTGCACAATAATACCACCGCCCAGCATATTTGAAAAGGATGCAATCCGTTTTCCATATTGATGCGGTTCATTAAACGGTTCGGTAAAGCGATTGCTTACCAATAAAGCAAAATTTGTATTTTTACTATGCAGTTTCGGATCACTATAGGAATGACCGTTAACCGTCATGATGCCATCTGTATTTTCCATCACCACATGACCTTTAGGATTCATACAGAATGTCCTCACAAGATCGCCATATTGTTTCGTGCGATAAACAAGCTTTGCTTCATACACCTCATCCGTAATATGATTAAATACTTCAGCCGGTACCTCAACCCGCACCCCTACATCGACTTGATTATTCAAAAGCTCAAGCTTTAAGCGTTTGCATTCATCCGTAAACCACTCTGATCCAGCGCGTCCAGGTGCCGCAATAAGATATGTTGCTTCAATCACGTCACCAGTTTCAAGCTTTACCTTACACTGTCCATCCATTTTTTCAAAAGAATGAACGGAGCACTCAAACAGGAATTTAACTTTATCCTTTAAATATTCATACGTTTGCTCCAGCATTTTGAGATTGTTTTCCGTTCCCAGATGACGAACTTGCGCATCGAGCAGATGTAAATCATAAGCAAGCGCTTTTTGCCCTAAAGAACTATTTTTTGTGCTAAAAACTTTTGTTGGTGCACCATGGCGCAAATTAATTTGATCAACGTAATCAATCAATTCCAAAACTTTCTCATCCGGCAAATAGTCATTGAGCCACCCGCCAAACTTCGTCGTAAAATTATATTTTCCATCAGAATACGCACCGGCGCCGCCAAAGCCACGCATAATACTACAAGGTTTACAATTAATACAAGTTTCTACTTTTTTTTCAGCAATAGGACATTTACGATGATAAATGTCTTTACCAGTTTCCATGACAACCACTTTTAGTGTTGAATTTTTTGTAATCAATTCATAGGCGGCAAAGCTTCCCGCAGGACCAGCTCCAATAATTGCTACATCATAATGCTGCTTCATTTTATCAACCCCTTAGCTTTTCACATTCCACTTTGTATTATATCGTATAATACAAGCCGTATCCATAATTTGCCTCAACAATCCTGTAAAATCCTAGACAAAGAATGAAACTTCTTGATTTATATAGTTTATATTAGCTATAATATAAACTATGTTTATGAAGGAGGATTTTTCTATGATGTCAAATAATATTCCCATCATCCTGGCCTTTGCCTTATATTTAGGCTTAATGATGATGATCGGTATCTATTTTTATCGCCGGACACGAAATATGTCCGATTATATACTCGGTAATCGCAAACTTGGTGCCTGGGTAACGTCCCTCAGTGCCGAAGCATCCGATATGAGTGGCTGGATGCTCATGGGGCTGCCAGGCTATGCTTATATGGCTGGACTAAGTGCAGGCTGGATTGCACTCGGGCTTGGCCTTGGCACGTGGGCAAATTGGCAATTTGTTGCCGCACGGCTGCGTAAATACACAGAGCTCGCCGATAACGCCTTAACACTTCCTGATTTTTTCCAAAATCGCTTTCATGATAAGACGAATCTGCTTCGCATTATTCCAGCAATCTTTATTTTAATTTTCTTTATTATTTACACCTCCTCTGGTTTTGTTGCCGGTGGAAAACTTTTTAATACGATTTTTGGAATTCCCTACACATATGCCATGTTTCTCGGAGCATTCGTTGTTGTCTTCTATACCCTTGTAGGTGGTTTCATGGCCGTGTGCTGGACCGATTTCATTCAAGGGGTAATGATGTTTTTTGCAATTATTATTGTTCCTCTGGCTGCAATCTATGCTGTTGGTGGATTTACCTTAACCTTTTCCGCTCTTTATATGATAAACCCCGAATATTTTAACCCATTTCATAATGCCGACGGTTCACCATTTACCTTTATTGAGTTAATTTCACTGCTTGGCTGGGGACTGGGTTATTTTGGGCAGCCGCATATCTTAGTCCGCTTCATGGCCGTTAAATCTTCGGCTGAAATTAAGCAAGCCACACGAATTGCTATGACTTGGGTGATTTTTTCTCTGGCAGCCGCGGTTCTTGTTGGTATGGTTGGTAAAGTATTTTTAACCACAGGACTCACCGGTAGTGACTCAGAAAAAGTTTTTCTCGTAATGACCGATATGTTATTCTCGCCATTTTTTGCTGGTCTTGTTTTATCTGCGGTCCTAGCCGCTATTATGAGTACTGCATCCTCTCAGTTACTGGTTGCCGCCTCAGCTTTCGCGCAAGATTTTTATAAAGCTATGCTTCATAAAAAATCGAGTGAAACCGAACTCATTTGGGTCGGCAGATTATCCGTTATCATTATTTCAGGCATTGCCATTTATCTAGGACTTAATCCAGATAATTTGATTTTAGATATGGTTGCTTATGCCTGGGCTGGCTTTGGTGCTGCTTTTGGACCAGCATTATTAACATCACTTTTTTGGCGCCGCACAACACGAAATGGTGTTTTAGCGGGTATTCTCGTCGGTGGTCTAACCGTTTTAATCTGGAAACAATTTGCTTGGCTTGGTCTATATGAAATGGTTCCTGGCTTTTTCTTGTCGCTGCTCACAATCTATCTTGTAAGCAAACTAGATAACGAACCAGCAAAAATAATTACCGATATGTACGATACTGTAAAACATAGTAAGATTTAATTAAAAATAGGGGTAGCTGCTAAAAGCATGCTGCCCCTATTTTATTAATTTACAAAATTATCCTATATTCTTTGCACATAAAAAGCACAAATGTTATACTATTTATAAAAGAATAAGAACCATCTTTTCGTTTGGTCTAAGGAGGATTTTTTATGAAAGCACCACTGAATAAAATGTCGCAAATAGTGTCCTCTAAAACATATGAAATCCACAGCTCACCCGCTAAAAAAGCAGAACGAGATGAGGCTTTGCGAAAAATAAAAGAATATTTTTCTGCTTCAGATGACTTTTACACAAAATTTTATACGTTGGCTAATCTACTGAAACTTTCCGCAAAAAAAGTCAAAAATGCTGATTTCCAAACAGAAGATTCTTTTGATACATTAATGACTGTTGCTTCTTTTTTAAATACATATAACCATATGCTGCTTTTCTTACAAGATAAAAGCACAATCTCGCCAACACTTTCCAATTTACTGATCTCTTTTTCCATACAAAAATATCAAAACAATGCTTTTTATTTTATTGGAATTCATATAACAAAATCTGGCTTATTTTCAATTGACAAAGAGCCTTTTGTTACAGCCCTAACAGCGAACAATGAAATGGTGAAAAAACTCATCAGCGGCTTGGCGAATAAAACCTATATAAAAGTCAATGATGCTTTAACAAATTCTTTGAATTTATTTCCCGCACTGCCTGCTGTAACGAAATTCAATCTAAATTCTATTACACCAGGGTCTATCGTGAACACATCCACATAAACTAAAAAAGTTGCATTCGGCTAAGGCCAAATGCAACTTTTTTCTATATATATTGATAAAACAATTTCAGATAGCCTATCATTCTTCCGACGATTGCCATATGGAATATTTCGTGCAACTTATATAGAAACTTATAAATATTTAAAATAAATATATACACTACAAATCAAAATGGATATAAGCATGAGCGGAAATGCAATTGCCATAAATTTCAGAAAAGAAATTTTATGGCCACGCTGTGCCGCCATGCTGGCAACAACAACATTTGCACTGGCACCAACAAGGGTTCCATTTCCGCCCAAACAAGCCCCCAAAGATAACGCCCACCATAAAGGTGTAAGATCTGTTATCCCCATGGTCCCCATATCCTTAATCAGCGGAATCATCGTTGCCACAAATGGTATATTATCAATAAAAGCTGAAGCAATGGCGCTCATCCACAAGATCAACATTGCCGAAGCGGTAAGATTTCCATTTGTCAATTTCACCGCTTCTGCGGCCAGCATTTTGATCACACCGGTTTCTACAAGGGCTCCAACAAGAACAAACAAGCCAGCAAAGAAAAAAATAGCCAGCCATTCAATACGGCTAAAAGCTTTCGTCAATAAAACTTCATCTGTTCCAATCGTAAGAACCATTAAAAAACAAGCCCCGGCTAAAGCTGCAGTTGCGGTTTCAATATGCAGTGTACTATGTAAAACAAATAATAAAATCGTAACTGCTAAAGCACCCAGACATTTTCTCAGCAAGACAATATTTCTGATTTGACTTTTTTCATTCAAACGCATAACTTTTGCCTTCAAATCAGCTGTAGTATGTAAGTCTTTCCGATAAACCAAAATAAGCAAGACAATTGTAACGAGAAAAACAACAGCACAGATCGCTGTTAAATTTGTAATAAATGCCATAAAAGTAAGCTCTTTAACAGCACTTCCAATCATGATATTAGGTGGATCACCAATCAAAGTCGCAGCTCCGCCAATGTTTGCCGACATAATCTGAGCAATTAAAAATGGCAGAGGCGATATTTTTAATTGCGAAGTAATACTAAAAGTCACAGGTACGGTTAAAAGCACAGTTGTTACATTATCCAAAAATGCTGAGCAGACTGCGGTTAATGTAGACAATGCCAATAATAATTGAATTGGTTCTGCCTTAACTTTTTTAGCCGCCCAAATTGCTAAATAATTGAATAAACCTGTCTCACTTGTAATATTTACAATAATCATCATGCCAATCAATAAACCCAAGGTATTGAAATCAATATGATGAATCGCTGTTTCCTGACTCAAAACCCCCAGAAGTATCATCATCACTGCGCCAGCTAATCCAACAACCGTGCGATGCACTTTTTCAGATACAATCAACACATAAGCAACCATAAAAACAGCCACTGCCAATAATGCATTATTCCCCAAAGATGTCACTTCCTCCTAAAATATAGGCTTTTACAAGTATAATCCGTCTCGTATTTGCAAAAATCATGGCTGACTATAAAAGATCTACAGTCAGCCATCCCCCATTAAGTCCGCGCTTTGCTTTTATTTGCAGCAGCAGAAAGCACAATATCCATACCCACTTTTTTAACTTTTATTTCATAATCTATAATACCATCTTTATAAAGATCCATTTTTAAATCCAGTAAAAGTTTCCCGATTTTTTCCTGTAAATCTTTTGTCAGGTAAGCTGTATTTAAATCTTCTTTTATTTTGTTTTTAATGACAGTCCGTGGTTCTTCTTCTGCGGATAGAAACATCGTTTCAAATGTTTCTTTTTCCGCATACCCCTTAAACATGTCCTTATCGCCTAAGTCTTTTGGTATTTTCACCATAATTACACCTTCTTTGCTTTTGCCCAAGAATCACGCAATCCAACAATACGATTAAAGACTAAATGTTCTTTTGTTGAATCCTTATCTACGCAAAAATATCCTTGTCGTAAAAACTGATAGCGAGTCCCTGGAGCAGTCCAGGCAACACTCGGTTCAATCATACAAGTATTTATAATTTCCAAAGAGTTAGGGTTTAATTCATCAATAAAATTCGTACTTTCTACACTATTTTCTTCTGTTTTCAACAAATAATCATAAAGGTGAATTTCTGCTGGCACAGCAAATTTTGCTGAAACCCAATGTAATGTTCCTTTAACCTTACGACCACTATTAGCACTGCCGCTTTTCGTGTCCACATCATAGGTACAATGAAGTTCCACAATCTGTCCAGCCATATCTTTGATGACTTCTTCACATTTTATAATAAAAGCATGCTTCAAGCGAACTTCTCCACCTGGTTTTAAGCGGAAAAATTTTTTAGGAGCTTCTTCCATAAAGTCTTCCTGTTCAATATAAATTTCCCGCGTAAATGGAACAAAACGATGTCCACCTTTATGTGGATGGTTTTCAGCCATCATATATTCACATTCATCAGCCGGATAATTGGTGATGACCACTTTAAGCGGCTGTAAAACTGCCATAATACGATCGGCACGCTCATTGAGATCCTCACGCACACAATGTTCCAGCATAGCAACATCGACAAGACTATTGCTCTTAGCCACACCAATTCGATCACAAAAATCACGAATTGCTTCTGGTGTATAGCCACGTCTTCGCAGACCTGAAATCGTTGGCATCCGAGGATCATCCCAGCCCGTAACATACCCACCTTCAACCAATTGTCTGAGTTTTCGTTTACTCATTACGGTATCGGTAATATTTAAGCGGGCAAATTCGATCTGTCGCGGTCGTTTCGCGACATCATAACCGAGTGATTCCAAGAGCCAGTCATACAGAGGTCGGTGATCTTCAAATTCCAAAGTACAAATCGAATGTGTAATTCCCTCAACCACATCTGAAATTGGATGAGCAAAATCATACATCGGATAAATACACCACGTTGTTCCTGTCCGATGATGCGCTGTATGTGATATACGATACAGAATTGGATCCCGCAAATTAATGTTAGGTGCTGCCATATCTATTTTAGCCCGAAGAACTCTTTCACCATCGGCAAATTCACCTTTTTGCATCCGCATAAATAAATCGAGATTTTCCTCAATGCTGCGGCTACGATAAGGACTATCTTGCCCCGGTTCCGTCAACGTACCACGATATTGGCGCATCTGCTCAGCATTTAAATCACAAACATAGGCTTTTCCGGCTTTTATAAGTTCCATGGCACATTCAAAAAGCTTGTCAAAATAATTCGATGCATAAAACATTCGATCATCCCAAGTAAATCCGAGCCATTTAACATCATCCTGAATTGAATCAACATATTCGACATCTTCTTTGGTCGGATTTGTATCATCAAAACGCAAATTACACATACCATTATTTTTTTTCGCCAAACCAAAGTTCAAGCAAATTGACTTTGCATGACCAATATGTAAATACCCATTCGGTTCTGGCGGAAACCGCGTATGAATACCTTCACTGTATTTCCCATTTTTCAAATCTTCATCAATTGCATTTTGAATGAAATTTGAAGCAATTATCATATTTTCTGCCATAAATATACTCCTTTAATTGAAACGTTATTCCATTTAACCTAATGCTTGTATATTCGGTCTTTAGGTCAAATTTCCTGCTTTTCCAGATTCTTTTTTCCTTTATTTATCGGAAACCTACTTGCTGCGATGCATTATTCTTTAAGTTTCGCCTTGATATATGTCTTCAAATTCTTTACGCCTTGCTCCATAAGCGGCGTTTTTGGCAAACAGTCAATAATTTTATCAACATAGCCTCGTTCAACAATTTTTAACATGGTCCAGCTAAAATAAATATTATAGAGCCACATCAGCCTGACTAATTTACGATCATCATATGTCTTAATTTGTGCATAATCACACTGCCGCCCGTGAATAAAAGATTGAAGAAACATTTCATTGCAGCCAGTTCCATCTGATGGCTGTAAAAAAGGCTCTAGCACACGGTAAATATCAAGTTTATCAGCATCACGAATGATTTTTGCAAATAAAAGCTGTCTGCTGTTATCTGTAGCTGTGATTAATTTGGCATTATGGTTGGCAATTGCAAAATGCAAAATTTCTCGATCTGCCTCACTTAATTCTTGAAAAAAGTCAAGTTCAGCTATGACCTTTAATCCCAAAAGTGCATGATTTTCTGATAAAGCATCATTAAATGTTCGATATAGCGTAAACTGTTTAAATCTGCCAATATCATGAAAAAGTCCAATCATTTCAGCCAAAATCTGATCATGTACGCTGAGCTTTAAATGCTTAGCCAGCTCACGACTAATGACAGTAACCTGCTGCGTATGTTCTTCCTTTAAAACGATTGCTTGCTGAATCTCTATATCTTCACTATAAAAAGTTCGAATATATTCCTGTACCCATTTATGCATTGCCTGTAATACATTTTCCATTGTTTCTGCCCTCCATGAATTTTACAAAGCCTAAAATATTATACTATATAGAACGCATTAAGGAAATTACATCCAATCTATTAGTCTGCCAAAATGGGGTATAGGACATCGTTTGCTTCCTCCGTAACGCCACTCAACTCTATACCCCTTTTTGACGATTGACATATAGAATGTTTAATGCGTTCTATATACATCACCATTAAATTTACCGTACTCAGGATTAACAACAAACCACTTATCTATGAACCCTATTTGATTTTCTTTCTTCGTAGGTTTACGTTATAATAAACACAAGTATCCTTCAATTTAAATTTCAAAGGTGGTTTTTTTATGGAATTCATTTTACTAAGCCTTTTAGGTCTTAGCGTTGGTATCTTCGGTACCCTGGTTGGCATAGGGGGTGGCCTCATCCTATTACCGATTTTCATCATGTTTATGACACCTTCAACATTTGCTTCAGCCCCACAAATTGTCGGCACTTCACTTTTTGTTGTTTTTTTAAATGCCGTCTCTGGCACCCTGGCTTATATCAAACAAAAAAGAGTTTTTTTTAATGCCGCTATTCCCTTTGCCTTAGCAACCTTACCAGGAGCTTTTTTCGGCTCCTACATTGCCGATTCTTTTAATGGGCAAACACTTAATTTATCTTTTGGTTCTTTCCTTATATTAATGTCTGGCATTATGTATTGGAATTCTTCACGCAAAAAAAGAACAGAACCCAACTTTGATCCACATACCTTTACCTATCATAAAACGATCGGACTGGTTAGCAGTATGGGCGTTGGTTTTCTATCCAGCATCTTTGGTATAGGCGGCGGTATAATTCATGTTCCCCTAATGATCTACCTGCTTCATTTTCCAACCCATGTCGCAACAGCTACCTCGCATTTTGTCCTTGCCGTATCTTCTTTTAGCGGTGTAATATCACATGCTATACTGCAGCATATCATCTGGATGCCAGCAATCAGTATTGGCACCGGTGCCATAATCGGCGCACAAATTGGCGCGCAAATTTCAAAAAAAACCAAGCCAAAAATTATTTTGGTTTTGTTATCGTGCGCTCTTTTTGCACTTGGCCTTCGTTTGATTTTATTAGGAACAAACGTCCAGTAAATACATAGAAAATTAAATACCGCTCTGTTTATTAGCTTGCTATCTAGAATTTTTCATATGATCTAGATAGCAATTTCTATTTATACTTCTTTTTTTAATGTAAAAAAAGTAATTTCTGGTGGGCAGCCAAATCGAAACGGGAACCAGCTTCCCGCACCTGAATTCACATAGCCATACAAAGTTCCTTTTTTATACATGCCACGCATATACTTAAAGCCTTGAAAAATTGGCATTCCTAACACGACAATCTGTCCGCCATGGGTGTGACCTGTCATCGTCAAATCAATTTTATTATCAAATGCATTATCAATCAAAATCGAATGATGACTGAGTAAAATTTTTGTTGATTTCGCTGGTACCCCTTTTAAAGCCGTTTCCATCATCCCCTGACACTCAGCCGCTTGCTTAGCCGTATCGCGTTCCATAGGATAATCAACACCAATAAAATAGAGCGGACTTGCCGCTTTAACCAGTAGATCATTTTCATTGCGAAGAACTTTAACACGCGTATTTGCTAGAGCCGCCTTTATTTTTGAAATTCCCCTCATATATTCATGATTGCCCCAAATAAAATAAATACCTTGCGGAAACTGCTCCACATACAACTCTAAAGTTTGTGCTGCTAAAACAATCGTGTCAACATCATCAAACAAATCTCCCGTAACAGCTAAAACATCCGGCTTTTGTGCAACAATATGATCTAAGGTCTGTTTGAGTTTATCAATAGAAAAGAACCAACCTAAATGTACATCACTTAATTGTGCAATCGTAAATCCCGAAAAAGTTTGATCTAAATCGGCTAAAAAAATTTCATGTTTTACATCCACAATCGTACGACTACTATAAAAAGTCCCATACGAGCTGCAGGTTGCTGCCAATATTGGCATTGCAACACCTGCTGTTTTTAGAAATTGACGTCTGGATAAATCTCGTACACCATCATCCAAACCTATTTTTTCTATAACTTTTTTAACAACAAAAACAGCTGGACTAAACGTGATTAAAAAAGTCAATGAAACAAACCAGATGACGATTAAAAGCATCAAATCACCAGCAAACGGCAATTGGTCAAGCCAGCCTCTACCAAAAAACAAGGCAAAAATAGACACACTAGTCAGCACATAAAATACACGCATAATTTGCGGTTTCTTATATAGGGGAAACAACTGTCTCATTAAAATAATAGAAAGTGCTGCTACACCAACTAACACGAGAAATAAAATCACAAAAAACATAAAAATGGGTCCTTTCATAGAAACATCCAACCCCTAGAACAAATTTTCTAACTATTATATATGTCTCTTATTATAACATATATAATAGTTGCATTAAATATTCTTATATGGCAATCGTCAAGTATAGGGGTAATTACGGATGAAGCAAGCGATGCCATATACCCTTTAGGGCAGACTGATAGGCTGTAATTTCTTTAATACGTCTATATTGTTAGAAAAATTTTTTCAAAAAAAGAGAATCGATTTACATCGATTCTATATGTTCTAAATTTAAATTTTATTTTTATCTGTAAACTAAACTTCACCACGTAAATGAGCCATTTCAGCCTGTTTCTCACAATAATACCATCTAACGGATTTACCAATAGCACAACGAATTGCATCAAGTTTTCCTTGTTGAGCAAGTTTTTTAAGCCTACCGGCGTCAAAACCACTTATTGATAAGTAGCTTGCCGAAATGAATCCTCCTCGTTTTAAAAGATTCCGATAGTTTGCGCTATCCCTACGGTCCATTGCAACGCTTCTTATTGCCATAATAAATATCCCCCCATCACTATTGTGTGAGATCCATTTACATTTCATGTGTGGTGACACCTATATTATATCATTTTAATGTAACTTTGTATATTAAAATTTCACGCAAAATGTTCCATGCTTTTTAATCTAGAAAAACACCTGAAAAATCAGCAACTTTCGCCCTTTTTATAAAGTGTAACGTTCTCAAATTCGTTATAGCATAACCAGCTTCAAATGGATAGTTTATAAAAAATGTATGAACAGACAAAAAAAAATAACTTTTATTGCTCTCATTTTATAAAAAAAGCTGAATATTCAGCTTTACTTCATTATTTATAACTTTTTCATTATGTATTTTTATACAATAATAAGAATAATTATTCATACTGATATTTATTGCTATATTGAATTATTTATATAAATAAAGAGAAAAATTTAATATTTCATCAAAAAAACAGACCATGTCATAATAGAAATAACTCTTTATTTACCTGATTTATACGTGATTTTTTTCTCTTACTACAGGTTTAATAAATAGTGTATTTTGAATATTTTGCATTTTAAAAAATCTATAGGCAAATAGATTTTTTTTGTATATAATAAAATATAGTGCGTATAAATTTTCATTTATCAGAAATAATCTGTGTATATTTTATTCAAGGAGGGTATTGTTACATGTCACTATCTCTTATAAAAAACTATGTTTTAACGAAAGAACTAGCAACAAAAATTGATCTCATCCTCGCTGCACATGAAAATGACGGTTCTCAACTGGTTGGTATATTGCTCGATATTCAAGAACTTATACCAAATCATTATATTCCAGAAGAAATCGCGTATTATCTTGCTGAAAAATTGGATGTCAAAATCACCAACATTTATGACTGTATTACTTTTTATAGCAGTCTATCGACAACACCACGGGCTAAATATCCCATTCAGATCTGTAATAGTATCGTTTGCAAAGTCAATCAAAATGATACTATTTTCACTACATTGAAAGAGCTTCTGGGAATTGACCTCAATGAAGTGACCTATGATGGACGATTCACACTGGAAAGTGTCACTTGTTTTGGCGCTTGTGACATGGCTCCAGCTGTCCGCATCAACGGTAAAGTCTATGGGTATCTAACGAGTAGGGCAAAAATCGAAAATCTATTAACTGAATTGATCTAATTTCAGGGAGGCAACGAATACAATGAGCAAAACAGTAAGTTTTATCACAAAAAACTTTGGAAAATATGATGTATCCTCCATCGGTTCTTATATGGAATGCGGAGGATTTGATGCCTTAAAAAAAGCAATCACATTATCGGGTGAAGAAATTGCCACCATAGTCGCCGCAGCAAAAATTAAAGGACGTGGTGGCGCTGCTTATGATATGGGGCGAAAACTCGCTCAGGCAAAATCCGTTATTGCGGAAAAAAAAGTTGTTATCTGCAATGCGGATGAAGGTGAACCCTGTACATTTAAAGATCGCATGTTACTCGAAAATGACCCATTTAACCTAATTGAAAGCATGATTATCACTGGCTATACAGTAGACGCTGAAGATGGGTATATATATTTACGTGAAGAATATTGTCATCTGCGGCCACTGCTTCTAAACGCAATCCGGCAAGCGAAGACTTACGGGTTTTTAGGTACTAATATTTTAGGTAAAGGGTTTAATTTTGAAATTCATCTTTATTCTGGTGCAGGTGCTTATGTCTGCGGCGAAGGTACAGCTCTAATTGAATCTATTGAAGGCAAAGCTGGACGTCCTCGCATGAAACCACCATTTATCAAACAATGCGGCTTATATAATCGCCCAACATGTGTCAACAATGTTGAAAGCCTATCACTGCTTTCTCATATTCTGCTTGATGACGACAAAGAATACCAAACCTATGGTATGGGAGACTCCATCGGAACGAAACTCATCAGTGTTGCCGGAAATGTAAAAAACCCTGGTGTTTTCGAAATTCCATTTGGCACTACAGTACGTGAAATCGTCTATGATCTCGCTGGTGGAATTGATGGAGACCGTCCAATTCGGTTGCTTCAATTTGGCGGTGCTTCTGGAAAAATCGCGTCTTCAAAAATTCTTGATACGCCTTATACATATGAAGATTTAAAAAGATCCGGTGTAACCGTGGGTTCCGGTGCCATACTTGTTATTGACGACCGTACCAGCCTTATTGAATTTTTACAATCTACGCAAGAATTTTTTTCTCACGAAAGTTGTGGACAATGTACACCATGTCGGGAAGGCAACCGTCATATGAAACTTTTCCTGCAAAAACTTGCAGATGGCACCCATACAGAAAAAGACATCACCAGTATGAAAAAAATCGCCAAACTTATGGCCATGTCTTCCTTATGTGGTTTAGGGGAAACAGCACAAAGTGCTCTTGTTTCGGCAATGAATCAATTTGAAGATGTGTTTCACGTCAAATCTAGCGAGGTGCAAGGCTAATGGAAATGGTAAATGTAAAAATTAATAATATTCCCTTAAACGTAGAAAAAGGAACAAAAATTCTCGAAGCTGCCAAAAAAATTAATATTGATATTCCTCACCTTTGTTACCATCCCGATCAGAGCATCAAAGCTCATTGCAGAATTTGCACGGTAGAAGTTGTTGGCAGCCGCAAACTTTTAGCTGCCTGTTCAACCGAAGTATGGGAAGGTATGGAAATCCACACGGATACGAAACTCGTACGTGATACACAAGTGGGAATTCTTGAACTAATTCTTGCTACCCACGAACAAAATTGCCTAACCTGCTCAAGAAACCAGAACTGTGATCTGCAAAAACTTTGCAGCCGGTTCAATGTTTTAAATTCAAATCTGCCGGATGTAACGGAACATCTGCCGATCCATAATACAAATCCAAGTATTATCCGGGATCCAGCCAAATGTGTTAAATGCGGTCGCTGCATCAAAGCTTGTAAAGAAGTTCAGGGAATCAGCGCACTCACCTATGCTGGACGCAGTGATAAAATTACTGTTACAACAGCCTATAACAAACCAATGGAAGAAACAGACTGTATCTTATGCGGACAATGCAGTGTTGTCTGTCCAACTGGTGCAATCGTCGAAAAAGATGATACACAAAAAGTCCTTGATGTATTGCAAAATCCAAAGAAACATGTCATCGTACAAGTTGCGCCATCGGTCCGCGTTGCGCTTGGTGATGCTTTTGGTCTGCCAAAAGGTACCATTGTCACTGGACAAATGGTAACAGCTCTTAAAATGCTTGGTTTTGATCGAGTTTTTGACACAAGTTTTGGAGCAGATCTCACCATTATGGAAGAAGGCAGTGAGCTGCTGAGTCGCATTAAAAACAACGGTACGTTGCCAATGATTACGTCATGCAGTTCCGGCTGGGTTAATTATATGGAAAAAAACTATGGCGACTATCTTGGACATCTATCCTCAACAAAATCACCACAACAAATTTTTGGTGCTGTTTCCAAAACATATTATCCAGAACAATCTGGCATTGATGTGAATGATATTGTAACCGTCTCTATCATGCCTTGTACAGCAAAAAAATTCGAAGCAGCACGCCCAGAACACGGACGAGATGGTCATCAAGATGTAGACATCGTCCTTACAACACGAGAACTTACTAAACTCATTAAATATGTCGGATTAAATTTTGAAAGTCTTCCTGAAGGTCAATTTGACAGCCCACTTGGTTCTGGTACTGGAGCAGCTATTATTTTTGGAAATACTGGCGGTGTCATGGAAGCAGCACTTAGAACCGTATATGAAAAATATACCGGTAAAGAACTAACATCGGTAGAATTTCAAGAAGTTCGTGGCATAGAAGGAATCCGCGAAGCGATCATCGATTTAGGCAACACAAAAATTAAAGTTGCGATTGCTCATACGATTGCCAGCGCAAAAATCATCATGGAAAAGATTAAAGCGGGAACTTGTGATTATACTTTTATTGAAATCATGGCTTGCCCGGGTGGCTGCATCGGTGGAGGTGGTCAGCCAATAAAATCAACAACGGATGTTAAACATCTTCGTATGGATGCATTATATGACATTGATAAAAAAAATCCACTGCGTAAATCACACGAAAATCCAGATATTATTCACATTTACAAGGATTTTCTTGGTGAACCACTCAGTGAAAAATCTCATACATTATTGCATACAGAGTATCATACAGTAAAAAAAGCTCATGACTTTTCTTATTTAAAAGCCGAAGAAAATTCATCGATTTAACCGAAAAAACTCAAAAAAAAGACCTTCTCAATACTGCACCGCAGTAAAAATTGAGAAGGTCTTTTTTGTATTATATAACTTCACCATATGTATTATCGCGGAGAAGCCTCCGAATTTCACTGGGATCACTACACTCACCCAAGGCCAGCATAAATTTAGCTAAAAGTGCCTCCAGCGTCATATTGCCCGCAGATATGACACCCATACGCTCTGCTACTATTCCCACTTCATAACAATCCATATACGTACCGTCATAGATACACTGACTTACACAGGCTACAACGACTCCCGCCTTGAGTGCTCGCTCTATGGCTGGCAGCAAATTGCGTTCACAGTTTTGATTTGGCACACCACCAGCACCAAAGCCTTCTATAATGATACCTCTATATCCAGCCAAAACAGCCATATCAATTAATTGTGGTTGAATTCCTGGAGTCAATGTTAAGACAAAAACTCGTTGGTCCATTTTATCTCTCAGCGCTAAAAGCTCTGCTGGTTTTTGCGAAACAGGTACCTGCCAGATAAGCTGACTTCCGGCAACATGCGCCATGATTGGCGCATTGATGCTGCCAAAAGCATTCAGATGCTTCGTATACAGTTTCTTTGCATGAAGTCCATGTATAACGGTATTAGCAAAAACAAGATACACGCCAAAATGATCTTCTGCTGCTACACGAAAAGCCGCTAAAAGATTTGCTTTACCATCCGTATCGGCTTGACCAATTGGTCTCTGCGAACCCGTAAAAACAACCGGCTTTGCAAGATTTTTCAACATGTAAGTAAGTGCAGCTGCAGAATAAGCCATTGTATCTGTACCATGACTTATAACAAAGCCATCATATAAGTCGCAATTGTTCACAATTTTCTGGGCGATAACCCCCCAATGCTCCGGCTGAAGATTACTGCTGTCAATATTCATTAACTCCTGACAATCAATCTGGCATACGCCTGTTAATGCTGGTATTAAACGAAGCATTCTAGCGCCATCCATTTGCGGAATGAGACCCGCGTCTCCCTCTGCTGAAGCAATCGTTCCCCCTGTTGTAAGTAAACAAATTTTTT
>NZ_KB905861.1 GCF_000381065.1 Propionispira raffinosivorans DSM 20765 | reverse complement strand
TGGTATGAGCAGCTTGGCGGTGATAGCAGCCCTTTGGCTGACGCCATTCTGGACCGCATCGTCCATGATGCATATAAAATCAATATCGAAAGCTTGGATCCCTCGAAAGATATTTCTATGAGAGAGATTTATGGCTTGGATAAAGATTTAACAGAGTAATCTTCGGTATCGGCTCCCGCGGCTCCGGACAGGCGGCTCACACCGCTAGAACATCGGTTTCCTGTTCCGGACAAGCGGTTTCCGCTTCTCCGGAACCACGGTACTGCCGTACCGTAATATACAAGAAAAGCGTCGCAGTATTCGAAAATATCTTCCTCGCGATGTTGAAGATGATAAAATCCTTCAATTAATGGAAAGTGCAAGACTTGCTCCATCAGGCAGTAATACGCAGCCGTGGCGATTTGTTATAGTGAAAAATGAAAAAATAAAGCAAAAATTGCCTAGAGCAGCCCATAACCAAAATTGGATGTTGTCAGCACCGGTTATGATTGCTTGTATAGCCGATGGAACATCACGCATTGATGAATATGCGGAGCTTAATTTTGATGAACAAAGTCCGCGGGAAGAATTGAAACAAATGATTCGTGATACATCGATTGCGGTGGGGTATCTTCTGCTGGAAGCAACAAACATTGGTCTCGGAAGCTGCTGGGTTGCCTGGTTTACCCAAAATGAAATTCGACCTATTTTAGATATTCCCAGCGATAAATATGTGGTTGGAGTTATTACATTGGGGTATGCTGCCGAGCAGCCTGCGCCAAGACCACGGAAAAATTTGTCCGAACTTGTTCATTATGAAAAATGGTGTAATGAACGCTAATCTTTAATAGTTCTTCACAAACACTTCTTTTTAAAACAATTTTTTCTTAAGAAATGTTTTCTTTATTACGATAATAAAGATAGACTTTATAGCTAAGAAGGATTCTTAGTTCAATAAGATTTATGGATAAATCATAGCAAATTAGCTTGGAGGAATTTGATATGAGAATTAGTAACTCTTCGTCTGATTATACGAGCCTGCTTTCAGGTTTATCAAGCGCAAGTGCTCAGAAGAAGACGAAACAGAGTACGGCAGCCGATGGCTTGGCAGAGTTGACGGCTGCTTCATCGACAACAGCCAGTACAACAAAGACCGCAGATGAACTACTTAAAGAGCTGCAGGCATATCTTCAATCATCGACAAAGGATAGTACCACAGTAGCAACGGGAGATACTTCTACCACGACGACTACAGATACCAAAACCTTAACAAGTGATGTCGTATTAAAAGACTTATTGGATTACATTCAGTCCAAAACTGCGGATAAGGATGAATCTAAAAAGAAAACAGCTGATGAACTGCTTAAGGAATTATCCGCTTATTTTGCTCCGCCAAACAATAATACAGATATTACGAAAAAAACCAGTGAAGAAACACTGAAAGACCTTGCAGCGTATATCAAGTCGATGGACTCACAGACAACAACAGCTGCGACAACTTCGACTGCATCGACAATAAAAACCAGCGATGAATTCTTAAAAGAATTAGCAGATTATCTAAAATCAGCCGATACTACCAAAACAGATAGAGTACAGTCTACAGATTCTTTTTTGCAGCAGTATTATATGATGCAGCAAATGCAGACTGGTTTGACTGCTGAAACAGGAATGGGTGTATCGGATTTGTCAGACAGTGATGGCTTTTCAGCTTTGAGCTCAAAATATGCAGCAGCTATTACCTCTTATGATAACAATTCGAAATTTATAGATTAAAAATTTATATACTCAAATACTATACATGGTCATAAATGCAATATATAATGGAAGTATAGTTATGAGTTTTATCTTTACGTTGTAAAAGAAAATTTCTTAAAAAGTTAATAAATACCGTTTTCTGTCAATGAATGCCAGATTTATTATGTGATGCAGGTTACATAATAAATCTGGCATTTTTATTTGTAAAATTAAGGCAAGGGGTTTTTAACAATGCATATTAAAAAAATTTTCCAACCAGGTATTTTTATCATGAATCGATTTCGCTTAATAACTAAATTTTTTATTGTAAGCATTATCCTCATCAGTTTATTAACACTCGCGTTGTACCAGTTTTTTTCTGGGAACATTGAAAGTAAAAATTTTTCACAAAAAGAAGTTTATGGAGTTGAGTATGCAAAATTATCAAAACAACTTACAGGACAAATTCAGGCCTATCAATTTTTAGGTGAAAAAAATAGGGAACAGATTCAAAATAGTTTTATTGATTTTGAAATGATCGATCAAAACTATAATCATATTTTAGATGCTGCCGAACAAAAAAAAGAAATATCAAACGATATAGTGAATGCCAATATGCTTTGGACGGAACTGGCAGCTGGCAAAGATGTATATGATGAATTATTTGCAGCACTTACTACATTACATTCAGACATTTCAGATAACTCAAATCTTACATTGGACCCAGATCTGGATTCATATTATACGATGGATGTTATTATGTTTCGTAGTATAAGCTTATCTGATGACTTATTCCGATTACGGGCTTTATTAGAAAAACAGAAAAAAACTTCTCTCAGCTATAGTGACAAAAAAAGTCTGATTGCACTTGCTACGCAGATTAATAGCATTACGGACACCATTAATGGGGATTTGCAGACTGGGATTGCCTTTAATGATACAAAACAGGAACGAGTATTGGAAAATATAAAAACACCGGCCGTTGAATTTAAAGCGGCATATGCACAGCTCTTAAAAATTTTAGATGCAGATTTAAATTTGGAGAATGGAAATATATCACTTACAACAGCAGAAGTTGACCAAGCCATTCAGCTCAACGACAATCTTTTTTCCGTCTTAGCAAATGATGTTTGGCAGCTTTGTTCAGCTCGTGTAACAGAATATGAAAAAAAATCAAATGTCGTTTTACTTTCATTGGGACTGGCTTTGCCTATTTTGCTGTATATCTGTATAGCGCTGGTTTTATCCATCATCAATGCTGTATCGGTTATCCAAGCTGGGCTGGGGAAAGTGAAAGATGGGGATTTGTCATCAAACGTAGATCTGGCTTCACAGGATGAATTAGCTGAAATAGCAGCGGGTGTAAACCAGATGATTTTTAATATGCGGGATATATTACATAAAATTGCTTTGTTTTCGGACCAGTTAGTTGTTTCCACTATGGAATTGACGAAAGGGGCAAATCAATCAGCTGATGCAGCAGGGCGTGTGGCTTTGTCGACCAAGCAGGTGGCACACGGGGTACAATCTCTTTCGGCAACCACGGAAGAAATTACCGCATTTGCTGAAAACGTGGGTACGAATGCAAGCAATCTTTCATTGAATTCTATTAAAGGAAGTGATATTGCCAGTGCGGTTGAGAAAAAAGCTGTCAAATTGCAAGCTGGTTCACAAGATTCCAGGCAATCAACTGTAGAACTATATGATGGTATCAATCAACGAGTTGTACAAGCCATTGATGATGCTAAAATTATTGATGAAATCAGCAAGATGGCAGATTCAATTGCAAAGATAGCTGTACAAACAAATTTGTTAGCGTTGAATGCTGCGATTGAGGCAGCGCACGCAGGGGAAAGTGGACGTGGTTTTGCTGTTGTGGCTGAAGAAGTCCGGAAACTTGCAGAAGAATCTGAAGCAGCTGTAGGAAGTATCCAAACATTAACACATAAAGTGCAAGTTACAATGAAAATTTTAGTTGATACGAGTAGGGAACTTTTGAGCTTTATCAATGAAAAGGTTCAACCGGATTATGATGCGTTTGTTTCGGTGGGACAAGAATATAAAAAAGATGCTGAAGCTTTTTTGAGTATTACGACTAATATTGGCAATCAATTACATCAAGTATCCAGTGAAATTGGGGAAATTGATCAAGCGATTGAATCAGTTACGACTGTAATAATGGAAAGTGTTGAAGAAACGAAAAACATTTCGGATAGCACAGAGAATGTTAGTCAAACGATGCAGGAAATCAAACAGTCAGCAAATTTTGTAGCTGATATTGCTAATAAATTAGAAACGCTGGTGTTGCGTTTTAAATTATAAATAGATGAAGTAGATTTTTTTATCAATTAAATTTTGGCGACTTAAAGGGATTTTCCGAAAATAGAACGAATATGTCTTTATGAATTAGAATTCATGGGGACAGAGGTGATACAAAATGAGATGGTTGGCAAATTTAAAGACTGCTAGAAAAATCTACAGCCTGATTACTGTAAAAGCATTAGGTCTGTTGATTATTGGTATCGTAGGATTTTATGCTGTACAGACATTGAGTTTAGATTTAAGCAGTATGTATGAAAAAAGATTACTGCCCAATCAGTTTATTGCTGAAGTACGATTGATTAGCAAAGATTCGGAATCAAAATTATTACAGCTTATCTTGACAAAAGATTCGTTGAAACAGAAAGAGCTCACGGCAGCTATTACGGAGAATACAAATAAAATCAATGTTTTACAGGAAAAGTATGAAGCAATTAAGCCGGATACTTATGAAATAGAGCAATTAGAAAATTTAAAAAATGAACTGGTGAACTATCGGAAAGCACGTAAAGACATTATTGATCTTGTACTGAAGGGGAAAAATGAAGATGCGTATTCACTTTATATGACGAATATACCTGTCTTTAATAAAGCAACACAAATTCGCTCTAATATTATTCAATATAATACGGAACAAGCGGATCAATTGAATGTGATGGGCAAAGAACATAGTCAATGGGTTGAAACTTTAATTATAGCAGTTACTTTACTGGCGTTACTTACGGGTATTGTTTTCGGTCGCATCATCGTTCAATTAATTGCTATTCCCTTACAGCATTTAGTGAATCAAGTTAAAGCGGTTGCAAAAGGTAACTTAAAACAGGGTATCATAATTGAAGCGGATGATGAAATTGGTGAGTTGGGTAAAGAAATTAATATAATGACCGCGAATCTTCGCAGTTTAATTGGGACGATGATTCCCACATCCGAACAATTAATTGCTTCATCGCAGAAAATGACAGCTAGTGTTGACGAAAGTGCCTCTACTTTAGCGAAGGTGTCTGATTCGATTCATGATCTGGCCGAAGGCTCAGTAAAACAAGTGCAGGCGATCAGTACAACGATAGAAATTGTGGGGAGAATGTCAGATAATATTGATCAGATTGCTGAAACGGTAAACAATGTAAGCACACATTCAGGAAAAACTTCTCTTGTAGCAAAAGAAGGGCATGAAGCGATTCAAAAAGTTACTGCACAAATGAAATTGATTACAAAAACTGTGCAGGACTCTTTTCTGGCTGTATCAACCTTAGAAAATCGGTCGGATCAAATTGGAAAAATCGTGGATACGATTTCTATGATTGCCGGGCAGACAAACCTACTGGCGCTTAATGCAGCTATTGAAGCGGCTAGAGCCGGAGAGCATGGCCGCGGTTTTGCTGTAGTGGCGGATGAAGTTCGTAAGCTGGCTGAGCAATCTGCCGAAGCGGCACAACAAATCGGTGGTATCGTCGGTGAAATTCAAAAAGAAACGGGCAAAGCCGTTCACTCAATGGACAAAGGAACTCATGAAGTGACTGCGGGGACAAATGTAGTAGAAAAAGCTGGAGCTACGTTTGAACAAGTGGTCTTGTTTGTTGAACAGGTTACGAAGCAAGTCGAGAAAATTTCCCTTTCAATTGATAACATTACGACGGGAAGTCGTGAAATTGTTGTTTCGGTAAAAGAAATCGGTCAAATTAGCCGGGCGGCTTCTGAGCAGACCCATACGGTATCAGCAGCGACGCAGCAACAAGCTGCTTCTACCGGAACCATAGCCGAATCTAGTAAATATTTAGTTAAAATAGCGGAAGATTTGACGCAGATTACGAGCAAATTTAAAGTGTAATATTTTTTTATAAAGGGCTTTCGATTTGTTGTATATATTCCCTCGAAAGTCCGTTCTACTTCTCAAAATAGGCCCATAAAATCTTTGTGATGATTGGCACCATTTGCAATATAAAAAGCAACTTTGTTATTGGCAGGGAGGACCAGGCTTGTTACACTATAAAGAAAGTTTTAAATGTGAAGGAGTCGGCGCTTGAATGAAGAAAATTAATCTTGGACTTTTGTTTGGCGGGCAATCTGCTGAACATGCAGTTTCGTTGCAGTCTGTTCAAAATATTATAGAAGCTATTGATAAAGAAAAATATGATCTTACACTCATTGGAATTGATGAAAGTGGTCAATGGAAACTCTATAACAGCGACATGATTTTACAGGCAGGAAATTCATTACAGAACATAAAATCAAACATTGACAGCAATATGCTTTTTACACTTGGGGATGGGGTAAATGAAGCGGTATTTTCCTGTAAAGGTGGAATGAAACAACCCATTGATGTGATTTTTCCGGTTTTACATGGTACAAATGGTGAAGATGGTACCGTTCAAGGCTTCTTGAAACTTGCTGATATTCCTTACGTTGGACCAGGAGTCTTAGCATCAGCTGTTGGCATGGATAAAGATATGACGAAACGAATTTTGCGTGATGCAGGAATTGACATTGCTAGATTTAAAACGTATTTTTATTGGCAGCGGGAACAGATTAATTTTAATGATATTAGTTCTGAACTTGGTCTGCCTTTATTTATCAAACCTGCTAATGCAGGATCGTCGGTAGGTGTGAGTAAAGTTCATGATGTTTTTACGTTTGCTGAGGCGATAAAAACAGCATTTCAATTTGATAATAAGATTTTGATTGAAGAAGCTATTGTAGGGCGTGAACTAGAATGTGGAATACTAGGAAATGATCAACCAAAAGCATCGGTGATTGGTGAAATTATTGCCCAAAAAGATTTTTATTCATATGATGCCAAGTACAGAGATGAAAATGGTGCGATTTTAAAATTGCCAGCGAATCTTTCGGCTGCACTCAGTAAAAAAATCCAAACAGTGGCAATTCAGGTTTTTCAGGTACTTGGCTGCGAAGGTATGGCTAGAGTAGATTGTTTTTTAACGAAAGATCAGCGTATCATTGTGAATGAAATCAACACAATTCCTGGTTTTACAAAAATTAGCATGTACCCGAAATTATGGGAACTTAGTGGAGTGAGTTATCCGGATTTGATTCATAGATTAATTCAATTCGCCTTGGAACGTTATGAACGGGAACATAGACTGCAAATATCATATGATGACTAAATCAAAAAGAAGCCACAGCTTAGTGTGGCTTCTTTTTGATTTAATCTATCATGTGTTTTTACTAGATAATTTTGAATAGTGAGAAACTTCAAGGACGATTTATTTGATGGTTTCAATAGGAGTTGTTTCAGGTATTGCTTCAATAGATGATACTACATTACCAGAAAAATTCAACTTTTTCGAACCGTAAATCCAAGCAGTTCCATTGTTTTCAGCTCGGTTTGGTTTTCCCCAACTGAGCAATACCTGATCTTTTGTCATATTTTCGATCACGCTGGCTTTTTCAATATTTTCCCATGTGGCGGATGACCAGCCCAATGTAGTTCTTGGGTTTTGAAGAAATAAATCTTCTTGCCAAGCTGGCGTACTTGACCAGTTCTCTGCCGATATGTTGGTCCAGCTATAAGCTATTGGTAGAATAGCATTTTTCCCATTTACAGAGACAACCAATGAAATTGGTTTTTGTGCTTGTGAACTAGCCACTACATCAACTACAGTAACAGCACTACCGATTAAAATAGGTGTTGTTACATCATCGCTGCCTGACAAATTTCGCGTTTTAGGATAAATTGTTTTACCCATGAACTGTTCTTTGGCATTTATTAAATCAGATGTTAATACCAGGCTGTTTAACTGGCCGTGTCTCGTATGTTCCGCCAATTCTTCCCCCGTATCATTTACTGTTAGATATACTAAATATTCTTTTGTAGCCGGGTCTAGGATCACTTTACTCACAGTAGCTTCTTTGGCAAAATGTTCAGAAAAATTAATTGGCGAAGATTGATCTCCTTGTTCTGCCTGTGCTGGTGTGAAAATTTTATAGCCGACACTTTGTTGATCAGCAGGTAAATTTAGAAAAGTGAAACTGTGTCCAGGAAATTGTTCTGTAGTTAAATTAGCAGGCACGGCCTGACTGGCATCTTCTGCGGAAGCTAAACCAGCAGTCTGAATTCCTAGTAATAAACTCAAAACGCATAAAATACGTAAGCTAAAATATTTCATTTTTATTTCGTCTCCTTTTTCGTACTTTTATTGTGAATGTATTGGCTCTGCACGAATGAACGGGTTGGTAATACAGATACTAGTCAATAGGATAAGCAGGGATACAGACCAAGACATATTATTTTATTTTTGATTAGGATAAGAAAAAAACCCTACGTTTATGAAGCGTGTCTGTAAAAGATCTACCGCCCATATTCGTAGGGATTCAGTATTTTGCTGTAAATGATCCGATACATAATAAAACTTTATATATCTATTATACTGCAAAGAAGAATCATTGTCAAATAATCATTTGACTTATAATGAATTAGTTATATAATAGTATAACTAATTCATTAGTGATTGTTAAAGAAAGCCGTTATCAGACAGCCATTCATTTGCAACGACATTTGGACTTTTACCATCTAAGTCAACTTTTGCATTTAGTTTTGACATTTCTTCATTGTTTATTTTTCCCGCTAATAAGTTGAGGGCATCCGCAATTTCAGGATGCAGTTTCAACGTATCAGCTCGTACGAGCGGCGCTGCATCAAATGGTGGAAATGCATGTTTATCATCATCTAATACTTTTAAATTAAAGGCAATGATTCGTCCATCGGTAGAGAACGCATCAATCACATCTACATTTCCGTCACGACAAGCGGCGTAGGTTAAACCTGGTTCCATGCCAGCGGGCGACTCGAATTTCATGTCATATATGGATTTAACATTTTCATAACCATCCACTCGTTCTAAAAATTCATGTGTTGCACCTAATTGTAGGGTGCCAGACTGTTTTGCTAGATCACTCATAGATTGGATAGAAAGTGCATTAGCCTGATCTGCCCGCATCGCTAATGTGTACGCATTGCTAAAACCTAATGGCTTCATCCAGATAATCTGTTTTTTTTCTGCGTAGAGTTTTTTTACTTTTTCATAGACAAATTCTGAGCTGCTGGGCGCAACATATTCTTCACCTAAGATATTGACAAGAGCTGTTCCGGTGTATTCAGCATAGATATCTAAATCACCTCGTTCAATTGCTTGAGCGACAACGCTTGTTCCGCCTAAATAGGCTTTCGTCTCTACTTTTAGATTGGTATTTTTTTCAATGACACCTTTCATTAGGTAAATCAAAATATCTTGTTCAGTAAAGTTTTTGCCACCAATAATGACGGTATTGGTATCTTTACCAAAAAGTGAAGAACATCCTAGAATACTCATGGTAGCCAAGATGGTAATCAGTAATAAAATAAGCTTCTTCATAAAATCTTCCTTTCATAGGGTCTTATTTACTTTTTGGCTGTACGGCAATTTCAATTTTCTTTAAGCCATAATCAAATATGACGGATAACAAGGCTGCTGGTATAGCACCAGCCAAAATAAGATCCTGTCTTGCCATAGCAATCCCACGGAAAATTAAATCACCTAAACCACCAGCACCAACTAATGCTGCTAAAGTAGCTACACCAATGACCATAACGGTTGCGGTGCGGATACCTGCCATGATAATAGGGAGTGCTAAAGGGAGTTCGATCATAAACAATACTTGCCTGGATGTCATTCCCATGCCAGTACCAGCATCAATAACTGATTGGTCAACACCTAAAATTCCTGTATAGGTGTTGCGTAAAATCGGCAAAAGACCATAGACGGTTAAAGCGATGATCGCTGGTCCAAAACCAATCCCAAACAATGGTACCATAAATCCCAATAAGGCTAAACTGGGGATGGTTTGAAATACGGAAGTGATGCCGATAATGGTTTCAGCAATTTTTCGTTTTCGTGTAAGTAAAATTCCTAGCGGAAGCGCAATCAGGTTTGCAATGAATAAAGCGACTATTGTAAGTTGAAGATGCTGCCATGTGCCGATTATTATTTCAGGCCAGCGATTTTGTAACATCATAAAAAAATTTTCTAACATATTATTCATTCCCCCCGACAACTGCGTCATTATTATTGGTTCGCATTTGATTGGCCATTACATCAACTAAAGAGGCACGCGTTATCAGACCTTTTAGTTGATTATTTTCATTTAGTACAGGTAGATATTCTACGTTATGCTCACTAATTAAATTGATGGCATCGCCTAATTCTTGTGATAGTTTAACAGTATGAACATCACGTTTCATGATATCAGACAATACAATTTTTTCATTGGAAAAATTCTTCTGGATTTCACGTGCGTTGGCGACTCCTAAAAATGTTTTGTCTTTATCAACAATAAGCAAAGAATCTACTTTATATTTCCGCATTTTGGTCAACCCTTCGGCTAGACCAAAGCTTGGGAATGTTGTAATAGCATGAACCATCACTTCTTCAATTGTTGGATATTTTTCGATTTGATTGATACGGTCAGCACCAATAAAGGTTCTCACAAAATCGTTGATTGGATGACGTAAAATTTGTTCAGGGGTATCAAATTGAATGAGCTTTCCAGCTTGCATAATACCAATCCGATCGGCAAGCTTAATTGCTTCATCAATATCATGGGTTACAAAAACAATCGTTTTATGGAATTTTGTCTGCAAATCCAAAAGATCATCTTGTAGTTGTTCACGGCTGATTGGATCAAGGGCACTGAAGGGTTCATCCATAAGAACAATCGGCGGATCCCCAGCTAAAGCACGAATTACTCCGATCCGCTGCTGCTGACCACCGCTTAGTTCAGCTGGATACCGATTTCGATATGTTTCCGCAGGTAAATTGACCATATCTAATAGTTCATCAACACGCTTGTCAGATTTTTCTTTATCCCATTTTTTTAAACGTGGAACAAGGGCGATATTTTCACCAATCGTCATATGCGGTAAAAGACCAATATGTTGGATTACATAGCCAATATTGCGGCGCAGTGCTACCGGATTTTCTTCTGCGATGTTTTTATTGTTGATTAGAACAGTACCAGAGGTTGGCTCGATTAAACGATTAATCATTTTCATCGTGGTGGACTTTCCCGAACCACTGGGACCAATTAGGGCAAATAATTCTCCTTCTTCAATATGAAGATTCATATTTTCGACGGCGTGAAAGTCCTTGCTATACACCTTGTTTACATTTTTAAATACGATCATAGGGATATCTCCTCCTTCTGGCAAAAATAGCCTGCGTTATTAAAACTTGCAGAGTAAATGCCTATCGAACGTTTTTTAAGAGAAAACCCCCAGCTATATGAGCGAACCTTTAACAGATTTACGCCCAATATAGTGGGGATTCAGTGAGATTTTCAATATTAATTTTCACTAATTTAAAACGATTCCATATACATATTATATTCTAAAAGAAAGTTATTGTCAATTAATAAGGAAATGTCAATAGGCTTTTGAAAAATATTTATAAAAAAATTGAGCAAAAAAATTTATGGCAAATAGTACTATCGTTAGGGTAGCTGTGATTTTTTTTGCTGCTTTCATTCGTTTTATATATAGTACTTTATAAAAATAAAGGTATACAAAAAAAGCTGAAATAACTATAATATGTATATGCGATATTGGCTTTGAGATAAGTGTTTCTCTCGTGAGGACATATGGCTATTAATTTAAGAAAATTAAGTCGGATTCGATAAAAAATGGGGTGGTTATAGTAAAAGTGTACTACACAAAAACAATGGATTTTTAACAGCAGATTGATTTGCAAACCAATTAAACAAAAGGAGAATACATATGAAACAAGTAGATTTTATGAGCAATGAAATACACTTGCCTGAACTTACGCTTCGGGGCATGCTGCTAGGAATGTTGATTACGGTTATTTTCACGGCATCTAATGTTTATTTAGGTTTAAAAGTAGGGCTTACTTTTTCGTCGTCGATTCCGGCGGCTGTAATTTCTATGGCAATTTTGAAGATGTTTAAAGAGTCGAATATATTAGAAAATAATATGGTACAAACACAAGCTTCGGCGGCAGGGACACTTTCTTCCGTCATTTTTGTTATTCCGGGATTGTTAATGATTGGCTATTGGCAGGGATTCCCTTTTTGGCAAACGCTGATGCTTTGCGCATGTGGGGGGAGCCTTGGTGTACTGTTTACGATTCCGCTTCGTCGGGCGATGATTGTTAACAGTGATTTACCATACCCGGAAGGTTTGGCGGCTGCGGAAATTTTGAAAGTGGGCAGTGACAGTTCAGACACGAAACAGGCAAGTGGTATGAAAGATATTTTATCGGGTGGACTACTGGCTGCTTTAATTAGTTTATGTACGAATGGGTTCCACATTATGTCATCGGAAGTAAGCTATTGGTTTAGCTTTGGTAAGATCACTTCCAAATTGCCACTTGGCTATTCAGCGGCTTTGATTGGTGCAGGTTATTTAATTGGTATTGCCAGTGGAATGGCAATGCTGGTTGGTACACTTTTGTCATGGGGCGTATTTGTACCTTATTTAACTTCTGTTTTTACACCAGCAGAAGGACAAAGTGTGCAGGCATTTGCCACTGGTATTTGGGCACAAAAAGTCCGCTTTATCGGGGCTGGGACGATTGGTGTTGCGGCTATTTGGACATTAGTGATGCTCGCAAAACCTATTATTGAAGGCATGTCACTTTCTATCAAAGCAATGAAAAGTACAGAAGCTGAAAAAAGCTTGCATCGAATGGATACGGATTTATCACCCAAAGCGGTTGGTATTATTTTTGGTGTTATTGTTTTAGGTTTAACAGGAACATTTTATTCTTTTATATCGGATGCAAATTTGGCTGTTGGAACTACTTGGGCTTTTGTGGCAGCTGGTGTTATAGTAGCTGTTTTAATGGGCTTTTTTGTTGCGGCAGCCTGCGGTTATATGGCTGGGTTAATAGGTACATCAGCGAGTCCTATTTCAGGGATTGCTATTTTGGGTATTATTATTTCTTCACTTGTAGTACTGGCAATCGGGACCTCAGCTGGTGTATTTGAATCGGAATCAGGCAGTAAATTTGCCACGGCGTTGGCGATTTTCATTACGAGTGTTATTATTAGTATCGCCGCTATATCAAATGATAATTTACAAGATTTGAAGACAGGCTATTTGGTTGGTGCTACGCCTTGGAAACAACAGGTGTCTTTGATACTGGGCAGTGTTATCGGTGCTTTTGCCATTGCTCCGGTACTTAATTTACTATATGAAGCATATGGCTTCACTGGTGCAATGCCTCGCATGGGAATGGACCCTGGACAGGCTTTGTCGGCACCACAGGCAACCTTGATGACGACAATTGCCAAAGGTATTTTCAGCCATAATTTGGATTGGAATTATATCCTTTTTGGTATTGGCATTGGTATTTTGATTATTATCCTTGATTTATTGTTGAAAAAAAATTCTGTCTCTTATTGCTTGCCGCCACTGGCTGTAGGTATGGGGATTTATTTACCGCCTACACTCGAAGTGCCTTTGATTATTGGGACCGTTATGAGCTATCTGGTTCATCGTCATTTGAAAAAACAGGCAATTGAACGCAATTCCCAAAATGTAGAAGCCGAAGTTGAAAAATCCAATCGTAAGGGTGTGCTTTTTGCATCGGGGTTGATTGTTGGTGAAAGCTTAATGGGCGTTATCATTGCCATCATTATTGTCTTTTCGGTAACGGCTGGTGGCAGCGATTCACCATTGGCTTTGGTTGGAAAAAATTTTGAACCCACAGCCGATTCACTGGGGCTTATTGTGTTTATCTTATTGATTGCAGTATTCATTTATCATGTGCTCAATTCTAAAGTTGAAGTAAAATAATAAAACGTTGTAATAACACGTCGTAGGGGCATTTATCGTAAAATAAACGATAAATGCCCCTGCTTTTTAAAAAAATAAAATGTATAAATCAAAGGAAATTCTAAGACTATAGGCGTACTATAGTATAGGATATCTATTGATAATGATGAAAGTAGAGTAAGCTCAATGTGTAAATTTCTAAATGGAGTGGTGTAAATGAGGACGGTCTTATTTTTATTGGTTTTCTTTTTATTATCGACGACACATGTATTTGCAGAAGCAAGCCAGGCAGTGGAATCAGAATTGTATACCATTGCCGTCATTCCATACATAGGTGCAACAGCGGAGCTGAAAACTTATGTGAAAGATATTGTGAAAGATCAGTATATGGAAGGCTTTTTAGTTTCTAAAATTAAAATAATTCCCGAAGAGGATGTTCAAAAGGCTTTGAACCATGCGGGATATGACCCTTCAATAATGGAACTTCCTGAAAAAGATGTATTTGAAGCTGTTGCGAAAGATACAAAAGCGGATTATGTTATCGGGATGAAAATAGCCAAGTTGAATTGTAATGGTTACATTCAATTTATTTCTACTGAGATCAAAACGAAAGCGCAATTGCAATATAAATTTTATAATCGCAGTACGAATCGGTTGATCGTTTTTCAAACCAACGGATCGGCAAAAGATGCTGCTGCCAAAACATCTATAACAAATGCAATTCATGATGCTATGGAAGATGGGTACCAGAAAATTATCGACTCACTATAAACTACTGAAGCATCTATACTGCAAAATGTAAAAAACAACAACTAGAGATATTTTCACAATATCTCTAGTTGTTGTTTTTTTAATCCTAATAGTCTTCGCTAAGAATGTATTTTTCATAAAATTGCGATTTCTATCTGTCTGTGGTAAAATATTGCTACTTTAAAAGACGTAATGGGGGATGTAGACATGGCAAGACAAGAAGCTGGACGAGCTTATCAAAAAGTCATAGATTCAATAAAAAGAAAAATCATCTGTAATGAGGTTAATCTGGGGGATACTTTGCCGCCTGAACGTGAATTAGCCGAGACGCTGGGGGTAAGTCGCACTTCTATAAGAGAAGCCTTGCGGACATTAGAAGTCATGGGTATCATAACCAGTACACAAGGGGCGGGAAATGTGATTTCTGGTAATTTTGAAAAAAGCCTTGGTGAATCATTGGCGATGATGTTTTTGGTGCAGAAAATTGATTATAAACAGATCAGTGAATTGCGCTGCGGTCTGGAAAAAACAATGATTGCTTTGGCGATTGATAAGATCAGTAAAGAACAAACGGATCTATTAGAATCCATTATTGAAGCTATGGAGAAAAATACAGATGATACAGCGAATGTAGCATTGGATGAAAAACTACATTATACAATTGCCACGGCGGCCAGTAATCCCTTAATTGTTACAATTTTACAAGCTCTGGCTGATGTGATGCACCTGTTTATTAAGGATTTACGCAAAAAAATTATCGCAGAAGATAAAGGTAAAAAGCGCTTGCAGCTGGCACACCAACATATGGTTATGTGTTTGAAAGCTGGTGATAAAATTGGTGCTCAGGCTGCGATTGAAGAACATTTTCAGCTGGTCGATGAAAATCTGCGGTTCGATTATATGATGAAAAACACAACTTTTTAATGTCACAGCCATTGTTTCTTGCGAAAAAAGCGGAGCATACCTAATACGATTAAAAGCATGAACAATAGAAGGAAAGGATAGCCATAATCTAAATCGAGTTCAGGCATAGTCTTGAAATTCATGCCTTCAAGGCCGGCTAAAAACGTTAATGGAATGAAAATGGTTGAGATGATGGTTAAAACTTTCATAACTTCGTTCATGCGATTGCTGATGCTTGACAAATAAATATCCATCAAACCATTAACCATTTCACGGTAGGTCTCTACGGTGTCAATAATTTGTACAACATGATCGTAGACGTCGCGAATGTAGATATGCATTTGTGGACTTAACAGCTCAGAGTCGCCTCTTTCCAGATTGCTAATAATCTCACGCAACGGCCAGATGGCTTTGCGGATAAATAAGAGATCAGTACGCAGACCTTGAATCTCCTTAACTTGCGTGGCATCGACTTCTTGGATAACGCGTTCTTCTAAAAGATCAATTTGTTCACCGACATGTTCCAAGGCAATAAAATAATTGTCAACGACGAGATCGAGTAAAGCATAGCCAAGATAATCCGCCCCAGTTTTTCGAATTTTACTTTTACTGGAGCGCAAGCGATTACGAACTGCCTCAAAAACATTAAAATCGTTTTCTAAAAAAGTGATTACATAGTTTTTACCAATAATTAGAGAAATTTGTTCAATTAACAAATCATTGTCTTGCAAACGGATATTTTTCATGATTAAAAAAAGATATTCTCCATAGTCTTCTGTTTTTGGTCGATGACTTGTATTGAGCATATCTTCAAGAACTAAATTATGAATGCCGAATAACTGACCAATTTTATCTAATACTTCTATTTGACTGGCACCGACAATATCAATCCAGGTTACGGTCTCCGTTTGTTTAAAACTGGATAAATCATCAATGGAGTTGATTTCGCTTTCATAGAATCGATCACTATTGAAATCGATTACGCGTACTTTTGTTTTTACGGCTGGATCAAATCCATAGCCAATCAATGTACCAGGAGGAAGTCCTGCCTTCTGGGTAGAGAAACGGCGGCGTTTTTTCATTTAGATACCTCTTCTTATATATTATACTCATGGCTGTTATTGAGATTCTATTACAAAACCGAACAAAAAACAATATCATTTTAGGGCAAAAAGCGACTTGTTCTCAGTTGTCCTTAGAAAAAGGACTAACTAAATTGAGCAAAAGGTGTTATAATAAACAATAGGTCATAACAAAAGGGAGATGTTCAATATGGGAGATAAGAGCCCAAAGAACAAGGAAAAGAAAAAGAAAAAGGCCGATAAGAAAAAACCTACAACTCAAGCTAATGCTACATTAGCATCTATACAAGCAAAGTGATTTTCGCTTAGGACGCAGCTATAATTTATAGTTGCGTCTTTTCTTATTTAAAAAGAATTTTTAATAGATTTTGTTTTCATACAAGCAATACTAAATGATAAGCAGGAAATTTATTGCCGAAATGTATGATGATTTATCGTGTTGTGCAATAAAATACAAAGGCAATACTACAAATCATCGGTTAAAAAAAGCCTAAATGAGTCATAGTATACAAAGGTTCTGACAGTTATAAATACAGACTATGATTAAAACAATATAAATAAATAAAAAATAATTGAAATATTAAGTAAAGAGTGTTATATTATAAAAGTTAGTTGTATGATAATTTTTACAAATATGTATGACAACGAAAATGCGAAAGAAAAGTTGAATAAGGTAGTTTTTCATACAGTATGAGTAGGTGTGAAGCAAGCCGGCAAATTCACCAAGCTGCCATGTTGTATTTATGATATATAGATAATTAGGTCATTTATTTAGAAGTTTCAGAAAACTGTTTTATTTGAATGGAGGAGATTTTTCATATGATGGAAGATACTGTACAAGAAAACTTTGGAAGAATTTCAAATACGAGGGATCGAAAGACGGCTAAAATGCGTACTTTTATTTCATTTGCGGCGGGGATGGCCGGTCTGTTATTTGGCTTGGATATTGGTGTTATCGCAGGAGCCTTGCCATTTATTGCAAAGCATTTTGCTTTAAGCAGTCAACAGCAAGAATGGGTTGTTAGTTCAATGATGTTAGGGGCAGCATTTGGTGCAATTGCCACAGGGTGGCTGTCTTCACGTCTTGGAAGAAAATACAGTTTGTTAATTGGGGCAGGATTTTTCATTTTAGGTTCCATCGGTTCTGCGTTTGCAACGAGTGTAACAATTTTACTTGTGGCACGTGTTGTTTTGGGTTTTGCGGTGGGGATTGCTTCCTACACAGCACCTTTATATTTATCGGAAATGGCTGATAAAGAGATTCGGGGAAAATTGATTGCGATGTATCAACTGATGGTTACCGTAGGTATTTTATTAGCCTTTTTATCGGATACCGCTCTTAGCTATAGTGGAGATTGGCGGATGATGGTTGGTATTATTTGTGTACCAGCAGTGATTCTTATGCTGGCTGTTTTGAAGCTGCCAGATAGCCCAAGATGGCTGGCTTCAAAAGGACGTTTCGATGAAGCGAAAAGTGTATTACATATGCTGCATAGTAATGAAAGAAAAGTAGCGAGTGAATTATTGGATATTCGTGAAAGTTTAAAAGTCAAACAAGAAGGCTGGGGGCTTTTCAAAGCCAATAAAAATGTCCGCCGCGTCGTTTTTCTTGGTATGCTTTTACAGGCCATGCAACAGTTTACAGGGATGAACATTATAATGTATTATGCACCGAAAATTTTTAGTCTGGCAGGTTTTACGACAACCGAAGAACAGATGATGGCAACAGTAATCGATGGTTTAACGTTTGTGTTAGCAACTTTTATTGCCATGAATATGGTAGATAAAGCCGGTCGTAAACCAGCTTTGAAAATAGGGTTTTCGGTCATGGCAGCCGGAACTTTGATTTTGGGTGTTTGCTTGAATCTGATTGATAATGGTAGTACATCCACTTGGATTTCTTATATAGCAGTTGCGATGACGGTGGTTTGTATTGGCGGTTATGCCATGAGTGCTGCTCCGGTTGTTTGGATTTTGTGTTCGGAAATCCAACCGCTTAAGAGTCGTGATTTCGGGATTGCTTGTTCGACTACAACAAATTGGATTTCAAATATGATCATTGGTGCTACATTCTTGACATTATTGAATTCAGTTGGTTCAGCCATGACATTTTGGATTTATACGGGAATGAATGTTTTGTTTATTTTCTTTACAATTTACCTGATTCCTGAAACCAAAAATGTGACATTGGAACAAATTGAACAGAATTTATTGAAAGGCAAGAAACTTAGAGATATTGGCTGCTGAAAAGTTTCACAGTCGTTTAGAATATAGGAGGTTTTTTTATGGCGAAATATACAATCGGTGTTGACTTTGGGTCGCTTTCAGGGCGGGCTGTTTTAGTAGAAGTGGAAAGTGGACGCGAGTTAATCAGTTCAATTTATAAATATCCTCATGCGGTAATGGATACGTGTTTACCCGATGGCACAAAGCTGGGGGTTGACTGGGCTTTGCAAGATCCACAAGATTATATCGATGTTTTATCGAATACAATACCAGAACTTATTCACCAAACGGGAATTTCACCGAATGATATTATCGGTATTGGTACGGACTTTACAGCTTGTACGGTTTTACCGGTAAAAGCAGACGGTACACCATTGTGTTTCTTGCCTGAGTTTAAAGCCAATCCGCATGCCTATGTAAAACTTTGGAAACATCATGCAGCGCAGGATAAAGCCAATCGTTTAAATGAAATTGCCGCAGCGCGTGGTGAAAAATGGCTGGCTCGTTATGGTGGGAAAATTTCTTCGGAGTGGGAAATACCAAAACTTTGGCAAATATTGGATGAATCCCCTGAGGTTTATGCAGCAATGGATTATTTTGTAGAAGCCGCTGACTGGATTATTTGGCAGCTCACCGGTGTGCAGACCCGCAATTCTTGTACAGCTGGTTATAAGGCGATGTGGAATAAAAAAGAAGGGTATCCACCAAAAGACTTTTTTAAAGCCTTAGATTCACGCTTAGAAAATGTGATTGCTGATAAAATGAGCTGCCCGGTTACACCGCTCGGGCAAAAAGCGGGGGTCATTAGTCCACTGGCGGCAAAACTTACCGGTCTGAATGAAGGGACCGCTGTGGCGATTGGCAATGTGGATGCTCATGTAACGGTTCCGGCTGTGAAAATCAATGGAGTTGGCAAAATTTTGGCAATTATGGGAACTTCGACTTGTCATGTGCTTTTGGGTGAAGAAGAAAAAATGGTTCCGGGTATGTGTGGTGTTGTGGAAGATGGTATATTACCAGGATTTTTTGGTTATGAAGCAGGTCAGTCTTGTGTAGGCGATCATTTTGAATGGTTTGTTAATAACTGTCTGCCGGCTGCTTATTTGGCAGAGGCAAGAGATAAAACGATTGATATTCATCAGCTTTTGACTGAAAAAGCTGAAAAACTGACAGCTGGTGAAAGTGGGCTTTTGGCACTTGATTGGTGGAATGGCAATCGTTCTGTATTAGTGGATGTTGATTTGACAGGTATGATGCTGGGGATGACTCTTCAGACAAAGCCGGAAGAGATGTACCGGGCTTTGATTGAGGCGACTGCTTTTGGCACGCGAAAGATTATTGAAACATTTCGTGCCAATGGTGTGCCGATTCACGAATTTTATGCATCGGGCGGTATTTCACAGAAAAATGCATTAGCAATGCATATTTATGCCGACGTTATTAATCTGCCGGTTAAAATTGCTGGATCAACTCAGGGACCGGCACTTGGTTCTGCCATTTTCGGCGCTGTTGCAGCAGGGGCAGCTGCGGGTGGTTATGATAGTGTATTTGATGCGACGAAACATATGGGGAAATTGCGGTCGGATGTATATCTGCCAAATCCAAAAAATGCAGCTATTTACGATCGTTTATATAAAGAATATGATATTTTGCATGAATATTTTGGCCGCGGTGAAAATGATGTCATGAAACGTCTTAAAACAATAAAAAAAGAAGTCCTTGCGGATCAATAAAATAGACAAATGTAATGTATATGGAGGAATTTTACATGAAACAGTTAAAAGAATATAAATTTTGGTTTATTACTGGCAGTCAGCATCTTTATGGTGAAGAAACTTTGAAAAAAGTGGCGGAACATTCGGCTGTCATGGTTAAAAAACTCAATGAAGCTGGAATTTTACCAGTGACAATTGAATTTAAACTAGTGGCGACGACTTCGGACGCAATTGAACAGGTTATGGAAGATGCCAATTATGATCAGAGCTGTGCGGGTATCATTACTTGGATGCATACGTTTTCTCCATCCAAAATGTGGATTCGCGGGCTAGGTAAATTGCAGAAACCTTATTTGCATTTACATACACAATTTAATAAAGAAATTCCTAATGAAGAAATTGATATGGATTTCATGAATTTGAATCAATCTGCACATGGTGACCGTGAACACGGCTTTATTGGTACAAGGATGCGTTTGGCTCGTCGCGTGATTGTTGGTTACTGGGGCGATAAAAATGTACAGGAAAAAATTGGACTGTGGATGCGTACCGCGATTGGTGTTGCGGCTAGTAAATCATTGAAAGTTGCTCGCTTTGGTGACAATATGCGCGATGTTGCAGTAACGGAAGGCGATAAAGTCGAAGCACAGATCAAACTTGGCTGGTCGGTCAATACATACCCAGTTGGTGATCTAGTACCTTATATTGATGGGGTAACTGAAAAAGAAATTGATGCCTTGATGAAAGTTTATGAAGAAGAATATATTTTAAATACAAAGAATATTGATTCCGTTCGCTATCAAGCAAAAATGGAAATAGGCATGAAGAAATTTTTGCAGGAAGGTAAATTTGATGCTTTCGTTAATACCTTCGAAGATTTGTATGGCATGAAACAGCTTCCGGGGCTGGCAACACAACATTTGACAGCACAAGGTTATGGATTTGGTCCGGAAGGTGACTGGAAAGTTGCTGCAATGACAAGCTTAATGAAAACGATGGCGCAGGGCGTTGATAAGGGCACAGCTTTAATGGAAGATTATACCTATCATTTTGGGGATAATGGTGGCAGTTTAATTCTCGGTGCCCATATGTTAGAAGTATGCCCAAGTGTTGCCGCTGAAAAACCTAAAATTGAAGTACATGATTTGGGGATTGGCGGTAAAGATGCACCAGCGCGCTTGGTTTTTGAAGGTAAAGCAGGGAAAGCCATAACGGCATCTTTAATTGATATGGGGGGCAGAATGCGTTTGATTGTCAATGATGTTTTGGCTGTAAAACCAATTTTGTCTATGCCAAATTTGCCAGTTGCCAGAGTGATGTGGAAACCAATGCCAAATCTAGAAACATCAGCAGAAGCTTGGATTTTAGCTGGGGGAGCCCATCATAGTATTATCAGTTTTTCTGTTACAGCACAGCAGCTTGAAGATTGGGCGGCTATGATGGATATCGAGTTTGTTCATATTAATGAAAAAACGGAAATATCACAGTTTAAACATGATTTATTGATGTCAGATCTGATCTGGAAATTAAAGTAGGAGGATCGATAACGATGCTGGAAAAATTAAAAGAAGAAGTATACCATGCTAATATGATGCTGCCTGCTTATAAAATGGTGACATTTACCTGGGGGAATGTTTCAGCAATTGATCGTGAAACAGGTTTTATTGTTATCAAACCATCAGGCGTGGATTATGATAAAATGAGACCAGAAGATATGGTGGTTGTAGATCTGAATGGTAAGCGGATTGAGGGAAAACTTAATCCGTCGTCTGATACGGCAACACATATTGAACTTTATAAAGCTTGTCCTCAAATCGGTGGAGTTGTGCATACACATTCACGGTATGCGACTTCTTGGGCACAAGCTTGCTTAGCTATACCAGCACTTGGGACAACGCATGCAGACTATTTTTATGGTGCGATTCCTTGTACCAGAGATATGCACGAGGAAGAAATTCAAGGTGCCTATGAAAAAGAAACGGGTACAGTTATTATTGAAACGTTTGCCGGGCGAAATATGATGGATGTACCGGGTGTATTGGTACATTCACATGGACCGTTTGCCTGGGGTACGAATGCAAAAGAAGCGGTACACAATGCTGTTGTTTTAGAAGAAGTGGCTTGTATGGCATATCAGTCGATTACTTTAAATGGTGGAGCATTCCGTGAAATGCAGCAGGCTCTGCTGGATAAGCATTATTTGCGGAAACATGGCAAAAATGCTTATTATGGACAAAAATAATTGAAATCTATACCCCATTCCTGACGATTGCCATATAGAATATTTAATGCAATTAATTATAGTAGGGATTAAACTATAAAAACATAGGTTTTCCTAAAATTTTGTACAAAAAAGACTGACAAAAATGTTTCGCCAGAATTCTGGTTCGATACATTTTTCGTCAGTCTTTTTAAATTGCATTACGGGGCAGTTTAATCGTAAACGTGGTACCTTCCCCGAGTTTGCTGAAGACTTTTAAGGTTCCTTTATGCCTCTTGATGATCCACTTTGCCATGGAAAGCCCAAGTCCGGCACCACCGCGCTGACGCGAAGAGTCGGCTTGGTAAAAACGATCAAAAATTTTGGCGATATCTTCTTCGGCAATACCTTCACCAGTATCAATTACATTTATAACCGAAGTATCAACCGTGTTATAACAATTTGTTGTAATTTTACCATTGGGTGGGGTATGCCGCAGGGCATTGTCAATGAGGATGGTTAACACTTGTTTAATACGAGCCGGATCGCCAAGCCCCGTTATAGCTTGACCGTGAACTTTGGTTTCAAGCGTTATTTCCTTTTCAGCGGCTAGCAGTTCAAAGGCTGTAACCGCACTTTCAACAACCGTATCAAGGGAAAAATATTCTTTTTCCAGTAGTTGCTGATTGGCATCGGCGCGAGCAAGAAACAAAAGCGAGTTGATGAGTTCTGTCATACGAGTTGTCTCACCTTGCAGATTGTTAAGCCATTTGCGATTGTTATCAAGTGTATCACCGGGCGGCGCTCCTTTCATAATATCAAGGTTAGTCTGCATGATTGTAATTGGAGTTCTGAGCTCATGGGACGCATTGGCAACAAATTTCTTTTGCTGGGTAGTCGCATATTGGATTGGTTTTATCACGTGTTTTGCCATGAAAAAACTGGCGAGAAAAGAAAGCAATGTACAAAATAAACCAGCTAAAATTAAATAGGATACAGTAGTATGAAAAATGGTTCGTTCTTCCGATTGGTCATCAAATACAATTAAAAATCCGCCATTTGATAATGGCGTTTTAAGATAGGAAAAGGGAATCGTGGCAAATTCAATATCATCTCGTAGTTTAGTCGATTTGACCGTAGCTTGTACGAGTTTCGATAGAGTATCATTGTCAACCGTGATATCAGAAGATTTATGCACAATAATTCCAATGGCATCTGTTTTGATAAAGAAAAAACTGGGGTGGGGCATGGGAAATATGCTAGGACGTTTTTCTTCAGAATCGTTATCTCGCATATTACGTGGTGGTAAATCGACCATATTATTTTGCGTGACATTTTTAGTGATCTTGGTTAAGGTATAATCGGTGGTGCTTTGCGAATTAAACTCTAGTAAAATACATACGCCAGAAATTAAAATAATAAATAAAAATACGGTTACAGCAGCATTAATAAGCGTCATTTTTATGTGAAGCTGGCGAAACATTTATTGTTCCTCTTCAAAGGAATAACCAATACCGCGGATTGTCCTGATATTGGTTAAATTCAATTTTTTTCGCAAGTAATAGATATATAAATCGACATTCGCTATGCCGGCATCACTGTTATAACCCCATATTTTTTCCATGATACGTTCTTTGGTGACGACTTGTCCTTGGTTTTGCATAAGCAGTGATAAAAGAGCAGTCTCTTTGACCGTGAGCTGAATTTTTGTCTTTCCTTTTAAAAGTGCTTCACCGTGTAATGGATATAGAGTGATGCCGCCGCTTTCAATGATATTTTCTGTTGATTTTTTTTCACTGCGGCGTGTGAGGACTTTTATGCGAGCGAGTAGTTCTTCGGTAAAAAATGGTTTGATAAGATAATCATCAGCACCAGCCTCAAGTCCGGCAACACGTTCACTTGGTTCATCTTTGGCGGTGAGCAAAAGCACAGGGGTGTCATTTTTTTCTTTGCGCATTTCTTTTAGAACAGACAGCCCATCTAAGCGTGGCAGCATACGATCGAGTACTATGACATCGTATTTGTTTTCTCGTGTCATCTGGAGTGCTGTGAGGCCGTCTAGAGCAGTTTCTACTGTATACCCAGCCCTGCCTATTAATACGGTGAGCGCCTCACTTAGTTTTACTTCATCTTCAACCAATAATAAATTCATTTGAATCAACCTTCTTTTCACAAAATATGAGATATTTTAAGTATGAAGAACAATCATTGGAACTTCATTTGTTTTTTTAGGGAAATTAGACTACAATATATATAATCTATCATAAAATCGGGAAAAAGTGAAAAAAATGAAAAATAAATATAAAGAGGTGCATTGAATGGGAATAAAATTTGCTGAACTTAAGGTCAGCGAGACTTTATGTGATATATTAAAGAAAAACGGCATTGTAGAAGCGACGCCAGTACAAGAAGAAGCGATTCCGGTTGTTCGAAGCGGTAAAGATGTCATTGTACAGGCACAGACCGGAACGGGGAAAACTTTGGCGTTTTTGCTGCCAATTATGGAAAAAATAAAAATAAATGCGCCAGCGGTGCAGGCACTTATTGTTACACCAACTAGGGAGTTGACGATTCAAATTGCAAAGGTTGCTGCAAAAATTGGTGATGAAGCCGGGATTAAATCTTTGGCAATCTATGGTGGACAAGACGTAGACCGCCAAATCCAAAAACTGGGTCGTAATCCTCATATCATTATTGGAACCCCTGGTCGCCTATTAGACCATTTGCGTCGTAAGACAATTGATCTTTCAACGGCCAATAAAGTAGTGCTCGATGAAGCGGATGAGATGCTGCATATGGGTTTTCTGGAAGAGGTAGAAGGATTGCTGCGAGCTACAGCTCGTGATCGTCAAACTATGTTTTTTTCCGCAACGATTCCTGATCGGATTAAAGGCTTATCCCATCACTACATGACGAATCCAGTTTCGATTGAAATCAAAGCAGAACATGTCACGCTCGATGAGATTAATCAGATTATCGTCAATACTGAGGAAGATACAAAAATAGATAAACTTTGTGGATTTATCAATGAATATCAGCCTTATTTGGCAATGGTTTTTTGCCATACGAAAAAAAGAGTTGCGGATGTTGCAATGGCTTTAGCGGGTCGGGGTTATCTTGCCGATGAACTGCATGGCGATTTGTCGCAGTCACAGCGAACGTTAGTTTTGAAGCGTTTCCGTGATGCGAAACTGCAAATTTTGGTTGCAACAGATATTGCAGCACGCGGGCTTGACATTGAAGGCGTTACGCATGTTTTTAATTATGATGTTCCACATGATGCAGAAGCTTATATCCATCGCATTGGCAGAACGGGACGGGCGGGGGAAAAAGGTACAGCAATTACTTTTGTTAATGCTCGCCAGCATGAGTATCTGCGCATGATCGAAAAAGGAATACAAAGTCGGCTGCAAAAACAGAAAATGGAGTGCCGGGAAAAACCAGGTAAAGAAATATCGCAGCGAAAACCAAGTGAAGCAGCGAAAAAACTAGGTAAACCGAGCAAGAAATATGCAGCAAATAAACCTAAGACGGCTGAACATGGCGGGGTAAATCATCGTAGTTCTCGTCCGAAGGCTGCTGCTGGAAAAGCCAATAATCCGACATCTTTTAAAGGAAAGTTAGGTGCGAAAAAGAAAATAGTAAAACGTCGCATTCGATAAATTCATTAAAAATAAATGGGAGACAAGTTGTTTGTAAAAAAGCAGCTTGTCTCCCATTTATTTTTAATATTAATGGATAGCAAGAGTTGTTCATTTTTTTTGTGATGCATGTGGTAATCTTAGGAAAGTTTCTTAAATTAAAATGTAGAGTGAGGTTATTTTATGCAACGACGTGTAGTTATTACAGGGATGGGGGCCGTTACTTCATTGGGACTGGATGTGCCATCTTTTTGGCAAGCAATAAAACAGGGGAAAAATGGTATTACTCATATTGAAAGAATTGATACGAGTGATTTGCCGACCAAGCTAGCTGCTGAGATAAAAAATTTTGATCCTTGTAATTTTATGGATAAAAAAGAAGCAAAACGAACAGACCGCTTTTCTCAATATGCTATGGCAGCAACAAAGGAGGCATTAGCTGATGCAAGACTGGATACGGAGTTGCTGCAACAAGAAACAGTTGGTATGATTATTGGTTCTGGGATCGGCGGGCTGGAAACCTTGGAAAAACAGCATGAAATACTTTTGACGAAGGGGGCAGACAGGGTCAGTCCTTTTTTGATTCCGATGATGCTGCCGAATATGGCAGCTGGAATGACGGCGATTGAGTTTGGTATTAAAGGATTTGTGGAGTGTACCGTGTCGGCATGTGCTTCTTCAACGAATGCGATTGGTGATGCTTTTAAGATAATCCAAAGAGCCAATTCTGATATTATGATTGCCGGCGGTACGGAAGCCCCTATTACCAGACTCGCTATGGCGGGTTTTTGTGCGAATAAAGCCATGACACGTAATGTTGATACGGAGACTGCCTGTCGTCCGTTTGACAGGGATCGAGATGGTTTTGTTATGGGCGAAGGTGCTGGTATTGTCGTTTTAGAAGAAATGGAACATGCAAAAAAACGCGGAGCGCATATTATAGCTGAACTCGTTGGTTATGGGTGTACCAATGATGCTTATCATATTACTGCTGGTGCACCTGGTGGAGAAGGTGCAGCCAGATGTATGCAAATGGCTTTAAAAGATGCTAAAATAGACTCAACAGCTATTCAATATATTAATGCTCATGGCACTTCAACCGGAGTTGGTGATAAAGGGGAAACACAGGCAATCAAAGAAGTTTTTCAGGATTATGCCTATAAAGTGGCAATCAGCTCGACGAAATCAATGACCGGGCATTTGCTCGGGGCAGCAGGTGGGATAGAAGCTATTATTACGGCATTGGCACTTCAAGATGGTTTTGTACCGCCAACGATTCATTATCATACGGCCGATGATGATTGTAACTTAAATTATACGGCGAATACAGGCCATAGTACTGATTTGGAATATGGTTTATCCAATTCTTTTGGCTTTGGCGGACATAATGCCACTTTGATTTTCCGCAAGTACCAGCCGGAGCTATGAACTTTCAGTATGGGGGTATATTAGAATGGACCTAAGGGCAACTATGGCAGAGTGTTTTCAATATATAGAAATCAATTTATATCAGAAGCTGAATCTCGATGCGATAGCAGCACATTGTGGTATATCAAAATACTATTTAGATCGGATTTTTAAATCATTAACGGGAGAATCGGTGATGGAATATGTACAGTTTCGTAAGTTATCTGCCAGTATTTCGGATTTAAAAGATAAAAATCGGCGGGTGATTGACATTGCGATGGAATATGGATTTGATTATGAACAATCTTATATTCGAGCTTTTCGCAAAAAATTTGGCATTACACCACTCAAATTGAGATCCGAAGCACAATCGCTGCATATTCAAGAAAAACTTACGATTGATGATATTATGTCAGTCAATAATTCGGTCGTTTATAAGCCTTCGTTTATGTTTAAACAGCAATTTTATCTGATTGGTCAAAAACATAAAATACTGAGCAAATCGGGTGATAAGATCGCGAATTTATATGGGCGGGAGTTCTTTTATAAGCAGCGCCAAAATATTTTAAACCCAGTAGATCCAGAAATTTATTTTGGCTATACCGATTGGAGTGATCGTATTAATGGGGCAATTTATTATATGCCGGGTTTGCAGGTCCAAAATTTGAATCATATTCCGGCTGGGATGGTAGGAATTTCAATTCCGGCACATAAATATGTAGTTTTTCGCTTTGTGGGATTTTTTCATCCAGATGAATTAAATGGTCGTAAAGTGGGGCGGCTGCTCGTTCATCTCTATTCAAAATGGATTTTCAAATCTGGTTATAAATTTGCCGATCAATTTCGTTTTGAATATATAAATAATGTTTTATGCAAAGACAATTATTGTGAACTCGATATTTATCAACCTATTTTAGAAGCTTAAAACAAGTTTTGACGAGGCATGTAGTTTTTCTACATGTCTCGAATTTTTTTGCAGGCATCTGTAGAGGATGTTATAATATTCTTTATGTATACAAATGTACTTATTTAAATGATTTTTATAACAAAATAAAGTATGCAGATGGAAATAAGTCTTAAAAGTGTAATTTGTAAAATTTCAGTCTTAGTGTGGTGAAGTTATGCCATATTAAAGAATTTAGCTGAGTAAAATAGGAGGTATTGGGTTATGCAATTTGCAAGAAGAATGGATCAATTTGGTGAAGGAATTTTTTCTCGATTATTGGAAATCAAACGAAAAAAAGTCGAAAATGGCGAAACAATTATTGACTTAAGTGTGGGAACCCCGAATATTCCACCGGCACAGCATATAATGGATGCCTTATGTACAGCGGCGGCGGATCCTAAAAATTATATCTACGCAGTCAATGATCAAATGGCTTTATTAGATGCGGTCAGCAGCTGGTACGACACGCGATATGGGGTTACACTGGATCCAAAAACAGAAATTTGTTCTCTATTGGGATCACAGGAAGGTTTGGCTCATATAGCACTTTCCATTGTTGATGAGGGCGATGTTGTACTGGTTCCTGATCCTTGTTATCCAGTATTTGCAGATGGCCCGCTGCTTGCCGGTGCAGAGCTTTATTATATGCCGCAGAAAAAAGAAAATGGCTATGTGATCCAATTGCAGGATATTTCAGTGGATATTGCTAAAAAAGCAAAATTTATGGTTGTATCGTACCCTAATAACCCAACTACAGTTATGGCGCCAAAAGAGTTTTACTTAGATTTGATTGCTTTCGCCAGAAAATATGATATTGTCGTTCTTCATGATAATGCTTATAGTGAATTGGTTTTTGATGGAAAAACTTGTGGCAGCTTTCTCACCTTTCCTGGAGCCAGAGAGATCGGGGTGGAATTTAACTCCTTATCGAAAACCTATGGTTTAGCTGGAGCAAGAATTGGCTTTTGTGTTGGCAATGCCGAGGTGGTATCGCGATTAAAGACATTGAAATCAAATATGGACTATGGTATGTTTTTGCCAATTCAAAAAGCAGCGATTGCTGCTATTACTGGCGATCAAGGCTGCGTAGCGGTTATGAAAGATGCGTATGAAAGACGTAGAGATGTTTTATGTGATGGGTTTAAATCCATTGGCTGGAACATGGAAAAACCGGAAGCTACGATGTTTGTTTGGGCTGTGATTCCGCCGCATTATAAAAAATCAACTGACTTTGCCATGGATTTAGTGGAAAAAGCCGGTGTTATGCTGACCCCTGGCAGTGCTTTTGGACCATCCGGCGAAGGCCATGTACGCATGGCTCTGGTGCAGGATGAAGTTGTGCTGCAGCAAGCGGTTGAGGCTGTGAAAAAGAGCGGAATTTTAAAAGTATAGTTTTCGTGCAAGCTGAAAAATAATTCATACATATATACTAAGTTGCATTAAATATTCTGTCTGGCAGACTGGTAGGCTAGATGCAATTTCTTTAATGCATTTATATAGCAAACTTGCATGTTGAGATTTGATTTGTCTTTGTTGTAAATGGGCGAACAAAAAGTGTGTATAGGCAGTGAAACTGACTTATACACACTTTTTGTATACGATTTTTTAATAGATTAGTTTGATTTCACGTTTGTCAAAAAAATCAATCCAAGTTTGTGATGGTATTTTGTTGGTAACGATATAGTCAATGCAAGTGAAATCGCTTGTCCTGGTAAAAGCCGTTTTATCAAACTTTGAATGATCAATGAGCAAAATGCATTTTTTTGCCTGCTTCATCATTTGCTGCTTAATAATACTTTCTTGTTCGTTTGACTCCATAATACCCTTGTCGCGGTCAATTCCTTTACAACTGATGATCGCCAAGTCCACATAGTAGTTTTGCAGAGAATTACAGGCAGATGGACCAACGAGGGCATAAGAATGGGCCCGTAAGGTACCACCGCTCGATATAATCGTAAAAGGAGAGTTCACAAAATCATTCACTAATTTGATAGAATTTGTAATAACAGTCAATTCTTTTTTGCTTTTTAACTGATGAAGCAAGGTTAGACACGTTGTGCTGGAATCAACCATCAAGGTATCGTTGTCGTTGACTAGAAATTCGGCTTTTTTGGCAATGGCTTGTTTATCCGTATTGTTGATGGAATTCCGTTTTAAAAAGGAAAGATCTTCACGAGTATGTTCATTGAGAACAGCACCACCGTAACTGCGCCTGAGTAAATCCTGGGTTTCGAGTTTTTCAAGATCACGGCGTACGGTTTCTTCGGTTACTTTTAATATTTTACTTAGATCAGCCACATAAACTTTTCGGTCACTGGTCAGATACTCCATGATTTTTTGGCGGCGTTCTATTCCTAACATCATATATCACTCCTATTGTGTATCGAAAATTTTAAAAAGTCAATCGCGTGTTTTTCTTTAGTATACCTATAGATATTCCTTTAAGTCAAACATAAATCAAAGCAAACAAAGAAATTCAGGATAAATTACACAGAAGATCCAATCATGAAAATAATTCAATAAAAAAGATAATACCAAATAAAAAAAGAAAAACACAGAAATAAATCTTGATTTATTTATTTTTGAGTGGTAATATAAATTAAAACAAAGATAAAACAAGATAAAAAAAGATAAATGACGTATTTATAGAGTTAAACATTTATTTGGAGGATGAGGTAATGGGGTCGTATTATTTGGCGATTGATATAGGCGCATCGAGTGGGCGCCATATCTTGGGCTGGCTGGAAAATGGTAAAGTACGCATTGAAGAAATTTATCGTTTTGAAAATCACTTGATTGAAAAAAATCAGCATCTTTGTTGGGATTTAGACCAGCTGTTTCAAGAGGTTTTAGCAGGACTTAAGATGTGCAAACAATATAATCGTATTCCACAAAGTGTTGGAATTGATACGTGGGGTGTAGATTTTGTTTTGCTTGATGATAAAGAAAATGTGCTGGGTGATACAATTGCTTACCGTGACAGCCGTACGCAAGGCATTGATGAAGAGGTATATAAGATTATCAGTGAAGCGGATTTATATCATCGCAATGGTATTCAAAAACAAATTTTTAATTCCATTTACCAACTGTATGCGATTAAACTTAAGCAGCCGGAACTACTACAAAAAGCACATTCATTCCTGATGATTCCAGAATATTTAAACTTTTTACTTACTGGAAGTATAAAGAATGAATACACCAATGCAACAACAACACAGTTGGTTCATTCGACTACACAAGATTGGGATTTTGATCTGATCGATAAATTAGGATTGCCAAAACAGATTTTTGGTACATTATATCAACCAAAATCCAGCGTTGGACAGTTTAGACAAAACATTCAGGACGAAGTTGGCTTTTCAGCTGAAGTGGTCTTACCAGCAACACATGATACCGGTTCGGCAGTACTCGCGGCACCTTTGGTGGATGGAGATTCTATTTATTTAAGTTCAGGAACATGGTCGTTGATGGGTGTTGAACGAATGATACCGGATTGTACCGAAAAAAGCCGCCAGCAAAATTTTACGAATGAGGGGGGATATCATTATCGCTATCGTTATTTAAAAAATATTATGGGATTATGGATGATGCAGTCATTGCGCACGGAATTTAAACACCAATATAAATTTTCCGAATTATATGAACTTGCTAAAATGGGCGATTATTTTCCTTCCTATGTTGATGTAAATGATGTTTCTTTTTTAGCCCCCAAAAGCATGAGACAAGCACTGCAAGCGTATTGTGAAAAAACAAAGCAGGAAAAACCGGAAACGGAATGTGAACTTTTGGCTTGTGTTTATAAGAGCCTGGCAAAATCTTATGCTGAAACAGTACATGAAATTGAAGCTGTAACCGGTAAAACCTATACTTGTATTCATATTGTCGGTGGTGGCTGTCAAGATGAGTACCTTAACAGCTTAACCGCAAAATATACCGGAAAAGATCTCTACGCTGGTCCGATTGAAGCCACTGCTTTAGGGAACATACTCGCGCAGATGTTAAAAACCAATGAACTTAAAGATTTAATTGAAGCGCGTGAATGCATAAAAAAATCATTTGATATTAAAAAAGTTGGAGCGTGATCGTTTATGACAAGATTTGAGTCCGCGAAAGAAATGTATCAAAATATTGGCGTGGATGTCGATGCAGCCTTAAAAAAACTGAACAATGTAAAAATTTCAATGCATTGCTGGCAAGGAGATGATGTAGCAGGATTTGAAAATGGGTCGAGCCTTGATGGTGGCATTGCAGCAACGGGGAATTATCCTGGAAAAGCAAGAAATTCAGCAGAATTAATGGCTGATTTAGATAAAGCATTTAGTCTGATACCGGGCAAGCATAAAGTCAATTTGCATGCTTCGTATGCAATTACAGATGAAAAAGTCGACCGAGATAAATTAGAGCCAAAACATTTTAAGGCTTGGGTGGATTATGCGAAAGATCGCGGTTTGGGACTCGATTTTAATCCAACGTTATTTTCCCATCCCAAAGCTGCCAATGGATTAACTTTATCGAGTCCCGATAAAAAAATTCGTCAGTTTTGGATTGACCACTGTAAAGCATCACGGAAAATTGCCGAATATTTTGGCAAAGCACTAAGAACAACGACTCTCAATAATATTTGGATCCCCGATGGTTATAAAAATGCGCCAGCGGATCGTCTGTCACCGAGAAAACGTTTAAAGGAGTCATTAGATGAAATTTTTACCCAAAAAGTAGATGCAAAATATATTGCGGATTGTGTTGAATCAAAAGTATTTGGTATCGGTTTTGAATCTTACACAGTAGGGTCATCTGAATTTTATATGAATTATGCAGCGAAAAACAATATTATGTGTCTTATGGACACCGGTCATTATCATCCAACCGAAGTGGTTTCTGATAAAATTTCAGCACTGTTATTATTTTCGGAAAAATTAGCCTTACATGTATCACATCCAGTTCGCTGGGACAGTGATCATGTTCTTGTTTTAAATGATGAATTAAAAGAAATTGGTAAAGAAATTGTTCGCAGTGATGCGCTTGACCGCGTATTTATCGGACTTGATTTTTTTGATGCAAGCATCAACCGTATTGCAGCTTGGGTGGTAGGTATGCGCAATATGCAAAAATCATTACTGGAAGCACTTTTAATGCCAAATGATCACTTAGCAAAGCTTCAGGAAACGGAGAACTTCACAGAACTTATGGCATTGCAGGAAGAACTGAAAACGTATCCAATGGGAGATATTTGGGATTATTTCTGCAAAATGAACAATGTTCCTGAAAAGCAAAATTGGCTTATTGATGTAAAAAATTATGAGAAAGCTGTTTTAGCAAAACGAAGTTGAAAAACGGCATAAAAGATATCTTAAATAAAGGGGATCGAATGATATGAAAGTTACGGAAACAAATTTTGTGAAAGGTTTCATCCGTGTTACGAATGATGCTTTTCAAAAAGGCTGGCATGAAAGAAATGGCGGAAATTTGAGCTATAGAGTGAAGGATAGTGAAATTGCAGAAATTAAAGCTGCTTTAAAAACTCCAACGCAATATATTCCAATTGGTGTGAGTGTGCCAAATTTAGCCGGTGAATATTTTCTTGTAACGGGCAGTGGAAAATATATGCGTAATATCATTTTGTGTCCAGAAGACAATATTGCGATTGCCCATATTGATGAAAAAGGCGAAAACTATGCCATTGTGTGGGGTTTGGAACATGGCGGCACTCCAACCAGCGAATTTCCAACACATTTAATGAATCATAGTATAAAAAAGGAAATAACAAAAGGAAAATATCGGGTTATTTATCATGCCCATCCAGCAAACATTATTGCTTTAACCTTTGTTTTGCCGTTAAATGCCAAAGCTTTTACACGTGAGATATGGGAAATGGCAACGGAATGCCCCGTTGTGTTTCCACAAGGGGTTGGTGTCGTTGACTGGATGGTCCCAGGGGGAAAAGATATTGCAGTGGCAACAAGTAAGCTGATGCGACAATATGATATTGTCATTTGGGCGCATCATGGGATTTTTTGTGCCGGTGAAGATTTTGATTTAACATTTGGACTAATGGACACGGTAGAAAAATCGGCGGAAATTTGTGTTAAAGTTCTTTCGATGGGAGGGAAAAAACAAACGATAAGCAGTCAGAATTTCAGGGATTTGGCAAAAGAATTTAAAGTGAACCTGCGAGAAGACTTTTTAGAGTGAAAAAATGTTAGATCAAAATAGTATACAAAATTTATGACCTTTGTAAAGAAAACTATTGAGGTGTCAAATGTGAAAGATATAGTAAAATGGAAATTTCAAAAAACGGCTCAAAATATGATTGAAAAACTGCAGGGAAATGGATTTGAAGCATTTTATGCGGAAGATTTGTCGGATGCCAAATCTCAGGTTTTAAAGCTGTTGCCAGAAGGTGTAACGATTGGACTGGGAGGATCAATAACCATTGAAGATATGGATATATTAAAAGATTTAAGGTCTGATAAATATAAATTGATTGATCGTTATCAGCCACAAGATAGTGCACAACATATTTCTCTTTTTAGAGAAGCATTGAGGGCAGATTATTTTTTTACGGGAGCAAATGCAATCACAAAAGATGGTGAAATTATTTGTACCGATTGCTCAGGTAATCGAGTGGCGGCTATGATGTTTGGACCTGAGAAGGTGATTATTGTGGTCGGTGTGAATAAGCTAGTCGATAGTATTGAACAGGCATTAAAGAGAATTAAGACCATTGCACCGATGAATGCACAAAGAAATCATCACCCAACACCGTGTGCGGTATCTGGTGTATGTGAAAACTGCCATGTACCAGAACGCATGTGCAACTATACAGGAATTATTCATACGGGGTTTAGATTTGAAGGGAGGATAACAGTAATTGTTATAGCTGATTCAGTAGGTTTGTAAAATGGTTCTAATATTAAGAAAAATCAAATTTTTTGAAAGGGGTTTTGAGTGTAGAAGGCAGTTTCAATGCAATAAATCTAGTTCGAAGGGATGTAAATGAAATGAAATCAAATATATCAAGTACAGTCACTAAAGCAAACATAATAGCTACAATCAATTTACTTATGGATAATTTGGTTAATATTAAAGATGAAACAGGTAAGTTTTTATTAACACTGGATGATGGTCGCATTATAGATACAAAAGGTTGGGGGGGATGGGAATGGACCCATGGTATTGGTTTATATGGAATGTATAAGTATTATGAGTTAACGGAAGACCAGAAGACGTTAGAGATCATAAATGGCTGGTTTGATACTCATTTTTTAGAGGAAAGCACAACCAAAAATGTCAATACAGTGGCACCTTTTTTGACATTGGCTTATTTATATGAAGATACAAAAAAGAAATCTTATCGTCCATATCTTGAACAATGGATGGATTGGGTAATGTATGACATGCCAAGAACCGAAGAAAATGGGTTGCAGCACATTGTGTATAATAGTGAAAATCCGCAACAGATTTGGGATGACACACTTATGATGTCAGTATTGCCATTAGCGAAAATTGGTAAGACCTTCAATAATACAGCTTATATTGAAGAAGCAAAAAAACAATTTTTACTACATATTAAATATTTGGCTGATAAGAAAACAGGCTTGTGGTTTCATGGCTGGACTTTTGAGGGTCGTCACAATTTTGCGAATGCTTTGTGGGCTCGTGGAAATTGCTGGATTACAATAGCAATTCCAGAGTTCATTGAACTTTTAGATTTAGCAGAGGGTGAAGCCGTCCGTGAGTCTTTACTTGATGCCTTGAAAAATCAGGTAGAAGCCCTGAGCAAATGTCAGGATAAGACAAGTGGTTTGTGGCATACCGTGCTGGATGATAAAAGCTCTTATTTGGAAGCATCAGCAACCGCTGGTTTTGCTTATGGAATATTGAAAGCAGTTCGTAAACGCTACATTGATAAAAAGTATGAAAAAGTAGCAATTAAAGCAATATATGGGATTTTAAGTAACATTGATGATACCGGTGAATTGAAAAATGTTTCTTTTGGTACACCTGTGTTTAATTCGATTCAAGAATATAAGGATATTCCACTTACGTCAATGCCTTACGGGCAGTCGATGGCGATATTATGCCTGTCTGAATATTTACATAAATATATATAAAACAAATTTATCTGTTTTTGAAGACTCTATTTTCTCAATATTAATTATTTTTCAATGAATTTGAATTTTTTTATTTTTAATTAAATTCTGGTATGTTTTGTTTGTTAAAAATCATAAATATAAGAATGTATCATATTTTGAAAAGGATCGTGAAAATTATGGTTAAAACAGAAAGAAAATTGAAATTTCTTAATTATTTTTCCTATGGTATAACAGACTTTATTGGAGCTGGAGCTTTTGCACTTACTAGTGCTTGGCTGCTTTACTTTTATACGACATTTTGTGGTCTTACGCTCATTGAGGCAAGTTCAATATTTGCATTGGCGCGTATTGTCGATGCTGTGGCTAGCCCTACCATGGGATTTATAACAGATAATTTCCATAAAACTCGTTTAGGAAGAAGATTTGGCAGACGTAAATTTTTCTTACTAATCAGTATACCTTTAGTTATTTGTTACTCTTTTATATGGTTGAGTGGTTTTTCTTATCTATATTATCTTACAACTTATATTATGTTTGAAGTCGTTTATACGATGATTTTGATCCCTTATGATACGTTAGCTGCAGAAATGACGTCAAATTTTAAAATTCGGGCCAAACTTACGAGTGCCAGAATGTACTGCGCACAGTTTTCTGCTTTTTTAGCAGCATTTTTACCTGGACGGTTAATTAATGCTTTGGGAAAAGAATCGGCAAATTCTTTTCTCTATGCGGGTATTATTTTTACTTGTATTTTTGTTGTTGTGTTGTTTATGGTTTATAATTTCACCTGGGAAAGGTCATTGAAGGAAATCGAGATGCTTGAAGCAGAATCCGATACAGACAAAACAAAACTTAATTTTTGGCAGAATGTAGAAAAAATTTACATTGATTTAATTACAACTCTCAGAATACAGACCTTTCGTGCTCACTTAGGTGTATATATTGGCGGATATCTAGCACAGGATACTTTTAATGCAGTCTTTACATATTTCATTGTATTTGCTTTATTTAAAGATGCTGTTTTGGCATCTAACTTATTGGCACTTATGTATATATTCCAACTTGCTGGTGTAGCGATAGCAACTTATGTAACGGTGAGGGTCAACCCTGGGTTAGCGTTTCGTATTGTGTCCTTTTTATTTATGATTAGTATTTTTGGTTATCTTGCAGTTTATGGTTTTGGTGGCAGTGAAATTTCTTTATATGTTGTATCAGCGATTGCAGGGCTTGGACGTGGCGGCATAAATTTTATTCCTTGGAATAATTATACATTTGTTCCAGATGTTGATGAAATTGTGTCTGGTGACAGAAGAGAAGGGGTTTTTGCGGGATTTATGTCATTTTTAAGAAAAGCATCTCAGGCTTTGGCAATATTCGTCGTTGGTGTTATTTTGCAGGAAAATCACTTTGTTTCAGGTGTAAAAGTGCAATCTCCAGAATCTTTAACGGCTATAGTTATTGTATTAGTAACAGTACCGCTTGTATTTTTAATGATTGGGATTTTTAGTTCCTACAAGTTTAAAATAACGAATGCAACACATGCCATTCTTAAAAATGAAATTGCTAGAGTTAAAAATGGAGGTCTTAAGAGTGATGTGGATACTGAAACTCGTCAGGTTATTGAAGCTATGACTGGCTGGAAATATGAAAATCTTTGGGGTAATAACCCAGTTGGTTATCGAAACTGGGTGAGATACAATGCAAAAAAGAAACAGGATAAGAATGAGATAATTACCAAAATCATATAAGTGGTTTTAGCGTAAAAAATAGCGAAAGTTTTATAGATTACTAATATATGTTTGACGAGGAGTTGTATTTGATGAAAATGAAACGAAATTTAGTGTTGGCAATAGTGGTAGGTGTACTGAATTATAATACCGCCTTTGCATCAGTTGAAAATCCTTTTGGAGATGTAGATACAAGTAGTTGGACCTATGGATCTATGGAGGTTTTGGCTCAAAATGGTATCATTGATGGAGCTTCGTTTGCCAATGGTAAAACATTAACTCGTTATGAGATGTCTGCTTTAGTAGCAAAGGCTATGTGGAAATTTGATAAATCAAATGCTACAGTAAAGGCCGCGACACAATCTAATCTGGAGAAACTTGAAAAAGAATTTTCTCCAGAATTACAAAATATGGGAGTACCAATTTCATCGAACATACAGGCACAACTTCAAGCCCCCATTAAGACGGAAGCGGCTGGAATTAGTTTTAGCGGTGGGTCACGCATGCGTTATCAAATTAATCCAAATTTAGCAGGAACAAATAAGACTAGTTCTGATCCTTCGCGGTTTCAAGAACGTTTTTCATTAAATATTTCGGCTCCCGTAGCAAATAAACTTACTTTTAATGCACAATTATGGACAGAAAATAGTATTGCTAAACGTAATGTAAATACAAATGTCAAGACATCTACAAATGTGGCGCCAATTTTTGATAAAGGTGAATTTGTATGGAAAAATGCCAGTACTATACTGACGATTGGACGTTTTCAGCCAATACTTGGACAGGGTATTATTTATGCTGGTGGTGAAGGAAACGCAATGGATGGTATCTATGGAACATATAAAATTGGTTCTAAATTTGCAATGTCCGTAGGATATGCTGATTTGAATGCAGGTTTTAACACAGGTGTTACAGTTAATGCTGCTATGCAGAATGTGGAATATAAAATTACAGATAAGGCAACTTTGACAGTTGCTCATATGAAAATTTTAAATAATCCTAATCTAGTAGGTTATCTGCAAAAAAATGGTTCATCCTATAAATTTGATCAGTATTCTTTTGGTGGAAAAGTGAAAACTGGAGTGACTACCATTATTCTTGAAGGCGTGAAAAACAATGCAAGTGGTCTTCCAGCAGGCGCACAACGGAATGGGGTTTGGGGAAGAGTACAGTGGAAGACATCGGATTATCAAAATCCAGGAACATGGCAGACATCTATTGATTATTTAAAGATGGGGAATTGGTCTATTGATTCTGATTTTTGGAAAATTGTTTTACCTGTTCCAGGGGGCAATGGTATTAATGGAGATGGTGCTCAGGGTTTTGGTTTTGACTTTGACTATGTTGTTGCTAAAAATCTTGATGTTGATTTTAAATACTATGCATTGAAACCATATGATAGCAATAAAAGCAGTTTCTCGTCATATAGTCCATATTTAGGGTTTATAACGAATTGGAGATTTTAAGGTGGTATCTGAATGCAAGAGACGATAAGTGTTCAAGATCATGGTGCAGTCGGAGATGGCAGAGTATTAGATACAAAAGCATTTCAGGCAGCTATTAATGCGGTGGGAGAAAATGGGAAGGTTATTGTGGAACCCGGTCAATATTTAGTAGGTGCTATATTTCTTAAGAGTGATATGGAATTTCACTTGCAAGAAGGAGCGGTTCTATTGGGTTCAAAAGATATTAGAGATTATCCGCTCATATTTTCTCGTGTTGCAGGAATTGAAATGGATTGGCCAGCAGCAATTGTCAATGTGTTTGATAAAGAAAATGTTCGAATTACCGGTAAGGGGATAATCGATGGACAGGGTGAGTATTGGTGGGATAAATATTGGGGTACTGATGGGCATGGTGGGCTGCGGAAAATTTATGACAGTAAAAACTTGCGTTGGGTTGCTGATTATGAAATACAGCGACCACGGATGATTTTGGTTTTTAATAGTGAGAATGTTGAAATACAAGATTTTACGGCTAAAAGGTCAGGTTTTTGGACAGTTCAAATTACATATTCTAATAGAATTCATATACATGACATGGTTATTAAAGATAATTTGGGACCGAGTACGGATGGGATTGATATTGACTCTTCTAGGCAGGTGTTGATTGAAAACTGTGTGGTTTCTTGCAATGATGATGATATAGTAATAAAATCTGGAAGGGATGCAGATGGATTGAGAGTCAATCGAATCTGCGAAGATATTGAAATTCGTGACTGCACAATCCTCTCTGGAGCCGGAATTACTCTGGGGAGCGAAGTTGCTGGTGGAATTCGTAATATACGGATTCATAATATTTCATTCCAAAATACGGACTGTGGGTTTCGAATAAAATCATCTCGCTTTCGGGGGGGATTTATCGAAAACATTTTTGTAGAAAATTTAAAAATGTTAAATGTCCAGTTTCCCTTTTCGTGGTTAATGGACTGGTTCCCAGAATACAATAAAATGGCTATTTTGCCAGAAAAATTAGTCCAGCAAGATATTCCAGAATATTGGAAAAAAATTATTAAACCAGTTCCGATAGAAAAACAGGGAACACACGTGAAAGATATTTGTATTTGTAATGTGGTTTCAGCCTTTGAATTCAATTACGATAAATCATCGCGCGCTTTTGATATCCAAGGTTTTGCTGATAAGCCAATGCAGGATATTTTATTTGAAAATGTTAAGATTCAGGCAGGTGAATTTGGTAATATTATTGCCGTGGAAAATTTTCAGTTGAAAAATGTTGTAGTTTCTGCAAAACATTGCAATCAGCCGGAAAATGATATATATGATCATAGGTAAATATTTTGTAGAAGGTGATGCTATTTTTATGGAGAAATTTGCTTGGAAAGCGATTATACATGAAGGAAAATTAGAAGAATATAAAAAACGTCATGATATGATTTGGCCAGAATTAAAACAGGTATTGAAAGATGCGGGTATTTGTAACTATTCAATATGGTATTTCAATAACGAAGTGTTTGGTTATTTTGAATGTGAAAAAGGAGTTGATTATGCAGAAAAAGTACAAGCGGCAAGCCCTATTGTTGACAAATGGAATGAATATATGGAAGACGTCATGACAATGGTTATGGATAGAAAAACAGGAGCACAGCCTAAACTGGAGCAGGTTTTTTATTTGGAATAAAGGAATTGTATGAAAAAAATTTGCAATAACAAGACTCAATGTCTTGATTTATATAGTATCGTGGGCTTTAAAAACAATATCAAAAGAAAATAGGGAGGCTTTTTTATGAAACGTTATCAAATGTTTATGAATGGGGAATTTATTTCCAATGATGAAAGAAAAATGATCTCCGTTATCAATCCATCGACCGAAGCAATCATTTCTGAGATTCCTGAAGGAACTCGCGCTGATGTGGATGCTGCTGTAGTGGCTGCTGAACAGGCACAAAAATCGTGGGCGAAGCTTCCGGCTAGTCAGCGAGGAGCTTATCTACATGAAATTGCGCAAGGCATTCGAGACAAGGCCGAAGATTTAGCGCGGGTTATTGCCGACGAACAGGGGAAGATTTTATCGCTTGCACGTGTCGAAGCAAACTTTACGGCAGATTATATGGATTACATGGCCGAATTTGCGCGGCGTTATGAAGGCGAAATTATTCAGAGCGATCGTCCTAATGAAAATATCTTTCTTTTTAAAGAACCAATTGGCGTTGTGGCTGGAATTTTGCCTTGGAATTTTCCGTTTTTCCTTATTGCTCGTAAATTAGCACCTGCGTTAGTAACAGGAAATACCATCGTAATGAAGCCGAGCAGAGAGACGCCTAATAATGCTTTTGAGTTTGCTGCAATTGTTGCTAAATCTTCTTTACCGAAAGGTGTTTTTAATCTGATATCGGGTACGGGTTCTGTCGTTGGAAATGCACTGGCTGGACATCCGAAAGTTGGTATGGTGAGTTTCACGGGGAGTGTTCCGGGTGGTGTTGCAGTTATGAAAGCAGCATCGGATAATATAACGAAAGTTTCTTTGGAATTGGGCGGGAAAGCTCCGGCGATTGTGATGGCCGATGCCAATCTCGATTTGGCAGTGAAGTCTATTCATGCTTCACGTATTATTAATTCGGGACAAGTCTGCAATTGTACAGAAAGAGTTTATGTACATGAATCTATTGCGGATAAATTCATTGAAAAAATGATTATTGCAATGAAAAATACAAAGTGTGGTAATCCTTTAACGGATATGGATATTGATATGGGACCTTTAGTCAGCAAAAATCAATTGGAACAAGTAGAAGCTGCTGTCCAAGGAGCCATCAAAGATGGAGCAACTTTGGCATTCGGCGGTAAACGGGCCAACACGAAAGTGGGATTTTTCTTTGAACCTACGGTGCTCACGAATTGTCAGCAACATATGGATATTATGCACAAAGAAATTTTTGGACCAGTATTGCCGATTGCAACTTTCAAAGATTTAGATGAAGCAATTGATTTGGCGAATGATTGTGAATTCGGACTTACTTCATCTATTTTCACACAAAATATTGATGTTGCGATGCGAGCTTGTCGAGAAATAAAATTTGGTGAAACTTATATTAATCGAGAAAGTTTTGAAGCAATGCAAGGCTTTCATGCTGGCTGGCGTAAATCTGGAATTGGTGGTGCCGATGGCAAGCACGGCTTAGAAGAATATCTACAGACTCATGTTGTATATACGCAATATGATCAAAATGTGAAATAAAATATTAATAAACAACATGTAAAAAATCGAAAAACACCCAATCTAAATGGTAGAATAAACCATTTTAGATTGGGTGTTTTAGATCTGTCGATCAGGTGAGTTGACTTTGTTGTTTGTTCCTATTATAATGATTTCATATTTAGTAATAGTGAACTTTAGGCTATAACAACCCAAAAGATACTATTGTGATTTTCAGGAGGTACAGAATGATAGATAAAAAATCATTGCCGCCATGTCCGGTTGAAACGATGCTGGTGCTGATGGGCGATAAATGGAAAGTTTTGATTGTTCGTGATTTGCTTGAGGGAACGAAACGGTTTGGAGAGCTGAAAAAATCAGTTGGTACAATTACTCAAAAGGTACTTACGCAAAATTTACGGGCTATGGAAGAAAATGGACTATTAACGCGTAAGATATATGCGGAAGTTCCGCCACGGGTGGAGTATACTTTGACCGAGGTTGGAAAAAGCTTAAAGCCGGTGCTAGATACCATGTATGCCTGGGGTGAGCGATATCAGGAATCGATATAAAAGATAACGAATTAGAATGACAGAATGAGGGATGCTTTATGAATACGATGCAAGATAAAAATATCCGTTCCGGCGCGGCAGCTGCGATTGGATCTTATGTTTTATGGGGAATATTGCCGCTTTATTGGAAGTTTTTACAGGAAGCATCCGCTTATGAGATTTTAGCCCATCGGATTTGCTGGTCGTTTGTCTTTATGCTGGGGTTATTGTTTTTTATGAAAAAAATAGCAAATTTTAAACAAACAACAAAAATACTTTGGCAAGATAAAAAAAGGACTTTTTTGCTGTTTTTGGCGGCTCTTTTAATCAGTGTAAATTGGTTTGTATATATTTGGGCAGTCAATCATGCTCGTATTCTTGAAACCAGTATTGGTTATTATATGAATCCATTGGTTAGTGTCTTCTTGGGAATGATCATTTTTAAAGAAAAATTAAATTTTTGGAAAAAAGTGAGTCTGTTTTTAGCTGGTATCGGGATTTTAAATATGACGATTCAGTTTGGTACAGTCCCTTGGATTTCTTTACTTTTGGCAAGCAGTTTTGCCTTTTATGGCGCTTTGAAAAAAATGATTCAGCTCGATCCAATTGTAAGTATTACGTTGGAAACATTTATGGTTTTGCCACTGGCAATGGTATATTTATTATATTTGGTCGGGATTGGTGAAAGTCATTTTGGTTTTGCTTATCCGCATGTGACTTTATTATTGCTTAGTACAGGTGTTGTTACAGCGATTCCATTACTTTTGTTTTCCAAGGGAGCCAATATTTTGCCACTCAATGTTATGGGGTTTTTTCAATATTTGTCACCCTCAATCAGTTTATGTATTGGTGTGACGGTATTTCATGAAGCATTTAGTTTCATACATTTATTTTCGTTTGGCTTCATTTGGCTCGGCTTACTGATCTTTTCATTTTCGGAACGAGCAACTTTTCGGCAGCCATCGTCGTGTAGTTAAACCTTAATGATTTATAAGAAAATGTACAAAGCAGGTTCTTTTGGACCTGTCTTTTTACGGTAAAAGTGGATTCTATTTGATAAAAACAAGGACTGGTATAAGTGAATTAGAAATTCACTTATACCAGTCCTTGTTTAATTTTTCACGTCTCTATATGTTGGAGATTTATTTGTTTGTGATTGTATTTGTTGTTTTTGTTTTGTCGGCAATATACTCACGCAATAAGTTTATATGGATCATCATAGAATTGCGGGCGCTTATAGGATCGCCGTTTATAATAGCATCAATCGTTTTACGATGATAGATGAGAGTGTTGTTGTCGCGAAGAGAATCGGATGTGGCGATGATGTTTCGTTTGATAGATGTATTTAAAATGTACGATAAATTATTAATTACCGCATTGCCACTGGCTTCCGCTATTAATTTATGTAATTCGATGTCTTCGTGTCCATATACGGCCTGTTCTTTAATGAGTTTCTCAACGATTAAACATTGCTTTTCTAATTGTCGACGCTGTCCGACTGTAGCATTTAATGCAGCCAACATAGCCGTTTGGGGTTCGATCATGGTTCTGACATCGAGCAGATCTAAGGCTAGACGATCATTATCATAAATAAATATAAGCCCAAGCGGGTCATCGGGTATGCCACACTTCGACGAAATGAAAGCACCGGATCCCTGTTTGACTTCTAATATATTTCGGGCACTCATTATTTTGAAAGCTTCACGCAAGGTGGATCGTCCCACGTCCATTTTTTTGAACATCTCATTTTCTGTAGGCATTTTATCACCAGGCATCATTTTATTTAAAATTATAAACTCTATTATTTTACTGGCGACTGTTTCCGCCATCGATGGTAAATTTTTTTTTACACTAGACATAGTATCACTCCTAACATATTTCTTGAAAAGTATTCTTATTATATTATAAATTCATTTTATTGTAAATTGGAAGGCAAGGCAAGATAGATTTGTGATATAAATATATTAAAGTTATCTGATGAATTATATGAACAAAATAATTCAATTATAAATATTTATTTAAATACATGCAATTTTATAGTATTTACAATAATAAATGATTCAAAATATTGAAAAAAATACTTGCAAAAAATATTTATGCGTGATATGTTAATACTATAAATTCATCAGGTAAGATAATGATATTGGTCTGATGAATTTATAGTTTATATTATTTACTAATAAAAGAAAGGTCGCGGTTTTTTTATGAAAGCAATTATTTATGAAGGTCCTCAAAAAATATCTGTTAAAAATGTAGCGGATCCGCAGGTTAAATCTGGAGAAGTATTAGTTAAGGTATCTTATGCAGGAATATGTGGAACTGATTTAAATATTTATGCAGGTACACATCCGCGTGCGAAAAGTCCGTTGATACCCGGGCATGAGTTTTCTGGTATAACGATGAGTGATAGCAAGCGATTCTCTAAAGGAACAAGAGTTGCGGCATATCCATTACTTTCATGTGGACATTGTGAACCTTGCATGACAGGTAATGAGCATGTATGTGATACGCTTGGCTTATTAGGTATAGATTGTAATGGAGCAATGGCAGAATATATTTCTGTTGCAGAAGAAAAACTTATAAAATTGCCCGATACAATGTCTGATAAATTAGGTGCATTTATAGAGCCTGTAGCGGTTACAGTGCATGCTTTACGTGAAACAGGTTTTGTACCTGGATCAAAAGTCATCGTTTTTGGATGTGGTACGATAGGGCTTTCAACAGCATTGACATTACGCATTTTTGGTGCACTCGAGGTAACTATGGTTGAAACAGATGAAAGTCGTGTAGCAATTGCCAAATCAATGGGATTTGATGTTTTTAATCCTATCGGGGTAAATATGGAGAAATTTGTTCGAGAACAAACAGATGGTATTGGTTTTGATTGGGTTTTTGATTGTGCAGGCGTGCAAGCGGTCGCAGATGTTTTACTTGATGTTGTAAAAGTGAAAGGACGTATTGTTATTGTAGCCGCTTATAAAAAAGCAGCAGTTTTGCCATTGATAAAAGGCATGTTCAAAGAAACATCTTTTTCATTTACACGTGTATACCGCTATAAGGATTTTGATATAGCTGCTAAGATTATGCAGCATGAAGAAAATTATGAAAAAATAATTACACATTTATTGCCACTGGACGAAGCGCAAAAAGGTTTTGACCTTCTTACGACGCCAGGAACAGGTGCGATAAAAGTAATGTATAAAATATAAGATTGGTAATGCTTTACACAGTTGATGCCAATAAATGGAGGTTGATTTTTATGTCTTTTATGGAAAAATTTTATTTGAAGGGAAAAAAAGCTATTATCACAGGTGGGGCGCATGGTCTTGGTGCTGGAATAGCCGAAGGGCTTTGTGAAGCGGGGGCTGAAGTGGTGATTATTTCATCAAGTAATCGATGCATAGAGGCAGCAGAACGTCTTACTAAAGCCGGATTTTTGGCACATGCAGTTCAGGCAAATCTTATGAAAAGAGAAGAAGTAGAAGAAGGGTTTAATAAAGCACTTGGATTGCTGAATGGAAAAATAGATATACTGGTAAATAATGCTGGTATCCAGAGACGTCATAAATGCGAAGAATTCCCTATGGAAGATTGGGATGATGTAATCAGCATTAATTTAAATGCAGTATTCCAAATGTGTCAGCTGGCTGGGCGGGTGATGCTGGTCAATGGCGGTGGTAAAATTATAAATTTGGCATCTATGCTGAGCTTTTTTGGTGGTTTTACTGTAGCAGCTTATGCGGCTAGTAAGGGTGGCGTGGCACAAATAACCAAAGCATTGTCGAATGAATGGTCAGGTCGCAATGTACATGTGAATGCTATTGCTCCAGGATATATGGATACGGAAATGAATGTAAATTTAGTCAATGATGAAAGTCGTAATACCGAAATTTTAGGACGTATTCCTATTGGTCGTTGGGGTACACCTGAAGATATGAAAGGGTTAGTTATTTTTCTTGCTTCAACAGCTTCGGACTATATTAATGGTGCGATTATTCCAGTTGATGGTGGATATTTAGCTAAATAAAAAACATATCCGTAGTATTTAATATAATTATCAGAATATATAGTTAAAAGAAAAAATTCTATAAACTAATTCGACGAATATAACACAAATAAAGTTCTTTTATAAAAATAAACATGTAATGAAAGGTAGCTGATGGTAATATGGTTGATCTGAAGTTGGCAAATCAAGCAATGAAAAAAGCCAGAAATAAAATTGTACCTTGTGCAGTACTCATGTATATAATGTGTTTTTTAGATAGATCTAATATAGGTTTTGCGAAACAAGCTTTTCAGCTTGATACAGGTATCAGTGATGCGGCTTTTGCACTTGGGGCAGGCATATTTTTTCTTGGTTATGCTGCATTTGAAGTACCTAGCAATATTATTATGCACCGTGTAGGGGCTAAGTTTTGGTTAACACGTATTATGATTACATGGGGCTTAATAGCTGCAGGTTTTGCATTTGTGACATCAGAAACAGAATTTTTAGCATTGCGTGTATTATTAGGTGTAGCGGAAGCAGGCTTATTACCTGGTATAGTATACTATTTTACATACTGGTTTACAGAAGAACATCGCAGTTCAATGATGGGCTTGTTTTGGCTGGGGGTGCCGTTAGCCTTTGTTTTTGGTTCGCCAATATCTGGGTTACTGCTGGATTTGCATGGTTTCTTAGGTTTTACAGGCTGGCAGTGGATGTTTGCTGTTGAGGGGCTATTAGCTGTACTTGTTGGTATTGTTATCTATGAGCGCCTTTATGATAAACCCGATGATGCTGCTTGGCTGACCGTTGAAGAAAAAGTAGCTTTAAAAAATGTGCTGGCAAAGGAAGCTTCACAAAAGACATTCGAAAAAGTGGGGGCTTTATCTGCATTAGCCAACCCTAAAGTTTGGTATATGTGTCTTATCAGTTTCGTAGTACAAATTGCTAATAACGGGTTTAATTTTTATTTTCCAACTCAAGTTGCTAATCTATTAGGCATGAAGGTCGGTACCTTGGTAGGGTTTGTAAGTGCAATTCCGTGGATTTGTTGTGCAATCGCCATGGTGTACTTGCCACGTTTATCAGACAAAACTGGTAGTCGTGGAATTATGGCTGGTTGGATCATTTTTGTGTCAGGTGTAGGGTATATTGTTTCATCAACGACGAATCCAGTTTTAGGGATTGTGGCAATGTGTTTTGTTGCTGCTTGTAATGTTGCTTGTCAGCCTATTTATTGGACGCTTCCAGGACGCTTTCTTACAGGAGCTGGTGCAGCGAGTGGTATAGCACTCATAAATTCAATCGGTAATTTAGGTGGATTTGTGGCACCGAATCTACGTGTGTGGGCAGAAACAACATTTTATTCGGCTAATGCTGGCCTATATATAATGGCAGGTACAGCATTTTTGTCTGCTATATTGCTATGGTTAACTGTACCGTTGGCTATTGGAAACAATTTGCTAAAAAAAGTGCATACAGAAAAAGAAGAAAAATTAATTAACAATGCTTAAATGGCGGCTCAAAAAAAGACAGTATTTTCTAAATATACTATTATTTTATAAGACATGAGGAGGTTTAAAATGCAAAAAGTATATGTGACAGATTATGAATATGCTTCGCTCAAAGAAGAAGAAGGTGAAATAAATAAAATTAATGCAAGATTAATACCGGTGCAAAGCCGTACTGAAGACGAGGTTATAGCTAATTGTAAAGATGCAGACGGATTGTTGAATCAATATGCACCGATAAGCCGCAAAGTAATAGAAAATCTACCGAATTTAAAAGCAGTAGGACGATATGGTGTGGGGGTCAACACTATCGATATGGAAGCGGCAACGGATCATGGTATCTGTGTGGTAAATGTACCGGATTATTGTATGGATGAAGTTTCTGATCAAGCATTCGCCTTAATTATTGCCTGTATGAGAAAAGTGGTTCTGCTCAATAATCAGGTGAAAAATCGTGGTTGGGATTATAAATTAGGCAAGCCTATACACCGTTTACGCGGTCAAAAATTAGGACTTTTAGGTTTTGGGCGCATACCTAGATCGTTAGCAGAAAAAGCTAAGCCGTTTGGTTTTGAACTTTTGGTATATGATCCATTTGTTAAAGAAGATATCGTTAAAGAATTTGGCGGCAAGCTGTTAACACTAGATGAACTTTTGCAATCAGCAGATGTTATATCGATACATGTGCCATTGATGAAAAACACGGAGCATATGATTAGTACTAAAGAATTTGGCATGATGAAAAAAACGGCAATTATAGTCAACACATCGCGAGGAGCAATCATAGATGAATCTGCAATGATAGAAGCGTTACAGCATAAACAGATTTGTGGAGCCGGGTTGGATGTATTAGAAACTGAACCAGTAGGTAAAGATAATCCATTACTAGATATGGATAACGTAATCATTACACCACATATATCTTGGTATTCAGAAGAATCCGAAGTCGAACTTAAGCAAAAAGCCGCAAGGGGCGTGGCTGAAGTATTACAGGGTAAAGTTCCGACTTATCTAGTTAATAAAGCAGTAGTAGGGACTTTATCATTAAAGTGAAATTTTGCAATGAAATATTGTAAAATATTTTTTAGCACATGTTTTTAATATAGAGGGAGGATGTTTTATGATTAGTGATCAATTGAAAAAAGGTATTTCTAGAGCGAACCATAGATCTCTACTTAAAGCCCTTGGATTAGCAAATGAAGACATAAAAAAACCATTAATCGGTGTGGTAAATTCATTTAATGAAATTGTTCCAGGACATATTCATTTGAATGAATTAGCTGCTTGTGTAAAACTCGGTGTCGCAGCAGCAGGTGGGGTTCCTTTAGAATTTCCTGCAATTGCTGTTTGTGATGGTATGGCAATGAATCATGAAGGTATGAGATATTCACTGTCTAGTCGAGAATTGATTGCTGATTCTATAGAAGCTATGGCTATTGGGCATCAGCTTGACGGTCTGGTATTGATTACTAATTGTGATAAAATCACGCCAGGAATGTTGATGGCAGTTGCCAGAATTAACATACCATCCATAATGATCGCTGGTGGTCCAATGCTGCCAGGAGAGTTTCAGGGGCATGTCACGGATGGTAGTGTGGGATGTGAAGCATCTAGTAAAGTGACAACTGGCGAAATGACAGAGACAGAAATGGATGAATGGGAAAATGAGGCATGCCCAGGTTTCGGTTGCTGTTCACATCTTGGTACGGCAAATTCCATGAACTGTATGGCAGAAATCTTGGGCATGACTTTGTCGTGGAATTCTACGATTCCGGCAGTATTTGCTAAGCGGAAGGTCTTGGCACGACGAACTGGTGAAACAATTATGCAGTTAGTAAGAACAAATATTAGACCGCGAGATATTTTAACGAAAGAAGCTTTCGAAAATGCTATAGCAATTGATATGGCAATAGGAGGTTCTAGCAATACGGTTTTGCATTTAATGGCAATTGCTTACGAAGCAGAAGTTGAGTTGGATATAAAGATTTTTGACGAAATAAGCAAAGCAGTCCCTAAACTTTGCAATTTCAGCCCTAGTGGACCGTATCATATTGTAGATTTGTATCGCGCCGGCGGTCTTCAGGCTGTTACTAAGGAATTAACCAAGTTAAATGTTATACACACTGATGTTTTGACTGTAACTGGAAAATCTATGGGCGCAAATGTTGCAGATAGTGTTGTAAAAGATAGAAACGTTATTCACACGGTGGAAAATCCATGTTACCTAGAAGGCGGTATTGCCATTATGTGGGGGAATTTAGCTCCAGATAGTGCTGTAGTAAAAGCTGGTGCAGTGGATAAATCAATGTTACAATACAGTGGTTTGGCTAAGGTATTTAATTGTGAAGAAGATGCGGTAGATGCCATACTCAGTGGTAAGATAAAAAAAGGTAATGTCATTGTAATACGGTATGAAGGTCCTAAAGGAGGACCAGGTATGAGAGAAATGCTGATGGCAACAGCGGCGGTTATTGGAGCTGGGCTCGATAAAGATGTGGCTCTTATTACAGATGGGCGTTTTTCTGGTGCTACACATGGAGCTTGTATAGGACATATTTCACCAGAAGCTGCAGCTGGTGGACCGATAGGTATCGTCCAAGATGGTGATATAATCGATATTGATATTCCAGCGCGTAAACTTAATATAAAAATAAGTGATAATGAATATAAAGAACGTATGATAAATTTAAAAGTTCAGCAAGGTGAAAAACGTCGTGGATATTTAGCACGTTATGCTAAGAGTGTGACATCAGCGAATCGTGGTGCTGTTGTTCAATAAATCGCGTCGGTACTGAAAATATTATGGGAAAATTTTTCCATTGAGAAAAATACTAATAGTAAAGGGATACCAAAAAAATGGTATCCCTTTACTATTAGTATTGCCAAACTTCTTCGGCGATTTCCTTAACGAGTTTCATTTTATTCCATTGCTGTTCTTCGGTTAAGAGATTACCTTCTTCGGTAGAGGCGAAACCGCATTGTGGACTTAGGCAAAGCTGATTCAGTGGAACATATTTTGTTGCTTCAAAAATTCGCTCTTTAAGGCTGTTTTTATTTTCAAGTTTACTGGTTTTACTGGTAATTAAACCTAAAACAACTTTTTGCGTGGTGATAAAACGAAGCGGTGCAAAGTCACCAGCACGATCACTGTCATATTCCAGATAAAAAGCATCGACATTTTCTTTGAATAAGATATTGGCGATAGGCTCATAGCCTCCTGATGCTGCCCATGAGGAATGGTAATTACCACGGCAGACGTGAGTCGTGATTATAAGATCGGCAGGTCGGTCTGATATTGCAAGATTGTTGACTTTTGCATAAAGTGCAGCAAGTTCGGTTAATGAAATTTGACTGTCTTGGCGGGCTTCCCAATATTTTTTATCGCAGAACATACCCCACGTGCAATCATCAAGTTGAATATTGCGGCAACCCGCATTATATAAATCCTTTATGACTGTTTTATAGGCAGCGGCAATATCTGTAATTAAATCTTCGGTGCTTGGATAAATTTCTTTTGTGACGGTGCGATTTTCCTTGCGCTGCAGTTCGGCTAAAAATTGAGCAGGTGCAGGGATCGTTTGACGGGCGAGAACAGTTTCGTCAGCATATTGATTGACAAATTTAAAATGTTCGACAAAAGGATGATTGGCGCCATTTAGATTGCCCGTAAGGCAAGCTGTTTCAGCGCGTGTTTCGATACCGTGGAACTGATACCCAGTGTCAAGATCAACTTTTTTGACACCGCCTAGTCCCCACATGAAATCAAGATGCCACCAGGAACGACGAAATTCACCGTCCGTAATCGATTTGAGACCGAGTTCTTTTTGTTTTTGAATAAGGTCGATAATGGCCTTATCTTCTATGCTTTTCAGTTCGGCTGCGGAAATTTCGGATTTACTGAATTTATGGCGGGCTATTTTTAAAGCAGCTGGCCTTAAAAAAGATCCTACAAAGTCGTAATGATTTGGCACATGAAGGTTTTTTGATTTCGTTGTAATCATATATGTATTCACTCCTATCTGTTTCGGTGAATTTAGTATACCATAGGAGTTTCTTTATAGGGTAAGTTGATATTTCTTTCAACAGATATAGTTTTAATCTATAAGTAAACGGATATTTTGTGAGGCATAGCAGGACACGATTTCTTTTAAAGCTTGGATGTAAATTTGACCAAGTTTACTAGGTAATCCTTTGGTATTTGTAATCCAGCCGACACAAATTGTTTCATCGACATCCAGGGGAATGGGAACAATATTATCCCCATTAAGATCCGCACTGACGATACCGGTCGAGATGGTGTACCCGTTCAATCCGATGAGTAGATTAAATAGTGTTGCCCGATCACTGACTTCAATGTTTTTTTTGTGCGAGAGGGTACTTAAGATTTCCTCAGAAAAATAGAAGGAATTGTAGTCACCCTGCTCAAAGGTCAGGCAGGGATACTCATCAAGATCATGGAGCGCAGCTTTTTTTTTCTTAGTCAGCGGATGTGTACTGCTGACAAAAATATGCGGAGATGCTTCAAATAAAGGGTGAAACGAAAGGTCATTTTCTTTTAAAAGTTTTTCAATGATTTTTTTGTTGAAGTCATTGAGATAGAGGATACCTAGTTCACTTTTTAGATTGTGAACGTCTTCAATAATTTCATAGGTTCTGGTTTCACGAAGCTTAAACCGATATTCATCATGACCATATTGACGAATTAGTTGAACAAACGCATTCACTGCAAAGGCATAATGCTGGGTTGAGACTGAAAAAATTTGCGGGGAGGGTTTTGCATTCAGGTAACGCTGCTCTAGAAGCTGGGTCTGTTCAATGATTTGTCTGGCATAGCTTAAAAATTCAGCGCCTTCGGAAGTGAGGTGTATTCCTCGGGTAGTACGTGTGAAAATCATAATATTGAGTTCGTTTTCAAGTTCTTTGATTGCCGAAGACAAACTGGGCTGCGTGATGAAAAGTTGTTTACTGGCTTCGTTTATAGAACCGCTGCTGACGACTTCGATGATGTATCGTAATTGTTGTAAAGTCATTATATCTCCTTTGGGTTCATGTTCTTGCTTTATTTTATTATACTGCAGAACAATTTATCTGCGAAGGGGTGGCAGACATTTTATAAAAGAGCATAATAAAAAAACGGGACCTTGCGGTTCCGCTTTTTTTATGAAAAAGATAAATTAATGGCAGTGATTTTCGCCAGCGCCGCATTGATGGTCTGCGCCTTCGTGATGATGGTTGCACATACCTTCTGGTTTATCTTTTAGTGTACCAGCAAGGTATGCTGTAACTGCTGCGTCGATATCGCCTTTGCTGCCGGAAATAAGTGCGATGTTAGCTTCCGCAAGAGCATTGCGAGCTCCGGCACCAATTCCTCCACAGATTAAAAGATCGATTTCATTGCTTTGTAAAAATCCAGCTAAAGCCGAATGACCACTGCCCGATGCATCAATGAGCTTGCGGTTTATTATTTTATTGTTTTCGATTTCAATGAGCGTAAAGAGGGGACAAGAGCCAAAATGTTGAAAAATTTGATTTCCTTCAGTTGTAATAGCAATTTTCATAATTGTATCCTCCAAGTTTGATTTTATTTTTGTAATAAGCTGTTTATTCTTTTTGTCATCGGCAAAATTGCAGCGATGACATTTTATATGTTTGCAGGCATATTGATTTACGCTGTAGTTGCCACCGGTGAGGTGAATACCTTTACCGGCAATCAATGCTTCAGCTGTTGCCTTGTGAGCCCGGTAAAGGATGCGCTGCAGCGTTCCTCGTGAAACCCCCATCATACCGGCGGCTTGTTCTTGATTCAACTCTTCCAAATCGCAAAGACGTAACGCTTCGACAGCATCAATGGTCAAGGTTACATAGCCATCGGCATTCTTATCTGGGGTGAATATTTTATTTTCTGGCAGCATACAAACGCGCCGACAGATACTGTTGCGGGCTATAATGAATCGCCTCCTGCTTATGTAATTTAAAAACTTTATAATGTGCATATGCTCTATTGTTAGTATAGTGAGCATATGCACATTTGTCAAATAAAACTTGTCTGAAAAAAACGCCCTGCCTGGGCAGAGCGTTTAACGTGTTAGTTTTGTTTTAATTTTCTGGTGCAGTGGATATTTTATCCGCTATAATCGCTGTAGTCATTGCATCACTGACATTGAGAGCCGTGCGTCCCATATCAATCAAAGGTTCAATGGCAATCAATAATCCGACAAGTCCGACAGGCAGACCCATTGTGGATAGAACAACGAGTGATGCAAAAGTTGCACCACCGCCAACTCCAGCAATCCCAAAGGAGGCGAAGGTAACGACAAGGATTAACTTGATTAAAAAGAGAGGTGCTAATGGGTCAATACCAACCGTTGGTGCGATCATAACGGCTAACATTGCCGGATAAATGCCGGCGCAGCCATTTTGGCCGATACTTACTCCGAAAGAGGCGGCTAGATTTGCAATACCCTTTGAAACGCCAAGTTTATTGGTCAAAGCCTCAACGGTGAGGGGGAGTGTACCAGCACTTGTCCGTGAAGTAAAAGCAAAGGCTAAAACCGGTGCTGCTTTTTGGATATAAATGAGTGGGTTAAAGCCACTTAGACTGAGCAGAATGAAATGTACGATGAACATGATAAAGATGGCTGTATAGGAGGCTATAACAAACTGGACAAGTTTTAAAATGTCTTCCAAGTTACTAGTGGATATGAATTTGGTTATTAAAACTAAAACACCGTACGGGGTGATTTTGAGGACAAATTCGACGACTTCCATTACGATATCTTGTAAAGATTCAATGGCATTGGTCAAAAATTCTGCAGATTGCGGTTTGTACTGTCGGATTTTTAAAATACTGATACCGAGCAGAATAGAAAGGAAGACGACCGATAAGGTAGCAGAACTACTTTGACCAGTTAACGCATAGAAGACGTTTGTGGGAATGATTTCGATCAATTGCTGCTGAATTGGTTTTGCTTGAAAATCAGTCAGCTTGGTTTCAATTTTTTGTGAGGCACCGATTTCAGCATTACCAGCTTCCATTCCATTTGCGGATAAATTAAAACCAATTGCCGATCCGGCTCCGACGGCAGCCGCAATGGCGGTCGTAAATAAAAGAATTCCGATAATCAATAGGCCGGTTTTGCGAAAGGTCTTTAAATCTTTGGTTTGAATAATCGACGATGTAATGGAAACTAAAACGAGTGGAGTAACAATTAAGGTAAGCAAACGGATATAACCAGAACCGACTATGTTGAGCCAGTTGTTTGTTTCCTTAATGATAGCAGAATTTGCACCGAAGATAAGATGAAATATGGTTCCAAGTATAATACCGGCGAATAAACCGCTTAAGACACGTTTTCCAAAACTGACTTCTTTTTTTTGCATCGTGTATAAACCAATAAAAACAAGCAATACGATAAAAATATTAACTAAAACACTCATCATGATATACCTCCAAGGGTCGATAAAGTACCCGTAAATTGATAGTTCATACTATAACATAATATCTTGGAAAAATCAACAAAACATATATGATAACAATACATTATAAATTTATAGTATTATTACATTTGATTTCGTAGTATGATAGTATAATTAATGAGTCTGTGTTTTAGTTTGTGAAATGTCTTCTATATCACCCCATGCCTGACGATTGCCATATAGAATATTTAATGCAACTTAATATAGCAATAGATAATAGTGTAGAGCTTTTAGTGATTCGATTTTAGCTTTAGGAGGTGTTCTTTTGAGTAAAAAAATTTTTTTGATTTTTTTAACATTGTGTTTACTATGTGTGCCAACTGCATTTGCTCAGTCGCAAAACTCATTGTCAGCACTTAATGGAAAAACGATTGTTATTGATCCGGGACATGGCGGCAGCGATTCTGGTGCCGTTGGCCCCTCAGGAATTTTAGAGAAAAACGTTACGCTGGCGGTGGCATTGAAAGTTAAAGCTATCTTAAATGATGCCGGTGCTGTTGTGATACTTACAAGAAGCAGCGACCGCGATGTAAGCAATATAAAAAATGCCGCGGATGCACAAGAACTGCAAGCCAGAGTAGATGTGGGCAATCAAAATCAAGCCGATGTATTTTTAAGCATTCATGCCAATTCGTTTTCAAGTCCAGCAGCTCATGGCACAGCAACTTATTATTATAGTGGTTCATCAATGGGGTCCGTTTTGGCAGCGGATTTGCAGGCTGAACTCGTACGTGCCGGGGGGCTGGCAGATCGTGGCAAAGCCACGGCAAATTTTTATGTATTAAAGCGTACCAATATGCCTGCTTCTTTAATAGAAATGGCATTTATTTCGAATCCGCAGGAAGAACAATTGTTAAATTCTGCTGAATTTCAGCAGAAGCTAGCTGAAGCTATTTGTCGAGCTCTCAATAGATTTTTTTCCTAAGCATGATAAATAGACTGTTCATTATCGCTTAAAGGCGAAAATCTTTACAATAAGAAAAGTCACGGGAACACCGATAATAGCTGCTAACAGATAAGAAAAAACAGGTAGAAAGTTCATATAATTATAAAAGAAAAGTACGACGACATTTTGAATTATGAAATTTGGAATATACGACAAGCAGAACCGTATGTACTTATCTTTTTTCCATGACTCTTTAAACACAAATTTGCAGTTTAAATAGTAAGCAATAGATAAGCTGGTAAGATAACCTAAGATAAATGATGTATTTGCATCAATTTTATATAAAGAAAAAAGGTAGGCAAAAAAAGTTCCATTGAATGTATTGATGCAGCCGACAATTAGAAATAGAAGAAATTGTCGTGACAGGAAGTGCTGTTTTAATTTTCGAATCGTAAGCATAATGAGTTCATCCTTATAAGTTTTATCTCTCTGCATTATCATAGTTTTGCATAGTTTTGTCAATTTTGTTTGAACAAACATGGTGATAGGTTGATGATATGAGTGGAGTGCGTTATAATTTAAAATAGATAAGATTTAGAATAATAAATAAACTGTCGATGATAGAATGTAGTTTCTCCAGTTCTTTTCAGAAATCTTTTTTATACTTTTAGCAAGGAAAGATTTAGAGTTTGAGATTAGACTCAGATCAAGCAGGAGGTACGGAGAATTTGTCTACAAAGAAACATCTTAGCATTATTCTAGTATTGGGAATTTATTTGTTTTTTCTTGGGAATCAGGGGATTTTTATTACAGATCCAGTGGAGTCCAATTATGCTTTAACTGCAAGTGAAATGGTACAGTCAGGAAATTATATTTCTCCACAGATTTATGGTACGTACTGGTATGATAAACCAATATTTTTTTATTGGCAGCTGGCTTCTGCTTTTCAAATATTTGGTACTAATGAATTTGCTGCCAGGTTTTGGCCAGCGGTAATGGGGATTTTGGGACTTTTAATGACCTATGTATTTACCAGAAAATTATATGATGCAAAAATTGGATTTTTTGCGGCTTTGATTTTAGGTACATCTTTTGAATATTGGTTGATCTCAAAAACAGTTATTACGGACATGTCATTATTCGTATTTTTTAATGCTGCATTGGTTTGCTTTTATTTGGGGTATGGTAGTGAAAAAAAACAATACTATTATGGAGCTTATTTGTTTGCAGGGTTAGCTACGCTGACGAAAGGACCCATTGGTTTTTTGCTGCCCGGGCTTATTATTGTATTCTTTATGCTGTGGCGCCGTAATTTTGCGGAATTGAAACACATGAAATTACTTAGCGGAAGTTTGATTTTGGTTTTGGTTGGTGGCAGCTGGTACTATATTATGTATACAATCCATGGTACGATATTTTTGGAAACTTTTTTGGGTATACATAATTTTCTTCGAGCTACTGTATCAGAACACCCCAAAGATAATGTTTGGTATTTTTATCTTGCCATGTTTTTTATTGGGTTTTTCCCATGGGTCTTTATAATACCTATGGCTTTAAAAAAAATCTGGACACAAAAAAAATGGCCGGAGATTGATGAAAAAACAGGCTTTTTGCTTATTTGGATTTTCGTTGTGTTTGCTTTTTATCAAATTGTGGCAACGAAATATACAACGTATACGTTTCCTTATCTTTTGCCAATTGCTATTTTGGCAGCACGCTTTTTAGCAGAGCGTTGTAAATTTATTATGAAGATAGTGGCCTTTAATGTTGTATTTTATACCGTTTTGACTTTTGGGGTAGCTATACCCTATTGTCAGCAATTTTCAGCGAAGACGGCAGCTGTAATCGTGGCTTCAGCGAAAGAGCCGAATATGATTGTCGGCAGTTATGGCGATTATCACACGTCAGCCGTCTTTTATGGACAGACACAGATTTATCGTATGGAAAAAGCGAAAAATATTGATACGATGCTTCCGAAGGCTATGAGCTGGAGCAGTAAAAACGTTATGCCGTTTTTGGCAGAAGAAAATCTTGCTGATAAAAAAAATGTTCTAATGCTGGTTGATGATGACAGTGTGGATCGTTTTAAAAAGGATATGGCAGGCAATTGGCTATTGATAGGACAAGCAAATCAGGAGTTTTTATTTCGGAAACAATAATAATTAAGAACTATATAAGTTGAATTAGATAATTTTAATACAGGTGCAGCACTCTGTAACAGGCAATTTTTAGTTTAACTTCTTTTATAGAAATAAAATGGTGGCGAGAGTAATGAAAATAATATCGATTGTTGTGCCTGTCTATAATGAACAGGAAAATATAATACATTTTTATCGTGAAATATGTAATGTCATGAAAACGACAAATTATGATTTTCAATTGTTTTTTGTAAATGATGGATCGAGTGATGCCAGTGCAGAGCTGATACGTGAATTGGAAGAAAAGGATACACATGTTAAAGGCTTGTTCCTGGCACGCAACTTTGGACATCAAGTTGCTTTGACGTGTGGTTTGGATCATGCAAATGGAGATGCAGTGATCACGATGGATGGTGATATGCAGCATCCACCTGAACTGATACCGCTTTTGCTGGAAAAATGGGAAGCTGGATTTGAGGTTGTTCAAACGATTCGTGAGACAACAGAAGGTGTTTCTTGGCTCAAAAAAATGACATCAAGTTGTTATTATAAAGTTTTGAATAATATGGCAAATATACATATTCAAGAAGGCGGCTCTGATTTTCGTTTAATGGATCAAGTTGTAGTACGTAGTTTTCGTCGGTATAAAGAACAGGCACGATTTATTCGTGGCATGATCGGTGCAATGGGCTATAAACAGACACAAATTGAATTTGTTGCACCAAAACGATTTGCTGGAACATCCAAATTTTCGCCACGCAAGATGCTGCATTTTGCCTTGGATGGAATTACAGCTTATTCAAATTTACCATTACGCTTATCACTTTATGGTGGACTTTTATCGGGATTGATTAGTTTTTTATTGGTGCTGCATGTGTTGTTTATCAAGATTTTCACCTATGATGCGGTGCCTGGCTGGGCCACGATTGCTGCAAGTATTTTATTTTTAGGTGGTATACAACTGACGGTATTAGGCATCATCGGGGAATATATTGGTCGAATTTTTGCGGAAGTCAAGCAAAGACCCCTTTATTTATTAGAACGTGAACCGGAAAATGAAATAGAAAAATAAAGTTTGTAGGTAATTCGTATAAAATGAAGATAGCAGATTCAAGCTGTCTTCATTTTATTTTTATAATTATGGAGGTGAAACTATGAGGGTTTTATTGGCTGAAGATGATCTGGTTTTAGGTAAGTTAATTCAATATATGCTCAGAAAACAAGGGATTTTAACGGATTGGGTGCAAAGTGGTGATGTAGCTTATAAGCAAGCGCTAGAAAATGAGTATGATATTGTTATTTTGGATTGGATGATGCCTGTTGAAACGGGTATAAGTGTCTGTCGCCGCTTGCGGATGGCCGGTTATCAACCTGCTATTTTACTCCTTACGGCACGTGATGCGGTCGAAGATAGAGTTACGGGCCTCGATGTTGGGGCGGATGACTATCTGGTTAAACCGTTTGAAAAAATGGAACTTTTAGCTCGCTTGCGGGCTTTGATGCGTCGTACACAAAACAAATTACAGCAAGATATTATACAGCTGGGACAATTTACCTTAAATCGGACATTAGAAATGTTATTAGAAGATGCTGTTGAGATTAATCTCTCACCGCGTGAGTTTCAACTTTTGGATTTATTGGTACAAAACAAGGGAAGTGTTGTACCGCGTGAAGTTATTTTTGACAGGGTCTGGGGCCGTGAAAGTGAAGTTGGGCTCAATTGTATTGATTTTTACATAAAATCATTACGAAAAAAAATGAATTTGAGCAAAGAAAAGCCATTGATTCATACTGTACGCGGGGTTGGGTATAAATTGGAGGAATGATTGTATGTTTAAAAAAATGCGCCGCAAGCTGACCGTTTTTTATGCGTTGATTATGGCAGTTTTTTTTATCGGTTTGGTTTTTGGTATGTACAAAACCATGCAATGGTCGATTACCTCTGAACAGGAACGAGAAGTCTTACTGTTTGCGGAAGAAGAGGCAAACGAACATGTTTTTTTATTTAACCATATGACTAGTTTTGAAGCTGAGCAACAAAACTATCAAGAAGGCAGCGGAAGAATGTATGTTTATGCCTTTGATATGGAGGGGAATTTAAGAAATGCTTCAAGACCTTCGCCACAATTAGAAGCAATTGTTCTCGATAAAATCGCTCAATGGGATACACCAGATGGCCAAGTTATCGGGATTTCGGAAGCAGCTCATTTTAAATGGATTTATAATGTAATGATGACAGCAAAACCAATTATGGAAAATGGTAAACAAATCGGGGTCGTTTATGTTGGCCGAGATGTTACAGCTGTGTATAATGGTTTGCATAAAGCTACGCTCGTTTTAGTTCTTATTGCAGTTTTTGCACTTTTGGCAGCGGTGTTTATTGGCTATTTGATGGCCGGTAAGGCGATTGTCCCGCTCAAAAATGCCTATGAACAGCAGCGTCAATTTGCTGCGGATGCATCGCATGAACTACGCACACCACTTAGTATTGTCTTATCCGCTATTGAGATTTTAGAAGAGGAACCTGAAATTAAAACGCCATTTATTTTTGAGATTTTAAATGATATGAAAGATGAAGTCTTGAAAATGACAAATTTAGTTGGTGGTTTGCTAGTATTGGTTCGTAGCGAACAGCCTGGACAGAAAATCATCAAGGAAACCTTTAATTTGACTTTGGCTGTGGAACAAATCCTTCGAAAAATACAGCCGCTGGCTAAGAAAAAAGAAATTCATATTGATTTTATCAATAAACCAATTGTTGAATTACATGCTGAATCAGAGAAAATCAAGCAGCTTCTTTTGATCTTACTTGATAATGCAATAAAATATACACCCGATCAAGGGCGGGTTGAGGTTAAACTGCAAAAAAACTTGGAGACGAATGCAGTTAAGATATTTGTTGCGGATACAGGTGTTGGGATTGATGCAGCTAACTTGCAACAGATTTTTGAACGTTTTTATCGTGTCGATAAAGTAAGATCAAGAGTTTGTGGTGGTAGTGGTCTGGGGTTGTCGATTGCCAGAGAAATTGTCAACATACATAATGGTACGATTCATGTCGATAGTATTATTGGCAAAGGGTCAACTTTTATTGTCGAACTACCCGGATTTTAAAATCTATAAATAAAAAATTTACACAACAAAAAACTGCTCGCCTGAGCATCGCGAGCAGTTTTTTGCTGTGTATTTTATATTTGGAGAGCTTAATGAAAAGCTATGAATATAATATAACACAAATGAAAATGATTTTCAATATCAAAACCGAAAATATTTTATATTTTTTTTGATTCTATATATAATGCACATAATATATAGAAAAGTAAAGGGAGAAACCGTTTTTTGGCGAATTTTACTTTAAATTAGAAATATTTCATTCTGTATATATAGAAACGGGGCTAATGTGTTGAAATTATTACAAAATTTTTATTTGTTTAAACGCTTTTTTACGGGAGCTCTTTTAGTTTGGCAAATTATTTTAGGTCGCGCCTGGATTTATTTACAGGGGTTTGGTCACGATAAAACATGGATGAATCAAAAATTATTGCAATTTTATGGTGAGATGGCTCATAAATTTCGGCTGACAGCTGTTTCACTTGGTGGACTCTTGATTAAAGTTGGACAGTTGCTGAGTACAAGGGTGGATATATTCCCGCAAAATGTCTTAGATGAATTATCTTTACTGCAAGATGAAGTACAGCCCGTTCCCTTTGATAATTTGCGAATGGTGCTTGAAGACGATTTAAAGGTCAGTGTCAATGATATCTTTGCATCGCTGGAACAAATTCCTTTGGCATCGGCTTCTTTGGGGCAAGTCCATGTCGGAAAACTCCATACGGGGGAAAAGGTGGCAGTCAAGATTATGCGGCCGGGGATTGAAGCGATTATTCATGTTGATTTTCGTTTAGTTTATCTTATGATGCAGCTTTGTCGGGTTTTGACAAATTGGTATGATTTGATGGATGTGAATAAGGTATATAGAGAGATCCATGACACAATAGAACGAGAACTGGATTATGTGCAAGAGGGTGAAAGTGCCGAGCAGATGGCCGCTAGTTTTTCAAAAATACGGCAGATTCGGTTTCCAAAAATTTATTGGCAATATACGGCTAAACATGTACTGATTATGGAATTTATGGATGGTATCAAAATTAATGATTATTCGCAAATTGAAGCAGCTGGTTTGGTGCGCACGAAAGTGGCGCAAAAAGTATGGGACGCTTATGCGAAACAGGTTATTGAAGATGGATTTTTTCATGCAGACCCTCACCCTGGTAATTTAATGGTTGATATAAAAGGAAATATTATCTTTTTGGATTTTGGTATGATGGGACGCGTGAGTGCTAAAAATCGCCGTTTGTTTATTGAGTTTGCTAGTGCCGTAATGCAGGCGGATTATTCTCAGATTGTTCATTGTTTAAAAAAAATTGGCTTTTTACTAGCTTGGGCTGATACGGAAATAGTAGCACAAGCGCTTGAGAATTTTTGGGAGGCAATGCTGGCAGATCGTAAACAAGCATCAGATCGTGAAATGCGGGCTGCTGCCGAACAGCTTCGAAAACTCTTATATGAACAGCCTTTTCAAATTCCTTCGGAGTATACTTTTTTAGGGCGTGCGTTTGGCATTTTATATGGTATTTGCCGTGGGTTAGATTCTGATTGGAATCTTTTGGAACAGTTCAAAAAATCTATGCTGAATTTGTCGGAACATGAAGATACAAAGGCTGAAATTAAAGAACAGGCAATTCGTATCGTTACATCAACAGCCGAAATTCCTACATTGGCAGCGCGGTCGCTGCGGCGATGGGAAGAAGATGGGATGCTGGTTCGTTTTCCCGCACAGCAGATTCGAGAAAACAGTAAAACGGTTGCAAAAGCATTACACATCTTGAGCTGGAGTATTGTTTCAGCAGCATTGTTTGTTGCTGGTTCATACTTATATGTCCAAGGTTTCTTAGGACCACTGGAAGGTGCACTGGGACTTAGTGTCCTGGCTTTCGGCTATGCTGTGATTTTATTAAAAAAAGGATAGGGATAGTTCGCTAGGGGGAGGGTCATCATAGTTTTTTATGCTGATTCGGTTTTATTGTAAAATTTATGCATACATTGAATTTTCATAAAATACCATCAATAACGATATCTTTTTTTTATCGAAGTATAGATAACAAGTATTTTCATCTTTATTTTATATGTGTTATCATTTAGAAATAAATTTTATACATGAAAATATGATTTGAAAATTGAACAATTTATTGTTCTCGTTCGATTCGAATTATATGGGTTTGTATTGGGGTGTTGAGTTCATGAAGTTGTTTAAGATTGTTTGGCAAGTGGTGATTTTATGCGCAATTAGTTTCGGAAGTAATTTTTTTGTAGCATATACTGGCATAGATTTTCCCGGGAGTATTTTAGGAATTTTATTATTATTCATTTTATTGTATTTTAAATGGCTGCCATTGGCTTGGATTGAAAGTGGTGCAAATTTTTTGATTGCAGAATTATTACTGTTTTTTATTCCGGCAGCTGTAGGAATTATCCAATTTCAAGATATTTTAGAATCGGGATGGTCAGAGCTATTGACTTCAATTGAAGGCAGTATTGTTTTTGTCCTTATTTTTGTGGGTGTGGCGACAGAGTGGATTGTACGTCGCAAAGAACGGAGTAGTGAAATATGAGTTTAATGGTTCTTTATTTATCTTTAACATTAGTTGTTTATATTCTTTCGAAAAAACTTTATCATCGGACACAGCATATGCTTTGTTCGCCGCTGATTATTTGTCCGATTATTCTTTTAGGAATTTTAGTTGTGTTTCAGATTCCTTATGACAATTACGCAAAGGGCGGCAAATGGTTATCCTTGATGCTTCAGCCGGCAACAGTTGCTTTGGCTGTACCGCTCTATAAATACAGAGCGACCGTCAAAAAGCATTTGACTGAAATTTTAGTTGGTGTAACGGGAGGTGCGGCTGTAGCGATTGTGACATCTCTTCTGATTGGTCGTTATATGGGGGCAGATTTACAACTTATGGCTAGTATGGCACCACGCTCCGTTACTGTTCCGATGGCGATGAGTATTTCGGAGATTCTCGGAGGCAATCCTTCGCTTACAGCAGTTTTTGTTATTTTGACAGGTATAACCGGTACGCTTTTTGTAACTTTTATGCTGAAATATGGTACGGTTTTTAAAAGTCCAATTACAAAAGGTATGCTTTATGGTATTACGGCACATGGTACGGGTACGGCTAAGGCTTTTGAAGCCGGTGAAATGGAAGGCGCGATTTCCAGTTTGGCGATGATTTTTATGGGGATTATTACCACGTTAATTGCTCCAGAAATTGTTAATATTTGTTTTTCACTATTAGATGTTTAAATAAAAAAATATGGCTGCATTGATTTATGTATTAAAGAAACATAAATCAATGCAGCTTTTTATTTAACTGTTCGAAATAAACCACCGGCTTAGCCGGCGGAATCGACGGTTTTGACTTTAGTCGAAAAAAAATCCCTGTTACAATAAATGCAGGTCTAGCCAACCGCATAAAAAATAACAGGGAGGTCTTTATCATGCAAGATAAAGATATACAAAGTTTAGAACATACTAAGTGGAGATGTCAATATCATATTGTTTTTGCGCCTAAATATCGTCGGATGGAAATTTATGGAGAACTGAAAAAAGATATTGGTTGGAT
>NZ_KB905860.1 GCF_000381065.1 Propionispira raffinosivorans DSM 20765 | reverse complement strand
TGGGCACGCGGCTATTTTGTGGATACGGTAGGAAGAAATAAAAAGCAGATAGAGAACTACATTAGGAATCAGCTAGAACAAGATCAAATAACAGAACAAATGAGTTTAAAAGAGTTTGTGGACCCGTTTACGGGTAGCAAGAAGCAAAAGGCATAAATAAAAAGCCCCTTTAGGGGTCGCCCGAAAAAGTAAAACGTTGGTTAGACCATTCGGACGCCCCTTGAGGGGCTTATGTTAGTAATATGCCCTTCCAGGGCTTGAGCAAGCCTCCGGTTTACCGGAGGTCATGACTTTTTTATAGTATCTATACATAATGCATTAAAGAAATTACATCATATAGGTTTTTATTATGATACATATAGTTTTTATGAATGATAGACTTGTTGAAAATAGAAAAAACTAATGGTAAGATAGAATGGTAATATATTATATTTATATTATCATAATTAAAGATATTTTATGAATTTTTATTATTTGGAGGGTTGAATATGTCAACAGAAATTTCAAGGCGTACCTTTATTAAAGGTGGTGCAGCGGCAGGTGTTGCAATTGCAGCCGGAACATATTTTAAGTGGGAAGGCAATAACATCCCAAAGAATGTACGTGATGGCAATGTAACATATGACGTACTCATTATCGGCAGCGGTGGTGCTGGTATGAAGGCAGCACTTGAGGCAGCAAAAAATGACAAATTAAAAGTTGCCGTGATGACTAAAATGATCCCGACACGATCGGCATCCACGATGGCACAAGGCGGTATGAATGGTGTTACAGGGGTGACAGATCCCGACGATACAACAGAAGCACATGCATTTGATACCGTAAAAGGCGGCGATTATCTTTGTGATCAGGATGCAGTAGAGTATTTTGCCGAAACTGCTGGAAAAGTGATTTATGAAATGGATTATATGGGATATCCTTATAATCGTCAGGAAGATGGGTCATTTCATCAACGTAAAATGGGTGGCAGCTCACATGCGCGGGCTGCATATTATGAAGATCGTTCTGGTCATGCCATGGTACATGCTCTATTCGAACAATGTTTAGCAAAAAATGTAGAATTTATTTCTGAATGTCAGATGCTTGAAATTGTTCGGAAAGACGAAAAATTGAGTGGGGTTGTTGCCGTTGATATGCGCAGCGGTAATTTTATTTCGATTCCCACTAAAAGTATCATTATAGCCACTGGGGGTTATGGTCGTGCATATTGGATTCGTACAACCAATCCTTACAGTTCAACAGGCGATGGAATTGCTATGGGCATGCAGCTAGGCATTCCGTTCAAAGATCCGGAAATGGTGCAATTCCATCCAACGGGATTGGCTAGTAACGGGGTATTGTTATCCGAATCAAGCCGCTCAGAAGGCGCATACCTACTTGATAAAGATGGCAATCGTTTTATGGCTAGATATGCTCCAAAAGCCATGGAACTTGCCACGCGCGATATTGTAGCTCGATCCATTGAAACCGAGATCAGTGAAGGCCGTGGAATCGGTGAAGGACTGCATGCAGCTGTATATATGGATTTTCGTCATATTCCTAAAGAGCGTATCATGGAACGTTTAGGACAAGTATACGATTTATCATTACGTTTCGAAGGCGTAGATATTTCTAAACAGCCAGTGCCGATTCGCTGTTCTTGTCATTATTCAATGGGGGGATTGGAAGTTGATGATTATAAAACGACAGCAACGCGTGTACCAGGTGTATATGCAGCTGGCGAATGTTCTTGTGTTTCAATTCACGGTGCCAATCGTTTAGGTGCAAATTCTTTGAGTGAAGTTTTGGTTTTTGGTACGGTAGCTGGCAAAAGTGCGGCAGAGTATGCTGCAAAAACGAAATATGAAGGTAATCTTGAAGTACTGAAAGCTTCGCGTGATCAATGGCTGGCAAAATTCGATGAAGTTACGACACGTACAGTCGGTACGCCGGTTGTTGAAATTCGCGATAAAATGGCTGAAACAATGTGGTACAAAGCGGGTGTTTATCGTGATGAACAGCATTTAAATGAGGCATCAAAAGAAATTGATGCCTTAATGGAACTTTATAAGAACTGCTATGTTGGGGATTCTTCACATACTTACAATACAGCATTTATGAATTATATTGAAATAGGTAACTTACTACAAATATCCAAGGCAATTGTACTTGGTGCTACGGCACGAAAGGAAAGTCGCGGCGGACATTCACGTAAAGATTTCCCGCTGCGTGATGATAAGAATTTCATGAAACATACCTTGGTATTCAAAGAAGGAAACACCTATAAGACCGAGTATAAGGATGTTGTTGTGACGAAATATCAGCCGAAAGAAAGGAAGTACTGATTATGATAGTTACCTTGCAGATTCATCGCTATGTTGATGAAAAAAAATGGATTCAAGAATATAAAATTGAAATAACGAAAGGTTTGACGATTTTATCAGCATTGCATGAAATTAAAGCAAAGCAGGACCCGTCATTATCTTTCACATCTTCTTGTCGGTCAAGTATTTGTGGTGCTTGTGCAGTGCGTGTAAATGGTCATTCTGAACTCGCCTGTGAAGTTCTTTTAGATACATTGGTAAAACGCTATAAAACAGATGTTTTAATTGTTGAACCTTTGGGCAATTTTCGCATAATTCGCGATTTAATCGTTGATTGGGACCCGAAATATGAAAAAATGAAAAAAATTGAGCCGTCGTTACATCCTAAAGCGGAATTTACTGTAAAAACTGGCTGTAAACAGTCCATTGAGGATTTTGATAAATATAAAAAGTATGCAGGCTGTATACTTTGTGGATCTTGTGTTTCAGAGTGCAATAAAAGTGCATTAAATGAAAAAGATTTTTTAGACCCATTTATTTTTGTTAAAGCAGCAAAACTAGTCGAAGATTCGCGCGACAAAGACCACAAACAGCATTTGAAAGATGTTATTGAAGCTGGTCTTTGGAAATGCTTTAACTGTCAGGAGTGTACAGCGAGTTGTCCGAAAGATCTCGATCCGGCAGGGGCAATTGAAAAATTAAAAGAAGCGACGTTTAAACTGGAAATGGCATCTTCCGTTGGTTCAAACCATGCGAAAGCCATTTATGATGACATATACAATACTGGCCTGCTTGATGAAAGTAAATTATCTGTACAATCAGAAGGTTTTATTTCGGCAGCATTTCGTGTGCCAATTGCTTATCGTTTAATGAAAACTGGCAAGCTTGATTTATTTGAAAAAGCACCTGTAAATAAAGATATTAGCAAAATTCGTTCGATTATCGATATTGCAGCTAAGGAGGACAAATAATATGAAGTACGCATTTTTTCCCGGCTGCGTTTTAAAAGGGGCGGCAGCAGAAGCTCATGCTTCGATGATGAAGGTGTCAGAAGCACTTGGGATTGAACTTGTAGAAATTCCAGAATGGACTTGCTGTGGTGCATCGCATGCGCAAGGTGTCAGCGAATTGTCAATGCTGGCAATTAATGCCCGTAATATTTCCATTGCAGAACATATGGGCCTGCCAATTATGACGGTATGTAATACGTGTACATTACAGTTAAAACAAGCTAAGGCAAAATTAGATGAAGATGAGAACCTGCGGGCACAAGTAAATGAAATATTAGAGAAATCTGGACACCCGTATCCTTATCAGGGGACAGCAGAAGTTACCCATTTCTTATGGGTTTTGGATGCGCATCCTGAAGTTTTTGCTGGAAAAATCAAAAATAAACTTACAAATGTAAAAGTGGCTGGGTTTTATGGCTGTCATTTGATTCGTCCGCAAAAAGTGTTGAATTATGAAGATGGACGAAATCCTGAGTCTCTGGAAAAGTTAATAAAACTTTTGGGGGCAACACCAATAGATTTTGATTATAAGCTTAAATGCTGTGGCTTCCATGCCTTTTTTACAGCGGAACATGATGTTTTGACTGTAACTGGGAAGATTGCTGATAATGCAGCACAAGCTGGAGCACAGATGATCGTTACACCATGTCCTTTATGTCAAATGCAGCTTGATATGTATTCACCAGAAGGGCGTGAAGCCACGAAGTCTTCGGTAGAGGTTCCAATTTTGCATTTGCAGCAATTGGTTGGTTTTGCCCTGGGCTTTAGTAAAGAGGAAATGGGCATTGGCAGACATGTCACAGCCGCTGATAAAGTTACAATTTAAATCTTAATTTCACTAAAACGGCAGGTCATATTTTGGGGCCTGCTGTTTTTAAAAATTATTGTTAAGACTATTTAATGAAGTTTATATATCTTATAATAAGCATGAGTTATTGATGAGGAAAATAAGTTTCTAAAAAGAGAATTGTATTCATAAATTCAACGAATGTAGTTTGCCAAATCTTTAGTGTTGTAGTAAACTTATTAAGTTAAGATATCTAACTTGTAGGTGATAAATTTGTCCAGTAACAAGATGTTCGATGTGGTGAAAGAAGATTTGGCGAAATTAGAAAAAGAAATGCTTGCCGTAGTTCAATCACCGATAGAGTTAATCACGGAAATCGGAACACATTTAGTGAATTCGGGCGGGAAGCGCTTGCGACCAGCTCTTTATTTTTTGGCTGTACGATGTGGAAGTTCGGTTGACGAAAAAAATATTATGCCCTTGGCAGCAGCGATTGAAATGATTCATATGGCTTCACTTGTGCATGATGATGTAATTGATAGTGCAGATATGCGGCGTGGTACGCCAACAGCAAATTCAAAGTGGGGCAATCAGATTTCCATTTTGAGTGGAGACTATTTATTTGCGAAAGCTTTTTCTTTAATAGCAAAACAAAATTACAGTTCACGGGTGACTATGATTTTGGCACAGCTTATTTGTGATTTGAGTGAGGGCGAAATCATTCAAAATAAAGAAACTTTTCGTGCATCAAAAGACAAATCTGAGTATTATGCGCGTATTGCAAAAAAAACAGCGAATTTTATTGCCGCCAGCTGCGAACTAGGTGCGATTGTCGCGAAACTGCCGGAAAAAGAAATTGACGCACTACGGCAATATGGTGAAGCTATTGGGATGGCTTTTCAAATTACCGATGATTTACTTGATTTGACAGCAACGCAGGAAGAAATCGGCAAACCAGCGGGCAATGATATTTTGCAGGGGATTGTGACTTTGCCAGTTATTCATGCTCTTGAAGTGAGTCCAAATTCAGAAGAGCTTCAGGCTATATTAAAAACACGCGATATGAGTAACGACTTGCTATCTCGTGCTTTAGATATTGTTCAAGCAACGGACGCTGTGGAATATGCACGGGGAAAAGTAGATGAATACATTACCAAGGCTTATGATGTATTGCCATCATCGATTCCAGCTGCGGTTTTTGAGGCATATCAATTAGCTGCAGATTCAATTCGCATTCGTACGTACTAAATGCAGTATGATATTGTGAAGGAATTTTTTTTGTATCTATATAAATCGGCGTTGACGTCATGAAGTAAATAGAGTACATTAAAATTAAATGGAGGAATGAGTCATGTTTGGAATTGGTGTACCAGAATTAATTTTGATTTTAATTATCGGATTAGTCGTATTTGGACCCGGTAAACTGCCGGAAGTCGGCAGAGCAGTTGGAAAAAGTTTAAATGAATTTAAAAAAGCAACCGCGGGGTTGACCGAAAGTATCTCAACGCCAGTTGTGAAGGCAGAAACTAAAAGTGAACCAAAACCAGAAGAAACAACGGTGAAAGCTGAAACTGTATCGGATAAAAAACCAGAAGTAAAATAATTTCTGCTCTAAAATCGTCTTTGTTTATGCAAGGACGATTTTTTTATAAGCAATATGTATTGCTTTCGTTGTATTTTTTTTCATGTAATTGTATAATTACAGTACGAGTTATAGATTCGTTTATAAAAGTGAAATAAAAGTTGGAGGAATGACATTATGTTTGGAATAGGTGTACCGGAATTAGGCTTGATTTTGGTGATTGGTTTGGTAGTGTTTGGTCCAGGTAAATTACCGGAAATAGGACGTGCTGTGGGAAAAAGTTTAAACGAATTTAAAAATGCATCGAATGAACCTCCTGAAGAAAAGAAAGAGGAGTCTGTTGTTAAAGCAGTCGAAAAAAATGAAGAACCTCAAAAAAAAGATGCAAAGTGAGGGTCTGATTAATGGCAGATGAACGGAGCTACGAAGAATATGTAGGTGAAAAAACACCTGCAGAAATTGAAGAGGCAGCGAAAGGGAATATGACATTGCTGCGCCATCTTGATGAACTTAGAAGCAGGCTGATTTATTCAATAATTGCAATTGCTATTGGCAGCGGGATTTGCTATTTCTTTATTGAAGATATCATGCATTATTTAACGATTCCCGCTGGTAAATTATATTATATGCAGCCGGCGGAAGCTTTCTTTACCTATATGAAAGTATCCTTCTTCGCGGGCTTTTTATTGGCAATGCCCGTGATTTTGTATCATGTATGGCGATTTTTTCTGCCCGCGTTGACGGGAAAAGAAAGATTTTTGATTGGGCTGGTTGTACCAATTTCTGCCGGGTTATTTTTTATGGGGCTGGCTTTTGCTTTCTTTTTTGTGCTGCCGGCGGGAATTAAATTTTTCTTGGGATTTGGCAATGCAGATTTACAGCCATTGCTATCCATTGGTAAATACCTCGATTTTGTGATTGCCTTTGTGCTGCCGTTTGGATTTATTTTTGAATTGCCGCTCATTATTGTGATTTTGGCTAAAATGGGGTTTGTTACATCGGCTTTTTTGCGCAAAAAGCGTAAAATTGTTATTTTTTTAACATTTGTTATCGGAGCTGTTATTTCACCGACACCAGATGTATTTTCGCAGTCAATGATAGCAGTTCCGATGATTTTACTATATGAAATCAGTGTATTTATTGTTCGCTTTGTTTTGCGAAAATAGTTGAGGGGAGTATATAATTTTGGCTTTTAAAGATTTAAGGGAATTTATCGATGCACTCGATAAGCGAGGGCTTTTAAAACGGATTACGACACCAGTCGATTGTGAATTAGAAATTACCGAAATCACAGATCGGGTCTCTAAGATGAAGGGCGCTAAAAATGTTGCGTTGCTTTTTGAAAATGTCAAAGGATATGATGTTCCTGTTTTAATGAATGCATTTGGCAGCATGGAACGAATGGCTATTGCTTTTGGTGTGGAAAAAATAGATGATATTGCGGATGAACTTAGAGAAATTTTAAAACTGCCGTATGTTTCTTTGGAGCATAAACTCGATTTAATTTCGATTATTCCAACCGCGAAACGGGCAATTAATTTTCCTAAATATGTAAAAAATGGACCGTGCAAAGATGTTATTATCAAAGATCAGCCATCTTTGGATAAATTTCCAATTCTGAAATGCTGGCCGCAAGATGGTGGCGCCTTTATTACACTGCCGCTTGTTTTTACGAAAAATCCTAAAACGGGCAAACGCAATGTTGGTATGTATCGTTTGCAGAAATTTGATGAGAAAACAACGGGTATGCATTGGCATATTCATAAAAATGGTGCTGAAAATTTTCGCGCCTATAAAGAAATGGGGAAAGACCGGATTGAAGTTGCTGTAGCCATTGGTACAGATCCTGTTTTGACGTATGCTGCGACGGCACCATTGCCGCGGGATATCGATGAGATGGTTTTTGCTGGTATGCTGCGTAAAAAATCAGTAGAAATGATCAAATGTGAAACCGTCGATGTTGAAGTGCCAGCACATAGTGAAATCGTGCTGGAAGGATACGTGAAAATGGATGAACTGCGCCGCGAGGGTCCGTTTGGCGACCATACGGGTTATTATTCGCTGGCGGATGAGTATCCGGTTTTTCATATTACATGTATTACGCATCGTAAAAACCCAATTTATCCAGCAACTATTGTGGGGAAACCTCCGATGGAAGATTGCTATATAGCTAAGGCAACGGAACGCATTTTCTTACCACTTCTCCAAGTGATGATGCCGGAAATTGTCGATATTAATTTACCGCTGGCGGGCGTATTTCATAATTGTGCAATGATTTCAATCAAAAAAACATATCCGCAGCAGGCTAAAAAAGTAATGCATGCGGTCTGGGGTATGGGGCAGATGATGTTTACGAAGATGATTATCATTGTAGATTCTCATGTTAATGTGCAAGATGAGCAGGAAGTTTGGTGGCGCGTCTTCAATAATATTGATGCAAAACAAGACATCGTGATGGTTGATGGACCGCTTGATGTACTTGACCATTCTTCACCGATGCCAAAATGGGGAACAAAAGTCGGAATTGATGCGACGAAGTCCTGGCCGGAAGAAGGTCATACACGTGAATGGCCAGATGAAATCGTGATGAGTGATGATATCAAGGCCGCAGTAGATCAGAAATGGAAGGATCTTGGTTTTGAGTAAATTATCAGCACATGTAAATAATATAGCATTGCATCATTCTGTGTTTGCTTTGCCTTTTGCTTATATGGGAGCTTTTTTAGCTGCCGATGGTGTACCGGACCTGTCCACATTCCTTTGGATTACAGTGGCAATGGTAGGTGCGCGGAGTGCCGCTCTGGCACTCGATAATATTATAGATTTAAAGTATGATAAATTGCATCCTCGCTTTACGAAACGCCCGATGGTGACTGGTGAAGTGAAGCCATGGGAAAGTATTTTACTGATCGTGGTCAGCTTGGGTGTTTTTATTACGGCGACATTACAGCTTCATCCGATTTGTGTGAAACTGGCACCTCTGGCAATTTTTCCCTTTGTTATTTATCCGTATACGAAACGATTTACTTGCTGCTGTCATCTTGTTTTAGGTATTGCTCTAGCGATGGCACCGGCGGGCGGCTGGATAGCAATTCGCGGTTCGCTTGATTTACCAATTGTTTTATTGAGTTTAGCGGTGGGACTTTGGATTGCCGGATTTGACGTCATTTATGGTTGTCAAGATAAAAAATTTGATGAAGACCATGGACTGCATTCGATGGCAACGCGGTTTGGTCTTGTTGGTGCCTTGCGTATTGCTAAAGGTATGCACTTTTTGAGTATATTATGTTTTACTATGGTTGGAATTCTTATGCATTTAGCACTGATTTATTACGGTGGTGTTTTCATTGCATTATTGACTTTATGTTATCAGCATTCGATTGTAGGCGTTGATGATTTGAGTCAGGTGACGCAAGTTTATTTTATGCGAAATGGTATCGTAGCAATTTCAATTTTTTTATTTACATTAGTTAGTATAATATGGTGACTATTTGATTGATCGGTTGGGGGTAAAATATGACTGCAAAATTATTAGAAGGAAAAATATTTGCTGCTGCAATAAAAGCGGAAGCTAAAAAGCAGGTTGAATCGCTGCAACAAGAATTTAAAGTTACACCAGGGCTTGCTGTTATTATCGTTGGTGAAAATCCGGCATCAAAGGTCTATGTTGCTAATAAGCATCGTTCGTGCGAAGAATTGGGTATTTATTCCGAAGTCATTGAAATGCCGATCGATTCAACAAAAGCAATGTTATTAGCTCAAATTGATGAACTTAATCACAACTGTAAAATTCATGGAATTTTGGTTCAGCTGCCATTGCCACCACATATTCATACCGATGAGGCGGAAATTTTGGATTTTATCGATCCGGATAAAGATGTGGATGGGTTCCACCCGATCAACGTGGGGAAACTGGCGACCGGTCAGGAACATCTTGTGCCATGTACGCCTATGGGATGCATCAAAATGTTGGAACTAGCTGGAATTGAAATTGCTGGTAAAAATGCCGTCATTATTGGTCGCAGTAATATTGTGGGCAAGCCAATGTTTCATTTATTACTTGCACGGGATGCAACGGTGACGGTTTGTCATTCACGAACGAAAAATTTGGCAGCGATTACGAAACAAGCTGATATCTTAGTGGCTGCTGTGGGAAGACCACATTTTGTTACCGCTGATATGGTTAAACCTGGAGCTGTTGTAATTGATGTTGGAATCAATCGTATTGCTCCGAAAAAGCTTGTTGGTGATGTTGATTTTGAGGCAGTAGAATCTGTTGCTGGTGCGATTACACCGGTGCCCGGCGGGGTTGGACTTTTGACGATTGCTATGCTTATGCATAATACCGTGAAAGCAGCGCGCCTGCAGTTGAGTAAAACAATATAAATTTTAAATAAATAATAATTATATTATAATAATTTAAAACAATACTAAAGCACTTGAAAATTTTTTTATTGTCAGGGAGGCAGATTGATGAAAAGTGATGTAGAAATTGCACAAGCAGCGCTACTTCAGCCAATTACAGCGATTGCAGAAAAGCTAGGTATTTCAGAGGATGAGCTTGAATTATATGGTAAATATAAGGCGAAGATAGCACTGGCAGCCTGGGACTCTATCAAACATCGTCCGGATGGGAAATTGATTCTTGTTACAGCCATTAACCCTACACCGGCCGGTGAAGGTAAAACAACTACGAGTGTAGGTTTGGGCGATGCTTTACATAAATTAGGCAAAAAAACAGCGATTGCGCTGCGTGAACCATCTTTAGGACCTTGTTTTGGTCTAAAAGGCGGTGCGGCAGGCGGTGGTTATGCACAAGTTGTGCCAATGGAGGATATCAACCTACACTTTACGGGTGATTTTCATGCAATTACGACGGCGCATAATTTATTAGCAGCTGTGATTGATAATCACCTACAGCAAGGAAACGAATTAGATCTTGATGTTCGTCGCATTACTTGGCGCCGTGTGGTTGATCTTAACGATCGTGCTTTGCGCAATATTGTTTGCGGTATGGGAGGAAAACCTCATGGGGTACCGCGAGAAACAGGTTTTGATATAACGGTGGCCTCTGAAATGATGGCAATTCTCTGTCTCGCTCAAGATCTTGATGATATGAAAGATCGTTTGGGGAAAATCATCGTTGCTTACACTCGGCAGGGAGAACCAATACGTGCAGCACAGCTCAATGTAACTGGAGCACTGACCCTGTTATTTAAAGATGCAATCAAACCTAATTTAGTGCAGACACTCGAAGGCACACCAGCGTTTATCCATGGTGGTCCATTCGCCAATATTGCGCATGGCTGCAATAGTGTTATGGCGACGAAATTTGCATTAAAACTTGCTGATGTCGTCGTTACGGAAGCTGGATTTGGTGCTGATTTGGGAGCTGAAAAATTTCTTGATATCAAATGCCGCTTTGCCGGAATCAGCCCGGATGCTGTTGTAATTGTTGCTACGGTTCGCGCTCTTAAAATGCATGGTGGAATGTCTAAAGATCAATTGACACAGGTGGACATGCAAGCCCTTAATGCGGGCTTAAGTAATCTTACAAAACATATTGAAAATATACATAAATTTGGCTTGCCGGTGGTAGTTGCCATCAATGCATTCCCTACAGATACTGAAGCAGAACTTACTTTTGTAGAAGAACAGTGCAGGGCCATGGGCGCACAAGTAGCTCTTTCTGAAGTTTGGGCAAAAGGTGGTGCCGGTGGGATTGCACTTGCTGAGAAAGTATTAGCAGCAGTCGATAAACCAAAGGCTTTTAAATTTATTTATGAAACAGAAGCAACTATTGAAAATAAAATCAATGCTATTGCCCGGGAAATTTATGGTGCAGATGGTGTCGAATTCACGGCGTCAGCTCGCAAAAGCATCAAAGAGCTTGTGGATCTCGGCCTTGATAAAATGCCGATTTGTATGGCGAAAACGCAATATTCCTTGAGCGATGATGCAACAAAACTAGGCCGACCATCCGGATTTACAATTACAGTCCGGGAAATTAAAATTTCTGCTGGTGCCGGATTTATCGTAGCATTAACAGGGAATATACTGACGATGCCTGGATTACCCAAACATCCAGCTGCTGAAAAAATGGATATTACAAATGATGGGAAAATAACTGGACTTTTTTAACGGAATATAAAAGATCGGCAGGGTTGAGTTTTGTGGAGCTTGATACCTGCCGTTTGCCATATAGAATATTTAATGCAACTTAAATATAGTTGTAATTTTTACTTTTTTTGTATAGAATAAGATAAAACAGTACATCACATTTTATGATGGGAGCTTTTATATGCCTAGAATATCAATTGAATTAGTTCCACGCGGAGAAGCTGCAATTCGTGAAGAATTGGAACTGTTAAAAAATAATTTTACCTGTATCGATCTGATTAATGTACCGGAGCTTTTGCGTTATGAACTGCATAGCTGGGAAGGCGCAACGGTTGCGAAAGAATTTTATCGAGAAGCTATGCCGCATATTCGGGCCATTGATATTGATTTAGACAAACCATTGCCAATGGCTTCTTATTTGGTTGAGCATAAAATTAGTGAGGTTTTGGTTATTACCGGTGATCCACCGCAGGATATGGGGCGGACGATTTATCCAACGGTTAGTACCGATGTAATCCGTAAATTTCGTGATGAGCTGCCACATATCAAAGTCTATGCAGGACTTGACCAGTATCGCAGCAGTATGCGTCAGGAAGAATATAATATTCGCCGCAAGATTCAAGCCGGCGCAGCCGGGTTTTTCACCCAGCCTTTTTTTGATCTGCGCTATTTGGAAATCTATGCGGAAATTCTTGCTGGGGTAGAGGTTTATTGGGGAGTATCTCCTGTTTTGTCGGAGCGATCCGTCAATTATTGGGAAAGCAAAAACAATGTGATTTTCCCAAAAGCTTTTCAACCGACGCTGGAATGGAACATTGATTTTGCCAGACAAGCTTTAGATTTTGTAAAAAAACAAGATGCCAATATTTATTTGATGCCAATTAAAACAAATTTATTGCCGTATTTAAGCGGTGCTTTTGCTAAATAAAGTTAAGGCTGTTAGTCGTTTAAGCTCATTGTGCTATCAAAATACTCTGTGAAATAAATATTGCCTATGAGATTTTTTTGATGTACTATAAAGTCAGTATTCATGTATTTATATGGGAGAGTGGATTATGTTTAAGATTTTAAAAAAGCAGGTGTTATCACCAGGCGTACTTTTATTTGATCTTGAAGCACCGCGGATTGCAAAAAAAGCGGAGCCGGGACAGTTTGTAATTCTTCGTGTGAATGACGAAGGCGAAAGAGTTCCACTTACGATTGCTGATTTTAATCGTGATAAAGGAACCATCACGATTATTTTCCAGGAAGTTGGTGCTTCAACGCAGTTATTAGGGGCACTAAATGAAGGCGAATCTATTTTAGATCTCGTTGGTCCTTTAGGTAAAAAAACACATATTGAACCTGATATGGGGACGATTGTCTGTATTGGTGGTGGCATTGGTGTTGCTCCGGTTTATCCGATTGCTCGTGGTTTAAAACAAGCGGGTAATAAGGTGATTTCTATTATGGGTGCTAAATCAAAAGAAATTTTAATTTTTGAAGATGAAATGAAAGCGGTAAGTGATGAAGTTTATGTGACAACCGATGATGGTTCTTATGGAATCAAAGGGTTTGTTACTACGGCATTGCAACAGCTTATTGATAAAGGTGTGAAAATCGCTGAAGTAATCGCAATTGGCCCAGTTGTAATGATGCGCAGTGTGGCTGAAGCAACACGCCCTTATAGCATACCTACAGTTGTCAGCTTAAATCCTATTATGGTTGATGGAACTGGTATGTGCGGCGGCTGCCGTGTTCAGATCGGCAATGAAAGCAAGTTTGCCTGTGTGGATGGTCCTGAGTTTGATGCACATCAGGTTGATTTTAAAGGTCTTATGATGCGTCAGCGTACGTATAAAACGCAGGAAGCACAAGAGAAGGATCATGTTTGTCGCTGTGAACAACAGGGGCTTACGAAAGGAGCTGACTGTGAATGCCAATCTCATTGATGAAACATAAAATGCCAGAACAAGATCCGAAAATTCGTGCAACAAATTTTGAGGAAGTTGCTCTAGGCTATAGTGAAGAAGATGCTGTTGCCGAAGCAAATCGCTGTCTGAATTGCAAAGTGCCGCAGTGTCGTAAGGGTTGCCCAGTTGAAGTAGATATTCCGGGATTTATCGCGAAAATCAAAGAAAAAGATTTTGCTGGTTCAATTGCTGTGGTTAAAGAAGCAAATAGTTTACCAGCAATTTGCGGCAGGGTTTGTCCGCAGGAAAGTCAGTGTGAAAAATATTGTGTGCTCGCCAAACGTGGTGAATCGGTTGCAATTGGTCGTTTGGAACGTTTTGTAGCGGATCGCAGCTTAGCTCAGGGCGATAATACGCAGCCGATTGCTTATGCTGCTGATGCACAAAAAGTGGCTGTTATTGGTTCAGGTCCGGCTGGCTTGTCGGCGGCAGGTGAACTGGCGAAAAAAGGTTATAAAGTAACGATTTTTGAAGCACTACATACAGCTGGCGGTGTTTTATCTTATGGAATTCCAGAGTTTAGACTGCCGAAAGATGATATTGTAAAAGTGGAAATCGATAGTCTCAAGAAAATGGGCGTGGAAATTGAAGTTAATGCCGTAGCCGGAAAATTATTTACGGTTGACGAACTTATGGATGAAGATGGCTTTAGTGCGGTCTTTATTTCAACTGGTGCGGGTTTGCCTCATTTTATGGGGATTGAAGGTGAAAATTTCAATGGAGTGTATTCGGCGAATGAATTTTTGACTCGTTGCAATCTAATGAAAGCGTATCAATTTCCAACACATGCAACGCCAATCCATGTCGGCAATAATGTTGCAGTAATTGGCGGAGGTAATGTTGCTATGGATGCAGCGCGGACATCACTTCGTCTTGGAGCAGAACATGTCTATATTGTTTATCGCCGCGGTGAGGAAGAACTTCCGGCTCGCCTTGAAGAAGTCCATCATGCTAAAGAAGAAGGTATTGACTTTAAGTTACTACATAATCCAGTGGCAATTCTTGGTGATGAGCAGGGCTGGGTTAAAAAAATGCGCTGCATTAAAATGGAATTAGGTGAACCGGATGCTTCAGGCCGTCGACGTCCGATTGAAATTCCTGGGTCAGAATTTGAAATTGATGTTGATACAGTGGTGGTTGCCATTGGTCAGGGACCAAATCCACTCGTTCAATCGACAACACCGGGGATGGATACGAATAAACGAGGCAATATTGTTGCCAATGAAGAAACTGGTGCTACAACGAAAGCAGGCGTTTTTGCCGGCGGTGATATTGTAACGGGTGCCGCAACTGTCATTTTAGCTATGGGGGCTGGTAAAAAAGCTGCCGCAGCCATTGATGACTATTTGAAAACAAAAAAACAGTAAGTATAGTAAAGAAACGGCGTGGTATAAGTACTGCGCCTTTTTTGCATATAAAAATAGAAAAGCGTCATTATTTTGCCTGTATTTGGCAGAGGATTTTATTATTCGCAATAAGTACGTGGATTTGTGTTATAATTAGGAGTAAATTTTCAAGAAAAGGAACGATTAGAAAGTATGATGAATTTTGTAGCAATTGATTTTGAAACAGCCAATAGTAAACGAAATAGTGCTTGCAGTGTGGCTGTTGTTGAAGTAAAAGATGGAAAAATCCATGATTCATATTATGCGCTAATTAAGCCACCTGGCATGAAGTTTGATTACTTTAATATACAAATCCATGGGATTACACCTGAGGATGTGCGTAATAAACCAACATTTGCTGAAATATGGCCCGAACTTAAGCTTCGTCTGGAAAATAAAATTGTTTTAGCCCATAATGCATCTTTTGATATGAGTGTTTTAAAATATGCAATCCAGGAATATAATTTGGTGCCGGCAAAGTTTCATCATTGTTGTACAGTAAGCATCGCTCGTAAGATTTGGCCAGAGCTTGAAAATCATAAGCTCGATACGGTTGGGGATCATTTACATATTGATTTTAATCATCATAATGCACTTGATGATGCACGTACTTGTGCTGCAATTCCACTTTTTGCAAGTGAAAAAATCCATGTGGATAATTTTGCAGAACTCGTGCAGAAAATCGATGTACCAGTCAAGCCGTTTAAATGTTAGGGGATGTATCAATGATTTTAGTTAGTGCCTGCCTTTTAGGAAATAAAACGAGATATGATGGCGGGGCAGCGCCGAATGCGCTTTTATTGCGTTATAATAGTTTGGCACAATATATTGCTGTATGTCCGGAGTGTTTCGGACAATTGCCAATTCCGCATCCACCATCCGAAATTCAAAATGGTGATGGTGCAATGGTTTTGGCGGGTAAAGCAAAGGTAATAAGCAAGACGAATACACAAGATATCACAGCTAATTTTTGTGAAGGGGCAGACAAAGTACTAAAGATTGCCCAAGCATATAAAGTAAAATATGCTTTTTTAAAAGAAGATAGTCCCTCTTGCGGTGTTAATACGATTTATGATGGAACTTTTTCGAATACAAAAGTGTGTGGTCAAGGTGTTTGTGCGGCCCTGCTTGTCCAAAATGGGATAAAGGTTTACTCGGAAGAAGATTTGACGGAAGATTTATTGAAAAAAATCTTAGAAGAAGATCAAAAAGCAGAGTGAAAATATTTGACAATTAAAAAAAGTTGTGCTAAGATATAGAAGTTGGTTAACGAGTTAACCGAACAAATGCGGGAGTGGCGGAATTGGCAGACGCGCTAGACTTAGGATCTAGTGTCCCACGACGTGCAGGTTCAAGTCCTGTCTTCCGCACCAACTCAATAAACGTAGGCATCCATGCTATCATGGGTGCCTTTTTTGGTAGTCAAAATCTAATGCCTTTTGACTACCTTTTGACTACTATTGAAAAAAGTAACGGATTTTAAGACTGTTTTTTATTTGGTAACATTGCCGACATCATATCGGCGATTCCATCCTGCATTTGCGGGAATACATGCGAATAGGTATCCATAGTTTGTTGGAATGTTGAATGTCCTAAACGGTATTGAACTACTTTTGGATGAACACCAAGCTGTAATAGTTGTGTAGCGTGTGTATGGCGCAGATCATGTAGATGAAATTTTTCAGGCAATCCCGCGGAAATAATAAATTTTTTAAAATCTTTACTCAGTCGTCTTGGATCGTGTGGTTTTCCATCTTTTCTAGCAAAAACCAAATCATTATTTTCATAATTCAAACTGCTGAGTTGTTCAGATTTTACAACGACCCGATACTTTTGCAAATCGTGCAGAATTTCTTTTGATATCGGAATGGTTCGATAAGACGATGTATTTTTGGGCTTATTGATCATAGATCCAAATGCCTTTGTACAGATAACGGTCGTATTAACGGATAGGGTACCTTGCTTAAAATCAATATCCTGCCAGCGCAGGCCAAGAAGTTCTTCACGCCGCAAACCTGTACCCCAGGCAATAAAAAATATAATTTTACGCCAGTCCGTTGCGGCTGCTAATAATTTATTTACCTGTTCTTGGGATAAGACGTTAATTTCTTTTGTCCGTTGAGGTTTCTTTATTCTAACACTGGCAACGGTACAAGGGTTCTTTTCTATGATTTCATCCAATACAGCTTGTTTCAACGCAGCATTTAAAACAGTATGCATATATTGTACAGATCGATCTGATAATCCAGTCGATTTCTTTTCATCATAAAAAGCACGTATTGCTTGTGGTTGCAATTTTGCAAGTGGATCATTCCAAGGGATTGTTTTAGATGAACTCGCACTATGATCTCGTACGATTCCCATGTGTTTTGGCGCACATGACCCTGCATGACGTTATTCAACCAATCGTCTAATTGCCTAGGGGATACGTATCCGAATCAATATAGTGTGTCCTAGAGAGTTTTTGCTGTATGTTTATTTTAGCTTGTTCGGCTTTTTCTTTCAGTTCCGTTTGAGATTTTGCATAAACAAATTTATAAATAGATTTCCCCAATTCATCATGCCCGATGAGTATTTTTGATTGGTAGCGACCGTCTGTTCTTTTTTTTAATCTTGGCATAGTATGCCTCCTTTTTAGTACGTGCGTTCCTTGTGTAGACTATTTTTTTTGCCGCCTCCTTAAATGGGGGCGGCTTTTTTTGCGATGATTCTGCTTTTAAGATATGGCTAAGGCAATGTTTGGGGCAGCAGGGTTTGAGACCGTGGGGCGCATTGCGTTGAAGAATACTAAAACCGGAAAAGAATATCGCTAAAAGGGAGAGATTATTTATGACAAAGTATCGTAAGAAACCAATTGAGATAGAAGCCTTTCAATTTGACGGAGATTTTGTGAACGGTGACAGTACACCGGCATGGGCGTGGGAAGCTATAGAGAAAGGCGAAATATTTTTTAGTTCGTTAGATCGAATAGAGCCTCCTTGCGAACTTTTCATAAAAACACTTGAGGAAAATATGCACGCTAGTATGGGGGATTACATTATTAGGGGAATAAGCGGCGAAATATATCCATGCAAGCCAGATATATTCGAAAAAACCTATGAATCAGTTGAATAAATAGATCTAAAAAAGGACGGTGATGAGCCGTCCTTGATGTGCGTTTATTATGGGCGCGTGAGAGGGAAAACAAGGCGGTTAAAGAGATTGCTTTCATGATGTTTGGATCAGCCGTACGACCGGAACAGCTGCGCTTTGTATTCTGTGGATAAGTTGATGGTGATTTTTCACAGCAAAATGACAGCATTTTCACGGTCGGATACTTCCCTTTTACTTCCGTTTTTCAAGGGTTTACGGTGCTATAATAATATTATCAAAAGTTTATAAATGAGCCGCTTACGAATGTGTGAGCGGCTTTTGTGTTACCCTAATATCGGCAGGTCATAGAATACTGTGGAAATTAGGAAGATGGAAGTGTAAGGCAGATTTTGAAAATGGACGTGTTTGCTATTGCTGTATGAAAAGTCTCATGCTATATTGGAAGTTGCAAATAATTGCAAACAATATGGAGGAGCTGAGTGTATGGGGAAAAAATATGATTTTGAACAATACCGGGTCAGCATAGAAAATAAAAAGGGTAACGGATTGCCACCGTATCAATTATCAGATTATAAAGGATATCTGATAATTGAAATGATAACTCCAGAGACGGGGAGAGACATCGCTGCTGATGGCACTAACATGATTACATTCAATAAAGATATTAATATAAAAATCAAAGTTGACAATTACGCTGATTTTGAGAAATGGCTAAATGAAAATAACTGCGGTAATTATATTATTGAATTAGAAAGCCAAGAAACGGATAAAATAAAGGTTGATTATGTTCGATATATAGGAATTGGGGAATGGAAATTCAGGGCATATTATGCGGATATTCCTCCAGCTCTTTATTTATAAAACAGTACAGTAAATGCTTACATATGTGCAACAGTAAGCAGTGGCTTGTACTTGCCAGGTGGACCGGTACGAGTTTAATTAGTTTAATTTAAAACTTTGGAGGAGGATTATTTAATGGAAAATGATGTGTTCTTATATAAATATATATCATTTAGTAGATTTGTAGAGTTAATAGAATTGCATCGGTTGTATTTAACTAAAATAACCCTTTGGGAGGACCCTTATGAAGGGTTTCCTGTTAAAAAAAATTTTAATGAGGGAATACCAACATGGGTTGTTGAAAAGATGAATAAAAAATTAATAGAGGCAGGGAAAAATAGCGTGTTGCAACATACATATGCACAGTCGTGGACTGATACTCGGGAAGAATCTGATGCCATGTGGAGAATTTATAGCCAAGATAAGTTAGGTGTAAGAATTACGGTAAAACTAGCACAGATTCTTCAACAAATAACAGAAGCCGTTACTAAAATCAATTCAACTATAAAGGTAAATCATTATAAAGTGAAGTATCATCAAGGTTACAATGTAGATAATTGTAGAACCCCAGACAAAATGGGGATTATTATGACAGATAAAGCAATTTGTGAATTAAAAAGACCTGCTTTTGAACATGAAGCGGAATATAGAATTTCATGTTCACTTAAATTAGCGGATACAATGAGAAAAAATAACTCGTCAATGATGAGCGAGATAGAATTGGCTGATATTTTTGAAAAAATACAGACTCCACCTGTAATACATTATGATGTTCCTATTGATAGTATATGTGAAGTTATACTAGATCCTAGAGCACCTGAAAGTCATAAGAAAACATTTCTAGAATATTGCAAAAATAGGGGATTTGATCAACATAACGTACTATTTCAAAAATCAAATTTATATACATTACTATAAATAATCGTCTTATTCTGGGAATTACACACAAGCTACTAGTAATTGCTGGTGGCTTTTTCTACGCGCTAATTTGGTTAAGGGCGTTTCTCCTATATCTACGGTACTAAATTAAAAAGAGCAAAAACATAAGATTTTAAAAATCCTATTGTCGATTATGATAACCATTGGAGGTGATGGTTATGCATGATTTATGGGGTATTCTTACTTTGATCGTGGTAATTGTGGTCTTGGACCGATTGAGGTAACGATGTATAATAGGCAACCGCTAACATAGGGTTGCCTATTATTATAGGGAAGTTGCTGCTGTAATAGTGGCATTGGATGATATTTGTAAAATTATCTTTTATAAGAGTATAATAGGCTGGAGGAGATGAGTTTATGGATTTAATAAAAAAATATAAATGCGTTACAGGTATTATTATTATTATTTTATTAGGTGCGCTCTACTATTGCTGGTCTAATAACTGGGGATATTATTACTTCGATGTGGTTGCGAAATGCTCACCTGCTATAGCTGGGGTCGGTGCGTATTATATGTGGAGTGAAAATAGAGAAAGAGAAATTAAAGAATTAGAGTATAAGAATGATTGTAACTATTCAGTAGCCCCAATAAAAACAGCTTTTTCCGGTGCACCATCCAAAGCAAATTGAATGGCACGGAAAATATTTAGGTACCGCGTTTCCAGCTTACCGTCTGATACGTAAAATCTGTATCGGATACATTATGAACCCAGACCAAACGACCAGCTGTCCGCGCACCGCTTTCATCGCAATGTACAGGCGTAGTCTTTTGGAGTAAGGCCAACCGGATATTCTCAACGACATCGGTCAAACCAGTGTCAAATTCATGGTTCATCTTGTAAATACTACCAGTACTAATAGAAAGACCGCTGACAGCACTCAAAAGATTGTGTGTACGTTCTATGGAAACAACACCGTCAGAAGTAAGCGCAACCGCCATTGCTTTAACCCCATTGCCATATTGTTTTGTGCCAGTAATTCCTACAGGGAATTCACCCGTAAGGACTATATCAGAATGCTGTTTGCAAGTTCGCATGATTTGCCGATATTGACGTACCATGACAACTGTTTTTAGATCAATTTCATAGCGAGATTCCTTCACTTTTGAGGTACAGAGCTGAGCATTAGGACAATGCAGGCATTCATTTGGTTCACAGTCAATGAGTTCATCTGGTTTATGAGGAAGTTTAAGACCTGTTTCCTTGTGATTCTTTTGGGCGCCAGGCTTTTTTTCGGTAGATTTACGCAAACTGCGTGTCTTAGTTTTCTTCAAACCATCAGAAGAAGGTGGTTTAGAACTATTTTTGCTATTCTTATGGAGTTGTTCATTTTGACGAGCAACTAACTCCGTCAAGGCTGTGACTTGTGCCGTTAAGGATGCAATTTGCTGAGATAAGTGAGCATTCGTAGCAATGAGTTGCTGTATAAATCGTTCCTCTTGTATGTTCAAAGTAAACACATCCTTCTACCATTTAATACAATTAATTATACCGATAGAAGCGCTGATGTTAAAGGGGGTACAAGCTATACTTATCCACAGATTTCAAAGAATTTTACACAAATTTTCTTATTTCCAATGCTTTGTTAGCCAAATGAAAAAAATGACCATTTTAAGTGGCTACTGAATAGCTACAAAAGGTTATAGATAAAAGGATGCTTGCTTATGAAGAAATATTTAATAAAGTGTTGGCTCCACTAAATTCATGGATTGCTCGAACGGTTGATGACAAATACATTGAACGTCATACGATATTCACTACGATGCAAGATTGTCATGAATATCATTCGAAAATTTTATCTACGGCAGATAACAATCCATGGTTTAGTCAGGAAATATATTGTAAAATATATGAAATAGATGAGATACTTGATAAAGGATTATCGTCAGCAAGTAATGAGCTTGAACTTGTAGAATATGGAGAAAACAATTATGAATTACTATTAAAAAATACGAGGCAATTATCTGCATTATATAAAAAAGATATTTATGAATTATATAAAGTAGATGATTTTTTTAATGAGCACCACTTTAAAGATTGAAGCATTCTTCAGTATGTTTTTTTATACCAAAAATGAGATTGAGGCGATGAAGCAATCGGAGCTGTGGCTACAAGTGGTTGATATTACATATGGAAATTATCAGGGAGGAATTGCTAGGGATTTGTCGAAATACAGGTTTAATGGTAAGGCGTATCAGCAGTATGCATTGGCTTGTGCTGGTGGGAGTATTTTAGAAAACTTTAAATTAGAATTAAGAAAAGTATGTTATAATAAACTACAAAAAAAGTAATGAAAAGCAGGGACAAGATGGAACGTATTCAAATTTTCAATCACGATATATCATCTATAGGGTTATATAAGCGAAATAGTACAGAAGGGGCCGAACTAAATTTAGTAAATGATTTTATAGATTATTATAGTGATAATTTTTTAAAGAAAGGTAATCGTTATAATTTAGCGGTATTCATTGAACCTAGAATATTGTCAGGATTTCCAGATATTGTTTTTGCTGTATATAACCCCAATATTGTTGATATGTGGTCTGAAGCTAGAAAGACACTTAATCTATATGACTTAAAAATATTATTCCAAATTGTCCACTCGAAGGGAATGAGTGGAGCAAATCTAATTGATATGCTGAAATTCCCAGAAAAGCAAATAATAACATCAATTGAAAAATTATATGATTCTAAACTAATTTATCGTAGGGGATACTCGTGGCGTGCAAAAGAGATTAAACAGATTTATAGTATAAAAGACTTAATTTCAGTCGAGGCTAAAATTGGTGATATAAAAAAAGTTGCAAAACAGTCTTTTATAAATACATGGTTTGCATCACAATCATATGCGTTAACAAATTCTAATTCACCACAGAAAAATACAATAGAAAATTTTTCGAAAATAGGAATAGGTTTATATTGTAAAAAAAGAAATTTTAAAAAAATTGTTCCAGCTCAAAAACTTTCTTCACCAGTAAGTTATTTATCTTTACAGTTTAACGAGTGGATAGGAAACTATTATAGTTAGATTAAGGAGCTAATATTTTATGCATACATTTGAAGAATTAATTAAAGATTATGATGATGTGAGTATGTATCGTAGAGGTGGACAGAAAAAGGTTTTTTTAGGAAAACATCTTATATATGGAGATGTTGTAATAAAGCTGTGTTATGAACCAAGGGATCCAAGAGTTTTGCGTGAAATAGATATTTGTAGGGGTATAAATAGTGAGGCTGTACCTAAGATTTATGATTCAGGGTATGTTTGCTATGAGGGTGCGGAGACGCTATACATTGTGGAAGAAAAAATAAATGGTACTGATTTAAAATCGCAAATAAACAGTGGATATAAATTTTCATTGAAAGATGCGGCAGGCTTTCTAAAACAGGGCTTGGAATTTATCGCTGCTTTAGAAAAAATACATGTTGTGCATAGAGACATTAAGCCAGATAATATTATCCTTAATAATGAAAAGGTTTATTTTTTAGATTTTGGAATAGCTAGAAATTTAGAATTACCCTCGTTAACAGCAACTCAAGCAATGATGGGCCCACACACACCAGGGTATTCAGCTCCAGAACAATTCAATAATTTAAAGATGGACATTGACTCACGGGCAGATCTTTTTTCATTGGGAGTGGTGACTTATGAATGTGTGACGGGTGTAAATCCTTTTACTAAGGGTGCTAATGGGCATCTAGATATTCTTCAAAGAACGGAAACTATAATTCCAATTAATTATGTGTTAGCTGGAGACCAAGAACAACAGTTTATGGGACTGATAAGTTCTATGATGTCAAAATATCCATCTCGACGTCCTCGTAATTCTAAGAAAGCACTGGAATGGTTAGTTACGGCAGAAAAAACTTTTATTTATTAGGAGTTGTTAAAATGGAACTATACATTCAAATGGGTCATGGTACGCAGCAATTATCTATTGATTTAATAAAAAAATTCAGTGGGGGTTCAATTATCCTTAGCCCAATGAATATTAAACCTGGAAAAATAGAAACTTTTGCAAAATCAGCAAAAAATTTCAATGGGAAAATTGTTATTGACCCACAATTATATTATCCTCGAAAACATCAAAAGAATCTTCAATTGTATGATTATTGGCCAAATGAAAATATAACATATATGCAAAATGGAAATTATGACACTGTAATTGAAAAATTACATGTATTGAATGAAATGGCAAGTACAGACTTTTTTATTTTGCCAACAGAAATTATAAATAAATTTGATGCTAGATGGAATACGATACAAAATAAAATCATAGATTTTGGGCGAAAATATGGGAATAAAAAGATTTATCATACTTTAGCCTTGGGAAGCAACATCCTTAATGATGAAAGTGCAGTTGAAAGTATTATCCAATGTGTTGAAAAGTGGGACGTGGAAGGTGTATATATTGTTTGTGAGCATCCCCCAATGACTAATAAGAATACAAAAAGTGAGTATTTGGTAGAAAATCCAAATTGGGTTGCTAATTTGATGAATTTGGTTGCAGGAATAAAATTATCTAATAAAAAAGTTATTGTAGGGTATGCAAATCATCAATTGCTTTGTTTGAGTTTGGCAAAATGTGATGCAATTGCATCAGGTAGTTTTTTGAATTTACGATGGTTTCAATCGAAACATTTTGAGACGCTAATTTCCGGTGGAGGGCAACGTTCACTATGGTATTATGCGCCACAAGTTTTATCAGAATATAAAGTTATTTTTTTGGATATAGCAAAACGACTTAATGTTTTAGAACTCTTGAAGCCATCAGAAAAAATGATGAATGAATATTGTCAGGTGCTTTTTAATGGAAATATTCCATCGGTAACAAACTACAAAGAAAGCGATTCGCATAGGCATTATTTATATTGTTTGAAAAAACAATGTGATGGGTTGACTTGTGATAGCTATAACAATACAAAGGCTGTATATCTTAATTTAATAAATACAGCGGAACAAATACAAGATGGTCTTCATGCGAATGAAATAACAGGTCAAAATAGAGATTTTGCTGATTTCTCTACGGTAAATAGGGCTGCGATTGCAGTTTTTGAACAAGCATATGGTAATTCAATGAGAATGGAATGGGATAATTTATAAAATAAATGCTTGTAATATTAGATAATTTCGGAAAAAAATCCCCATTTTATATGATATACTAAGAGAACGTGAAGAATCACACATAAGCCGCTGGCAACTCTGCTGGTGGCTTTTTCTACGTGCTTTTCTAAATATCAAGGCTGTTGAGGTGTATAGTATCAATGGTCTTTTGCTCAGTACGGCAAAGATTGGCGCAATTGCAGAGCAGACCTCAAAGCGGGAAATCAGACGATCATCAATGCCTATGCAAATACTGATAAAGAAGTGCAGGAAGCTAAGCAAAAGTGGCTAGAAAGAAAGGCGGTTGAGATTAAGGAACTGGTTAAGAGTGAATATGGAAGCTGGTAAATAAAGATCGGGATTTGATGATGGCATTTATTGCGTGGTTAATCTTTGGTGGGGCAATTGTTGTGTATTTTGATTCTGAATGGCTATTGCTGATTTGCATGGAGTTCAAAGAGAAAAAAGTCAAGTTTACAGGATATCCCTTTTGTTTTGTCAAATATTATAAACAAAGATAAAAGGAGCTGACAACATGATAGATATGGATATTTCATCGTTTTTGGGTACATTGCTTGGCAGTACAGGAGCAATTCTAGTTATAATAAAATTTTGGGGTGCAAAAATTACCGACACCTTTATTCAATCGTATATAGAAAAAACGAAAGCAGAACTTGATGTAAAAAAATATGTAACACAACAACGATTTGACAAAGAATATGAATCTGTTAGTAAAGTTTTAGAATATATTTATGAATGTGCTATATTAACCCAAAATGTTTATCATTATCAAATGTCATTTGACGATCAAAAATATAAGGAACTTATAACAGATTTTAGTTCTAAACTAGAAGATTTTTCTATATTTTATTTCAAAAATAATTTATATATTAATAAAAACTTATCTTCTAAGATTTTAGAAGTAGTAAAGAAATTGAATGATTTTAAAGCAATATCAGAAGTGAGCCGTTTTGTTGGTGGTAAATTAGAATCAACGGTAGGAATGATTATTGACGACCCGATTGGGAAGGCGGAAATTGAAAGATTAAGGGAAAGCTATGACCAATATAATAAGGAACTAAAAGAGATAGGTGAATTAATAAACAATGAGGATCAAACGCTTAGTTATTATACTGTAGTAGAAAACGCCAAAGACTATTTTGACCATTTATCTATATTGCAAAAATAATAATATAAAAGGTAACTTGCACGTTTTGCAATTTGCTATAAGCATCTTTCGGGGTGCTTTTTTAATGTCCAAAAACAAAACAAACACTCAATGAGGTGGTGGTGATTATGTGAGCAACGACAAAATACAGCAGGCTGAGAAAGACTATGTTGCAGGCCTGAAATATAAGGATATCGCGGCGAAATACAGTGTATCTCTCAATACCGTCAAGTCATGGAAAACGAGATATAAGTGGTCAAAAAAGGTGTGCACACAAAATGAAAAAAGTGTGCACACAAAAAAGAGTGCGCCAAAGCCGGCACCAAAGGGCAATCAATATGCCAAAGGTAACAAAGGTGGTCATGCGCCACCAGGTAATCATAACGCTGTTACGCATGGCTTGTATGCGAAGATCATCCCTATTGACGATATGGAACTGTTTGAGGAGTCGGGCAAGATCGACAGTTTGGAATATGAGCTGCAGGTCGCCCGCTATAAAGTCAATCGCTTAATTCGTGAACAGCAAAACAAAAAGCCGGATGAAAAATTGAAAGGTTTTTCTGCCGGCTTTAATTATAGCCTCAAGGATGATTTTTACGAGCAATCGATTCAGCGTGGCCTTGATTTTGTACGAAAGATTGAAGCCCAATTACAGAAAGAGCGCATGGATATCGCTAAGCTTGATCTTGATCGGCAGAAGCTAGAATTAATGCGCAGTAATAAATCGAAAGAGACCAATGGTGCTGTTCCTGTGGTGCTCGTCGATGATGTCACGGAGTAGAGGCGGTGGTGCCAATGCCTGCCGAAAATAAAGTTTCTTTGCAGTCATCGGCAAAGGCTATGCTGACTTTTGGAATTTTAAAGGTCGTGTTTGTCAGGGGAGGCGTGCAAGCAAAAAATCAACGACGACAGCGATAAATATCATCAAACGCATGATGAATGGGATGACCGATTATTAAAAGCGATCGGCTTTAGAAGTATTGAAGAATCTAAAATGTCTGATATAAAATCCATAGCAATATCTGATAAAGACAGATTAATAAAGGAAAAGCAAAAAGCCCTTGATGGGTACATTAAAGATCCTTCTTCTGACAATGCTGCAAAGCTCAAAGACGTGGGGGTCAAACCTCAGACGGTTAAAGATGAACGCAAAAAGAAAGAAATGACCAGCAAAGAGCGAAACATTAGCAATTTGAGTAAGAGGGAAAAACAACAGTAAGATAATTTATTAGAATATTGATGAAGAAGAAAATTTGTATGAATTCTATTTTACGGCAAATAAAAAATCACCCGCCGTAGCGAGTGATATCCATTGATAATTTATCAAGACTTTGCTATAATATAAACAAAGAGATAGTTGATGTCGGATGCGTCGGCTCTCCTCTAAAATAATCTTTTGAAAAGAACCCGCTTAACCGTTTAGGCGGTTTTTTTCATGCCGTTATTTACGGGATGAAAGAATGGTTACGATCAGTATACCGAAACTTATCATTAACGATAAAGCTTCAAAAATTGTCATAGAACCACCCCCTACTCTGGGAGTAGGAAAAACCGACACCATCAACTATCTCCAGACAATATTATAGCACAATGCAGGCAGCTTATGAATAGGCTGCCTTTTCTTGTACGCTTCAGCGAGTTGAGGCCCATAAGCCGAAACTAAAAACCACCCGTTAAACGGGTGGATAATATGATATGTTAAACAAAAAAATCTCATTCGAAGAGATATAATGTGATTGTTCAGGCCACATTATATAAACGGAGGAATGAGATCTATGGATAAAAGTTTAGCACACACAAAATGGATGTGCAAGTATCACATCATATTTATGCCGAAGTATAGGCGCAAAATCATATACAATAAATTAAATTAGATATAAGGGATATTATTAAGGATTTGTGCAAGTACAAAGGCGTGGAGATAATAGAAGGGCACTTAATGCCAGATCATATACATCTATTATTGTCGATACCGCCTAAATATAGTGTATCAAATGTTGTAGGATACATAAAAGGGAAAAGTTCGTTAATGATATTTGATAGGCATACGAATTTGAAATATAAATTTGGGAACAGACATTTTTGGTCTAGAGGATACTATGTGAGTACAGTAGGCATTAATGAAGCAACAATAGCGAAATATATTCGAGAACAAGAAAAAACGGATCAAATGATAGATAAAATAAGTGTAAAAGAGTTAGAAGACCCTTTTAGGGGTTAGTTAGGTAATAAGTGCAAAGTGGCTTGAACAAAGAGAAAGTCAGCACTTTTAGGTGCAGGCAAGTAAAGGAGCCTTATAGGCTCGGTGCAAGCCGCCTGTTTTACAGGCGGTCTTGACTTGCAAGTGAAAATTCCTCACTTTTGCAAAAGCAAACTGCACGGTTTTATCAAAGGGCGGGATGCTATCGTAAAATGGCATTGTGTATCAAGGGTGACGAGTATTACTCAGAAACCAATCATAAAGTTCTTTGTTTTTATATACCCAAGCAATGTTGTGCCCTTGTCCTGGCAGTATTGTGAAACGAGGTGTACCGCCTTGATTACGCAGTGAATCAATTAGTGCTTCATCATTTTTCAATGGAACAATGGGGTCTTTTTCACCGTGAAAAGCCCAAACCGGTATAGTAAGTAATTGTTTGTTCCAACAAGCTGGGAGGCTTTGACTAGCAGCAGCTAATGGTGCTAGTGCGGCAAAGTACTCTGGATAATGAGAAGCTAGTGTCCATGCACCTCTACCGCCAAGGCTTACTCCAGTTAAATAAACTCTATTTTGATCGATACGATATTTTTTTAAAACATCATCAAGTAGGGCAATAAGAATGTCTGATTTATTCACCCAATCATCACCTTCAGGGCATTGTGGTGCGAGAACGACAAATGGAAAATTTGGGCGTTGTTCAGCTATCCACGTTGGACCATATTCTTTTACTAAATCTAAATTTTCTCCACGGAGAGAACTACCATGTAAAAAGAAAATTAAAGGCCATTCGTTTTCAGTTTTGGTATATTTTGCAGGGAAAATAAGCATGTACTGAATGGATTGATCCTTATATACAAAAGAATCGCCTATTTCCACAAAAGTGTCTGATGGGGCAAGTGTTTCTGTAAATGTGGATGTTGGCTCAGACTGTGGCTCCTTTTGTTCATTATGATTAAGATCTTTTTGAATAAAATAATAAGATGGCATGACTATTAGAACAATGATCATACAAATGATTTTTTTCAAAATAATATATCCACTTCTTTACAATGATTTTTTTGCTTGTTTATAAAATGTTTAAACCGGATTGGTTTTATACAATATTCATAGTATTTTAACATTGCAGCCGTAGGTTTTCAATGAAAGAAAGATAAAAAGATTAATCGATATGGAAGGTAATGAGAGCAGAAAGTCAAGCTGATACAATTGCAGAGCAACAACGAAAAGCACAATCGTCCCATGACGTGCAGGTTCACGTCCTGTGTTCCGCATCATTTGCAATTTAAGCCCCGCAGGTTGTGCGGGCTTTTTGCGTTTATATGGAGGTGGCTGCGCGTTAAGCGGAAATATAGGTTTATCAAAAGCTTGACATTTTATAATTTATTTAGTAAAGTATGTTTATAAATATACTTTACTAAGCGGAGAGGACGTGAATTTTGATAATGAGTGTAAATATTACGCTTATGCGAGAAATGAATCTCAATGTATTGCGTAGCACGATACAAAGCTGTAAACAGGCATCTAAGCCACAGCTGGCGGAGCTAACCGGACTTAGTGTGGTTACGATCAATACCTTAATTAAAATACTTTTAGAAAATGGTGAGGTTTTTGAGGGTTCTACAATAGCAGCCACTGGGGGCAGACCCGCAGCAGAATATCATTTTAATGAAAATCATCGCTTGGCCTTAACGATTTATATGCGTGAAGTGGATGGCAAAGACACCGCGTTTATTTCTGTTGATAATTTATTCGGTGAAAGTATTGAAACAGAGATAAAAACTCTGCAAAATATTCAAATCGATGATTTTGATAAAATTGTTGAATTTTATTTGCAGAAATATCCTAAAATCAGCTTGCTTGCTTGTGGAATACCCGGCAGAGAAATAAATGGGAAGCTCTCCATTTTTGATTATAGGGGACTGCGCGGCATCGCGTTTACGGATCATTTCAAAGAACAATTTCATTTGCCAGTCATTTTTGAAAATGATGTCTGTGCTGCAGTTATTGGGTATTGTTCTACCAAAAAAAATTTTACGGATGAATGTGTGGTGGGCATTTATTTTCCAACGAACTATCCACCAGGAGCCGGGATTTTTATAAATGGGAAAATTTATAAAGGGCGGGATGGTTTTGCCGGGGAGATTAAATATCTGCCCATAGGGATTAAGTGGAACGAGATTGGGCCCACGGAATTTTCCCTCCAAGAAGCTTCACAGCGGATGATTCTTGCTATTACCAGTTTATACAATCCGTCAAAGGTTATTTTATACGGGGAAGCTTTTTCCCAAGGGATGGAGCAGGAAATTTCAAGATTGTGTGAACAATCAATAAACCAAGCCTTTTTACCTGAATTGATTATAAATAAAAACTTTAATGAAGATTTTGCCAGAGGAATCCGTCAGCTTGCATTGGAAAATTTGACGGAAAATGTAAAACCCATTAAAAAATAGAAAGCAGGTTGTTGTATGGAATATTGGTTAGATTTGCATATGCATTCGAATAACAGTAATGATGGTGAGTTTTCACCAGAACAGCTTATGGAGTCCTGTTCGGCTGCGAATTTAAAAACAGTAGCTGTTACAGATCATAATTCGGTTTCTGGTGTTAAGCAAGCTGAGGCGGTAGCAAATAAATGCGGGTTGAAGTTGATCTCCGGTATTGAATTGGATTGTGAACATTTAGGACGTAATTTGCATTTATTAGGCTATGGAATTGATAGTTCAGCAGAGATTTTTGCTGAAATTAAAACAGCAGTTCAGACACAGGAAAAACAAGCTTCACGTCAATATATGCGGCTCATAAAAGATTTGGGAATTGTATTTGATGAACAACAAGTTATGAAACTTGCTGTTCGTGGTGTTGTTACGGCTGAAATACTTGCAGAGGTTGCTTTAAGTGATAGAAGAAATGATGAAAATATATTGCTGCAGCCCTATCGGTCTGGTGGCAGCCGCAGTGATAATCCATATGTGAATTTTTATTGGGATTTTTGTGCACAAGGAAAGGCGGCACATGTACCGATGCAGTTCATGAAACTAGGTGAAGCAATTAAAATCATCCATGATACTGGTGGTGCAGCGGTACTGGCTCACCCGGGAGCTAATATCGGTGTGGATGAAAAACTAGCCGAAGGGATCATTGATGAGGGTATTGATGGCATTGAAGTGTATAGTAGTTATCATGATATAGAAACAGTAGAGTTTTATCGGAAAAAATGTAAAGAATATGACCTTTTGGCAACAATTGGCAGTGATTTTCATGGTGCGACAAAACCAGCTATTCATTTGGGGAAAATGGGAATGGAAAAAGAATCCGAAATGTTGTCTCGCCTACTTAGGCTGATCCATGATAGACAGGAACATAATAAAAAAAGTGATCTCTAGTCGATTATTTTATTACGACAAAAAGGAAAAAATGGAGATTGAAAATATATATATTGGAGATTATTATGGAAGAAATTATAGAGAATGTAAGACAACATAAGTGTGTGCCATCGAGTATCTGGCAGCAGCGAGCGACAAAAGCTTTGTTTTTTATTGCTGGGTTTGGTGTTGCCGCGTGGGCACCGCTCGTTCCTTTTATCAAAATCCGCTTTGGCTTGGCGGAAGATACACTCGGCTTGCTGCTTTTATGTATTGGTCTGGGGTCTGCGGTTACAATGCCTTTGGCTGGCCTTATGGCTTCACGTTTTGGCTGTAGAGTGGTTCTAGGCTTGGTGGGTATTTTGTATGCCTTGGTTTTATTTGCTATCAGTTTGATGACAAACCTGACAATGCTGATTGGAGCATTATTCATTTTTGGTGCAGCGATGGGAACTTTGGATGTTGTAGTTAATCTTCACGCTGTGCTTGTTGAGAAGGCTTCGGGTAAACGATTGATGTCGGGAATGCATGGACTTTGGAGCGTCGGTGGTTTTATGGGGGCGGCTATTTTTAGTATGCTTATGTATATGGGGTTATCTCCGATCACGACGATCTTGAGTATTGTGATTATTATGTTTGTTGTATTAGGTATATTTGTGCCTCATTTGCTGCCTTATGGTGGTGATGGGCCTGCTTCGTCCTCACTTGCCTTTCCAAAAGGAATTGTGGCTGTCATCGGGATATTATGTTCTATTTCTTTTTTAGCAGAAGGTGCAGTGCTTGACTGGGGGGGCGTTTTTTTGACTTCGGTGCGTGATTTTGATTTATCGCTGTCTGGTTTTGCCTATGCAGCTTTTTCAGGGTCAATGTTAATTGTAAGGCTGGCTGGTGATAGAATTGTGCAGAAATTTGGCGAAAAATACATTGTAATTGGTGGCGGTGTTTTAGCCGGCTTTGGATTTTTACTGGCGATGCTGGCACCAGGGGCAATCTTGTCGCTGGCTGGATTTTTCTTTGTTGGTGCAGGGGCTGCAAATATCGTTCCGGTGTTTTATTCTTTGCTAGGCCGCCAAAAGGTGATGCCAATTCCAATCGCGGTTTCTGCGGTTACGACTATGGGATATTTGGGGATACTTATGGGGCCGGCTGTGATAGGTTTTGTCGCACAACGGACTAGTCTGACGGCTGCCTTTGGAATGCTTACCATTTTGTTCTTGTTTCAGGCCGTTGTTGCAAAATATGTTTTTCGAAAGGTACTTTAATAAAAATTAAAGTGAATTTATGTTATATTTTTCAGCGTTACGGTCATTAAAAATTAGAATATGGAGAATTTTTCCTTGGTGAGCAAACTGTTTAAAAATCTTAGGGCTTGATTATTTGATCAAGATATATTAGAATATGAAACATGCGAAGGAGCACTTGCGTGCTCCTTTGTAATGTTATAATAAAATTGAATTAAATTGATCCTGTTGTTTATTTTGATGAATTGAGACTGGAGGGAAAACGAGTTTACGGAAAAAGTGAAAACTTTAGCGCTAGCTCTTGCTTGTGAAGCAAGAGGACGAGGAAGAGGTTGTCGAATTATCAGCGGATGCCTCTCGGCTAAGCCATAGTCGAAAAAAGCCGATAAACCCGCAAGGTGACTTGTGGAACAATACGGTTTATAAATGGCAGACAAACAGGATAAGATTGGCAAAGATGCTGAAAATGCAGCATCTTATTAAAATGTAAAAAATTACGAAAAATTATTGGAGGATATACATTATGTGTGGTATCGTTGGTTACGTAGGTACAAAACAGGCAGCGCCATTTCTTATCGAAGGTTTAACAAAATTAGAATATCGTGGGTATGATTCCGCAGGAATTGCTGTCTTTGATGGTGAAACAATTAATGTTGAAAAAACAGTGGGACGTTTAGCTGCTCTTAAAGAAAAACTTGAAGGACACGTACCGGTAGGCTGTGTAGGTATTGGTCATACAAGATGGGCAACGCATGGTCGTCCTTCGGATCGTAATTCACATCCGCATACAGATTGTTCTGGTGATTTTGTTGTGGTTCATAACGGGATTATCGAAAATTATATGTCGCTTAAAGAACAGCTTATTAAAAAAGGTCATGAATTTAAATCAGAAACAGATACAGAAGTCATTGCTCATTTATTGGAAGAATTGTATACTGGCGATTTTGAAGCTGCGGTGCGTGAAGTATTAAAACGTATTGATGGTTCATATTCTTTGGTATTTATGTCCAAAAATGATCCAGATAAATTGATTTGCACGAAAAAAGATAATCCATTAGTTATTGGTCTTGGCGATGGTGAAAATTTCATTGCATCCGATATCCCGGCTATTATTGCACGGACTCGCAAAACGTATATCATCAATGATGGTGAGGTTGCTGTAGTCAAAAAAGATTCAATCTGGATTACAAATCGTGAAGGTCAGCCGGTAACGAAAAAAATATTTGAAGTAAATTGGAATGCGGAAGCAGCTGAAAAAGGCGGTTATGAACATTTCATGCTCAAAGAAATCCATGAACAGCCAAAAGCAGTTCGTGAAACAATGTCAGCTCGTGTTGCGAAAGACAATAGTGCCATTATTATGGAGGAACTCAAATGGAATAAAGAATATTTAGATTCATTCCAGAAGATTTTTGTTGTAGCTTGTGGTACAGCTTATAATGCAGCGCTCGTTGGTAAATATTATATTGAAAAATTAGTACGAATTCCGGTTGAAGTCGATATTGCTTCGGAATTTAGATATCGTTCCCCAATCATCGATGATCGTACGTTAACAATCGTGGTTAGTCAATCTGGTGAAACAAGTGATACTTTAGCGGCCCTTAAAGAATCAAAACGTTTAGGCGCAAAAACATTGGCTATTACCAATGTAGTTGGTTCTTCAATCGCTCGTGAAGCGGATCAGGTTATCTATACCTGGGCAGGTCCGGAAATTGCTGTAGCATCAACTAAAGCATATACAACGCAGCTTATTACGATGTTCATGTTAGCAATGTATATGGCTGGCATCAAAGGTACTGTTACGCCAGAACGCACGAAAGAACTGCTTACGCAGCTTCATCAGATTCCAGCGCAGATCAGTGAAACATTAGAAGACGTAGAACCGATCAAGACATTTGCTAAAGAATATGGTTTTAATGAAGATGTGTTCTTCATTGGTCGTTCTTTAGATTATGCTGTAGCCTTGGAAGGCTCTTTGAAGTTAAAAGAAATTTCCTATATTCATGCGGAAGCATATGCAGCAGGGGAACTCAAACATGGTACGTTAGCGCTCATCATCGAAGGTGTTCCTGTTATTGCTTTGGCAACACAGAAAAATGTTTATGAAAAAACTTTGAGCAATATCAAAGAAGTAAAAGCTCGCGATGCTGTTGTAATTGGTATTGCTTCAGCTAATGATTCAGAACTGGAAAAATATGTCGATCATGTAATTAAAGTTCCGGAAACCGATGAACTTTTGATTCCGATCTTAACGGTAGTACCGCTTCAATTGCTTGCTTATTATGCTGCAATTACGCGTCAGTGTGATGTAGATAAGCCACGTAATCTTGCAAAATCAGTAACGGTTGAATAATTGAGAAAATTAATTTTTCTATAAATGCAGACTTGTAAAAAAGTTTAAAACCCCACTTCTGGTAATATAATTATTACCAGAAGTGGGGTTTTGTAGTAAAACGAAAAGAATAAATAATATGAATCCGACAGTAATTTGCTTTATTGTAGGTTTATTAATAAACAGAAATTGGTAGATAATTACTACCATAAAAAGGAGACAGCCATGGTTTCTATTCGAAATTTTACATTGCAGGATATAGCTATATTGCAAAAGCAACCGATCTATGATCAGCCAATTGAAGAGGTAAAGACTATGATCGAGAAGTGGAATAAAAAGGACTATCAAGGGCGTTATTTTGAAATGTTTGCAATTACAGAAGATCAAAAGATAAAAGGAACCGTTTCTCTTTATCAGCATACGAGTTCGGCTGTAAGCATTGGTCTTGAAATTTTTCTGGAATATTATCGGCAGGGTTATGGTTTTCAAGGGGAAAAGTTAGCCCTGGAATATGCGAAAAATCTTGGTTATAAAATTGCGGCTGGAAATGTACGAGTCGATAATCCCGCCAGTATTGCATTGCAAAAGAAATTAGGCTTTGAGATATATCGTGAATGGATAAGTCCGAATGGGCAGCCTATGTACTTTTTTATAAAATCATTAAAATAAAGGAAAAGAATGAAGCAATAATTGAATGCAAGTTTTTATCTAGTATTTACTTGAAATCACAAAACGAAAGGTTTATAATTGAATAAAATTTAATTATTTTGAATAATTTTAAAATGTAAGTTTTTTGATTTTAATGTCGACATCAAGAATCATTGTAACACTTGAAGTAGGGAACTGCTCGATTTTTGTAAGAAAATGTACAGCAATCTATACGAAAAGAAGTGGCGAAATGGCAGATGCTTGGCAAATAGGTGAAATTAAAAACTTACGATATAGTGGATTTTTATAAGGCGACTGAACGAATAGGTAATATTCTTTTGGGCGTCTATTTTTGTGCTGTGAAAAGTGTGAATATTTAGTAACAGTGACAATATAGGGGGAATGCATAATTTATCTAAATTGAATGCAAGTTATCAAATAATATTCAACTAAAAATTTAAAAAGGACTGATTTATTATGATAATAAAATTTGGGAGTAAATCACAAGTTACTATTCCAGCTATAATCGTTCGTAAATTAAACTTAAATAAAGGCGATAAAATAAATTGTAGAATAGAAAAAAATGATATTGTATTATCACCAGTTAGGTTTGAACAGAAAAAATGCAACGATAGTATAAAAGATTCAAATAAAAAAATTTTCAGACTATAAAAGCATAAAAATCTATAATGAAGGAATATTTATACAGTGCTTTAAACACTTTGGTATTTTTGTAGATGATAAGCCTATTTGTTTAAAACATAAAAAGGCTGAAGAATTGATTGCATTATTAGTATGTGAACGTGGAGTTGGTTTAGAAAAAAGAATTATTTCAGAAAGATTATGGCCAGATGTTGATTCAAAACATGCATTAGATAGTTTGTATAAAATTTGTCAATATATTCGTTCTTGTTTTAAAAAAAAATTATTTTAGAAACATATGGTAAATTGTCGTTGGTTTTAGAAAATCTTAGATGTGATATTATCGAATTTGATGTACTGTATAAAGAAAATGAGAATCAAGAGGCTTGGAAACAAGCTTTAGGGCTTTATAGGGGACCTCTTTTGATGGAAGATTCTTATGAATGGACAGAAGTATTAGAAGCATATTATGATTTTCGTTATCTAGAATTATTGGATAAATTAGCAACTTACTATGAAAATAAAGGATTAAAAAAAGCCGCTGAAGATATTTTAGAATATTTACGAGAATAAATCGGAAAATATTCCAATTTTATTCCGATTGATAATGCTATACTGCATGCATAGAGAGTAAGTAATAAATATAATCATTACTGATTTTATTTTGATAATAGATAAACCTTAATAAAAAAGATTATTTAAAAGAGTTAGTCTTATCCTGTTAGAAAATGGGGAAACTCATTTTTTATAAAAATAATTTTATTTTAAAAGGAGTGGTTTATTATGTCAACCCAGTATACTTTAAATGTAACAAACAGTTCTAAACAAAGTGGAAGTGTCGTTGTTTATCAGAAATGCCCGAATCAAGATCAGTATGATAACTTATATTCACTTGCGTGGTTTTCAAAATCATGCCATCCTGGGACAAGCCTTAAATTTAGATGGACAATTGATTATAGTTTTGCGTGGAGTGAAACGGGGATATTGTCACCAGGCGTTTATTTTGATGCTTCAGAATTAAAAGATTGTGATCCATCAGATACAAGTAAGAATACCACGGGCTTTTCAAAACAAAATGGTGCATATTTGTTTACTGCTGCTACAAAATCAGCCAATGCGGGATCGTTAGCTATATTTACAGATGCGACAATACCAGATGGTGAAGCTTCTATTGGTATAGGAATGTCTGGAAATCCTACTTTTGCGATACCGGCAACACCAAACTTCAACTTTTCTTTCTTGCCGCATCCAGAATATTGGGTTGCATTTGGTCGTTATGAAGAAGGTGTAGTTATCGATTTAAATGCGGTTAGCGAAACAATGAAAGTTGCATATCCAATAAATGTATATTCTAAGTCTTTGACATTCAATGAAAATAATACTTGGTCGGAAAGTACAACTCTAAAAGCAAGTAATGCAAGATTACTTGCAGCTATGAAAAAATAAAATTAAATAAAATCGAATTGAATAGAGTTTTGTTAAAATAACAAGGCTCTATTTGATTTGATACCATATGACCATTAAATCAATTATTAATCTTAAAAACGAATATAGGAGAGTAATTATTATGGAAAATAAACATATTTATTTACCTTCAACCGAAGCGGGGGAAAGCTTAAAATTAACTCATGAACAAGAACATTTATGTAAAGTAGTTTATAAAAAGACGGATGATCCCAAAATATACAGGTTTCATGATTTATGGAATCCGATCAATGATTATAATGAAGAATATATTATTGTGCCAGTTCGTTCCGTTTTTGGAAGTGTTCAAGGTTATGCAGCTGGCATGGAATTTGCAAATATTATTGGCAGTAAGGATGATCCGAACCCAAGCTCGTCATGGTTAAAACTTTTGACGAATAATGGTATTGCCTGTACGGAATGTGTTACAGATGGTAAATTTTATGATCCAAAGACAAACAAAGCATTTGATGGTTATAAGTGTAGTGATTATATTTTAGGTGGTCATATTATTTTAGGTTGTGAGGCTAAAATAGTGGAGAAGGGGAGCTCGGTATATTTAATTCCTATTTGTAATCATCACAATAGTTACGCATGTGGCAATAGCGGGGGAAATGGAACAGGGTTTTATATGAAGACTAAATCCGATGGTAACTGTATACTACTTAAGAACTATTTACAATGTGATTAATAGAAAAAACGTTTCTATTAGTGTTATTTGTAACAAATTAATAGGATTTTGAAAAAGTTTGTGTAATTAAATATTACATAAACTTTTTTGGTTATGACTGTAATTAATTTAGCAACTTAAAGGAGAAATTTTATGTATATTTTAAATGCTACGTTATCCAATACGGACAGTCCTGCATATAGTTTAACTTGCAAAAACAGCAGTTCATGTGATTGGACATTTTATATGTACCAAAAACTATTACAACAGTCAGACGATGTTTTTTCACTTGCATGGCTTGTAAGTCCTTATAAAATGGCACCTAATAGTGAAATAAGATTTGAATGGACAGAAGAATACTGTTTTGTTTGGTATGATGCTAAAATGACAATGCTGCAGCCTGGAAATACATTTTTTACAGGTGGTTATGAGTCTTGTTCTGTAAATAATGAGAATTTCACTACATTTGATCTTTTAAATGGGGTTCCTAAATTTTCTGTACCGACAAATAAAGGGGAAGCAGGGAGTTTTACAATTCAGGGAGGTAAAATGATTCCTAATAGAGCTTTTGCTACAGGAATTGGGATGTCTGAAATAGGTACCATTGTACAGGCGGCTTTCATAAATACACCTCAAAAATATAACCCTAAGATTATGTATTATGTGGCTGTAAGTAATAATGATCTTGAGAAAGGAACTATTTTAGAGCAGACAATTCCTCAAAGTATACAAGTTATATTTGGTGAAAATATTTATAAGTTGACAGCAGTACTTAAAGAGGACAATACTTGGGAAATTAATTAACATATATAGTTTCAAAAATTACAGATAAACTTTCCATATGATGATAATCAGTTCGCAGATCTTCGATATATTCGAGCGAAGGCACTGCTTTTTCGATTGGCTTCACGATGAATAGTTCAGGATGAATTATGTTTAATAAGAGACTTAATAAAAATTGATATCAAGAACGTGGCATGGAATGGTTCCTTTAGCAATGAAAACAGCATTTGAAACTCAGAAGTTACGGACAGTGAGAATCCTTTCGAGAATTAACGATGCAGCAGCTTTTATCATAGGGTTTTTATAAGGCGACTGAATGGCTAGCGGGTATGGTTTCAGTCGCCTATTTTTGCGTTGGGTAAAATGTAAATATTTAGAAAAACGACAAACAATGTAATGATTGAATTTATTGGTATTGGGTTGAATTTTGTAATTTACGTGAATAATTAAGGGTTAACTGACAGAGTGAATGGAATTATGCGCGCATGTTTTTCCACCTTTATAATGGAAAAAGTCGTCGTAGAGTTTCATTTTTTTATTTGCTATAATAAATTACGGAAAAGATAAGGGGAGGGTCTAAATGAGTGACAATCGCCTGTATGTATTAATCAGAGCTCTTTCAGACCAGTACCAGACGGCAGAATGTTTTGCCGAAAAACTGCATGTGAGCAGCAAAACTGTACGAAATCTTTTAAAGGAGCTTGATAAGGAAATTAAACATCATGGAGCCGGAGTTAAATCCAAGGCTAGTGTGGGCTATAGGCTTGAGATTTATAACCAAGGCCTTTGGAATCAATTTTTCCTTACATCCCGCCAGCAATTTGAACAGTTTGGGCTGCCACAATCGCATAAGGAAAGAATTCAGTATATTCTGGAATATCTGTCGCACCGGAAGGAATATATACGAATTGACGATTTGAGTGAAGCACTTTATGTCGCTAAGCGTACTCTGACAAATGATATAAAAGAAATCGAAGATATTTTGCATGAATATCAGATTGAGCTCATTCGCAGGCCAAAGCATGGTATCAAAATTGAGGGAAAAGAAGTAAATCTGCGACTTTGTCTCGCGAACTACGTTGCACAGAACTCGCTCACAAAAATTATTCGGGGAAGCGGTATAAATGTAATAACTGAATGCGTGCTAAGCTGTCTGGAAAAATCTGGCTACCATCTTTCGGACGTAGCCATGCAAAGTCTCATTGTGCATTTGTTTATTGCCGTGAAAAGAATTGAAACAGATCATTATGTGCTGCTCGAAGAGGAATGGCTTACTGTAATCTACGGGCAGGAAGAGTATAATATCGCTAAAGATATTGTTGGGAAAATCCAGGATAAATTTCAACTAACTTTTCCAGAGTCAGAAGTGCGCTATGCTGCACTGCATTTAGCCGGGAAGCGCACGTTGGGTGACGAAAGCAGTAATAACATCGTAATTGATCATGAAACAAGTGAAATGGTTATTCAAATGCTGAGGTCCGTATATGAGGCCTTCAAGTTCGATTTTAGCGGGGATCTTGAGCTTCGAATGGCACTCTGTCAGCATCTTATACCGCTTAAGGTTCGTGTGCAATGTGGCATGAATTTTCGTAATCCTCTTCTAAAGGATATCAAAGAACGTTTTGCCCTTGCTTATGCGATGGCGAGCCAGGCCAGCAGCATTATTGCTGATCGTTATCAAAAGTTACTTAAAGATGACGAAATCGGCTATATTGCTCTTTCCTTTGCATTGGCTTTGGAACGCCAAAATAGGAAGAGGGAAAAGAAAAACATTTTGCTTGTTTGTTCTTCTGGCAAGGGCAGCGCAAAGCTTCTGGCATATCAATACCAGGAAAAATTCAAGGACCAGATTAAAAAAGTCAGAACATCAAATGTCAACTCTGTAGCCACCGTTGATTTTTCCGATATTGATTATATATTTACTACGGTACCGATTGTTGCCAAGGTTCCTGTTCCAATTATGGAAATTAAATATTTCCTGGATGATCAGGATATCAAGGTTATGAAGAAAGCTCTTGCACAAGGACCATCCGGTATATGTGAACGTTATTTCAGTCCGGAAATATTTATAGCAGAGGTTCCAACAGGCTCACGAGAAGAAATTCTTGACTTTATGTGCAGGCATATTAAAAAATATCAAGAGCTTCCGGAAAACTTTTTGGAGGCTATTCTTAAGCGTGAAAAACTCGCCCGTACAGCGTTCGGTAATCGTGTAGCAATGCCACATCCTTATAAGGCACTTACCCGGTGTACATTTGTCTGTGTTGGTATTCTTAAAAAGCCTGTATGGTGGGATGACAAGGAGGTCCAAGTTGTATTTCTTGTATCCATCGGACAGCAACCCGATAAAGAACTGCAAAAATTCTATCGTGTAACATCCAAATTTCTTCTAAATAAAGAAGGCATTACAGAGCTTATCAAGAAAAAAAGCTATTCGGCATTGCAGAAGTTGCTTGCCGAGGTAGAAAACGAACTGGAGGAATGAATATGGAAGAAGAAAATTATACCGTTGCGTTTCAGCTGATCACGAGTGCTGGTACTGCACGTTCGTCGGCTCTTATGGCCATCGAAGCGGCTCGAGAATTTGATTTTGTCGGAGCGGAAAACAATATGAAAGAAGCCTCGGAGGCCATCTGCGAGGCGCATCGCATCCAGACCGAAATGCTCCAGCAAGAGGCCGCTGGTAAGCCTATTGTCCTTAATATTATTCTCGTTCATGCGCAGGATCATTTGACGATGGCTATTGAAACTACCAAGAATGCTGAAGAATTTATTCATATCTATAAAATGCTTAAAAAAGTAACCGATAAATTAGGAATAGAAAATATTGTGGAAGATTAACAAAAAGGAAGGGTGTTCATTATGAATATTATGTTAGCTTGTTGTGCAGGAATGTCGACAAATCTTGTTGTCAGTAAAATGGAAGAAGCCGCTAAGGCACAAGGGAAGGTCTATAAAATCTGGGCTGTTGACCAGACAAAAATCGAAGCAGAACTTGGTAATTTCGATGTATTGCTTCTTGGACCGCAGGTACGCCATATGCTGCGAAGAGTCACAAAAATTCTTGACGGACAAGTTCCTGTCGATGTCATTGATTCTGTATCCTATGGACGCTGTGATGGAGCAGCGGTACTCGAACAAGCAGAGAAGTTAGTAAATAAAAAATAATAAAATATGGTTACAAAGAAGCATACGGTTCTGCTTTAGGTCACTGAAAAAAGGAGATGATATCATGTTTTCAAAAAAGTTTGAAGATACTTTGATGATTATTGCTGAAAAAGTCGATGAGAATAAATATCTCAATAGTGTAAAAGATTCCTTCACTGTATTTATGCCCTTTGTTATCGCCGGTTCGTTTGCCGTGTTGCTCAATTCGGTTCTCTGCAGCCCGAAAACGGGTCTTGCACAGTGGATTCCCTGGTTGAGCAATTTGAGTGTAGCTTTTACGGCAATGAACTTTGCTACATTAGGTATTATGAGTATTCCTGTTATTTTTCTTATTGCAATGAATCTTGCCAAACACGATAAAAATCCGGAATACATCACAGGTGTTGTTGCTGTAGCTTCCTATTGTTCTGTTATCCCGGAAGTTGTAACTATAACCGTGGATAGTGTAACGGGAAAAGCCGCTGGTATTCCCAGCGCAGCACTTGGTGCACAAGGTCTTTTTGTTGGTATGCTGCTTACAATTGTAATTGTAAGACTGTTCTCGAAACTTACCAAAATAAATGCTATTAAGATTAAGATGCCGCCATCTGTACCGGTAGGCATTACAACTTCATTTAATACGCTCATTCCTATTATGGTTACGCTCGTCACAGCAAGTGTCGCCGGAGCACTTTTTCATCTTGCAACCGGTGTCTACATAAATGAGTTTGTTTATCAGGTTCTGCAAGCACCGCTTGAGATTGTTTTTCAGAGTCCGGCTGGTATTCTTGCTATTGTCATTTTTTCTCAGCTTTTTTGGTTCCTCGGTATACATGGCGGGCTCGTCATTTCACCAATCCGTAATCCGCTCATGGCTGTTGCTATCGCTGCAAACATTGCCGCGGCCGCCAATGGTCAGGTTCCTGATCAGGCAGTTACCTATGGCTTTTGGATGAACTTTGTTGTAGCAGGTGGCGCAGGCATGATTTTTTCACTCATCTTGGCAATCTTTATGTTTTCGAAACGCGAAGACCACCGTATGATTGCAAAACTTGGTTTGGGCCCGGCGATTTTCAACATTAGTGAACCGGTCGTATTTGGATTGCCGCTGGTATTAAATCCAACTTTTGCTATTCCGTTTATTTTCAATTCCGGTATTGCCTGTGCCATTGCACTTTTCTTTACTAAAATTGGCTTCATGCCATGTAATATTGTTGACGTTCCCTTCGGTGTGCCATTAATTCTAGGGGCCTTTATAGGCCACGGCTGGCAGGGAACTGTCGTTCAAATTATCAGTATTGCAGTAGCTGTCGTTACATGGATTCCTTTTGTTCTTATGGCAAATAAGGAAGCAGAGAAAGAAGTAATGAAGAAGGCTGCTGAAGCGGAAGAAGTCTAAAAACATCAAAAGGAGAATATACAGCATGAGAAAAAATAACTTCCCAGAAGAATTTTTATGGGGTGGTGCTACAGCGGCCAACCAATGCGAGGGTGCCTGGAATGAAGATGGCAAGGGGATGTCTGTTGCTGATTGCAGCAACTACAAACCAAAGGCAGATCCCAAAGACTACAAGGCTCAGCACGGCATTACCGCCGCTGATATTGAAAAGGCTATGAAGACAGATGATATTATGCAATATCCGAAACGTCATGGCATTGATTTTTACCATCATTATAAGGAAGATCTTGATTTGTTTGCTGAAATGGGCTTTAAAGTTCTGCGTGTTTCGATTGCGTGGACACGCATTTTTCCGACTGGAATCGAGGATCAACCCAACGAAAAGGGACTGGCCTTCTATGAAAGCCTTTTTAGTGAAATGAAAAAGCGCGGCATTGAGCCGCTTGTTACGCTGCATCATTACGAAATGCCTCTATACCTTGTTAACCATTATGACGGCTGGTACCAGCGTCCTGTCACGGATCTGTTTGTAAAGTATTGCAAGGTTGTTTTTAAGCGCTATAAAAATCTTGTCAAATATTGGTTGACCTTCAATGAAATCGACAGCGTCTTCCGTCATCCATTTACGACTATAGGCGTCGTAACAGACCGCTATCCGAAGGAAAAGCAGGAGGAAATTATCTATCAGGCACTACATCATCAATTTGTCGGTAGTGCGCTTGCTACGAAATACCTGCATGAAATTATTCCGGATGCCAAAATGGGATGCATGGTAACGCGCACACTTACTTATCCGGAAAACTGCAATCCCAAGAATTGTCTTTTGGCACTTAAAGACAATCGTAATAACTATTTCTATTCCGATGTACAGGTCTTCGGTGAGTATCCGGTTTTCATAAAAAATTATTGGAAAAAAGAAAACATCCAGATTCATATGGAACCAGGGGATGAAGAGATTATCAAATGCTATACAGTCGATTTCGTTTCCTTTAGCTATTATATGTCGATGGTTTCAAGTATCGACGCTGCAAAAAAAGAAAAGGTTAATGGCAATCTTTCACAAGGGGTTAAGAATCCATTCCTTGACATAACCGAATGGAATTGGCAGGTCGATCCGACAGGGCTGCACTATGCACTCATCGATATGTATGATCGCTATCGCCGACCACTCTTCATAGTAGAAAATGGACTTGGCAGCAAAGATGTTTTGCATCCGGACGGCAGCATAATAGACGATGATCGTATTGATTATTTCCGTCAGCACATTCAGGCTATTGCTGATGCCATTGATGATGGAGTTGATATTATGGGGTATACACCCTGGGGCTGTATTGATATGGTGAGTATGTCAACCTGCCAAATGAGCAAGCGCTATGGTTTCATCTATGTTGATCTCGACGATGAGAACAGGGGAACCTATAACCGTTCACGCAAAAAATCATTTTACTGGTACAAAAAAGTCATCGATTCCAATGGTGATGATCTGGAGTAGAGGAGGGTTTCAAATGACAACAACTTTTCCAAAAGACTTTCTTTGGGGTGGTGCAGTTGCTGCTAACCAATGTGAAGGAGCTTATCTGGAAGATGACAAGGGATTAAATATCTCAGATGTACTTCCGGGTGGCAGTGATCGTTTTGCGCACATTGTAGCGGAAATTGACGAGAAAAATTACTATCCATCACATGAAGCTGTTGACTTCTACCATCATTATAAGGAAGACGTTAAACTCATGGCAGAGATGGGATTTAAATGTTTTCGCACCTCGATTTCCTGGGCACGTATCTTCCCAACTGGTGAGGAAATAGAACCAAATGAAAAGGGACTAAGATTCTATGATGAACTTTTCGACGAATGTCTGAAGTATGGCATAGAGCCAGTCATCACGATTTCACACTATGAAACACCGCTTTATCTCGCAAAAAAATATAATGGCTGGGCAAGCCGAAAGCTCATTCCGCTCTTTGAACATTACTGTGAAACTATTTTTAAACGTTATAAGAGCAAGGTCAAGTATTGGATGACTTTTAATGAAATTAATAATACGCTTCGTCTTCCATATTTGGCGGCAGCCATCGATATTAAAAACAAGGATACTTCTTGGTTTGGAGATGCCTTTCAGGCCAGTCATAATATGTTTGTTGCTAACGCTAAGGCGGTGAAACTATGCCATGAGCTTATGCCTAACGCGCGTATTGGCTGCATGCTGTCGTTGAGCAACGTCTATCCTAATACCTGCAAACCTGAGGATATCTTTGAAACTTACAACTTCCGCCGGCGCTCGCTTTTTTACTCAGATGTTATGATGCGAGGTAAATATCCTGGATACTCACTGCGAATGATGGAGGAAATGGGTGTCAAGCTAGATATCAGAAAAGGTGAACTTGAGCTTATCGCAAAATATACAAATGACTATCTTGGCTTCAGCTATTATCGTACCTCTAACTTTGCTTCTAACGTGGAGATGAAATACAATACGGGTGGCAGCGTCGGTATTGACAATCCTTATCTTGAAAAATCGGATTGGGGATGGGCTATTGACCCGATTGGTTTCCGATATACCTGCAATGAACTCTATGACCGCTACCAAAAGCCAATCTTTATTGTCGAAAACGGTCTTGGCACAGTGGATACCATAGCTGCAGATGGCAGTATCTACGACCTCGATCGCATGAAATACCTTGCGAAACACGTCGCTGCATTGCGTGAAGCGATAGCGGACGGCTGTGATATTCTTGGCTATACATGGTGGGGTCCATTTGATATCGTAAGTGCTGGTACCGGCGAGATGAAGAAACGTTATGGTTTTATCTATGTTGACAAAGACAACGATGGAAATGGCACATTGAAACGTCGTAAAAAAGCCTCTTTTGACTACTACAAAAAAATTATTAGTACAAATGGTGCGGATCTTGCTTTGCCGGAAAAATAAACAGTCCTATTGTCTTCCTAAATATTGGGTTGATATGAAAAGTTATGCTAAAGAGAGAACGACATGGTGATTTTGCTGTGTCGCTTTTTTGTTTCTGAAATATCTTACAGGGTGCATTGTCATAATACAACTCCTATAATTGATTTATAAAAATTCCCATTTAATTATGTCTGTTTAATACGAATTTTTCTGGGAAATGTTTTCACAATAAATGTTTCTCTCGTCAATTGTTTAGTTTAAATATAGATTATTTGTTGCTTGGTGATAGCGTATATGCTATCATTAAGTTATGGAAAATATTAATTTTGAGTTTGCACGTAAAAAAATGGGTCCTGTGAATTTGAAGATTTTTTAGATAGTTTACCAAATCCAGATAGAGATAAACTATTAGCATTAATATTAAAAATTGAGGAAGTTGGTATTATAACAGCAAGTAAAATGGAATGGGTTAAAAAATTTACTGATCATGTTTTTGAAGTTCGGTCTAAACGTGCTAGTAACATTCAACGAGCTTTTTATTTTCATGTTGTGAATAATCGATATATTATTACGCATGGACTTACTAAAAAAACACAAAAGACACCTGCTGAAGATATAAAACATGCTAAACAAATACTGGATGCTTATTTAAAGGGGGAACTATTAAATGAATGACATTAGAAAATATATAGATAAAAAAGCTAAAACTGATCCGGAAATTTACGATAGAATTGTTAAAGAATCAAGTAATCTTGATATAGCAATTGCTCTGCAGAATTTTAGACAATCCTATGGATTATCTCAAAGAGAATTTGCTAATATTGTTGCTAAACCACAATCAACAATTGCCAGAATAGAAAACGGCAATATGAGTCCATCCACAAAAACACTTACAGAAATTGCTAGCAAATTTAACAAACGTGTTAAATTTGATTTTGTTTAAACATCATCGATATCGTCTGCAAAAGTGGACGAAAATCATCGCTGAATACATTGCGAACGGCTTGACGATTCAAACTTTTCTTAGAGTGAGGTGTTATCAATGCTGACTCATAATAATCAATCAGATACAGTAATTATTGTTCTTCATGAAATTTATGGGATTAATGAACATATCGTGAATGTATGTGAAAAATTATCAAAATATAAATATGATGTCATTGCTCCTAACTTGCTTAATGGTAGAGGGGCATTTAGTTATGACCAAGAAATGGTAGCATATCATTATTTTATGAATAATATTGGTATTGAGAGTGCGTTTAATCAAGTAAAAGAAGTTCTACATAATATACGAGCCAATTATAAAAAGGTTTACGTGCTTGGTTATAGCGTAGGTGCTACACTTGCGTGGTTGTGTAGTGAAACTGGTTTATGTAATTTTAATGTTGGATTTTATGGTTCAAGGATACGAGATTATCTTGAGATAGAGCCTAAATGCCCTGTCTTACTGTTTTTTCCTACTGAAGAAATAGCTTTCGATGTGAACGATTTGACTGTGAAATTAAATTGTTTAAATAATACCAAGGTTATAAAAATATATGGTAAGCATGGCTTTGCCAACCAATTTTCGAAGAACTATAATAATAAATCAACTCTTATAGCCAGTAAAGATATTTTATTATTTCTTAAAAAAGTTTTAGCGTAATGCTGATACTTTTTTTGTATATACTATTAGGAACGTGCCATGTAATGTAACTGATTTTACGGGGAATTGTTAAGCGTTAGAATCTTTAAATGCAGTTTTATATGAAAAGTGAGAACGACATGGTGATTTTGCCGTGTCGCTTTTTTGTTTCTGAAATATCTTACAGGGTGCATTGTCATAATACAACTCCTATAATTGATTTATAGCAGTAAGATAAAAGATTATTGGAGGAAGAATAGTATGTACACATTTACAAATCAATTTATTTCCAGTGAGAATAACATGGAATTTTTGAAAGCTTCCATGATGGGGCCTAATGCCATGCGAGTAGCAGAGGAATTAGCGTCATACCTAAATATCAATGAGAATATGCGTATACTTGACCTCGGTTGTGGGTGTGGTCTTTCCACGCTCTTGCTGACACAAAAATACGGCGCAAAAGTTTTTGCCGCCGACTTGTGGATTTCACCGACTGAAAACTATGAACGTTTCAAAGCGATCGGGCTTGACGATAAAGCTGTTCCGATTTCAGTAGACGCGACCAAAGGATTGCCTTTCGCAAACGGATATTTTGACCTGCTGTTTACCGTGGATGCTTACCACTATTTTGGTGATACAGAGGAGATGCTACCGTCGCTCCTTCCTTTTGTGAAAAAGGGCGGCTATATTGCTGTGGCTATTCCCGGTTTAAAATACGAATTTGGGAAAAATGTTCCCGATGATATGCAGCCTTTTTGGAATAGTGAGATGGAAAGAACCCTGCACTCTCTTGCTTGGTGGAAAGATTTGTGGCAGAGAACTGAGGGCATTGAAATGGTAGACAGTCGCGAAATGGCCTGTTGCAGACAGGCATGGGAAGAATGGCAAACAGGGGATCATCCCATTGTCGCTGAGGACATCAAAATGATGAAGGCTGAGGGCGGAAAGTATTTTAATCTTGTTCAGTTGATTGCTAAAGTCATTTGAATTATGCCAGAGACAAAAGATTAATCCGTAGAAACCTTTAATTTACTATATCGTAGGTTTTTTATAAGGCGACTGAACGACATAAGGGGCTTGGAGGTATAATTTATACAGACTTGCAGAAAATAATGAGCCACAGTGGTATAATAATGAATAAAATACTTTTCATGGAGGTGACTAAATGAAAATGAAAAAAATAATTGTTGCGGTATTAGTTGTACTAACTATCTTTAGTACAACTGCTTTAGCGGCGTCTTCATTCGAAAAGGAAATAAAGAACGATTTAAAAGGTTTTAGTGGGACGGCAGGATTTTTTGCTAAAAACTTAAATACTGGGAAAACTATGGCGTTTAATCAAGATGTTGTTTTCCCTACAGCTTCCACCAGTAAATTAGTTGTGGCATTGGCTACATACAAATACCTCTATCCCAATGCTGGAATAGAGAAAACCAGTGAGTATGACCAAGAAATAAAATTAATGATGACAATTAGTGACAATGATTCATTTCAGAGTCTACTAGATGAGATGGATGCCAATCAGAAAGATGCGTTGAATAAGGTGATTAAAGATCTCCATCTTCGTCAGACACAAATTCATAGTGAGGATGCTTTTAAAAAGTATAATTATCATAGTGTAACGACACCTTACGAAATGGCAAAAGTATTCGAAAAAATTTATACGGATAAGTATCTGGATAAAGACAAAAATGAAACGTTAAAGTATGAACTAGCTAATTCAATTTTTCACGATGAAATTCCACGTTATATGATGACCCCAGTTCTTCATAAAGTGGGGGAATTAGACCAAGTACTTTGTGATGTGGGTGTCGTTCAAGATGGGCATGATCCCATATTAATCAGCTTCTATACCGTTACAGCCGATCATGAGTATTCTAGTGATTTCATAGCAACCGAATCAGCAAAAATCTATAATGCATTAAGACGAAAGTGAATTTACAACCGTTTACTAAAAAAATATAATGGTTACTGCCTTGGTGAAGAGCTATAGAATTATTTGATCTAATTGGGGATTGGAGTACTTAATAATGAGTGAAAGTTATATTATCCAGTTATCTAAGGCCATAAACACATATGCGAGTGTTCCTGACGATGAATTGATCAAATTCATTACTGTTGCGCACCCTGTAGAAGTGAAAAAAAGTGAGTATTTCATCAAAGCGGGGGACCTAGAACCTTGGCTTGGTTTTATAATTTCGGGGGTTTTTCGAGGATTTCATGTTGATGATACAGGGGCGGAATTCACAAAACATTTTTTTAAGGAAAATGACTTTATGACGGCGAATAGCCGATCACTTGTTGATAAGGATTTTGTGAAAAAGGAGTCCGACTATTATTTTCAAGCTTTAGAAGACTCAACTGTGTTAAAGATTGATCGGGTAGAACAACGGGAGTGTTTATCACATCCTTGTTGGCAAGAAATATTTGCGAAAGAGATCGAACATGTACATACAATTGAAGAACGTAGAATCAAGCAGTTGTTACTAGCAGATGCGGAAACTCGATATTTTAACTTTCTACAAGATTTTCCCAGCTTAGAGCATCGGATAAAGCAATCTCATATTGCCTCATATGTCGGGGTATCACCGGTGTCTTTGAGCAGAATTCGTACGCATATAAAATCAAATTAACATAGCTTAATAATTTACCGCTTACCACAGTCTTACCAGTGTCTTTGAGCAGAATTTATATGAATTTTGTTTTCATTAACATAGGTTAATGAAATTTTTAGGTCCTTTCTGTATAGTGTAACTATAAATATATAGAGAGGATGAGTTGAAAGAAATGGATAATAAATTTCAAAAAGGGCAAGAAACATTCGCGGAAGTATTTGGCGAGGGGAATCAAGCGGCAATTCAGTCTATAGAGGAAATAGCACCTGGATTTGGTAAACACATTATTGAATTTGCTTTCGGGGACATTTTTTGCAGGGATGGTCTTAGTCTTAAGCAAAGAGAGCTTATATTAATTGCTTCTCTTACGACATTGGGAGGCTGCGAGTCTTGGCTTAGCACGCATATTTATGCTGGCTTAAATGTTGGACTTGCTCCTAGAGAGATAGTTGAAACTATTGTCCACTGTTCACTTCCTGCTGGTTTACCAAGAACTTTAAATGCATTACATGTTGTAAAACAAGTTTTTCAGGAAAAGAATATTAAAATTGAGGCATAAAATTTGATTACGTGGATAGAATTTGTAGACAGCAACAGTATGGCTAGTAAAGGAATCGGACGTAACATTAATAAAAATGTAGAAAAAAACTAAGCCGAAACTGTGGTGCTATCTAGTAGTTCAGACCAGCCAGTATAATATTTTATATCAATTGTACAGGTTGAAGTGCTTCTAGATTAGCTGGGTGATCATTATTCAATAAGCGTCAAAAATGCCGTTACCAACTGACTTGTTGTCAAGGTAACGGCATTTTTGACGCCTCAGCTTGTTTCGCCCGGCTCGTCAATTTTGTCATAAACTTTCACCTCATATAGTATAGGAACTGCTTGGGGCTTTTTACAATTAGCCTAATTATATATAATTCAAATTTCATTTTCAATAAATAAAAGAATAGCAGCACACAAATATCCCCTGATAAGCAAAAGATCTTACCAGGGGATATTTAAATTATAAGGGGTTACATTCTTGAGGCTACTTCAAAGGCATCCCAAATGGCATACATGATATTTGAAACTTTACGGGCATCACCAATTACATGAATATCGGAAAATTCATACTTAAGTTCATTATAAAGAGAATTTTCAGAGCTATACCCAACAGCTAGGATTACGCTGTCACAAGGGCGTTCTTCTGTTTGGTTGTTGACTTCCAACAAGACACCCTTGTCTGTAGTTTTTATGATTTTAGCGGATGTTAGTACTTCCACGCCTTTAAAGGGAACCAATCTTTTCAGCATTTCCGAGTTAGCATGGCACAGTGGACCATTTATTGCCAGCAACTTATTTTGTACTTCTACGATTGTAATCTTTTTCCCTTGATCAGCCAGCCAAAGAGCTAGCTCGCAGCCAACAAGTCCGCCACCAACAATTACGACCTTGTTGCCAGCATCCACATTTTTCAGCAACACTTGGGCAGCAGAGTAAACTTTACTATTATCGCCAAGGTTAAACATTTTTGGTTTGGAGCCTGTGGCAATAATTAGCCCATCTATTTGATTTTTACGGATCAATTCAGCGGTAGCTTTAGTATTGAGGTGAACTTCCACATTGAGTTCTTTTAACGTAGTTTCATACCAATCGACTAAAGCATGGTCGTCTTCTTTAAAATCTGGCACACCGCCTGGGATCAAATTGCCGCCTAAGCGCCCGGTGCTTTCATAAATTACGGGTTTATGTCCGCGAAGGGCTAAAACTCTGGCTGCTTCACAGCCTGTTACTCCACCACCTATAATCAGTACCTTTTTGCTTTTCAGTGCCGGCATAAGCTCCGTTTCTCTTTCCCGGCAAGCTCTAGGATTGACCGCACAATTTAAGGAAGAAAACTCCTGAATACGTCCCATGCAGCCTTCTTGACAGGACAAGCATGGTCTAATATTAGCTGTTTTTCCGCTACGCAACTTATTTACATAGCTTTCGTCAGCTAGTAGGGGACGCCCAAGACTTACCATATCACAAGCGCCATCCTCTACTGCACCTAATGCTAAATCAGGATTATCCATGCGCCCGGCACAGATAATAGGCACATCTACTACGTCCTTTATAATCTTAGCATAAGGAATATAAAGACCCTTTGCCTGGTACATAGGCGGGTGACTCCACCACCAGGAATCATAGGAGCCTACATCGATATCAAGGGCATCATAACCAAACGCTGCTAGAAGCTTGGCTACTTCAATTCCCTCAGGGATGTCTCTGCCTTTTTCTTCAAATTCTTCCCCTGGAAGCGCTCCGTCACGCCAATCTTTGATAAAGCTTTTAGGACTGTAACGCATCGTTACCGGAAAATCTGCTCCACAGGTTTTTTTGATTTCTTCGACGATTTCTTTGGCAAAACGCAGGCGATTTTCTAAAGAACCGCCGTATTCATCAGTACGCTGATTGAAAAAGGCAATGGCAAACTGATCGATTAAGTATCCTTCATGTACAGCATGAATTTGGACACCGTCAAAGCCAGCTCTTTTGGCATTGTAAGCGCCTTCGCCGAATTTATGTACAATCTGTCTAATTTCATCAACAGCTAATTCTCTGCAGGCTTTATCAAGCCAGCGGTGAGGAATAGGAGATGGTGCAACCGGAGGATGATCACCTAAATTTGTAGGAATGGTTACCCTGCCAAATCCGCCACTTAGTTGAAGAAAGACTTTGCCGTCATAGGCATGGATACGTTCCGTCATTTCTCTGGCGGTACGGATAAAATGAACAGGATTATGAGTAGAGCAAGGAACATGACAGACGTCGTGTTCTTCGATTACGTTATCAACAAAGGTAACGCCTGTAATAACAAGGCCTACTCCGCCACGTGCCCGCGCCGTATAATATTCGACACCCCGCTGATTAAAGCCGCCTTCCGAGTCTGCGAGGCCCAAAGGGCCCATTGGAGCCATGGCAAAACGGTTCTTAATTTCGATGGAACCTATTTTTACTGGTTCGAATAACTTTTGATATTTTTGCACTGTATACTCCCCCTATTTAATTGAATGCATTCAGTGAGATGAGTTAATGTTATAATAATTTAATTATTCTGTCAATTGTGGATTTTTCAAGGGAATCCATACATAATTGTAGTAATTTAAAACAAAGTGACAGATGTGCTCCTAGTAATAGCTAGTGCCCTATTAGAAACTGGTTGATTGGCGACTGATTTTGAGGCAGTCTATTACATGCCATTGGTGCCACATCCATCAAAGTAACATTTTATATTTGAACAATAAGTGCTATTATTGTATCCATCATTAAGACCGAACAATAATTATATGGAGTAAACCAACCTGGATTATGGGAATTTAACTGTCTTTTCCATTACATCATATAATGCTAGCTTATAGTTGATTCTTTCCAGATGCTTTAGAATCTGCGTCAGTTGTTCCTCTGCTTTTGTTTTATGCTCCAGCATCATCTGTTTGCGTTCCGAGATTGTACTATCCCCTTGTTTAAATAATTCCGCATACCTTTTGATTTCCGAAAGAGGCATACCTGTTTCGCGCAAAGATATAATAAAGTATATCCACTCGAAATTTTGTTCGTTGTAGATTCGATTGCCATTTTTATCACGCTCTACAAAAGGCAATACGCCTTCCTTTTCATAAAAACGTAAAGTATACTCGGAAACACCTGTTTCTTTTGCAAATTGCTTGATGGAAATTGCCATTGATTCATCTCCTAATCGAAAGGATATCTTAGAGTGACTCTATGTAGATATTATCATAGAATGAATTTTCCAACAAGAATATACGCGATAAATTTGGATTTTTAAGTACGAATTATATATCGCAGTTGCTATGATATCTAAGATATCGCGCGGATTTATTGTTTTTGTTTTCTTACTATAAAAATATTCTTGACTTAGAGCTTCTATAATGCTTTATCCTTATATATATAGAAGGGGAGTGCTTATTATGTTAAATTTTAATTTTTATAATCCAACGCGCATTTTATTTGGTAAGGACATGCTTAACAACATTGATCAACTTATTCCAGCCGACGCAAATGTTTTAATTACATATGGAGGCGAAAGTGCAAAAAAATACGGGACGCTGGAAAAAGTAAAAACCGCACTGGGAAACAGAAGAATTCATTACTTTGGAGGTATAGAGCCAAATCCTCATTATGAAACCCTGTTAAAAGCCGTAGAGGCAGTGCGCCATAACCGCATTGATTTTTTACTTGCTATCGGCGGCGGTTCTGTCATTGACGGAACAAAATTCATTGCTCTTGCCGCTTCATACGAAGGAGAACCACTTGATCTTTTGCATTACGGTTTTACGCCCATTGGCCCGGATACTATAAAAACAGCGATTCCACTTGGTACCGTACTGACACTACCCGCTACCGGTTCAGAAATGAACTGCGGTGGTGTAATTAGTTACGGACAAGGTAAATACCCGGTTTTCAGTGAATTAGTCTTTCCTCGTTTCTCGGTATTGGATCCAAATCTCACCTTTACACTACCCAAGATCCAAGTAGCAAACGGCGTAATTGATGCCTTTGTACATACGACGGAGCAATATCTCACATATCCTGTAGATGGCAGAATTCAGGATCGTATATCGGAAGGTATCCTGCAAACATTGATCGAAATAGGTGAAAACACAATCGCCGAACCGGAAAATTATGATGCGCGTGCCAACCTGGTCTGGAGCGCAACACTGGCACTCAACGGATTAATCTGTGCAGGTGTTCCGCAGGACTGGGCAACTCATATGATTGGACATGAATTGACCAGCTTATACGGCATTGATCACGGGCAAACATTAGCCATCCTATTACCGTCATTGCTGGAAATCCGCCGTGAGCAAAAACATGCTAAACTTCTACAATATGCCGAACGTGTTTGGAACATAACGGAAGGAAGCGAAGCTGTTCGAATAAATTCAGCGATACAAAAAACGCGTGAATTCTTTGAAAGCCTAGGCGTAAAAACACGGCTGTCCGACTATAATATTGGCAAAGATCAACTACTGGTTATCATTAAACAGTTAAAGGCGCATGGCATGACCGCACTCTCAGAAACTCAAGATCTTTCGCTGGATGTGAGCCGAAAAATTTTAGAGAATGCGCTATAGAAAAAAGCAAAAAATGCAAAAAATGCTGTGATTGTGGGTTCGCTTTTTTCAATGGAAACAGTAGTAATTGGTTAATGTGTAACGGGAAGAAAGTCACTTTTAAGCTACTTAAAAGACAAAAAAACAACACCTAACTCAAATATAGAGGTATTATAAGTTTTTATTAGTGGAATGGGCACAAGTACCTTTGGGGTGTCTGGGGCTTACAGATAATAATTTTGTTGATGCCAATATAAATAGACATTAGGCAAATGATTGTCTAATGTCTATTTTTTGATTCAATTATGCAGATTGGAATGTCATGGAAGTACATTGATAAAGACTCGAAACCATACAACGTATGGGATCAGAGCCTGAAAAATGTGATTTTTAATGCCATGTACGGGAAGACATGTTCAATTGCCGTATTCTCGGACGAAAATCAACGCAAGAGTCAAAGCAACAATACCGAGAATGCTAATTCGCGGTACTGTTGCTTGGCAAATTGTTGATGCGCATTGAACGAACTATAATAATACCAACGACTCCAGCAATAAAACCGAAAAGAAAGGTTGAAGAATAGCTAAATTTATCGGCAAGAAGGCCCGCAATCGGTGCAGAAAAGGCATAAGCAATATCCTGAAACATTGAGAATCCTCCGAAAGCGGTGCCGCGCTGTTCAGGGCTAACCATCTTTATAACTTCTACACCCATAGCCGGGTATATCATTGAACAGCCGAGACCGGTAAGTAGAGCACCAATCAATGCAAGACTATAATGAGGTGCAAGCCAGAGTAAACTTTGCCCAACCGTTTCAACTACAAGCGAAACGAGAGCGACTTTTACTCCTCCAATTTTATCGGGTAGAGAACCGAAAAGAATCCGGCTTATCACAAATCCGATTCCGAATAACGAAAGACCGACACCGGCATATGGCCATCCTTGATCTTTAAAATAAAGCGAGATAAACGCTCCGAGAACCGCAAAACCGACTCCTTGAAGCATAACGGCAAATCCTTGTTTCCAGATTGTTCCCAAAAGATTGAGAAACGATTTTTTCGCTTCGGTAGTTTTATGAGGAACAACTTCAGGAGAGGTGAGAAACATGATAACGCCGAGAATTGGCACAATGGATGACGCTAGCATGACCGAACTAAAACCGAAATACTTATAGAGTGTAAGTCCCACAGGACCGCCTAATGCAAATGTACCGTACATTGCCATCCCCAAAATCGAGAGTATCTTTCCTGACTGGCTAGGGCCGAGGCGTGAGAAATGCCAACTTAGAAGCCCGACGGTTGCCATACTTTCTCCTATGCCGAGCAGGAGCCGTCCTGCGATAAGAATTGCGAATGCGATTGAGGCACTCATTCCACTTGTATCGGCAGCCATGCAAACAAGTGCAGCAGCCATGTAGAAGAAAAAGCCGAGCATAAAGCATTTTTTGCTGCTTTTTGCATCAGCAAAATTCCCCGCGTGCTTTCTGGAAAGAATCGTTGCAACGAAGGAGACACCGACAGCGGCTCCCCCTAACCAGTTAGGAAGTTTGAGCTCTTCTGTTACGAATACAGAAACAACAGGAAGTGCCATCGCGACGGATAAATAGGTGAGAAAAATTGCAAAACCAAGTTTTGCGAGACTTTGCTTTAATGATACTTGAGACATATGACCCCCTTAGACTATAAACCACCTAGTAAAATGGTACAAAAAAAACGCACCATCTGCCACATGGCAAACAGTGCGTTGGCTTACGTGAACGCTTACGTTATTAATTATGATATAAAGTATAGTTCTTTTCTTGCAAAAAAGCAATCATTTTTACATACCGCTGTTTTGCAATCGAATATTAAAAACACACCGTTCAAAGCTCTCAACTGTGCTGATAATATCTATAAAATAGCGCATCAGGCAAAGTAGTGGAAGCGACCAATAATTTGTATGCTCAGTAGCGAACTGCCGATACGAGCGCTACTGCTTTTCAGTACATGACACCGATACTGCTATTTGGGCCGTTAAGGATAAACTTGCTTGCAACGAACATGCACATTTCCATCCCAGAGCGCAAAATTTTCTTTTAATTTAGCTGGCAATATTTCAATGATATGAGATGGAATTCCTGGAGTCTCTTTTATTTTTAATCTTTTCTTATTTTCGTAGATACTTAGAAAGTCCCAGTATACGATAAAGATATCGTGAGATTTTTCAGATATAAAGTCCATCCATCCGTCAACAATTAAATTATCATTTGTATCAAATAGTTTTATTACAGAAAAACAGTCAACTGAACCATCTAAATAGTTTGCACAACGGCCTTCAATACAACTATCAGACCAATCAAAAAGTAGCTCGTTATTATCTATACCGTATTTTGTTAAATCATTTATTAGTTGTGTTTCAACTTCTTTTCTCAAAAGTTTTCCCATAGAAATGGACAACCCATAATTAGAATAGTTCGGTTTCATTTTTGCCCCCATATACTTAGACTTTATTTATATTATAATACATTTAGTAAAAATCAGCATTTGCGTGCTGATTTTTATATTTGCAGGATTAATATGCAGTTTTGTTTAATATTGGAATTAGGAATGGGAATGATTCGGAGGTAATTAAAATGAACTTTAACAGAAATGATATTGAAATACATTATTGTCAATCGTTACGTGCTTTGAAATTTATTTTTGAGCAAACAGAAGTGCATTATTGAGCAAAATGGATTGAGAAAGATTTAGATGAATGGGAAAATGAAAAGTCTGTTCATCATCATATTTCTGCTTACGGTGGAATGGGGTCATTAAGTGATTTGATTATTTGTACCCAAAATGGACATTTATAATGTTTTTATAGGTTCGGAGGTAAGCGTAATTTTTTAATAGGAGAAATCAAATGAAAGATAATTTGTTTAAATATATAGATGAGAATTTTCCTAACTTACATAATGAAATTAATATAAGATATGAACTAGGTGAACCTTTTAAAAATGGTTCTGAGGAGAGAATCAATCAAGTAATGACAAGAGTGATTTCAATATTTGAAGATTTATTTGATGCGGAAGATGATATATATATTTATATTCAGGATTGGGATATAATAAATGACCCAATGTTTGGTAATACAACACCAAACTATATATATCGTTTGCTTGCAAACCATGTTCTTGAGGAAAAGGTTTTGTACAAAGTTGATGAAGATATTGATGAAATGGGTAACACAGTACAAATTACGCAAGAATACAATGTCAGGTTATTGTATGAACGTTTAGGAGGAATTCCGTATAAAGAAATACTTAAAGGTATTGCACATTATGAACAAGGACGGGAACCATCAATCAGCCAAGCTGTTTATTTCATTAATCTTGAGAAAGACATTTTATTTCATATGTACGATGATAGAGGCTGTATTGTTTATTCGAATTCATCGGATAAATTAGCTTATATGTATCATAAATATAATAACTGGATAGTCAATTATTGGCGCGATTCTATCGATAGTATATTTAATGGCAAATAACTCAGATTTGTAGACTGGAGCTTTAATCACAAATAATTTTCTCTAAATTGTTGTGGAAAGAAGAGATATGATGGATATTAGTAGATTAAAAGAAATTGCTATTAATGAAGTATTAAATCCAACATTTGAATTAACTAAACAATATTTGCAAGCGAATGAATGATGCTTTTCTAACAATATCCCTCAGATTGATGATGTTGAAATAGACAGAGATGCAAACACAGCGGCTGTTTACTTTCCGATAAAAAAAGAAAATTTCTATTTTGTAATTTATGTTGAAAACCTAGAAGTAAATTGGATGGGTATGTCAGCAGGAAATAGAGTTTGATTATTTGCTTGTTCAGAAATTCTTGTACTGAAGAATTAGTTGGTTATTTAGGGTTTGAGCCAACTGAAAGATGGAATATAAACGATAAAACAAAGTTTGGTGGAAAAAGGAAGAAAAGCGGAATTATATATCAACCTATAGAAAAAAAGACTGGAGAAGTAGAAGATAAGCTAACCAATTTATTAAATAGATTGTTACCCTATAAAGAAGAGATTAGCAAGCTTTCAGATGTTGCATCTGTTGAAATACAGGTTACATATTATGGATATAAAGATGAGATGTGGGGTTTTCATTTTGATAAGAAAATCATTAAGAAATTATCGATTTAGGATTAGATATTGACATTGATTTATATGCAGGTGGCAATGACCTCGAATAAATGGTAAAACTGAATCATGAAAAGAAGATATGGATGTGAGATGCAATATTGATACATCAAAAATGGCATCTGGAAATTAATGGGGTGTATATTGCTTGCATCTAAAATATATGAATAATACGAGGTATTAAAAAATGGGGTTATTTGATGAAAAAGACAATAATAGAGATTTTGGTTTTATTGAAGAATTTGAATTTCATTATTCAATCAAGAAACATGGTTGGACAGAGTGTGAAGTAGTTTGTAATAATATTGCAATAGAATTTCTGATTACTCATGTTTTTTCAGACCCAACTTACGATTTGATTGATGGATTAATTAAGTTGGTTAATAGAGAAAATGAAATAAAAATAATTTGGTATGAGGAACCAGGAAGTATTTTATGGATAATAAATAGAAACTCTAAAGAACATCATAAATTGAACATTAATTTGAAACAATTGAAAAATTACTATAAAGCAAAAGAAGAGGATATATTTTTGGAATATAGTTTTGAAATATATGAGGATTATTTTATAAAAACGATATATTGCCAATTATTAAAGGAATTTCTTTTATCAAAAAATAAGGGATATTCAAGAGATAGAAATTGTAAAGGGTTTTTAGAGAGATTTAGAGAATTACATAAAATGTTAAATTATAAAGTATGAAGAAACATTAATAATTTCCAGGTTTGATTATTCCAAAGATAAATATGCTGGATTCAATGTAAAGAAAACATATTCAGTATTTAAGGAAAAGCCTCTAAGGGGGTAAATTTTTTAATAAAAGTATTGGCGTAATGCTGATACTTTTTTGTATATACTAATCATGAACGTGCCATGTAATGTAACTAATACATAGGGGTGATTTCGTGGACAAAAAGCCTAATCGTTTGATAAAGGAAAAGAGCCCGTATCTTCTCCAACATGCCTATAATACAGTAGATTGGTATCCTTGGTGCGATGAAGCATTTGAAAAAGCAAAGCGAGAAAATAAGCCAGTGTTCTTTAGTAGTGGATATTCGTGCTGCCATTGATGCCATGTTATGGAACAATGATCAATCGATGACTTTGACATAGTTAAAAAGGTGGGGTGTAGGGCCACGGCACGCCTCCACCATGTAAATTCAATTTTTACGATAATAGACAAATAACCTTTTTTTGACGTTTAATATTAGACAGGAAGCGAAGTATCATTGGTAACGGCGAAAAATGCTTGTAATAAAAGATAAAAATCTAGAAGGGACGGAATTTCTGTAACATATTTTAACAAGTTGCAGGAATTTTGTATTTATATGTAAAAATTAATAACTGTGAAATGTATAAGTCTAGCAGACTCAACAAAACATATATCAGGTGTGACAATATAAGACCAGAGCGGAATCGTTACAGTCTCTTAAAGCATATTGTTTTCATTTACTTGATATGGGTGTTTTTAAAAGTTACTTTTTTCCTTTGTATTTTAGTTTTGTTTGGAAAAATAATGATTTTACTTTCGTACAGGTCGGATATATTTCCAAAACCGCTCAGGATTAAATGAAAAGTAAATTATTCTACCGGGGGAAGTATCAAAGCAGTAATCAGTACCTGCAAAATCAAAAGTTGCCATTGCCTTTTCCATCGTTTCTTCTACACTACGATTTTCTTGCTCATAATCGAATGGGCCATGTTCAAAAACAATATACTCGGCGGAGGGAACATCAATCAGAAGCATTTGTTCGGGTAATTCGCCTTTATAATCAGCAGGAAGACGTACACCATAACACTCTGTACGTGGAATACCCCAATCACAGAGTCTGCCGTCCGGATCATTAATGTATGCCATGATCTGACCGCTGCTGCTGTTCGCTTCGCTTCCACCATCGTCATCTAATTTGCCCTTGATACTATCGAGTAAGCCGCAAATTGTTTCGTAGTCCTGCCCTGGAATAAGACTTTGTTTTTGCCAAAAATCCCAATACCCATTACTCTCATAGTTTTTAATGTGCAAAAATTTGTGCGCGGGAATGGTTACAAAATAAATTTTAACATCATCTGTAGATTTCATCATACCAATCTCTCCAAATCCGAAAAAGTAGCGATCAAAAGGGTTTATTTTTGTACGAAGAACGACAGGCTTAGGGCTTTTTCGGTATGCACTTGGAGTTATACCGTAGGTTCCCTTGAAAGCTCTGGTAAAAGCTTCATGTGACGAAAAACCATAATCAAAAGCAATATCCAAAAAGCTTTTTTTACTATCTCGTACCTCTTTTAATGCAAAGGCTAATTTTCTATGCCGCAGATAATCTCTGAATTGCATACCTGATATTTCTTTGAACTTTCTCGTTGTATAAAATTGGGAATAGCCCAGACTGCGAGAAAGAAAGCGTAATGTTAAGGCTTCATCCTTATAATTTTTAATACATTTGTCAATTTCATCAACAATTATTTGAATTTGTTTTTGCCACTCATACATTTGATGTTCACCTCGTTTTGATCACTCTGTATGTATTATAAAGATATACAGAGATTCCTGCTTGATTTTACTTGCTGTTATTTCATTTTTTTGTGATTACTTTGGCAAATAAATTAATTCAAATTGAATGAATAAATAATATTCTTTGAGTCATCTAATTTTGTGTTGTGGGAAATGCATGTAAATTTATGCCTGTTGATACAGGCAATAGTTCTCTAAATTTGTAAGTTAGAAAGGGAGGCGGGGTAGTTATGATACATTTGACACATTTAGATCTAAAAGAAGTATGTGTTTTAAATTATGATACAAAAGAAGACAATAGGGGGATTGGTTATCGACTTTTTTCAAAAAGACAATTAGAAGAAGTTGGCATTTATACGGAATTTGTTGAAGAAATTTTAAATTGTCCTTCAAAAAAAGGAACATTGTATGGAATTCATTTTCAAAATCATCCCAGAGCGCAAAACAAACTTTTATTTTGTATTAAAGGGAGTGGGCTTGACTTTGCAGTAGATTTAAGACGAAATTCAGCTACTTATAAAAAGTGGGTTTCTGTCGAATTATCGGCTCAAAACCGAAAGCAAATATATATCCCCGCAGGCTTTGGACACGCTTTTCTATCTTTAGAGGATGACACTCAAGTTGTTATGCAAATTGATAATTATTTTGATGCAGCGTTATCACGAACGATCACATATGCAGATCCTGACCTTAACATTGCGTTTAATATTTTAAAACCTATTCTTTCAGAAGGGGATAAAAATGCACCAACATTAAGGAATTCTGATTGTAATCTATAAGTGAATAATAAGGCGCTATTGTTTTAATATATACAACCTTTGATCTATATATTATTCGTGAAAAAGATTAATGGTAGTTTTTTATTGTGTTTACTTGAACTCATAGGACAAAAGGTTTATAATTGTATGAAAATTAATTATTTTGAATAAATTTAAAAATGTAAGTTTTGTTGATTTTTATGTCGACATCAAGAATTCTTGTAACGCTTAAAGTATGGAACTGTTCGATTTTTGTAAGAAAATGCACGGCAATCAATACGAAAAGAAGTGACGAAATGGCAGATGCTTGGCAAATGGTGAAATCCATTGGGAGAAACAAAATTTACTATATCGTAAGATTTTTATAAGGCGACTGAATGGCTAGATAGTATGGTTTCAGTCGTCTGTTTTTGCGTTGTGGAAAATATAATGTTTAGTAAAAATGACAAAAAAGAAGCGTCATTGTTGGCGTATTGAAGAGGCGAATAACTTTGATTAATAAAATTGTCATGGAAAATATAGCTAGTTATAAGCAGAAAGCTGAATTGTTAACCGATAAAAAAATAAATTTAATTTATGGATTAAATGGTACTGGGAAAAGTACATTATCGAATTATCTATATAATATGAATGATTCAAAATATGCGTCTTGTAGTGTTGACGGGTTAGCTGACATAGATGATGTTTTAGTATATAACCAAAGATTTATTAATGATAATTTTTATGAGACAGAAGATATACAGGGTATTTTTACTTTGTCAAAAACCAATGCAAAAGCAAAAATTAATATAGAACAAGCAAAACTTCAATTAAAGCAGTTAAATGTGAAAATAAGAAAAAAAGAAGAAAGTAAAGAATTATTACAAAAAACACATGTTAAGCAAGTGGAAAATGCTCAAAATAAAATTTGGAAAATAAAAATAGAATATTCTGGTGGTGATAGAATACTGGCATATTGTTTAACTAATTTAAAGAGTAGAAAAGAAGCTTTATCCGATCACATTGGCAATATTAAAAAGGTTGATCTACAGCCTAAGTATACAATTGATGATTTGAAAGAACAGGCAAAAATGTTACAAGATGGTGATGATTTTTATTCATATGTACCTAACTTTGCTTTCGATATGAGTGAACTTGAGGGGGCAAAACTTTTTTCAAAAATCATTGTAGGAAATAAGAATAGTACAGTGTCTGAAGTTATAGATAAGTTGGGAAATTCAGATTGGGTGCAAGAAGGCTTAAAATATGTTCAAATGCAGGACGACGATAGGGTATGTCCATTTTGTCAAAACAAAACGCTGAATAATGAATTACTGAATAGTATTAAAGACTACTTTGATGAGAGTTATCAATCAGATATTCAAAAAATAAATAAGATCTTAGAAGAATATCATTTGAAATCTCAAATAATATCAAGTTTAGAGATCTATTTAAATAATTTTGTAGGGAAAAAGCATGAAAAAGATTTGAGATTGTTATTTAATAGTTTACAAAGAGTGGTTGAGAAAAATATCCAAAAAATGAAACAAAAATGCAAAGAACCAAGTGCTGAAATAGAAATCGAATCTTCGGAAGAAATGAGCCGTGCACTTGCATCGTTAATTGTAAAAATAAATGAAGAAATAAAAATTTTAAATGATAAAATTTCAAACAGACAGAAAGAATTAGAAAAAATAAAAATAAAGTTTTGGCAACTTATGCGATGGGAATATGATTCAGTTATCGAAACTTTAAAAAAAGATGATATTTTTTTTAAAAAATCAATAGCTACCATAGAGGGTGAGATTGGTACTATAAAACAAGAAATAAAATCTCAAGAGAAGGTGCTCACTCTTAATCAGAAACAAACAGTGAATCTTGATGAGGCAATTGGCAATATAAATCAAGGGTTGCTCGATATTGGCATTGATGTATTTAGTATAGAAAAGTATTCAGAAGAAGATGCATTATATCACTTAAGAAGAGAAGACGAAGTAGAAAATGTCTTTAAATCATTGAGTGAAGGTGAGAAGATGGTTATTAGTTTTTTATATTTTATTGAATTATGTAAAGGTGAGAGAACTACAGATCAGATTAGTACGAATAAAATTGTTATGATTGATGATCCAATTTCAAGTTTATCACATATATATATATTCAATATAGGTCGACTAATTCATAATGAATTTTTAAGAACTGATAAATATGATCAAATTTTTATTTTGACACATAGTTTATATTTTTACTATGAACTTACATGCTTGCAACATGATGATCGAGAAAAAACTCAAAAACTTTTTCGTCTCATTAAAAATAAAAATGGTAGTGTTTTTCTAAAGATGAAATATGAAGAAATACAAAATGATTATCAGGCATATTGGCATATTATTAAAGATGAGAATCAACATTCAGCTTTAATAGCTAATTGTATGCGTAATATCATGGAGTATTTTTTTAACTTCGTTGAGAAACAAGATTTTTCTAATGTTTTTCAAAAGCCAAACCTGCGAAGTACAAGATTTGATGCTTTTTATAGATATATGAATAGAGAATCACATTCAAAAGGGCAAAATGTTTTTGATTTAAAAGAGTTTGATTATGCTAGCTTCAAAGAAGCTTTTAGGTTAGTTTTTGTAGAACTTGGCTATGCGGAACATTACAAAAAGATGATGAAATGAGTTTAATTTTTATAAATTTAATCTAATATAAAATAGTAGAGGAGAAAGATTATGATTGAGATAAAGAATCTAGTTGAGGGCGATATTAAGGTTAATGAAGATACTAAAATAAGCGGTATGTTGAATGGTAACGCATTTGTTAGTTCTAATAAAAGATTAGATGTTAATGGCATATTAAATGGAGATGTATATATTAGTCCATCTGCACAAGTTTATATATATGGTATAGTCGATGGCGTAATTGAAAATAGGGGAGGACACTTGGAGGTATTTGGGGTTGTAAAAAAATTCATTTTAGATAAAAAAGGAGAAACAGAAATACATACTAATGCGATTGTAAGTGGTAAAAAATATTAGAAGTATATACTGGGGATGATGCGAGTAGTGTAAATACATCTCTGAATTTTATTTTGTCGTATAAAAAATGTAAATCATCGTACTACTCAATTGTAAAAGCTAAAAACCAAAAAAGCGATATAGGGTTGGCAGTTACACGCCAACTCTATATCGCTTTTTTGCACACAATTTTATTTTTTGTTTATCGACAAGGCATCGATGATTTGCATCACTAAGTTTAAATTTTTCGTTGAGAGTTTATTGAGTTTTTTATGTATTGCTTGTTGTGAAATCACAGCATTATTTTTTACTGTATCTGTAGATGGGCTGTTCACTATTGGAAGATCGGTTTTTTCTAGTAAATAATCTGTTGTAACATGAAAAAAGTTTGCTATGTTTTGTAACACATCATACGTTGGTTCACGTCGACTTTTTTCATAATGGGAGAGTGCAGAGCGTTTGATTCCAATTTCATCAGCAAGTTCTTGTTGTGTTAAGTGAGCTTCTTCGCGTAATGTTGCTATTCTATCGCCATACATGAGTTTTCCTCCAATATTATTTCATAAAAGTAAATCAGTTGAAATTTATATTTTTTTGCTACGAAACGGAGTAGAAAAATATTGACTTGCGACAAAATGTATTGTATTATATAAAATATAAAGATACATTTTGTCGCAAAACATCCGTATAGATAGTTTATATGAAGCGGTTGATACATTGAGGTCATCAGTTCAATAACCTTAATTTTACTGTTCGAGACGGTAGATATATATTCCTCTACCATCAAAATAAAGTATCTTTAAAAACTTAAATTTTATGATTTAGTATCATTTGGATTTTTGATACCGTGTTTATGTAGCACATAGGCTTTGACTGTAGCAAGTTCTTATTTGACGGATTCTGGTAAATTATTGAGGTCGTTATTAGACCAGCTAAATCAGTTAATTTATTAAGCGTAAGACCTTTTTCTTGGCAAAGTTCTAGGATTCTTAAGGTAATTTTTAGCGGTGCTATCCATACTCTATAATTCCCTATTTTAATGTACTATCGTTATTTTAACATAAATAATGCCAAATTTGCAGGTAAAAGTTTCTACGTTTTTAAGGGTACGGTTCAATTTCCAAAATATGAGGCAATCTTAAAGAGGGAATGCCGTACCTGCCATAAGGAAAATTAAAACATCGAGGTGAGGAACCGTGATACGGGACTTGGTACTGTATATCAAACAGGAACGTATGGCACAAAATCTTACCATGAACGAATTGGCTTTGAAAAGCAGCGTCAGTCAAGTGCATATAGCTAATATTGAAAATGGAAATGTAATACCAACGCTTGAAACGTTAGAGAAGCTGGCTAAGGCTTTAGGTTTTGACATTGCCCTGCAGGTAAAAGTCCGCAGGCCATAAATTGGAAATTAAAATCGGAAAATTCTGTCAACATAAGGAGGTGAGAGGGAACTCGGGGGAGAGCAAGATTTGCATAAAAAAGATAGGAGGGATTCACTGATGGATCTTACGGAAATTGTGAATGAAAACTTGATTCATCTAGACATGAAAGCGACCACCAAAGAAGAGGCAATCTGGGAATTAACCGAGAGTCTGTACAAAGAAGGAAAAGTGAGCGATCGGGCGCTTTTTGTGAAAGATGTATACCGCCGTGAAAAGGAAGGGAAAACGGGTTTAGGCAATCATATTGCTATCCCGCTGAATAATATGGTCCAAACTACACCATCAGCCCGGCTTTAGGAAACCGGCCTACCGGAAAATTGGAAACCGCGATTCCGGTCATGGAAACCAATTCGACCTATAATGGAGTTATACACCATTCGGTGTAAATTCATTTTTATGGAGGTTATTTCTATGACTCACTATCGCGAAATCCTACGCCTGCACGTATTAGGATTCAGCCAACAGAACATCGCATATAGCTGCGGTGCCTCAAAGAAAACCGTAAACAAAATCATTCGGTTGGC
>NZ_KB905859.1 GCF_000381065.1 Propionispira raffinosivorans DSM 20765 | reverse complement strand
TACGGTAGGAAGAAATAAAAAGCAGATAGAGAACTACATTAGGAATCAGCTAGAACAAGATCAAATAACAGAACAAATGAGTTTAAAAGAGTTTGTGGACCCGTTTACGGGTAGCAAGAAGCAAAAGGCATAAATAAAAAGCCCCTTTAGGGGTCGCCCGAAAAAGTAAAACGTTGGTTAGACCATTCGGACGCCCCTTGAGGGGCTTATGTTAGTAATATGCCCTTCCAGGGCTTGAGCAAGCCTCCGGTTTACCGGAGGTCATGACTTGCAGCAACTTTGTTTAATTCGTCAATTAAACTGTCGATGTCGATACCATGTGCGCCCGCACCTTGTTCAATATTTTCAAAACGAGCTGCAGCACAACCTAAACAACCCATACCGGCATTCATAAAAACATCAACGGTGTCGGGATATTTTTGGACAACATCCATAATTCCCATTTCTTTTGTAATATTCATGGTAAATAATCCTCCTGTGTTTATAATACTTTGACAAAAAGAATTATATCATAAATAAAATTCTTTTAACACTTATTCTTAAAAGAAACTAGTATTTTTATATGAATAAAGGTACAATATTAGACGTGTATTATTTTTATATAGGGGAGATTACAAATGGGCATCGTTGCATTTTCAATTGGTGATGTAAATGTATATTGGTATGGAATTATCATTACGATTGCAATTCTTATTGGCATGATAATTACTTGGATTAATGTATATTTGCGTGGACAAGAATTTTCAAGAGTGGTTGATATTTTGCTTTTTGGTATACCCATAGGTTTTTTATTTGGCAGACTGGGTCAGGTTATTTTACACTGGGACAACTATCAGAATAATTGGAGTGAAATCCTCCAATGTGCGCATGGCGGCATTTCAATTTATGGCGCTTTTTTGGGGTTTATATTAGTTGTTTTTCTTTATACTTCAGCGAAAAGACTATCTTTTTGGTTTTGGCTGGATATTTTAGTACCCGCAATTGTCTTTGCACTCATGCTGGATCAATTGGGGCATTTTGTTTTGCAGGTTACGGTGGGAACTCCATTGCCGATTAATATTCCGAATGATCATAGTTTGGTCCAATATATTGAATATGATTTTAGACCTTCTGGTTTTGAAGGGTATGAATATTTTAGGCCAGTTGCTTTATACCAAGCCATTGCGCAGTTTTTCGTTTTTGTTGCTGCCATTATCTTATCTTTTTTGCAAATTCGACGCAATCATATTAAGCAGGGCACCATCTTTTTAAGCAGCATTTTTTTTGTGGCACTCATCCGTTTCTTTTGTGGATTTCTTTATTTGGGAGCACCGGCGAATGATACATTACACTTTGGTCAAATAACCTGTCTTTTAGGGTCAATGCTTTGCCTTTGTATATGGTGCTTGCGTAAATATCAGAGACAAAATTTTTTTTGTGGAACTCTATTTAAATTTTTAAAGTGATTTCGGGGAAAGAGGAGCTTGATTCATGAAATTTTCTTATTTATATAAAAAAATAATTTTAGTGATGTTACTTGTTTTAATTCCGTTGCTTTTGCCTGGTCCCAAAATTTTAGATCAAAAACTTGTTGCCGAGAGTGCCAGTGATACAAGTGTTGTAATTTTGAACTATCATAAAGTAGATGATATGAAGATTTCTTTATCGGTCGCGCCAGTTGATTTCGAAAAACAAATGGCTTATTTAAAAGAGCAGGGGTATACGACAATTACAGCAGATCAGCTGCTGGATAATTTGGAAAATGGAACAGAGTTACCAGAAAAACCAATTCTTATAACATTTGATGATGGATATGAAGATAATTATAAAAATGCGTATCCTGTGCTTAAAAAGTATGGATTTAAGGCGACCATTTTTGTGATTACCGATTTTTTAGATCGATATCCGAATTATATAACCTGGGCGCAGGCAAAAGAGTTGCAGAAAAATGGTATCAGTATTGAATCACATACGGTTCAGCATAAATCTTTGACTGAATTAAATGATGAGGAAGTTCGTTCAGAACTTATAAATTCGAAAAAAGCTATTGATGAACACTTAGGTAAAGATACCCGCTACATTGCTTATCCAACTGGTACCTATAATCTTCATATTGCACAAATGGTAAAAGATGCTGGATATCGTGCTGCTTTCACGGTTAAATATGGGAATGTTGATAAAGCGAGTAATATATATGCCTTAGAGAGAGTACCAATTTTTCATACGGAAAATACGTTTAAGTCCTTTTATGAGCGTTTACACTATATTCCGATCTTTGAACACTTAGGATGGATTAAAAGCTAGGACAAAATGTTCAAATATAGCATAATATTCAAAAAACCTTCTAAAAAAGAAGGTTTTTTTTTTTTTACAAAGAATAGAAAATAAGTGATTGAAAGTGGAGAAATGTGGAGAAAAGTGGTTGATTTTACGATAAGGTGGTGATGAACGGTGCTGATGGGGGAATATTTACATAGTGTTGATGTAAAAGGACGAATCATATTGCCCGTCGATTTTCGTGAAGAACTCGGAACAACGTTTATTATCACGAAAGGTTTAGATCGTTGTCTTTTTGTTTATCACCAGAGTGAATGGAAAATTTTATCGGAAAAATTAAAACAGCTGCCGCTTTCAAAACCAGAAGCTCGTGCTTTTGTTCGTTTTTTCTTTTCAGGAGCAAGACAATTGGAATGTGATAAACAAAGCCGGTTTCTTGTGCCAGGAAATTTAAGAGATTATGCAATGTTAGAAAAAGATGTGGTTTTAATTGGAGTATCAAATCGTATTGAAATTTGGAATAAGGTTCAATGGGAAGCATATAATGATGAAATTAATCCGATGGTGACGACAATTGCGGAAACATTAACGGATTTAGGTATATGAGAGGATGTTTACTGTGGAATTTCACCATATAAGTGTATTAATGGAAGAAACTATAAATAATCTGGTAACAAACCCAGATGGTATTTACGTAGATTGCACGTTAGGTGGTTGTGGTCATTCAAAACGTATTATTAAACAGCTAAGTTCAAAAGGGCGATTGATTGGCATTGATCAAGATCCAACGGCGATTGCTGTAGCAAAAGAGCGTTTGGCAGGTGCTGATTGTAATATTGATATCGTCAATGATAATTTCAAAAATTTGTCCGCTGTTTTACAAAATCTGTCCGTGGAAAAAGTAGATGGGATTTTATTTGATTTAGGTGTTTCGTCGTATCAGCTTGATACAGCAGAACGGGGATTTTCCTACATGCAAGATGCACCACTGGATATGAGGATGAATCCAGCGGAAGGATTATCGGCGTATGATGTTGTTAATAAATATGAAGAAGAAAACATTGAAAAGTTATTAAAAGTTTATGGAGAAGAGCGCTGGGCAAAACGCATAGCACAGTTTATTGTAGAAGCGCGCCGGGAAAAACCGATTGAAACGACAGGGGAACTGGTTGATTTAATAAAGAAAGCAATTCCTTCGGCTGTGCGAAAAAATGCAGGAGGGCATCCAGCCAAAAGGACCTTTCAAGCGATTCGTATTGAAGTGAATAATGAGCTGGGAATTTTAGAAACTGCATTTCGCTCAGCCGTAAATCATCTAAATGTCGGTGGTCGGATTTGTATTATTACCTTTCATTCGTTAGAAGATCGAATTGCGAAGCAGACGTTACAAGAACTGGCAAAGGGCTGTATCTGCCCGCCAAGATTGCCAATCTGTGTTTGCAATCATAAGCCGGAGATTAAAATCATTGGAAAACCTATTGTTGCAACGCTTGAGGAGCTGGATCAAAATTCACGCGCCAAGAGTGCTAAATTAAGAACTGCTGAAAAAAAAGATATATGAGAGCATTTAATGGGAGGAAGGGCACATGTTAGCAAAGCGAAAAGAAGAATTTGAGCTTTACCAGGAAGTACCTGCTGTTAAATCGGTCGAGATACCGCAGCCTAAATTAAATACAACCCTTCGCGCGAAATGTTTTATGTTGGTAGTTTTACTTTCAATTATGGCTATGTTTACGATCATTCGCAGTGCGGAAAATGTGAGTAGAGGTTACGAATTAGTATCAATAAAGGCACAGGCCGATAAACTAGAACGCTCCAATGAGCAGCTTAAACTTGATATAGCCTATATGAAATCACCGCAACGGATTAAACAGATTGCCACGCAGGATTTGGGGATGGTGGTTCCCAAGGAAGTGTATTTTGCTTCACAAAAGACACAATAAAGCTTGAGCCTTTATCAAATCTATTCTTAGACTAATGAAAAACCTCAATACAGCAGCCGATTTTGGCTGCTGTATTGAGGTTTATTGAAATTTTTCATAGCTAACAGGCTGTTTTTAATAAAATAAATTAGATTTTTGAATTTTGACTATAAAAAAATGTCTATACGGTTTATAATATAATACGGTTTCATATTATATATATCAAATTATTCTACTTCAATAGAGATTAGAGGAGAATTTTAGATGAGTAAAACAATAAAAGAATTGGCAGCATTATTGACAGAGGTTAGCGTCGTTGGCGACGAAAATACGAGGATTCAATCCATAGCGCATGATTCGCGTAAGGTGACACAAGATACTTTGTTTGTTTGTATATCAGGAGCCACTGTTGATGGTCATAAATTTATCGCACAGGCAATAGAAAATGGCGCAGTTGCAGTCTTGGTTGAAAAAGATGTTATTGTGCCAAAACATATTACAGTGGTGCGCGTACCAGATGTCAAAGCAGCTATGCACCTTGTGGTACCTTATTTTTATGATTACCCAGCTCGCAAAATGAGATTGGTTGGTATTACAGGAACGAATGGTAAAACAACGACCAGTTATGTATTGCGGGCCATTTTACGTGAAGCTGGCTATAAAGTTGGTCTGATTGGAACCATTCAGATTATGATTGAAGATGAAATTCAGCCAATTCATAACACGACTCCAGATGTCATTGATTTGCAGTGCATTTTAGCCGATATGGCAAAGGCAAAGATGGATTATGTAGTGATGGAGGTTTCATCACATGCATTAGCGCAGGATCGTGTGATTGGCTGTGAGTTTGATACGGCAGTTTTTACAAATTTAACGCAAGATCATCTTGATTATCATAAGACTTTGGAAAATTATGCCAAAGCTAAAGCGAGACTTTTTGATCTTGTTAGTGCTGCTGGACAGACAAAGGAAAATAAGTCGGCAGTTATTAATATTGATGATGCGGCAAGTCTTGTTATGCTTGAACATACTACCTGCCAATGCTTGACCTATGCCATTCATAAAGAAAGTGATTTGAGAGCAAGTGCTATTAATGTTTTGGCAAAAGGGGCTAATTTCACAATTTCAGGTGTCTTTGGTACAATGGATTTAAAATTAAAAATTACTGGAATTTTTAATGTGTATAATGTATTGTCAGCAGTTGGTGCGGCTTTAGCGGAAAAAATAGCACCGCAAATTATTCAGGCGACTTTGGAAAAGTTTACAAGTGTTCCTGGACGTTTTGAGCTAGTCGATGAGGGACAGGATTTTAGTGTGATTGTTGATTATGCACATACGCCAGATGGTTTGGAAAACATTTTGCATACAGCTCGTCAAATTGCTAAAAAACGGATTATCACAGTTTTTGGCTGTGGTGGTGACCGTGATCGTACAAAACGGCCAATTATGGGGCGAATTGCGGCCAAGTTATCGGATGTTGTGATTGCAACCTCTGATAATCCACGAACGGAAGATCCGGAATTTATTTTATCGCAAGTGGAAGCGGGCGTTCAAGAAGAATTAGCGGGTAAACCACATGAAAAAATCATTGATCGAAAAACGGCGATTTTTCGGGCGATCGAAATTGCTCAAGTTGATGATATTGTAATTATTGCGGGCAAAGGACATGAAAATTATCAAATTCTTAAGGACCAAACGATCCATTTTGATGATAAAGAAGTGGCTCGTGCTGCAATTAGGGGGAAACACTAATGGCAAGCTTTACCCTTTCTGAAGTTCAGGCAGCTTTTGCGGCAGTTGTACTTCAAACAAAGCAAAACAAATTTTGTGATATTGTTACAGATACCCGATTCGTGAAAAAAGGTGTGCTTTTTGTTGCACTGATCGGAGAAAAATTCGATGGACATGATTTTTTACAAGCGGCTATTGAAAATGGTGCAGCTGGGGTTCTTGTCAGTCGTAAATATTCAGAAGCGGAACTGCATGATTTGCCTGTTACAGTAATTCAGGCAGCGGATACGTTAAAAGCATACCAACTTTTGGCAAAAGTCTATCGGCGACGTTTTTCGATTCCAGTCATTGCAATTACGGGGTCAAATGGGAAAACAACAACGAAAGATTTTACGGCAGCTGTACTTTCTGCTAAATTTAATGTTTTGAAAACGGAAGCAAATTTTAATAATGAAATCGGTTTGCCGAAAACATTGCTGCAATTACAGGCAAATCATCAAGCAGCCGTTGTTGAAATGGGAATGCGCGGATTTGGTCAAATTGCAGAATTGGCTGAAATTGCCCAGCCGACAATTGGAATTGTGACAAATGTTGGTGAGACTCACATGGAAATTTTGGGGTCACTTGCGAATATTGCAAAAGCAAAAGCGGAACTTGTTGAACATTTGGATGAAGCTTCTGTGGTCATTTTAAATGCTGATAATTCTTTTGTAGCAGCCATGCAGAGCAAGGTACAAGGTAAATGTGTTACATTTGGGATAGAAAAGCCAAGTGATCTACGGGCTGGACATATAAAAACCGTGCATAAAAATTGTACGGAGTTTGACTGTATGTTTAAAGGAAAAACGTATTCATTTGTTTTGCCGATAGTAGGCCGTCATAATGTTTATAATGTACTGGCAGCACTTGCTGTAGGGTTTACACTAGGATTTTCTGCACTTGAAATGCAAAAAGGTTTGGCTGGTTTTACCGCGACGAAGATGCGTTTTGAAATCCAGCAGGTAGGATTGTATCAGGTAATTAATGATGCTTATAACGCGAGTCCAATGTCGATGAAAGCTGCACTTGAAACACTAGTTGAAGTTGCCTCAGCACGTAAAATTGCTGTGTTGGGTGATATGCTCGAACTTGGCAGCGTCTCGGTCGAGGCACATAAAAATATAGGAAAAATGGTTGCTGCTCAAAAAATTGATGCATTGATAACATTTGGTGATATGGCAGCTCATATTGCGCATGAAGCCCGGACCGCTGGGGTTAAATTAGTATATACTTGCAACTCTCATGCTGAAGCGGGCACGGTTTTAAAAGAAATATTACAGCCGGATGATACGATCTTATTTAAGGGGTCACGGGGCATGCAGATGGAAAAAATCATTGATTTGATTTAATATTTGGGAGGAATCAGTTTTATTATGTCAGTTTTATTTTATCCGACACTGGTGGCGCTGCTGATTGTTTTAATCAGTGGGCCCGTGCTTATTCCCATATTACATAAAATGAAGTTTGGTCAGAGTATTCGTCAAGAAGGACCGAAGAGTCATCAAGCGAAAACCGGAACGCCAACAATGGGCGGACTTATGATTATGCTTGCTATTGTAATTTCAACGTGTTTATTTGCTAAACTAAATATGGAGGTTTGTTTAGCCCTTTTTGTTATGTTAGGTCATTGTGTTATTGGATTTTTAGATGATTATATAAAAGTTGTTTTAAAACGTAATTTAGGTTTAAAAGCAAAACAGAAACTTTTCGGACAGATTGTTATGGCATTGATTGTTACGTATATCGGGGTAAATTATATGGGAATGAAAACAGATCTATGGCTTCCCTTTAGCGGCATGACGTTTGATTTGGGTATCTTGTATTATTTTTTAGTGTTTTTCGTCCTCGTGGGGACAACAAATGCGGTCAATTTGACCGATGGGCTGGATGGTCTGGCAGCTGGAACAATGACCATTGCTATTTTGGCTTATGCACTTATTTGTTTACATTTTGGGAAAACCGATCTTGCTATTTTTTGTTTGGGTGTAGCGGGGGCAACGATAGGCTTTTTGTGGTTTAATGTGCATCCGGCAAAAGTTTTCATGGGAGATACCGGTTCATTGGCACTTGGCGGTGCGTTAGCTGCGGTCGCAATTTTGACTAAGACCGAAATTTTATTAGCGATTGTTGGTTTTGTTTTTGTCATAGAAGCGTTGTCCGTTATCATACAGGTTATTTCTTTTAAAACAAGAGGCAAACGTGTTTTTTTAATGAGTCCAATTCATCATCATTTTGAATTGAAAGGCTGGTCTGAAACAAAGGTTGTCGGAGTTTTTTGGCTGGTTGGTTTGATTTGCAGCGTGGCAGCTTTACTGATATTGAAGGTAAGTTAATCTGGAGGAATAGAAAAGATGGATTTTGTAGACAAACAAGTTGTTGTTTTAGGTGCTGGAATCAGCGGCTTTGCCGTTGCAAAACTGGCTTGTAAATTGGGAGCCCGTGTTATTTTAAGTGATACAAAAACAGAAGATAAGATTAAGCTTGATTTACATGAGTTGCGCGCTTGTGGCGTTACGGTTGTGCTTGGACCGCAGCAAGATAGTTTGCTGGCTGGTCTTGATTATTTGATTCTTTCACCAGGAGTTCCTATGGCGATTCCACTTGTGGCAAAGGCGAAGCTGCTTGGCATTGAAATTATGAGTGAAGTTGAAGTTGCTTATCGTTTAGCACAGGTACCAATTTATGCGATTACGGGAACGAATGGAAAAACGACCACGACCACACTTTTGGGTGAACTTTTGAAGACGTTGCAGCAAAATGTGGGTATCGGTGGCAATATTGGTGAACCACTTTGTGATGAAGTGATGCGTGTAGGCTCAACAGGTTGTGTTGCGGCTGAAATATCAAGTTATCAACTCGAAGGTGTTCGTGAATTTAAACCGCATATTGCCGCTGTTTTAAATGTGACACCGGATCATATTGCGCGGCACGGGTCGGTGGATGCTTATCAAAAAATGAAGGAACGGATTTTCCAGAAGCAAACCAAAGAGGATTATCTTGTACTTAATTATGATGATGCCAGGACACGTTCAATGGCAGCACGCGCTAGTGGAAAAGTGATGTTTTTTAGTCGTCTGGAGACACTAAAAGAAGGGACTTTTATTCAAGCTGATTCTTTTGTGATTATTTGGGACCAACAAATATATCGTATTTGTGCAGTCAAGGATATGCAGATCAAAGGCGGACATAATGTTGAAAATGCCTTGGCGGCAATTTCAATAGCATTTTTAGCTGGTGTTGATCCGATTGCCATGGTGGAAATTCTGAAGAAATTTGCCGGCGTTGAACATAGAATTGAACTGGTACGGACGATCGGGAAAGTACCCTATTATAATGATTCAAAGGCGACCAATCCGGAATCAGCCATCAAGGCACTCGAAACGTTTGACGGACATATAATTTTGGTTGCTGGCGGGCATGATAAAAATACAGATTTGACAGATTTTATGAAACGGGTTTGTGAAAAAGTGGATCAGCTAATTTTAATCGGTGCGGCAGCAGCTCGGTTTAAAGAGGCTGCCATTAAAAATGGATTTTCAGCAGCGAATATTCATGAAGCGGGCTATTCAATGGAAGCTGCTACACGTTTGGCATATCAGCTGGCACAGTATCCTCAAGTTGTTTTATTGTCCCCAGCGTGTGCAAGCTTTGACATGTTTGATGGATATGAAGAACGTGGTCGTGCCTTTAAAAAGTTAATACAACAGTTGAAATAGAATTTTGTAGTTTATAAGCAAGGAGCGCTTGATTGTGAAAATCATTATATCAGGTGGAGGGACGGGTGGACATATTTACCCGGCTATTACATTGATCAGGACCATCCAAAACCAAGTGGAAAATCTAGAAATTCTTTATGTTGGTACAAAAATTGGTTTGGAAGCAGATATTATTCCAAAAGAAGGATTACCATTTCAAACGGTTGATATCCGCGGGTTGGAACGGAAGCTATCGCTTAAAATGACGAAAACAGTTGGTAAAGCGATTCGTGGTGTTTGGCAGGCTAGACGGATTGTAAAACAATTTAAACCAGATGTTGTAATCGGCACTGGCGGTTTCGTCTGCGGACCTATTTTACTGGCGGCAAGTTTAATGGGGATTCCTACTTTAATTCAAGAACAAAATGTAATTCCGGGGATCACGAATAAGCTTCTGGCAAGATTTGTTACGAAAATTGCCGTGGGCTATCAGGACGCGGTGAAGTATTTCCCAAAAGAAAAAGTTGTGTTTACTGGTAATCCAATTCGAGCAGAAGTTTTATCAATGAATCGTCAGGCTGGTTTAGCAGAGTTTGGTTTTGATACGAATAAAAAGACAATATTAATTTCGGGTGGCAGTCGTGGGGCACGCAGTATGAACCGAGCCATGATTGATGTGCATAAACATTTTGCCGGTAGTCAAAACATACAATTATTGCATGTTACGGGGAAAAATGAGTATAATGATATAGTTGCCAGCGTGCAGGAACAGGGTCTTGATTTACAACAAAGCAGGAATATCCTGATTAAGCCATATTTATATGATATGCCCAAGGCACTGGCACTTGCTGATTTAGCAATATTTCGAGCTGGTGCAACAGGTATTGCTGAATTAACGGCGAAAGGTATACCATCTATTTTGATTCCATATCCATATGCAGCGGAAAATCATCAAGAATTTAATGCTTTAGCATTGGTAAAACGCGGTGCGGCAGTTATGATTCGCGATAAAGATCTTACATCGGCCGGATTGATTGAAGCGATAGAATCAATCATAAGTGAGCCGGTTAAACTTTTAAAAATGGCAACAGCGAGTCGGGAAATGGGTCGACCAGAAGCAGCCGAAGAAATTGCGAAAATCGTAATTTTGCTGGCTGATCAGGGACTAAAAAAATTATGCAATGATGACATATAAATAAAGGGGGAGAGTATCGTTGCTAAAACATATGAATAAAATTCACTTTGTTGGCATTGGCGGTGCCGGGATGAGTGCAATAGCAAAAATTTTAGTGGAAAAAGGTTATAGTGTTTCTGGGTCCGATTTACATGGATCAGAATTGGTTGAAAAATTAAAAGCGCAAGGGGCAAAAATAGTTCAAGGCCATAATAAAGAGAATGTTATTGGTGTTGATGCGATCGTTGTTTCAACGGCTATTGCCAATGATAATCCAGAAGTTATGGCAGCAAGAGAAAATAATATTACGATATTTCATCGTTCTGATATTGTGGCAATGCTGATGAATCAGGAAAAAGGGATTGCTGTAGCAGGTGCTCACGGGAAAACAACGACAACATCTATGCTGGGTGTGACTCTTGATCATGCAGGGATTCAGCCGACAATCATAATTGGCGGTGAAGTTGATTATTTAGGCAGTAATGCTAAGCTCGGCAATGGTGCGTATCTAGTGGCTGAAGCGGATGAAAGTGATGGTTCTTTCTTGAAACTCTTACCACATATTGCTGTAGTTACCAATATTGAAGATGATCATATGGATTATTATGGTTCAATGGAAAATATATTAAAGACGTTTAAACAATTTATTCGTAATTTGTCCCAAAAAGATGGCTTGGCAGTGCTGTGCTTTGAAAATGAGAATATAAGAAATATAGCTCCAACGCTTGATCGCCATTATTTGTCGTATGCTATTGATTATAAAGCCGATTATCAGGCGGCAAATATTCATATTGATGGTGCGGGAACGTCCTTTGATGTTATGCACAATGGTGTGAATTTAGGCAGGATTGCTTTACGTGTACCGGGGCGGCATAATGTACTTAATGCACTCGCGGCAACGGTTGTAGGTATTCAGCTTGGTTTGAGCGTTGAACAAATGGCAGCTGGATTTGTCCATTTTAATGGGGCGAAACGTCGTTTTCAAACCAAAGGACGTATCAATGGTATCTGGATTGTCGATGATTATGCACATCACCCTACAGAAATTCGTACGACACTTATTGCAGCGAAACAGACAAAACCAAATCGTGTGATCTGTGCATTTCAGCCGCATCGTTACACCAGAACAAAGCTTTTACTCAATGATTATGGCTCTTGCTTTAAGGAAGCCGATATTTTGGTTTTAACGGATATTTATTCTGCGGGCGAAGCACCGATTGCTGGTATTAATGGAGAAACGATAAAAAACGAAGTAGAAAAGCAAACTGGTAAAGAAGTAATTTACATTCCTAAGCGTAGCGATATAGCTTTTTATCTGCGAAGCATTGCCAAATCTGGCGACCTTATACTTAGTATGGGCGCTGGCGATATTTACCGTACGGGCGAAGAATTAGTAGACCTTTTAAACGGAAAATAATTGTGATATATATGGCATTAAAAATTTTACATGGTAATCGTCAGGAATGGGGTATAGGGCTCCGTGGCGTTACGTAGGAAGCAAGCGATGCCCTATCATTCCTGGCAGACTGATAGACTGGATGTAATTTATTTAGTGCGTCTATATAGATCGTAAATAGGAGGATTTTTAACGTGAAGGATAAGAAGATTATTGTCTTGATGGGCGGACCTTCAGCCGAAGCAGAAGTTTCATTAAATACAGGCAAGGCAATTTTAGCAGCACTCAAAGAAAAAGGGTATAATGCTGAGGGGTTGGAACTTGACCCGCATCATCTGGTTGAACAATTGCGGGAACGTCATTGTGATATTGTATTTAATGCGGTGCATGGTAAATTTGGTGAAGATGGTGTGCTCCAGGGTGTACTGGACATGATCGGGATACCCTATACGGGGTCGGGTGTTTTAGCCTCTGCGGTAACGATGGATAAAGTTGTTTCAAAAAATATTTTTATGGCACGGGGTATCTCAACACCTCGTTCAAAGTCATATCTCAAAGAAGACCAGCAGCGTGACCTGGTTAAGGAAATCATGCAAGAGTTTTCGCTGCCGGTTGTTGTGAAATCAGCGGCTCAAGGGTCCAGTATTGGCGTTAGCATTGTTGAAAAACAAGCAAGCTTGCAACAAGCGCTCGTTACAGCTTTTGAATACAGTAATGACGTTTTAGTTGAAGAATTTATTAAAGGGCGTGAACTGACGGTGGCTGTCTGGGGAAACTCTGCCGATAAAACAGCCTTGCCGATCATTGAAATCGTACCACATTCGGGTACCTATGATTATCAGTCAAAATACACGAAAGGTGCAACCGAATATATAGTGCCAGCAAACCTTGATGCAACGGTTACAAAATCCGTTCAGGAGCTGGCTGTCCGCACATTTACGGCGGCAGGGTGCTCAGGTATCGCTCGCGTTGATTTGATGCTTGATAAAGACAACATACCCTATGTACTGGAGGTAAACTCAGTTCCAGGAATGACTGCTACTTCTTTGGTGCCTAAAGCCGCGCAAGCTTTGGGAATTGAATTTCCAGATTTGTGTGAAAAACTCCTTGCTATGGTAAACTTGGATTAGATAAAAACTTAAAAATCAGGCGGTAAGTGTACTGCCTGGTTTTTATTTTTAATATACGGGACAAAAGTCGCTTTCTTATTGGTATTCATATGATATATAATAAATCTATTCACTTTAATATATCATGTGGGAGTGTTGTCGTTAAAATGAGGTGGAATTAAATGGATGAGATGGATCATGAAGCGAGAAAAAAAACAATTTCAAAACAATTCTTCCTGCTCGTATTCATTTTACTTATTTTTTTTATTGGCATGATCAGTTTGCTTTGTTCACCAGTTTTTAGTGTTAATCGTGTACAAGTAAGTGGAAACACGTATATGTCACAAGATGAAGTGATACGGATTGCTGGGCTGCCGGATCGAGTTAATATTTTTCGTCTGACAACCAGGGAAATTCAAACGAAACTCTGCAAGGACTTGCGTATTGAACAAGCGGTTGTTCAAAGAAGTTTTCCTAGTACAATTAAAATTCAAATTATAGAGCGCAAACCAATTGCATCTGTGGCCTGTGAGTATGGGTTTCTTGAAATTGATAAAAAGGGTATGGTCTTGGCTGTTCATAAAACCATAACAGATATGCAGGTTCCGATTATAACAGGCGTTGTGCTGCACAATTTATATATTGGTGACAGTGTACTGGATGCGACGTGTCTGAAAGTACTCGAGTATTTAGCGCAGCTTGATGAAACTTCAGTAAATCAAATATCAGAAGTTCATATAGCAGCACCAGACCAGATTGTGGCCTATACAAGAAATTCAGTCCAAATTCGTCTGGGTAGTACAGATCGATTATCGGAAAAGGCAAAAGCAACGCAGGATTTTATTCAAAACATGCAAACCATGAAACAGTCTATTGAATATATTGATTTTAATTTTACAGCACCTTTTATTAAATTTAAAAATAGATAGGAAGAGGGTCTACGAATGTTATCAATCAGACAAGGCCAAGTGTCCATTGCACTTGTCTGCATGGTATTGGGGTTTATGCTGGCGGTACAGTTTCGCACAACACAAGACAGCAAATCTTCGGTTTCTTATCAACGTGTTGAGGAATTGTCGCAGCGCCTGCTGCAGACTGAAAAAGAAAGAGATGGTCTGCTGGATGAGGTGAATCGTTTAAAAACGACTTCAGGTCAGGAGGCCCAATCGCAAGAACTTGCTGATTTAAAAATGGGAGCCGGTGTGGTTCCGGTAGAAGGACAGGGTATTACTATTACAATTGATGATAGTAAAACAAAGTCCAAAGCAGGTGAAAATCCAAATTTATATTTGATTCATGATGATGATTTATTAAAGGTTATCAATGAACTCAAGGCCGCGGGTGCGGAAGCAATTTCGATTAATGAACAGCGTCTTATCGCGACATCTGAAATTCGTTGTGCTGGTCCGACGCTTTCCGTGAATAATATACGGTCTGCTCCACCTTATGAAATTAAAGCCATTGGCGATGCAAAAAATTTGGAAAATGCATTAAAAATGCGAGGTGGTGTAGTGGAAACACTACAAGTTTGGGGTATACAGATTAATGTAAAACCAGATGCAAATGTTCATGTACCAGCCTATAAAAGTACCTTTCATTTTCAGTTTATGAAAGCGGCTGCAGAGGATGGTGAAAAACAATGATTTTACCTATAGCAGCGCTTATCGTTGGAATATTGATCGGTACATTTTCTCCAATTAGTATTCCCCAAGAGTATGCGAAATTATTTTCTGTGGCATTACTCGCATCCCTTGATTCTGTCTTTGGCGGGCTTAGGGCAGCAGCGGAAGAAAAATTTGATAATACAGTTTTTATTTCCGGATTTTTTACGAATGCACTCTTAGCAGCAGTTTTGGTTTACATTGGTGATCGATTGGGTATTGATTTATACTATGTCGCATTATTAGCATTTGGTCTTAGGATCTTTCAGAATCTTGCGATCATCAGACGATATTTTTTGACGAAATAATCCTTAATTTCATACTGTTTGCTAAATATAGCTGATATCTATAAAAATATTTCAGAAAAAAATGTACAGCAGTGGTTTTGATATGATATTATAAATGGTAGATTATTTTAACTGTGAAAAAAATATGTGTGAAACCAATAAAAGGATTTTTGGGGGAAAATTAAAATATTGAATTTAGAATGAAGAATGTCATGGAGGTTGCGTATAGTGCTTGAATTAGATATGGATCTTGATCAGTTTGCGAAAATAAAAGTTATTGGTGTTGGCGGCGGAGGCAACAACGCGGTTAATCGAATGATTTCATCTGGCCTGCAAGGCGTGGAATTTATTTCGGTTAATACAGATGCCCAAGCCTTGATTCATGCAATGGCGCCGAAACGAATCCAAATCGGAGAAAAATTAACGCGAGGGTTAGGCGCAGGTGCTAAACCAGAAATTGGTGAACAGGCAGCACAGGAAAGTCGTGAAGAAATTTTGGAAGCATTAAAAGGTGCTGATATGATTTTTGTCACGGCAGGAATGGGCGGCGGCACGGGAACTGGCGCGGCTCCAGTTGTTGCTGAATGTGCACGGGAAATTGGTGCACTTACAGTGGGGGTTGTAACGAAACCATTTACATTTGAAGGAAAAAAACGCCTAAAGCAAGCCGAATTGGGTATTGCTAAATTGAAAGAAAAAGTTGATACGCTTATAACGATACCAAATGATCGTTTACTGCAAGTCGTTGACAAAAAAACTTCAGTAATGGACGCGTTTCGCATCGCGGATGATGTGCTTCGCCAAGGGGTACAGGGAATTTCAGATTTAATTGCTGTTCCGGGGCTTATTAATTTGGATTTTGCGGATGTTAAATCAATTATGAGCGATACCGGTTCTGCTCTTATGGGAATTGGTATTGGTACTGGTGATAATGCAGCGGTAACGGCAGCTCAGGCTGCGATTAATAGCCCACTTCTAGAAACTTCGATTCAAGGAGCACGTGGTGTTTTACTTAACATTACGGGTGGTGCAAACCTCAGCTTATTTGAAGTCAATGAAGCTTCAGAGATTATTTCTGCAGCTGCTGATGAAGATGCGAATATAATTTTTGGATCCGTTATTGATGAAACGTTGCAGGATGAAGTACGTGTTACGGTTATTGCAACTGGTTTTGATGATCATACTGTAACAGTTGATGTTGCGGGTAAAAAGGTAGACGTAAATACAGATACGCATAAAATTGATGTCTTTAAAGTAAATAATATAGATATTCCAACATGGATGAGAAAAAGCAATAATTAAGTGTAATAGAGAAGTACAGTACAGGTGACCGTTTATTCTTTAAACGGTTATCTGTACTTTTTTTGAATAAAGGTTGTTAAAAAGGCAAATAATGATTATAATAATAATATGTGGCGAATTAAACAAAAAGAAAATAGAATGACTTTTTGGTTTTTTTATTTTTATGTGGAGGTTTGCAATGCAGCGGTATACGCCTTTGTTTTTAATAGCATTTGTATTTTCACTTGTGTTGCTGGCTGGCAATACGTATTTGACCGGATATGCTGACCAGACAGGAGCTAAGACAAATAAGAGCATCACAGTTTATACAACTTTACCAGTCGAACATGTAGCAATTTTGGCAGAAGCCTATGAAAAATCCCATCATGTCAAAGTGAATTTTGTTCCACTAACGAAAGAAGATTTATTGTCGCGTATAAAAACGGAATCAACTGTTCCAACTGGTAAGACAGATTTGGTTTTGGCAGATAAAGAAACTTTACTGCAAAGTGCAGCAACTCATGTATTTAGTCCATATGAATCAGAGCAGACCGATATTATTTCTGATAAATTTAAAGATCAAAATGGAGATTGGGTTGGAGTTTGGTATGATCCAATCATTTTTTGTGCGAATAAAGATTATTTGCTGACATTACCAGTTATACCGAATACCTGGGATGCTTTAGTAGCTTTGCCGAATGTTCGTATTGGTATTACCGATTTTTTTGCCGCAGATGCATCAGCTAATTTATTGTTTACGTTAATTGCGGAATATGATGAAAATAAAGTATTTACATTTTTAAATAAACTGCATCCGAAAGTTGTACAGTATTCAAAATATCTATCGACACCAGTTCGTATGGCTGGCATGGGCGAGGTAGATATATCGATTGCAGTACAGAGTGAAACGATTCGTTATATGAACGAAGGTTTTCCTCTTACTATTATTTACCCAACGGATGGAACGGCTTATAAGCTTACGGGCGTAGGTATCTTGAAAAATGCACCACAAAAGGCAGCAGCTGAGCAATTTATGAAGTGGCTCACCGAAGATGATGTACAATTTGTTTTGCAACAAAATAAATTCTTTTTTGTACCAACGAATCAGTCGACGGTCGCTTATAAATTATTTAACGGTAAAAATTTGACTTTATTTAATAATTATTCAGATCTGACCCTGCAGCAAAAACAAGCTGTAATGGACCGCTGGGTAAAAAATATACGCTTAAAGTAAACAGCAAATGTAGTTCAGATAAGATGATTTCTATCTGAACGTGATTGTTTATATTTGGAGGAATTAAATGTTAAAAGCAGGGTTTATTAGTTTGGGTTGTGCCAAAAATTTAGTAGATACAGAAGTTATGCTGGGGATTTTAGCAGAAAATGCCATAGAATTGACTACAGATCCCAGTACAGCGGACATTTTGATTGTCAATACCTGTAGCTTTATTAAATCGGCCAAAGAAGAATCTATTACGACAATTTTAAATATGGCTGAATATAAGACTGCAGGACAATGTAAGACACTTATTATTGCCGGATGTCTTGGTCAGCGTTATAAGCAAGAACTTTTAGATGAAATGCCAGAAGCTGATGCGATTATTGGTACAGGGGCATGGCATCGGATTATGGAAGCGGTGAATGAAACGCTGAAAGGCAATCGTGTCGTAATTGCTGGAAAAGCGGATACCATTTATGATGATAAAATGCCACGAATTCGGACAACTCCCGATTATAGTGCTTATATCAAGATAGCTGAAGGGTGCGATAATCGTTGTACGTATTGCGTGATTCCTATGGTCCGGGGCAATTACCGCAGCCGGACGATTGAAGATATTACAGCAGAAGTGAAGCGCTTGGCGGCACGAGGTGTCAAAGAAGTAAATCTTATTGCGCAGGATACAACAAACTATGGTCACGATATTTATGGAAAATCAAGACTTACTGATCTTTTACGAGAATTGGTTAAAATTGAGGAATTGAAATGGGTTCGTATTTTATATTGTTATCCCAAATACTTTACCGATGAACTTATTGAACTTATGGCTAATGAGCCTAAAATCTGTAAGTATGTAGACTTGCCGCTCCAACATGCGGATAATGAAGTTTTACGACGCATGAACCGTCGTGACACAAAAGAAAGTGTTGAGGAACTTTTACAAAAAATCCATGCACGCATTCCAAATGTTACCGTACGGTCTTCTTTTATCGTTGGGTTCCCGGGAGAAACGCAAGAACAGTATCAGAATTTGCGTGATTTTGTTGAAGCGCAGCGCTTTGATAAAGTCGGGGTATTTACGTATTCAAGAGAAGAAGATACGCCGGCCTTTGCTATGGAAAATCAAGTTACCGAAGAAGTTATGCAGGAACGCTATCACGATTTAATGAGTTTGCAATGTAAAATTTCCGAAGAAGTCAATTTACAATTGGAAGGCGCTACTTTTGAAGTTTTGATTGAAGGCCGTGATTTAGAGCAAAAGTCTGTTTCATATGGACGGTCTTATCGTGAAGCTCCAGAAGTTGATGGACAGATTTATGTTGAAAATGATCTGGATAGTCAGCCGGGAGATTTTATTAAAGTTAAAATTGTTCAGGGGTTTACGTATGATGTATTAGGTGAAAAAATACCGGAATAAGCGTGTTTTATAAAAAGCCATTCACAGACGGTTTCTTGGGTAAATCTGGTCGTGAAGTTAAGGTTTAAGCAAAGGGGTCACGGGAGTATGATTGTTGAAATTGTAACAACAGGAACTGAACTTTTATTAGGGCAAATTATCAATACGAATTCAGCTTATATGGCTGAGGGTTTAAATAATATTGGTTTTGATGTTTTATACCAGTCGACGGTTGGGGATAACCGTGTGCGAATGGAAAATGTATTGGCACACGCACTTACACGTGCTGATATTGTCATTACGTCAGGTGGCTTGGGACCGACACAGGGAGATATTACCAAAGAGGTTACGGCAAAACTTTTTAACCGCGAGTTGAAACTGCATGAAGAGAGTCTTGATCGGATTAAATCTCATTTTAAAAAGATTGATCGGACAATGACGGATAATAATATTCGTCAGGCAATGATTCCCGTTGGTGCGGAGGCTATTACAAATTATGCGGGAACTGCACCAGGGGTCATGCTTGAAAATGAAGGTAAAATAATCATTAATTTGCCAGGGCCGCCATCGGAAATGAAAGACATGTTTGATCGTAGTATTAAACCATTTTTGAAAGAAAAATATGGTTATAAATCCGTTATTATTTCACGCGTATTGAATACATTTGGAATTGGTGAATCCTCCTTGGAAGAACAGATTAAGGATTTGATTTTAGCTCAGACAAACCCTACACTGGCACTGCTTGTTAGACCAAGTGGTGTGATTATCCGCATCACGGCTAAAGCTGAGAAGGCCGAAAGCGCACGCAATTTGATTGCTGGAATGGAAACGGAAATTCGTCGTAGGATTGGTCAATATATTTATGCGGTTGACGATGAAAATATGGAAGATACCGTTGGAGCAATTTTAAAACAAAAACAGCTTACGATTGGTTGTGCTGAATCTTGCACAGGCGGTTTGCTTACGAGCCGTCTGACGGATGTAGCGGGTAGCTCTGCTTATGTAAAAGGATCTATTATATCATATACAAACGAAGTTAAAAGCGATGAACTTGGCGTGCTGAGGGAGCTTTTGCAGACGAAAGGTGCCGTATGTGAAGATGTGGCGAAAGCCATGGCAGAAGGTATAGCACTAAAAATGCACACAGACATCGGTGTCGGTATTACCGGCATCGCGGGCCCTGATGGCGGTACAGATGAAAAACCGGTGGGACTTGTTTATATAGCTGTTGCCGGTAAAAATGGCACAACAATAGCAAAGAACGTGTTTAGCGGAAAACGTAAAGCCATCAAATATCGAACGACACAAACTGCGCTCGATATGGTAAGACATTATATAGAAGAAATGTAACAAAAATCAGGAGGAAATATAATTTGAAAAAAGAAATGACATCATTCGGGGACATCCAATTAAGTAAAAAACTGCTTTTAGCAGTTAGTGATATGGGGTTTGAAGAACCATCACCAATCCAAAGCCAGACGATACCTTTAGTACTCGAAGGTAAAGATGTAATTGGCCAGGCACAGACAGGTACAGGGAAAACAGCCGCATTTGGTATTCCAACGATTGAAAAAATAATTGATGGTAGCCGTCATATACAAGCGCTTGTACTTACACCAACTCGTGAACTTGCAATTCAGATTGCAGAAGAATTCAACAAAATTGGTAAATACAAACGCGTAAAAACTTTGCCAATTTATGGTGGACAGTCGATTGACCGCCAGATTCGTGCTCTTCATGCTGGTGTACAGATTGTTGTTGGAACACCAGGTCGCTTGCTTGATCATCTTCGCCGCAATACGATGAAATTAAGTGAAGTAAGAATTCTTATTCTTGATGAAGCAGATGAAATGCTTGATATGGGCTTTGTTGAAGATATTGAAACAATTATGAAAAATATTACCCATGAAGATCGTCAAACATTACTGTTTTCAGCAACGATGCCAGCACCTATTGCTAAGCTTGCTGGTAAATACATGCGTGATCCACAGAAAATCTCAATTAGCCGTGAAAATCTGACCGTACCATTAATTGATCAGGTCTATTATGAAACAAGAGAAAAATTTGAAGGTTTATGTCGTGTTCTCGATATTGAAGAAACAGGTAAGCTGATTATTTTCTGTCGTACTAAAAAAGGCGTGGATGATCTTGTTGCATCCATGCAGGCTCGTGCTTACATGGCAGGTGGACTGCATGGTGACTTAAGTCAGGCACAGCGTGATCGTGTTATGAAGAAGTTTAAAGATGGTAAGTTAGAAATCCTTGTAGCGACGGATGTTGCTGCGCGTGGGATTGATATTGATGATATTACACATGTAGTCAATTATGATATTCCGCAGGATCATGAATCCTACGTACATCGTATTGGTCGTACTGGCCGTGCTGGTAAAAAAGGTGTAGCCGTTACATTTATTGAACCACGTGAATATCGCCAACTTAAATTAATTGAACGTTTGGCAAAAACTAAAATTGTTCGCAGAGATTTGCCATCTTCAGCGGATATTTTGGAACGTCAACGTGAAATCATTAAAGAACGTTTGATTAAGACCTTGTCAAATAATAAATTTGCTGATTACCATACGATTGTTTCGGATGTAGCAGCAGATGGCAGCTATGATATTGTTGATGTGGCAGCCGCCGCACTCAAATTGTCGGTTGAAGGTTTTAAGGAAAAAGAAGAAGTCGAAAATATCTCAAATACAAATAGCAGCAATAATGTTTCTTCGGCAGCTCGACTTGAAAATACGGGCGGCTCAGCTGGCATGGTTCGTTTGTTTATCAACATTGGACGCAGTCAGAAAATTCGTCCGGAAGATATTGTTCGTGCTTTCGCAACCGAAGCGGATATCCCGGGTAATGTCATCGGTGTTATTAATATTTATGATCGTTTTACCTTTGTTGAAGTACCGGAAGATGTAGCAGAACGCGTACTTGCGGTAATGCATAAAAATACGGTAAAAGGCTATAAAATCAACGTGGAACCAGCTAAAAAAGGTCGTTAAGATCAATAATTTACTATAAGCTGAAACTTAGAGACTGTGTCAAGATGAACAGTCTCTTTTTGCGATAAAAAATTAGAATTCCTGACGATTGCCATATAAAATATTTAATGCAACTTATATATAATATTTTTTGGGTATTGACTTTTCGAACAAATGTTTTATATAATTTAGTTAGATATAGAAGGGAGCGGGAACGCACATATGGATAAAAAACAGGCTCTGGAAAATGCATTAAAGCAGATTGAAAAAGATTTCGGTAAAGGTTCAATTATGAAACTAGGTGAAGCATCAGCTCATATGAATATAGACGTCATTCCAACGGGGAATTTGCCGTTGGATATTGCTTTGGGAGTTGGTGGTATGCCCAGGGGGCGTATCGTTGAAATATATGGACCGGAATCTTCAGGGAAAACGACCATTGCTCTGCATGTTATTGCCGAAGCACAAAAACTTGGCGGGATTGCAGCTTTTATAGATGCGGAACACGCTTTAGATCCGGTTTATGCAAAAAAACTGGGTGTTGATATTGACAATTTACTCATTTCGCAGCCAGATAATGGTGAACAGGCACTTGATATTGCCGATGCACTCGTTCGTAGTAATGCGATTGACATTGTGGTTGTCGACTCTGTGGCGGCACTTGTACCAAAAGCAGAAATCGAAGGCGAAATGGGTGATTCCCACGTTGGCTTGCAAGCTCGTCTGATGTCACAGGCAATGCGTAAGCTCACCGGTGTTATCAGCAAGTCCCATACGACGGCTATTTTTATCAATCAGATTCGTGAAAAAATTGGGGTTATGTTTGGTAGTCCGGAAACGACAACTGGAGGCAGAGCCTTGAAGTTTTATTCTACGGTTCGTCTGGATGTGCGTAAAATCGACACACTCAAACAGGGAAATGAAATTGTCGGGAATCGTACACGCATTAAAGTGGTAAAAAATAAAATTGCACCACCGTTTAAACAAGCTGAATTTGATATTATGTATGGGGAAGGCGTTTCTAAAGAAGGATGTATTGTTGATATTGGAACAGATCTTGAAATTATTGAAAAAAGTGGAGCTTGGTATTCTTATGCTGGGACAAGACTTGGACAGGGCCGAGAAAATGTAAAAGATTTTTTAAAACAGAATATATCGTTGCGTGATGAAATTGAAGTAAAAATCCGCGAAAAACTAATATTAAAGGCAGCGCCGGAAGAAGTCGAAAATGCAGATGAACCAGACATTAAATCAGAAAAAAAGTAAAAAAACAGCTTTAGTACAAGCAGTGGATTTACTTTCAAAACGGGCGCATAGTAAAAAAAATCTGGAAGATAAACTTAAACTGCGTGGCTACGAAGAAACAGAAATTGCGCTGGCGATTGCTCGGCTTACGGAATTAGGGTATTTAAATGATGAAGAACTTTGCCAAAGGCAGTTTCAGCGTTATTTAAACGAAAGTAAATATAGTGCGAAATATATTTGTTGTAAGCTATTGCAAAAAGGATTTTCGAATTCACTTGTGAATTCTTGCAAATCTTTTTCTTCCGACGAGCGCGAGGCAGCAGCTGCACTCAAGAATCTCGAACTCAAGTTTAAGAAAACAGTGATGCCGGAGCCGTTCAAATTTATGAAGTACTTATATACAAAAGGCTTTGAAGAAAAAGCGATTCAGCACGCTGTAACCGCGTTTCAAATGATTTGTAAAGAAGATGATGTTGAATAAAAAGGAAGATCCAGCGGGTAATGGCATCAAAAATAGATTTGTGACTTATGTTTATAATAAGTCACATTTTTTTTTCTGCGTTAAAGGGTTTTTGCTTTTTATGTCGGTGAAGTACAATTGCCGAAGGTCTAGGATTTTCTTAGCTTGACACCACTTTCAAAAACCTTTAAAATAAAAAATATACAGTTATACCACAATTTTATTATTGTAATTAAACGCTTAAACAGCACATGAGATATTTGTTAAAGGGAGCAATATCTCGAGATGATTCAAGTTATGGGGTTCGCACCCTATTTTGTTGGTACTAACTTAATACAAAAGGGGGTGAAGATTATCGTTGAGATATTATTAGCAGTGATACTTGCGGTAATAATTGGGGCCGGTAGTGGTTATTGGATGCGAAAGAGAACGGCAGAAGCTCAGATCGGATCAGCGGAAGAACAAGCAAAAAAAATCCTGATTGATGCGGAAGAAAAAGGCGAGACCAAAAAGAAAGAAGCTTTAATCGAAGCCAAAGAAGACATCCATAGATTACGACAGGAACTAGATAGAGATACAAAAGAACGACGCAATGAATTACAGCGTCAAGAACGAAGACTCGTACAAAAGGAAGAAAATCTAGACCGTAAGACGGATTCCCTTGAAAAGAAAGAAGAAGTTTTAGGGCAAAAAGAAGAAAAACTTGATGCGAGTCAGGTAGAAATTGCTGAACTTCATGAAAAACAGTTGTCTGAACTTGAACGAATTTCTAGTTTAACTTCAGAAGATGCTCGTACGATGTTACTCGCAAATGCGAAGGAAGAAATTAAGCATGAAACGGCAATTATGATCAAAGATTGTGAACAACAGGCAAAAGAAGAGGCGGATAAGAGAGCTCGTAATATTATTTCTCTGGCCATTCAGCGTTGCGCGGCGGATCATGTTGCGGAAACAACAGTATCCGTAGTTGCTTTGCCAAATGACGAAATGAAGGGCAGAATTATTGGTCGTGAAGGCCGTAATATTCGAACGTTAGAAACACTTACTGGTATTGATTTGATTATTGATGATACACCAGAAGCTGTAATCTTATCTGGGTTTGATCCAGTACGCCGTGAAGTGGCAAGAATTGCTTTAGAAAAACTGATTACTGATGGACGCATTCATCCGGCACGTATTGAAGAAATGGTAGAAAAAGCAAAACGTGAAGTCGAACAACGGATTAAAGAAGCTGGTGAACAGGCTTCTTTTGATACAGGAGTTCATGGATTGCATCCAGAAATTATTAAACTATTGGGTCGTCTTAAATATAGAACCAGCTATGGTCAAAATGTACTCAAGCATTCCATTGAAGTTTGTCATTTAGCTGGTGTCATGGCTGCTGAACTTGGCGTTGATGTCATGCTGGCTAAACGTGGGGGATTACTCCATGATATTGGTAAGGCTGTTGACCATGAAGTAGAGGGTCCTCATGTAACGATTGGTGCCGATTTGGCAAGAAAATACCATGAGTCACCAGAAGTTATCAATGCAATCGCTGCTCATCATGGTGATGAAGAAGCGACGACAGTACAATCCGTACTGGTTGCAGCAGCAGATGCTGTATCAGCGGCGCGTCCTGGTGCTCGTCGTGAAAGTCTGGAATCTTATTTGAAACGTTTGACTCGTTTAGAAGAAATAGCAGAATCATTTGAAGGTGTAGATCGTTCCTTTGCTATTCAAGCTGGTCGTGAAATTCGTATTATGGTAAAACCAGATAAAATCGATGATATTACTTCGGTAGGATTAGTACATGATATTGTGAAGAGAATCGAAAGTGAATTGGAATATCCTGGACAGATTAAAGTAACAGTAATTCGTGAAACACGTGCTGTTGACTATGCAAAATAATTGAATATAAACGACCTTGTATATACAAGGTCGTTTTTTGATAATTAGAAGTAAACGCTAGAGGAGAATCATTTTCTTTTAGCGAATAGAATCAATAGGGAAAGAAATAAGAAATCAAAATTGATTTCTTTGGTATTGGATGGTGAAGTTTTATGGTAAAGAAATTTGAGCAAGAAAAAAAACCTAATATGGATGGCGTAAATTTGCTCGTATCAATTCTTGTTTGTTATCCGGAAATTGGGACAATAAGTATTGAACCGAAAGATGATTCATTAAAGATGACATTTGTACTTGGTAAGGTTCCTGAAACAGGTGAGTTTGAGGCAACTAAAGAGTTTATTTTAAATAGTATTTTAACCTATCACACATTAGAAGGCTTTGAAAATGCAGAAATTCAGATTTCACTGAATCAACAAGATAGTGTAGCATTTATTAACATTCTTCGAGACATGAATACTATATCAAAAGGTGAAATTGCTCTTATCAGTACACTTATGAAAGAGCATTTTGGCACAATTTTGGTAAGTGATGCCAGTGAGGAAGATGCCGAGGAGGCAGATATGATTCAAGATGAATTTATTGATCATATGATAGGCAGCATGAAGATAAACCACGCCAGTGAAAAGTTGGTTGGTATTCGTGAAGATGGCAGAGTGATGGTATTTAATAAATAGTAATTTTTTTGGGGGCTTAGAATTGAATATTTTAATCGTTGGTGATGTTTGTGGTAATCCAGGAAGAAAAGCTGCAAAAAAATATATTCCACAAATGAAAAAAAAATATGCGGTTGATCTAACCATTGTCAATGGTGAAAATTCCGCCGGAGGTAATGGGATTACACAAAATTCACTCGATGAGCTTTACCAAGCCGGTGCTGATGTTATTACGTCTGGTAATCATATTTGGGATAAAAAAGATGTATTACAGTTTATCGACCATGAACCTTTTTTAATTCGTCCAGCAAACTATCCCGAAGGTGCACCTGGGAAAGGGTATTGTATCTATCCGCTTAAAGCGAAAAATATTGGTGTAATTAATTTATCGGGTCGTGCTTTTATGCCGCCACTTGATTGTCCTTTTCAAAAAATTGATGAGATTCTCAGAGAACTTAAAGGTAAATGTGATACCATTATTTTGGATATGCATGCAGAAACAACATCGGAAAAAATGGCAATGGGTTGGTATTTAGATGGTAAGGTTACCTGTGTAGTGGGTACGCATACCCATATTCAAACGGCAGATGAGCGCATTCTGCCACAAGGAACAGCCTATATTACGGATTTGGGGATGGTTGGACCTTGGAATTCCGTGCTTGGGGTAGAGGCAGAACGTATTTTGTATAAATTTCAAACGGGAATGCCCGTGCGTTTTGAATTAGCAGATGGACCCAATGTTTTTTCTGCAGTACTGCTTACTGTATCGGATGAAAACGGCAATGCGGAAAAGATTGAGCGAATCATGATTCAGGAAAGTGAAACTTTATAATATAGTAAAAATATGCGAGATTGCAGAGATCGAGCAGGATTTTATTTGTTTGACCAGAATACCATTACAATAAGATGATAAGCTTTTTTCGCTTCGTTAAAAGTTGGTCTTTTTCAATTATTGAAGGAGGGTGCTAATTAATCATGGGTGTTTTAAAAGTATCAGCAAAGTCAAATCCAAATTCAGTGGCAGGAGCTTTGGCGGGGGTGCTGCGTGAGGCAGGTACTGCGGAACTACAGGCTGTTGGCGCAGGTGCACTAAACCAAGCTGTGAAGGCTGTAGCGATAGCAAGAGGCTTTGTCGCACCACATGGTATTGACTTGATATGCATTCCAGCTTTTACCGACATTTTAATTGAAGGAGAAGAGCGAACTGCGATTAAACTTATTGTAGAACCGAGATAAAGTAGACTTTGAAGTAAACAATAAACCCTGTTCATTTTGAGCAGGGTTTATTGTTTGGGCAGCGAATATCATTTTCTGTTTGTGGAAATGTATGATATTATAGAACTATATAAGTTGCATTAAATATTCTATATGGCAATCGATGACCTATATCTCATTCCTGACAGACTAATAGGTTATGTAATTTCTTTAATGCATTGTATATGTACGCTTTGAGGTGAAGCTATATGAAATTGACTTTAGTATCTGGTTTAGTAGATAGTGTGATAGCCGATATACTTTTTATTACCATTTTTGAGGGTTCTTTATCAATAAAAGAAAATAAGGCAATTTTGTGTTTAAACCCATTAATACAGCAGCAAATTTTAAATTTTAGGCAAGTGTATCCTCAGTGCGTAAATTATGGTGAATATAATTTGATTCACCTGTTTGGGGAATTTAATGTAAAGGCAGTCTTCTTGATTGGGGCTGGTAAATCCGCAGATTGTACACGTGATAGGTTAGGGTCTTTATTTGGCAGTGCTGTAAGGGCTGTGCATAAGTTTATGGTTAAAACAATTTTACTATATGCAAATTTATCGTATACTTTTAATGAAATAGCAGCAGTGCAGACTATTGTAGAAGGCATGGTGCTGGGCAGTTATAAGTTTGATATCTATAAAAGTAAAAAAAATGGAAAAATATATCAGATTTTTTTGGCGGGAGTCAAAGCAGAATCCATTGAGACGATGGAAACCGCCTTGCATCAGACGCAAATCTTAACAGATAGTGTAAATTTGTGCCGCGATTTAATCAATCATCCGGCTTGTTATATAACGCCTGCTTTTATGGCAGAACGAGCACAGAATTTTCGGAAATACAAAAAGTTTGCTGTGGATATTTTTGAAGAAACAGCAATTCAGGAATTTGGGATGAATGCGTTTTTGGCAGTTGCAAAAGGTAGTGATCAATCGCCGCGATTGATTACGATTCATTATCAGGGTAACCCTGATAGTAAAGACCTGTTAGCCTATGTTGGTAAAGGGATTACGTTTGATAGTGGCGGTATCTCTTTAAAGTCAAGTATTAATATGAGCGATATGAAAACGGACATGGCTGGTGCTGCTGCTGTTTTGTATGCGATGCGGGCTATTGGTAAATTGCAGCCGAAAATCAATATCATTGCTGTACTACCATGTTGTGAAAATATGCCATCAGGACATGCAGTGAGACCCAGTGACGTTGTTAAAAGTCTGGATGGTACAACGATTGAAATTGATAATACGGATGCTGAAGGCAGACTCGTTTTAGCGGATGCCATAAGTTATGCAATTCAATTCGGTGCAACTAAAATTATTGATATTGCAACGCTTACTGGTGCCTGTGTCATTGCCTTAGGAAATACGGCAGCTGGTATAGTTAGTAATAATGATATACTTTGCCAACAAGTCTTATCTGCGGCTAGCGAAACGGGTGAAAAAATGTGGCGAATGCCTATATATGAAGAATATAAAGAGAGTCTGCACAGTGATATTGCCGATATAAAAAATACCGGAGGCCGAGCGGCCGGAATGATGAAAGCAGGGAGTTTTATTCAGCATTTTGTGAAAGAGCTGCCTTGGGTTCATTTAGATATTGCTGGCGTAGCCTATCTTAAGCAAATACGTGGGATCAACCCGAAAGGTGCCACTGGGTTTGGTGTTAAAACACTCGTCCAGCTGGCAATGGTAGAACAAATATGAGTAGTGATTTACATATGCATACAACCTTTTCCGATGGTGGATTAACGCCAGAAAAGCTTGTTTTGGCAGCAAAACAAGCAGGGCTTCATTATATGGCGATTACAGATCATGATACGGTTAGTGGTATTCGCAATTTGTATGAAAATGGTTTGTATCCTGCTAAAGGAATTGAACTTATACCTGGTATCGAGTTTAGTGTACAGGACCCGGAACATGAAGTGCATATTTTAGGCTATAATATAGATATCTTTAACTTGCAGTTACAAGAAAAATTAGATGAAGTGGTTGAACACCGTTGGATCCGATTCTCGCAAATTATTGAAAAACTACAAGATTTGGGATATCCGATTTCTGAAACAGATGTACTGACTATTGCTGGTGCAACAAAATCAATTGGGCGAGCCCATATTGCACGTGCTCTGGTAAAAAAAGGCTGCTTTAAAACGATGGGGGATGCTTTTGAAAAAGTCTTATATAAAAATGGACCGGTACATGTACCTCATTATAGATTGTCCTCAATTGATGTAATTCAGTTAATCCATGATGCCGGTGGTCTGGTTGTTTTAGCACACCCGAAGCTTATTCACGATGATGCCGTGATTGAACGGCTTATTAAAGAAGGTATAGATGGTCTTGAAGTATTTTATCCACAGCATAATGCCATTGAAACGCAGCTGTATAAAAATTTAGCGGAAAAATATCATTTATTTATGACTGGCGGGTCGGATTTTCATGCAATTGAAACTAGATATCCCCAAAAAATAGGTCAGTTTACAATAGAAGATTCCTATGCAGAAGAATTGTATGCAAGAAAAAAAGAAGAGGTTTTATGATAAAAGAATGACCCTGGAAAAGCGATTTACAAACAGCAGTTTCGTCAATCGAAAGAAGCAAGAAAAAAGTATTGGAGAGATTAAAAGTGGATGTTATTGCGCTCGTAGGGCCAAGTGGCACGGGAAAAAGCCATCGTGCATTAATTGTAGCACACGAACATAAAGCCGATGCTATTATTGATGATGGTTTATTGATTAAAGATGGGAAAATTATGGCGGGTCATTCGGCAAAAAGAGAAAGTAGTAAGATAATGGCCGTTCGTCGGGCTATTTTTTCTCTACCAGGTCATGCCGAGGAAGTTAGGAATGTTATTCAGGAAGTACAACCGCAGCGAATTCTTATTTTGGGTACTTCAGAAAATATGATCCATAAAATTGCTGAAATTTTAAAATTGCCATCAATTAGCACGATTATTCATATTGAAGATATTGCAACAAAAGAAGATATGGAAAAAGCTTATACTTGCCGGGTCAAAGAAGGTAAACATATTATACCAGTACCGACGATTGAACTAAAACCACATTTTTCTGGTTACTTAATTGATCCGTTGCAGTCTTTCTTTAAAAAATCGCGAAGAAATCGTCGTCGTCTCGGTGAGAAATCGATCGTTCGTCCGGTGTTTAGTTATTATGGAAAACTTATTATCGATGATTCGGCTATTGCGGCTATTGTAAATCAGGTTGCTGTGGCCGATGAGAAAGCAATTACAAAAACATCAAAAATAAAAGTGAAGCATATTTTGCACGATGACGAAGATCAGGGTATCGAAATTTCTTGTGAAGTGTCTGTGAAATATGGACAAGAAATTCCCGCATTGATTCGAATGGTGCAAAATAAAATTAAAGAAGCAATTGAATTTATGACTGGCATGATTGTCCATAAAGTCAATATAACAGTACAAACCTTGAGAGTTGGAATATAAAAGCAGCCCGGCGGGGCTGCTTTTTTTGAAATAAATAATCATATTCAGAGATCTTAAATCATGATATAATTTGTAAAATGATAAAAAATGAGGTTGAGTGAAGAATGCATCAATCAAAATATAAAATGATCATGTTTGTTCTTTTTTTAGCAGTTAGTTTATTGATTGGCTGGCTGAATCAAAAAACTTTATCGATGTTGTTACAATTTCTTTTACAAGGGGATATCGAAGCTATCCTTAGCTATATCCGTTCTTTTGGACAATATGCGGCAGTCATATGTTTTTTTATTATTGTTGCAATTAACGTGGTGGCCGTTTTACCAAATATTTTTGTTTTAGCAGCTGCCGGCATTATTTTTGGCATTTGGGAGGGTACACTGATTGCCTGGATAGCTGAATCCGTTGGCGTCATTATCAGTTTTGTCTTGATGCGTTATTTTTTTCGTGATTATGCCCATGTGGTAATTGAAAAAAGCAATGCTTTGCAAAAAGTAAATGATTTTAGTGGTAAAAATGGTTTTACAATCATGTTGATTGCTCGTAGTATTCCATTTGTCCCCTCTGGACTTATAACAGCGTTGGGAGCAATCAGTGATATTCGTTTAAAAGATTATATATTAGCTACTTTTATTGGTAAGTTTCCATCGGCATTGATTGAAGTGACGATGGGACATGATCTTGCATCGTATCGGGAAAATGAAACAAGATTGATTTTACTGATTGTCCTTTCAGCGGCAGCTTATTTTGGATACGTATGGTATAAAAAACGTACAGCTTAAATGTTGTTGTATAATTGGATTGATTAAGAGATCACAGATTTAACGTGTAGTTTGTTGATACTTTAAAAATGAGCTTTATAATTATTAAATGATGGGAGATTGAAATTATGCAGATTAAGACGATTCTCGTATTATTGCCAATCAAAGAAGAACAAAAACATTTACTGGAACAGGAAGCACTGGCAGCTCACTATGTCTATACTGGAGTAGACGCTTTGGATGTAGAAACTTTGCAAACGGCAGATATAATAATAGGTAACCCGCCGCCTGAAATGCTTCGTGATGTACCGAAACTCAAATGGATACAGCTGAACTCTGCTGGTAGTGATGCCTATATGAAAAATGGAGTACTAAAAGATGATGTATTGCTGACAAATGCTACGGGGGCATATGGTTTGGCTATTTCGGAGCATATGGTAGGCATGCTGTTGCAGCTCCTTAAAAAACTTCATATTTATAGAAAAAATCAAAAGCATCATCTTTGGCAAGATGAAGGTGAAGTCAAATCAATTTATCATTCTAAAGTTTTAATTATTGGGCTTGGTAATATTGGGGGTGAATTTGCCAAAAGACTCAAAGCCTTTGGTGCCTATACAATTGGTGTAAAGCGAACCCTTACAGCAAAACCTGATTTTATTGATGAATTATATGTACAGGATAAAATCGATGAACTCTTGCCTCTGGCAGATATTGTAGCCATTACAATCCCTAGTACAAAAGAGACCTATAAGATGTTTTCGCTGGAGCGATTGAACCGGATGAAAAAAGGTGCAGTGCTTCTTAATGTAGGGCGAGGTAATGTAGTCGATACGGAGGCTTTGTGTGATGCGGTTGAAAGTGGGCACCTATCCGGTGCCGGATTGGATGTTACAGACCCAGAACCGTTGCCTGCCAATCATAGATTGTGGGATATAGAAAATATAATTCTTACACCGCATATCTCAGGGGGTTATCATATTCCAGAAACACTGGAAGCTATTATCGATATTAGTGCGGGAAATTTAAAACGTTTTATGGCAGGTGAAAAATTAGTCAATTTGGTTAATTTTAAATAGAGTGGAATAATATAGTTTAATCATTATGAAATAAAAGGGTCGATAGCGGATATTCCTTTCCGGGGGATATTATGCATTGATCCTTTTATTTTATTTGTTCGATAAATTTCTGATAAACAGTTCCAAAGCTGAAAGCATAGAAGGCATTTAAAGGATTTTAGCGTATTTATATAACTGTAATATCTTCATTCTGAAATTCGAATTATTACCAATTCATTTAGACAGGGAGATGTCTGCTTATTCTTATAAAGAAGAATAATAATTCAAAATATTTAGACTGCATATCGTACGAATATGTGTTTTTGGTGTTAAGCGAGTGCAATATGTACTGTCCAATAAAGTTGGTAGAGAGAATTATAAAAATTTTTTATTTTTTGATTGGGGTGTGTAAATGATACGAATTTTAAAAAAAATTATTGATACAGAAGATAAAAAAAATCCTTTTACGGATGAAAAATTAGCTCAAATGATGTCTTTGTCCAGGGTAAAGGTAGTTCATTTAAGATTAATGGCAGGTATTCCTAATTCACGCGAAAGAAGGAAAAATATAATTCTGTCAGGATGTGCAAAGATAATTTTATCAGATGCTAAGTCTGAAATTTCTGACAGGCAATTTACTGGTCTTTTGAATCAGCAGGGATATAATATTTCACGTTATACAGCAGTGGAACTAAGAAAGCAAATTGAGTTAGAGGCTGCTCAGGGAAAATGGCAAGAAATGGTGCCGGTGAATTCTGAATTAGATCCAATTGAGATTACAGAATCTAAACAAGTTAGTAAGGAAACGGTGGCTGAAGATATTGCATTTAGTAATATTATTGGCTATAAAAAAGGCATAAAAACACAGATTAATCAAGCCAAAGCTGCAATTTTATATCCACCGCATGGGTTAAATACTTTATTAACGGGTCCGTCAGGGGTCGGAAAATCATATTTAGCTGAAAATATGTATAGATTTGCTATTAAAGAGGGGGTATTAGAAGATAAGGCGCCGTTTGTTGTATTTAATTGTGCCGATTATGCAGATAATCCACAGCTTCTTTTGGCGCAATTATTTGGTTATGTTAAAGGAGCGTTTAGTGGAGCGGTTACATCAAAAACAGGATTAGTAGAAAAAGCAAATCAAGGAATTTTGTTTTTGGATGAAGTACATAGATTACCAAGTGAGGGGCAAGAAATTTTATTTTCAATTTTAGATAAGGGTGAATTTAGACGCTTGGGTGAGACTTGTGCTACTAAAATTACAATCAGAATTATCGCGGCCACAACAGAAAATCTAGAATCAACACTTTTACTTACCTTTCGTCGGCGTATACCGATGGTGATAGATATTCCTTCATTATCAGAACGTCCAATAAGTGAGCGATTTTCTATTATAAAAAAATTTTTCAAACAAGAAGCTTTGCAGATACAACGTACGATAAAAGTTAATTCTGAAGTTATGAAATTTTTACTGGTATACGAATGTCGGGGTAATATAGGTCAACTGCTTAGTGATATACGTGTTGCTTGTGCAAATGGTTTTTTAAGTTGTATATCTGCTGGTACAGATGGAATTCTGATTTCTCCCGATACTTTATTAAATTATCATAGAGTGGATTTATTACAAAAGAATAGAACATATGGAGAAATTACACAATATGCAAGCAGCGATATTGTGTTTGATATGAATCCATTAAATGAAACAATAGAAGAAAATATGGAAATTTCATTCGAAAAAATTTATACCATTATTGAGAAGAGTTTTTTAGAGTTACGAAACAGTAAAATTTCAGAAAAAGAGGTAAATCTGATTGTTCAAAATCGTCTCAATTTAGAAATAAAAAAATATTTAGAGGGTAAAGAAAATTTAAATACAGCTATGTTAGAGCTGGAATCAATTATAGATTCGCATATGATTCAAGCTGTCAAGCAAGCTGTATGTATTGCAAAGCGTTATATTCCGCTGCTAGAAGATCGTATTTACTATTTTGTGTCGATTCATTTAAGTACACTTTGTGATCATATTAAAAGTGGTATCTATAAAACGGCGGCAGTGGATCTTATTAATATCAAGGAACATTATAAAAAGGAGTACGCTGTTGCTAAATTAATGATGCTTGAAATTGAAAATGAATTAAAGTTGACATTTCCTAAAGAAGAAGTTGCAATGCTGACGATGTATTTAAAAACATTTTCACAAGGAAATATAGACCCGACGGGAAAAGTAAAAGTTTTAGTTTTAACACATGGACGCGTGGCAAGTGGGATGGCAGAGGTGGTAAATCATCTTTTAAATGTAAATGATGCTGTTGGTATAGAAATGGGGTTGGATGAACATCCAGATAATGTGTTAGAAAGAACCATAAAAATTGTTAAAGAAATTGATGAGGGAAAAGGCTGTCTTTTATTAGTGGATATGGGGTCTTTGACAAAGTTTGGGGAGGTTATTACAAAGCAGACGGGTATACAAACCTGTAGCATTGGGCGGGTGGACACTGTAATGGTATTAGAGGCTGTGAGAAGAGCTGCATTGATGGATATGAAATTAGAGACTATCGTTGAAGCTTTATCACTTGATCCATATTATATAAATAAAATAGGTAGTGCTGGCAGTATTGATAAGACCAAACAGAAGGCAATTATTTTATCGTGCATTACAGGTGAAGGTAATGCAAAAAAAATGAAAGATTATATACAAGATGCGATTGCTGGTATTGAAGAAACTGTAGAACTTTTTACAGTTGGGGTTTTACAGGCACCCAAAATGGCGGAAAGTATAGAAGCAATTATGCAGCAGTATAATGTCATTGCTGTTGTGGGAACGATGAATCCATTCATTAAAGCTGTACCATTTATTTCTGTAGAAAAAGTTTTGAGTGGTGAGGGAATTTATCAAATCAAATCAGCGATTGGAATAAACGCCCAGCAACGAGTGGTTTTTACCGATGTAATTCATGAGGAATTGATAGTTTGTAAATTGGACTTAGCAGATAAGATACAAGTCATAGATTATATGTCGCAGATGCTTGAAAATTATGGAGCTGTAACTAAGGAGTTCGTTTTAAGTGCCTATAAAAGAGAAAGTATTGGAGCCACCTATCTTAATGGTGGGATTGGTATCCCGCATGGTGATGGTTCTTATGTTACAAAATCTGCCATGGCTGTGGCTAGTCTAGTTCAGCCAATTACTTGGGAAAATGATTTTATGGTAGATTTAGTTTTTTTATTTGCATTGACAGAAAATGATCAACAGTATATAAATTATTTTTATCAAATTATATCGAATAAAGAAGCTGTTTTAGGCTTAAAATCAGCAAATTCCATTCAGGGAATGCAGCAGATATTGAGTGGAAAACAATTTTAACCATTTATTGGCATGTGGCTTGCATAATAGATAAGTATGAATCAAAAGACGATTCGTACTTATTTTTTTTGGAGGTCATCAGATGAAAAAAAACCTAGCAGAATTTTCTCCTGTAACGGCTATTCTTAGAGGTTATGATTATGAGCAAGTGAAAACGGTAGTGGAAGTTTTGCTGGATAGTCAGATTCGTGCCGTAGAAATCACGTTGAATCGAGAAGATTCAATGCAGATCATTCGTAAAATTGTTGAAGTATATGGAGATTCTATTGCTATTGGGGCGGGAACTGTTCTAAAAAAACAAGAGCTTGAACAGGTAATAGAGATCGGTGCTGATTTTGTTTTATCACCGATTATGTTTTCCCCGGCAATGTTGGATTTATGTAAGCAACATGCGGTAATAAGTATTCCAGGAGCATATTCACCTACCGAGATCTATCAATCATTTCAAGATGGGGCGGATATTGTGAAAGTTTTTCCGGCAAGGGGGTTAGGGACAAAATATTTTCAAGATATTGCAGCGCCGTTTGGTGAACTACCACTCATGGCAGTGGGAGGCGTTAATGCAGAAAATGTTGCACAATACAGAAAGGCTGGAGCAAAATATGTCGGGATTGCATCGGGGATTTTTCAGCCTCAAGATATTAGAAGACAAGATAAAGTTGGTCTGGAAAAATCATTAGCATATTTTGAAAGTCGTGTCAAAGGAGATTGAAAAATGGATGATGGGTTATGTTTTAATGAAAAATTAATTTTTAAATTATCAGACGAAATTGATTCTAAGGAAATTGCTTTGAGCTTTTTGGCAGAGCAATTATATGCCAAAAAATATGTAACGGAAGGTTATAAAAAAGGTATATTAGAGCGAGAAAAAATATATCCGACAGGATTGTTTACGGGTGGTATTAATATTGCCGTGCCACATACGGATTGTATCCATGTTCGATACGATGCATTTGCTATGGGGATTTTATCGAAACCGCTTACCTTTTATGCGATGGACGATCCGGAACGAGAAATTGATGTAAACATAATTTTTATGCTTGCCTTAAGTCAGCCACATGGACAAATTGCAATGCTGCAGAAGGTTTTAGCTTTGGTCAAGGAACAAGAACAATTGAAGCAAATGATCAATTGTAAAGATGTAAAAACTATTTATGATATCTGTTTAAAATATTTAATTAGAGGAGACGAGTAATATGAAAAGAGTTTTAGTTGCGTGTGGAAATGGAATTGCTACATCAACAGTAGTGGCACAAAAGGTTCGCGAGGCTTGTGAAGAGAAAGGCCTTTCTATTTTAGTAAGTCAGTGTAAACTTTTGGAACTTAGTGGGAAAGCAAATGATTTTGATTTGGTTATAACGACTGGAAAATTTACTGGAGATGGTGTCACTGTTCCTATAATAGGCGCAATTTCATTATTAACTGGTGTTGGTGAAGACGAAACCATTGAAAAAATAATTCAGATACTGCAATAGGAGGTAGAAAAATGGATTTAGTTTATAGTGCATTTAATACATTATTATTAGCCGGTCCGATTGTACTTTTACCAATAATCATTACGGTTGTGGGGCTTTTGTTTAGAGTAAAGGTACTCAAGGCATTTCGTTCAGGTTTAATTATTGCCATTGTTTTTGCGGGCATTAAATTAGTTGTTAATTTACTTTCGGATAATTTAGGTCCTGCTGCGAAGGCGATGGTAACTAATTTTGGTATAAAATTGGATATTTTAGACGTTGGTTGGGGCGCAATTGCGGCGGTTACCTGGTCATCCCCAATTATTCCATTGCTGATTTTTGGTATTTTATTGACGAATGTTTTGATGCTTGTGTTGAAGCTGACGGACACGTTAGATGTTGATATCTGGAATTATCATCATATGGCTATTGTTGGAATTATGGCGTATTTTGCTACAAATAATGTATTTATCGGGTTAGGGGTATCGGTTGTTATGGCGATTATTTCTTTTAAATTAGCCGACTGGACAGCCCCAGCAGTTGAAAAGTATTTTGGTATTCCCGGAGTTTCATTGCCGACTATGTCCGCCTTATCATCTGTTATTATAGCAGCGCCACTAAATAAAATTATTGATCAAATTCCTGTAATTAATAAAATTGATTTTTCGGCAAAAGATGCGCAAAAATATTTAGGGTTTTTTGGAGAACCAATTTTTATGGGGTTGATTTTAGGATGTGGTATTGGGGTATTAGCCGAATATAAGATCACGGCAATCTTTTCGTTGGGAGTTAATATGGCAGCTGTAATGATTTTGATTCCTAAAATGACAGCATTATTTATGGAAGGGTTAATTCCAATTTCTGAAGCTGCTAAAAAATTAACCAAAGAAAAATTTAAAGGAAGAAAATTCTTAATTGGTCTTGACGCAGCAGTGGTTGTAGGTGATTCAACGGTTATTACAGCAGGGTTAATCATTATTCCATTAACGATTTTGATGGCAACGATTATTCCAGGTAATCGAGTTTTGCCATTTGCTGATTTAGCGGTTATACCTTTTAGGATAGCGTTGATTGTGGCATTGTGTAATGGGAATTTATTTAGAAGTATTTTAATTGGACTAGTTTGTATGGTGCTGATTTTATTGGCGGGGACGGCTACTTCACCAGTGCTAACTGGATTAGCAACTTCTGTGGGGATTGATATTTCAGCAAGTGGCGGGATTTCATCTTTTGCTGCAACGAGTTTAACTGTCAGTTATTTGGTATTTACAGCATTTACAAGTAATTTAATGTTGAGCCTGCCATTATTAGGTGCTGGAATTATTGGTACATGGATATATATTGAGAAATTTAAAGGTAATAAAATGAGTGAAGAAAAACTTGAAGATCTATAAAAATATAAATTTTATCGAAATACGCTATGGTAAGAAAAGGAGTGTAAAATTTTTGAAAATTTCAGCAATTAAAATATATAGGGTTAAGCCAAGATGGATTTTTATTAAAATTACCACAGACGAAGGGATCGAAGGCTGGGGAGAAATGATTTCTGGAACCAAAACAGAAACTGTGGTGGCTGGTGCAACTGAAATGGGCGAGTATCTTATTGGGCGTAATCCCTTCGATATTGAATCATTATGGCAGGAGCTTTATAAATCATTTTTTCGTGGTGGTCCGATCAATTCTACGATTGTATCTGGCATTGAAACTGCATTATGGGATATTAAAGGAAAGTTTTGTAATTTGCCAATTTATGAACTTTTGGGCGGCAAAGCGCGCGATAAGATTATGGTCTATTCATGGATTGGTGGCGACAGACCGGATGATGTAGTCAAAGAAGCGATAGATCGTAAAAACAGAGGCTTTAAGGCAGTGAAAATGAATGCAACAGAAGAACTGCATTATATTGATTCTTATGAAAAAGTACAAGCGGTTGTCGATCGAGTTGCTTCGATTCGAGATACTATGGGTATTGATTTTGGTATTGCCGTCGATTTTCATGGGCGAGTACATAAACCTATGGCAAAAGTTTTGGCAAGAGCCTTAGATCCTTATAAACTGATGTTTATGGAAGAAGTGGTTTTGCCGGAAAATGAAGAAGCATTTAAAGAGATTGCTAAATATACAGCCACACCTTTGGCTACCGGTGAGAGATTGTGTACGAGATGGGAATATAAAACTTTATTTAAAGAAGGGATTATTGATATTATTCAGCCCGATGTTGCTTTGGCAGGTGGTATTTTAGAAACGAGAAAAATTATTGCTATGGCAGAAGCTTTCGATATGGCAGCAGCACCGCATGCTCCGTATGGACCAATTGCGTTGGCGGCAACCTTACAAATTGATGCATGTTCACCAAATGTATTTATCCAAGAACAAAGTTTGGGGATTCATTATAATAAAGGTTTTGATTTATTGGATTTCATAGAAAATAAAGAAATTTTTCAGTATAAAAATGGATTTGTTGATTTACCAAATAAACCTGGTTTGGGTTTAGAAATCAATGAAGATTTGGTTAAGAAAGTTTCAGCAGAAGGCTTGGTTTGGACGAATCCAAAATGGAAAAATTATGATGGAACGCATGCGGAATGGTAAGTTTTCAATAATTTAAAGAGGAATATTTAAAACGTTTTAGGGCAGACGCATAAAAGGACCGATATAAAATATCCCGTTTACGGGCATATTTTATATCGGTCCTTTTTGATTTCTTAGAAAAAGGAAACATATAATATTTATCCTGTCTGGAGAAAACAGCTAAAAAATATTTTTGTGCAAATATTCTTACAAATGACAAGAAATTATAGTATTTTTCGTGAAAAGTAAGTGAAATAGCAAAATCTCAAAGATACATGAAGTTTATTATCGGTATAATGAGTACAAGAAGCCACTAACATACCTATAATATTATCTTTATAATGATTAATCATATCAAAATATATTCTTGATATGATCATTATGTACTGGTGATGCGGATTGGTAATAGATAGGGTACTTTTCTAAGGATTTAAATAAAAATAATTATATTGTAATCTGAACCCCTTTGCAGTGAATCGTAATTGTGCTGTTATGTGAGTAACGAAATCATTTGATCAGATGTATGACTCATATCAATTATGTGAGAGTCTCGTTATGATCTCTTGGGTGTTCAGATTTTAAAATATAAAAATAAAAGTAAAGGAGTTTAAAGTAATGCATAAATGGAAGCAAAAGACCGTCTTGGTTACCCTGATTTTGAGTGCTGTGGTTAGCTGTAGTAGTGTCTTTGCCGCTGAACCGCCGGTAGGTGTTTCAATCTTAAAATGTGACCGACCAGCAAGCACGAATGAGTTACCGCGGAATTTTCGAACAGCCCAAAGTGAATTTAAAAAGCTGACTACGGATCAAGTCATGCCTTCGCGGGAAGGGTTAGAAAATTTACGGCTTTCTGGTAGCAGCTATTTTTCTAAAAATGAATTTCGAGAAATGTTGAAGCAGCTGACAAAAGCTGATTTGGTGATTTTGGACTTGCGAGCGGAATCACATGGCTATATTAATGAAGTCGGTGTGAGCTGGTACACTGCTTATAAAGCCGCCAATCGCGGTATGAGTGCTAAACAGATTGAGGCAGTAGAAATGGAGGCGCTGAACGCAGTATTACATAAAACCGTTCCTGTTGCCGTCCTCAGTAAGGATAAATCGATTGCTTCGGAGGATGCTTTATATGTAGAACAGGTCATGACAGAAAAAGAATTTGTTGAATCGCAAGGTGTGAGATATTATCGCATCCCTGTTGCTGACTATGATGCACCTAGTGATGCAAATATTGATCGGTTTTTAAAGTTTTATAAGAAGCTGGCTGGCAATACATGGATACACACACATTGTGAAGCTGGTGAAGGGAGAACCACTACCTTTATGAGTATGATTGACATGCTGCATAATGCTGACAAACTTAGTTATGATGAAATTATGACCCGTCAAGTGCTGCTGGGAGGCCAGGATCTTCGGTCAGCAACATCAAAAGATCCGGTAAAAAAGGAAGGGTATCTTAGACGAGCGTTGTTCACCAAGCATTTTTATGATTATGTAAAAGCGAATCTGGATTTTGTAAAGAGTTGGAGTCAATGGGCTAAAGAGCAGGGATATTGATCTATCAGGGGATAAACAAAAATACAAAACCAATTAATGAAGACGTTCTTTTGCAATAAAAATAATTATTAAAAAATAAAAATTCATTTGTGACAACAGTATTTTGAATAAAAAATCAATTTTTGAGGGAGTGGTATGGGTGTATACGAAGACTAGTAAAAAAGGAATTTTGTCAATTCTACTGGCTTTTATTTTATTATTGCAGATGACAGCGATAGTTTTGGCAAAAGATGGTAGTGTTAGTGCTGAAAAAATGCCTAAATTGGCAGTTAAAATTGATCGAAATGATATAGATCAACTGCCGAGAAATTTCCGAATGTCTACGGATGAATTTAAAAGTTATCCTAAAAACGGCGTAATGCCCTCGAAAAAGGGTCTTGATACATTAGGTAATTCAGCGAGCAGCTCTTTTTCTGAAACTGAGTTCGCTAATGTTTTAAAGCAATTGCCGACAGTGCCTGATAAGGTCTATGTAATTGATCTGCGTGGTGAGTCGCATGGCTATTTAAATGGTACCTGTGTGAGCTGGTTTGCGCCACCGAATAATTGGGGCAATGATGGTCGGACACTAGAACAAGTAAAGGCTATCGAGCAGGATCAATTGCAGCAGCTGTTTAAAGATTCTCCAGCAAAAGTCTATAATTTTGATGACAATAAAAATGTTTTACTGGATCAGATTGAATTTTCCATAAATCGCGTGCGAACGGAAGAAGAAATGGTCAAAGAACATGGTGCCCATTACTTTAGGTTAGCGTTATCTGATCATTTTCGTCCAGATGATAGTGATGTGGATACATTTCTTGCTTTCTATAAAACTTTACCCAAAGATGCCTGGCTGCATTATCATTGTTTTGCAGGAATGGGAAGAACGACAATATTCGCTGTCATGGCAGACATATTGAAGAATGCCCATGATGTGAGTTTTAAAGATATTGTGGATCGTCAAGGTATTTTAGGTAATACAAACTTAAGCGATATACCAGACAATAAGAAAAATTGGGGTCGTAAAGCGTATATTGAACGTTATCAGTTCGTGAAACATTTCTATGACTATGTCAAAGACAGTCCACGTGATTTGCCGAAAACTTGGAGTCAATGGGCAAAAGAACATGACTATGAAACTTATACACCAGATTATGAAGGTTATGTATGGCGTGTTGATACGAAGAATGTTGATCAATTACCACGGAATTATCGAAGCTCAAACGATGTTTTTAAAGTGCCAGAGAAATTAAACAAAGAAGTTGATTTAACTTATATTCCGTCGCGTAAAGGATTGGATTCATTATATATTTCTGGTAGTGCTCAGTGTTCACAGCTAGAATTTAACCAACTGATGACAAAGCTTAAGACGATGGCTAAGGGGCCGGTCTATATCGTCGATTTAAGACAAGAATCACATGGGTTGCTCAATGGTAATGGGGTTAGTTGGTATGGCGATCGTGATTGGAGCAATGTAAATAAGACATATGATCAGATCATTGCTGATGAAAAAACACGATTGAAGGCTACGTTAAATAAAAAGACTGTTTTATCGGTACTTGATGATGATAAAAAAGCAGCAGATCCACAGCTGGAAAAAATTACAAGCGCTTTGACGGAAGAAGAAATGGTTAAAAATGCTGGAGTGAATTATTTTAGAATTACAGCAACAGATCATATTTGGCCGAGTCCAGAAAATATCGATCGCTTTATGAATTTTGTAAAGACTTTGCCGCAGAATTCATGGCTGCATTTTCATTGTCAGGCCGGTGAGGGGCGTACAACCGCATATATGGTTATGTATGATATGATGAAAAACCCAGATGTAAGCTTGAAAGATATTGTATATCGTCAATATTTGATTGGTGGCCAATATACGATGTTCACTGGAAGTGGTAAAAATAGTTGGAAAAATGATTATTATGCTGAAAAAGCCAGAATCATTCCACAATTTTATCAGTATGTGCAAGAAAATGCGGCTAATGGTTTTAAGGTTCTATGGTCGCAATGGATAAAAGAAAATAAACCTGCTAATACGGAGTCTGCTATACAGTAATGTTTGGCAGCAACTATATCAAAAAAATTTAGCAAAAATGGGGTGTGCGAAAATGAACAGAAAATTATTGGCAACATTGTTGCTGGGAGCACTTATTTTGACGAACGGAGTGACTACAACTTATGCTGCGGGGCTGCAGCTGCCTGGTGATGGAAAGCTTGGGAAATTAGGCGATGAGGTTACAGATGTTGATGGCGGTAAGGCTAAGACTGTTAAACAAGAGCTGAAAAAAGAAAAAGATGTGTCTGTTAAAATCGCAACAAAGACAGAAGTGAAGAACGATGCGGCTTCATCTACTAAAATAAAGCATGAAGGAAAATTATATGTAGACGGTAAAATTGATGATATGTGGACGGCAGAAGTCGGGCTGAATATTGAAACGAAGACCGATAATGGCAAACAAAGCGAAACCGAAAAGTGGGAAATGGAAAATGTCTGGTTGGAATATCAAAAATCACCAGAATTTTCTTTTAAGTTTGGTCGTCAAACCTATCATGTGGCGAAAGGGCTCTACATGGATCAGGATGGTGTCTTTGGCGGCAAGGCAATTTATAAGCTTGATAAAAATAATACGGCAGAAGTTTTTCTTGGTCGGGATGATCAGGATAGAGATGGAACTGGCATCAAGTTAAAAAATGGTAAGGTTACGGCTACGCCAGCAAGCAATACTACATTGGTAGAGGTATTGAATTTTGCTCATAAAATCAAGCATGGCTCAATTGGTGCGTATATAGCAAAACAGGATCGCCAGGATCAATATGGCGGTGGTACGGATCGATTCTTAGGACTATATGGTAATTATCGTGTATTGCCCAATACAGATTTCAATTTTGAATATCTGAAAAACAATGAGACAGATACAAACGGTTATGTTGCTGAATTAAAGTTCGGAAAGTTGAAAAAAGTCGGGGATTATACGTTTGCCGTAGACTATATGGATGTTGGCAAAGAACTGATGAATACAAATAGTTATACAGACTATGATAGTCAGATCAGTGATCCGGCACTAGGATTCAAAGGACCAGGAATTACCGTAGTAAATAAATTTTCCAAACATTCGCAGCTACAATTGCAGAGATGGTGGGGTCGCGATAAAGCGGATCAGACATCCATTCCGGTTACAAAATTGATATTGTATGTGAAGTTTTAAAAATGTCTAAGTGTAGAACTGCGTGCGGAAATCATTTGATGAGAAACATAGCATGATCGCCAGTACTATATTTTATAGGCATATGAAATAGCTTACATAAAAAGTAAGCTGAATAAGATGGCTGTATAGGAAATTGATAGATTTTCTGTACAGCCATTTAGCCTTGTGCGGAAAATAACATAGTTTTTTCAAGGGGGAAGTAATATTATGGCAGGTAATTTAAGGTTAAGAACAAAACTGCTCGTGCTGCTGCTCATTCCAATGATCTTTATTTTAGGTAGTGTGAGCATGTATTCATACTATGGTGCACGGAATTTATTAAATGATCAGATTAGACAGACGGCGCTTTATATTGTAAACAGCAATAGTGTAAAAATGTATTCATATTTAAAGGAAAAAGAAGCTTTGGCATCTATGGCAGCTGATTTTTTAGGAGGTAAAGAGATAAGTAAAGCGGATGAAATTGATTTTTTAAAGCATGTAAAGACTTCTTGTCCTGGGATACAGTCTGCATATATTGGGTATGCAAACTTAACAGCGGCAGATTCTCAAGGGGTTACCGAGCAAGAAAAACCTGCTGGCTATGATCCGCGAACTCGTGACTGGTATAAAAGTGCAGTGGCATCGGATACTGCTGCTTATACGCCGATTTATGAGGCTTCAGATAAAAGCCTTTCTGCCGGAGTCGTGAAGAAAATTATGCGAAATGGCCAAGTAGCTGGAGTTGCCGGAATTACTTTGGATATAAATCCTATTCGTAAGTTAGCACAAGAATTTAAACTGGCGGAAACAGGTTATGCAGCGATACTTGATGCGAAGGGGAATTTTGTATATCATCCTGAATTTCGTCTTACCGATAATATAGACGAAGTTGAAGACGGCGTTCTGGCAAAATATAGCCAGACTTTTATGAATGGTGAAAATTCTGTACAAACGGCGAATATAAATGGCAAGGAAATTATGATGGCAGCTTCTCCAATCGGAAGCACGGGCTGGACTTTTATGACATTTGTACCGCAGGAAGAAATGTTAGAAAAGGTAATGGTGTTAGGCAAGAACTTTTTGGTGGCTGGCATTGCAGGACTTTTTTTATTAACTGGAATAATTATAGGTATTACCATGAAAATTACAGCCAGAATTAAGATGGTAGAAATTATGGCTGAACAAGTAGCAAATGGAGATTTGTCTATCGGACAGGTTAGGACTAATATACGATTTGGTGACGAGATTGATAATTTAATCAGTAATTTTGTTAGGATGAAACGAAATTTGGGCGAACTTATTCAGCGAGTATATCATTCAGCTGAGCAGGTAGTGGCATCTAGTGAACAGGTCAAGCTTAATTCGAGCCAATCGGCGGCGGCTTCTGCGAATGTTGCTGAATCGATAACATTAATTAGCCAAGGCTTAGAAAATCAGGCAAGTTCATTAAATAGCATTGTTGCTGTTGTGAGTGGTATCGCAAAAAATATTGAAGGTGCTGCTGCTAGTGCTTTGGACATTAGGAATGTTGCAGAAAAAGCAACAAAGACAAGCAATACGGGACAACGGCTAATTGATCAAGCTGTTGAGCAGATGGATAATATGGTTCAGACAGCCAGGCTCGCACAAGAAACTTCTAGTAAACTGGAACAAAGTTCTATGGAGATTGTACAAATTGTAGAATTGATTTCCAATATTGCTGGTCAGACCAATCTTTTGGCACTTAATGCGGCAATTGAAGCTGCCCGAGCAGGTGAGCAAGGACGTGGCTTTTCTGTTGTTGCTGATGAGGTGAGAAAGCTTGCGGAACAATCTGATTTGGCGGCAAAAAAAATTGCTATATTGATTCAAGAACATAATCAGGGAATCAACAATGTTGTTAGTTCTATTGAATTGTCGATTGATAATGTTGATCAAGGGGTTCAAATTGTGAATTTGGCAGGCGCTGAATTTAAAAGAATTACTTCGTTAGTAAAAGTTGTAGGCGAGCAGGTGAGAAGTATTTCTAGTCTGATGCAGTCTTTATCAGTTGGAAGTAAAGCAATTGTTGTTTCGATAGATGAGGTCAATCAACAGAGTCATAATGCGATGGGAGCTGTACAAACTGTATCGGCAGCCGCAGAACAGCAATCAGCTGCTTTGGAAGAAATTTCGAAAACTTGCATGAATTTAGCAGATCTGTCTGAAGAACTTAAGGAACAAGTGAGGAAATTTAAAATTTAAAATTATTTATTGATAAATAGGATCTTTATAATGATGGGCAATAGATATAATTAAAATATGATAAAACTAAACATTAGACTATATTAATAAAGTACGGGGAAAATTGTTTTTTACGACAGTGAAGAATAATACAGAAAATACGAATGGAAAAACCGTATATCTCGCGACATATGGGTGTCAGATGTTTACGGTGTTAAGAACGTATTAATGAAAAAATAAGCTCATTTTAGTCAATTTGCTGTCAGCTTGATTTTGCAATTTCTTTAATTTGTGGTGCATTATCTGTCCATGAACCAGCCTGCCAAAATCCCGTCGCACAGCCATCATCAATTATAATGAATGCCTTTCTTTAATAATCATTAATAAATTAGTTATACTATTATATAATTAATTTATTATAAGTCAAATGATTATTTGACAATTATTCTTCTTTGCGGTACAATAGATATATAAAATTTTATCATGCATCGGACCATTTACAGCAAAATACTGAATCCCTACGAATATGGGCGGTAGATCTTTTACAGACACGCTTCATAAACGTAGGGTTTTTTTCTTATCCTAATCAAAAATAAAATAATATGTCTTGCTCTGTAGCCCTGCTGATCAACAAAGTGTCAGCTATAAAATTTTCACACCAGCACAGGCAGAACAAGGAGATCAATCTTCGCCAATTGATTTTTCTGAACATTTTTCCAAAGAAGCTACTGTGAGTAAAGTGATCCTAGACCCGGCTACAAAAGAATATTTAGTATATCTAACAGTAAATGATACGGGGGAAGAATTGGCGGAACATACTAGACACGGCCAGTTAAGCAGCCTGTTATTAACATCTGATTTAATAAATGCCAAAGAACAGTTCATGGGTAAAATAATTTATCCTAAAACGCGAAATTTGTCAGGCAGCGATGATGTAACAACACCTATTTTAATCGGTAGTGCTGTTACTGTAGTTGATGTAGTGGCTAGTTCACAAGCACAAAAACCAATTTCATTGGTTGTCTCTGTAAATGGGAAAAACGCTATTCTACCGATAGCTTATAGCTGGACTAATATACCAACAGCAAATTGGACAACGACACCAGCTTGGCAAGAAGATTTATTTTTACAAAATCCAAGAACTACATTAGGCTGGTCGTTAGCCGTATGGGAAAATATTGAAAAGGCCAGTGTGGTCGAAAATATGACAAAAGATCAGGTACTGCTCAGTTGGGGGAAACCAAATCGGACTGAAAGTAATTCAACTGCTTGGATTTACGGTTCCAAAAAGTTGAATTTCTCTGGCAGTGTAGTATCATCTATTGAAACGATCACCGAAACAGCTCCGATTGAAACAATCAACTAAATTTTGTTGGCTGTTTCTCACTATCCCAAATTGTCTAATCAAAAAATAAAATGAGGCTGTTGCAAAGCTTTTTTCAATGCTGACGGCAACCTTCTTTTTTGATTAATTTTATAGTACCCACACGTTATAACATAGGAAAAACAGGGAGAGAATAACGGTCTTCGTCGAAAAAAGGAGGAAGAACAATGAGTACAATTATTATGAAAGATGGCACACAGATTTATTATAAGGACTGGGGTACAGGTCAACCTTTGGTGTTTAGCCATGGGTGGCCCCTTAATTCAGATAGCTGGGAGGCTCAGATGGTGTTTTTTGCTTCAAAAGGCTATCGTTGTATTGCTCATGACCGCCGTGGACATGGACGTTCAAGCCAGCCTTGGGATGGCAATGAAATGAACACGTATGCCGATGACTTATCGGCACTAATCGAAAATCTCGACCTAAACAACGTTATTCTAATTGGCTTCTCCGCGGGCGGTGGCGAAATTGCTCGTTATATAGGCCGTCAAGGTACCAAGCGAGTGGAGAAGGCGGCTCTTATTTCCGCTGTTCCCCCGTTAATGCTGAAAACAGCGAAAAACCCCGGTGGTTTGCCGATTGATGCGTTCGACGAGATTCGCCAGGGATCTATTGCGGATCGTTCGCAGTTTTATAAAGATCTTGCGGCTGGACCATTTTTCGGAGCCAATAGACCCGGCGCTAAAGTATCACAAGGAATGATGGACTCATTTTGGCTCCAGGGGATGCAAGCCGGTCACAAGAATACTTTAGACTGTATCAAGGCTTTTTCTGAGACGGATTTTACAGAAGATCTTAAGGAATTCGATATTCCGACGCTGATTGTTCACGGCAATGACGACCAGGTCGTGCCGATCGGTGCGGCGGCTCTTCACTCATCGCAGTTGATCAAAAATGCAACCTTGAAAATCTATGAAGGTGCACCCCACGGTATCGTATACACCCATAAAGACCAGCTCAACGCTGATTTGCTGGAATTTATTAAAAAATGAGGATAACTTTTATTGATGTGTATGATTTTTTGTCAGTTTATTTGCATTTAGCGCCTGGCCTCTACAGGTAAAATGGCAGCATAATCTGTTTTTCCCTATTGCTTTTTTAATAAAAAAGAGGAGTGATGAACATGAATGAAGATATTCTAAAAGGAAAATGGATGGAAATTAAGGGGAGTATAAAAGAACAGTGGGGCAAGCTTACTGACGATGATCTTGTTGAGGTGGAGGGAATAAAAGAAAAACTAGAAGGTCTATTGCAGGTTAAATATGGTTATTCTAAAGACAAAGCGCAACAGGAATGTAGTAAGTTTATCAATAATTATAAAAAGAATAATCACTGAATTAGAAAATAAGAATCTAATGAAAATGGATGTGACAGTGTGGAAATATTCTGCACTGTAAATACAAATACGAAGGGAGAAAAATTATGTTAAATACAATTCTCCTTATCTTAGTCGTGATGTGGCTGTTCGGTATGGTTACTTCATATACAATGGGTGGTCTAATCCATATTTTACTTGTAATTGCCATCGTGGTGTTTCTGGTTAACTTCATTACAGCAAGACGCTCATTATAAGATAAGTGTAAGCTCGAAATTCAAAAACAAACAAGTATATTTTATAGATGAAGTTTTTCTTTTTTAGGAGAACAAGTCTTAAACAATCGAAAAATGATTCTATAATAAATGTTGGGGTAAGCAAAAAAACAAATTGCTTATTCTAACATATTTTTTTTGCATAAAAATGATAATAATATTTTTCTTAAAGATGTTTTTACAATTAAAATATGATAAAATTAAACATTAGACTATATCAATAAAGCACGGGGGAATTTGTTTTTTATGACAGTGAATAATAATATAGAAGATATGAATGAAAAAACTGTATATCTCGCAACCTACGGGTGCCAGATGAATACTAGTGATTCTGAACGTATGGAAGGTCAGTTAAAGACGATGGGTTATAACAAAACCGATAATATGGAAATAGCGGATTTGATTATACTCAATACATGCTGCGTGCGAGAGAGCGCTGAAAATAAAATTCATGGAAAAATCGGTGAGATCAAACGTCTTAAAATGGAAAACCCTAATTTAATTTTTGGTATTACCGGTTGTATGGCACAAAAAGATGGAGATGCTTTATTTATTAAAGCACCGCATATTGATTTTGTTTTAGGAACCAATAAGGTTCATGAACTTCTGAATGTAATTAAAGAAGTTCAATCATCGAATGGCCATGTTGTGGAATTATCGGCAGGAGATTCAGATATACCACGGAACATACCAACCAAGCGCAATGGATCAATTTCGGCTTGGGTGCCGATTATGTATGGCTGCAATAATTTTTGTACCTATTGTATTGTTCCATATGTTCGTGGTCGGGAACGCAGTCGTGCTTTAGAAGACGTTGTGGGCGAAGTAAAAGATGTTGTAGCGAAGGGTTTCAAAGAAGTGACTTTGCTTGGACAAAATGTTAACTCATATGGCAAAGATCAACAAGGTCCGGATTTTGCTGATCTATTAAAGGCCGTCGATGAGGTGAAAGGCATTGAACGAGTTCGTTATATGACCTCACATCCTCGTGATTTAAGCGATAAAGCGATAGCCGTGATCAAAAATAGTACACATATCTGTGAACAATTCCATTTGCCAATTCAATATGGCAGCAATAAACTCTTAAAAGCCATGAATCGTGGTTACACAATTGAATATTATCGTGACCTTGTGAAAAAAATTCGTGATGCTGTGCCTCTGGCAAGTATTACGACGGATTTGATTGTTGGTTTTCCGGGTGAAACAGAAGAAGATTTTCAACAGATGCTCGATTTCTTAAAAGAAATTCGCTATGATATGGCCTATACATTCCTTTATTCGAAACGCTCTGGAACGCCAGCGGCGACGATGGAAAATCAGGTACCGCAAGATGTCAAAAAGAAACGTCTGCAAATGCTAATGGATGTGCAAAACCAAATTAGTCTCGAGATCAATCAACAGCTAGATGGTAAGATCCTTGAAGTTATGGTTGAAGGTCCAAGTCGTACGGAAGAAAATGTTCTATCGGGTAGGACGCGAACGAATAAAATTGTGCTTTGGAATAAGCAAGGTACGGAAAATATAGGAGATTTTGTGCGAGTAAAAGTGACCCATGCACAAACCTGGATTTTGAAAGGGGAACTCATAGCTGATTAGATATGAGTTTAGTATAGATAACGTTAGGCTGAGGCTGTTGACAGAAAAATTGTCCTCAGAATTTAAACAGGAGGCATTTTATGGCGACTTTAACACCAATGATGCAGCAGTATCGCGAAACAAAAAGTCGTCACCCTAATGAAATTTTATTTTTTAGGTTAGGCGATTTTTATGAAATGTTTTTTGAAGATGCGAAACTTGCATCACGAGAATTAGAAATTACATTAACTGGCCGCGATGCTGGGATGGCAGAACGTATTCCAATGTGCGGGATTCCGTATCATGCGGCTGAAACTTATATTACAAAGCTGATTAACAAGGGCTATAAAGTGGCTATCTGTGAACAAATTGGTGATCCGAAGGCCAAAGGTCTTGTTAAACGCGATGTAGTTAAAATTATTACACCGGGAACGGTTTTGTCAGAATCCGTGCTTACAGATTCGAAAAATAATTATATTGCATTGCTTTATGAAAAAGATGAACAGATTGCCCTGGCTGGGGCGGATATATCAACCGGAGAATGTTTTTATGGGCTTTATCAAGGTCCTGACCGCAAACAAATGCTTTTTGATGAACTTTATCGTTTGATGATGCCAGAAGTTATTATTGTTGGAGCATTTTCGTATCAGGCTGACTTGAAAGAATTTGTCGATTTGCGGCTTGCCAGTTGTACATTTACGATACTTGATCAAGTAACCACAGCTGTGGAAGATCTTATTGTGCAGCATTTCGACAGCCATAATCGACCAATCATCGATATAGCAAAAGCAGCGGTAGCAACCTTGCTAGCTTACCTGCATGATACGGTGAAAACAGATTTGACGCATTTAAACAAATTAAGTTATTTAGATGCCTCAGAAAATTTGGTAGTGGATACCTATACGCTGCGTAATCTGGAAATTACCCGTAATTTGCGCGATGGAGGAAAGAAAGATACACTGCTGGCTGTCCTTGATTTTACCCAGACGGCCATGGGCAGTCGTCTGCTAAAGAAATGGCTGGAATACCCATTGCTTAATATTGTAAAAATAAATGATCGACTTGATGCTGTGAACGAGTTGCTCGAAGGCTTTGCGATGCGGAATACACTGACTGAGCGCCTGCGTGATATTTATGACTTTGAGCGTTTGCTTACCAGAATTGAAGTCGGAACAGCAAATGCCAGGGATTTGATTTCGCTAAAGGTTTCGCTGGCATCTTTGCCAGGAATTAAAAATGAACTGGAAACTGCCAAGTCAAAACTGCTCAATACTTGTTATAATTCGATTGAATTATATGATGAAGTTGTGGATTTGTTGACACGGGCAATTGTTGATGAACCAGGGATTTCGCTACGTGATGGCGGTCTGATTAAGGATGGTTATAACGCAGAACTCGATGAATACCGATTGATTTCACGGGATAGTAAAAAACTTTTACAGGATATGGAAGAACGTGAAAAAGAAACGACAGGAATCAAATCCTTAAAAATTGGTTACAATAAGGTTTTTGGTTACTATATCGAAGTTCGTCATAGTGGCACGGATTCGGTACCCGCACATTTTATTCGCAAGCAGACGTTAGCAAATGCAGAACGTTATATTACACCAGAGCTGAAAGAGTTTGAAACAAAGATTTTAGGTGCTCAGGAAAAAATCGTGAATATTGAATATCAACTCTTCACGGTTGTTCGTGAACAGATCAAAGCAAAACTCAGCAGTATTCAACAAACGGCACATCGAATTGCTATTGTTGATACGCTAGTAAGCCTTGCTGAGGTTGCCAGCCAATATAATTATACGCGCCCGAATTTGACGAACAATGGAGAAATTGTTATTAAAGATGGTCGTCATCCATTGGTAGAGCGTATTTTGACACGGGATTTATTTGTGCCAAATGATACAAATTTGAATCATCATGATAGCGAAATTATCGTGATTACTGGACCGAATATGGCTGGTAAATCAACGTATATGCGTCAAACAGCACTCTTGACGCTTATGGCACAAATGGGAAGCTTCCTGCCAGCGCGGGAGGCCTATATTTCACCAGTGGATCGTATCTTTACGCGGATCGGGGCCAGTGATGATCTCGTAAGCGGTCAGAGTACATTTATGGTTGAAATGAATGAAGTAGCACAAATATTAAAATATGCGACAAAAAACAGCCTAGTGATTCTCGATGAAATTGGTCGCGGTACGAGTACGTTTGATGGTATGAGCATTGCCCGGGCTGTGATTGAACATATGCGTGATAAGATTGGTGCAAAAACATTATTTGCGACACATTATCATGAACTTACCGACTTAGAAGAATCGGATAAGCGCATTAAAAATTACTGTGTTGCCGTGAAAGAACGTGGCAGTCAAGTTGTATTTTTGCGCCGTATTGTGGCAGGAAGTGCCGATAAATCCTATGGTATTCATGTGGCAAAACTCGCGGGACTGCCGAAAAATGTAACGGAGCGAGCGAAAAAAATTCTGGAAGAATTGGAATCGCAACATGCGAAAGAGTCGTTACAGCCATTACAAGACGATGCTATTGCAAAAGAACAGGCTTTGCCTGAAGTAGATCCGATGGACTCGCTGTTTTCTTCATCGCTCAGTGCGGATATATTAGCCCTTGATATTATGACAATGACACCTTTGGAGGCAATGAATGAGCTATATAAATTGCAAAAACAGGCAAAAGGTGAGGCTGGTAAAAAATGAGTATTATACATGTTTTAGATGAAATCACAATTAATAAAATTGCTGCAGGGGAGGTTGTCGAACGCCCAGCATCGGTTGTGAAAGAATTAGTCGAAAACTCAATTGATGCTGGCAGCAATAAAGTGGAAGTCGAAATTATGGCTGGCGGTACGAGTTTTATGCGCGTTACGGATAATGGGCGTGGCATGAGCTCTGACGATGCCAAGTTAGCTATTTTACGTCATGCAACAAGTAAAATTCAGGAAGTCAGTGATTTGAATACCATTAGTACACTAGGGTTTCGCGGTGAAGCATTGCCGACGATTGCTTCTGTTTCACGCTTTTCGTTAATGACGCGACAGCGTGACAGTGAATTTGGCACCTTGGTGGAAATCAAGGGTGGTAAAGTAGAGGACTTGCGTGAAGCAGGCTGCAATATTGGAACAACCATTAAAGTAGAAGATTTATTTTTTAATACACCTGCTCGCAAAAAATTCATGAAGACGCCGGTGACAGAAGGCTCAAAAATTAATGATTTCATCATAAAATTGGCCTTGTCTAATCCAGAAATTTCCTTTAAATTTATTAATAATAATAAACTGGTTTTGTCTACACCGGGTAATGGGTCACAATATGATGCGATTCAAAGTATTTATGGCGCTAAAGTCAGCGAGGAACTTTTGGGTGTGGAATTTGAAGATATAGATATTAAAATTACTGGCTTTTTGACAAAACCGTCGATGATTCGCAGCAGTCGGACTTGGCAGACCTTTATTGTTAATGGGCGTATCATATCTAGTCGATCCATTGGAAAAGCAATTGACAATGCATATCATTCACTTTTGCCGAAATCAGGTTATCCTTTAGCCGTACTTAAAATTGAAGTGCCGCAAAATACGATTGATGTCAACGTGCATCCGCAGAAAAGTGAAATGAAATTTGAAGATGAAGGACGTATCTTTAAAGCAGTTTACAAATCTGTACTCGATGCGATCCGTCCGGCTGGACAGTCTTTAGACTTTGTTGCTGCGCCGGTGGCGAACCTGGAACGACACTATACGATAGAACCTATGCATTTTGCTGTTCCGCATCAAACGGCTGTTACAGCCTATAATCCGCTGGTACCGCCATCGCCAATCGTACGAGAAAATACGGTGAGTTTTTCACAGGCACAAGCAATTTTAAATGCATCGTTGCCTAAGTCAGAAGACTTGTTACAGGATAATCGGCAAGGTGAATCTTTGTCGGTTTCTGCAAAAATGCCAGAAATAATGGAAAGTGCAGAACATGCGGCAACGGATTTACCGCAAATCATTTATGAAGGAACCCTTACGCCCATGGGACAGGTGGATAACTGCTATATTGTAGCGCAAGATCCAAAGGGTCTCTATATTGTTGACCAGCATGCAGCACATGAACGCATTCTTTATGATCGTTTTGCCGCACTAGCGGATAAGATTCCATCACAGCAATTATTAGTTCATCTTTTGCTTGATTTTGATGACAAAGAATGTACCTTGATTTTGGATAACCAAGAGCTTTTTCAAAGTTTGGGGTTTGATATGGATGCGAGTGGACCTGAGCAGATGCGTTTAAAAGAAATTCCTTCTGATATACCAGTTGGTGAGGCGGAGGCCATCATTCGTGAAATTTTAGAATCACTGCAAAATATGCATAACCTGACAGCACAGGAAATTCGCCATGCCTGTCTGGCTACAACAGCTTGTCGGGCGGCTATTAAAGCCGGTGATACACTAAATATAAGGCAAATGCAAATTATATTGGATGAACTTACCAACACAACCCTTCCCTATACGTGTCCACATGGCAGACCGACGATTATTAAGTTTGGTGCTGCTGAACTTGCCAAAATGTTTAAAAGGACATAGTCGATGCAGTCGATACAATGTATTGTGACGACAGGTCACAAATATAATGCAATGGTAGTGCAAACTGCAAAACAAAAAGCAGCCGAATTGAATCTTTTATTTATTGCCCGGGAAAATTTATCAATTGAGAGTATTCAAACGACTTACCAGACCCCGTTTGTTTTAGTTGTTAAGAAAACAGGGCTTGTTTTAGCTACGCCGGAAGGTGACTTTTTTTTCCATCCGAATATGGCCCAGCTTCGATTGAAAAATTTGCTCAAGGGGCAGAAGGATAATATGATTGAGGCTATGCAGTTGAAAGCCGGAATGGAAGTTCTTGACTGCACATTGGGGATGGCTTCCGATGCAATTATCGCAAGCTTTGTTGTTGGAGTAAGGGGGCGAGTTGTTGGTCTTGAAGCCAAGGTACTTATGGCGGCAGTTGTTCAGGATGGTCTGAAAAATTTTTCAACGCTAGAACCACTCGGTTTACAGGCGGCTATGAAACGGATTGAGGTCAGCCAGCAAGAATATGGAAACTATTTAAAATTGCTGCCAGATAAAAGTTTTGATGTTGTTTACTTTGATCCGATGTTTCGTCATCCCCTTAAAGAAAGTTTGCATCTATTGCCTTTACGTGCCCTTGCTGATCATCGTGCTGTTACGATAGAGGCAATCAACGAAGCCAGGCGAGTGGCAAGAAAATGTGTGGTCATGAAAGAAAATAGTCGAAGTCTTGAATTTGTGCGTTTGGGCGCAAACAGGGTTGTTGGCGGGAAATACAGCCATGTTCATTATGGTATCATTGACATAAAACCAAATTCGTAATTTGGAAAACTAAAAAACGGACGAAACAAGCATTTCAGGCTTGTTTCGTCCGTTTTTATGTATGTTTTATAATAAAAAGCCTGCACTGGTGGCAGCCAATGCAGGTAAGGATTGAGAAATATTTATTACATACATTATACCATGTGTATGTGAGGGGACGCAATGGGAATTTTTCGTTCCTGTTATAAAATTTTAAACAAAAAAAGATCGTATAGAAAGGCATCTATACGATCAAGAGTGTAGAAAAAATCAATTAGTCAATTGCACGATGACTTAATACATATTATAACTCAATTATATGGAAAAAAGAAGAAGAATTAAAAAATAATCAGCTTATAAGTTCTTTCGGCAAATTATATTTAAAATTTGCGTGTAAAGAATTCATTATCACTCATGAGGCTTTCGAGTGTTGTAAAATTGAGGCGGTATAACAACTCTAATACATAAGGATTATCCAGAGGTGTTTCATAGATAGCTTTATCTCCATATTGATTTACTTTGTCGCGTGCTTTATCTGGCTCAAGTAATGATTTTGGTCCCCCCACACAACCGCCTATGCAGCCCATACCTTCAAAAAAGTTTGCTTGTGTTTTTCCTCCAATTAAATCCGTAATCATTTTCTTACAATCTGGGACACCGTCAGCTTGCTGGGACCGTATTGCAATATGGCGGTTTGGACTAAGCCGAGCTAATGTTGATTTTACGGCTTCACTAACACCGCCAGTTCGAGCATAAATTCGACCAGCTTTTGAAGAAAACTCTTTTACATTGTCTTCCATTTGCGTGAGATTTACATGTAAGAGTTTAAATAATTCTTTTGTTTCTTGAAATGTTAATACATAATCAACAGCCCCAGCAATATCTTTTTCTCGTGCTTCTGCTTTTTTGGCCATACACGGACCGACAAAAACAGTAAGTGCATCTGGATGCAGTATCTTGACGGTTCGCCCAGCTGCAATCATGGGAGATACAGTTGCTGGCACATGCGGCATTAAATCGGTATATAATTTTTTGATCATAGCAATCCACATAGGGCAGCAGCAGCTTGTCAACTGATAATCATTGTTTGAATGGATATTATGGTCAAATTCCAAGGCTTCGCGTAGTGTAAGAATATCAGCAAAAACAGCAACTTCGAGCAGTCCGTTGAAACCGATTTTCTTAAAAGCGGTACGGATCATTCCAGGTGATACTTGGTCACTAAATTGTCCTAAAAAGGCTGGTGCAATCAAAATAAAAGCACGTTTCCCTTTATGGCTGGCTAAAGCATTTAAAACGGCCAAGCTGTCTTTGGTGATTGTGGTGCCCGATAAAGGTATTCCTGCTGGTGTAAGGATATCACTCAATTCCCAGGTTATAGGATATTCCTTTGGTTCAAACAGACAATTTAATTGACTTGGATCATACGTAAAATCTTCTTTCCCCGTAGATTCTTTTAATGCTTTTTGATACAGTTCCTTAATTGTAAGCATGGTTTTTTCTCCATTTCTATAAAAATCTTTTAGGGACTATTTTGTTTTTACAAGTAAAAATGAAGTTCAGATCGAAACGCGTTAGAAGAAGCTTAAAGCGATTTTGATTCTTGCATGTTTAACGATGAGGTACAATGCGGACAACGTGTCGCCAAATCATGAATTTCTGAAAAGCAATAAGGACACTTTCGAGTATTCGGCAGCGGTTCTTCTTGTTTTGTTGCAAAACGATTAATTTGTTTAATCATAATAAAAATAGCAAATGAAACAATTAAAAAATCAATAATTGTATTTAGAAACAAGCCATAGGCAATCACTGGCACGTTAGCTGCTTGTGCTTCGGCGATGGTTTGTACTTTTTCCCCAGAAAGGTTGATGAATAAATTTGAAAAATCGACTTTACCGACCAATAAACCAAGTGGCGGCATCAAAATATTTGAGACAAATGAAGAGACGATTTTATTAAAGGCGGCACCGATAATAATCCCGATTGCCATATCTAAAACGTTGCCACGCATGATAAATTTCTTAAATTCATCGATAAACATAGAAATAGAACCACTCCTTATACGATAACATTTCATGCATATTCATAGTAATACGGTTCATCGTTTTTTGATGAGCCTTTAATTATATTTCTCTAAAGCGTAGACAATATCCTGCTGTTGAAATATAAAGACACGGTAAAACCTCTTATATGAGGATGTCAGATATCTAAATAGAATGTTCGATACGAATCTGTGTTTTGATTGAATAATTACGCGGCGGGGGGTATAATTAAAAATGATTTTGTTTTTTTACTAAATTTTTCAAAGTTACATTACTGCTTAACACATAGGGTTTATAGGAGGAGTTTTTTTATGGTGTATGATGTGAACCACATCTTACGACGATTAGGTATTACTTTAGAAGTTTTTAAAATAGCATTAGCGGCAGGTTTATCCTGGTTTGTTGCTTCCAGTGTAACAGAAAATCCATATCCGATTTTTGCACCTTTAGCAGCTATTTTAACAACGCAGGTGACTATTGCTGATTCCGTAGAAAAAGGTGTATATCGGATATTAGGTGTTATTGTCGGTGTAACGATTGGTGGTTCATTCAGTTCTTTTTTTATTGTCAATGCGTGGAGCATTTTTTGTATTATAGGGTTGGGAATTGCCGTGGGCAGAGTTTTTCATTTGCATCCACAGATTATTTCGCAGATTGGTGTAAGTACTTTATTGGTACTCGAGTATGGGCATAGTCAGGGCTATATGATTGGGCGAATTGAAGAAACCATCATTGGTGCTATGGTTGCTGTTTTCTTGAATATTATTTTGAGTCCAGCGGAGTCATCCAGTTTTTTAGCTAAAAAAGCAGTTATGCAATCTATATTGTGCTTAACTAGTAATTTAGAACGTTTGTGGAAGGCTGAAACAAAAGAAGATTTAGCTGCTGGATTATATGAGGCCCGGAATGCAGTTCAGCAAATTCGCAAAGAACATTTTATGATTATTCAAGTTACGCAAAGTTTTCGTTATACGCCGTTTCGTCGGCAAGAACGTGACAAAATGGTTGATTTTTCTTTTGTTATGAATCGGCTTGAACATATCAGCCTTCAAGTGAGAGGGATTTCCCGGAGCTTACTTGATTTAGCCGAATTGGATATCGAATGGAAGCAGTTTCAGCAAGTCGTCCATGATGTCCAGCTTTGTTTAACTGTTTTTGCCCGGACGATTGATGGTGAAAATAAAGCTTTGTTAAATGATGCACTGCTGATGGCAGTCAGAGAAACAAGGGTTAATTTTTCGGGATACTTCCTGTCAATTCAAAATGCAACACAGTTTCCTATTCCAGAAATTGGGGCTATCTTTTCGGATTTAGGGCGTATTTTAGATGAAATTGAAGACAAGTTTCCGGATTTGAATAAAAAAGATGTCCTGTTTCGTAATCAACTTTTGAAAATTGGTGGTAATGATACTACGTAGTCTTTGTGATAAATCTGAATTGTTATCATACTAATTATAAAAAATATAGGAAATATTGCTTATTGGATCTAAATAAATATGATTTGGTTTATCCTGTATTTTAAATACGTTTATGTATTTAATGGATATTTAAAATATTGTAGATATGGTTAGAAAAAGAGCTCACAAGATGAGCTCTTTTTATTTTTGTTAAATATATATTTTTTTTTGATTTCAGAAAAGTTTTATCAAAAAAACCAGACTAAAGGTTCATTTATTCTTAAAAAAGCAAAGAATACTAAAAAAGACTTTACTTTTTTTGAAATTATTGTAATATATAAGTTGAATTAAGTAATATTAATTGAACTAAAAAACAATAATTGCATTAAATAATATTAATATATATACTTCAGATGATCATATATTTTTAAGATTGTTTGGATAAATAATAAATCAAACTAAATAAAGAAGGGTAATACAAATGAAAAAAATTCTAGAAAACAAACAAATTGTGGGATTGCTGTTTTTTATAGGGTTTTTATTTCTTTTTACAACAATTGGTTATGCAGCACAACCAAAATCAGTTGGTGTTCTTACCTTTAAAAACCTTTCGGGACAACGTGGACTGGAACAGCTCATAACGGATTCTCTCGTAGCAGAATTATCGAAAAATTCCAAGCTAAATGTCATTGACCGTGATGATTTAACGGCAATTCTCAATGAACAAGGCCTTAGTCGTATGGGGCTTCTAGCAAAAGACAATGCGGCACAGCTAGGCCGCATTAGTGGAATCAACTATATCGTAACAGGTAGTATTTCTGATTCGCATATTACAGATCAGTCGAATGTTGCAGCAGATAAAGCAAAAATCAATATAATTGTATTTTGGAAAATCCTTGATACGACTTCGGGGAGTGTTGTCTTTGCTGATACGACAAACGGAATTGTCAATAAAGTACGTGGTAAAGATAAGAAAGGTAAAAAAATCTGGAAAGTAGAGTTTAGCGAATATACGAAAACGGCGAAAGCTGTGTCCCAAAAAATTAGTGATATTTTAGATAAGAATCTAAATGAATCGCCAATTCCGGTACATATAGCAAGCATTGACGGTAATATCGTATATATTGATGCTGGATCAAATAAGCAAGTTATACCGGGACAGGTTTTTACGGTATATAAAGATGGTAAAGCAGTTTGTAATCCTAAGACAGGAGAGGTCTTAGGTGTACAACATAAGCTGGTCTGTCAGATTACAATAACCAGTGTAGAAAACAAAATGTCCATAGGTACAGTTACTAGCGGGGATATAGGGAATTTAAAAATTGGTGATAGTGCAGCTAGTCAATAGGGATTTAGCATTGCATTAGATAAAGGAATTTTATGTACAAGGAGGTGTAGATTAGAAAAAGGCTGGTGCAAAAATGATAATATGGCTCCATGGTAAAAAAATTTACTGCATTTTATGTACAATTTTTTTCTTAGCGCTGCATGCACAGGTATATGCATTAGAGTATATTGCAGAAGGAACTGGACCAACCCGTAAAGCAGCAATACAAGATTCTTTTCGCAATGCATTAGAAAATGTTGCGGGTATGACAATTGACAGCAGTACACATGTTAATAATACCAGAGTGACACATGACCAGATTTACACGCATTCCAATGGTTTTATAAGAAGTTATCAAGTATTGCAAACGCTCAATGATGGTGATCAATATATGGTGAAAACAAAAGTAGTCATTGACATGGAACCTAATGCAAAACTTATGTCTGGATTTGACAAAGTCAAAGCAATTCGTGTTGGCATCAATGATCCTCGGATTGGGATTGTTGTATTGAATCAAAATAATGCGATGAAGGTCTCTGATGTAGCCGTGGAAACGGCAATTGCTTCCGTACTAAATCAATCAGGTTTTTCTCATATTATTAATATGAATCAATTAAACCCAACGAAAACTAAACGCTTTAAAATTGCTGCAGCGAAGAGTGATTTTAATACCATTGGTCTTTTGGGAACGCAGGAACAACTAGACTATATCGTAACTGGAAGTATAAGGGCAAATGATATTGATCTTAAGTTTGATACACAAGTGCCAATGAAGGCGAATGATGCTACACTTACTATTAATACGACAAAGTGTGATACAGGTGAAGCAATCCAATTTGGCACATATCAGGAAACCAATATTGATATCACACAAAAAATAGCTGCTGATAATGCGAAATATAAAACTGGAGAGAAAGCAGGGCATGATATCGCCAACAAACTATTAAATTATGCAGCGAGTACTTCGAAAAATTATACGATATATGTTCATAATATAAAAGATCAAAATAGTCTTTCATTGTTAAAAGATTATTTGACCGATATATCTGGTGTACAGGATGTTTACATTAGAGAATTTAGAAATAATGCAGCTGTTATTGATCTTAGTTTTACAGGGGATAATCAAACACTCGCATCCTATGTAACAGAAGATACAGAGCAGCCATCACAAATTATGAAAATAACCAATAGTACAATTGATTTAAATATGCAATAATAATTTTATTTTAAAGGATGCGATTTTTTATGAAAAAACTATATATACTTTTGTTTTCATTGATTTTATCGACTACGTGTTTCGCTTCGGATATTAATTGGAACAGTAATACAATTACAGCAATTGGAATTGGTTCAGCACCCGCTTCCGTTACTGCAGGACAAGGCGACGCACTTGCGCGGCGTGCGGCAATCGTAGATGCGTACCGCAATTTAGCAGGCATTGTCTATGGCGTAGAACTCGAGAATCATACGACGGTTCAACAATTAGCAGTAAAAAAAGATACGATTAAAACGGCAATATCTGGTGCTATTAACAATGCTCGAATTACAGATGAAGAGCAGCTTGATAATGGTAATTACCAGGTTACACTTTGTATGCCGATTTTTGGTCAGAGAAACAGTTTAGCATCTGCCCTTTGGCAAGATAAGGTTGCTATGCCAGATTTTGCAAGTCAAAGTGATCCGGTTGCTCCAACGACCACTGTGCCTGCAGTTACGGAAACTCCTGTTGTGCCAGCAGCAGTCATTACTCCCGCAGCAACAGCACCAACGGTAATGCCAGCTGGTGCTATTACGGGTGTTGTGATTGATTGCCGGGGCCTTGGACTGGAACGGGCAATGGCACCAAATATTCTTGATAATTCTGGTAGAACAATTTATAATTCTAAAAACGTAGACGATAGTGCTATTATCAAGAATGGTTTGGCTAGTTATTCTAAGTCGGATTCTCCATCTAATATTGATTATGCCGGAGCTAATCCTTTAATTGTGAAAGCAGTTTCTTTAATGGATTTCAATAGGAACCCTGTTGTTTCTAAAGAGGACGGCGATAAAATATTAGCGGCAAACCAAAACTATGCTTTCTTGAAAAAATGTGCAGTTGTCTTTATTGAATAACTTCACACTAAGCGTGTATTAACAAGATACAAGAAAAGCTATTGGCAATGCCAATAGCTTGAACTTGTTTTATTTCTTCAGATCTAAAATGATTTTCCTCAATGATTTTAGAAAAAAAGATATTATTTGATTTGATTGGCTGGGGCAAGTACATAAGTTGGGCGAACGTAAATGAAACCAAGTCGTTCTAACATTCCGGTGATTCCCCGAATAGAATAGGTATAGTCGTATTTGCGTTTGATATATTCAGCAATCAAGTTGGCTGTCCATGGTAAATTTGTTACAAGGCCAACATCAGATGGCATATTGTTTAAAATGACCTGCTTTAGTTCGTTGAGTTGTTGTGGCGTTAGTCTGGAGGGCCGTCCTGGAATTGATTTATCCGGAATCACGGCAAGGCCGCTTTTTTTATAAGCTCTGTGAATATTACAAACGGTGATATCTGTCAGTCCAATGAGGCTGGAAACCTCTTTGCAGGTTTTGCCCGAAAGAAACAAATAAAGGGCTTGGTATCTTTTATAAACTCGCGGCATTTCTTCTTTTTCCATAGCGAATTTAATAGCCGCTAATTCTTCAGGGGTTGCTCTTATTTTCATGGTCTTGTCATCCTTGTCTAATAAATTAACGCATCCTTGGTTAACTTAAATTATTACATTCATTATTTATATCGGCAAATTACACTAAAAACTTAACTTGAATTCTGCATTTTGTGGATACAGTAAAATGATCCTAGTGGGAAATTATCGGAAAATGAATAGAAAATCTGCATAACAGTATAAAAAATTTAAATTCTTATCAATGAAAATGAGCTGAGTACAATAAATAGTGTTTGAGATCGTATTTATTGTGAATACAGCTTTAAAAGTTTAGCAAAACATCAACTAAATGCTAGCCTGATAAAGGTACTGTGGAGGGCACATATGAATTATACAACAAAATCCATCATAAATCATAGATCTATTTGGAATTATTTAAAAAAAGAAGTACCCGTGGAAATGGTTGACTCCATTATTGAAGCTGCAATGGCAATGCCGACACCCCGAGCTGGTCAGGAGTTATCCGTCCTTGTTATTAAAGATGATGCAATGAAGTTGTTTTTGGCATCTTTGTCTGGTGATAATAACTGGCTGGCGCAGGCACCTTTGTTTTTGATGTTTGTGGTTGATGTATCTAAATCTGCGAATCTTAGCATTAAAGAAGATATGGCTGAAATCAGAAATGAGGATTTAACACAAATAATGCATGGAACTTTTGAATGCGGTATGGCAATGGGCGCAGCTGTTGTGGCAGCGGAATCTATGGGGCTTGGTGTAGTGCCGTTGGAATCTCTTATTATGCATCCTGAGGCCGCTAAGCTACTTAAATTAGCAAAGTTTACATTTCTCGGTGCTGGACTTGTCGTAGGCTATCCTGCTGGTCAAACAAAACAAAAGCCAAGAGTTCCTCTCAATGCATTTATGCAAAATGAAACATATCAGATGAATGCTGTGGAATAAAAACTGTGATTTTACAAAAATTATAATAACAGTCTCCAAAAGAGCCGTAATATCGGCTCTTTTATTTATGATAAAACCAATTTTTTTTAATAGAAAACAATAAACAAAAGTTCAGTTTGATATTTACAAATGTTCAAAAAAGGTCTACTATAAAGTTATAAAAATGAAAAGAGGCGAAGTTTGATATGGATTATGAAACATTACTAAACAAAGCTTTTGAAGGAAGATCGCGGGCCTATGCACCTTATTCCAATTTTTATGTTGGTGCTGCTGTGGTTATGGAAGATGACAGTATCTATACGGGCTGTAATATTGAAAATGCATCCTATGGTGCGACAAATTGTGCGGAACGGACAGCTATATTCAAAGCTGTTTCCGAAGGACATACAAGCATCAAGGCAATTGTTATTGTTGGCGTAGAGAATGATTACACGTATCCTTGCGGGATTTGCCGACAGGTGATAGCAGAATTTGCGGCAGCCGATATCCAAATTATTTTAGGGAAAAATAAAAAAGAATATATTGTTAAAACTCTCGAAGAAATCTTACCAGGTGCATTTACTAAAAAAGACTTAGGAAAATAAATATTTTATAGACTATACAATTCGTCACTGTTAGCATATTTTGATAAAATTTAGGGGGATTAACCAAGTGAAATATATTATTGGAATAGTTGGACTATTTGTTGTATTAGCTCTGGCTTGGGTCGCAAGCAATGATAAGAAACATATTAAATATCGACCAGTGCTCATGATGATTATTTTGCAGTTTGTTTTTGGGTTTATTTTACTTAACACAGATGCTGGTAATTTTTTAATAGCTAATATAGCAACGGGATTTGGTCTGCTATTGAAATGTGCTGGTGAGGGCGTCAATTTTGTATTTGGCAACATGGTGAATGATAATAAATACACCTTTTTTATCAGTGTATTGCTGCCGATTGTTTTTATTTCAGCTTTAATTGGAATTTTACAACATTGGAAAATTCTACCGTTTATTATTAAATATGTTGGGCTTGTTTTAAGTAAAATAAATGGCATGGGGCAGTTGGAATCTTACAATGCGGTTGCATCGGTTATTTTAGGGCAATCGGAAGTTTTTATATCGGTAAAAAAACAACTTGCTTTTTTACCGGATCACCGTATGTATACGCTTTGTGCTTCAGCTATGTCCACCGTATCGATGTCGATCGTGGGTGCATATATGCTTATGATCAAGCCAGAATATGTTGTGACCGCGATTGTTTTGAATTTGTTTGGCGGGTTTATCATATCCTCCATTATTAATCCATATACGGTGAAACCCGAAGATGATGTTTTAGAAGTTCAGCTTGAGAAAAAACAGTCTTTTTTTGAAATGCTGGGTGAATATATTATGGATGGATTTAAAGTGGCTATGATTGTTGGGGCGATGTTGATTGGTTTTGTCGCATTAATTGCGATGATTAATGGCATATTTACGTGGATCATCGGGATTTCTTTCCAAGATACGTTAGGGTATATTTTTTCACCATTTGCCTTTTTGATGGGAGTGCCTTGGGATGAAGCAATCAAAGCGGCCAGTGTTATGGCAACCAAATTGGTATCGAATGAATTTGTTGCTATGATGTCACTTTCATCAGGTGATTTTAATTTTTCGGATAAAACACTGGCAATTGTATCTGTATTTTTAGTTTCGTTTGCCAATTTTTCTTCAATTGGAATTATTTCGGGAGCAGTTAAAGGCTTGAATGCAGAAAAAGGCAATGTCGTGGCTCGTTTTGGTCTGAAATTATTGTATGGAGCTACGTTAGTCAGTGTTCTTACTGCCACAGTGGTCGGATTAATTGTATAATAGAGAAGAGGGAGTGGTTTAAAATGAAAAAATTTAAACGAATACATATTATAGTTATGGATTCAGTTGGAATCGGTGAATCTCCTGATTCAAAATTATTTGGTGATGTTGGTGTTAATACACTTGTGCATATTGCAGAAAAGAAACAGGGCTTATATATGCCAAATCTGCAACAATTGGGCTTATCTAATATTTGTGAAATACAAGGAATAAAAAAAGAAGTATCGCCAAAAGCATATTTTGGTAAAATGCAGGAATCATCAAATGGAAAAGATACGATGACGGGGCATTGGGAAATGATGGGACTCTATATTGCTAGTTCATTTCGTGTGTTTCCTGATGGATTTCCTCCAGAATTAATTGAGAAAATCGAAACGTTCTCTGGTAGAAAAATTATTGGTAATAAACCAGCCAGCGGAACCGAAATCATTGAAGAACTGGGTGAAAGACAGCTTAAGACGGGAGAACTTATTGTCTATACATCAGCGGATTCAGTACTGCAAATCGCTGCCAATGAAGAGGTTATACCATTGGCTGAATTGTATAAAATTTGCCAGTATTGCAGGGATATAACACGCGAAGATCCGTATGCCTTGGGACGGATTATTGCCAGACCTTTTGTTGGAGATACGGCAGATACTTTTAAGCGGACACCGAACCGACACGATTATGCACTGAAACCTTTTGGCAAAACAGTGCTAGATTCTTTACAGGAAGCCGGACTTGATTCGATAGCAATTGGTAAAATAGCGGATATATTTGATGGTCAAGGTGTTACAAGAACAATACGGACAAAATCAAATATGGATGGAATGGATCAATTCATTGTTTTGCTCGATGAAAAGTTTCATGGGCTCAGCTTTACGAACTTAGTTGATTTTGATGCAGCCTATGGACATAGACGCGATCCAATCGGGTATGGGAATGCGCTGGAAGAATTTGATGCTCGGCTTACTGAAGTATTTGCTAAAATGACGGACGAAGATTTATTAATATTGACGGCGGATCATGGCAATGATCCAACTTATAAAGGAACAGATCACACCAGAGAATTCGTTCCGCTTATTGTATATTCTAAGCGATTTTCTGCAGGTAAAGATTTAGAAATTCGCCAGAGCTTTTCGGATCTGGGGGCAACGGTAGCCGATAATTTTGGCGTGAAAATGCCAGCATATGGAGAAAGCTTTTTAGGAAAATTAAAATAAAGGTGGTAAATAACCATGAGAATGGTAGATTTAATCTCGAAAAAACGTGATGGACACGAATTAACGACAGAAGAAATCAGCTTTTTCATTGACGGATATACCAATGGAACGATTCCTGACTATCAGGCCAGTGCCATGGCCATGGCGATTTATTTTAAAGATATGAATGATCGCGAAAGAGCGGACCTTACAAGATCTATGGTGAATTCAGGGGAAACGATTGATTTATCAGCGATTGAAGGTATAAAAGTGGATAAGCATTCAACGGGCGGGGTAGGTGATACGACAACGCTGGTTTTGGCGCCATTGGTTGCCTCACTTGGTATTCCAGTTGCCAAAATGTCCGGCCGTGGGCTTGGACATACAGGTGGAACGATTGATAAACTTGAATCGATCAGCGGGTTTCATGTAGAGCTGACAAAAGAAAAATTCATTGATTTGGTAAATCGTGATAAAGTAGCGGTAATTGGTCAAAGCGGTAACTTAACTCCGGCTGATAAAAAACTTTATGCGCTTAGAGATGTCACGGGTACAGTCAATTCTATTCCGTTGATTGCGAGTTCGATTATGAGTAAGAAAATTGCTGCTGGTGCAGATGCGATTGTGCTTGATGTGAAAACTGGTGCAGGAGCTTTCATGAAAACGGAAGAAGATGCTGAAAATTTGGCACATGCCATGGTGCAAATCGGCAATCATGTTGGGCGAAAAACGATGGCAATTATTTCGGATATGTCTCAACCACTCGGGTTTGCAATCGGAAATGCACTTGAAGTACAAGAAGCAATTGATACTTTGAAAGGTGAAGGTCCGGATGATTTAACTGAATTGGTTTTAACTTTGGGCAGCCAAATGGTTGTTTTGGCACACAAAGCTTCAACTTTAAAAGAAGCAAGAATAAAGCTGCAGGAATCTATTAAAAGCGGCAAGGCTTTAGCAAAATTTAAAGATTTTATCAAAAATCAGGGTGGGGATGTTTCTGTGGTGGATCATCCTGAAAAATTGCCACAGGCAAAATATAAAATTGAAGTTCGAGCGAAAGAAAGTGGATTCGTAGCAAAAATGGTGGCTGATGAAATTGGGATTGCGGCGATGCTCTTGGGGGCAGGTAGAGCAGCGAAAGATGATGTTATCGATTTGGCAGTTGGATTGATGTTGCGTAAAAAAGTAGGAGATCCAGTAACGAAAGGGGATTCACTTGTAACGATTTATACAAATTGTGAAGATGTAGACGCTGTAAAAACGAAAATATATGAAAATATTTTTATTGCCAGCGAGGCTCAAAAACCAGTTTTGATTCATAAAATCATTATCGAATAAATAGCAAAAAGCGTTCTGGTTCAATACTGGAACGCTTTTTTATTATAAATTTTGAAAAAATTTGTAATAAAAAAGGTTTTTTCTGAATTATCGAGAATGCTTATATGTTTGGGCTTTTGCCATTTCACAATAAGGAGGGATTATTTCTGATAACAAAATTTAACTGTACCTGCGCTTCGCTTGAAGATTTTCGTATGGCAAGGGAGTCTATACGAAAAAATCTTTGTACAATTTGTCCTGAATATTCGATGCAATTATTTGTAGTTATCAATGAAGCAGTAAATAACGCCTTTTTCCATGGTATAAATGATCATAAAGGTACTCACGTAACACTTGATATTCAGCGAAATCAACAAGATTTATGTATGATAGTAAAGCATAATGGTGAAGGATTTACCCCTGAATACATTGACTGTACCACCAACAGTGAGATGTATAATGAAAGCGGGCGTGGGATTGATATTATTAAACATTATGTGGATTCATTGGAATTCAGTGCCTCAGGTTGTGAGGTTATTATGCATAAACAATTAAGCATTTCATCTATGGGAGGAGTTATTTCATGAAAGCAGACATTAAAATGATCAATAATAAAGTAGTAATTACATTAGAAGGCAGCCTTTATGTTGAAGATGCGCTTTTGATTAGAACAAAAGCATTGTCTTATTTCCAAGACGGGCACAATAATTTTCTCATTGATTTAACACAAGTAGATTATATTGACAGTTCAGGACTCGGAGTCTTAGTTGCTCTGCAAAAACGGGCTTTAGAACATCATGGCGCACTTCAGCTGCGTGGATTAAATGGTGTTGTAAAAGAGTTATTTGAGCTTACTCGCTTAAATAAAATTTTTGAAATTGTATAATGTTTTTTTAGTATTTTGCTAGGAACCTTACATAATGAAAGGTTGCTAGTCTTGTTTTTGTATATTTAAAATACGAAAAGAACCATTGGGAGATCTTAATAATGAACGACTTGCCACTAGAAGAACTCGTCACGAATATTACTCATTTCTTTCCTGATTGTAGTTATTGGATATTTGATATGCTTAATGACCCTTTATTATTACTTGATGAGTTTGGTATGATTTTATTCATGAATGATAAAGCACGCACTTTTTATGGACACTCACTAGAAGAGGCGAAACAGCTTCATATAGCGCAACTTGATTTAAAAATAACCGTTTCTGCCCAATACTTGCATATGATTCGTAAATCTGGCGATGCAGGTTATATTTTCTTATCTACTCATAAAAAAAAGAGTAACGAACTTGTACCTATACAAATTCATGCCCGTTATATTACAGTGCACGATAAAAGCATTTTTGCTTTGGTGATAAAGGATATTTCAGTAGAAAAACAGCTTAAACAAGAATTTGAGCTTATTAGCCAAATGCAAAAAAATATGCTGCCCGCCAATTATAAAAATCCGCTTATTGAAATACGCTCTATTTATCGACCTTATAATTATGTAAGTGGTGATTTTTTTGATTTTAAATGGGAAAATAATCACATTTTACATGGCTATATTTTTGATATTATGGGGCATGGTTTGGCGACAGCATTCAATATGTCAGCTATTCGAGTTTTATTGTCGCAGGCTTTCGGACAGCACATTCCATTGAATGAAAAATTGGCTTGGTTTAACCAGCAGGCTATTTCGTTTATAGAGAATGATTCATTTGTGGCTGTTCTTGGCTTTTCATTTGACTTTACTACAAAACAACTGACCTACAGTATGGCTGGTATCAACCAGTTTTTAGCCATTAATCAAAAGCAGCCGCTGGTGGTCAAAGAGCCGGGGATTTTTGCCGGATTAGATAAAAACGCTGTTTATGAACAACATACCATGTCGTTTTTTTCAGGCGATATCTTTTATTTTATGACCGATGGATTATTTGAGTTGCTTCCGGCACCTGAACAACACTGCCCGAGCGGTTGCACGGCAAGTTATCGCTGGCTTTGTAAAGCTATGCGCAATCCGGCGTGTCGTGATGATATTTCTGCATTATGTTTATATATAAAATAAGCCCTTTATAGATTGGATGATGATACATGAAACTTACTTTACGTATGAAACTTTTGATTGGTTTTTTTTCGCTGATCGTGTTGACCTTGGTTGGTCAAACCGTCATGTTGAATAATCTTGGACAAAATTATGCCAGCTTGCTTGGGCAATTACTTAGCGAAAATATAATTTTACTTATTATCGAAATGGCAGTTGCTATTGGTATCGTTTTTCTTTTGGAAAGATCCATTTTAAGATCGATTGACACATTACGCCACACGATGAAACGTGCTGGAGAAGGTGATCTAACCGCACATAGTGACATGCAGACAAAGGACGAATTCGGTGAATTAGCGGGTTCTTTTAATACGATGATTGATAGTCAGGATCGGATCGTTCGGCAGGTATCAACTGCCAGCGACCAATTATCAGCGGCTTCGGAAGAAATGTCAGCTTCCTCACAGGAAGTAACTGCTTCATTTGAAGAAATTGCCAGTAGCATGGAATCTTTGTCGGGGGAAACCGAAAAAGGTAATAAAGCGGTACTGGAAGCATCACAGTCTTTGGTACAGTTATCATCGCTGATTCAAATGGCCAAGCTTAAAGCTAGCACGACAGAGAAAGATTCCGTGGCTACGCAAAATTCGGCACAAGAAGGTTTAAATAATGTGCATGAAACAATTCAGACGATGAATGAAATCAAAAACCAAACGCAAATAACATCGGATATGATTCATGATTTAGATGAATATTCGCAGCAAATCAGTCAGATTATTGATACGATTACATCAATTTCGAATCAGACGAATCTGCTGGCTTTAAATGCTGCGATTGAAGCCGCTCGTGCAGGTGAACATGGCAGGGGCTTTTCTGTCGTTGCGGAAGAGGTTCGGAAATTGGCGGAACAATCCAACCAAGGTACACAAGAAATTACTCATTTAATTGAAAACGTATCGCAAAAAACAGCTCAGGTAGTCACTGCTATGGCGGAAAATAGTACACAGGTAGAAGCTGGCGTAACGGCGGTTACACAAACGGGAACAGCATTGGATATGATTTTGCAGGCAGTAAAGCACACTGCAGCAGAAATTAATGCCATTACGAATATTGCAGCAGAAGAAGTTGCGAATTCGGATCAGATTGTTCAATTGATTGATAACCTTGCCAGTATTATTGAAGCAGTAGAAAAACATACGGAATCAATTTCAGCTGCCACCCAGCAGCAAACAGCAGCGATGCAGAATGTTTCAAGCTGTGCGGAAGAAACAGCTGCAATGTCCAGTACATTGAAAAATAGTATCCACCATTTTAAGCTATAATTCTTTTTCAAGAATGATGCAAAAAGGAGCCGATCAAATGGACACAAAACAAACTGCCGATAAATTACTACGATTGATAAAGACATGTCCATCACCGTTTCATACGGTTGAAACTAGCATACATATACTAGAAAAAGCTGGTTTTATAAAACTGCTTCCAACCGAAGTTTGGGAATTAGAATTAGGCAAAAAATATTACACGTCTGTCTATGGTTCAACGCTTATTGCTTTTCGTATTGGCGAAAAGGCGCGCGACGGATTGCGGGTAGCAGCAGCACATACGGATTTTCCCTGTTTGCGTATTAAACCTGCTGCTTCAATTGGTGAAAATACCTATGGCAAACTCAATGTAGAAACATACGGTGGACTTATCTTGAATACATGGCTGGATCGGCCGCTTTCTATAGCAGGTAAGGTAGCAATAAAGGGCAGTAACGCTTTTTCGCCAGAGATCAAGTTGGTTGATCTGAAACGCCCCTTGCTTACCATTCCTAATCTTGCAATTCATATGAATCGTAACGTCAATGAAGGTGTTGCCTTGAATCAACAAAAAGATATGCTGCCATTGGCAACAATGCTGAAAAAAGATGGGAAAGACAAAAATTTCTTTGATGGCTTTCTCGCAAAAGAAATCGGCTGTAATAAAGAAGACATTCTTTCCTATGAACTTACGTTATACCCCACCGAAATGGGATGCATTATGGGATTTAAGGATGAGTTTATTTCATCACCAAGACTCGATAACTTGACTTCAGTTCAGGCTTGCCTGACCGGAATTATAGAAGGAAAACGTAATCAGGGAATAGACATCATTGCTTTGTTTGATAATGAAGAAGTTGGCAGTCATACGAAGCAGGGGGCTGGATCGGTTGTTTTGCCGCAAACCATCGAACGCATTTATGAAACACTGGGGTATTCCCGCAGTGCGTATTTTTCCGATGTAGCCAAGGGCTTTATGTTGTCAGCAGATGTTGCTCATGCGATGCATCCTAACGTGCCAGAAAAAAATGACGTAACAAATAAACCCATATTAAATGGTGGAGTTGTTCTTAAAATGGCTGCAAATCAATCTTATGCCGGTGATACGGAAGCGATAGCTGTTGCCGCAGAACTTTGTAATCAAGCTCATATTTTATATCAGCATTTTGTTAATCGTTCTGACGCGAAAGGCGGTTCTACGCTTGGTTCTATCGTTTCGTCACTTCTACCAATGCGTACGATGGATATTGGGGTGCCGATTCTTGCGATGCATTCTGTGCGTGAATTGATGGGTATAAAAGATCAAAAAGCGCTTGAGGATATGATAAAAGCATTTTTCTCTTGAAAAAACAAAAAAAGCATGCTTTGTAAAATTTTACAAGACATGCTTTTTTTGTTTTTATGAAGATTTTTAATAAAGAATACGGATGCTGCCATCGTTAAAGATTTCAATATCATTATAACTATCCAATATATTTTTTGCCGTGTTCGGACCTACGGTTGAGATAGCAACCTGATCATAAATGATGGAACAATAACTATTGAAAATTCCCAGATTGTTGATGCCAATATAATGGTGAACATCATTTTTTCTTCCATTTGGCATCAATTTTAAGCCGTTCTTTTTTAGCCATTCAACCGTTTCCTCATGCGTTTTGAGACTTTTTGTGAGGTAGGCGATTACATGTCGATCTGTAGCAGCATGACCAATTTTGAATTGATCTAAACATTCTTGACAAATGCCTTTTTCACCAACAAAAGCATAGGCGACAGGTTTATCTTCGTAACAATAAAAGCAACTGCCATTATTATGGCGACGCCACTTATAAACATCTTCAAAAGTTTTTTTCTTTAAAAATACCATGCAGTAATTCTCCCTAATCTATTGAGTGATACCCATTAGTATATCTGTTTCGTATCCGCTTGTATATAAGAAGTCGATATTATGGCAGTTAGAAAGACTGGGTAGTAGATCACAGATCTACTTTATTAACGTCCTCTTTTTTATGTTGGAAATAATGAATTAGTGAATAATATAGTGGGATTGTTAGAAATAAAATCCAAGCTGGATGCCATATATTATATGAGAACCCGAGAATAAGGTAAAGCGTAGTAACCATGATAGGATAAGGCAGCAAAGACCAGCTTTTTCTTTGCCAGGCAGTTTTTAGGCCACGACTGAGCGGAATCAGTAAAAAGATAAGCCAGGTAGGATGCCAGATATTAAAAAATATGCCGATGGATAAAAAAACAATGATAGATAACATAATGATAGGAAAGGATGCAGAATGATGGTGTTTATAGCCCCATTTTTTGCGAGCTTCTTTAAAGGTATACTTTTCGCCGTCAATCATAACATGAGCCGTATCTTTCATATGCACGTTGTCATCTTGCTGACCATCAGCAGCATAAATTCCATCTCGACCAATATAGATTTCACCATCATCACTTTTTAGGTGAATACCCGTGAATTTTTGACGAGTGGTTTCTTCAATTGTTGATTCTGCTGAGGTAGTTGATTTAGAGTTCGTGTGTTCAAAAATTTCCTCTTCGGTAGATAGCAATTCATCGAGGGAGACCTGATAAATTTTCGCTAGTAATATGAGATTATCTGTATCAGGAGAAGATTCGGCTCGCTCCCATTTACTTACAGCTTGGCGACTAATGCCAAGCTTTTCTGCTAAGGATTCTTGTGATAAATTATTTTTTTTTCGAAAAGTAACCAATCGATTGGCAATTTCAATATTCATGGGACATTGCTCCTTTTATCTATAATAGAATATGAACTTTGACAAGCCATATCTCGCATTCATTATATAAAAACACGTGTAGTTGCACTATATATTCTACTTTTCATGTGCCGCAACTATTGGTTGCGGGTAAGCGTAAACGGCTTGATTAGTAGGCGTTCCTTTTAGTTTATCATATTTATTTTATAAAGAATATTTTATGATTTTTATTGGAAGCGGAGGGTATTCACTGTTTGTATAGCATCCGCCTTCAATAAAGGTATTTTTTTGTTGAAATATAGTTTAAGGCAGATATTATATTGACGAATACTTTGATTTCTGGTACGATGACTTTATAAATTATTGTTTGGCAATGGAGCCTCACCTTTTAAAGGGAGGTTTCTTTGTTTTTTTAGGGAAAAACAAACATTAAGGTGAGGAATGAATTTTATGCAACAAGATATTGATTTACCATTTTGTTATGGTGAGAATACAATATATGTAGTTGGTAATGCAAAAACACAACAAAATAATCCCATTACTATTCAATTTGGACAATTTTTTATTGGGTTTGTTATTGATAGGGAAACGGGTTTGATTATTCAATGTGATGTTTCAGCAACACTTCAGACGACAACGAAGTTTATTCGCAGCCTATTTATTGGTAAAAATATAAAAGATAATGCAGAAATAGTTAAACAAGAAATTGAAAGTCGCTATTTTGCATCATCACAAAAAGCTATTTTTGTAGCATATAAGGATGCACAAAAAAAGTTTAGCTGCATTCAAAAAGGAATACAAATCGATTTATCATAATATGTTTGAATTTTATGATAAAATCATTATCGTGCTAAAAGATGTTTCCTTGTTTTAATGAATACCATATATTTTTTGAATATTGTACATTTATGCTGCTTTATTTACATATATGCTTGCTTATAAACAGGTGTAGACTTAAATGAAATCCAGCAAGATATGTTCTCTTATGAGAGAACTGTCTTGCTGGATTTTTCTCGTTTATGGCAGGTGTAATTATCCGTTGGCATTATTAAATGTGGTTAAGTAAAATGATAAAAGAGAAGAAGGTTGTATTATGAAAATTACTGAAATTAAAATTGGCAAAGTAAGTATTCCCTTAAAAAAAACATTTAAAACGGCCTTACGACAGGTGGATTCAGCGGAAGATATCATTATTAAAATAATGACTGATACTGATGATATCGGGTTTGGTAATGCACCACCTACGGCAGTTATTACCGGTGACAGCCAAGACTCAGTAGTAGCAGCTATTCGTGATACGATAGGTCCGAAACTCATTGGCATGGATATAGAAAATATTGAAAAAATCATGACGGATCTAGATGCATCCATGCTGCATAACAATTCCGCTAAAGCGGCTATTGATATTGCTATTTATGATCTGTTTGGCAAACTGCATAAAATTCCTTTGTATAAACTATTTGGGGGATACAGTAGTAGTATGACAACGGATTTGACGATCAGTGTAAATGCTCCCGAAGAAATGGTGACAGATTCCTTAGAAGCATTGGCAGAAGGTTATACCGAACTAAAACTGAAAGTTGGCACCAATGCAGATTTAGATATTAAAAGAGTAAAGGCCATACGCGAAGCAGTAGGCAATGCTGTTAAAATTCGACTGGATGCAAATCAAGGCTGGAATCCAAAAGAAGCGGTTCGAACGATTCACAAATTTGAAGATCTTGGGCTGGATATTGAATTCATTGAACAACCAGTTAAAGCTCATGATTTTGAAGGTCTAAAATATGTAACAGATCATGTGGAAACCAATATTATGGCAGATGAAGCAGCCTTTGGTCCTTATGAGGTATTTAGACTTTTGTCGATGCGAGCTTGTGACTTGATTAATATCAAATTAATGAAAGCAGGTGGTCTGCATAATGCCATTAAAATTGCGGACATGGCTGAAACTATGGGGGTGCAGTGTATGATGGGCTGTATGCTTGAAAGTAAGGTTGGCATTAGCGCAGCAGCAAGTATAGCAGCTGGGAAAAAAATCATCACAAAGGCAGATCTGGATGCAGCAGTATTATTAGCCTCAGATCCAGTAGTAGGGGGGGTAGCTTTCTGCAAAAATCAGATTTTAATGTCCAATACTCCTGGGCTGGGGATAACAGCGATCGAAGACTGGCAAGAAATTGATAATAAAAATATAAAATAGAAAGGACTGAATGCTTTTATGGGAGTTGAAGAATTTAGTATTTTGTGGGGACTACTTGGGTTATTGCCACTTTTAGTATATGTTGTTCTGGTTTTTCGTGATATGGATCCTTTGCCAGTTACGGTTTTATGTGTTATTATCGGGGCCATTCTTACCAGTCAAACCCTCGTGTCCTTCGCAACTGTTATGTCCAATGCCATGGGATCTTTCTTGGCTTTAGTTGGATTGATTATCATGCTGGGACGTGGACTGGGAGAAGTTCTGACAGAGACAAAGGTCAGTCATACACTCGTACACAAAATCATTTATAGTATAGGTGTTGATACCGAAAACAAAGCAATGCTGGGTATGATGCTGGCTTGTCTTGTGGTTGTCGGACTTCTTGGTACTATGGCTGGTGGCAATGCTATTTTAGCACCGATTATATTGCCTATTGCTGCAGCGGCGGGTTTGACTCGTAGTACGGTGGGTGTACTGTTTCAAGCCTGTGGCGAAGAAGCACTCATTTTAGGACCTTTTACACCACCGGTTATTGCATTACTAGGGTTAACACATACAAGTTATGGTGAAATGCTTTTAAAGGTTGCGTTGCCAATTGCACTTGTAACGTTAGTCACGACTTGGATTGTGGTGCATCGCATTCAAAAAACAACAAAAGGAAAAAATGATTATGATATTCCGCAAAATGTTGAGCAATTTACGCCTACGAAGAGACAAAATTATTCAAGTCTTATTTTTATACTTGCATTTATTGCGGCTGTTGTATATGGCATTATAATGAAAGCGGGTACGGCCTACGTTATTGTCGTTATGCTTGGCTTATCAATCATTACAGGTCTGGTCGGTGGGTTAAACATTGATAAAATTTTCAAGCTGGTTGTCAAAGGTATGGCTGGTAATGTAGGGCTATTTATTCTATTTCTTTTTTTGGAACCATTTATGAATTTTATTGAACAGGCTGGAGGATTTAAAGCTTTGGGGCTTATTTTGCAACCTTTAGTTAATATGGGTGGTAAACCTTTTGTTGCGATTATTGGAGGCTTGACGGGTGCTTTTGGTTTAACGGGGGCTACGGTTGCCGTAATGAAAATGCTCAATGACATGTTTGGTACATTGGTAACGCAATATGGTGTATCGATGGCTGCTTGGTCAGTGGGGCTGGTGGTAGCTACTCGGGTGGCGAATTTCGTATATCCAGGTTCTAATATGTTTAGTTCGATGGGATTTGCCGAATCGAAGGATATTAAATCTATGATTAAAAATGGCGTTATCGTGGCATCCATGCAAATTGTATTTCTTATTATTTATGCCAATCTATTTTCGTAAATAAGTGATATCTTGATTTATATTTGAGTGAGTAACGTTAGGATTGGGTTTAATTCAGTCGTTTCACATAATCACTGAGTTCAATAGTTGAACTTAAATATATATTATATGAGGAGAAAATTATGATGAAGAAGTTTCTGGTAGGTAAAAACGTAATACTGTCAATATTCACATGTTTCATATTTATATATTTGATCGGGTTGAGTTTGCCCGAAGTAGCTGGTGCAGCAGAGCCAATGTCTGAAAAATGGTTAAGTAAACAGGTGTCAACGATACCAATAGAGAAAAATGTAAAATATGCGGTCTATATAAAAAATTTAAAAGTTGATGATAAGGCAGTCGTATTAAATTCTCATAAAATGGCTTCGGCGAGTTTAATTAAAATTCCGATCATGATTGAAGCATTTAATCAAAAAAATCAGGGAAAACTCAATTTTAATGAACAAATCGTTATTAAACATGCACAAGCAGTTGAGGGTGGATCTGTTTACAATCTGCCAGATGGCACGGTGCTGACAATAGGGCAAATTTTGGATTTGATGATTGTTCAGAGTGATAACACTGCAGCTAATATTTTAATTGATAAATTAAAAATGGAAAATATCAACGCCATGATTCAAAAATTAGGCTGTCAAGATACAATTTTGCAAAGGAAAATGATGGACTTTGAAGCTGTTAAGCAAGGTCGGCAAAATTATACTTCGGTAACAGATATGGCGAATATATTGGGAAAACTCTATACTTCAAAATGTCTTGATCCAGCCAGTGATAAGGCTATGCTTGCTATTATGCTTCGACAAGAAGATAATACAGTAATTCCGGCGCAAATACCTCATGATTTGAAGATAGCCCATAAAACAGGGGAATTAGATGGCATGTATTATGATTGCGGCATTATATATGGTCATAGTAGTGACTATATTCTCTGTATTATGGCTGAAAATGTGAAAGATGAACCGCATGTATTATATGATATGTCATCTTTATCTTTGGCAATTTATGATAAGATTGGCCGCTGAACAAAACGGCCAATAGAGACATCCCATGGATGGCGCAAAGAAGCAAATAGTTTGCTAAATAATAAGTATCCTAAATGAGAAAAGTATAGAAACATCGTACACCGAAAAAAATGCAATATTTTAGGAGAGTAAGGTCATTCAATTCATGGATGACCTTGCTTGAGCGCTGAAAAAAAGAACTAATTATATAGGGGGTATTGTGTTCTATAGCCATATAATGTATAATGAAAATCGTTGTAAGCCTTATAGCACTGGGCTTAGAATATTTTATAGTTTTATTGGGGATGTAGCTCAGCTGGGAGAGTACTTGAATGGCATTCAAGGGGTCAGGGGTTCGAACCCCCTCATCTCCACCAATGAAATCAAGGGTTGTGCGGTATGCAGCACACCGTCAAGTGGTCATGGATATGGCACATATGGGCACAATAGAGACTAAGCGGAGCAGCTTAATCTCTATTGTGCCTTAATTTATGTTGACAAACATTTTCCAATCAGTCCGCCCATCCGCAGAACGTTTACATCAATTGGCGGTGCATGCAAGTCGGCTTTATGAGGAAAAAGAGGACTTCGCTCGTCTTGGCTGTCTAAAGGGTGGATTAACCATATTGTGACTAGCGTGAATGGTAATGTATCAGATGCTATCCGTAACGGAAATACAACTGTTCATAAAATAGCTAAAAATAGTCATGCTTTGTCTATAATTGCCGATACCTTACAACAATCCATACAATTTTTTAGTTCAAAAAAGTAATATTCATATCAAATGAAACATGTAAAACCAGGTTTATTTTTTTTCTGCATTATATGTTGGAGAAGCAAAGATGTACTTAAGGGCTCAATCGGGTTCTATAATAGATGTTGAGGTAAGTAATTTGTTTTTTGCTTACCCCAACATTTATTATAGAACCAAAATACAATGGGGATTATCAAGAATATGGTAGCAAAGTAAAAGACGCAGGGGTTTATTTATAAATAGCGAATATACGTGAATAAGACTTAAATTAAAAGTATAAACAGAAAAAAGGGGTGCATGTATGGTGTATGGTAAAAAATGGTGGAGCTGTCTAGCCACGGCTGCTCTAGTAGTATTTACATTAAGTGCAACGGCACAGGCAGCGGATATTAAATTAGATATCAAAGAAAGTGTCTGGGAATTGAAACCGGGTCTGTCGACAACTGTATGGACCTATAATGGGACGATTCCGGGTACCCCGATTGTGGTTCATGAAGGCGAAAATGTTATTGTTGAAGGTGTAAATCATTTGCCAGTAACGACAAATATTCATTGGCATGGTTTAGTTGTACCGAACGATCAGGATGGTCCTAACCGCGTTATAGAACCAGGAGCTTCTTTTCGTTATGAATTTACCGCAAAAGAAGCTGGAACGTATTGGTATCATTCACATTATCGGCCTGTATTAACACAGGTTGATATGGGCTTGTATGCTCCGTTTATTGTAAAAACAAATGCGGATGATAAATATAGTGGAGATCATATTTTGGTACTTGATGATTGGTATTTAGACGAAAATGGTAATCGTTTGACAGGAACAGCCCGTGGAACTATGGAGCGCTATGGAAATATTGAAACGGTAAACGGCAAAACGGGCGAAGCAATTGAACCATTAGTATTTAAACCAGGTGAATTGCATAAATTAAGATTTATTAATGCTTCAACAGCCGCTTATCATACCTTGCAATTAGATGGGCATAGTTTTCGGGTAACACATACGGATGGACATCCGTTAGTAGAACCATATATGACGGATAAAGTTACCTTGGCACCTGGAGAAAGACTTGATATTGAAGTTGCAGCAGATGGAAAAGAAGGGCAAGTATATCATTTGACTAGTGATAGACCAGCGCTTGGAATCAATATTCCGATAGAATATAAAGGGAAAGCAGTCCATCAGGTGGTTTCCCCCTTTATATCTCCAGCAAGCAAAAGCTTTCCAGGTATAGCAGAAAAAACACCAGATTATGTTTTGGAACTGGGCTCAACGATGATGACCAAGATGTCAGATCATACAGGAACGACAGGTGCAATGCACGATATGGCGGGCATGAATCATATGATGAACAGCGAATCTGGAATGGTTACGAACGGCATGCAATCTAAAGACATGCCAATGAATATGTCGATGTCTGGGATGCAGTGGACGATTAATGGAAAGGTTTTCCCAGAGACAGACCCGTTGCAAGTAACTGTTGGAAAAGTCGTAAAAATTCGTTTTTGGAATAAAGATACCCAGGGTATGCATCCAATGGATCATCCAATACATTTGCATGGAACCTATTTTCAAGTTGTCTCTTTGAATGGAGCACCTCCGGAACGGGAAACTTGGAAAGATACGATCAATGTTCCAGCAGGACAATATGTAGATGTTGCATTTAAAATGGAAGAGCCAGGGACTTGGATGCTGCATTGCCATATTTTAGATCATGAAGATGGTGGAATGATGACAATGATTGAAGCTAAATAAATAAAAAGTCACCATTGTATATTCGGTAAAATCTACAATGGTGATTTTTTATGCATAAAGTGCTGCTAAGTTATCTGTATCCATAGCAAGTTCTGTATCACCTTTTTTGACGGTTGCTACAATTTTTATGCTGGCGATTGCTTCAATCATTTTGAGGTTGTCTTCTTCCATAGGTCGCCCAAATGAAAATTGTTCAGAATGATTCCCTGCACAGAAATTTTACGTGTGTGAAGATGTTCTATGGTGAGTACAGCAGTATTGATTGTGCCCAGACCGACATCAACGATGGTGTGAGTACGCGTAGCTTGAACTTTTTTACGAGAAGACCTGTTCATATGTTTTTCCAATATCGGGTTCTGTGACAGTGATACATTTCCCCATGTTTTATACTTCCTTTACTTCGATTTTTATAGGTTCGTTATTTTTTTGTATATCCAGCCAGAGGCTTGCTTTATAACAACGTACACTCAAAAATGCGGCGAGATAGCACAGACAAAAATCTCCTGGAATTTGCAAAATACCACTATACAGTATAAGCGGCCAAAAGGCAATTGGCGCATCGATTATATAGTTTGAGCTGATATAAAAGTAAATGAGTCCGAATATGTAGACAATGATCATGCCACCGAGATTTACGGCAAGCATATTATATAGTGTGATATTCTGATCGCGACGTGCCATGACACCAGTAAACCATGCCTGCAGTATAAAACCGACCAGGTAGCCAAAGGTCGGTTGCAGGATATAGCCAGGACCACCACCCTCGGCGAAAACAGGTACACCAATGAGCCCTAAAAGCACATAGACGCCAACGGCTGTTGCGCCAAGTTTACCGCCGAGTAATAAACCTGCAAGCAGGGTGAAGAGAAACTGCAGGGTAAATATATCCGTCCCAACGGGAATCTTGATAAATGCACCTATAGCCACGAGCGCTATAAAAAGTGCGCAGAGTGTCATTTCTTTAAGTTTTAAATTTTTCATTTTATCGCCTCCACAAAATTACTTTATAAGAATACGCTTTTACACTTTAATTGTCAACCTGTTTTTAAATTATAGTTTACTGATATTTACCAGCATAAATTGGTGCATAAATCTGGTCTGAGTGGCAATCCAATCCTATAATGGTACCATAAATCAAGACATTTTCTGAACACGATTATTATGATAGTTTAGCATTTACTGGTGCATAATGTATTTTGACGCTTACTTAATTTGGTAGTCTGAATTTCTACCGGAATTTTAAACTATACGTGTACAGAACCTCATATTGATCTGATAAAAAAGTGCGAGAAATAGTATTGGTATTCGGAAAAACAGAAAATAGCATGAAATATTCTGTTTCCATAAGACATTCTATAAAAGGGGAACAGATATTTTTTTTGTTTTTTTCCGCAATATCAGCCAGTTAAAAACGGACATCACATTTTATCGCATTTTTTGGCATTGAAATTGCATATATAAATATGCAGAACATTAAGAAAAAATTATTTCGATTAGGAGAGGGTTCAATATGAAGGCAGTTTTATTAGAAGGACCAAATAAAGTAAGAGTTGGCGAGATTGCTGTACCAAAATGTCCATCTGATGGATTTTTATTAAAAGTGAGTGCATGTGGTCTCTGCGGCTCTGATATCAGGACTATCCGCAATGGTAGTGGCAAAATAAAGCAATACCCCGTCATTATGGGGCACGAAATTACCGGAGTCGTTGCGGAAGTTGGCAGTACTTTACACGCAGACTATAAGGTCGGCGATAAGGTTGCTGTGGGGTCAACTGCATCGTGTGGTGAATGTTATTTCTGTAAAAAAGGACAGGAAAATCTTTGCTCTGATATTAAGTGTCTAGGTAATGGACCTGTAGATTTTCCCGGCGGTTTCGCAGAGTATGTTGCAGTACCTCATATGTTTATTGAAAAAGGTCCGGTTAAAAAGCTTACCAATAATGTTGATATTGATGTAGCGGCTTTAGCTGAGCCTCTGACAACGGTAATGAATTCACATGATAACATTACATTCGATTCCAATGATACAGCCGTAATAATCGGAGCAGGACCAATTGGTGCCCTCCATATCGCTAACCTGAAACTAAATGGTATTGGAACTACAATTATTGCTGATGTGTTTGAAGAAAGGCTGGCATTAGTCGCAGCGGCAGCTTCGCCGGACATTGTAGTCAACGTAAAGAAGGAAAACCTGGTAGATGTTATCAAAAAGGTTACACATGGAAGAGGCGCGGATATTGTGATCGTAGCATGTTCAGTAAAAGCTGTACAGGAACAGGCATTCAGCTATGTTCGCAAAGGAGGACATGTGATTTTCTTTGGCGGGCTCCCTGACCAAAATCGTATGATTCAACTGGACAGTAATGTTTTGCATTACAGCCAGCTTACCTTACATGGCACTTATATTTCTCGTCCGCATCACTTTTTTAAGGCTATTGAGCTCATTACTCAAAATAAAATTGATTTATCGAAACTTGTAACAAAAATGAAAATGGATGATTTCGATCAAGCCATGGCTCTGGCCGAATCGGGAAAAGTATTGAAGGTTGTTATAAATCCGTAAGTGAATATGGGAAATGGCCATCTTTTATTTGCTTATGGTTTTAATAAATAAATAAATAAAAATTAGGAGGAAAAAATTATGATGAACAGGTTGTATAGCCCACTATTAAACCCAATGACTGAAGGAATTAATTTAGATGATTACTGTGTTGCCACATATCTGATTGGCGCTGAAAAGGACGAGGACCCGATTATTAAAGCAGCCAGCATTGGCATAGAGCAAACCACGGGGTCTTGGACTGATGTAGAAGCAGAGACAGACGAGGTTAGAGCAAAATATGCTGCTAAAACTCTCTCTGTTTTTGAAGTACCTGATTATGAAAATTTTACCTATATGAAAAAGGACTTAGCTGATCGTGATATGCGCTTCTATGTAATCAGAATCGCTTTTCCTCAAATAAATATCGAAGACAATATGCCTCTTTTATTTGCCACAATTACTGGCAATATCACATCTATGCCATATTTACGGCTATTGGATATCGATTTTCCAGCTAAGTTTGTTGCTAAGTTCAAAGGACCTAAATTTGGTATAGCGGGTATCAGGAAGATCTTAGGTGTTAAAGACAGACCACTGTTAAATAATATGATCAAACCTTGCACAGGATATACACCAGAGGTAGGGGCAAAACTCTTTTATGACGCAGCAATAGGCGGTGTGGATATTATTAAGGATGACGAACTGATTTCGGGAGACAGAGCTTTCAACAAACTTGAAGATCGTGTGAAGCTGAACATGGCGGCTGCAGCCAAAGCTGATAAGATTAAAGGCGAAACTACTATGTATACCGTAAATATCACTGATGAAGTTCATAAATTAAAAGACAATGCCATGCGAGCTATTAAAGCTGGTGCTAATGCGATTATGGTAGACGTTTTTGGCATTGGTTTATCAGCACTGAGATCATTGGCAGAAGATCCGGATGTTAATGTTCCCATCCTGGCTCATACCTGCTACGGCGGAGCTCTGAAAACTTCCCCATATCAGGGAGTAAGTTCAAATGTATTATTCAAGCTATTGCGTATGTGCGGAGCTGATATTATTCTTATCGAGTGTCCTTATGGTAAATTTGATAATATTCAGAGTAAATATATACGTAGTATTCAAATTTGTCAAGGCAAGTTCTATGATCTAAAAGCTTCATTACCATTTATTGGTGGTGGAGTAATACCAGGATTGATTCCAACTATTATGCAAGATACGGGTTATGATGTATTGTTAGGAGCTGGTGCTTCCGTGCATGGTTTCCCAACTGGACCTGTAGATGGTGCTAAAGCGCTACGTCAGGCTATTGATGCTTGTATGGAAGGTGTAAGCCTGAGAGAAGCCGCTAAAGATCATAAAGAATTAGAGGCTGCTGTTAATAAATGGGGCATTTATGGAGAAGAAAATCTGAAAAACCTCTATGCTATTTAACTAAGTTTGGATTGGCTACTACCCCGGAGTGCCGCGAATTGGGTCTCCGGGGGTACTAGCCTTCAAAATATATTCTAATAGACATAGAAAAGAGGTGGATTTGTTTTGTTAGGGAACTTGACGAAGTATCTAAATGAAAAGACTATTCGTACACAAATTGAGTGCCAGGACTGGGAAGAAGCGGTCAGGAAAGTGGGAAATATACTATTTGAGAACGGTGATGTCGAAAGCTCCTACATTGACGGGATGATAAAATACGTTAAAAAGTATGGTCCATATATAGTATTGATGCCAGGTTTTGCCTTGGCCCATGCTCGACCAGAAGACGGTGCTAAGAAAGTAGCCATGTGTATGATCACCCTGAAAACCCCTGTTAAGTTTGGTCATGAGAATTATGATCCCGTTTATGTGGTAATGGGTTTAAGTGCACCAGCTAAAGAAAGACATGTTGAAGCTCTTGCTGATATTTGTAATATTTTAAAGGAAGAAAAAATTCTGGAAGTGATCAAGTGTGCCCAGACTGCAAATGATATCATGAAAATATTTAACTCTGACGAAACTTTACTTTCACAGCAAGAAATAGCCCCATCTTGATATAACTAGGAAAAGCAGACAATCGTCTGTATAGTTTTTTTCGATAAAAAGACGAAACCGTCTTGTAAACATTTTTATTGACATCGTTAAAGATATTCAATAATTGTTTTAAAGCAATTGTCCAATCTAGGTCAGCAACTTCATTGAACAACGCAAAAAACATATAAGCTCAACTTAATTGCGGTGTTGGAAAATTAGACGGAATAGCACTTTTATAAACAAGGAAGAGGGAAAATCCATATTCTTGACGATTTCTGATTTTATGAGATGCTTAAGCATATTCAATTTTTGAAATCCAGCACGTAATGAAAGTTGAGCATTTAAGAAATAACATTAAATAAGGAGGAAAAAATCATGGCTTGGAAAAAAGTAAACGGTGCTTGTATTTGTGGATGCGGAATGGGAAGTTCCCTGCTCCTGAAGATTCTTCTGGAAAGTATCCTTGAAGAGGAAAAAATATCTTCCAATATCGAATGCGTTGATTCGGGGAGTGTTCCCAACGGTCTTACTTTAGTGGTGACTTCTAGCGCTTTTGAAAAAGAAATGAACGACAGGTTTGAAGGAAAAATTCCGGTTATAGCAATAAAAGATTTTTACGGAAAAGGGGAACTTGAATCAAAACTTAGAGATATTGGTGTTATTGATTAAAAATCTTGTCTTGACAGGGTGATATCACGGCAAAAAGCATGAAGAGAATGTTTTGAAAACCCGGAAAATCTCTAGTGTACTGACACATTGACTTTTAAATAAATTAAATTTTAATATACTGGCAGCATATAAAGTGAGCCAAAAATACAAAACTAAATATCAATGTGTTAGTACACTAGAAGTACTGAGAGTTATGGTAGCTGCGCTGAATACACAAAGGAAGGCGGATTACATAGTGGCTCTCAAAAATAACCATAAAACTTTATATAAATATCAGAATATTCTAATGATTAAAGCAGGTACAGTGTTAAAGAAGAAACACTACAAATCTACGATACCCATAAAAAGAGGAGGTCGAAGAAAACTATGGTTAGTGCAATCATGGAATTTTTAGCTAACGAGGTTTTAACTCAGGCTGCAGTGGTCATGGCATTAGTTGGTCTTATTGGTTTAGTTCTCCAAAAGAAACCCATTGAAAGAGTTATGACAGGTGTTATTAAGATTTATGTAGGGATGACCATTTTCACCCTCGGGCTTAATGCAATTTGTGCTCAAGTTGACATTTTCACAAAAATGTCTTTGCAAATTGTAGGTGCTTCGAACGTATTGGAGGGTGCAACCAGGGTTCCTATCATTGCCTCATATGATAATGTTATGAGCGCGGCGGCATTAACGCTCGGTTTAGCGTATGTCGTAAATATCTTAATTGCGCGATTTACAAGGATGAAAATTATCTACCTGACCGGTCATTGGTCACATTGGACATGCATCTGTGTTTGTGCAGTGCTGATGAACTACCTGGGTATTGCAAGTACTACGGCTATCTTAATCGGCGGCGTTATTGTTGGGACATACCAAGTCGTGTTCCCCTATATGCTTCAACCCTATACCAAAGTACTAACGGGAGGGGCTCCCATAGCCTTCGGACATGGTGTCAGTTCCTGTGCCTTAATCGGTAGTTGGATCGGAAGCAAAATAGGGGACCCCAATAACAGCTTTGAAGATATCGAATTGAGCGGACGTTTATCTTTCCTAAAAGAAGTTGTTATCACAGTGGCTCTCACTATGTCAGTTATGTATGTGGGCTTGTCACTAATCGTAGGTAAAGATTTTGTTATGACATTGAGTGGTGGAAAGAATTGGATAATGTTTTCTATATTTTCTGGGTTTGGTTTCTCCGCTGGTCTTATGGCTCTTCTTTACGGAATTCGTATGTTTATTGCTGAAATCACCCCGGCTTTCCAAGGTATTTCCACAAAACTAGTTCCCGGTGCTATACCAGCTTTTGACTGCCCCGTTTTTTTCCAATACGGTGCCAACTCTTTGCTGATTGGTTTTGTTATTGCTCAGATTTGTTCTGTTATTAGTATGGCCATTTTAATGAGATTTGATATGACTGTTCCAATATTAATGGTAACCTATGAAAATTTCTTTGGCGGCGGTGTTGTAGCTATTTTTGCCAATAAATTCGGTGGTAAAAAAGCTGCTATAGTCGGTGCAATGTTCTTCGGTTTTACTGCAACATTGGGAAGATCTCTTTTCTTCCCAATGCTTGGTCCAATGGTTGCTTTTGCGCAAACGACAGCTGAATGGGACCAAATGGTTGTCTGTACAGTGGTAGGTTGGATTGGAAACCTCCTTGGTTTAGCACAATATATGTTCTAAACAATCGAACCGTTCAGACTATAAGCATAATCAACGCTATAATCTGAATATCAACAACATAAATGTAAAACATAAGGGGTGGATAGGTTACACTAAACTGGACAGATAAAATAAGGTCAAGTACACTTAAACTCAATATAAGATGAGGAGATTTACAATGAGCAAACGTGAACGCAGAACTTATACAGAAGAATTCAAAAACCAAATTGTCCAGTTATATTTAAATAATAAACCCCGACAGGACATCATTCGCGAGTACGAATTGACACCTTCTACCTTTGATAAATGGGTGAAACAAAATCAAACATCAGGTTCCTTCAAAGAAAAAGATAACCGTTCTCCCGATGAAGCTGAAATGATCAAACTCCGTAAAGA
>NZ_KB905858.1 GCF_000381065.1 Propionispira raffinosivorans DSM 20765 | reverse complement strand
CTAAATGGAGCGATGTCTGATGAAAAAAAATGATGTACTTGTAATTGGCGGGGGATTCTCCGGACTGTTAGCGGCAATCGCCGTTGCAAAAAAAGGCAAAGCCGTAACGCTGCTCAGATTTGGACTCGGTACGTTTGAAATTGGTGGTGGTCTGGTAGATCTTATGGCATATCCGAACGATAACAGACCTTGCCGGACTCCGGCAGAAGGAATCCAGCAGCTTTCGCCGACTCATCCATACAGTAAACTGGGGCTGCCACTTATTGAAGAAGCAGTCGAGTTCTTTTTAAATCTCACCCAAGAAGCAGGCTATGAATACAAAGGCAGCACTACCCAAGCTTTACATTGGGTGCCTACCGCCGTCGGAACCATGAAACCAACCGGACTCTATTCAAAAACGTTTGATGGTGAGCTGTTAAAAGATGCCAAAACCGTTTATGTGGTAGACTTTAAAGGGCTCAAAGATTACTATGCAAAAATGACAGAACAAAATCTCAAAAAACATTGGGGTGAAGACAAAGACTATAAAATTGTTACCGTTGATCCGCATATGGAAGAAGCGATTGGCGGTCGAGATATTATGACAATGGATATCGCTCGCTGGATCGATACCAAAGAAGGTTTAGAAGAATGCACAAAGCAGCTAAAAGCTGTTATAAAACCAGGAGCAGCCATTGTACTGCCACAAGTACTAGGAACAAGACCCGATTATACCCCCTATACATTCTTAAAAACAGAACTACAGTGTGACATTACCGAAACGCTATGCATTCCGCCATCCATGTCCGGAATGCGTTTATCCAAAATGCTTCATGACTGTGCCAGAAAATATGGAGTCAAAATTATCGAACAGGCGAAAGCAACCGGATCGGTTATTCGTGATGGTCTCTGTGAAGCCGTTCTTGTGAATGGTGTTGGTAAAGAACATACCTATTATGCGGACCATTTTATTCTTGCCACGGGTGGCTTTTATGGTTCCGGTCTTTATGCACCCAGTGCAAAAAAAGTTACCGAACCCGTATTTAATCTACCCGTGAATCTTTCAGCCGGTGAAGAAACCTGGGCTAACTTGGACTTGTTTTCAGATAAAAAACAACCATTTGCCCAAGTTGGCATTGCTGTAGATCCTGAAATGCGTCCTATTGATAAAAAAGGACAGTGCATTTTGAAAAATGTTTTTGTCACAGGTCGTAATCTTAGTGGATATGATTTTAGTTTTGAAAAATCCGGTAATGGTGTAGCACTTGTCTCTGCCTATCAGGCAGCTGTATCGGTGCTAGAGGTGAAATAATATGGACGATAAAAAAATAAACTTACCTGATTGCTGTGTTGCTTGTACTGCCTGTATAACAGCATGCCCTGTAACCGCGGCAACACATAAATTTCGTGGACCAAAAATGGTGGGACCCGCACAGTCTCGACTGAATTTTGCCGAAACTGATTCCGAAGCATCCCTTGAATACTGCTCAAACTGCAAGAACTGTGATATTGCCTGTCCGTCCAGTGTGCCAATTTCAACCTTGAATATGTTAGCTCGGGCAAAATATTATGAAACACACCCGCATTCACAGCGTGATGAAATGATGGGGCATCCTGAAAAAATGTCTAAACTCGTGGCAAAAATACCATTTGGTGCATTTTTTGCCAATACTGGTATGTCCGTTGGTCGTTCTTTAGGCATTATTAAGGTCATGGGGTTAGCCGATCAAAGACCGCTGCCAGCCTATTCCGACCAAACCTTTGCTTCCCTGTTTAAAAGCAAACAACAACCAGAACTAGAGAAAAAAATTGTATTTTTCCCAGGCTGTATTATTAATTATAACGAACCGCAGATTGGCTTGGACTTCATCGACGTTATGAACAAAAATGGCTATCAGGTCATATTTGACGAAAACTTTGTTTGTTGTGGCTCACCACTCGTTACAACCGGATTTTTGAATGAAGCCAAAAAAAATGCCAAAACAAATACAAACCTTATCAAACAATGGGTCGATAAAGGCTATCCAATTCTTACGCTTTGTACAAGTTGCAGCTTGATGATCAAAGATGAATACCAAGAACTTTTTGAAGGTGAAATTCCGGACATGGAAGAAAATGCAAAACATATTTTTGATGCCTGTGAATTTTTAGAAGCACTCTACCAAAATGATCAATTAAATGAAGAATTTGGTGAAGTGAGCCATGAATTTATGTATCATGCACCGTGTCATTTGCGTGTACAGGGAATTGGACTTCCGGCCATGGAACTACTAAAACTCGTACCGGGTGTTAAAGTAACCGACGCCGATGCTGGCTGCTGTGGAATTTCAGGCAACTATGGTTATAAAGCGGAAAACTATGATCTTTCCATGAAAATAGGAAATACTCTCTTTGATACAGTGAAAGCAAGTGGTGTTGATACGGTTCTTACAGATTGTGGTACATGCCGCGCACAGATTGAGCATGGGGCAGAGGTTAAGACGATGCATCCGATCAGTATATTGGCAAAAGCTTACCATAATGCAGATTGAAGTGAATAAGAGCTAGATCCAAACTATACTATATTTATAGTTATTAAGAAAAATTTTACAATTAAGTAGTTTCATTTAAATAATATAAAAATAGCAGGTGCTTCAGAAAGTATACCTGCTATTTTTATATTATTTATTAAAAGTAGGAATCGTAGATGTTGATTTTTTATCAATCAAAAACAATACAGTTTTTAATAACGTTGCCGCTTTTATGTGACAATAAGGCATCTACAATTTTATCCAAGGGATATTCATTGCCAATAAATACATCAGCACTTATTACGCCATTTTTAATCAGATCAAAAGCTTTGGCAACATATTTAGGCGTAGTGTGAAATACACCTTTTATTGTAATTTGTGAATAATGGAGCATCGTTGCATCTAACTGGATGGTGCTGCCACCCTTCGTTCCGCCAAAAAGCAAAACTCGACCACCTTTTCTTGACATTGAGATGGTTGTTTCCCATGTTGCAGGCATGCCGACAGCTTCAATGGCTACATCTGCCCCGCGTCCGTCATCTGTGTATTCTTTAACGGTTTGTACAATATCCTCACATTTACTAACATTAATTGTAATAGCCGCACCTAATTGTTTAGCTGTTTTTAAGCGATTATCAGAAAGATCTGTTGCAATGACTTTAGCACCTTTAAAGTAAGCAAGTCTAGTAAACATAAGACCGATTGGTCCGGCACCATTCACAACAACAGTATCTCCAGGTTCTATACCAATTTCGGCTATACCATATACTGCGCAAGCAAAAGGTTCAGTTAATGCTGCATCACATAAGTTCATATGGGGAGGGATATGAAAAACATTTTGAGCAACTAAAGGTGCCGGTATTTTTTGATATTGAGAAAAGGCTCCAAAATTTAAAATGAGATTTTCACACATGGAGTGCTGACCTTGTTTGCAGTAATAACAAGTGCCACACGGTGCTGAATCATGTGCCACAACACGATCGCCCACTTTGAATTTTGTTATGCCTGCACCGATAGCCGATACAATTCCGGCAGCTTCATGTCCAAAACCATGTGGTGGCGTCAGCAAAGGATATCCTCGCATATACATTTTTACATCGGTACCACAAGTCAAAGCTACCTTATTTTGAATAATAATTTCCCCAGCGTTGGGAGTGGGGATAGGAGCTTCTTCAATACGGACGTCTTTCGGTCCATAAAAATTAGCAATTTTCATCATAAATCAACCTTTCTTTTGTCCATAAGTTTGGAATTTATCTAATACAATATCCATTTCTTTTTTTGATAAAATAATGGGGTTGCCAGCAATTTTTGTTTTATAATAAATTTCGGCACAAAATTCTATTTCTTCAAGTGTATCAAAGGCTTTAGCAATATCTGCACCAACTGCTAAGAGACCATGGTTTCCTAAAATGACAGCATTACGATCTTTCATACCTTCGTAGGCACTTTTTGCCAGTTCCCATGTACCAAAAGTACAATACGGTGTACATCGGACATTTTCTCCTGCATAGCCAATCAGATAATGTACCGGTTCAAGATTCCAATTCAAACAAGCTAAAATAGCACCATATAAGGAATGGGCATGAACCACGGCATTTACGGTGGGACGATTTATGAAAAAAATTCTGTGCATATCTACTTCGCTGGAAGGTTTACGATCCCCATCTACTACATTTCCATCAAAATCTATAACAACTACATCTTCTGGTTTTGTTTTAAAATAATCTAAACCACTAGGACTAATTGCTATTAACTTTTTTTCCCGATTTACAATACTAATGTTTCCGCCTGTTCCTCTGGTTAAGCCATTTGTTACTAATTTTTGACAATATACTACAACGGATTCTCTTTCTTTTTGTAACAGCATATTTTACACCTCATTTTGGTAATATTATGAATTTTCCTGTCATCAATTAAAAAGGAGCTATCGCATTAGACATTCTTCGCAAATAAATATGCAAAACCATTCTCTAAAGCGCAAGCTTTTGCACGTCAAAAAGATAGGATTTGTATATTTATTAGGATTATGCGTTTAGTGCAACAGCCCCTTTTAGTTTATTCTATTAAGAATCTTTTATTTCATAAATCGTCATGCCCATTATTTTTACTGCTTTTATTGGTTTGTTATTTTTATGATATTTGTTGCGATATATCAGCCATACAAGAGCACCACAGACTATAAGCGTGTTAAGAAGGTCTTGATGTTCAATATAAAGATCTGTGATACTGCATAAATAGGTACCTGCCATTGCACGCATCATTTCATAAATCATTTTTCCCTCACTTGCTTGTCTTTTTGATGATAATCATCAGAAAAGACAGAAAAATTTATTAATTTAGCACTGTTGAAAAATTATGATTCTTAATAGAAAAGTTCAACAATCTTGTAGATAATATAAGGAACGATGTGAGAACCACCATCAAGTGATGAGATGGATAGTGTTCCTTCAGGGAAAGGAAAGTGGACTGCTTTTGCCATAGTGGTACTTACATTCGCAATATCTGTTGCGATATATAAGATACCTACCATTAAGATGCAACTGATAATTAACCCTCTAAACACATTCCCTTTACTAGCACCAACTGCCCAGAGTAGGCAAAAAGGAAGCCCTGCTAAATCGGTAAATGGAAGAACTCTGTTTCCAGGCAATACTGCCGCAAGGAATAGGGTAATCGGAATCATAAGCAGGCAAACGGCCAAAACGGACGGATGACCAATTACGACAGCGGCATCCAAACCAATATATACTTCTTTACCAGGAAATTTTTTATTTAAAAAATCACGACCACTTTCGGAAAGGGGCATTAATCCTTCCATTAAAATACGAGACATTCTTGGCATTAAGAACATAACCGCTCCCATATTTACACCCAATTGAATAATGGCATTGAGCTTATAGCCGGCAAGTGCGCCGATGGCAGCCCCCAATACAACACCGATAAACATTGGTTCACCAATTACGCCAAATCTTTTTTGAATTTTTTCAGGATTGATATCAATTTTATTAATTATAGGAATATTATCAAGAATTTTATTTAAGAAGATACAAAGCGGTGCCCAGCCTACGGTTTCTGTATGTGGAAGTGAGATACCGGGCATTCCAAAAACTTTTTCCACATAGGGTTGCGTCCAGTCAGCTAGTTTAAGAACACAAACAATGGTAATACCAGAAGCAATAATTCCAAGCACTGCGCTTTGCGTCAAATACATAACAAGTGCACCGCCAAAAATGAAATGCCAATAGTTCCATAAATCTATATCCATTGTTTTTGTTAAATTAGTGGACAGCATGATAATGTTAATTACCAATCCTAAAAGGAATACTGCAGGGACGATCGGTGTACCGAAGCTGATTGCTGCATGGATTGGCCAGCCAACGTCCATTACATCCAAATGCAGTCCGAAGTTTGTAACCATTGCTTTTGCAGCTGGTGAAAGATTTGTTGTTAACAAGCCAATAACAAGAAATATACCAGCAAAACCCATGCCGACAGTCAAACCGGAACGTAAAGCTTTTGGAAAACCTTGTCCTAATATAACTCCCAAAATCAAAATAATAATTGGCATCATTACGGTGGGACCTAAATCTAATATAAATTGTATAATTTCCATAAATTTAAACCTCGCTTTTTTATTTTGTTATATTCAGTACTTAAGTGTATATATTTATTCTTTAATAGATTTTAAATATTCAGCTATTTCATCAGCGGCTTTATCCATGCCAATGCCTGTTATGAAAGGAAGACCAGGAAATTTTTTTATTCCACAGAGTTTATTATCAGAGACTATTGTTGTAGGAACTATAACATGAGGCTGAAAAACCGAAATTTTCCCTTCGATTTCGGACACTTTACACTCTATAGCATTTATAGATAGACCTCTTTCTAATAATAACTGTTTACACTTTTCAGCGGCTACGGTTGATGTTGCAATTCCGGTTCCGCACACTGTTAATACTTTATATACCATAATTTTACATCCTTTCAATTGTGTTACATATTAAAATTTAATTTTACCATCGATTAGTTTTATAACGGAATGAACATTTTTGGCTTCAGCTAAATTTTTGAGTAATTCTTGATCTTGTAAATTACCCATAAATGCAGATAAGAGCTTTACTTGATTTTCACTGTTATTCATTGCTAACATAAAAATAATTTTTGTAGATACGGTATCTTCAATATCTCCCATGTTTTTAAACTCTACAGGGTCTTTTAGAATGCCAACTGCAATCATTGAAGAGTTTACGTGACATATATCGGCATGGGGAATTGCTACACCATATTTACCAGTGGGAAGACCTGTTGGAAAAATTTTTTCTCTGGTGATAATTGCGTCTACATAACTTTTTTTTACATATCCTGCATTACAAAGCGTGTTGGCCAATTGATCTAAGGCATCATAACAATCAACTGCTTCAATTCCTACGCGTATGACGGTTTCGTCAAATTTAAAAATTTTTTCCATTACTTTATCACCTACATATTTAAAATTGATAAGATTATATTTTTCTTATGGTTTGCTTTCGATTATTACCTTCCTTAGATCGCATCGTGGTTATCGTTTACATTAGACTATGCCCTCCTTTTTATTCTGAAATAATTTTTGAAAGTTGTTAATTGAATTCAAAACAGTATAATTTCTATCTCGCTCAATTATATATATGCAACTTACATGCCAAATGATGGGATGATTTGTTTTTATAAGGACTGAAATCAAGAAATTCAACTGTTTTGAAATAAAAAATAATTTCAGATATAGAGATGACAGACAAAGTTAGCCATAAAAAAATAAAAAAAGCAACAAAAAAACAACCTTTTATTTACTTTTTTGATTGTTTTGTATTTTTTTATACTGTAGCAATTTATTAATTTGTTTGAAAATTAAATTTTTCATAAAGTGTATCTGTAAAATAATCGCTGATGTATGCGAGGTCATATAATTAGAAATCAATTATTATGAATCTAATTAGTAAGAGAGTTATGAAAACGAATAAATCGGTCAAGAAGGGGATGTATAAAGTAGAATTGTTTCGGTTCAGGGAAGAAGATTGGAATGGAATTTTCACTACTTACTCGATCAAAAGGAAAGATATTTTTAATTATCTTTTATTGCTTATTTTTACTCTTTGTTATCTTTTTATATTGAATTCATTTTTATTTATGGTATAATGAAAATGAATTCAATATAACAGTATCGTTTTTATTTCGCTGTAAATATCCATAAATAAAACTTAAGGAGTGTATATATTATGGCAAAAGTCACTATTATTGGTGCAGGTGCAATGGGCAGTGCATTAGTTATGCCACTAACAAGAAATGATAATGAAGTTAGATTATGGGGTTCTCCTTTGGATGATGAAATTATTGATGCTTTACAAGCAGGAAAAAATCACCCTAAACATAAATTTCCTTTACCGAAAGAGGTTAAGACTTTTTATAGTACTCAAATGAAAGAGGCTATTGATGGTGCTGATATTGTAATTATGGCGATCACGTCCGATGCGCTAGGTGATGTTTTTGAACAGGTTGTTTTATATCTGCAGCCAGGTATGATTATCGGTAGTGTAACAAAAGGTTTTAATTCTGATCATAATGGCAATATTGTACTTTTACCGGAAATTTTAAAGGAACGTGTACCCGAGGTTCTTAAGGATAAAATTTCTTTTGTATTTGTTGCAGGTCCGTGCAAAGCAATTGAAATATTATGGGAAGTACCAACATCTGTAACGTATGCAAGTACCAATATTGAAGCTGCAAAAAGTATGCAAAAAGCAGCGATGACGAATGTATATAGAGTTAATGTGACAACTGATGTGATTAGTACAGAACTTTGTGCGGCCATGAAGAATGCTTATTGTGTTGGGTTAGGAATGGCAGAAGGCTTTTTTAAGAGAGAAAAAGGATATCTTCACAAAAATACAAAGGGTGCACTTTTCACTTTTGCATTATCTGAAATGGCAATATTGGCGACAGCATTAGGTGGGACGCTGGCTCCTGTCTATGGTCTGCCGGGCGCTGGAGATTTAGAGTTGACTGGTGAAGCTGGACGGAATCGTATGCTGGGTGAAGCAATTGGCAGCGGGTTGAGCGCTAGTCAGGCAATTACAAAAATGAAAGATGAAGGTATCACAGTTGAAGGTTATCCAGCAATCAACTTTGGGTATTTAGTTGCAAAGGAATTAGCGAAGCACGGTAAATTAGAAATAGAACGCCTACCTTTATTGAAAGGATTATATGAAATTCTTTATGAAGATGCGCCAGCGTATGAAAGTGTTGAGCATCTTCTGCAAAAATGTACGGGTGCATATAGTTAAGAATATAAAATTTATGAGCTTTTCCAATTTAGGATAGCCTTTTTGGTGATGTTTCCATCATTTTAGATTTATAAAAGTAAGAAATCTGCATAGTTTTAATATAACATAGCCGCCTGTTTTTACAGGCGGTATTGGTTTATTTTATGAGAAGATAGACTATACATATTAAATTGAAAATGTTATATTACAGCTGTTATGTTTTGGCTATATTAAGATTCATTGGATGGTGAAATTAATGGAAAAGTTAATAAAAATAATTGTAAATGAAGATAAAAAAAATCCTTTTACGGATGAAGCACTTGCAACCATTTTACATGTTACACGTATAGATGTTATAAAAATTCGCAATTCGCTTGGCATTGAAAATTCTCGTAAAAGAATGCGCGATGTATTATTCGTGACAATAGAAAAAATTTTACAAGAGACCCCCGATTTATCAGAAAGAGCATTGACAAAAAAAATAAATGACGAAGGATATAATATTTCTCGGCACGCAGTGGGCGAAATATTTAAGCAATTTAAAAATAAAATTACCAAAAAACATAGTGAAGAGACAGTTGTTTTAGAACAGGAAGTTATTCCTAAACAAAATGCATTTGAAGCTATTATTGGTAGTGATGGAAGTTTAAGGTCTCAGGTGGAATTGGCTAAGGCTTCCATTTTGTATCCTCCTAAAGGCTTGCATACATTAATTGTTGGAGCTACTGGTGTAGGAAAAAGCGAATTAGCACATTGTATGTATAAATTTGCGCTTGAAGCTGGACACGATGAAAAAAACTTTCCATTTGTTGTATTTAATTGTGCTGATTATGCTGAAACACCACAACTTTTAATGTCGCAGCTGTTTGGCTATGTAAAAGGGGCATTTACTGGTGCGGATAGCGATCGGGCTGGCCTAGTTGAAAAAGCGAATAATGGAATATTATTTTTGGATGAAATTCATCGCTTATCACCAGAGGGACAGGAAATGCTGTATTATTTAATTGATAAAGGAAAATTCAGAAGATTAGGTGAAAATGATAATTTTAAAAATATCTCGTTAATGTTAATTGCCGCAACGACAGAAAATGTAGAATCTTTTTTACTCTTACAGTTTCGACGTCGAATTCCTATGCTCATTGAGCTGCCATCTTTAGAACAGCGTCCAATGGAAGAACGTTTGCAAATCATCGTTGCATTTATGCGAGAAGAGGCTAATCGACTGCATTTAAAAGTGCAAGTGTCTTATAATGTTGTTGTTGCTCTGTTAATATATACTTGTCCGGGAAATATTGGTCAACTGTATTCTGATATTCAAGTCGCCTGTGCACGATCCTTCTTGCGGCATATGACAAAAAAAGAACCTGCTTTAAAAATAGAAATCAGTGATTTACGTCAGCAGGTTGTTCGTGGGTTACTTAGTCTTGGCGAAAAAAGAACTTCAATAGAAAAAATTTTAACGTTGCAAGGAGATTTGGAATTTGCTCCAAATGATCAATCTAAATTAGATTTAATTCAGACTACCTATTTATATCCAACTGACATTTATCAAGAAATTGAAAATAGTTATATTAACATGGAAAATCAGGGCATTGAAAATGCGGTTATTAACCGTATTATAAGTGAAGAGTTAGAAGTGAAAATGCGGCAATTTATCAAACAAACACAACAACGAAAAAACAATTTAGCACGGCAAGATTTAGAAAAAATTGTATCAGTAGAAATTATTTGTGTAGTTGAAAAAATGATTAATTTTGCAAAACGTAAAATGCCAGATATCGATGATAGTCTTTTATATTGTTTGGCAACGCATTTAGGTACGTTTTTTGAACGTCAAAGAATGCCAGCTTCTAACATTGTAAATTATCAACTAACGACATTATGTGCTGAAAACCCTATGGAATATGCACTTGCACAAGAAATGGTGAAAATAGCAAATTATAATTTGAAGATTTCTTTACCTGAGGATGAAACAATATTTATTGCAATGTATTTAAAAGCATATTCTAAAAAAGATTCGTTTGCCGAAGCTCATGTGGGTGTGCTTGTGTTGTCGCACGGACATGTTGCAGAGGGAATGGCTCAGGTTGCCAATCGGTTATTAAATGTAGAATACGCACGAGCACTGGAGATGCCTTTGGAAGAAAGTTGTGAAATGGCTTTACAACGTACGATTGAAATAGTAAAACAAATTGATCGAGGCAAAGGTGTGTTATTGCTTGCCGATATGGGATCTTTGGTTGGATTTGGCAAATTAATTACCGATCAAACTGGAATTTTGGTACGTACAGTAATAAAAGTACATACGCCAATGGTGATGGAAGCTATTCGTAAAGCACTTCTTCCTAATATGGATATTGACGAAATTGTAAGTTCATTGAAATATGACTTTTCTAAAGTTGATGAGGAATTTTGTGGTATTGATAGGAAAACAGATGCTCCTTCTGTAATTGTAACAATGTGCCTCACTGGAATTGGAACTGCAAAATGGATTGAGGATAATATTCGCAAAACAATACCAGAAAAGTTGGAGGGTATAGATATTATTGCATTGGGAGTATTAGTCGAAGAAGATATTCAAGTTCGTTTGAGAAAACTACAAGAGATTTATCGGATTATTGCTATTGTTGGAACAATGGGACCGGTTATTTCAGGAATTCCGTTTATATCTTCTACGGAAATGATACGCCATGATGGTATAGAGAAATTGAAAAAATTGATTGATTTTTCTTTGGTTTATAATAAACAAAATAAAATACAACAAATGACATTAGTGCGGCTTTTTTCATCTGATTTAATTTTTCTGCAGCAGGAGTTTAATAATAAGAAAGATGTTTTAAATTTTTTAGGACAAGCCTTGGCCGCAAAAGGATATATCCGTGAACAATATATTTTATCAATTTATGAAAGAGAAAAACTAGCACAAAGTGTTTTTCAAAATGTTGGAATACCGCATGGAAACCCTGAATTTATAATTAAACCTGTTATTGCAGTGATGACCTTAAAAGACTCCATTGAATGGAACCCGGGATATAAGATAGATAGTGTTTTTATGCTTGCATTAAATCAATACCAAAAAGAAGAATTTAAAACATTATATTTCTTGCTTAATAATGTGAATGTATTAAATGATATTAATAATGCAAGAACTGTGGAGGACTTTATGGCTAGTATTAAAAATAATTTAATTTGACGATTATATAATAAGCAAACACAAAGTTTAGTGTAAGGAATGAATCAGATTTTGGCAGAGATATATTTTAGGATGGTAACCGTCCGAATGTTATACAATATAAGATAAATTGTTTTGAGAGAGAATGGTAATGTAAAAAAATGAATTTATGCTATCAATATGGAGGGATTTCAATTGAATCATAGATTTTTAAACTCAAGTGTGCTGTTTATTTGTCTACTTTTTTTGTTGCAAAGTGCTGACTGCGGTGCCATTGGTTTTGAAAAAGTTGAAACAATAAACGTTGGGTCAGGATCATTTTTAATGCCGGAACCTACAGGTGCAACGAATGCTGATCTGAAAGCTTTTTATTATCGCCCAGCCAATTGGACAGCAGATCGACCGATTGTTGTTGTGATGCATGGGTTTAAGCGTAATGCACAAGATTATTGTGATGATTGGATTCAGTATGCTGACCAATATAATCTATTGGTAGTATGCCCGGAGTTCTCTGAATCTAAGTATCCGGGTGTGCGTTACTATAATACAGGAAATGTTTCAGATACGGATGATGAAACAGGCAATTTACAGCCGAAAGAAAATTGGGTTTTTCCAGTGATTGACCGAATTTTTGACCAGGCAAAGATAAGGTCAGGAGCTACTGGTGAAAATTTTGTACTATATTCACATTCGGCTGGATCGCAAATGGTTCATAGGTATGTGCTTCTTAATAAAGAAACAAAAGCAAAAAAAATCATCGCTGCTAATTCTGGCTGGTATACAATGCCAGATTCCCAGGTCGCGTTCCCTTATGGAATTAAAGGGCTGCCACTGAATGCAGCTGATTTGAAGGCAGCTTTTGCTAAACCCGTTACAATTTTATTAGGTGAGGCTGATACGAAATCAAATGCTGATCTTCGGCATACTCCGCTGGCAGATGCACAAGGGGAAAATCGCTTTGAACGTGGGCAGGAATTTTTTGCTATTGCACAGAAAAAAGCAGCACAAATGGGTGTGCCATTTAATTGGCAGCTAATTACGGTGCCTGGTGTTGGACACAATGAGGCTGAAATGGGTGAGGTAGCAGCAAAACTGATTGCTGAAGACCAATAATTAAAATACCTGTTTTTAACTCTACTTAAAAGCTTCATGAGCTGATCTGGCATGTTTGATATAGGAAAACTGTAAACGTCAAAAATGCCGTTACCAACTGACTGGTTGTCAAGGTAACGGCATTTTTGACGTTTACTGTCAGCACACCACTTTTTAATGGTTTTACCACTACTGCGGCAAGTTTTTACAAGATCAATCCATTTTTGCAACCGAACTTCATGTGTTACGATTTGTACATCCATAATTAGACTCCCTTCGAGTTTTTTAGCCTCTCAAAGAATCTAAAAAGCTTTAATTTAGATATCCTGAATGTATTTTCTCATGATGTGATTGTACAAGTGATGGTTTAGTTGACGCTTACATTTATCACGAATATAAAAATAGCTTATGCGGAAAAGAAGAATTGTTATGCAAAAAAAATACAGCATTATGCAAGACCTGGATCATTTTATTTATCAGCTATTCCCTATTCTCATTAAGTTTTCTAATTACTCTGCAAGGATTTCCTACCGCAACGCAATTAGTAGGTATATTCTTCGTCACTATACTTCCGGCTCCAATTACACTATTTTTCCCAATAGTAACGCCAGGCAGAATAATAGCGCCGCCGCCGATCCAGACATTATCTTCAATCTTAACCGGTAACGCATAAGTTCTAAAAAAGGCTTGACCCGAGTTTTCTTTCCATTCGTCCACTAAACGTTCTTTTGCATTTACTGGATGTGTTGCTGTATATATTTGTACGTTAGAGGCAATTAAAACATTGTTTCCAATTTCTATTTTATTGCAATCTACAAATGTACAATTCATGTTAATAATGCCATTATTCCCAATAAATATATTTTTACCATAATCACAGTAAAATGGAATATCTATCTTTACATTAGAACCAATTTCACCAAATAACTCACGCAGAATGCTCTTTTTTTCTTTTATGCTACTGCTTGAATTATATTGATAGGTCATTATTCTGGACTTACTTATCATATCCGTAAGTTCTTCGTCAATACAATTAAACGTATTGCCTATCATACATTTTTCTAACTCACTCATAAGTTTTCTCCTTACTATTTTCAATTATTATAATTTCAATTATAATGTTATATATAATTGAAATCTACGATAATATCGTTACATTTTATAACAATATTATCATTTGGAGGATTTATGCAACGTAAAGTACTAAATATCGGAGAAAATCAATTGGAAAATAGAGATTATGCTAGAAATGATAGTTTTCCTTTTCGAATCGGCTATGAAGAAATTACAAATTATAGGGGTTCTACTTTTGGGTGCCACTGGCATCCAGAAATTGAATTTACTTATATTCTTAGCGGTTCTATGATATATCAAGTAAATAATAGTCAATATCTGCTCAAAGAGGGTGATGCTATATGTGCAAATCAAAACTGTCTTCATTCAGGAACAGCATCTTCTGGTTTAAATTGCCAATATTTTGCAATTACTTTTCATCCAACTTTAATTTCAGGACATAGAAATAGTATTTTCGAAAACAAATATCTATTCGAAATAGTTACAAATGAACAACTCGCGTTTGCATATTTTAATTCGAGTAACGATGATAGTAATAATATTATTTCAGTATTATTGGAACTAGAAAAAATTTATAAAGAAAAAACTATTGGCTATGAATTGCTAATCGTGAGTAAATTGTTTGAATTATGCTTCTATTTATACCAAGATGTTTATCGCAAACTTCCAAATGAACCTAAAAATCCGCACAAAAACATTATGCAAATAAAATCAGCACTGAATTATATTCATGCCCACTACAAAGAAACCATAAGGTTAAACGACATCTCCACCTCTTGCCATCTCAGTAATAGTTCTTGTTGCCGTTTATTTAAAAAAATTGTACATCATACACCTTTTGATTATCTTCTAAGTTATCGCATTCAAAAGAGTATTCCTTATTTATTAAACGAAGGATTAAACATTACAGAAGTGGCTATTTCAGCTGGCTTTTCTAGTAGTAGTTATTATTCCGAAATATTTAAAAAATACATGAATTGTTCTCCTACTATATATAAACATAAGATAAAAAACAGATCTGTTGTGCAAAATGTTTTATAATTGATAAAACTTGCATCTATAATTTATTGAAAAATTCATCTGAATTTAACCTGAATTGACAGAATCTAGCATTCATCTGTGAAAATCTAGTCGCTGGGAAAACACTTTCGCCTGGGGATGAAACATCTGTGTAAGCGGCATTTGAGGAATAAGGCAGGCGTCAAGCTTTTTAAGCAGTCACCATAAGGTGCTGTAGGAGATGAAAAATACAGACCACTAAAATCTATTGTAGATGATCCAGCTCGTTAATTCGTATCAGGTAAGAAAACAAAAGGAAATGACGAGAACAGCCAGATAAAAACGATCATAAATATTTAAAGAATATTTATGAAATTTTCTTGGCATGGGAATGTTCCCATAACTTAAGATGATGTTATCTTAAAAATATAAATAGGGAGGAAGGTAATCTTATGAAAAAGAAAATAGTGTTTTTTGATATTGATGGAACCATGATAGATATTCCTGCGGGAATGCTTGAACCATTACCAAGTACGATTAAAGCAATAGAACAGCTAAGATTGAAGGGTCATTATTCAGTCGTTGCAACAGCTAGGGCTAGTATGCCAGAAGCTTTTTCAAACCTAAACTTTGATGGCTTTATTTTTTGTAATGGAAACTATATAGAGTTCCAAAACAATCTTATTTATGATAACTTTTTTTCGGAAAAGCACATCAAGTTTCTAGTAGATTTATTTAAACAAAAGGAAGGGCAATACATTTTTAACGGACATTTTGGTAAATGGACAAGCCTTTTAACGCATCCACTAATACTTCGCCAGGTAGAACTTTTTGGAGGATCTGTTTCCAGTGGAACTAGTGAGCAAGCTAATTGGAAGATGGAAGATGTTCATGCAAACATGGTTACGGCTTTGTTTGAAACAGAAAAACAATTGTTTGATTGCAAAGCTAATATTCCCAGTGGTTGGGTTGTAGATGCTTATACCACCGGCAATATACGAATGGACATTCATTTACCAGGGTATACAAAAGGAACTGCAGTGGGGTATTTATATGAAAAGCTAGGTGTGTCTTTTTATGATACTTTTGCTTTTGGGGATGCTTGTAATGATATTGAAATGCTAAAAACTGTAAAACATGGAATTGCCATGGGTAATGCTACTGATGAAATTAAAACAATTGCCTTTGATATTACTGATGATGTTAGAAATGATGGCATTTATAATGCATTGAAGAAATATAATGTAATTTGAGCTAAGAGCTTCGTTTGATCCAAAAAACTTTTTTTATTACATCTGCGGCACTGTGAAAAATGATATTTTGGTCACTGATAACATTCCACTACTATTTATTCCGGAGGTTTTAGAACAGAATAATGTTCAAATTATAACTGCGAAGGAAGGCAATAATAGTGACAATTGATGTTGGTTTTGACCGAATGATATCAGTTTTTTATGAAGAAAAAGGGCACACTGAAAAAAGGCCAGTAAAGACCTGGAAAATCAAACTATAGTGTAGACTACATAAATATCAACGAGTTTTATAAATCTTTTTACATACCTTAATCTTTATTTTAAGACATTTAAGTATACTATAGATTACCTCCGGCGGCAATTGGTCAATGTCTTTCATTGTACTGCTTCTCAATATTTAACCTTAACAGAGAATATTGCTGGAAAATAAAAAAAGTGTATTTTTAGATTTTATAAGTTTGCTAGAAATTTAGTGAGTGAGGGATTGTTGTTGCTTTTGTCCCAAGCAGAAATAATTTCCACTCTTTCTTCATCTCCCAATATAGGAACCGAGATAATTCTTCCCGCAAAGTTCTGCAAGGGAAGGGCATATGAAGGTACTAAGGCAATTCCCATATTAGATGCTACCATAATTAAAATAGTTTCAACATCTTCTACATACTGTCTGTTGTTGGGGAGATAACCAGATTCAAGGAATCCCTTTAAGATACTATCTTTTTCTCCAAAATTGTTTTCTTCCGTACCTATCAATATAAATGCTTCTTCTTTTAAGTCACTTCTGGTGAGACTGATTTTATGTGCAAGAGGATGTGACGGTGGTAGAATCGCAAGTAAAGGAGCTTTTTTAAATGTTCTGTATTGAATTTGTGAATATTTCTCTAAATTAAATTTAACATTGAATACAATATCCAAGTTGCCGTTTAAAAGACTATCATATAAATAGCCAACATTGTTTCGAACAAATGTAAATGAGATGTTAGGATATTCTTTGTAAAATAGTTTTATATAGTCAACAAGATCTACATCCATATAATCTTTGACAATTCCAATTTTAAGTGTACCAATGAATCCAGTAGAAACGGAGGTGGATTTTGCTATGGCAATAGTAAGGTGCCTCACGACTTCCTTGGCATCCGTTAAAAATGCTTTCCCGGCGGGAGTTAATTCCACATGTCTTTTATTTCTAAGAAAAAGCATCACATTCATTTCTTTTTCCAATGCTTTAATTTGTTGCGTTACGGCTGTTTGTGAAATGAAAAAACGTTGTGATGCTTTTGTGAAATTAAGTGTTTCTGCTACTGCAATAAAATATTCTAACTGTCTAATATGCATGTTGTATGTATCCTCCCTCGCATTTATATTTTTAATTTATTATATAGAATTTGAGTTTGACATTCAAGACTAATAAATAAGAAATAGTTATTACTGAGGCTTAATTTAATATTAGACGTATAAAAAATACAGAAATATAATAAGTATAATCAATAATAACAAATAAAAGGAGTGTAAGTAATATGTCGAGCAGTAAATTTCAAAAGTTATTTAAACCATTTCAGGTAAATAAAGTGACTTATAAAAATCGTATTGTTAGTGCACCAATGACATTTAGTTTATCTGCACTTGATCCGCAAGTAGCTGAAAAATCTTACAGAAAAGTTGAGTCGCGTGCAAAGGGCGGGGTAGCAGCTGTTATCGTTGGTGAGACAGATATTAATTTTACAGATGCGGACAGACTTCCATTTCCAAATGTTGATTTTACCGTTTGTGAAGGAAAAAGCTTTGACGCTTTTTCAGAATATTCTAATCGTATTCATAAATATGGTGCTGTAGCAATCTGTGAATTATCTCATGCAGGATCTGAAAAAATTCCATTTAAAGGTCAAAAAAATCCTATTGGTCCAGTTGCGTTTACCACTAGCAAAGGAATTAGAGTTGAAGCAATGACACAAGACGATATGGATAGAGTAGCCAATGAATTTGCTATAGCCGCCAAATTTATGCAAAAAGCAGGATTTGATGGAATTTTGATTCATGGCGGGCATGGATTTCTGTTTACACAATTTTTATCACCAAGATTAAACACTAGAACAGATATGTATGGTGGTACCTTAGCGAATAGAGCGAAATTTCCGCTCGCAATCTTGAAAAGAATACGAGAAATAACAGGAAAAGGTTTTATTATTGATGTCAGACTAAGTGCAACAGAAGGTGTTCCTGGAGGAGTTACGGTAGAAGAAACAGGGGGATTTTGTAAGATGATGGAAGGCATTGCTGACTCCGTACACATTTCAACGGGATTGTATACGGATCCAATTGTAACCCACCAATTTAGTTCTATGTTTGTTTAACACGGCTGTAATGCAGCTGATTCGGCAATTATTAAGCAATATACAAGCCTGCCAGTGGGGGTGGTTGGCGGAATTAATTCACCGGAAATGGCAGAAAAAATCATCGCTGAAGGGAAGGCAGATTATGTGATTTTAGGGCGTCAGATGATTGCAGATCCTGAATTTGTTAATAAAGCAGCATCGGGTAGAGAAAGTGAAATCAGACGCTGTGTTCGCTGTTTCAACTGTTTTCCCGGTTCACCAGAAGAAGGCTATACTGATATTCCTTATGACGGAGTAACGCTGTCTAAGAAAGTAGGAGTTTGTGCAATTAATCCTGAAACGGATACTGAGGTCATGTTTAGTGAATTTGGTAAGCCGGAAAAAAGTCGAAAGGTTCTGATTATTGGGGGTGGTCCTGCTGGAATGCAGGCCGCAATCACTGCTTGTAACCGCGGGCATAAAGTAACATTAGTAGACGAACATACTGCGTTAGGTGGTGTATTGAATTTTACAGATATTGATGTGGATAAAGATGATTTAAGAGCATTTAAAAACCTTTTGGCAGCAGAAGTACAAAAAAGAAACATTGAAGTAATTTATGGAAAAAAGGCCAATGGAGATTTGATTAAGCAACAGCGTCCAGAGGCATTGATTTTAGCCATTGGAGCCACACCATCAATGCCACCAATAAAGGGATTGAATACAGCGGCACAGGCACTGGAGATATTTAATCAAAAAGAAATAAAAGAGAAACGAATTATTATGATTGGAGGTGGACTTGTTGGCTGTGAAGCTGGACTTCATTTAGCGAAAAGCGGGCATAAAGTAACTATAATTGAAATGTTAGAAAAAGTTGCAAAAGACTCTTTTGGAATGTATCGTGAAGCGTTAGTGCAGGAAATGGAGAAATACGAAATTTCAACCTTAACTGGCCATCATTGTATGGAAATTACATCAAATAGCGTACGGTGTGCAGATGAATTGGGAAATGAGAAGACATTAGCGGCGGATCGTATATTCTATGCATTGGGTATGAAATCAAATAAAACAGATGAATTAAAGTCTGCTGCGGGTAACATTCCAGTATTCGAAATTGGTGATTGTATTCATCCGGGTAAAGTAGATGCTGCATTAAAAACAGCTTATCTTGCAGCAATGAATATTATTTAGGGGTAGAAACAAAATGGAGGGACAAAATGGTTGAATTAACGGATATAGAAAAGAAGCTTCCTTATGTTAAATACTATTATCAGGAATTAGCCCAAATTCCAGTTGAAAAACAGAAAATAGCTATAGGGAAAGTAGCGGATAGTGAGAAAGCTCTTTCCATTGAAGAGAAAAATAAATTTTTGGTGGGACAGGCTACAGAATTAGAAATTGGATTCTGCGTTACAACACTTGGAACGGGATTTGTAGCTAATAAGACATTTATGAAAAATGTAACAGTAGAAATGCTTGACTGGTGGTTTGGATGGCATAGTGTGTCCAGTGATTTAAGGTATAAAATATGGGATCCTGAGGATCATTATTATGCTCGGGCAGATAAGCCAGAGTATGTGTTAGATCCTAGAGTACCGAATCATCAAAAAACATGGGGAGTTAACCATGAAATACTAGAAGATATTGGAATGGGACCGGATAAGTTGACATTGTGTTTTAAAAATCCAAAAGACTTTGGTTATGATATAAGTTTAATTAGAACGAAATACTGTAATTCGCTGGTATGTGCAATAGGTGTGGGTGCATGTCCCGCATTTATGACACATAAGTTTTATGCAGTAGACGGGGGGACAATGTTTGAATCAAGATTTTGGATTGGATATGCTTTTAATAATGGAGAAATCATAAAGGTAGTACCTGAGAGAAAATCTGTGCCAGAAGAAGTAGTACGTGCATTGTTTAGTCATAATATTAAAGAATTTAGTAATTTGGCTAAAATTTTACCACAAGTATATGCGGAAGAAAAAAATAATTGGGGATAACTCCCTTGATACAGCAGTAGAACTTTAATATGGAATTTATGGAGGCAAAAATGAAAATATTGGCAGTTATTGCAGGTAGAAAAAATGGTAATGGTGAAATTTTAACAAAAGCCGCGCTGATGAGAGCTGAGGAACTTGGTGCAGAGATAAAAATGATTAATCTGCATGATTACACGATAAAACCTTGCTCAGGTTGTGAATCTTGCACCATAAAGTTTACGCAAAAGGGCGAAGCGCCGGAATGTGTGTATAAAAATAAAGATGATATGGACTTGATTATGAAGGAGTGGTTGGCAGCGGACGGAATTCTGGTGACAGTTCCGGCATATTCTTTTATGCCGGCTGGGATTTATCGTGTCTTTACGGATCGCTTTTTGGCTTATGAACCAAACTTTCATAAGCAAGTAGGCAATCAGGCATTTTTCCGTCATCGTGTTGGTGCAATTATAGGCAATGGGGGGTCAACTCATAGCTGGATGTCGCTGACTTTAGAAAGTGTGAATATAACCTTACTATCACAAGATATTAAAGTAGTGGATCAAGTAATGGTAAACCGTGCGCCAAGACCGGGGCAGGTTTTGCTTGATGAGGGTCTACTCAATAGAGCTGCCCACGTGGGCGAGAACTTAGTAATAGGTATTAGAAATTATGAAAATGTGACTTTCCTTGGCGATGAAAAATTGGGCTGGTGTCCGAACTGTCATTCTAATGTTTTATCATTGGGGGAGCCGCTTTGGAATGAAGCAGGGTTTACCATTGAGTGTCCTATCTGTCATTGTGGCGGCGATTTAGAAAAAGATGAGAACGGAAAATGGAAATTTGTTATTGAACAGAACGGGCATAGAAAATCCATGTTAAATGGCAATGGCGCCAAGGATCATTTTTTTGAAATTCAAGATACTATGAAAAAATATTTTGACAATATTGGTATTATAGAAAAGAAATGCAAAAAGTATACGGACTATAAACCAGCGACTATAAAGAAATAATAAAGTATAAATAATTTAATTAGCGGCTATAATTATTTATGAGTTAAGTTTTGCAGGTTGAGTCTATAGGTCGACACAAAAAATCTCATTTAACATGATATAATGTGGCCTGAATAATCACATTATATCGTGTCGAATGAGATTTTAAACATTAACTTGAAATTAAAATTTGAATTTGATATAATGCAAGAGAGAAATATACTTTACAGAAGGTGAAGGTTGAAAATAATATTTAACGCCTTAAACAAGGAAGCAGGCAAAGCAAATAAGTCATTATATTATAAAAAAACAATGCGTTTAGGCACAAGTTTTTCATTACGTTTTGTGCCTTGAACGAAGAGAAAGGTGTGAATATAAAGATGAGAAAACTACCTGAACAATTGGTTGGAGCTGCTTTGATAATATTGGTTTCTGTACTTTTTAATAGTATAGGCTATGCCGCAGAAAGTAGTGCTGACGCAAAATATGAAGGTTTGACCAAGGAATCTTGGACAGATTTAGCGTTGGAATATCCAGAACCTTATTTTGAGCAAAATGAAAAAGCTGCTTTGTCACCAGACATTTTGGCGAATTGGTGGAGTGTCATGCAGGATGACACATTAACGTGGTTGATTACTTTGTCTTTGCAACAAAACAAAGATCTGCTATCGGCCCGCGCACGTGTCAATGAGGCCCGAGCTGCTTTGGGAATCAGTAAAGCGACTCTGTTGCCCTGGTTGGATGCGAATGGAAGCTGGACGAGAACAGATACTTCAGAAAATTCACCATATACAGGGTTGCGAGGGTTTCACACAGATTATAAGCTAGGAATGGATGCCTCCTGGGAAATTGATGTTTTTGGCCGGCAAAAAGAGAATGTCCGTGCTGCATCAGCAAGCTTGCAGGCAGAACATGCATCGCTTTATGCCAATTGGGTCACGCTTTCTTCTGAGGTTGCTATGAATTATATTTCGCTTAGAGCGCTGCAGGAACGATTGGACATTGTAAAAGAACAGGTTAAATCTCAAGAAAAATCCATAGAATTGCTGCAAACAAAACGCGATGCAGGTTTGATAAGTGACTTGCCATTGACACAGTCAAGCTATACCTTACAGCAGATGCAGGCAGAAATTCCCGAGTTGAAAACGAGTATTTCGGAAACGATGAACCGATTAGCTATTTTAACTGGTTCGCTGCCAGGAAGCTTGCAGGCAACGTTGCAGAAAAATTCAGGACTACCAGATATCAACCCGCAGCTTTATGCGGCTATACCCGCCGATTCGCTTAGGCAAAGGCCTGATATACATGCTGCGGAAAGAAAACTAGCAGCGCAGCTTGCTAAAACAAAAGCGGCAAAGGGAGATTTAAAACCGAAATTTTCATTGTTTGGTTCATTGGGCTGGGAGTCGGAAAATAGCGGATCTTTGATTTCTATAGGAAGTAAAGGCTTTAGTATTGGCCCGCAAATTAGTTTGCCAATATTTCATGCGGGTGCTATTCATAGAAATATTGATGTACAGACAGAGAAGGAAAAAGAGTATTTTGCAGATTATGAAAATACAGTGTTACAAGCTGTTGCGGAAGTGCGAAATTCATTGACTGGGCTTTCACAGGAAAGAGAAAGAAAAGAGGCGTTGCAAAAAGGCACAAAATCTGCCCAAGATGCATTGGAACTTGCGCAAAACAGCTACGAAAATGGTTTAACTGATTACCATGATGTTTTAGATGCACAGCGTAATTTACTTAAACTGCAGAATGATTATGTAGTGAGTAAAGGGCAGGAACTCACGGATCTGGTGCAGCTTTTTAAAGCTATGGGAGGCGGCTGGTCGCCTTTGGAAAACGATGAGATTAACAATAGTAATATTAAAAATGCAGAAAAAGTGAGGAAACAGTAAAATGAAAGAAAATATAAATTTTATTAATTTGGTTCAAAGAAAAAAGAAAGCTGTTTTTATCGTTTTTCTTGTTTTGCTTGTAAGTATAGGCACATTTTTTTATTATCAAAAGGAAAAAAACCAAGCAGCAAAAGCGGCCAGTGAATTATGCTTATCTGGAAATGTAGATGTTCGTGAAGTGGCGCTTGCCTTCAGGGGAAGTGATCGGATTACCGATATTTTTGTCGAAGAGGGGGATTCCGTAAAAAAAGGCCAGCTATTAGCAAAGCTTGACCCAGAGGAAGTATCATTAAAAATACAGCAGGTGACTTCACAGATTGAAGCCCAGGAAAATGTTGTATTACGTTTGAAAAATGGAACACGACCGGAAGAAATTGCCCAATATGCGGCGAAATTAGAGGCGGCAAAGGCGGATCAGACGTATGCTGCACAAGAGCTTTCGCGCAAGCAAAATGCATTTGAAAGTTCATCTGGACGTTCGGTGAGCCAGCAGGACCTGGAAGATGTACAAGCCAAGGCAAATGTAGCAACTGCTAAAAAAAAGGAAGCTGGTGAGGCATATAATCTTGCTTTGGCTGGTGCAAGAGATGAAGATATTGCAGAGGCAGAAGCACAATTAAAAGCGTTGAAAGATGAGCTTTCCCGTCAGTCCTATATCCTGGCGCAAACTGAATTGCAGGCTCCATCGGATGGCGTGGTGCGTTCGCGTCTTTTAGAAGTTGGTGATATGGGTTCACCACAACAACCTGTTTTTAAATTAGTGCTAAATAATAAAAAATGGGTTAGAGCATATATAAAAGAAACAGACTTGGGGAAAATATATGAAGGACAGAAAGCAGAAGTTTTTATCGATACATATCATGACAAAGCAATTGACGGACAAATAGGCTATATTTCATCAACAGCAGAATTTACGCCTAAAACAGTGCAAACCGATGAACTTAGAACATCTCTTTTGTATGAGATTCGGGTTTATGTGGAAGATACGGAAAATTTATTGCGCATGGGGATGCCTGCAACAGTAAAAGTAAAACTTTAAAAAAATAAGGATGGGGTTTTATGACGGATGCAAAGATTATACTTGCGGAGCACCTGACAAAAGAGTTTCCAATACATCGATCTACACGAAAAATAACAGCTTTACATGAGGTGGATTTTTCTGTCCTGAAGGGAACACTTACGGCTTTGATTGGGCCGGATGGTGCTGGCAAAACTACACTTATGCGATTGATTGCAGGGCTGATGGAACCATCGGCAGGACAGCTTTTGGTGCTTGGAATGAAAACACAAGGAAATGAGCAAAACATACAGAATCGTATCAGCTATATGCCGCAAAGATTTGGCCTTTATGAAGATTTGACTATCCAGGAAAATATGAACCTTTATGCAGACTTGCATGGTATTGACAAAAATGTACGAGAAGAGAGATTTTCACATCTTTTGGAAATGACAGGGTTAAAAAATTTTACGGAACGTCAGGCAGGAAAGCTGTCAGGTGGGATGAAGCAAAAACTAGGGCTGGCTTGCACACTAGTGCGATCACCGGAGCTTTTATTATTGGATGAACCAACCGTTGGTGTCGACCCTCTTTCGCGGCGAGAGCTTTGGGAAATTCTGCAGCAATTAGTAAAAGAAGAGGCATTGAGTGTTTTTGTTAGTACAGCTTATATGGAGGAGGCTGCTCTTTGCCAGGAAGTTCTGGTTATGAATGATGGCCGTTTATTAAAACGAGGAACTCCAGAGGATTTGTGCTCTATTGCCAAAGGCCGTTGTTATAAAGTCTGGCCAAAAGCTAATATGCCAACCCGTATATTACAGACGATGCTGCTTGATGATAAAGACCATGTGGTGGATGCAGTTCCAGAAGGTGGGGCTGTGCGGTTTATCCAGCAGAACGGGGAAGAAAAACCGAGGCCTGAATTGAACGCAGAACCAGTGGAGGAACGACTGGAAGATGGGTTTATGATGTTACTTCATCAGGATAAAAGAAAGCATGAAAAAAATTCTTTATCGAGAAAAAATAAAATATTTTTTGCAGGAGAATATAGTCTGTCAGAAAAGGTGGATATTGAAGTTCGTGATTTAGTTCGTAAATTTGGTGATTTTACAGCGGTTGCTAATACTTCTTTTCAAGTACATGAGGGAGAGGTGTTTGGCCTATTGGGCCCAAATGGAGCAGGAAAGACAACTACTTTTCGTATGCTTTGCGGTTTGCTGCCAATAACCAGTGGATTTCTGCGTGTTGCAGGAGTGGATTTACGTACGGCAAGAACACAAGCAAGAGCAAATATTGGTTATGTTGCACAAAAATTTTCCTTATATGGGAACCTGAGTGTGCGGGAAAATCTGTTGTTTTATGGCGGAGTATATGGAATGGCTTCGAAAAGACTGAAACGAAGGATGGAAGAAGTTTTAGAAGAATTCCAGCTCAACGGGCAGGAAGATAAGGCTGCAGGTGAGCTTCCTGGCGGCTTTAAGCAAAGGCTTTCCATGGCGGTAGCACTTTTGCATGAACCCCAAATTTTATTTCTTGATGAGCCTACAAGTGGAATCGATCCACTTGCCAGACGAGATTTTTGGCGACAGATTACAGTTCTTGCCGCAAAAGGAACAACAATTATTATTACGACACATTTTATGGAAGAAGCTGAGTACTGTGATCGAATTATGATACAGGATCAGGGGAAGCTTTTAGCTATTGGAGCTCCGCAGGAAATCAGAGAAAAGGTTGGCACAAAAGAAGACGGTATGAATGAAGTCTTTATAAAAATTATTGAAAATGCACGTGAACGAAAAAGGCTAGGTGAAAAGTATGATAGATAAAGTTGCTGATGGATTTTGCCGTCGATTAAAGGCCTTGATCTATAAAGAATTTTTGCAAATTTGTCGGGACAGCAGCAGCATTTTAATTGGAGCAATTTTGCCTGTCGTATTGATTTTACTCATTGGCTATGGTATCTCTTTGGATGTGAAGAAGGTGCCGATGGCTGTAGTGATGGAGGATACTTCCCCAACAGCGCAGCACGCATTGGATTTTCTTAATGGTTCAGAGTATTTTTCGCCATGGTATGTGTATTCAATGAATGAAGCAAAACAGTTGTTGAAAAAAAGAGAGGTTGATGCTATTTTACAGGTTCCACCTGATTTCTCAGAGAAACTGCAGAAAAGGCAAAGTTCCCTGCAATTGATTTTGTATGGTGTAGACTCTACAACGGCGATGGCTGTGCAAAGCTATATAGAAGGTAGTGTACGGCAAAAAAACATAGCTTTGTCGAAATCTGTTTTTCCGCAAAAAGGGCGAGTTGTTATTGAAAATCGTATGTGGTTCAATGATGCAAATACCAGCACATGGTATTTTGTTCCCGGGCTTATGATGCTCATTATGACAATTGTGGGTGTATTTCTTACGGCTCTTGTTATGGCACGTGAATGGGAACGGGGAACACTGGAATCGCTTTTTGTAACGCCTGTAAAGTTACTGGAGCTTTTGCTTGCAAAGATAATCCCCTATTTTTGTATTGCTATGATGGGCTTTGGTCTTTGTTTGTTCACAGCAAAATTTTTGTATGAAGTTCCGATACATGGCTCCATATGGATTATAATTTTTGCCTCTGTATTGTATTTATTTACAGCACTAGGCTTGGGTCTCGTTATTTCTGCGATAACAAAAAGCCAGTTTTTGGCGTGCCAGGTATCCCTTATCGTAAGTTTTTTGCCCGCATTAATGCTCACGGGATTTTTATATGATTTGCGTTGTGTGCCAAAATGGATTGCCAGTATAGGGGGGGTTTTGCCCTCAACGTATTATTTGGAATTATTGAAATCGCTGTTTTTGGCAGGAAACAACTGGACAATGATTATAAAAAATTGCGGGGTACTGACCTTGTATGCCATCTTTTTTCTGGGAATCGCATTAAAAGTAACGAAAAAGAAGGTTGGCTGATATGGAGTATATATATGCATTTTTATGGAGACTCAAGTGGATTTGTCAAAAAGAAATGTTATCGACATTAAAAGACCCATCGACACGGGCCATTTTAATTGTACCTGTAATTGTTCAGAGTATTTTGTTTGGGTATGCAGCTACGTACAATTTAGAGCAAGTGCCTTATGCCTGCGTAGATCAAAGTCATAGTCAGGCGTCTGTGGATTTTTTAGCAAAATTGGATGGGACGAAGGTTTTTTACCGGGTTGAAACCCTGGCAAATGCCAATGAGATTGCAGATGTCATTGACTCGGGAAAGGCTTTGATGGTGATCCATATTGAACCTGATTTTGCAAGTCATTTAGAAAAAGGGGGAAGGGGAAATATTCAGGTTATTACAGATGGCCGCAATACGATGACGGCATCCGTTGCCAGCGGATATTTAAATCGTATCGTGGATGATTTTAATCGAACCTGGGGTGGAAATCTCGATGCGATACGACTGGAAACCGTTACTTGGTATAATCCAAATCTCATTACGCGTTGGAATTTTTTGCCGGGCTTAATGGGACTCTTGAGTCTGATTCAGGTTTTGCTTTTATCAGGCTTGTCTGTTGCCAGAGAAAGAGAACAAGGAACATTTGATCAATTGCTTGTTACGCCACTTTCTCCAGCAGAAATTCTCATTGGGAAAGCAGTGCCACCTCTTATCGTGGGATTGACACAAGCAACAATCGTCTTGCTGATTTGCCGGTTTTGGTTTAAAATACCGATGGCGGGGTCAATATTTCCCCTTTATTTAACATTGATTATATTTACCCTGAGTTGTACCGGTATAGGTCTTTCCATCTCGGCAATATCATCTAGTATGCAGCAGGTCATGGTTTATAGTTTTGTTTTATTGCTGCCTATGGTATTATTATCTGGGCTGGCAACTCCGGTGCACAATATGCCCTATACTCTACAAATACTGACCTATGCCGATCCGCTGCGTTTTGCGCTTGAATCGATTCGTCGGATTTATTTGGAAGGCTGTACAACGGGGGAAATTGCGTTCAATTTCTTGCCAATGCTTGTAGTCGCTGCAGTGACCTTGCCTTTGGCAGGCTGGTTGTTCCGTAATAAATTAGTGTGAATAATGCAAGAAAAGGTGAATTTCATGAAGAAAATTAAACATGTAAAAAATAATATGCTGCGAGGAGATGGGAATGCAACAAAGGCACTCCTCATCGATGTAGCAGGAAAGTTGATCGCAGAGCAAGGTTATGAAAAGACAACGAGTAAAAATATTTGTGAAAGGGCTAAAGCAAATAGTGCAGCCATTAACTACCATTTTGGAAGTCATGATGGCCTCTATGTGGCTGTTTTGGAAGAGGTTCACCGATACCTGTTGAATATTAAGGAATTGCAGGAAATAGAAGAAAAAAACATATCGGCAAAGGAAAAGCTGGTTCAGTTTTTAGATACATTCATTTTGAATGTATGGAAAAAAGAATGCTGGCAAATCAAGGTTTGGGCTAGAGAATTGATGAATCCTTCTCCATTTATTGCGAAAATCTTATCAGAAAATGCAATTCCAAAACTCAATATTGTGGTGAAAATTTTCAGTGGATACACAGGCTTATCTAAAAACAATCCGAAGCTTTACAGTTGTATTTTGAGTACAATGGCGCCTTTTGCATTGACTTTTTTGGTACGTAGCAATAATACAGAAGTTATAAAATTACTGCCTGTCCGTTATAGTGAAGAAGACTTGATAGAGGATTTGAAAGCATTTGCCCTTAAGGGAATTGAAGTGTTTTGCCAGAAATGAGAAAGTTGTTTCAAAAATAGAGGCATTTTATTGAAGCACGATATAGGAGGTATTGCGAAGCTAGTTCTTCTAGCAATACGCGAACCACACTTGACATATGTACATTTAAAATTTGTTAAATATGAAGAGTTAAAAAAGGGATAAAGGAAATGGAACTAAATTTATGATGTTGACAGATATGATATCGTGGACAACTATTGTGTGCTATAGTCTTCTCTATATAGCAGTTTTATTATTATGGTTTCCTTGCAAACTTAGAATTCCAGCATGGAGTATTGCTTTTAGTTTGGCCTGTATTTTAGGCTTGATGAGCGGCCAAATCGAAGTGTATGCTATTTTTGTCATTATTTTATTAGCTTATGCTGTGCAATATACCGAAAGTCAATATAGGTGTTCAAAACGCGTCTTTGCTGGAATTATAGTTTGCTTTTTGGCTTACGCTCTCGGTGCACATAAAATCCCTTGTTTTTATAATCTGAAAGTTTTATCTGATGTATATATTAGTAAAGAAGCTGTTCCTTTTACACTCTATATTAATTTTGATAAAACGGTAGTTGGGTTACTTATTTTGGGCTTAACGCAGCGGTTACTGTTCCATAAAAAAGAATGGCTTGCTATGTTAAAACAAACTTTTCCTAAAATAGGACTGCTTATTATACTTCTTGTATTTTTTGCCCTTATTGCCGATAAGGTTCGTTTTGATCCGAAGCTGCCAGAGAGTTTACCTATTTGGCTGATAACAAATTTATTGCTTGTATGTACGGCTGAAGAGGGATTTTTCCGTGGATTTATTCAGAAAAACCTTGTTGCTGTTTTTAAGGGTTTTCGGTGGGGAAATGTTATGGCTGTTATCATTGCCTCGCTGCTTTTTGGCTTTGCTCACTATGCAGGAGGAATTAGCTATAGTATATGGGGTACTTTTGCAGGATTGGGATATGGATGGATTTATCAGAAAACCAATCACATTGAGGCTAGTATATTGGCACATTTTTGTTTGAATTTAACCCATTTTTTGTTGTTTACCTATCCGGCACTTGCATAGGTGAAGAAAATTATTCCTGTGTAAAATTAAAGTGTTAATTTTGCAGAAGTTGCTATATAAAGTGTCCTAGTTGAAGCGTTGTTGTTGCTGCAAACTTTACAATAAATAATTAATTCGCTATAATGTGAATATGAATAAAATTACATTACACAATCCAACGCTTAGAGTCTTGCAGATTTTTGATGCTGTATATAACAGTGTCGATGGAATTACTTTTGCTGAAATTTCAAGGCGTACCGACATTGCCAAGGGAACATTGCACCCTATCGTCATGACGCTTTTACAGGAAGGCTTTCTCCAAAATTTTGGTTCACGAATTACAATTGGAAAGAATTGTTTTAAATTAGGCTATGCTTATGTACATTCGTTGAATTATTTAAATATTCTTAAGCCGCATATGAGAGATATTATGACGGCTTGTGATGAAATATGCCAGCTTGGTATATTAGATGGAGGAGACGTACTTTATGTAGAAAAGATGGAACCGAATCAGGCCATACGGATCGAATCGTCTGCGGGCAAGACAATTGCTGCCTATGCAACAGCTCTCGGAAAATGTCTTCTTAGTGGATTAACGAATGCGGAGATTATGGAACTTTATCCAGATGAATTTATAAAATATACGATACGAACTACACCGGATTTTGAAGCACTGTTTTTGCAACTTGCGGCAGTAAGAACTAATGGATATGCTCACGAAAGAGGTGAAACGAATATTGATATAGAGTGTCTGGCTGTTCCTATTAAAATAGCAGATAAGGTTCTAGCATCCATTAGTGTTAGTCTTCCTATATTTCGTTCTACGCCGGAAAAAATCCAGCAAATTTTGGCTGTTTTAAAACTTCATGCTGAACTGATTGAAAAAGAACTTGTGTTACTGCCGATGAAAGCAAATATGTTTTCTGATTGAAACGAAATATTTTCAAGTGTTTAGATAAAAATTTTTAAATGTATGCGTAATGATAAAAATATCGCACAACAGCGGACTGTATTTATACAGCCAACTGTTGTGCGATATTTTTTATGTAAAGTATTAATTGAATTTTCATTAAATTCTTGACAATTCATATTTGATTTGCTATTATAATGGTAAAAGTAAGTATATACAAACAAAGTTAATATATACGAACAAAAGAAAGGGGATAGTCAAATGAATGCAATTCACGTGAGTGAAATGGATAATGTGGCAACCGCATTAGAAATTCTCAAAAAAAATGATGCTGCTCTTGGCGTAACTGTTCTTCAAGATATTCGTAAAGGCCATAAGTTTGCAACGCTGGCTATAAAAAAAGGTGAGCCCATTATAAAATATGCTGCGCACATCGGTATTGCAAGCTGTGATATTAAAGCTGGGGAATGGGTACATATACATAATATTGAAAGTGAACGCGGCAGAGGTGATACGGACAGCAGCGTAAGAGACATTAAACAGAAGGTTTATGGTCAATCAGCGATTGCGCAAAATGATAAAACATATAATCTTAAGGGATATAGACGAAGTGATGGAAGCTTTGGCTTTAGAAATCACATTTTAGTGATTCCCAGCGTACATTGTGCCAATAAAGTGGTTGAAAGGATAGCGAATGCTATAACGTATAGTGATGAAGTCAAAAATGATGAAACGAATGTGGTTTATGTTACGCACCAGCATGGATGCAGCGAATTAAATTATGATGCAAGACAAACACAGGATGTCCTCGTCGGAACGGGAGCTAACCCGAACGTTCACAGTGTTTTAGTGGTAGGTCTTGGGTGTGAGGGCGTTCCTGCAAAAGCCGTTGCAGAGGAAATTAGAGACAGAGCGCCCTATAAAAACATAGAGTGTTTTACGATTCAGGAAGTGGGCGGTGTTGGCAAGAGCATTGAAAAAGGAATACAAATTGTCAAAAAAATGCTGACCGAAGCAATGAAAATGGAAAAAAGCGAAGGGAATTTGTCAGATGTAGTCTTGGGTACGGAGTGCGGCGGCAGTGATAGTTTTTCAGGTCTTAGCGCAAACCCAGGTCTTGGCAAAGCTTCCGATATGGTTATACAGCATGGTGGCAGTGTAATCTTGGCTGAAACAACAGAACTGATCGGTGCGGAACATATTCTAGCCAGTAGAGCGGTAAATAATAGCGTAAAAGAAGAAATCCTGAACACGATTAAGGGTTTTGAAGACAGCGTAATAAAATCACATGCCGATATGCGTGGTGCCAATCCAAGTCCGGGAAATATTGAAGGCGGATTGAGCAGCATTGAGGAAAAATCATTGGGCTGTATCTACAAAGCAGGGAATCAACCGGTTGTGGCAGTGAAAGGATACGCCAAACAGATAACGGATAAAGGTCTCACTTTTATGAATACACCGGGTAATGACATAGAGCAGCTAAGTGGTATGGTGGCTGGTGGGTGTAATATTTGCGTGTTCACCACAGGACTTGGAACCCCAACGGGAAGTGCCATTACACCGACAATAAAATTAGCATCAAATTCAGCGGTATTTCAGACGATGAATGATTCCATAGATTTGAATGCAGGGACTGTAATCGATGGGACAAAGAATCTTCAAGACGTGGGTGAAGAAATTTTAGATTTTATTGTGTCGGTAAGCAATGGAACCCTTACCAAAGCGGAGCTGAATCAACAAAATGATTTTTCGATTTGGCGGCTCGCTACAACAGTTTAATATATTTTAGATGGAGGTTAAACGATATGGATTTGCAATTAAAAGAAAAGGTCATTTTTGTAACAGGTGGTGGGAAAGGTATAGGGAGCGGTATTACACTTGCTCTGGCCAGAGAAGGAGCGATTCCTATTATTCTTTCTCGGTCGGCAATTTTGCCGGAATTCAAAGAAAAGTTGGAAGGATTGACAAAACAGTATGAATTTATTCAGGTTGATTTGAATGAAACGGATAAAATTCAACCGATTGTTGAGGCTGTGGTTAAACGCTGGGGATCGATTTACGGTATCGTAAATAATGCTGGTGCAAATGATAATAAAGATTTAGAAACAACGTCTTGGCAAGAATTTGAAAAGAGCCTGCACGGGAATTTGACACATTATTATGCACTTGTTCATTCGGCTGTGCAGCATCTTAAAGACAGCCATGGAGCAATTTTAAATATTTCATCTAAGACAGCTCTTACGGGACAGGGGAAAACCAGCGCCTATGCGGCAGCAAAAGGGGCGATTTTGGGATTGACACGGGAGTGGGCTGCTGCTTTGGCAAAGGATCATGTACGAAGTAATGCGATTGTAGTCAGCGAATGCTGGACTCCGTTATATACAAATTGGATTCAATCGTTTGATGATCCTCAGGCAAGAAAAAAGATTATTGCGGATAAAATCCCCTTTGAACAGAGGTTTACATCGATTGAAGAAATTGCAGATATGGCAGTTTTTCTACTGTCGCCCCTTTCATCGCATACCACGGCTCAGTGGGTTTTTGTGGATGGTGGTTATGTTCATATAGATAGAGCATTGAGTTAAGGAGGCAAAATAATGAGTGACAATAGCAGCAGTAAAAATATTAAGATAGCAGCTTGTTTGGTTACCGTACTGTTCTTTCTTTGGGGGCTAAGTTATGGCTTGATTGATGTTATGAATAAAAATTTCCAAAATCAGTTGGGTATTACAAAAGCAACATCCGGTTTGCTGCAGGCAGCTTATTTTGGCGGATATTTTGTCATCGCTACGCCGGCATCAATGGTAGCAAAGCGATTTGGGTTTAAAGGCGGAATTATCATGGGGCTTTTCCTTTATGCATTAGGTGCCTTGCTTATAGTTCCGGCAAGTAATGCCCACAGTTTTCCTATCTTTTTATGTGCATTTTTTGTTATTGCCTGTGGTCTTGGCAGTTTGGAAACAAATGCGAATCCATATATTACCAAACTTGGTCGTGATGAAGGGGCAGCCTTGCGTATCAATATTGCCCAAAGCTTTAATGGTGTTGGTCAGTTTATCGGACCAATCATAGGGGGGACATTATTTTTTTCGATCGCTCAAAGCAATGATATAGCGCAGAATATGCATAATGTTCAGTTGGTTTACATTGGTATTGCAGCAATTGTTTTATGCATGCTATTTTTATTTCTAGTCACAAAAATGCCGGAAGGCTCTGAAATTTCTGGCGGCGAAAATTCTTCAGAAGGCACAGGGTCATATCGCCAATTGTTTAGCTATAAGCATTTCAGACTTGGTGCATTGGCACAGTTTTTATATATTGCGGCGCAGGTCGGTGCCGGTGCATTTTTTATTAATTACAGTGTTGAGCATTGGAATGGACTTTCCGATAGTAAAGCATCCTATTTCTTCGGTATTGCATTAATAGCATTCATGGTTGGAAGAATTATAACCACTCCTTTAATGAGAAAATTCAGCCCTGGTAACATTCTGGGACTGTATTCGTTGCTAAATGTTATTCTTATGGTTTGTTTGAATTTTGCCACAGGCAGTTTAAGTATATTCTTGTTGATCGCATCCTTCTTTTTTATGTCAATTAGTTTCCCCACGATTTTTGCTTTAAGCGTTGTAAGAATTCCTGATAATCTTGTTAAAACGGCTTCCAGTATAATTATTATGAGCATCGTGGGTGGAGCGATTATGCCATTTTTCATGGGGCATGTTGCCGACAATTTTGGTACTGCTGCTGGATATCTGCTTCTTTTACCTTGCTTTTTATTTGTTGCGTGGTATGGATTTAAAGGCTGCAAAGCTATATAAAAAGCAAAGTCCTTTCGAAATAGAAATTGTATAAGGAGATAATAGGATGCTAGAAGTTGTTGATAGTCACTTTCATATATGGGATTTGAATGTATTACATCTGCCATGGCTGGATTTATGCGCTGGTATAAAAAAAAGCTTCAGCGTTGACGATTTATGCAAAGTTTACGCTAAACATGAAGTTGATTTTAAAGGTGGTGTTTTTGTAGAGGTTGATTGTGATCTTGCTATTCAGGAAGATGAGTATATTTTTAATCTAAAGAGTTCTAAGATTTTAGCCAGAATTATGCGGGCCCCACATTTATGTGCTCACATGCGGCTTCCTATGGGAATTGTTGGTGTTCGCGAGCCACTCCATATTGATACATCACCGCGGGGGAGATGCTTAGAACAAAGTTTCCTTGAAGGGCTTGAAGTTTTGGTAGATCGAAATATGATTTTTGAGAGTTGTAATCGAGTGGAAGAACTGGAAGATTTGTATCAGGCAGCAGCGCAGATTCCAAAGGCAAAAATTGTGATCAATCATTGCGGTAATGTAAAACAACTGACGTCGGATTATAAACGAGCCATGAAAAAGCTGGCTAAGCTACCGAATGTGTATTGTAAGGTTTCTGGTTTTGCTACTGAGGATAAAGTTTTTGTACAAAATCTGCTTGATTTTTTGACGGGTGAATTTGATGCTTCTAAACTGCTGTATGCTTCAAACTTCCCGGTTGTTGAATTGTACTCATCCTTTGATGAACATTTGCGAACCGTCAGGGAATACTTTGGTGATGATGCTGACTTTTTTAGTAAAAATACCAAGAAGCTTTATCAAATTAATAAACCGCAAATATTTGCCAGTGTAATCAGACTTCGTCCCGAAAAAGCAGATTATTATAAAAAGCTGCATGCAAATCCATTTGCTAGTGTAAATAAAAAGATAAAAGAATGTGGTATTACGAAATATCAAATATTTAATCGTGATGATTTACTCTTTTCTATTATGGAGTACTGCGGGGATGATTTCGAATACGATATGGCAAAGATGGCACAAGACGCTGAAACACAGAGATGGTGGCAAGAAACTGACCCCTGCCAAATGCGTATAGATGGCGCTTTTAAACATGAGTGGTGGGCTGATATGAAGCTCGTCTATGATCTCAATAAAGAAAGCATGAATAAGTAGATTTATATAATAAATTTGTGAAGGGGATAATTAAATGAATTGTAAATATATTTGTCCAATTTTAACATCAATCAATGAAGATGGAACCGTAAATTATAAAGAAATGCATGATTTATACGATCAAATTTTGGGGGCGGGTATTGACGGAGTATTGGTCGGCGGGAGTGCCGGTGAATTTTATGCTTTTACCTATGAGGAAATCAAGGCGATGATTGTCGATGCGGCGAAGCATATCAATCATAAAGGTTTTGTATTAGCTGGTACAGGTCGGATGGCTAAATCGGAAACGATTTCCCTTTCTAATATTGCGATTGAAGCTGGAGCTGATGCAGTTATTATTGTTGGTCCTTATTACAGTGCTTGCAATCAGGAAGATGTATTTCATTATTATGATGAAGTTATGGACCAAATTCACGGGGATGTTTTCTTATATAATTATGCGGATCGTACTGGCTATGATGTATCCGTCGATACCATTTTAAGACTTCTGATTAAACATAAAAATTTCGTTGGTGTGAAAGATACACATCCTGTATTACGTCATACACAGAAATATATTCAGGAAATCAAGAGTAAATATCCTGATTTTAAAGTGTTTACGGGTTATGACAACAATTGTATTCCAGCCGTTATTTCTGGCGGCAATGGTTGTATTGGAGCCTTATCCAATGTCTATCCGGAACTTTGTCATAATGTTGTTGAAGCTTTGCGCCAGGAAGATCTCCAGAAAATTAAAACAATGCAGCGGGAAATTGATAAACGCATGAAATTTTATGAAGTATATACACCGTTCAATCCGGTTATGAAATGGGCGATGGCGGAATTAAATAAACCTATGCAGGAAAACTGTAAAGAACCATTAACACCGCTAACGGATGAAGCAAAACAGTCCTTAAATGAAATTGCCTGTGATCTATGGCGGAAATAAGCTGACTTAGGCGTTACAATTAAATTGTAAAAGGTTAGAAGCTATTACCAATCATCCTCGCAAGGAAAATAATGCCTCATCTTTACAATGTCCCAAGAATGATTCTTATGGGTATTGTAAAGATGAGGCATTGTTCTGCTTAGGGGTATACCATCAGAAAAAACATAATCAAAGCATTGTTTGGTTAAGCTTTTTGTTCTATTTCAAGAGCAATGTGTTTTTCTTTACGGTAGCGAAAGGGTGTATCACAGTAGAATTTTTTAAAATGTTTACAAAATGTCGGCGTATCTTTAAAACCGCAGGAATAAGAAATTTCCGTAATGCTTACATTTGTAGTTTCTAACATATTCACAGCAACTTGTAAGCGGAATTGTAAAAGATATTGCTGGGGTGATATATTATAACTCTCTTTAAACAAACGATATAGGTAAGTACGGTCAAGATTGACATGTTTTGCAATATCGGTGATTTTTATATTGTAACTATAATTATGATAGATATAATCAATGGCAGTTTCAATATAGGCAGACTTTTCATTGATATGGGAGACTTGTTCAAGCATATAGGAAAAGCATTGATATAGTTGGCTCAGTGTGGAATATTCATTCTTAGTGAAGTTTTCATAATGGTAAATTAGGTCAAGTAAGAGGTTTTGTAGTTTACCGTTGCTTTTATCATGAAAGATTAATGCACTTTTTGATAAACCGCAGCGTTTTAAAATATCGGCCGCTTCATAGCCATCAAAACTAATCCAACAATATTCCCAAGGGTCAGATTCATCAGCCTTATAAAAAGTGGACTCACCCGGACAAATCAAAAAGGCGTCATTTTGTTTTAGTTGATAGCATTTGTTGTGCACATAATAAGACCCTTTTCCTGATACAATGTAATGTAGAAGATAATGTTGGCGAATAGCCGGGCCAAAGGCATGTGAAGCGGAGCAGTGTTCCCAGCCTCCATAATATAAGGTTAGTGAACGGCTTAGATTTGATTGTGCAGTAAACTCCTGAAATTCACCTCGCATATAAAAGATCCTTTCATAATCATAATATAGATTTTAGATAGGATATACAACATAAAGACAATTTTTTGAAACAATCAGCATAGAAATACATCTAGCATACATTATATACTAGATAGAGTATCATTCACAAGAAAAGAGAATGGACTTGTAATAGGATACGGGCATGCGCCAGAGATCTTCTTAAAGCTCTTGAAATGGAAAATTATTATTACCGTAGATGCATAGGTTGCTTTCAATACGGTTTGTGAGGAGAAATTGAATTGATTATTTTTGATGAGAAAAGTAAAACCTTTCATTTAAAAAGCAACAAAAGTAGTTATATTATGAAAGTCTTAGATAGAGGGCATCTTTTGCATCTCTACTGGGGACACCAGCTTAGAGCTGATAATTTGGACTATATTGTTAGACTGAAGGATTGGGGCAGTTTTTTAGCTAATACAGATAATGTGGAGAAATTTCATTTGGAATCTTTACCGCAGGAATATCCTGGATATGGATCTACAGATTTGCGTGCGCCTGCTGTAGAACTTGAATATGCAGATGGCACTTCGGCTACTGATTTTCGTTATGTTTCGCATAAAATTATTTCAGGTAAACAAAAGCTTCTGGGGTTGCCTGCTACGTATGTAGAAAATGACAGTGAAGCACAGACTTTAGAAATTATTTTGTGCGATACAGCTAAATCGGTAGAAGTAATACTATCTTTTTCTGTTTTTGATGGTTATGATACGATTGCTCGTTCTGTCAAAATTGTTAATAAAAGTACGGATACTATTAAAATACAACGTGTGCTGAGTGCAAATGTTGATTTTAAGGAAAACAAATTTGAAATGATTCAACTTTCTGGATCTTGGGCTAGAGAACGCCATATCATCCGTACGCCTTTACGCAGCGGTGGACAATGCATTGAAAGTCGCAGAGGTGCTAGCAGCCATGCGCAAAATCCATTTTTGGCATTGATCAGACCAGAAACGACAGAACAGAGCGGCGAGGTTTATGCTATGAGTCTGGTCTACAGTGGCAATTTTTTAGCGAATACAGAAGTTGACATGTATGGTAATAGTAGAATGCAGATTGGTATGAATCCATTTGATTTTGCTTGGTTATTAGAATCAGGTGAAGAGTTCCAGTCTCCAGAAGCAATTCTTGTTTATTCGGACAAAGGTTTGACAGGAATGTCCCATGTTTTTCAAAACTTTTATAGCAAACGTTTGATGCGTGGTACCTGGCGAGATAAAGAACGGCCTATTCTAATAAACAACTGGGAAGCTACTTATTTTGATTTTAATGAAACCAAAATAAAAGCCATTGCGAAACAGGCGAGTACTTTCGGCATTGAATTATTTGTCTTAGATGATGGCTGGTTCGGTGAACGTGACAGCGATACTTGTTCGCTGGGGGATTGGTTTGTTAATGAAAATAAACTCAGCGGCGGGTTAAAGAAGCTTGTTGATGAGATTAATGACATGGGACTCAAATTCGGCATATGGTTTGAGCCTGAAATGGTTTGTCCGATTAGTAAATTATATACAATGCATCCAGATTGGTGTTTGCATATTGATGGACGTAACCGTTCACAAGCTCGTCGTCAGCTTATATTAGATCTCACCCAGAAAGACGTGTGTGATTATATAATTAAAGTTGTTAGTGATGTATTAAAAAGTGCCAATATTGAGTATGTGAAATGGGATATGAATCGTAATATGACGGAAATCGGTTCAGCTAAACTTCCCCCACAGAGACAACGCGAAACGGCTCATCGATATATGCTCGGTCTTTACTATATTATGGATACGATTACGGCAAAATTCCCAGATATCTTGTTTGAAAGCTGCTCTGGTGGTGGCGGACGTTTTGATCCAGGTATTCTTGCTTACATGCCGCAAACATGGACTAGTGATGATACGGATGCGATGGAACGGCTTAAAATTCAGTATGGCACGTCCTTAGTTTATCCTAATATTGCTATGGGCTGTCACGTTTCTGCTGTTCCAAATCATCAGGTACAGCGTGTTACGCCATTTGCTACACGTGGTATTGCTGCTATGGGAGGAAATTATGGTTATGAGCTCGATTTAACGAAACTTAGTGATGGAGAAAAGAGACAAATTAAAGCTCAAGTTGCATTTTATAAGGAAATTCGTAAAGTTATTCAATTTGGGGAATTTTATCGTTTGAAGAGTCCATTTGAAGGTAATGAAGTCGCTTGGACCTTTGTATCTAAAGATAAAAGCGAAGCAGTTGTCAGCTTTTTCCGCCAGAGTGCTGAGCCTAATCCTAATTTCACTAGTCTGTGTATTGTAGGACTTGATCCAAACGGACAATATCAAGATCGGCTGACTGATACCATATATGGTGGTGACGAACTCATGTATGTAGGGCTTAATGTACCAGATACAGTTTCTGGTAATGTGAATATTGATGGATCAGGTGGAAGAGACAAACTATTTGCCGGAATGGTTTCACCAATAATCAACGGAGATTATGCAGCATTTATTTGGCATCTGAAAAAAATACAATAAATAAAAGTATCTTCTGATAGTATAAATATAATAAAAGCACACAAATTTTGATGGAAATATTTTTCAACATTTGTGTGCTTTTTTTATATTTTTTATTATAAAAAAGTTAACATAATGAATAGAAACAACTGTTATGAATATATTCGTGCCAAACTATGTTTTTAATTACAATGTTATATTATGGAGGAATGGAAAAGGGCAAAGTATAATTTAACAGCAAAAATCGACGAAGCTACTGTCGTAACAGTAATTTGCGGCTTGCGGTCGATCCCTGTAAACTGTATTCTATAAATATATATATTTATAATAATGGAGGAATGAAAATGACAACTACAAAAATAACACAACGGGCAAGGCTGGCTTGGTTTAGAATTATTAGTGTTGATAAAGCTAAACGTTTGCAATCAATTATTTTCGCAACATTATTATTTGTATTTTCCAGTAGTACAATTACTGCGGCAAATGCAGTGTATAACTCAGATCCAAATGGTGAATACACGTATCAGACTGCTACCATTGTCGATATAGCGAAATCAAACCAAGTCAAAAACTATAAGCAAGATGACTATGCATTAGTTAAATTGAAGAAGGGGGATTTTGTTTATGCTCTTTATACTGCAGGCGGTGCTAGTGATTTTTATACGAATCAAGAAACGCTTCAGGCTGCACATTCTGCTAGAGAGCTTGCCGAAAAATTACAGGTATTTAAAAACAATGAATGGGGTGATCGGCAGATTATTGCCGCTTATCAAATCAAGTTACCGGAATCAGTCAATTTCATTGAAGTTGCTGGTGGACAGTGTAAGGCAAATATAACGTATGGAATTGGCGGGGGACAGCAGTACTTAATTCCTAAAGATTGTCTGTCTGGACCAGTTGGCTATTTTGTCTATGAAAACAATACATTGGTATGCGTTTATAAAAAACCAAACATTACTATTCCAAAAGTTGGATCAGGTGGAGAAATTCCGTTTGTCACGAATCAGATTTGATCTTGCAGACACTCAAACATTTAATTTATTAACATATGAAAAAAAGTGATTCCGGTATCTGGTAGGAATCACTTTTTTAGCGTGCAATTTTTACAAGGTTTTAGGTTTCAGTCTCAACTGAGATCGTCAAAGAATTTTGCGTTGAAAGAAACAATATCCTCGTTTTTTAGATCAGGATAGGGTTTATGGCCTTTTTCGTATTGGTGACAACATTCTTTGGCTTGCTGCATTTTTTTGTTGCGATACGTATCAAGTTTGTCAAAAATTTTTGGTACTATATTATATATTCTGACTGTATGAGTCATGATGGATACCCTCTTTCTGCTTATAGTTAAAAAGATTCTTTCTTTTATTATTAACAAAATTGATGGAAAAGGGAAATACAATTATAGCATATCTATATAGTTAAAAACTATATAGATATGCTATAATTAAACCGTTGGAATCTTTGTAGATGGAGGCGGAAATACGTTATGAATGTTATTCAAATGCGGTACTTTTATGAGGTCTGCCGTTGGCAAAATATCACAAAAGCTGCAGAAACTCTGCATGTATCACAGCCAACGGTTAGCGTAGCGATGCAGACACTTGAAGCAGAAACAGGGCTAAATCTCTTTCGACGTAATGGTAAAAAGATTCTTATTTCAAGAGATGGAAATATTTTGTTGGCGAGGATTCGTCCTATATTAGAAGAAATAGATCATTTGGAACATGAAATCAATGATATGACGCATAGGCGAAATCATATCCGTGTGGCAGTACCTCCACAAATTGGTATGCATATTACACCACTATTATTAGGGAAATTTCGAGAAAAATACCCGGAAATTGTAGTGGAAATTATTGAAACTGGTCCAGTGAATTCTCTGCGTATGTTAAAGGATGAGAAACTGGATTTAGCACTTATGAATTATACCGAGGATTGTGACGAAAGCTTTACTTATCGAAAACTTGGTGTGGCAGAATGCTGTTTTTGTACCTTCAAGAGTTCATATTTTGCTCAGCGACCGTTTATTACCATAGAGGATATAAAAGATGAAGTTTTGGTTCTGCTGGATGGTACATTCAATCTCACGCATTTAGTCCATCAGGTATTTACGAAGCAAGGTTTTAAACCGAATGTGATACATTATTCACCTTATTTGCATACAGTGAGAAATCTTGTAAGGCAAAAAATTGCCTCGTCTTTTTTGATGCGGCATGCAATTTTGCCAGATGATGATATTATATCGATATCAGTAAAAGAGCCGCTGTATCTTGAGGCGGGCATTGTAATGAAAAAAGGTCGGCAGATTTACACTGATGAACGAATTCTCATCAAATTTATCAAAGAAAATTTTATGTAAAAAAGATTCTCGTCAAAAACAAAATTCATTAGCTGAATAGCAGTATGTTGTTTTGCGTTGAAATTATAGAACGAAAGTTTTATAATTATAAGATTATTGATTATCTTTGTGTAAATTAAAAAAATGTAAATTTTCTTAATTTCTAAAGTAGAGAAAGGGTGGATTTTTGAATTTGCGATACCAAACAGCAAGTATAGATGATATTGATACACTCATAAAAACAAGAATTCAAGTATTACGTGCAGCTAACAAACTGAATGATGATGTTGATATGTCCATGATAGAACAAGAATCATATAAGTATTATAAACACAGCTTAGCAAATGGAACACATATTGCATATTTAGTTTATAAGAATGCCCTTTTTGTAGGAGCCGGTGGCGTGAGCTTTTATAGAGTCATGCCTACTTATGAAAATCCAAGTGGTGAAAAAGCTTATATTATGAATATGTATACTGTACCCCAATATCGTAAACAAGGCATTGCAATAAAAATGTTAGATTGCCTTGTTAAGGAAGCAAAATCGAGACATATTACATTTATTTCGCTTGAAGCAACAACTATGGGCAAACCATTGTATAAAAAATATGGTTTTGTGGAAATGGAACATGAGATGTGCTTACCAATTTTATAAGACGATAAAACGGCAGGTGTTGGTGTAAGTCACAGAGTGACTCACGTTTTCAAAAAAAGTGTGTTATTTCGTGAAACTTGATGGTTTGAAAAATGTCTTACCTGTGATCATCTTTCGGGACAAAAAAACAGGAACCGAATAGCTCCTGTTTTTACTGTTGATACATTTAGGCAATTTTAAAAATTACTAACGATTTTATCATATCCTGAATCCATAGCTTTATTCAATGCAGTGGTTATTGGTGCTTTATATCCAACATTTCCAACGAGTGTGGCGACATTTTCTGAATCTCCAGTTGTTTGGAAGGCAGTGAGTTTATCTTGGCTTGTATTATAAAACTTGTATTTTAGTTTAGCTTTTGTTTCTACCTTTGTGGAAAAGAAACTCATATGTCTAGTGCTTATTAAATTTGTTATTTCCATCGCAACAACATAATCAGCTTTTGTTTCTTTGGCTACTGCGGCAAATACATCTTTTTCTGGTAATTCCATATTAGAGGCATCATAACCAGCGGTATGTAAGGCTTTTTGTACATCTACGTCAGCGACAATATTGAAGCTCTTTGTTGTAAATTCTTCCGCATATTTGGATTGAACAACGTCTTTTACGAAATCTTTTGTTTCTTCGGTAGTATTTAGATATGGAATAATTGCAACAGTGTAGTTTTTCTGAGTTACTGTTGGTGTTGATTCTGCAAATACCGTTGTTGTTGATAGTAAGAATAATAGTAGGAATAATAAGATTTTTTTCATGACTACAGCTCCATTCATCGTTTTAAGTACATTCTTTTGGATTTTATCATGTAAAAGATCATATTGCAACTTGTTTGATGTTAAAAATGCAAATATTGTGAATACCTAAATATGGAAAAATAGTAGTACAGGTGATATGATATGAGAAGGCTTTTATCAAAAAGAGCTGTATAAGTACGTAAGGAAATCCTGAGAATATCGATGAATGATTCGTTGAAACTCTTATCGTATGGATTTGTTAGTCTTAAAACGCTCAGATTGAGGCTAGAAAATTATAGGGGATATTATATAAAATGTTATTTCATAAAGATGTTATGAATTTAGCTATTCCGGTTATGGTGGAGCAATTTTGTATATTAATAATGGGTTTTTTTAACTCAATTATAGCTAGTAGTTTAGGAAAAGAAGTTGTTTCTGCAATCGGCATGATTGATTCTTTTAATATAGTCATAATATATGCTTTTTCAGGACTAGCAATAGGTGGCACGGTTCTTGTTGCACAATTTTATGGAAGAAAAGAACGTAATTTGTCGAATGAAAGTGGCAAGCAGATATTGTATATAGGGACATTTATATCAATACTTATAACTATAATAATAGGATATTATGAACACACGATCTTATATTTTTTGTACAATGAGGCAGAGCCTCGTGTTATGGAAAATGCTATTGCTTTTTGGGAAATAACAATATTTACCTATCCATTTATTGCCATCGAATTAATTGTTTGCGGGATATTTCGTGGTGTAGGAAATACGAAATTGCCGATGTTCATTAATATCATTATGAATATGTTGAATATTCTATTGAGTTATACTTTTATATATGGGGTACAATTTCATACACAAGAATATTCTTTTGAAATTACAGGGCTTGGAATCGTGGGGGCGGCATTAGGAATAGGAATTTCACGCATAATTGGTGGATTACTGGCAATTGCCTTTTATGCATATGGTATTGGTTTTTTAAAGATAGGAAATCCATTTTATTTTAGACCAAATTTGGATTTAATTAAAAAGATTTTTAGTGTAGGTATTCCTGCAGCAATAGAAGCATTGCTTTTTAACGGTGGTAAAATTATTACACAGATTTATATTGTTAGTTTGGGCACCGAAGCAATTGCCGCTAATTATATTGCAATCTATATTTCGGCAATGTTGAATATACCAGGTAATGCATTAGGTGTAGTTGCTACTACAATGGTTGCACAATCTATCGGGAAAAGAAATATTGCTAAAGCAAAGGAAAACGTAATATACATACTAAAGCTCGCCACAGCTTGTTTAACAATATTTGCCTTGACATGTATTCCATTTTATCCGGGGGTTGTTCTCTTGTATACCAGAGACTTGGTTATTACAAAAATGGTTTTGGATTTATTGATCATGAATTCTGCTTTTATGATAGTTTGGGCAATATCTTTTGTTTTGCCAGCTGGATTAAAAGGGGCTGGAGATGCCACATATACAATGATTATTTCATTGATCGGAATGTGGGTTTTCAGAATCTTTGGCGGGTATTTATTGGGTATAAAATTAGGCTTTGGCATTGAAGGGGTATGGATGGGTATGTTTATTGATTGGTTATTCCGTGGTAGTTTCTATATAAAACGACTGGCTGGAACAGCTTGGTACAAGCATAATATTTGTTAACGTGTTTCAAAATAAGGCAAACTTTTAGAGTGGATAACGGGTAAAGTAGTTTATAAAAAGAGACTGACAGAATTGGAGATGTAAGTAATGAAAGTTATTGGTATAAATGGAAGCCCTCGTAAAGAGGGGAACACAGCGATATTAATTCAAACCGTATTTAAAGAGCTCAATCAGCAGGGGATTGAAACAGAATTGATTTCCTTATCTGGGAAAAACCTTAAAGGCTGCATAGCCTGTAAAGCCTGTATGAAAAATCAAAATCAGCAATGCGTTATCAAAAATGATGATTTTAATGATTGTTTGGGGAAAATGATTAAGGCAGATGGGATTATTCTGGGTTCACCTGTATATTCTGCAGGGGTGACTTCACAGATCAAAGCGCTTATTGATCGAGCTAGTATCGTATTAGCAGCGAATAAAGGTTTATTAAAACATAAGGTTGGTGCTACCGTAATCGCTGCTCGTCGAGGCGGGGCAATAAGTGCGGCTGATACGTTAAATCATTTTTTGCATAGTAAAGAAATGTTCCTCGTTGGTTCAACCTATTGGAATATGGTCTATGGCAATGAGATCGGTGAAGTGGAACAAGATCAGGAAGGTATGAATAATATGAAAAATATCGGCGAAAATATGGCTTGGTTATTGAAAAAAATTCAAGGGTGTTAATTTTTTTTAGATGCTTTACTACACGGGTTGATGAAACGTAGTTTAGTATTATTTCTTGCTATCTTGATCTAGAGAATATTCATTGGCTGTGATTATTTTTAGCATAAGTTGTTATTGGTGTGCCGGAAGAAAATAAATAGAATATGTGTTAATTTACTACGATGTATTATATAATAAGAAAAATGACGTGTATTACAATATAATTGAAAATAGGAGACCTATCTGATATGAAAGATCCGAAACTTATCCAGAACTTTGAAGAATTAAATAGTATGTTGATGCATGTAGCAAAAGAGTCACCAACGTATCAAAAGATTGCAGTGTATATAGAAAAAAATTATCTTCGTATAATTTTTATGACAGCAAATGAATTGGCAGATCAGTTGGGGATTAGTCAGGGAAGTGTATCCAGGTTTTTTATTGCTTTAGGATATCGGGGCTATAATGATTTTTTGAGAACTTTGCAGAATATTGTAAGTGAGAAATTGACAGCTCCACAACGGTTGCAGTATAGCAAACAACATAAAAAGCAAGACAATCCATTGCGGGATATTCTTGACATTGAATTGGCGAATATGGATGAACTGATTAATATTATGCAAGGGAAAGCTTATGAAAATCTTATAAATATGATTATTTCCGATAAACAGTTGATTTTGCTTTCTGCAAGAATGTCAGCTACTATTTTGCCATATGTTGGTTATATTTTGAATAAAATGCGATCCAATGTTTTTCAGTTAAGTCCTAATTCGCCAATGTGGGACACTCTTGAATTGTGTAATCCGGAGGATGTAAATATAGTTACGGTAATGTTTCCTCGTTATCCTAAAATACTTGTACAAAAATGCAGTTCATTAAAAGAAAAGGGTTTCCATATTGCGGGCGTTACGGATAATCATTTTTCACCTGCAATGAATTTTTGTGAATCTACGGTATTTGTACCAGCAACAACTTCGTCTATTTTTGATATTTATAGTACACCAATTGCTTTTTTTAATTTGTTATTACGTGATGCAGCCAAGCAAATGCCAGAATTAGATCAAAGGATGGAACAGATTGAACAAATCGAACGAGAAAATGAAGTTTATTTTAAATGAATATTTGTAACTTTGTAATTTTCTAGTTGACTTTTAATTTAGGGAAGATTATAATAAAAGAAATTGAAGACAGTTGAAGAAGCAAAGGCGCTTTATTTCCGAAAACAAGGAAGTAAAACGTCTTTTTTTTACATTTCTATGAATGATATCATCATTCATAGAAATGTAAAAATGAGTTAATCAATAGAAATAGAGGTGCGCAAATGCAAAATATTATAGAAAAAGCAGAACTATCAGTTATGAAGATAAATGCTCCACGATTGATTGGACGCTTACAAGAACTTGCGAAAATAGGGATGAATACAAGGGGGGGGATTGATCGGCAATTAGCTAGTCCCGCTGATGAAAAAACGAGAAAATGGTTGGTGAATTGCTGGACTAAAGAATTGGATTTAAATCTCTATATAGATCCGATTGCAAATATTTGGGCGAGGCAAAAAACAGTTTCAGAAAGATTGCCAATTGTAATTGGCTCACATCATGATACGGTACCAAATGGCGGCGGATTTGATGGGGCATTAGGGGTATTAATCGCAACTGAAATTATGCAGATTATCCAGGAAAATTTATTGGAATTGAAACATCCGCTAGAAATAGTTTCTTTTACCGGGGAGGAGCCAAATTCGTTTTCGGTTTCTACTTTAGGAAGCAAGGTATTATGCGGACGATTGACTTATAGAGATTTACAAAAACTTTATGATAAGAATACAGGCGAAACATTAGAACATGCTGTTAGTCGGCTCGGTGGGGATATAAGCAAAGTAGGAGATGCGGTTATTAAAAAAAATAGTTTAGCGGCATTTGTTGAATGTCATATTGAACAGGGACGCAGACTTTATGATAAAAACCAAGCTGTAGCTTCTGTGACTTGCATTACGGGAATTTATCGTGAAACCATTCGCATTGTTGGTGAGGCTAACCATGCGGGAACGACACAGATACAAAATCGCCGCGATGCTTTGGCTGCAGCCGCCGAAGTTTGTCTGGCAGTAGAAAATATTATGAAACAGCCTGATATGACGGAAGTGTCAGCTACTGTCGGAAGAGTAGAGGTTTTACCGAATTCATCGAATATCATTCCTGGAGAAGTTACTTTGACATTGGATCTTCGTACAGCTGATCCAGTAAAAAGGGGCAAAGCTCTTCAAATATTGACAAAAGCAGTTGATGAAATTATGGTCGAACGAAAATTGCAGATTGTACGGAACCTTGATTTGGATCAACCGGAAATGAAAATGGACAAGATCGTCATAGATTCGCTCAATGAAGCGATTCTTTTTGCAGGAGAAACAAAACGGCAATTGGTCAGTATGGCAGGGCATGATGCGGCTAACATGGCCAGAGTCACAAAAGCAGGTATGCTTTTTGTTCAAAGTATTGATGGATACAGCCATTGCCCCAAGGAAATGACAGGAAATGATGAGATTGTAAAAGCGGCACAGATTTTATTGGATACAATTTTGATACTTGATAGGAGCTTAAAATAAATGACTGTAAAAATATTTAAACCAGAAGCTTGTCTATTAGATGAAAAATTAAAATATGGGTATGGAATTGCTGTAGAAAATGGTGAAATTATTTCTGTGGATGAAAGCAGTCGATTAATAGCTTCTTATCCGAATGCGTTGCTTGAAGAATGGCCTGGGCTCGTGCTGATTCCAGGAGCAGTGAATACGCATAATCATAGTTTTCAGAGTTTACTAAGAGGTATTGCGGTAGATCGTCCTTTTTTAGAATGGAGGGATGAGTCTTTATATAAATTTTCACCTAAAATGCGGACGGTGGATATATATGCTGGAGCTTTATTTGCGTTTACAGAGATGATGAAAAGCGGCGTTACGACGGTTTGCGATTTTTTCTATTTGCATAATGAGGGTATTGAAAGTGATGAAGCGGTAATTCAGGCGGCAACGGATGCTGGGATCAGGCTTGTACTGGCACGGACAATGTATGACTGGGACGGAGCTCCTGCGGGATATGTTGAGGATGTTTCAACAGCGATTTTTAATACAGAAACTTTGATGAAAAAATATACGGGGGGAATGGTTCGTGTTTTGCCAGCGCCACATAGTTTACATGCAGCTTCTCCCGCAATGATCAAAGCAGGGTACAATCTCGCGCGAAAATATGGGACAACCTATCATATTCATGTAGCGGAAGAACCTTTTGAAGTGGAGCAAGTTATAAAAGAGCATAAAATGACGCCATTAACTTATCTTGATAGTATTGGTGTTGTAGATGAAAGTATGGTCATTATTCATGGTGTATGGTTGAATGACTTGGAAATAAAGCTATTAGGTGATAAGGGCGGACAACTGGCATATTGTCCGTCAAGTAATATGTTTTTGGCAGATGGTGTAACGAATATACCAGCATTTTTAAAGTATGGTGTTTCTATTGGATTGGGGAGTGATGGAGCTTGCAGCAATAATAGAATTAGTATATTTGAAGAAATGCGCATGGTGTCTATTTTGCAGAAAGTTCATACGTTGGATGCCTTGTGTGTAAATTATAAAGATGCATTTCGTATGGGCACTATAGGCGGAGGAAAAGCATTGGGTTTAAAAATTGGGAAGCTGGAGGTGGGCTGTAAAGCTGACTTTACGGGGATTGATTTGCGAAATCTTTCGATGCAGCCAATTACGGCGGCAGGAAATCAATTTTTGCCTAACCTGGTATATTCGATGCAGCCAACAGCTATAAAAAATGTTGCAGTAAATGGGCGGACGACAGTTCGCAACGGTGAATTGCAAAGCATATCAGAAAAAAGAGTTCTAGAAAAAATTGGACAGACAATGCAGCATTTAGAAGAAAATTTATAAGGAGAAAAGAGGGATATGAAATGCTTTTAACAGATGAAGAACAGAAAATGCTCAATGGATTTTATGGTGAAGGTACAAAGTTGGCAATGAAAATTTTAGTAGCGGTGGGAGAAGCCTATGATGCACCTAAAATGGTTCCAGTCACGCGAACGCATGTAGCTTTAAGTAATCAGGAGGCTGATTTATGGTTTGCTGAAAAATTAGTAGCTGGTGGAGCGACCTGCCGCATTCGACCAACGGTAAATCCGAGTTTCCACTTGAAGCAGTTTCAAAAAATAACGCGAATTGAAGCGGAAGATGAAGCGATCGTGAAACGTACCCATGCTGCATATAATCGTTTAGAAGCAATAATGACATATGACTGTACGCCTTATCTTGAAAAAAACGTTCCTCGTTTTGGTGAAGTGATTGCATTTTCTGAATCGAGTGCTACACCTTTTGTGAATTCTGTTTGCGGGGCTCGTTCTAATCGCGAATCCGCACAAAGTGCATTATGTTCTGCGATAACAGGTGTTACACCACTTTATGGATATTTATTGGATGAAAATAGAGCCGGTGAAATTTTGGTTCATGTAGAAGCAGATATGACCGATGATTTTTCATATCAAATGCTAGGCTATTTTGTTCCTAAGAAAACCGGTTTTTCAATTCCAGTTTTTGAGGGCTTGAAAAATCCAAGCAAAGAAGCGCTGATGAATTTAGGTGCACAACTAAATACGGGTGGTAATGTAGCAATGTATCATATTTTGGGATTCACACCGGAAGCGAGAGATATGAAATCTGCATTTCAAGGTAAAAAGCCAAAAGGTGAGGTGACAATAACGGAAGCTGATTTAAAAGCAATGCAACAAGAAATATCAGATGCTGGTGGTGAGATTGACTTTGCTTTATTTGGCTGTCCACATTTTACGATTGATCAAATAGCCAGAGTGGTTGATTTGTTAAAAGGAAAAAAATTAAAGGTGCCACTTTTCATAATGTCCTCTGCTTTGTCGAGAAATTTATCCGAAAAAATGGGATATATGGATATCATTCGTGAAGCGGGTGGAGAGCTTGTTGAAGATACTTGTATGGATCAACCTTGTTGGAAATTTTTATATGGGAAAAAAGGCATTACGGATTCACCAAAATGTGCGTACTATACGAAAAGAAGAGATATGCGCTTTGTAATTGCTTCACTTGAAGACAGCGTGGAAGCTGCATTGAAAGGGATGTATTAAGATGGGGCAGAGTTATTCATGTCATAAAATTTCTGGTGGCAAGGTACAAGGTGAAATATTGTTTTCGCAGGATGGCTTATGCTTTTATCTGGTTGATCCAAAAACAGGAGTTGTTATTGAAAAAGAACATTGCTTATATGGCAAATCAATTGCCGGAAAAATCATTGTTTTTCCTTATGGAAAGGGAAGTTCTGTTGTACAAGCAGATGGAATGTATCAGATGAAGATGACAGGCATGAGTCCTGCAGGAATGATTGTAGAAAATGCCGATACGACGTTGGCTGCCAGCGCAATTATTTTAGAAGCTCCAATGGTCAATAAAGCAGCAACTGAATTTTATAGAGATGTATCCGATGGAACCAGAGTGGAACTTGATGCAGAAAATGGTGTAATCACTTTGTTATAGGAGGAAAAGGGAGATGTCATTTTTAGTTTGGATTATAGATGAGGAATGGTCAGATTATAAGGATGAAATAGAAATTTTACAAAAAGAACTGCCAAATTGTGAGCTTCGTTTTTCAACCTATACGTATGAAAAAGACCTTACATCTTTTGGCCGACACGCAGATCTTATTTTTGCACAAATTTATGCAAAAATTCCGGCATCTGTGATAGCACAGTTGGAACATTGTAAAGGAATTGCCGTTTATGGTGGTGGGTACGATCGTGTAGATATCAAAGCTGCTAGAGCAAAAAATATTGGGGTAACGAATGTCCGGGGATATTGCTTGGAAGATATTGAAGATTATGTAATGGCAGCAATTTACCGCAGTAATAAGCAGCTGGATACTTATGCGGAGGCGATTCATCAGGGGAAATGGGGTGCTCAGGCTGTACGTGAACCAATACATCGGGTTAGTTCAAGTACTTTATTTATTGCTGGCTGCGGAACAATTGGTTCAGGCGTTGCAAAAAAAGCAAGGGCATTAGGAATGCAAGTCCTAATTTATGATCCGTATGTAAAAACTGATAAAATAACATCCTTAGGTGCTTGTAAAGTAACATTGGAAGAGGGCTTTGCTGCAGCTGATTTTGTCAGTATTCATATAAAGTGTGATGAGACTACCGAAAATCTTATAACGAAAAAACATTTTGATTTAATGAAACCGACGGCGTATCTCATCAATACTTCAAGGGGGAAAATTTTAAATGAACAGGAGTTGATCAAGGCGGTTTCTTCAAAAAAAATGGCAGGTGCAATCTTAGATGTGATTGTTCAGGAACCACCACAAGGAAACGAAAATATCTTTGCACAGAAAAATATACTTATAACACCACATATTTCCTATATATCAATTGAATCTTATAAAGAACTTAAACGGAGAACTGTAGAAAATGCATTAAAAATGTTAAAAGGAGAACGCCCCGCTGATTTGGTGAATTAAATTCGTTAAATTCTCAAATATAAAGGTTAAAAATTTTAAGTAGCAATGACTAGTAACTTTGTTTGTAATAGAAAATAAAAGGAGAGTTAAAAAATGAAAACATACTTAAAAAAAATTGTATCCGTTGCAATGGCCGGTGTATTTCTTTTTTCAGTTGCTGGCTGTGGTACCAATTCTACGGCAAAAGACACAGCGAAAGCATCTTCTTCAAGTGCTGCTTATGATGGTGAGATTATCTTAGGACAGTCTTCCTGGATTGGATTTGCACCATTGTATATTGCTGAAGAAAAAGGTTTTTTTAAAAAGCATGGTGCAAATGTAAAAATACAGTCGATAGAAAGCAAGGCAGATAGTAAGAGTGCTTTGGCTGCAAATCGTATTCAGGGAGTTTCTACTTCAGCGGATACACATGTTGTAAATGCAGCAGCAGGAATTGATGAAGTACAAATTTTGGCACTCGATACTTCGGCGGGTGGTGATGGAATTGTCGCAAAAAAAGAAATTAAGACAATTGAAGAGCTGAAAGGGAAAAAAATTGCCTTGGACACTACGGGCGGGGCGGACTTTTTCTGGTTTCAATATTTACTAAGCGCAAAGGGAATGAGTCTTAAAGACTTTGATGTGCAGGCAATGTCAGCGGGGGATGCTGGTGCAGCCTTTGTTGCCGGAAAAGTAGATGCCGCGATTACCTGGCAGCCATGGCTTTCAAGGGCAGCTGCTACGGACTTTGGTTATACTATGATGGATAGTAAGCAAAGTCCTGGTGTGATTGTTGATACCTTTGCAATGAAAAAAGACTTTATAGCACAACATCCAGAATCGGCACAGGCTATTGTAGATGCCTGGTATGATGCTTTGGATTATTTAAAATCAAATGAAGACGATGCTTTGCAGATCATGGCAAAACGTCTTGGTGAAAAACCAGAAAAACTCAAAGCAGAATTAAAGGATGTACAATTTTATGATGAAGCCGGAAACAAAGCATATTTCGGAACAAAAGAAAAACCTGGTGATTTTTACAAAATTGTAAAAATGGCATCAGACCTTTGGTTACAGACTAAATTAATTGATCAAGCAGTTAATCCGGCTTCTATTATTGATGATTCGTTCTTGACGAGATCAAAATAAATCATGGATTCGTATTGTGATGAGGCCGTTTTTGCCTCATCCAATATTATTTTTAGTTTTGGAGGAAAATGTTTTATGACATCTGATAATAAAAAATTTGTAATTGGTCCGGAAACAGAATTGCCGTCTATGCCTAAATTTAAAGAAGGTATACGGCGGGCGCCTTCGAGAGGTTTTCATTTATCTTCAGCACAGACTGAGGTGGCTTTGAAAAATGCGCTGCGTTATATTGATCCAAAGCTGCATAAACAGTTGGTTCCTGAATTTTTGGAAGAGCTAATAAAGTATGGTCGTATTTATGCCTATAGATTTCGTCCGGTAGAACATATTTATGGAAAACCAATCGAAGAATATTCAGGGAATTGTATTGAAGGCAAAGCATTTCAGGTAATGATAGACAATAATCTTGATTTTGCAGTAGCTCTTTACCCATATGAGCTTGTTACCTATGGTGAAACAGGCAGTGTATGTCAAAATTGGCTTCAGTATCGTTTAATCAAGAAGTATTTGCAAGTTATGACAGATTCTCAGACATTAGTGATGGAATCAGGACATCCTTTGGGATTGTTTAAATCGAAACCGGAAGCCCCGCGTATCATTATTACAAATGCTTTGATGATTGGAATGTTTGATAATCAAAAAGATTGGGAAATTGCTGAAGAAATGGGCGTTGCTAATTATGGACAAATGACTGCAGGTGGTTGGATGTATATTGGGCCGCAAGGGATTGTTCATGGGACATACAACACTTTGCTGAATGCTGGCAGAATGCATTTGGGAATACCAAACGATGGCGATTTGACGGGGCATTTGTTTGTAAGTTCCGGTCTTGGCGGAATGAGCGGTGCACAACCGAAGGCCGCAGAAATTGCCAATGCGGTTGGAATTGTGGCTGAGGTCGATTTTTTACGGATTAAAACACGTTTGGATCAAGGCTGGGTTAGCGAATGTTATGAAAATTTGGCAGATGTCTTTGCTTCGGCACAGAAACATCTTAAAGATAAAACAACTATCTCGATTGCTTATTGCGGTAATATTGTTGATTTGTTAGAGTACGCGGTAGAACATAAAATTAAGATTGACCTGCTGTCTGATCAGACATCCTGTCATGTCGCTTATGATGGCGGCTATTGTCCACAGGGAGTAACCTTTGATGAACGTACAGAAATGCTGGCAAAAGACCGTATCAAATTTATGCATATGGTCGATCAAAGTTTACGGCATCATTATGAATTAATTAAATGTTGTGTAGAACAGGGGACATTCTTTTTTGATTATGGGAATTCGTTTCTTAAAGCCGTTTATGATGCTGGAGTTAAAGAACTTTCAAAAAATGGAATCGATGAAAAGGATGGGTTTATTTTACCATCTTATGTGGAAGATATTATGGGACCACAACTTTTTGATTATGGCTATGGCCCGTTTCGCTGGATTTGCCTGAGCGGGAAACGGGAAGATTTATTAAAGACAGATCATGCTGCAATGGAATGTATAGATCCAAATCGTCGGTATCAGGATCGTGATAACTATAATTGGATTCGTGATGCAGAAAAAAATGATATGGTTGTTGGAACACAGGCCCGTATCTTATACCAAGATGCAGAAGGGCGCATTCGTATTGCTTTAAAATTTAATGAAATGGTCAAGACTGGCGAAATTGGTCCAGTTATGATGGGACGTGATCATCATGATGTAAGCGGGACGGATTCGCCTTTTCGAGAAACGGCAAATATCAAAGATGGTAGTAATGTCATGGCCGATATGGCAGTTCAATGTTACGCGGGGAATGCTGCCCGTGGAATGAGTCTGGTGGCGTTGCATAATGGTGGTGGTGTTGGTATCGGCAAATCAATTAATGGCGGATTTGGTCTGGTTTTGGATGGCAGTACGCGAGTTGATCAAATTATAAAAAGTGCCCTGCTTTGGGATGTTATGGGTGGCGTAGCACGCCGCAGCTGGGCAAGAAATGAACATTCAATCGAAACCGTGAAAAAATACAATAGAGAATATGCGGATGAAAGTCATATTACAGAACCTTGTCTGGCAGATGATAATCTAATTAAGAAAGCAGTTGCAGGATATTTTACAAAGTGATTTTAAGAAAAAAGAAGGGGAGGGCGGAAAGAACATGGAAAAACTCTTAATTCAAAATATCTCGCAGCTTGTTACCCCGAAAGGAAAAACAGCAAGGCATGGAATTGCAATGCGACAGATTGAAATCCAGGAAAATGCGGCAATTTATATCGAAGCAGGAATTATTCAAAAAGTCGGTAATAGCGCGGATGTTGAGATCTATGCTAAAAAAGCTGGTGACGATTTTAAAATTGTAAATGCTCATGGTAAATGTGCTATTCCTGGTTTTATTGATCCGCATACACATTTTCTTTTTGGTGGAAGTCGCGCGGATGAATTCATCGATCGTTTGGCAGGGGTACCTTATTTGGAGCTTTTAAAGCAAGGCGGTGGCATCTGTTCTACGATGCAGTCAACGAGAGAAAGCTCAGAAGAGAGTCTATATCAAAGTGGTAGGGCTGTCTTAAACAATATGCTAAAGCTGGGAGTTACTTCGTTAGAGGGCAAAAGTGGCTATGGATTGGATAAAGATACCGAACTGAAACAGCTTCGCGTTATGCATCGGTTGAAACAGGATTTGCCGATTTCATTGAAAACAACTTTTTTGGGAGCGCATGCGGTTCCTCCAGAATATAAGGGGAATGGCGATCAATATATAGATTTTTTAGTCAACGACGTGTTAAAGCAGGTTAAAAAAGAAAATTTAGCGGATTTTTGTGATGTGTTTTGTGAAACAGGCGTTTTTTCTTTGGAACAATCCGAACGTTTATTATCAACAGCGGCTCAGATGGGGTTTAAATTAAAAATGCATGCGGATGAAATTAATTCTCTAGGGGGAGCAGCTTTAGCTCATAAACTCAAAGCCATTTCTGCTGACCATTTATTAGCAATTACAGAAGCAGATATTCAAGTCTTGTCTTCAGGTAATACAATAGCAGTTCTCTTGCCGGCAACAGCTTTTTGTATGAGAAAACCATTTGCTCCTGCAAGAAAAATGATTGATACCGGTTGTGCGGTTGCTTTAGCAAGTGATTTCAATCCGGGAAGCTGTTATACGTATTCTATACCATTGATATTAGCCTTGGCAGTGATTTCAATGCAGATGACATTGGAAGAAGCTTTAACAGCGATTACGCTGAATGCAGCAGCAGCAACCGATCAGGCAGATTCTGTCGGCAGCATTGAACAGGGAAAAAGAGCAGACATACTATTACTGGCATATCCTGATTATCGCTTTTTGGTATATCATACGGGCATTAATATTGTTCAACATGTAATAAAGGATGGTGAGTTATTATGGTGAATGAAAAAGCAAATATGCAGGTCGAGCCACTGTTTATTGCAACAGAGCAAACAGCAAACAATAATTTGAAAAAAGGAAGAAAAATAATTGCTAAATTAAATGATGCTTTTACGCCGAAGGGCAGAATAAAAAAAGTTTATACAGTACTACTTGCTGCAGGAGCTTTTCTTTCTATCATTTTACTATGGATGTTTTTGACAGTATCGGGGACAGTAGATGCATTTTTTTTACCAACAATAGGGAATACAGTGCATGTTGCCGTTGATTTGTTGTCGGATGGAGAATTTCTTAAAGGCGTTGAAATGACAGTATATCGGGTCATGAGTGGATTTCTTATTTCTGCTGTAATTGCCATACCACTGGGGCTTTTAATAGGAACTTATGCACCAGCTTCGGCTTTGCTGGAATATGTTTTTTCATTTATTCGTTATTTACCGGCATCAGCGTTTATTCCTTTATTTATTTTATGGATAGGCATCGATGAATCAGAAAAAATAGCTATTATTATTTTGGGCAGTTTACCACAACTTATTTTGATGATTGCAACAAACGTCCGCAATGTTCCAATGTCGATGATCGAGGTTTCTTATACTTTAGGAACTTCAAAATGGGATGTTCTCTGGAAAGTTATTTTACCAAAAGCAATGCCGGATATTGTGGATACGTTGAGAACCGTGCTTGGCTGGGCTTGGACTTACGTTATTGTTGCTGAATTGGTAGGAGCTTCTTCAGGGATTGGCTATATGATTATTCAGTCACAGAGAATGATGGATACATCTCGTATTTTTGTGGGGATTTTAACAATTGGGTTTATAGGAATGATTATTGATATTTTGTTTAAAGAAGGTCATAACCGATTATTTTACTGGAATAAAGATAGTCATTAAAGAAAGGCGGTAATTCTATGAACACGCAGATAGAACAGGGGCTTGATGTTATAGGTGTAAGCAAAATTTATCCAAGTAAAAATGGTGATGTTTTTGCTTTGGATGAAATAAATTTACATGTAAAACCAAAAGAATTTGTATCTTTATTGGGAACTTCTGGTTGCGGTAAAAGTACATTGCTGCGTATTATTTGCGGTCTTGAAAAAGCAACGCAGGGGAAAATTCGGCATTGCGGAAAAGAACTTACTGGTCCTGGAGCTGATCGGGGCATGGTATTTCAAGCGTATACTCTTTTTCCATGGATGAGCGTTTCGGAAAATATTCAATTTGGGTTGAAACAACAAAAAATAAACACTAAAAACGCAAAAGAGATTGCAGCTCATTATATTGATTTAGTAGGTCTTAGAGGGTTTGAAAATCAGCATCCAAATTCTTTATCCGGTGGTATGCGGCAACGGGTTGCTATTGCAAGAGCTTTAGCTAATAATCCAGATATTTTATTGTTGGACGAACCATTTGGTGCTTTAGATATGCAAACTAGAGGCGTTATGCAGGAATTACTGCTTGACGTATGGCAGAAATCGCCTAAGATGATTATTATGGTTACACATGATATTGATGAAGCCATTTTTTTAGCAGATCGTGTAGCTTTGATGAGTTCCCGTCCAGGGAAAATTAAGGAAATATTAAATATCGATTTAGAACGACCAAGAGATTATCATATAAAAACAACACAAAAATTTATGGAATATAAGGCTCAGGCGACAGAAATTATTCGGACGGAAAGTATGAAGTTATTGCAAGGCATTCAAACTGGAGCCTGATGGTAAAATGACGATGAATATAGAAATATTTGAGAAAAAAGATCAAAATACAACGCAGTGGTCAGGTGGAACCACTACAGAACTTTATATTACACCACAGGACAGACGATATGCTGACCGTGATTTTTCACTTAGGATTAGTTCAGCAACTGTAGAAATTGAAAAATCAATTTTTACAAAGCTGCCCAACTATGATCGATTTCTTATGATTTTGGAAAATAATATTAAACTACAACACAAGGATAAATTAGGTGAAATTCTGCAGCCATTTGCTGTTGATGCATTTGACGGTGCTGATGATACAATCAGCTGGGGATGCTGTAAAGACTTTAATGTTATGTTACGAAAGAATAGCGGATTGACAGTCAATCTACAAGCATATGTTCAATTACCTAAAAAAATTATGCTGGCAGAGAAAGAGCACTTTTTTTATTCTGTTGGTGGTACTTTTATATTGCAAACTAATTTGGAAAAAATAAAAGTAGGCAAGGAAACCTTAATTCATATAAGAAAAGCCGTAGAGCCTATTACAATTTATTCTAATGAAGAATCGACCACAGTGATACACGTTGAAATTACCCCTCCGATAAAAGATGTTAGTTGATTGTTTTATAAAAGTATCTATAGTTAAAAAGTCTTCATAATTGATATCTGTTTTAGTATTAATGTAAGAAAATGCTGAAACAGGTGTCAATCTATATGGGGACTTTTTGAATGCGATAATAAGGGAATATTATCATAAAATAAAATTTGAAAACTATTGTTGTATAAGCAGTTTGCTGTTTGACATGTTAGAAAAATCTATATAAAATAATATTAATTGATGATGAAGGGAGAAATGACTTATTAAGTTGTTGATGAAATCGATGATTGTTTACTACAAATAGCAAAAGCTGTTTGTAGTAAAATTAAAGCTCGAATAGCTTTTGCTAAATCCTAAAAAATATTTTTCTTTAGGAGGAAGCAAAATGAGCTATCAGAATGGTAAAGCGGTATTGCCGGAGTCTTTGCTTGCAGCGATCCAAAAATATGTTGATGGTGAGTACATCTATATTCCTCGCAAAAAGGATAATCGACAGCCATGGGATGCGGATGGTCAAAGTCGGCAGATTACGTTCGCGCGAAACCAGGAGATTTTTAGGAAATATGCAGCGGGAATTTCGGTAAAAGAAATTGCGAAGACATATTTTTTGTCGGATAAAACGGTTTATGGAATTTTAACTAAAATGAAAATATGAATTTGTTATTAAGAAAGAGAACGCTATGCAGAATGCAGCGTTCTCTTTCTTTTTTCTGAAAGAAAAAAGGGGAATACATTTTTTGCGAAACAAAATATAATGATATAAAATCAAAGGACTAAAAGGTGATCTTGTAATTTTTGAATTTTTTTAACTTTTGGAGGTAAAAATGAGCAAAATAGATATGGAAAACTTGGGATTCAGTGAACGATTTGTTGTTGAAGCTGATTTTTACAAGAATCTTTATGTAGGCCGAGTCGCATCCCAATACAAAAATATGTATAAAGTAATAACGGAGGCGGGCGAGCTAGCGGCAGAAATATTTGGGAAGTTTCGTTTTGAGGTTAAGACTTTGTCTGATTTTCCGGCAGTAGGTGATTTCGTTATGCTTGACCGTAATGAAAATATCAGTGGAAATGCAATCATCCGGCATATTTTGCCAAGAAAAAGTGCTTTTATCAGAAAGGCTGCGGGAACATCGGAGGATGAACAGGTCGTAGCCTCAAATATTGATACTGTTTTTATCTGCATGTCACTTAATAATGATTTTAATATCCGCAGACTGGAGCGATATCTTAGTGTTGCTTGGAGTAGTCAGGCCATTCCGGTTATCGTGCTTACCAAAGCAGATTTATGCGTTGATCTTGCGGAAAAACTGTCTGAAGTCGACACCGTTTCTTGCGGAGTGGATGTGCTGGTTACTTCAAGTTTAAGCGATGACAGTGTGCTATCTATTGAAAAGTATCTTGACAAGGGCAGAACCGTTGCATTTATTGGCTCATCAGGTGTAGGGAAATCTACTTTGATAAATAGGCTCGTTGGAAAAAATGTTTTGGAAACTAAAAAAATTAGACATGATGATAAGGGACGGCATACGACTACTAGACGGGAACTTATTGCTCTTCCGGGTTTAGGTGCCGTTATTGACACTCCGGGAATGCGAGAATTAGGAATTGAAAGTGCTGATATGTCAAAAGCCTTTGCGGATATTGATGAACTATCCCGAAAATGTAAATTTCAAGATTGTACGCATACGAGCGAGCCTGCTTGTGCAGTGCGAAAAGCCATAAATGATGGGATGGTATCAGCGGATCGGTTTGCGAACTATTTGAAGCTTCAAAAAGAAGCCAAGTATGAGAGATTAAATTCAAAGCAGATTGAGACTGAAAAGTTTAATGCTATGTTCACGGGAGTAGGTGGAATGAAAAATGCACGAAAGTTTAGTAAAGAAAAAAACAAAAAACATTTCTAAGCTAGATGAAAAGGCGGCAGTCATGAAAAAACTTGCCTGAACGGGCAGCTTATTTATTTTGATTTCTTGCTCCCCATTCGCATAATCCTTCTAAAACAGGCAAGAGCGTTTCTGCTTTAGTTGTTAAACGGTATTCAACTTTAGGAGGAATTTGAGGATACTCTTTTCGTTCTATCAAACCATCTGATTCCAGTTCTTTCAGTTGTGAACTCAATATCTTAAAGGTAATTGAGCCAATTTGTCTTTTTAGTTCATTAAAGCGAATTGGCTGGTTTTCTGCCAAAAGGTATATGATAACCATTTTCCATTTACCGCCAATCACTGACAAGGTGTATCCAAAAGGTGTATCTTGGATATTTTTTACTTGCCCCTTATATGCAGCCATTCCCATAATTTACACTATCCTTTCTAATAGTACCTATCAATAAAGTGCGTACTATTTTTTTGTTTGCTGTCTTGTTATACTAAATTTACCTTAAAGTAAAGGAGAGAGAAAATGACTAATATTAAAACTTATAATCATAATCTTTGGGATCATGGTATTTCCCAAGCCTACAGCGTGAATGGCACGATTTATATTTCAGGGCAATTTTCTCATGATTCGGAAGGCATATTTATTGGCGAAGGTGATATTGAAACGCAAACTCGCCAGACACTTAAAAATCTTGATCATGTTTTAGCGGAGTTTGGCATCACGAAATCCAACCTCGCTTATGTGGAAATTTATCTGGCAGATGCTGGGGAGCATTCGGATTCCGTCATTAAGCTGTTCAAGGAATACTTAGGGAAGCACCGCCCCGCGGGAACTCTTATAGGCGTACCATATTTTGCTTTTTCGTCACAATTAGTTGAAATAAGTGCTGTTGCATATACAGACTGATGTATAAAACAATCTCTATCTAGCTGGCAGGTAGGGATTTGTTTTATATAGGAATATTGAAGAATTCCCTGTTTATGTAGAAGAATTATACTTTAAAACGGTTGAAAACTATCATATAAAAAGTAATTGATGGTCATATGATTATTGCTGAGGTTACTGTTAATGCATGCAAGATGCAGCCGATAGTTTTGGTATTTGAACGAGAAAGTAACGGGATACGTTTGGGTTAAATCGTTCTTTTTTATCCAGCGCTACTTGTAGAAAAGGGTGTACTGATAGCTTTCTTTGGTCTGTTGGATTGGCACCACTTTTTGGTTCTTTACATAGCTAACTGCCTTTTTAATTAATTGTGGAAAGAACTAAATTTATTTTTACATTTAAAACTATTGAAATTAGCACAGATTTATTATAATATTTTTTTTAAGTAAGAGAGTAGAAGCGTTTGGATTTTACATTGTAACAACATATAAAAGAGTTATCATTATAAAATTTGAAGAAACATCATGGGGAATATTCGTGTCGAGTATCAATAGCAAGGAGAAGTTATATGGAAAATTTGTTGAATTCAAAACTCAAAGTAAACAAGTTTAAATTTGCAATCTTTATTCTGATGATGGTTTTGTCTCTTATGGACAATGGAGCGGACGACCGCTGTAAACGCAAAAGCTGACATAGAATATAAGTTTGCAGCATAATCTGCCCCCTGACGATAGGGTTACCATGACATGAAAATTCCGTTTAGATTTTGTGCATCTAAAGCGACTTTTAGGCGGGGAATCAAAGAGTCGATAGTATGCTGTAAATAGTCTGTTTCGATAGGAGTGGACAATGAAAGTTCAATTGTAAGCTTTTTGGCAGAAGCGGCGGCTAAGTGGTGAAGCTCTGATGATGAATGGTGTTGAAGACGTTGTTGCAGACGAAATTTTTCGTGGCTGTTGATGTTCAAGGCTGTGATTGTTTGTGCGAGCAGTTGGCGTCCCCAAACATTTATAACAACTGGCTCATAGAGATCGATAAGCGATGATTCATAGTTGGGTATATAGACAGATAACAGGCAGTTCAAATCCCTGCTTGAGAAACGTTGCAGAAAATGATTTTCGATGAGTAGTTGCTGCAGATATTGTAAAATGTATTCGATACCATATAAAGTTTCAGGAACAGGACAGGCTAAAGGATAATCTATTATGCAGGGAATCTGATGGGCAAAGAAATATATATCGTATTTTTGAAAAAAGATGCCGATATTGGTCAGCGTATCTTCGAGAAAATCGTTTTTGATTTTTGGCAGACTTTGCTGGGTTCTTGTATAAAGGCTTTTCGCCTGGGATATCCTGACTTTTGCAAGTGAGCGGGATTCTTTTAAAAGTTCTTTGAAATCCGCATCAAAAAGCTTTTGCCATGGAATATGGGTTTCTCTTTGATAAAGTTGCAGCAAGAAGCAGATTGAAGTGAAAAGTTCCTCTGCTGTTTCGATACGAAGTGAACTGCTATCCCCCATAGTGTAACGCTTGCTTTGGTAGGAAACGAGCTGCCAAAGCTTTATCTGCAGCCGTTCCGTATCCTGCAAGCTCAAATCGTCTACTAATGGATCTATGAATGGAAACAAAGCCGATATATTCATAGAGACTCTCCTTCGTTTCGTTTATAACCATACCGGGCATTGCGGCAAAGTTCCTCAAGCGAGGTTTCTGCCAGATATTCCAGTGAGCCTTGCGCTTTACCGTCAAAAGTCTGCTTCATGAAGGTAATAAGCTCATCATCGGAAAGACGGTCATCGGATTCATTCTTGAAATAATAAAAAGTTTCCTGCAATGCAGCAATAGTATCCTCATAATCAAACTGGTAAAGATAAGGTGAGCTGCAGAATGCGTAAACGAGCTTTTTTAGCACTCCTTCGCCAAATTCAATGCGTCCATTTTCTTGCAAAGCTTCAAAGCGTTCATTCACTAGTCTTTGAATCTGCTCTCCGGTCAAAGTAAGACCAAATTTTTCTGTGAATTGATTGCATTCCTGTAATTCCTGTATAGCTGCAAGTTGTTGCAGTTTTATAGTTTCTAAAGCAAACGTCATATTCATCGCCTCCGTATAGTATAGGATAAGCTTATACTAGGAACTATACAAGTCTTGAAATTTTGCGAATTTTATGGTAATATAATAGTATAAAATTTATAAAATATAACTTGTTTTTATATAACACAAAAAAGCGAATGCTGACGGAGAGCATTCGCTTTTTAATTTATGAAGAAGGAAGAGACTATGATAAAATCAAAATCATGGAAATGGGAAATTGTCGATGAGAATAATGCGAAATGTTGGAGAAATCCAGCAATCGAAAGCTATTATCTTATTAATCGTTGGAAACAGCAAGACAAGAATAAGTTCTTGGATCTTGGTTGTGGATTAGGTAGACACAGTATACTTTTTGCTGGAAATGGTTTTACTACCTGGGCCTTTGATCTAAGTGCGTATGCTGTTACAAGAACAAAAGAATGGGCAAAGACTGAAGAACTTGCAATCCATTGTACTGTCGGTGATATGCTTCAATTACCTTATGACGATAGTCAGTTTGACTGCATCCTATGCAGAAATGTTATATCACATTCAGATACCGAAGGCGTAAAAAAGATATTGGAGGAAATATTTCGTGTTATGCGACCTGGTGGAGAATGTTATGTAACTCTGGGTTCTAAAAATGCATGGGGCTTTCATCAATCTTGGCCGGTTGTGGATGAAAATACAAAAATTCGTGTAGAAGATGGTCCGGAAAATGGCATTCCACATTTTTATGCAGATATAACTTTAATAGAAAAACTATTTAAAAAATTTGAGATCATTTCAGTACAGCATATTAACGAATTTATCAATGATAATGAATTACATTCGGTAGGCTGGCATTGGCATATTTTGCTTGGTAAAACTTAATTGGTAAAAATAGTATTGCTGGTATTTTCCTGCACAACAAGAAGAGCTGCTAATAAAAGCGGCTCTTCTTGTTGTTTTGCCTTAGCGGAATATGGTAAAGAATCCATTAAGGCTATATTTATAGTTCGTTTTTCAATAATTCGACGGCTTCCCCCTTTTCTTGGCGCATTTTGATATTATTTCTTCCCCAAGAACACATTATATCAATGATTTTATTCGCTGTAATTCCATATTCAGTCATATAGTATTCAACTTTGGGCGGCAGTTCATTATATGCGTGCCGACCTACAATACCATCCCTTTCAAGTTCACGGAGTTGTTGTATGAGAACCTTTTGTGAGATAGCAGGAATAAGACGTTGTAGTTCGCCTGTTCTTTTAGTCCCTGTTATAAGTAGACATACAATGAGGGCTTTCCATTTCCCACCGAGTATTTCGAGTGTTGCCTCGATACCCAAATTATATTGCTTTATAGTATCATCTCCTATGCATTTAAAATTATAAATTTTAAATGATAATGCTAGTATGACATATATTTACTTTCAAGTCTAATACATACTTATAGGTAAGCTTTTTACTGACTTTATGGTGTGTATTTACTAATAGTGGGTTGTATATGATAATGGGTTTATCATATGAAAGCAGTTTGAAAGGAAGATGATTTACCATGAAATCACTTGTAATTTTAGCGCATCCCTGCATTAAAGAGTCAAGAGTAAACAAAAGGTGGAAACAGGAGCTAATTCAACATCCAAATGAAATTGTAATTCACGAGCTTTATAAAGAATATCCAAACTTGGATATTGATGTTAAACGCGAACAAAAACTCTTAGAGACTTACGATCATATTATTCTCCAGTTTCCATTGTATTGGTATAGTTATCCACCTTTACTAAAAAAATGGTTCGATGATGTTTTTACTCATGGCTGGGCTTATGGTTCAAAGGGGAATAAACTGAAAGGAAAAAAATTTGGTTTAGCAATGTCGATAGGCGATAAAAAAGAAAATTACACACATACTGGTTCGGTTTCGTTTACAATAGATGAATTAATTATGCCATTTAAAGCTAGTGCAATACATGTTGGCGCAATTGCATTACCATATTTCACTGTTTTTGGTTCATCTTTTCAAGCAAGCGATGAAGAAATCAACCAGAGCGCTGATCATTATATTGATTATATAGTTAAGCATAAGTAATCCAGAAACTTTTATTCCAACGTAGAATGCGAAGAACAGTCGTTTAAAAATAGTTTTATAGCGTTAGCGGATGTCTTGTTTTTTCTGGTGGCAATTTGCGTGAACATGTCCGTTTTTTGTCCGATTAATTTTAGTGGGTGCAGTTTGTTTGCTATGATTTGGTTTAATACAGAAATTTCAGGTAAAAAGGTAACTCCTTGACAGGTGTGGACTAATTCAAGGATTGCGGAAATACTGTTGATTTCTACAATTTTTCGTGGGGTGATATGGTTTTCCTGGATATAGCGAATAAATAAATCATGATAACTGCAGCCTTTTTCTGTCAGTATTATATCCAGTTGCTGAAAATCAGCAGGTGCAAGTTCTTCTTTTTTTGCGAGAGGATGCTCTGGGGATACCAAGACACTCAGTGATTCTTGCGAAAAAACTTGTATAGAAAATTCGGGATCAATAATTTTTGGTGCGAGGACAATCGCAATGTCTACTTTTTCCTGGCGCAGTTGATTGAGATTATCCGTGCAGTTTCCGTAATTTATGACTAAATTGATATTGGGATAGGCAGCCGGATAGGCGTGAAAGAGGTCTTTTAGGCGAGTTCGACTCAAAGATTCAATTGTGGCAATTGATAAAGTTTCTGGTGATGAACTTGGTTTTGCTAATTGTGAGGCTAGGCTAACGATCTGTTCGACAATCGGCAACATATGCTTACCTTCGTTTGTGAGCTGTACGCCTTTGCCAGTTTGTCGGTAAAATAGTTTAACCCCTAATTCTTTTTCGAGGGTACTGATGTGAGCGGAAACACTCGATTGAACATAGCCCAATTTTTCAGCTGTTTTAGTAAAACTCTTTGAGTTTGCAATCTCGATAAAAGAAGTCAAATGCTGAATATCCATAGAAACCTACTCCCATCTAATTTTTCGATCATAGTTATTCGTATCTTTCATTTTACATCTATTCTTATATGCCGTACGATAAAAATGTATATTATAGTTGATTATAGCAAAATTATCGAGAAAATAAAATTTAATGGAGGTAGAAGACTTTGATTGAAGGTGTTTGGCTGCCAATAATTACTCCGTTTCTTAACGATCATGTAGATTTTCCAGCACTAAAAAAAATGGTGGAGCATTATATTGATAAAGGAATTTATGGATTTATGCCGTTGGCAACAACGGGAGAAATCCCGACGATTGATGAACTTGAATATGAAGAAATCATTGCTAAAATCGTTGAATATGTGAATGGACGCGTACCGATTTTTGTTGGCTGGGGGGGGAATGATACTAGACGTTTGGTAAAGCAATTAAAAATTGTCGAAAAATATAAGGTGAATGGAATTCTTTCAGTGTGTCCATTTTATAATCGTCCCTCTCAAGAAGGAATCTATGAACATTTTCGAAAGATTTCGGAGGCAACGGACTTAGATATCGTCTTATATAATATTCCGTATCGCACTGGAATAAATATGGAAAATGAGACAATTTATCGGCTGGCAAAACTGAAAAATATAATCGGCTTAAAAGATTCTTGTGGAGATACAAAACAATCAATGCAATTGCTATTAAATAAACCGGAAAATTTCTCAATACTTACCGGAGAAGATTGCTTTTTTTATAATTCCTTAGCACTTGGTGGGGATGGGGGAATAATGGCATCGGCCCATATAGAGACAGAAAAATTTATTGCGCTGTATGCGGCGATGAAAAATAACGATCATCATGCTGCATTGAAGAAGTGGCATGATGTAGTCGATTTAATTTCATTGTTGTTTACGGAATCCAATCCAATGCCGATAAAATATGTATTATATAGAGAGGGGCTTATTCATTCAGATGAAGCAAGGCTGCCTTTAGTTCCAATATCAGCTCAATTAAAGAAAAAACTTGATCAAGTTTTTGGGTAATAACCTTTAATTTTGTAGGTTTATTCTTATTTTGAATTTTTTGAAATGCCGTTACCAAATGACATAGTGTCAAGGTAACGGCATTTTTAATGCTTACAATGTTATTATTTCTTGTGTTGTAATTCATAATTATTTATTAAATTCTTTATTTTATCGGAGGATTCTTCATCGGTTGGCATATGTACTGTAATTAGCAAATTAGGATTATCGCACCATCGGAAAGATAAATATCCCAAATGTAAAGTTCCCGCAATTGGATGGTGTAATAATTTATCGCCATCTGGTGACTCCTGTATATTGTATAAATCCCACCAGTTTTTAAAGTCTTTATCTAATATGAGATCATTTAACATAGATTCCCACCATGGATCTTTATATAAGCGACTATAACTGGCTCTGAACTGTGCAACTCTTTTTTTCGCATGTGACGCCCAGTCGTCTAATATATTTTTCATATATTGGGAGTGAAACGCTCGCCAAATAGAGTTGCGATAAAAACGATTCATCTTATTGTAATCTCCAAAGACTACACATGCTGCGTTATTCCATGCGATAATATCCCATTTTAAATTTGTAATATAGGAAGGGCTTGTTCCTTGATTATCTAAAAAAGTTTGAAGAGAAGGCGTTATGGTATCTGCTTTTGAGGATGTGTCCATTGGAACTGTTTGTTGTGACAGTAAGAATAAATAGGTTCGTTCACTAGCCTTTAAATGAAAGACATCGGCTATGTTATCTAAAACTCTAGAGGAAACATGTATATCTCGACCTTGTTCTAAACGAGTATACCAATCCACGCTAACATCAATTAATAATGAAACTTCTTCGCGTCGAAGACCCGTTGTTCTTCTGTTTTTGCTATGAAATCCATAGGCTTCAGGTATTAAATTTTTACGCCTTGTTTTAAGAAATACGCCGAGATCTTTTCTTCTCATATCTTCGTGGATTTTCATATGACTCTCCCTGCTTAAGCCTAGGAGAAATAATCCTAGGTTTATAAGTTATCTTGTTCTTTCTATACTAATATTATAAAATAGCAGAGTCAACTTGATTGCACATTAGCGTAGCAAAATAGTGCAATTAAAAATGAATTTATCGTTGGAAGGTTTGGTATAATAATGCGTCTTATTTATTTAATGTCTATGATATGTGCATTTTGTGTGGCCAATATCTATTATAGTCAGCCAATATTAATGATTTTAGCGAAAGCTTTTGGCGTTACACAAGCGCAAATCGGAAATATTCCTACAATAGTTCAATTATCATATGCTGTAGGACTGCTCTTTTTAGTTCCACTCGGGGACAAAGTCAATAGAAAAAGGTTATTGCAAATCTTGCTTTTTATTAATCTAATTGCATCTTTTATAATAGCAATATCGGAGTCTTTTTTATTATTAGAAGTACTAAATTTTTTTATTGGAATAACATCCATCGGTGCACAAATTATAATTCCAGCTGCACCATCCTATGTGGACAAGAAAAATCGAGGTAAAGCAATTGGTATTTTACTTTCTGGGTTAGTAACAGGAATATTAGTAGCACGGCTGCTTTCTGGATATATCGGTGAAATTTGGGGATGGCGTGCAGTCTTTTTTGTGGCTTCGTTTATAGATATAGGTAGTATTTTATTTATATCTTTTAATTTTCCTGCGAATAAAGGAAATAATCAATTGAATTATAAAATGTTAATAAAATCTACATGTTCTTTATTTTTACATGAAAAAGAATTGAGACGTTCTTGTTTGAGTGGTTTTCTTATTTTTGGTGCGTACAGTGCACTATGGGGATCGGTAGCATATTTGACAAGTTCAACGCCATTCTTTCTTACAAGCCATGAAGTGGGATTACTTGGATTAAGTGGAATCGCAGGAATAATTGTTGCTCCTTATATTGGGCGCATTGCTGATACCTATACTCCGGGATTTGTTGTTGCAGTAGGGGGAGTGATTTCTCTGCTGGGTTTTTGTGTAATGTATTTTTCTGTATGGAGTATAATGGTTGTATTGACGTTTATGATATTATTGGATGTTTCTGCCAGACATAGTGTTATCGGGAATCAGCTTAGAGTTTTTTCTTTAAATGAAAGTGCGAGAAGTAGATTAAATACTGCTTTTATGACAGCTTATTTTTTAGGAGGTGCATTAGGAACCAAAGCTGGTAGTATTTTAGGCGAGCTATATGGTTGGGGTGGATTAGTTCTATTAGGAAGTATAGCCTCAGTTGTTACAATTATATTAAATAGAAAAGATTTTTATCGATGTATAAAAAAATGAGATAGACTATTTACTGATATCCTGTATTGATTATATTTTTTATTGAAACAGATTGTGGCATTGACGAAATCTGAAAATGCGATACAATAGAATATGCAAAAAAGCGATGATTTTTAAGTTTTTTTACAAATTGTAAAATTTTATAGCTAAATAGTATGGAGGAAGAATCAATGCAAATTGCAGTTTTTGATTCAGGACTGGGCGGTATGACGGTTCTGCATGATTTAATAAAAAGGATGCCGGATGAAGATTATATTTACTATGCGGATACGGCGCACGTTCCTTATGGGACAAAACCAAAAGAAGAGGTAAGAAAATATATTTTTGAATCTATGGACTTTATTGTTCACCAGGGCGTTAAAGCGATTGTCATTGCATGTAATACGGCAACGAGTGTAGCCGTTCAGGGGTTGCGCGAAAAATATAAAGATCTGCCCATTATTGGAATGGAACCAGCTGTAAAACCAGCACTGGAGAAAAAGTCACAGCCAGGGCGTCGTGTTTTTGTAACGGCTACTGCGTTGACGTTAAGGGAAGAAAAGCTGCATAATCTTATAGCAAAACTTGACGGCGAAAATATAGTAGATCTTCTGCCCTTGCCCGGATTAGTAGAGCTGGCAGAAAAATTCTCTTTTGATGAAAAGAGGGTTCGTCCTTATTTGGAAGAAGTCTTTGCACCGTATCATCTTTCGGATTATGATGCTATCGTTCTTGGCTGTACGCATTTTCCATTTTTCAAAGATACCTTCAGAAAAATACTGCCACCGGAAATGGCGATTGTTGACGGGAACATTGGTACGATAAAAAATCTACAACACCAGTTGAAGAAAAAAAATGCCCTTGGTGGAGGCAGCGGACAGGTTATATATTATAATTCATCGATTCGATTGGAAGACGGGAAACTGTTGGAACAATATAAAGGCTTGTTGAAAAGACTAGATAGTTTCGAGATATAAAAACAACGCAGCGAGTTTGAAAACCGCTGCGTTGTTTTTATATTGTATCTTTTGATTCGGAGCTTATTTTAATATTTGAAGATTTTTTTGTGAAACCAATTAAGGCCATACTTGTTATAAGCAGTATACAGCCACTCCATTGTTGCAGCGTGGTCTGTTCCTTTAAAATTAAAACAGATAAAACTAATGCAGTAAAAGGAATCATGCCGGAAAAGGCAGCTGCAGTCGAAAGCGTACAATGTTTAATCCCTGCATACCAAAAAATATATGCGAGTGCAGTTACGAAAACACCATACCAAATAAGTGCAAACCATTCTGTCTGGTCTGCCTGCGCAAGAAGCGCAAGTGGCTGTTCAAAACTGGCCGGGAGGAGACAAAGAACTATTGCGATGAGACTAACCAGTATAGTCTGAAGTATGGGAGAAAGTGTAGTGTTTGGTCCAGATCGTTTTTGGGTAACGGCAATCTTAGAGCAAGTGTTAAATAGAGATTCGCAAGTCGCAGAACAGATGACGAATAGGTTCCCGACAAGATGTGCCATAGAAAAATGATCTGTGGATGTAAAGATATTTTGGATTAATAAAATTCCGGCAACCGTACAAAAAATACCAAGTAGTTTAATGGACGTTATTTTTTCTTTTAAGAGAAATCTTGAAAGAATTACTGTAATCGCGGGAGTTGCTCCGGTTAAAATACCAGCTTCTGCAGAACTTGTATGAAGTAGTCCAAACAATAAAAACATACGATATAAAAAAACACCACATACGGACTGAAAGAATAAATAAATCCAATCTTTGCCTGTTAAATGGAAAAGACTCTCTATGTTTTTCCATCGGGTGAGAGGTAATAAAAATAATATGGCAAAAAGCAGACTGACACACGTTATAGTATACGGACCTAATTTTCCGGTAACATATCGTGCTGCAACTACAGAAGTACCAGCCAATGTAAATGCCCCTAATAAAAATAACATTCCTTTTATTTGCTGCATAGTGTATCCTCCTAAAAATGTGATCATTTCAATCTGATATGCTATAATTATATTTGATTAACTGGTATGGATAAAGTTCCAGTATAACCAATAATATACCAGTCCAGTGGAGGGGTTATGTATAGCATTCAAGTCCAGCGGAAAAGTGCGATTCCGATAAAACGACAAATTTATCAAAAAATACGCGATCAGATTTTTACTGGAGTTCTTACCGCAGGAGTGGCACTGCCTTCTACGAGAGAATTAGCTGAACAAATAAAAGTATCGCGTAATACGGTGTGTGAGGCTTATGAGATGCTCATTGCGGAAGGATTTGTTCTGCACCGCCAAGGAGCACCGACCCGTATAGCAGAAGGACTGCAGCTTGAAACAGATTTAGAAAAAAGGGCTGAGATTAAAGTCATAAAAAACCCTTATTATATCGTTGATTTTCAAACCGGACGTCCAGACTTGAAGCGTTTTCCGCAATACCTTTGGCAGCAAATGATGCATAAAACTACTGCAATCTTGCAATTGGACGATTTCGGTTATAGCAATCCGCAGGGGTTGATTGCGCTGCGCAGCGAGATTTCCGCATGGCTGCTTCGCAGTAAGGGATTAAGTGTGCAGGAACAGGATATTTTTATTAGCTCAGGTGCTACTCAGGCGTTGCACCTGATTAGCAATCTTCTTGGCGGGCATGGAAATAAAATTGCGATAGAAGATCCATGTAATCAAGGTGTTTTGAAAACAATTCTAAATACAGGATGCAGCATCGAGCCTATTCCTGTTGATGAGCACGGAATTCAGACAGAGTGGCTGAATAAAACCAAAGTTCGTGCAGTATACACGACGCCGTCCCATCAATTCCCTTTAGGTGGAATATTACCAGCTGTTCGCCGAGCTGCGTTGGTTCGATATGCTAAAGCCAATGAAGCTTATTTGGTAGAAGATGATTATGACAGTGAGTTTCGTTATTTGGGAGATCCGATAGCGCCACTTTATGCAATGGCACCAAATAAGGTGATCTATATAGGCACGTTCAGTAAAGTATTATTTCCAGCAATTCGGATTGGCTATGTAATTTTACCGCGGGAGCTGCAAGCGGCCTGGTGTGAACTTCGTTTACACACTGATGTTCAAAATACGCCCTTTGAGCAGGCTGCTCTGGCGGAATTTCTTCATACAAGAAAATTTGATCGACATATTCGATCCATGAAAAAATTGTATGGGGAGCGAAGAACGGTATTATTAGAAGCCTTGAAATTTCATTTTGCTGATACTTGGAGAAGTTGGGGTGATGCTGCGGGTTTGCATCTTGCAATAGAATTTCAAAAGGAAAATTTTGATTCGGATTTTTTTGAACGTTGCAAGAGGAAGGGTCTTAAAATCACTTCAGTCGACTATCATGGAATTCAAAAAGGTCGGCATTTAAATAAGCTCTTGTTAGGATATGGACATTTAGAACCTGAAGAAATTCAAAAAGGGATAGGGATTTTGCATTCTGTAATGAAAAAATAATACAAAATGTAGTATAAATTATTAGAGTCTAGCTGAAGTGGAGTGTGCGGTTTGACGAGACAAAGAATTTTGCGTGAGAAAAAGACTGCTGAAAAAATGACTGCGATTTATTGCAAGGCGAATCATAAGATAGATAGCGGATTGTGCAGCGAATGTAAAGATTTGTTAAACTATGTACAAAAGCGCCTGGACCATTGTTTCTTTGGTGAGCGTAAACCGGTATGTGGTAAATGTCCAATTCATTGCTATCAAAAAGAGATGCGAGAAAAAATAACTACTGTAATGCGGTATGCGGGACCTCGCATGATATATAAGCATCCGGTGTTAGCAATCGATCATATTATTCGATCATTGAAGAAAGTGCCAGTTCTAAAAAAATGATGAAAAGAAAGTACACTTTTTTCGAATTGAATATCCAAAATTGAGAAGAAAATCACCGGATACTTATGCTATAATTGCAGCAGTGGGGGTGATTTTTTTGCATTTTGAATATGGCAGCGAGGCCATTGAATTCTTAAAAAGTCGTGACGATTTGCTAGGAAAAGCGATTGATCGGATCGGGCATATTTATCGGACGGTCGACAGCGATCTGTTTTCCTCCGTCATTCATCACATTATCGGACAACAGATCTCTACTCAGGCGCAGGCGACGATTTGGCAAAGGCTGAATGACAGACTTGAAAATATAAATCCAGATACAATCTGTTCTATTGAATCAAACGAACTTCAAAAAATTGGCATGACATTCAAAAAAACCGAATACATCAAAGACTTTGCGCAGAAGATAAAAACCAAGGAATTCAACATCGAAGCACTGGTCAACCAGCCCGATGCATTGGTTGTCAAAGAACTTTCATCTCTAAATGGGATTGGTATTTGGACTGCGGAAATGATTATGACCTTCTGTATGCAGCGACCTAATATTGTGAGCTACGGAGACCTTGCAATTCATCGAGGTATGCGGATGCTGTATCATCATAGAAGTATCGACAGAAAAAAGTTTGAGAAATATGCAAGGCGGTATTCACCCTACGGGACGGTAGCAAGTCTGTATCTTTGGGCAATTGCCGGAGGCGCGATTGATGGAATGCGAGACTATGCACCGAAAAAGAAACGGGAGGTGGTAAAAAAATGACACAGGAAGAAATGTGGAAAGCAGTATATGAAAACGATGCCGCCTATGATGGCATTTTCTTCTACGCGGTTCAATCCACAGGGATTTATTGCCGTCCTTCCTGTAAGTCTAAAATACCAAAACGGGAAAATGTATGTTTCTTTTCTGCTGCAGAAGAGGCGAGGCGCGCGGGTTTTCGTCCCTGCAAGCGGTGCAGAAGCGACCTTTTAGACTATCAACCAATTAGAGAAATCGCGGAAAAGGCAAAACGGCTTCTTGATGATTCTTTTCGCAAAAGCTGTGATCTGAATCAGAAATTGCGGCAGTTGGGCGTATCCTCACATCGTATGGTTGAAATCTTTCAAGAGGAATATGGTATTACATTGTCCGAATATGTGAGTAAGTTGCGTCTGACAGAAGCAAAACGGCTGATTTCGGATACCGATGGCAGGATTATCGACATCGCGTATTCTGTAGGCTTTGGTGGATTGTCATCTTTTTATCGATTTTTTAAAACCGGAACAGGAGTTTCTCCTGCTGCATACAGAAAGGAGTATCGAAAATGATACAGTACGCATTCTATGATTTTAAACTTGGAATTCTAAAAATCGGCTATACTGATACGGTTATTGTTTCATTGGACCGAGTCGAGCAGGTTGATATGGACAATGAATCTTCAGCACTAACCAATCTTGTTTTTAAACAGATTAGTGAATATCTCAACGGACAACGCCAAACTTTTGACTTTCCTTATGAGCTTCATGGTACGGAATTTCAGAAAAAAGTGTGGGAAGCTCTTCGGCAAATTCCTTACGGAGAAACTCGCACGTACAAGGACATTGCGACGGTAGTTGGCAACCCGAAAGCTAGTCGTGCAGTGGGGATGGCGAATCATAAAAATCCTTTGATGATCGTGGTTCCATGCCATCGGGTTATTGGAATGGGTGGGAAGCTTGTCGGCTATGCAGGTGGATTGGACATGAAAAAAGCACTGCTTGATCTTGAAAATAAGAAAACATAATGAACAGCAAGTGAAAAGACAAAAACATCACAAACATTTTTTATTTCAGACATTATAAGAATATGCTATACTCTAAATATATGCTTACGAGGAGGAATTTGGATGTTTTTTAAACCTTTATTTGAAAATGATGTTCCAACAGCGAGCCGCTCTTAAACGGAACCGGTTGCGATAGGTAATGATTCCGTCTAGAGTAAATTAACTTATACTATAAATTTAAATAGGCGGAGGATATAAAATATGACAGACAAACACCAAACTCTAAAGGGACAAATAGAAGAAGAAATTTCCTCATTTGTGAAAAACTATGAAGCGAAAACAGAAATATCAACAAAATGGGGTCAGCCACTGGTTGGGTTTGCTGATGCAAAACATCCCTTTATCTTAAATCTTAAAAATATAATAAGTTCCCAGCATGAATTGCCAACAGATATATTAAACGATGCTTCTATTGTTCTTGCCTATTACATCCCCTTTACGAAAGAACTTGCTAAAACAAATAGTACGAAGCATAGGTTAGCATCATCTCAGTGGGCTTTAGCCTATGAAGAGACAAATGCCATGTTTAAATATTTAAACCAACATATAATAGAATATTTAAATTCAAAAGGCTATAATGCCGCTATCTCTAAGGAATCTTCAACATTTAGTACAGAAAAACTTATAAGCAATTGGTCACATCGGCATTTTGCTTATATAGCAGGGCTTGGAACATTTGGTATAAATAATATGTTGATTACCAAAAGTGGCTGCTGTGGTCGTTTTTTCACGATTGTAACCAATTTGGATATAGTGCCAGACAGACCTATGGTAAATGAACTATGTTTATATAAAAAAAATGGGAGCTGCAAAATTTGCCTTAAAAATTGCCCGGTCGGTGCTCTTACTGAACTAGGTTATAATCGTACGAAATGTTATACGATGTTAAAAGAAAATGCTGCTGTTTACACAGAATTTGGTAGTTCTTATTTTGATGAAACTTTAACGACAGCAAATAGTACGGGAAGTGAAGTATGCGGAAAGTGTATTACTTCTTCCCCTTGTGCTTTTTAATACCCAAAATTCTATAAGAAAAAAGTTTTACACTGCCAGTAACCCTGTGAAATGGGCTGCTGGCAGTTTTATTTGCTAAAATGATTGCGGTTTAACTAAAATCGTTATATAATAAGAATAATTTTAAAACGTATACTAAGTATACGAAAAATAATATATATTTGTAAATGAAAATAAATTGAGTATATAAAAAATAAAAGGAGATTTTTAAAATGAAAAACATTAAAGCAACAAAAATTAGAATGGATTTAATTGATCCAGATGTTATCGAGGAAAGCAACATACGAGAAGATCAAAAAGAAAAATCAAAAGAAGAATATAAGTCTGATATCGAAAATATAAAACATACTATTAAGCCGGTAGGACACTTGCAGCCAATCTTAATTAGAGAATTGACCGTTGCAGAAAGAGGAAAATCCACTAAAAAAACCGCGATATATGGTATTATCAATGGAAATACACGTTATGCAACGAATTCCAAAAAAGATATTTTTGCTACTATTGTAGAATTGAATGATACGGATGATGATCAAAAAAAACTTGCATTGATTGCAAATTTTGCAAAGTCTGAAATGACTACAGAAGATAAAGCAGCAATCATATATCATGAACAAGAAAGACTGAAAAATTTATCAAAAGAAAGTATAGTGGCTGGCAATAAAAAAATAAGTGCATCTCTTGAAACATTGGCACGTACTTTTGGTATTAGTAAAGCGTATGCTCAAAAACTTGTGAATATTTATAAGAGAAACATGAAATTAGCAGCAGATAATAACGCTGCTAATTTAGAACCTGAAATTATTGATTTTGCTCATCAATATAAATCAATAATGACGGACATCCAAAATAGCATGAAAATTATTATAGAAGATACGGATGCAAATAAAGCTTTAGATAGTATTCAAAAAGCAAAAAAGTTAACGAAAAAAATTATGGAATATCTTAAATATATAGAAAAAAATAAACCAGAAATAAAAGCAGCTAAAAACAGAAGAGCGGAAATTGTAAAAGTCTTAAAAGATATTGGCAATAAAAATAAAAAGACTGAAAAAATAGACTTGAAAATAGAAAAGCTTAAGGGAAAAATCGATTCTGAAACAAAATATAAAGTGAAAAATGATTTAGAAAAAAAGATATCCGAAAAACAGAAAGAATACAATCATTTAAAAAATGAGCTTGAAAAATTAAAACAGATAATAGATCCAGCAGATGAAGGTACTAGACAAAAAGCAGAATAATAATTTAAAGTTAGATCCCTCAATTATTAAGTTTCTGAATCAAAAGAGGATGGCAAGACGCCAAATTGATTTAGGGGCTTAATAATTGAGGGATCTTTTTCTCTACAGAACAGGTAGCTATCTGATTTTTTTAATAGCAGATAACTTAACCGTAAATTAACATAAGTTTGCTTGAATTATATTATAATAGATATAGGAATTTTGTGTATACGCGTGAAGCTTCATTATCTTACATGATAATTTAGTTGTAGAAAATATAGATTGATGGAGTGATTTGATATGGTTCAGGGAATTATTAATATTGGCTCAAATTCTATCCGTTTGGCAATATATAAAATAGATAACGGTCAAGTAACAGCCTTATTGAATAAAAAGCATCCTTCTGGGTTGGCTTCCTATATTAAAAAAGAAAAAATGCTGCAAGCTGGAATTGATAAAACTTGTCAGGCAATTTCTTCATTTAAAGTTTTATTGGAGACATTTCATATTACGAATATATCAGCCTTTGCTACGACGGCTTTGCGAAATATTTCAAATAGTGCAATGGTTATTGCACAAATTATGCAAAAAACAGGTGTAAGCGTTACTGTTCTTTCGGGGACGGAAGAGACAGCACTTGATCTTTTCGGAGCAACACATGCTATGCAGACTCAAAACGGCTTGCTCCTTGATATCGGTGGAGCGAGTACAGAATTGGTTTTGTATGAAAATGGACGTATCGTTAATTCCATAAGTCTGTCGATAGGTTCACTTAATGCTTATGAACAGTATGTTCAATATTTGCTGCCAAATAAAAAAGAACAAAAAATGATTAAAAATGCGGTTTTAGCGGAACTGGCACAAATTACTGATTTTGCTTCGAGACCACAAACCTTTATTTGTGGTGTGGGTGGGCTGATTCGTGCAACCGGAAGAATCAATATATCTTTATTCAATTTGTCGATGGATACAGCTGAAATTAAAGTGTCTAACATGAAAAAAATGATTAAACTTTTAGAGAATGATGAAGAAAATGAACTTCTTTCGAGTGAAACATTGAAGGTTTTATTAAAAACAGTGCCAGGACGCATTGAAACAATTGTACCGGGACTGATTATTTTACATACGCTGAGTAGATATTTTAAAAGCACAACAATTGTGGTTAGCAAATCGGGCATTCGTGAAGGTTATTTATATAAAAACATACTTACTGCAAAAAAACAGACTGCCAAAACGATTTCTCCGATAGAAGACAAGAATGAATCAAATTATGCTGCAAGTTGACAAAACAACGATAAAAATTAGTTGTTAAATGGAAGACTGAACAAAGCCTCCAAGCAAAAAATAGTTGAGGTAGAATAAGATATGCAACAAAAATACTGATATTAGCTATACATAAAAATCGAGAATTATCTCGATTAACGCTTTTTCCTTGATGCTTTTAACTTATTGGTGATTAACCATAATAATTAGGAGTTGTAAAATCAGCTAAGTATGAACTATAATTGTTATATGAGGAAAAAGTGTATAAATTTGCATCAGCTAGTCGGAAGCTTGCGGGACTGGTGCAAAATCTTCCGACTACTGTCGGTCAGGTTGGGGTTTAGTAACGAACTTTTATAAGCAAAGGGTGCACTGTTGTAGTAGAATATGTTGTTGCTTTTTTGATAAAATCTATGCTATGGGTCAATGTTTTGAAAGCAGATATCATTAAATAGTTTGAGTGATGATGAAAGTATGTCACTCAAACTATTTAATTTACGCAGGGGGGCATTTTACATAATCCGCTTTTCGTGGATAAAAGGAGGTATTCTACTATGGTAGAGGTACAAGTTTTAGGAGAATTTTGCTTTAGTCGCTTATTAGGAAAGCCCATCTATGATAAAAGTAATCGAAAGATAGGCAAAATCAAAGATATGGCTGTACAGTGGGAGAATTCTTATCCACAAATCATCGGAATTAAATATAAATCAAGAGAACATCAATTAATTGCTATAGATCAGATAGAATCTTGTACGTATCGAGAAATACGGCTAAAAGAAAACTTTGCAATAGAAAAAACGATCGTATTGCATGAAACGGATATTTATATTAGTAAATGGCTGCTGGACAAGCAAATCATTGATTTAAAAGGATCAAAACTTGTTCGTGTTAATGATGTTATTTTGTCATGGGTCATGCAGGAAAATATTGAATATATGACATTAGTTGCTGTTGATATTGGGATAAAAGGATTGTTCCGTCGCCTTGGACTAGAATTCTTAGTCGCTGGTTGTAAAAATAATTTATTGGATTTACAATATGTGAATCCTTTAGAAAATTGGAATGCCTATCTTCAATTGAATCGTGAAAAACAACAAATCAGTCAGCTTCATCCGGCAGATATTGCGGATTTACTAGAGGAAATGGATTATAAAACGCGTGCTGGTTTTATTGAGACTTTAAATGATCAACAAGCAGTTGATACTTTGGGCGAAATGGATTTAGATGCACAAGTAGAAATTATTGAACAAATGGATCAACAGCGGGCATCTGATTTATTAGAAGAAATGCCGCCAGATGAAGCCGCCGATATTCTAGTAGAAATGACAGTAGAAAAATCGGAAGAACTACTCAATCTGATGAAAGTCGATGATGCGGAGGGCGTGCGTGAACTTATGCAGTACGAGGAAGGTACTGCTGGTGCGTTGATGACAACTGAATTTATTGCATTTTCTGCAGAACTTACGGCACAAGAGGTTATCAATCGGCTTAGAGAATTGGCACCGGAAGCCGAAACAATCTATTATCTTTATGTAGTAGATAATATTGGAATCTTACAGGGCATATTGTCTTTGCGAGAATTGATTATTGCAGCGCCAAATAAAATACTGCGCGATTTAATGCATATGAAGCTGCAGACTGTACAGCTTGATGATGGTCATGAAATTATCGCACAGGTTATCAATAAATATGGATTATTGGCTGTGCCAGTAATTGATGAGCAGGGTATTATTTTAGGCATTGTTACGGTAGATGATGTTCTTGATTTTTTGCTGCCGGAACAAGGAAAAATCGATATGCACTCTTGGTTTACCCTTCGTAAGTGGGGAGGTAGAAAATGAAAAATATGCGCATACGTTTGAGTTTATTTTTTGCAGTCATGGGACCAGGCGTTGTTACTGCTTTTGCTGATAATGATGCTGGTGGTATTGCCACATATGCCTCGGCAGGGGCAACCTATGGCTATGATTTATTATTTACACTTTTAGTTAGTTCGATTTGTCTTGCTATGGCGCAAGAAATTTCAGCACGAACCGGCGCGATTACCGGGCGCGGTTTATCCGATTTGATTCGTGAATCCTTTGGTGTAAAATGGACTTTTTTTGCTATGATTGTATTAATGATTGCGAATGTGGGGACGACTGCTTCGGAATTTTCTGGTATTGCTGCCAGTTTTGAAATGTTTGGTGTCAGTAAAATTATTGCAGTACCGCTTATGGCCTTTATGGTTTGGTGGGCAGTTCTTAAAGGCAATTATTCTCGAATTGAAAAAGTATTTTTTGTGTTGTGTGCTACTTTTCTAAGTTATATTATATCGGGAATTATTATAAACCCTCCGTGGGAAGAAGTTCTCATGACTTCCTTTACTCCTACATTTCATAGCGATGCAGCTTTTCTTATGATGGCTATTGGTATTATTGGTACAACGATCACCCCATGGGGACAATTTTATATACAGGCTGCAGTGGTTGATAAAGGAATAACTGTTAAAGATTATAAATATATTTTTTGGGATGTTATGCTGGGGGCATTTTTTACTTGGCTGATTGCATTTTTTGTAATTGTAGCTACAGCGGCTGCTTTAAATATTAATCATATTGAAATTGAATCGGTAAAAGATGCGGCAATGGCACTGGAACCTTTGGCTGGAAAATATGCAAGTATGTTGTTTTCTTTTGGTTTATTGGGAGCTTCCATGCTTGCAGCATTTATATTGCCCTTGAGTAGTGCCTATGCTGTTTGTGAAGCATTTGGGTTCGAAAGTGGTGTAAGTAAAAAGCCAAAAGAAGCACCTGTTTTTTTTGGCGTATATACCGTGATTATTTTATTAGGCGCAGGGATTGCTTTGTGGCCCCATATATCCTTGACGGATGTCATGTTAGTATCCCAGGTTGTTAATGGGGTATTATTACCACCTATTCTGATTTTTATGGTACTCATTGCTAATAACCAAACGATTATGGGTCAGTATAAAAATTCGGGATGGTATAATATTGTTGCATGGATCTTTACTATAGTACTAATTGTTTTAACACTTATGTTGTTATTGTCTACAATCGTACCTGAATTTATGAAAAATTTAATGGAAGCAAGTGGATTTTAAATAATCGTTCTAAATAAAAGTACTTATAGTAAAGTCAAGGGATGGTGTGATGATGATAAAATTTATTCTGAGAGCTGAAAATGCTGTTATTTTAATAAGTAGTATCTATTGGTATTCTTTTTGCCAGTTTAATTGGATAGTATTTGCAGTATTATTATTAGCGCCTGATATTTTTATGATTGGCTATTTTGTAGATAAAACTTTAGGTGCATATATATACAATATTGGACACACGTATGTATTGCCTGTGATTTTGCTAGTGTATGGTCTATATACAGCACAGCAGACCTTCATGATGATTGCTACCATATGGATCGCTCATATTTCATTGGATCGTACATTAGGGTTTGGACTGAAATATGGGTCGGACTTTAAAGATAATCACATGCAAAACGTGTAATAACAAAAAATAAAAAGCTATACGTTTCTAATTTTAAGTTTATAGTTTTAAAAAGGGCTGATGCACATGTTTTATTATGTGCATCAGCCCTTTTTTGCTTTATAATTGTGTATTTTGCTAGTAAATAGGCAAGTATTAGATTTCATATTCACGTGTATGGATTATATAAATTTATGTGCAAACTCTATTACGTCCGGTAGATTTCGCACGATAAAGTGCCTTATCTGCATGATTAATAAGTTCTATTACTTCTTGTTCAGGGGAACACTGCATAGTTACAACGCCTAGACTGACAGTAAGATATGTTGAGATTTTAGACCCTTTGTTAGAGATATGAAGCTTTTCAACTGCAATTCGCATTTTTTCAGCAAGGGTTTCGGCGTCCTTCTCATTTGTTTTTGGTAACATACAAATAAATTCCTCACCGCCATAGCGCGCAATGAGCTGGGTGGGATCGGAAACACTCCCAGCTAAAGCCTTTGCAACTTGTTTCAGGCAATCGTCTCCAACCAGATGTCCATAATAGTCATTTAACCCCTTGAAAAAATCAATATCAATCATAATAAAAGATAATAGCTCTCCATGTTTTGCTAATTTATCGTATTCTAAAGATACTGTATTATCAAAATATCGTCGATTTGCCAGATCGGTCAATCCATCAACATTACTTAATACTTCAAGCTTTTTTATGGCGGCTTTTAATTGTTCTTCAAGCACTTTTCTCGCATGAATATCGGTCAGCATGATAAAGGAGCCCATATAATTATTTTTGTTATCCATCATTGCTTTTACAGAAATAGTTACCCAATGTTTAGAACCATCTTTTTTTCGTAAATATTGATCATAGGTTGCATCTTTTCCTTGTATTCTTTCCAATATTTTTCTTTTCAGATCTTCCAAATGTTCTTCAAATAATAAATCTTTAAAACGTTGTCCCATCAATTCTTTGATTTCATAGCCAAGCATAGATGCTAATTTATTATTAACAAATATAATTTTCAAATCGTGCCTAGTAATTAGAATTCCTTCATTGGCAGTCTCAACCATAAAACGGTAACGAGCTTCGCTTTTTTGCAATTTTTCTTCGGCTATTTTGCGATCGGTAATATCAGATCCAAGAACAATAAAAGAACAAACTTTTTTATTTATGTCAAATTCAGGTATATATTCTACCTTAATCCAACGCTTGCCAATATGCATATTAAAGTAATATTCATATGTGGCAATTTTTCCTTTTTTTACGATTGAAATGTATTTGATAGCATTTTGATAGTTCTTTTCTGAAAGTATTTCATTCATATGTTTACCTATAATTTGTTCTCTTGAGATATTATAAGCTTTAATAAATGCATTATTAACAAATTTATAGCGCAAAGTATTGGCATCAATATAGGCAACATAAGCAGAAATGTTATTCAGTATGAAAAACGGTTCTGCTTTGAAAAATTTTTTTAATAAAAACGGTTTTCGTTTCAAAATGCTCCCTCCTTTCTTTTGAGCTTATAAAAACGGATGATACGGTCAGCATAAACACAAAATGAAACCTGTGCTGTGATTATACACCAAAATTGTTTCTAAATCTACCAAATATAGGAGGGAAATCTGGGTTACTTACACCTTTTAATGAAAATAATAAAACCCGTGTCTCTGCGAAGAAACACGGCATTATTAGTCTTATTGATTTAAGAGTTAATATACCAATTTACACCTAATAAAGTGGCAATTAAGGTGATTATAATAGATGTCCATACAGATTTAACCATTTCGGTCTTGCCAAGTTCATTCATTTCCGTGGCAGCTTGATTAGAATCGTTTGCAATCTTATCCAAAGCGGACAGAACGTTCTTAAATAAAGGTACTGTTTCTTTCTGATATAACGCATATGATTCTTGTTTCTTGTTTTGTGTTGCCAGGTCTATTATATGATTGTCAGCAGTGCGGAGTTGCTGCAAAGCATCTTTCAAAGCGTTCATTTCGTTAATTTGTGTTGCTGTTAATGATAGCTGCTCATAGGCTGAAAAATTTTCATCCAGCTCTTTTCTTTTTACAATGAGATCCTTTTTGATTCTTTGATTTTCGCTGTCTTCGGTCGTAAGCATTAAACTATATACATCTTCTACAGTTTCATGTAATAATACCTTGCTTTTATAAGCGGATTGCATTTGCTTCATATTTATGGTGAAAAGTTGATCCATTCGAGCATTACCTTGCTTTACAGCCAAATTTCCTGTTATCGATACACCGATAATAGAAAAAATAAATACAGTAATTAAAAGCGTCAGTTTTTGCTTAGCTTGTAACTGTTTAAATCCTTTCATCTGGATAAGGACCTCCTTGATTTTAGAAACATATTCCTTCTAAGCCATATCGCTTTAAATTTATTATATGCAATCTTATTGAAAAGAAGATGAAATACACCACTATAATTTACTTTTCTCCGAATAATTTTTTCATCTCCCACTATATCGTGTAGCAATATTAGTTTGAATCGCAGGATAAAAAGTTAAATATTGCTGTAAATTATATTTTTGTATTATACTATAAACAAAGAAACAGTTGATGTGTGGTTGAGTTTGCTCTCCTCTAAATTATTGATTTGAAAAGAACCCGCTTACCGTTTTAGACGGTTTTTTTCATGCCATTATATTACGGCATGAAAGAATGGCAAAAAGTTGATATAATAGGGAAAAGGCTGTTCAAAATCCATGAACTTTGCAAAAATACGATCGGGGAGTTGAATATTATTACTGCAAATGAATTGCTTTTAAATTTAAATAAGCTGCATACAACCGATTTGGGAGTTGTACGCATCAAAAGAAATCTTTCGTTAGAAACAGATGAAGTCGTCAATTGGTGCAAAGAAAAGATACAGAAGGCTAGTTCGATTACAAATAAAAAAGGTAAAAATTGGTATGTGAATATAGATAATTGCATCATTACAGTAAATTCTTATAGTTACACCATTATAACAGCACATATGATAAAAAAGTAGTTTTAAGCACCTGTTCTACAAAGGCGCATTAATGGTACAAGTGAATAAAAATATATAAGCTGCCAGAATTATGCTGGTGGTTTATTATTTACAGGTGTGTGAAATATTTGGAAAAGATAGAATAGATTTTTAATGGTTCTTAAATCATACGAAGGGGAGGTAGATAACATGTTTAAAGGAATATCTTCACGACAGCTTGTTTCTCTATTGACTTTGTATTTGTTTATTTTTATGGTGTTGACTGGTCTGGTATTGTATATAGTACCGCCGAGCAGGGTAGCTCGTGAGTTACAGTGGACATTGGCGGGAATTTCTAAGACGGAATATATTCGGTTGCATACGATTTTGTCTTTGGGTTTCTTAGTAGTAGCTTTACTGCATGCTTGGTATAATCGTTCCGTTTTGTGGAGATATCTGTTATTAGGCAGGCAGAAAAAAATATGGAATATCGAGTCCATATTAGCACTTGTATTTATACTAGTATTGATGGGAGCAAGTTATTTTAATGTGCCGCCGGTGGATAAAATAATGTCTTGGGGCACGTCATTCAAGGAAAGCTGGGGTGGACCTGGAGGTGGACAGCGATTGCGAGATGGAAAAAATCGTGCCGTGCAACAGGTGGACCAAACTCATAGAGAAATGCAATAAGCAAATCAATATGAACGATTAACTGGTTCGCGACGAATTTCAGTGCAGTTCCACACAGCTTTTTTTGAGGCGACGAAAGACCTGAGCTCTATAGAAAATAGAGCTCAGGTTATTTTTACGTCATCCCGTAAACGCAATTCTACGTGAATCTGAAAGACTTTTCATGCAAATACATATATTTTTTGTTACACTTCAATACAGATATATTCGTAATCTGAAAAGAGATACCAGAAAGGAGCATCCTGCTTGCTAAAAAATAAATTAATTCCAATTCTGCAAAGAGTTTTTTCTTCTTTGAAGCATAAAGAATTCCGCTATTTTTGGTTTGGACAATGCATCTCCCTGATTGGTACTTGGATGCAGCGGACAGCACAGGTCTGGCTTGTCTATACGATGACGAATTCACCTTTTATGGTAGGTATGGTCGGGGTTTGTCAATTTACACCGATCCTTCTTTTTACTTTATTTGCGGGGGCTCTGGTCGATCGTTTTTCAAAACGAAATATTTTATTGATGACGCAATCTGCTTTGATGATTCAAGCGATTGTTTTAACTCTTTTAGCTTATTTTGATATGCTCCAATATTGGCATATTCTGCTGCTTAGCATTTTTTTAGGACTGACACAAACCTTTGATATGCCAGCACGCCAGTCTTTTTTTATTGAACTTGTTGGCAGGGGAGATATTATGAATGCCGTGTCACTCAACTCGACAGTTGTGAATTTAGCAAAGATTATTGGGCCTGCTTTATCGGGAATTGTGATGGTGAACTTTGGAACCGTGTATTGTTTTTCGATCAACGCCATTAGCTTTTTTGCGGTATTATTAAGTTTGTTTTATATTGAGGTTTCACCACAGCAAGTTATACGGGAAAAACAAAAGGTTATCCAAGAAGTTAAAGAAGGTTTATGTTATATTAAGCAGAGTAAAGCATTGATGATCAATATAATGTTTATGGCAATTATTTGTACCTTTGCGATGAATAATGCAGTTATTATTCCTGTCTTTGCCAAAAGTGTACTAGGTATGGGGGCGGAGGCTTATACTGGCTTGATGAGCGCAGCTGGAATTGGTGCATTTATTGGTGCAGTTTTTATGGCTTTTCGTGCCGAAAAAGGGGTAGGAAAAAGATTTTTTCTGTTTTGTTTATGTACAACCGCACTTTTGCAAATTTTTATGGTCTTTGTTGCAGATTATAATGCAGCCTTTCTTTGTATTGCCTGTATCGGTTTTTTGAATTTAGCTTTTATGAATATGGGAAATTCGATTTTTCAATTAAATGCTGATGGTGAACATCGTGGCAGGGTCATGAGTGTATATTCTTTTCTTAATCAGGGATCTACGCCTGTGGGGAATTTTTATGCAGGAACTGCGATGGAATATCTAGGCGGAGTCTGGGGATTTCCTTTATGTGGAATAGCAGCGTTTGGATTATTGGGTTTCGTATTTATTTGTGAACGACAAGAGCTTTTTAGTTGGATTCATGATAACGAGAAGCGAGCAGATGAAAAAATTTCTATTTGAGGGAATCAGATGATCGGATAAGCCGAACACTATCAACTATCTCTGGGTGAATGATAACCCCCCTGAACATCCTCATATTTCAATAGGTGTATTACATCGGATAAATTTTGATTATATTTTCCTTATTTTAAAATTATCCAGTCCACATTGTTTGCTTAAAATTTTAAAAGCAGGTTCTAGTAATAAATTGAGAAGAGTTAATTCATAAGGAGGCAAATCAGGAGCTGTATCAACTTTACATAAGAAGTTCATGCGAACTGATTTAGTTAAGCATCCTTTGGTTTGACAATTTTTATTCTTGTCAAGATTATGTCTTTCTGCATCTACGTAAAGATGAAACTGTCTTCCAGATGTTATAATCTGATTGTCAAACAGACATTTTCGTATTGTATTAGCGATTTTGGGCGGATGCTTGTCACCGCCTTCTTTAAAATTAAAAGAAAGATAGAATTCAATCATATTTAACAACCATTTCTACAGTTAATATTTTTACATTTTAAATGTGCGTACATCGCTCACCGATTTTTTTCGTATACATTTATTTTGTTCTTACAAAAAAAATACTGCCAGTACATAGGATATCGGTATATTTTATACACGATTCGCTTATGCAACCTGGCAGTCATGGAATACTTCTTTAGACCCATAGTTTTGCGCCCTTGTTTTTCAACAAGTTTGCCCATATATAATACAAAAATTTTAAAAAGAAAAAATCTTTCAGAGCTTTAATCATTATTTCTATTCACTAAATTATAATATATTATTTTTTGTTAAATTGCAATTATAAGTTAAACAGTAGATTAGTCGACTATGGTACATAAAAACACATAAATACATAATGAAACTATAAAAAGCATTGATGTGATTGCTGGGGAATTCATGAATTTATATGGATGCTAATGATAAAGTTTTTTGAAGTATTGATATGAATATGGAGGAGATTAGCTTTTGTTATATCAAGCTGGGGTAGTTGCATGGAGATTAATAATCATCAAGCTTGTGTATCAGCCATGGTAATGCTGTTTCTATTTTTTTTGCTGATGTACAAGGCTTTATCGGCTGCGAGTAGTAAATTTCTTATTGTAGCAGCATTTTCAGGATAGCTTGCAATTCCAATACTAGTTGTACATGGAGCTAGTGCTTTTTGGCACAGTGCCCGAATTTCTTCGGCAATATGCTGAGCCTCTGTTAGAGAGACATTTCGTAGAATAATCGTAAATTCATCACCACCAAAACGAAAGACGGACTTAATTCCGGCTACAGCTTGGCATAGCTCAGTGAAATTTTGCAAGGTATCATCTCCGCTTGAATGCCCCTGCGAGTTATTTAGTTCTTTGAAAAAATCAAGATCTAAAATCATTACAACAACTTGGTCTACTGCATGGGATTGGATTTCTTGATCCAGTTTTTTAGCTAACCTGTCAAAAGCACGGCGATTATATGCTTTGGTTAAACTGTCTAGTTCCGATTTTTCTTTTAGTGAAATATGCAATTTTTGCAGTATAGATATCGTTGAATTATAGGCATGAATCATTTCATGAAATTCACCGGCATAGTCCGTTGTATTGATTCCTTTATATTTTCCCTGCCGGATTAATGCGAATGCTGAAATTAAACGCTCAATAGGGTCCGTGACCCGACGAATTGTATAGATTGCAATCGTGATCAATATAATTGTGATAATAATAGCTGATATCATATTTTGATAAAATAATAATTGACGAAATCCAGTTAATTCAGAAGTAGGAAGATTGACGGTAACCAGCCAGTCTAATGTTGGAACCTTGCTATAACCTACGTAATTTTCTTGCCCGAACGGGTTGGTATGAATTAGTGCACCATTTTGATCTGAAATTATTGAAAATATAGATGATTTTTGTCCGATTCGTTCTGCTAGATGATGATAAAGAATAGTACCCTGTTTGTCAATAACGGATATATAACCATCACGACCAAAAATCGTATTGTCAAAAACCAAGGGAAAACTATTTTCATGGATACGAATTGAACCGATCAGCACACCTGTAATTATGCCCTCTTGCAAAATAGGTGTTGCGATGGCGATGATTTGATAACCAGCCGTATTGATATAGACGTCGGTAATGGAGGTTTTACCTTGAAGGGCTGCCTGAAAAAAATCTCGTTTTGCTAGATTGACAGTGGGGAGATCGGGTATTCCACTAATTCTTATGAAATTCCCCTGTAAATCTAAAACTGCCATGACGGTTATGTTTGGTGTTATCTCATTCATGAGATCTAATTCTTTTTGATTTTGCCAAATAGCAGGGGTATTTGCAGCTTTTTTTAAGGTATATTCAATATTTTCCAAGGTGGAAGAAAGTTGTACGGCAAAATTTTTTGCAGCCCGTTCATTGATAGATAATATTAGATCATCAAGATTTGACATAACAAATTTATCGAAAAGTATAAATTGAAGTAACGTACTGCTGAGCATTAATATGATAAGTAAGAGTGCAAATTTATGAAAGATGCGCAAGGATTGAATAATATGGTCCAAACTACACCATCAGCCCGGCTTTAGGAAACCGGCCTACCGGAAAATTGGAAACCGCGATTCCGGTCATGGAAACCAATTCGACCTATAATGGAGTTATACACCATTCGGTGTAAATTCATTTTTATGGAGGTTATTTCTATGACTCACTATCGCGAAATCCTACGCCTGCACGTATTAGGATTCAGCCAACAGAACATCGCATATAGCTGCGGTGCCTCAAAGAAAACCGTAAACAAAATCATTCGGTTGGCTCAAGAAAACAATCTGGCG
>NZ_KB905857.1 GCF_000381065.1 Propionispira raffinosivorans DSM 20765 | reverse complement strand
CTTGAAGGGATCTGCTCCTAGTACGAGAGGACCGGAGTGGACGAACCAATGGTGTACCAATTATTGCGCCAGCAGTACAGTTGGGTAGCTACGTTCGGAAAGGATAAACGCTGAAAGCATCTAAGCGTGAAACCAGCCTTAAGATGAGGTTTCTCACAGAGCAATCTGGTAAGACCCCTTGAAGAAGACAAGGTAGATAGGTCGGGAGTGGAAGCGCAGTAATGTGTGCAGCGGACCGATACTAATAGGTCGAGGGCTTGACTTAAAGCCAGAACGAAAACTAAAATGCAAACATTTCTTTCTTCTGTATAGTTTTGAAAGAATATATCTTTCAAAAAGCCAAGGAAGTTCGTTGCAAGCAACGAACTAAGCGACTTACACAAAACGAAAGTTTTGGTTCGCTGCTTATGAGAGAACATCTCACGAGAGATCAAACTCTCGCAAAACAAAATAAATCCAGTGACGATAGCCAAGTGGACCCACCTGTTCCCATACCGAACACAGTAGTTAAGCACTTGAACGTCGAAAGTACTTGGGTGGAAACGCCCTGGGAGGATAGAAAGTTGCTGGTTGCAAGTCATTTTTGACTTTGAATCATGGTGGTTGTGGTGAAGTGGTTAACACGCCGGATTGTGGCTCCGGTATTCGAGGGTTCGATTCCCTTCAGTCACCCCATATTCTAGGGGCATAGCTCAATTGGTAGAGTAGTGGTCTCCAAAACCATTGGTTGAGGGTTCAAGTCCTTCTGCCCCTGCCATTAAAAATGAATAGTTTTTATCTGCGGAGTGGTACTCAAGTGGCTGAAGAGGACGGTTTGCTAAATCGTTAGACGCGCAAGCGTGCGAGAGTTCGAACCTCTCCCACTCCGCCATTTAATTTAATCATTAATAGGTGTCAATCTATATAGAAAACACATACAAAATATTTTGTATGTGTTTTTTTGTGTTCAATTTTATATAGAAATTAAACAATTTATTTTATGAGTAATGGAATATATACTATGATTTTTATAGAAATGAATAGATTCTTGTTAAAAATAGATGAGTATAATATAATTATATTATACTATTAGATTATGTACTAAAGTATTATAATTAATTAAAAATTGTCAGTCTGTAAAAAGTACACAAAATTAATTAATTCTTTTTACTAGACGAATAAAGGAAATGATACTCGCAGATTCGTTATGAACATATTATTAAAAGTTATAATATGAGTATGCAATTATAAGTATAGATTTTTCTTTTGATTCGGTATATAATGGAATAAAATTTAATATTGTATTATTTTAGTTTTGTTTTATATGTACGGAAGAGTAAGTTGTTTTCACAAAGTGATTACTTTTATTTACAAGAACGATGGCAAATAGGTAATCTGAAATAAAATATAAATAGCTTCTTTACTTTGTTAAGGAAGCTTTTATAGTATTTAAATACCTTCATGAAAATACCTGAAAGGCAGGCGATGTAAAGATTGAATGAGATTTTATCTGTAGTTGCATTTGCAGACGAGGACAGAAGAGGAGGGTTATAGTGAAGAGAGAATCAATGTGGGAAGTCTACCTGAGAAAGGGCATGAATCGTCGTAGTTTTATCAAATCATGTGTTGCACTTACCAGTATTTTAGGGCTTAGTACAGATATGCTGTCAACCGTGGTGGCAGCAGCAGAAAAAAATGCTTTACCGGTTGTTATATGGCTTCATGGGCATGAATGTACGGGTTGTGATGAGTCATTTTTAAGATCGGAAACACCACTCACGTCAGATGTTGTATTAAATATGATTTCTTTGGAATACAGCCATGCACTAAGTGCATCCGCAGGGGAACCATTCGAAGCACATCTCCATGAAATTATGGAACAGTTTAAGGGAAAATATATTTTAGCAGTCGAAGGTGCCGTCGCGACAGCCGACAATGGAATTTACTGCATGACTGGGGGCAGACCTTTTGTCGAAGTGGTCAAAGAAGTAGCGAAAAATGCAGCAGCTATTATTGAATATGGATCTTGTGCTACCTGGGGAGGAATTCAGGCTGCAAAACCAAATCCGACTGGCTCGGTTAGTGTAACAGATGTAGTTGGGAATAAACCTATTGTCAAAGTTCCAGGCTGCCCACCAATACCGGAAGTTATGACGGGTGTTATTATGCATTATGCATTATTTGGTCAATTACCGCCACTCGATAGTGAAGGCCGACCAAAACAATTTTTTGCGAATCGTATTCATGATACGTGTTACCGTCGTCCGTTTTTTGATGCAGGAATGTTTGCGGAAAAATTTGACGATGCTGGCTCGAAAGCAGGCTGGTGTTTATATAAATTGGGCTGTCGTGGACCAGAAACATATAACTCGTGTGGTAATATGAGATGGTGGAACGGTTTGTCCTATCCAATTCAATCAGGTCATGGTTGTATTGGTTGTAGTAACCCTAACTTTTGGGATGATGCACCGTTTTATAACCGTCTGCCGTCCTATGAACCAGTCGGTGATATCGATAAAGTTGGCGCAGCCGTGGCTGGGTTGACTGTTGCTGGTGTAGCAGTTCATGCAGTTGCATCTGTTATACAAAAGAAAAAACATCAGGCGGATGGAAATAAACCTGAAGATAAGAAGGTGGATTGATGAAACGAGTCGTAGTCGACCCGGTAACCCGTATTGAAGGGCATTTAAGGGTAGAGGTAAAGCTAGATGAAACTACAGGAAAAGTAGAAGACGCACTGTCCAGCGGCACAGCTTGGCGCGGATTAGAGCTTATTATGAATGATCGGGATCCACGTGATGCGTGGGCATTTATTCAAAGAATTTGCGGTGTATGTACGACGGCACATGCGTTATCTTCATTACGCGCAGTAGAAGATGCGTTGCAAATCGAAATTCCGCGTAATGCGAATTATATAAGAAATATCATGGCTGCTTCACAATCCGTACAAGATCATGTGATCCATTTTTACCACTTGCATGCCTTGGACTGGGTCAGCCCTGTTTCGGCATTAAAGGCAGATCCAGCGGCAACGGCAGCTTTACAAAATACAATTTTAGAAACATATAAATTACCATTTGCAGGTCCTATTGAATTTGATACGAATGCTTATCCGAAAGAATTTCCTAAGTCAACAACTGTATATTTCAAAGCAATGCAAGACAAAATTAAAAAAATCGTTGAAAGCGGTCAATTGGGTATTTTTGCTGCTCAGTGGTGGGATCATCCTGATTATGACATTTTGCCGCCAGAAGTACATCTTATGGCAGTGGCACATTATCTGGAAATGTTAGATAAGCAACGTGACATCGTTACATCACATGTTGTATTTGGGGGTAAAAATCCACATCCACATTATGTAGTCGGTGGAATGTCTTGTTCAATTTCAATGAATGATATGAATGCACCAGTCAACACGGAACGTCTGGCGGTTGTGGATCGTTCTATCAACACGACAATTGATTTAGTGAATTATTTCTATGTACCAGACATTTTAGCTATTGGACAGTTATACGTCAAAAAAGGTTATATTGATGGTGGCGGTTTGGCTAAAGAACGTGTTATCGGTTTTGGCGATTATCCTGATGATACTTTTTCGGGAACAACCAACGGAAGTTTCCATAAAAACTTGTTACTGCGGTCCAATGGTATTGTTGAAAACTTTGCCAAGGGCGTAGAAGCGGCGACTTTTTATGAATTTAAACCAGAAGATTTATCGGATCCGGATGTTTTAAATGAAGGGGTTGAACACTCTTGGTATAAATATCCAGATGCAGAAGGAAAAGATTTACATCCTTGGGATGGTGTAACAAAAGCAAATTACACTGGACCAAAAGAAGGCACCAAGACAAATTGGAAAACATTAGATGAAGAAGGCAAATACTCTTGGCTTAAAACACCAAAATGGCGAGGCAAAATGGCAGAAGTTGGTCCACTAGCTCGTTATATTATTATTTATACCAAGATGAAAAAAGGGTTATTGCCAGAACCAACTTGGGTCGAAAAAATGATTGTTGATCAAATTGAGGCTGTATCAAAAGTTTTGAACCTGAAACCAGAAGTGTGGATGACAACTATGGTCGGACGTACCGCAGTTCGTGGTTTGGAATCCCAGATTCACGCGTATGTTGGCAAATATTTCTTTGATAAATTGGTTAAAAATATTAAATCTGGTGATACTGCTGTTGCCAATATGACAAAATGGGATCCTTCGACTTGGCCAAAAGAATGCAAAGGTGTAGGGTTATATGAAGCACCACGTGGTTCGTTAAGTCATTGGGTTGTAATTAAAGATGGGAAAATAAGCAATTATCAAGCGGTTGTTCCAACTACTTGGAATGCATGCCCACGTGATGGAAAAGCCGGTCATGGTGCTTATGAAATGGCTATGATGGATACAAAAGTTAAGATTGCTGATAAACCATTGGAAATTTTGAAAGTAGTTCGTTCCTTTGACCCATGTATGGCTTGTGCAACGCATTTATATAATGCTGCGGGTAAAAAATTACGGGTAGTAACGACCGATCCGTATCTCGGAACAAAAACCGAATGAAGGGTTTGCAGAACTTTTTACAACCAAATATCAGGAAAGGAAAAGCTGCGAGTCAGACTTGTAGCCGGGAGCAACTGTCATGAGTGAAAATTATCGAAAGGTATATTATATATTTAGCCCATTTTTACGTATTTTTCACTGGATTATGGTACTTTGTATTATTACTCTTTTTTTCACTGGATTATATATTACGAAACCGATATCGGGTGGTGTAAATGGAGAACCAACTTTTGGTGCTATGGTTTTGTCATTGAATATGATCCGCAATATACATTTTTTAGCAGCCTTTACGTTGACGGCTTCCTTTATTTTGAAAATTTATGGCTTTATTGTAAATAAAGGTGATCGTTTATTTCCGCGCGTATGGGAAAAGAGCTTTTGGCTGTGTATGATGGATGTTTCTCTTCATTATATGTTGATTCAGCCAACACATAAGTCATATTTGCGTAATTCATTGGCGAGAATGTCTTATGTTGCTTTGTATTTGATGATTCTGGTTGAAATATTAACGGGCTTTGCTATGTATTTGATGGTAAATCCAAATGGTATGGGTGCTTTTTTATTTGGCTGGATTAATCCAATGGTTGGTGGTGAGTTTACGGTTCACTTGATTCATCATTATGTGGCGTGGTTGATTGTTTTATCGGCCATTGGTCATGTATATATGGTAATTAGATCCGAATTTATGGAAGGCGAAGGTGAAGTTTCGAGTATGTTTTCCGGGGTGAAGGCATTGAGTCATGAACCGGTTGATATTGGTGAAATTATTGATAAAAAAACAGAAACTGTAAAATAATGTAGTTGTAGGAGGTATTTTATGTGTAAGGAATGTGGCTGCTCGGGACAAAGCAGTAATACCAAAATTCAGTTTTTTGTAAAAGGCTATAAAGAAGATATTGTGGATGAAGTAGAACGTACTTTATTGGGGCTGCCAGGAGTGTATCATGTACATATCCATGCCCATGATGGTGAAACGACGATTGATTATAATCCAGCAAAAACAAGATTATCAGAAATAACAGCAATTTTCTCTGAACGTGGGTTAGATGCCGTTATTTAAAAAGAACAGCCGGGCGTAAGCCCGGCTGTGGAGGTTTTATATGCATGAAATGGCAATAGCAGAGGGGATTTTAGATATTGTTTTAGATTATGCAGCACGTAATCAGGCAACGAAGGTAACTAAAATTCAGCTGCTTTTGGGGGAAATGAGTGGAGTCGAAACGGATGCTTTGCAATTTTGCTTTGAAGCATTGTCAAAAAAAACACTGGCGGAAGGTACAAATCTTACATTGCATAGAGTACCACTTATGGGGCATTGCAAAGATTGTGATACCACGACTCAGATAGAACGATATCGATTTTTGTGTCCGCATTGTGATTCGGCAAATCTAGAAATTGTGTCGGGTAGAGAACTTCAAGTAGAGTTTTTGGAGGTAGACTGATGGAAATTCAGGTGATGGAAGATATTTTAGGGAAAAATGATCAGATCGCCATGGAAAACCAGGTTCTGTTCAAAAAAGAAGGCATTTTTGTCTTGAATTTATTGGGTTCACCAGGTTCAGGCAAAACATCTTTGTTAGAAAAAACCATGGCAGCGCTAAAAGATGAAATACATATGGCGGTTATTGAAGGCGATTTATTTACTTCAAAAGATGCGGATCGTATTGCACAATATGGTGTACCAGTTATACAAATCAATACAAGCGGTGGATGCCACCTGGATGCATTGATGGTACAAAAAGTATTGCAAAAATTAGATTTAGTCAACTTAGACCTGTTAATTATTGAAAATGTTGGTAATCTTGTTTGTCCAGCAGAATTTAATATAGGTGAAGATTCAAAAGCAGTGGTTTTGAGTATCACTGAAGGCGATGATAAACCATTGAAGTACCCGTTGATTTTTAAAGAATCTGCTATTGTCGTATTAAATAAAGTAGACCTCCTGCCTTATACAAATTTTGATATGGCAGCGGCGCAAAATGATATTACAAGCATTCATCCGCAAATCAATGTTCTAGAAGTTTCTTGCCAGAAAGAAACTGGACTTCTTGCCTGGTATGACTGGCTGCGCAGCAAAACAGCGGCGAAAAAAGCGTTGTGTACGGAGGGGGAAATATGAGCGACATTACCTTGTTAGGAATTGGCAATATTATATTGAAAGATGAAGGCTTTGGGGTATGGACGATTGATAAAATGCAAAAGCGTTATGAATTTCCAGCACAAGTACAGCTTTTAGATGGTGGTACACTCGGGCTGGAATTGATGCGTTTTGTTAGTGGATCGAAAAAAATGCTCGTTATTGATGCAATCAATGGCAATGGAAAACCGGGGGATTTTTTCTTTTTTACCGGTGATCAGGTACAAGCGTATTTTCAAGAAAAGATATCCATGCATGAATTGGGAATTCAAGATGTATTGTCTGCATTGCAAGTGGTAGATGAACCAATTGATGAGGTTATTGTTATGGGAGTGCAGCCATTTGTTGTTTCTCCCGGAATAGAAATGACTCCGGAAATGGATGCAGTTGTTGATAAGACCATTGAAATTGTTTTGGATCAATTGAAAAAGTGGGATATTATCCCTACTTTAAGGAAAGCAGAAAGTCTAACTGTATGAAGCGGGTCGGTATTCGTGTTAAGGGTATTGTTCAAGGGGTAGGTTTTCGTCCTTTTGTTTATCGTTTAGCCAAAAATTTTGGCTTGCATGGCTGGATCTTAAATGATGAACAAGGTGTTCTGATTGAAATTCAGGGAACGGAAACTGCTTTGGCAAGTTTTTTGGAAGATTTGCCTGTTAAAGCTCCGGCCATGGCTAAAATTGAAGAGATTGTAACTAATTTTATAGCATTGCAGAGAGACGAGGCTTTTATCATTAAAGAGAGCATCTCATCGGCTGATAGAGCGACTTTTATCTCGCCAGATATTGCGACGTGTTCAGACTGTCGCCACGATCTGAGTCATCCGGAAAATCGTCGTTTTGGTTATGCATTCACAAATTGTACGAATTGCGGTCCGCGATATTCGATTATTAAAGATGTTCCCTATGATCGTCCGCAGACAACGATGGAGCCTTTTTTGATGTGTAAGTCCTGTCAGTCAGAATATGATAATCCGGATGATCGGCGATTTCATGCTCAGCCGAATGCCTGCCAAAAGTGTGGACCGTTATATGCACTTTTAGATCAAAGTGGAAATGAAATGGCTGTGACGGATCCATTGAAAATGGCACATTCGTTTATAAAGCAGGGGTCAATTTTGGCCGTTAAGGGAATTGGCGGGTATCATTTAGCTTGTGATGCAAAAAATTCGTTCACTGTTAGATCCTTAAGAACTCGTAAGATTCGTGAGGATAAACCATTTGCTGTTATGTGTGGTAGTATAGAAGCGGTTCACCGAATTTGTTTTTTGTCAACAGAAGAAGAGATCTTATTGACTGGACCAATTGGTCCGATTGTTTTATTGCGAAAAAGAGCAGTCGAGACTTTGGCTGATGATATTGCAGGCGGAAATCCGTATCTCGGGGTGATGCTTCCTTATGCTCCAGTGCATTTCTTGCTTTTGGACCCGGATGATGTTTGGGTCATGACAAGTGGAAATCAAAGTGCAGAACCAATTATTTATAAAGATGATGAGGTATATCCAAAATTAAAAGGTATTGCGGATTATTTTTTAGTTCATAATCGTGAAATCCATTGCCGTGTTGATGATTCTGTTGTAAGGGTATTTCGCAAACGGCCCTATTTATTGCGGCGCAGCCGTGGGTTCGCGCCAGCACCTATACATTTGCATAAAGATGGTCTGTCTGTGCTTGCTTGCGGTGGTGAGGCCAAAAATACTTTTTGCTTGACGAAGGGGCGGGAAGCTTTCGTCAGTGAACATATCGGTGATTTGGAAAATCAACAGACCTTGTTATCTTACCAAAAATCGATCGAACATTATCGGCGTTTGTTTGGTATTGATCCTGAAGTTGTCGTTTGTGATCTGCATCCCGAATATTTATCAACAAAATATGCCAAACAACTTACTATACCATCAATTGGGGTTCAACATCATTATGCACATATTGTCTCAGTTCTTGCCGAGCATAATGTTAACGATCCAGTAATCGGGGTTGCCTTTGATGGTACGGGGTATGGTGATGATGGAACGTTATGGGGCGGCGAATTTTTGCTAGCAGACTGCCATAGTTATGAGCGTTTGGCACATTGTTCCTATTTGCCTCTGCCTGGCGGAGAAAAGGCAGTTCGGCAGCCTTGGCGTCAGGCTGTATGGATTTTACAGGAGCTTTATGGGGTGGATTTTTCATCACATAAAGCCAATCGAATTAAAAATATACCAAATGGCTGGAAACTGCTGCTGCAAGCCACAGCGAAAGGCATTAATGCCCCCTTATCATCGAGCGCTGGACGTCTGTTTGATACAGCTGCGGCACTTCTAGGCTTACGGCTCTATAATAATTATGAAGGGCAGGCTGCCATAGAACTGGAAATGGCTGCACATGGTGCTGTTGGGGAAATTTTACCTTATGATATTACTTCGACAAATGAACTTGACTTCAGACCAACCTTCGCCGCATTGACGAATCGTCAGGCAGCAATTGGAGATTTAGCAGCAGCTTTTCATACAACGATGGCGGATGCAATTGTTGTGATGATTCGGCGTTTGCATAAAATGACGGGGGTATCGACGGTTGCTTTAAGCGGAGGCGTATTTCAAAATATGACATTATTACAGCAAGTGATTCGTATGTTGGAAATAGATTTTACTGTTTTGCTTAATCGACAAGTTCCTCCCAATGATGGAGGATTGTCTTTAGGGCAGGCAGTGGTTGCACGAGAAAGGAGGCGTTAAAATGTGCTTGGCAGTACCAGCAAAAATTATTGATAAAAAAGATCAAATGGCCGTTGTGGAAGTCAACAGCATTCAACGTCAGGTAAGTCTTATGTTATTGCCGGAAGCGGGAATTGGTGATTTTGTATTGATTCATGCGGGTTTTGCAATTCAGGCTATTGATGAAGAGGAAGCCACTCTGACAAATCAACTGCTTAGGGAGATGAATGGGAGTGCCTGAACATAATAATGAAACAAAAGAAATGGCACAGTTTCTCATTCGTGAGATCGATCGCCTGGTTACGAAACCAGTGCGGTTGATGGAAGTTTGCGGTACACATACGGTAGCCATTTTTCGGGCGGGTATAAGACAATTACTGCCACCACAGGTCGATTTGGTGAGTGGACCTGGCTGTCCGGTTTGCGTTACACCGGACGAATACATAGATAAAGCGGTTGCTTATGCGAGATGCGAAGATGTAATTTTGACTACATTTGGCGATATGCTACGTGTTCCCGGCTCAACATCAAGCTTGGGCGAAGTAAAAGCGACTGGTGCAGATATTCGAGTTGTTTATTCACCATTGGAAAGTCTTACGATAGCGGCACAAAATCCACACAAAAAAATTATTTTTTTGGCAGTTGGTTTTGAAACAACGGCACCTACTGCAGCGGCTACCGTACTGGCAACAAAAAAACAAAATTTGACGAATTTATTTTTATTGTCTTCTCATAAAATAGTTCCTCCGGCACTCAAAGTTTTACTGGCAGATCCAGCAGTCAAAATTGATGGCTTTTTATTGCCGGGCCATGTTTGTGCTATTACAGGAGAAAGACCGTTTGATTTTTTACCGAAAACATATCATATGCCAGCAGTGGTTGCTGGTTTTGAACCGTTAGAGATTTTGCGGACGATTTATCGATTGGCGAGGCAGATTCATGATGATCAGCCGGCTATAGAAAATGAATATAAGCGAATTGTGAAACCGGACGGTAATCCGGCCGCCAGACAAATTTTATCGGAAGTTTATGAACCAACAGACGCAGTCTGGCGTGGGATCGGTATGATCCCGAATTCAGGACTGCGGATGAAAGAGCAATATTCTGCATTTGATGCACAGGTGGTTTTGCCGATGGTAACAAAAACCATTACAAAGAAAACGGCCTGTCATTGTGGTGAAGTACTGCGCGGCATCATTAAACCAACGGCTTGCCAATTGTTTGGCAAGGCTTGCGTTCCTGAACACCCAATTGGAGCCTGCATGGTATCTGTTGAAGGATCTTGTGCGGCATGGTATAAATATGGAAGCGGGAGATATACATATGGAACATGAAAAGATTTGTTTGGCTCATGGAAGCGGCGGAAAACTTAGCCAAGAGTTAGTGGAGCAGGTAATCTTACCGGCATTTGGCAATCCGCTGCTTAATGAGTTACATGATGGAGCTTCGGTAAATATGGCAGGGACGAATGTGGCGTTTACAACGGATTCATATGTTGTGAAACCTTTATTTTTTGCTGGTGGTAACATTGGTAAATTGGCTGTTTGTGGTACCGTTAATGATTTGGCAATGACTGGTGCGGTGCCACGGTATCTTTCAGTGGGACTTATTCTGGAAGAGGGATTTTTCATGGATGATCTCCGGAAAATTGTGGAGTCGATGCGTCTGGCGGCGAAAGAAGCCAATGTGCTCATTGTTACCGGGGATACGAAAGTCGTTAATAAAGGTGCAGCAGATGGAATCTTTATCAATACAGCGGGGATTGGTGATATAATACCTGGCAGTCATATTTCACCGAAGTGTGTTAAGCCGGGGTGTGATGTCATTGTCAGTGGCTATATTGGTGATCATGCAACGACTATTATGGCAGGGCGTCATGAATTAGTTTTACCGGCAATACTGCAAAGTGATTGTGCGCCACTGAACGGTTTGGTACAGAAAATGCTCAAAGCTGTGCCGCAAATAGCAGCTTTACGCGACCCGACACGTGGTGGCGTAGCAGCTACGCTAAATGAAATTGCCGAGCAATCGAAAACCGGAATTTTACTACAAGAAAATGCCATACCTGTGCGTTCGGAAGTACAGGGAGTTTGTGAAATACTGGGCTTTGATCCACTGTATCTGGCAAACGAAGGTAAAATGTTGGTTTTTGTTGATGCAAAATACACGAAAACTTTACTTGACGTAATGCATCAGCATCCTTATGGCAAAGATGCCTGCGTTATTGGAAAAGTAACGAACGAATCGATAGGTCAAGTCGGCCTGCAAACCAATATTGGTGGTATCCGTATTGTTGATATGCCATTGGGCGGACAAATTCCACGAATTTGTTAAAATTCAAGAAATACTGCCGAAATTTTGGCAGTATTTTTTAGTTTAATATAGTTTTTGATGTTTTATATAAATATTTATATGAATATTTTATACAAAACATCTTTTTTTTATGCGAATTTATGTAAAAACAAAATTAAAAAGTAAATATAACGATAATTTATTTTAAAAATATAATAATTTTACTTTAAATTTAAAATAGTTATTGAAATATTTATATAAAAGTATTATAATAACGCTGAGAAATAAAACTAAATATTTTGAATTATCTTAACTGAGTTAGCATGTACTGGTAATATAAATAAGATTTTATTGGAGGAATAAATAATGGCATTACTTAAATTAGGTTTTGCACCGACTAGAAGAAGTATTTTTAGTGCACCGGATGCGATCAAATACAGAGGTTTGATTAGTGAGCGACTAAAAGAACTTGGTATTGAATTTGTTGATATTAGCGATGTTAATGATGAAGGTTTATTATATGATGATGCTGGTTTACTTAAAATAGTCGAAAAATTCAAAAAAGAAAAGATAGATGGACTCTTTTTGCCGCATTGTAATTTTGGTACTGAATATGAGTGCGCAAGACTGGCGAAAGAGTTAAATGTTCCTGTTTTGTTATGGGGGCCGCTTGATGAAAGACCGGATGAAAATGGTGTACGCCTTCGTGATACACAATGTGGTTTGTTCGCTACGGGAAAAGTTCTCAGAAGATTTCGCGTTCCATTTACATATATGACAAATTGTCGCTTACATGATCCTGTTTTTGAACGGGGAATCAAAGACTTTATGGCAGTTTGTAATGTTGTGAAAACGTTTCAGCATATTCGCATTTTGCAAATTTCAACACGTCCATTTGATTTTTGGTCGACCATGTGCAATGAAGGTGAACTTCTCGAAAAATTTAATATTCAGCTGGCACCGATACCGATGCCGGAGCTCACCAAAGCTGTTAAAGCAGCAAAAAAAGAAGAAGGCAGTGAAGTCACTAAGACAATCGAGTATTTACGAGCGCATATGGAAATCAAGATTCGAGATGAGGAACTTGAAAATGTGGCAGCTCTTAAGGTTGCGATGCAAAACCTGATCAAAAAATATGATTGTAATGCAGTTGCATTGCAATGCTGGAATGAATTGCAGTCTGAACTTGGTATCATGCCTTGTGCTGCGAATGCACTGCTGAACGACGAAGGGATTCCCGTTGTCTGTGAAACAGATATCCATGGTGCGATTACTGCTCTTTTGGTAGAAGCCGCTGGCATGGATGAAACGAGATCGTTTTTTGCTGATTGGACGATTCGTCATCCGGATCTGCCAAATGGAGAGTTGCTCCAGCATTGTGGTCCATGGCCGATTTCAATCGCCAAAGAGAAACCAACGCTTACATATCCTTTGGCTTTTGACTATCCAGGAAGCATTACGGCAGAAGCAAAACACGGTTCATTGACTCTTTGTCGTTTTGATGGTGATAATGGTGAATATTCCATGCTATTAGGAAATGCTAAGGGGGTTGATGGACCAAAGGGAATGGGAACATATCTTTGGATTGTTGTAGATAATATTAAACGACTGGAAGAAAAAATTGTTTGTGGACCGTACATTCACCATTGTGTGGGAATTCATAAAAATATTGTGCCAATTCTTTACGAAGCTTGTAAATATATGAAAATCAAAGCGGATTTATATGATCCGATTGAAGAGGAAATTAAAGCATATTTGAGGGGGGAATAAATAATGAATTTGCAGTTAAAAGCATGTGATATTCGAAAAGATATTATCACCTTGATCCATCGTGCCAAAACGGGGCATATTGGCGGCGATTTAAGCGTAACGGACATTTTGGTTGCTTTATATTATAAGCATCTAAATGTGACACCGGAAAATACAGCCGATCCAAACCGTGATCGATTTATTTTAAGCAAAGGACATTCTGTGGAATCACTTTATTGTGTTTTAGCAGATTGTGGATTTTTTCCCAAGGAAGATTTAAAAACCTATTCAGCCTATGCTTCGAAATATATTGGTCACCCGAATAACAAAATTAATGGAATAGAAATGAATACCGGTTCACTAGGGCATGGTCTGTCTGTTGGTGTTGGCATGGCGCTGGCGGGGAAGATGGATAGGCTGGACTATCGTGTCTATGCAGTTATGGGGGATGGTGAGATGGAAGAAGGGTCGGTCTGGGAAGCGATTACGGCGGGGGCTCATTATAAGCTTGATAATTTAACCGCATTTGTCGATCGTAATCATTTACAGATTTCTGGTACGACAGAAAATGTTATGATGCAGGATAAACAAGAAGAACGCTGGGCGGCATTTGGCTGGCACGTAATTTCATCTTTGGGAAATGATATAGATGCTTTGGATAAGGCTATTACAGAAGCGAAAGCAACCAAAGGCGTGCCAACTGTAATTATTGCCAATACCACGAAAGGCTGTGGTGTTTCTTTTATGGAAAATCAAGCTGGCTGGCATCATCGAGTTCCAACGGATGCAGAATATGAACAAGCAATCAATGAATTGAACCAGAGGAGGGCTCAATATGAATAAAATTGCCAATAAGCAAGAAATTTGCAATGTGCTGTTGGAAGCTTCGGCTCAAGATAAAGACATCATTGTTTTGTGTAGTGATTCTCGTGGTTCGGCATCACTGGCTGATTTTGCCAAAGAACGACCAGCACAATTTGTTGAAGTGGGTATTGCGGAACAAAATCTAGTTTCAATTAGTGCCGGACTTGCCAGCTGTGGTAAAAAAGCTTTTGCTGTTTCACCGGCCAGTTTTTTAACAACGCGAAGTATGGAACAAGCGAAGGTCGATGTAGCTTATTCGAATACAAATGTTACATTGATTGGGATTAGCGGGGGCGTTAGCTATGGAGCATTGGGGATGACACATCATTCAGCAAATGATATTGCTGCGATGGCATCCATTCCCAATATGAGAGTCTATTTGCCCAGTGATCATCTACAGACCGGTAAGCTTATACGAGCACTTTTGCAGGATAAAAAACCGGCCTATGTCAGGGTAGGGCGCAATGCAGTGGAGCCGATTTATGATGCAGCGACGATTTCATTTGAAATGGATCGTGCGATGCTTGTAAATGAAGGTCAGGATGTTGCCATCATTGCCTGCGGAGAAATGGTGAAGCCAGCGAAAGATGCAGCAGAACTTTTAAGGAGTAAGGGCATTATGGCGAGGGTGCTCGATATGTACTGCGTAAAACCAATTGATGAAGCGGCTGTTATTAAAGCGGCCAAAGAAACGAAAGCAATTGTGACGGTTGAAGAGCACACGATATATGGCGGTCTGGGGTCGATGGTAAGCCAGATTACAGCGGCGCATTATCCAACCAAAGTTATCAATATGGCATTGCCGGATGTACCAGTCGTAACAGGGAAGTCACAGGAGGTTTTTGATCACTACGGATTGAATGCGGAAGGTATTGCAAAAACGGTAATGGAGTTGATCTGAAAATGCCGGATACATTTGTATTGGGAATAGACCAAAGCACGCAGGGAACAAAAGGTCTATTGTTTGATGAAACAGGTTCTTTAGTAGCACGCTGTGATTTGCTGCATAAGCAGATTATCAATGAAAAAGGCTGGATTGAACACGATCCAGTCGAAATTTATCAAAATGTATTGGCGGTTGTAAAAGCTGTTGTAGAAAAAGCCGGTATCAATAAAACAAGTATTGCCACAATTGGTATCAGTAATCAAAGAGAAACCGTAATGGCCTGGCAAAAATCAAATGGTAAACCAATTTATAATGCCATTGTCTGGCAATGTGCTCGTGCGGAAAAAATATGTCAGCGCATTGTGTTAGAAGGATATGGTGAAAAAATAAAAGCGATTACAGGCCTGCCGCTATCACCATATTTTTCTGCGGCCAAAATAAGCTGGCTGTTAGAAAATATCGTGGGAGCTCGCCAAAGAGCAGAAGCGGATGAACTTTGTTTTGGAACAATGGATAGTTGGCTTGTTTATTGCTTGACGGGTGGTGCTGCGTTTAAAACAGATTATTCCAATGCATCGCGAACGCAGCTGTTTAATATTAAAGATCTGACCTGGGATTTAGATGTGTGCCGAATTTTTGGGATTCCACGCTGGGCTTTACCTGAGGTTTGTGATTCAAATGCTTTGTATGGTACCACTACGTTTGACGGTTGGCTGGATGAACCGATTCCTATCCATGCAGTACTTGGCGATTCTCAGGCAGCACTTTTTGCTCAAAATTGCAATAGTCCAGGAATGGTCAAAGCAACCTACGGTACAGGGGCTTCGGTGATGATGAATCTAGGGGAGCAGATTCTTTCTAGTAAGGTCGGACTCGTTACTTCAATTGCCTGGTGCTTTAATGGTCAGGTCAGTTATGCACTTGAGGGTAATATCAATTATGCAGGTGCTGTTATAACATGGTTGAAAGATGATTTGAAACTGTTGGCTAGTGCCGAAGAATCACAGGAAATAGCGGAAAATTCAAATAACGATGATCAAAGTTATTTTGTACCAGCTTTTTCAGGGTTAGGGGCACCTTATTGGAATAGTGAAGCAACCGGCTTGTTTACCGGAATTACACGTGTAACAGGCAGGGCTGAAATGGTTCGGGCGGCACTTGATAGCATTGCATACCAAATTACGGACATTATCAAACTCATGCAAAAAGAATCTACTATAGAAATTAAGGAATTGTGTGTTGATGGAGGTCCGACGAAGAATACATATCTTATGCAGTTTCAGGCTGATATTTTAAAGATCCCGGTTCAAGTATCCAAAACGCTGGAATTATCGGGTATGGGGTCTGCCATAGCCGCCGGGATTGCCATGAAAATTTATACGCAACCAGATATTTTTCGCGAGCGGAAAAGGCTGAAATATGTTGGGATGATGCAAGAAATTCGTAGTGATTCTTTATATGATGGCTGGGAAAAAGCGGTAAATCGCACCTTGTTTCGAGCTTGATCATTGGATTTAACAGGTTAAGGTCCTGATAAGTCATATCGTTTTCCAATAAAAAAATAGGAGGAACAAAGATTATGAAAAAATGTAAAAAATTAGCTGCGTTGGTATTGTCATTGTGTATGCTGGGGGTTATATTTGCCGGTTGTGGTGCAGAGAATAAAGCTGCTGATAAAGCCTCATCTTCTGTACCTGCCAAGGAAGCAAAAGCACTTACGGGAGGCGGTTCTAAAATCATCTACATAATTACACCGTCTCATTCAAATCCTTTCTTTAAAACGGAAGCAGATGCGGCTACGAAAAAAGCCAAAGACCTTGGCTATGAAGTTAAAACTGTGTCGCATGATGATGATGCAACAAAACAAGCCGAACTTTTTGAAAATGCTATATCCGATAAAGCTGCAGCAATTATTTGTGACAATGCAGGAGCTGATGCTACCGTTGCTGCTGTACAAAAAGCCCGTGATGCGAATATTCCTACTTTTTTGATTGATCGTGAAATCAATGGCAGCGGAATCGCAATTTCTCAGATTGTAGCAAATAATTATCAAGGGGCGAAAGCCATTGCTGAATCATTTGTGGAAAAAATGGGGGAAAAGGGGAAATATGCTGAACTGTTAGGTAAGGAATCTGATACAAATGCAGGGGTACGTTCCAGTGCTTTTCATGAAGTCATTGATCAATATGCTGATTTGAAGATGGTTGCTCAGCAGACTGCAAATTGGGAACAAACCGAAGCTTATCAAAAAATGGAAACAATTTTACAATCGAATCCTGATATCAAAGGTGTTATCTGTGGGAACGATACAATGGCTGTTGGTGTCGTTGCTGCAATTAAAAATGCAGGTCTGAAAGATATTGCTGTCATCGGTGTTGACGGTTCAGATGAAGCTGCGGCAGCTATAAAAGCTGGAAATATGACAGGTACCGCACTGCAGCAAGCCGCTCTAATTGCAGAAATGGCTGTACAACAAGCCGATAAATATTTAAAAGATGGTACAACTGGTCTTGAAGAAAAACAACTGGTAGATTGTATCGCAATTACAGCAAAAAATGTCGATAAACTAAAGGCTTTTGTTTATAAAGAATAGTAAAAGAGCAGCTGTTAGCATACCGAGATAACATCGGTATGCTAACAGCTGAGCATCTCGTTTGAAAAACGCACTGTAATGCGGAGTGGATAGGAGCAGGCTGTTTATGAAAAAACGTGTATTGATTGCATTGATCACTTGTTTACTGATGGCATTTTTAATGACTGGCTGTGTCAAAGTTGTTCAGATTGGTCATGAAGGAGATTTAACAGGAGATGTAGCTTTTAATGCGGCAGATAATGTAGCAGGAATTTGGCAGACGAAAGCCATTCCTGAACTGGAAAAGAAAGCGGTAGATTTGTCTGGATTTTTGAAGGATTCGAATGGGGATCTTAAATCTTTAGCTGGTAAATATGGTAAATACTCTATGGGCGATAAAGGTGAATTGAGTTATGTTGTAAAAGGCAAAGGTCAAGTTACCGCGGTGAACCGAGAAAAAAAAGCTGGATTCATGACTTTGAAATTAGATGGTTATGACGGTCCGGTTGCCGTTCAATTGCAAATAGGCAGCGTCTATAAAGGGTCAGCAGTTCGTGATAGTCTTACGTTTATAAAATATGAAGATTATAAAAACCAAGTGGATTGGGCGAAGATTTCTCAGAGTATTCATGACATCATCAATTCTGAATTGATCGCCAAGCAGGATTTAGATACAATTCAAGGTAAAAATGTGTCTTTTGTTGGCTGTTTTAGTGTTAATAACCAAAAAGAAGTACTGATTACGCCAGTCGAATTGACGGTTCAATAGGAGATGGAGAAAATGGATATTTGTCTGCATGCCGAAAAAGTGTCAAAAATATATCCTGGTACGAAAGCTTTGGATGAAGTTTCTTTTGATGTATATACAGGGAAGGTAAATGTGCTGATTGGTGAAAATGGTGCTGGAAAATCTACTCTCATGAAAATTATTGCCGGGATTGAGCAGCAATCTGATGGCCAGCTTTTTATGGGGAACGAAAAAGTACAGTTTAAGAATGTGACAGAAGCCAAACAGAATGGTATAGGTATTATTCATCAGGAACTGAGTTTATTTCCCAATCTCAATGTATACCAGAATATATTTATGGCTCGAGAAAAAACACATGGATCGATACGTTTAGATAATGAAAAACATATTGAGCTTACAAAAAAAATCATGGAGAAATTGGAACATCCTATTGATCCACATGTTTTAGTGGGTGATTTGCGGGTGGGACAGCAGCAAATGATCGAAATTGCCCGGAATTTAATCCAAGATGATTTAAAAATATTGATTATGGATGAACCGACATCTTCCTTAAGTGCACAAGAAGTTCAGGTTTTGTTTAAAATAATCAAAGAACTTAAAGCCGAAGGAATTTCAATTGTTTATATTTCACATAGACTAGAAGAAATTATGAAAATTGGTGACTACGTGACGATTCTCCGTGATGGGAAATTTGTAGCTTCTTCACCTGTAAAGAATATCGATATTCAATGGATTGTTAAAGAGATGGTTGGCAAAGGAAAAGTATATCCAAAACGTAAACAAGAAATTGACTGGAGTCGCAGAGAAAAAGTATTGGAAGTCAAAAATTTGACGGTGCCGAAAAAAGGCGGAGGCTATTTATTAGATCATGTTAATTTTGACTTGAAAAAAGGCGAAATATTGGGTATTTATGGTCTAATGGGAGCAGGACGTACTGAAATATTTGAATGTATAATGGGTCTGCGTCCAGAGCACACGGGTGATATTTTCTTAAATGGGGAGCTTTTGCGTATAAAAAGTGTATCCGGTCAGATTGACCGAGGTTTTGCAATGGTGCCGGAAGATAGGCAGCGTGAGGGGCTTGTACAGACAATGGATATTGGCAAGAATATTTCATTATCAAGCCTGCAGAAATATGCACGATCTATCTTTTTGAATGAAAAAAAAGAAGAATGTAGTGTAGATGCCGAAATTAAAGATATTCATATTAAAGTTGCTGATAAAAGACTGCCGATTCTTTCCCTTTCTGGTGGAAATCAGCAAAAGGTAGTCATTGGAAAAGGTATCTTGACACAGCCAACGATTTTGCTGTTGGATGAACCAAGCCGCGGCATTGATATTGGTGCCAAAACGGAAGTGTTTGAAATTATCAACCAATATGCAGATGAGGGATTGTCGATTGTGGTGATTTCTTCTGAATTGCAAGAAATCATGGCCATTGCGGACCGTATTATGGTTCTTTCGAATGGAATAAAAACGCGTGAAATGATGAAAAATGACATTACGGAAGACAAATTAGTACTCGCTTCCTATCAAGGTCATGTAATCAAAAAAAATGTATCATAGACGGAAACTTGCATGAAAGGAATGATTTGGATAATGAAGACTGATCTTACAAGCAATTTGCATAAAAAACAGAGCAGTAATTCTTTGGCACTTACGTTATTAAAGGGCCGTACCTTAATTGTTTTGGCGTTGCTTTTACTTTTCTTTAGTTTTGCAACTCCTAATTTTTTATCAACGAATACCTTTTTATTATTGGCTAAACATGTTGCTTTATATGGTATTTTAGCGATTGGCATGACATATGTTATTATTACCGGGGGTATCGATTTATCCGTTGGGGCTGTTGTCGGATTGGCGGGGATGATTGCTGGTGGTCTGATTAATAATGGCTTTACACTGACAATGTTTGGTGTGACTCTGTATTTTAGTGTACCGATCGTAGTTCTTTTTACACTTATGGTTGGTGCATTTGTTGGCTGGTTAAATGGGATCATCATCACAAAATTTGGTGTCGCACCTTTCATTGCGACGCTGGGAACGATGTATATTGCCCGTGGTTTTGCAATGCTCCATTCAAATGGTGCAACCTATTCTAATATTATCGGTAATGAAGCATTAGGTAATACGGGGCTCAGTGTATTTGGCAGTCGCGTATTTGGGATGCCAGTCGGGGCTTTGATTTTAGTTTTTATTGCCATTATTGCTGGCATTTTATTGAAAAAAACAACATTTGGCTGGCATGTTTTTTCAATTGGGGGAAATGAACGGGCTGCAAAATTATCGGGCGTAAAAGTGGATAAAGTAAAAATTTTGGTTTATATATTCTCCGGAGTTTGTGCGGCCATTGTCGGAATTATTACAGCATCGCAGCTTGAAGCAGCTCATCCGGCATCGGGCGAAACTTGGGAAATGAATGCAATTGCTGCTGCGGTTTTGGGCGGGACTTCAATGGCTGGTGGGATTGGTACCATCGGGGGAACAATTATTGGTGCTTTTGTAATCGGTGTTATTTCAGATGGCATGGTTATGTGTGGTGTTTCGGAATTTTGGCAGATGATTATCAAAGGGGTTGTCATTATACTCGCTGTTATTGTCGATCAGTTCCAACGTAATTTGCAGGCGAAGATTGCATTGCAGGCAAGAAATGATTCTAAGACGGAACAGAAAGAGGAAATAAAAATATAAAATTGGGGGACTGAATATGAAAAAATGTGGGATTTTGAATGCGCAGCTGGCTGGTTTCATTGCAGCACTTGGTCATAAGGATTTATTTATGATTGGTGATGCCGGGATGCCAATACCTAAGGGGATACCTATTGTAGATTTGGCATTATGCGGTGGTGTACCAACTTTTAAACAGACATTAGATGCAGTTATTGGAGAAGCTGAAGTCGAATTTTATTCGTTGGCTGAAGATATTAAAGAAAAAAATCCAACACTTTTACAGCATATTCAGCAGAAACTTCAGGGCGTGGAACATGAATTTATATTGCATGAGGATCTAAAAGAACAATCAAAACAGGTTCGCTTTGCAATTCGTACGGGTGAATTTACTCCGTATCCCAATATTATACTGCGTGCCGGTGTAGCTTTTCCGGCATGAGCGAAGAAAAAAATTTATAAATATAATAGAATTTGCGATTTTTAGCAATGTGGTTTAGAATATATTGCGAGAGGAGAGTGCGGAATGAAAATCAGTATAAAAAAAATAAGTGAATTGTCCGGCTTTTCCCCTGCAACCGTTTCGAATGCTTTAAATAATAAAAAAGGGGTTAATCGAGACACGTCCGAACAAATTTTTAAAATCGCCCAAGAGTATGGTTATTTGAATGAAACAAAAATCAAGAATATCAAGGTTGTGACATACCGTGATAGCGGTAAAGTATTTTCAGATTCACCTTTTTTTGCAGCATTGCTTGAAGGTGTAGAAAATGCAAGCCGACAATCTGGTTATGAAACAACGATTTTTAACTTATATAGAAATAGTCCAGATTATGAAGAGCGGGTCAATCAGATCCTAAATGATACATCATCCGCTATTTTGTTGGTCGGAACAGAACTTAATGAACAAAATGCGAAAGCATTTCAACAAGCAGCTGTTCCATTGGTATTACTCGATTGTTGGTTTGAAAATTTATCTTTTAACGCCGTACTTATGAACAATATAGATTCGGTTTCGCAGGCTGTAAATTATTTGGTCGATCATGGTCATAGTCAAATTGGCTATTTAAAAGGAGATGTTCGTATTCAGAATTTCCAATGCCGTCAAAAAGGGTATGAACGGGCTTTGCAGGAGCATAATTTAACAAACCAGTCAAAATATATTATCGAGGTTCCGACGACGATGGATGAAGTGTTTACGACAGTCGATTCATTTTTGCAAACGAAGCCGGAGCTGCCCACTGCTTTTTTCGCTGAGAATGACATGATTGCTTTGGGTGCGATGAAGGCTTTTCAAAAAAATGGCTATCGAATTCCCGAAGATATTTCAATTATTGGATTCGATGATATCTCTTTTTGCAGTGTATTTACACCAGCGCTTACAACCGTACGGGTGTTCAAGCAAGAAATGGGACAACTTGCGGTACAACGTTTGATTACCTTAATGAAGACAAATACAAAAACAAAAGTAAAAATGCAGATTTGCAATGAATTGGTTGAACGTGATAGTGTTGCTTATTTAAAAACAAACTAGTCGAGGGGATGGTTTTTGATGAAGCTTGCCGTAATCGGTTCTAACATGATTGATGTTATATCGTATACGGATATAATACCAGTTGCCGGAGAGACGCGCGAAGTGAAAGACTTTGCTATTAACTGTGGTGGTAAAGGTGCTAACCAGGCTATAGCAGCGGCAAAACTTGGCGCGGATGTTCTCATGATTACCGCAATCGGTGATGATATATTCGGAAAAATGGTGCTTGATAATTTTAATGCTTATCATGTTGATACGAAATATGTACAGACAGCTAAAGGCAGTTCCAATGGAATAGCTACGATTTTAGTCGATGAATCTTCACAAAATCGTATTTTAATAAATAAAGGTGCTAATACATATTTAACGGCAGTTGATGTAGAAGCTGCTGCACTGGATTTACAGCAATGTGCCCTTTGTATTTTACAATTAGAAATAAAGTTGGATACGGTTTATGCAGCGATTGAATTTGCTAATAAACATCAGATTCCGTTATTGCTCAATCCGGCTCCAGCGATAGCGGAGCTTGATCTTGACATGGCCTGTAAATGTGATTTTTTTGTACCGAATGAAACAGAACTTAATATACTCACTGGGCTTCCTGTTGAATCGGAAGCGGAAATCAAAAAAGCGGCGTTGACTCTGGTTGATCGGGGACTCAAAAATGTCATTGTGACAATGGGCAGCCGTGGATCGCTTTGGGTCAATAAAGAGCATTGTGAACATGTGCCGGCCTACAATGTACACGCTGTGGACACAACCGGTGCCGGGGATGCTTTTATTGGGTGCTTTGCAGCGGTCTATGTAAAAACAAAGGATATTTTACAAGCGATACAGCAAGCAACTTTATTTGCGGCACTCAGTGTGACAAAAACAGGCACACAAGCATCCTATCCAACAGAACAAGAGTTCACACGGGCTTTAGATCGCTTGCGCTTCGGTAGCATTTTCTAAAATGAGATGTTAAATTTTATAGAAATGTGATAGAATAACTCTAGTAGGATACATTTAATGTTTGATTGGCCTATAACTTTGTTTATGTTATGGGCTTTTTTGCTTTTTGCATGCTATGAATTTGATATTATATGTTTTAGGAGGAAAAAACGTGAATTTAAAAGAATGGTTTAAGTTTTCTGAAAGAAAAACAGATTTTTCTACAGAAATTATCGCTGGAATGACAACGTTTGTTACGATGGTCTATATTGTTGTGGTAAATCCGGCAATTCTCAGTAAAACAGGTATGGATTTCAATGGTGTTTTTGTTGCTACAATTTTGGCCAGTATGATTGGTACGTTAATTATGGGGATCGTTGCAAATTATCCAATCGCAATCGCACCGGGGATGGGGATGAATGCGTATTTTGCTTTTGCCGTTGTACTCGCTATGGGCGTTGCTTGGCAACAGGCTTTAGGGGCTGTTTTTATTGCATCGGTTATTTTTATGATCTTATCGTTTACTAAATTTCGTAATAGCTTAATTGATGCAATTCCAATTAGTTTAAAACAGGGAATTACAGCCGGTATTGGTTTGTTTATTACTTTTATTGGCCTGCAAAATGCGAAGCTCGTTGTGGGATCACCTGCAACACTTGTAACTTTAGGCAATTTGGAAGATCCAATGACATTTTTAACGGTGATTGGGCTTATTATAAGTTTGGTTTTGATGGTCAATCGTGTTAAAGGGGCGTTGTTCTTAGGGATGATTCTAACGGCTATTATTGCTTTTTTTCAAGGGCTGTTGGTTTTACCAGATACGTTCTTTAGCATGCCTTCAGGGCTTGACAAAACTTTCATGCAAATGGATATTCAGGGCGTTTTTGATGGTGGTTTATATGCGATCATTTTCACTTTTTTAATTGTTACTTTATTTGATACGACCGGCACAATGCTGGGAATTGGCGAACAAGCGGGTCTCATTAAAGAAGGGAAATTCCCAAATATCAGAGGTGCTTTGCTTGCTGATGCATTTGGGAGTACTTTTGGGGCGATTTTGGGGACAAGTCCTACATCGTCTTATGTAGAATCAGGTGCTGGTGTTGCAGCTGGTGGACGTACTGGTTTCACGGCGGTTGTTGTGGCACTACTGTTTGCTCTGGTGCTATTTTGTGCACCGATTGCTCAGATGCTGGCATCTTTACCGGCAGTTACCGCACCATCTTTGATTATAGTTGGTTTTTTGATGATGAATGGTCTGCGTAAAATTGATTGGAATGATATGGAAGAAGCATTCCCGGCATTTCTTGTTTTATTAATGATGCCGCTTTGTTATAGTATTACCACGGGTGTTGGTATCGGTTTTATTATTTATCCTTTGCTCAAGATTTTCCGCGGTAAAGCGGCGCAGGTACATCCTTTAATGTATATATTTATGATTTTATTTATTGTTCAATTAGGATTTTTAAATCATTGATTTATAAGATATAAGCCTGCTTAAGGTTTAATAAAGACATTTGGGGGAAAGCTTCATGAAAAAATTGTGTGAAAAGAAAATTGCTATGATTCTCGTAATAAGTGGGGTTTTAATGGTTCCATTTCATACGACAGCTTTGGCAAAATCACCAATACATTATCATGATAAAAGTGTGGAAAAAGAGTCAACTGCAATTCGACTTCAGCTAGAAACTACAAAGGCCCAGCAGAAAATAATCCAAAAACCGATTGTGCTGATGCCGCCGATTCAGATGCCGCCAGCTTTTAATGAAAGTTTAACCATTATGGGACCGCCTGTTGCTACGAAAGAGCAGTGCTTGCGGTATCTGCTCAGTGTAAATCCATCACCCAATCTATTGGTTTCACCAGATAAATTGGTTGATTATTATTATGAGGAGGGTACCCGCGAGGGAATAAGACCCGATATTGCTTTTGCTCAGGCCTTAAAAGAAACGGGATATTTTCGCTATGGCGGATCAGTACAATATAATCAAAACAATTATTGTGGACTTGGTTCAACCAGTAGTAGTGCCAATGGGGCTTATTTTCCCAATCCGCAGCTGGGCGTCAGAGCCCATATCCAGCATCTTTTAGCATATTCATCGATGCGACAGCCACAGGTGGATATTGTCGATCCTCGGTATAGTTTTGTCCGTGCCGCTGGCAATAGTGCTTCAGCAGCAACGTGGACAGATTTAAATGGGCGATGGGCAGTTCCAGGCAGTGATTATGGCGAAACAATTTTACATATTTATCAGGATATTTTGCGGCAGTGAAATAGTGATGGATCTATTTTAGCAAAGAAGGCAGGTAGTCAAATGATTACTTGCCTTCTTTTTCGATTTATGTTCTACTAAGATTATTATGCAGGTTGTTGTTTAGAAAGGAAGTAAAATTTTTAATGTTAATACATGAGCTTATTGTGCAGGGAAAACCAGAACAGATCGCATTGATTGCCGGAGAAAACCAGAGTACATATCTTACGTTACAAAAAAATGTTAAAAAATATAGAAATTATTTTTATCATTTAGGAATTAAACGCGGTGAAAATGTCGGGCTTTTATCGAAAAATTCGATTGAATATATTTATGCCTATATGGCTTTGGTGAGCTTAGGCATCATAGTCGTACCAATCAATTTTCAACTGAGCCCCAGAGAGATTGTTTATATCATGAAAGATGCTGCGATGAAATATTTAATTACGCAGGAATGCGTTAAGCTAACAGTACAATTAAAAGAACAATCATATAATATGGATGTTCAACAGATTTTACTCGAGGATATTAGAAAACAACTTGCGCTAGTTTGTTACGAAGCGGCACCGACTTTGCCGGAAAGCTTTTCCTGGGAAGAAATAGCTATGATCATTTATACATCTGGGACAACTGGAAAACCAAAAGGTGCGGTTCTTACCCATAAAAATCTCGTACGAAATGCACAGATGTTTAAAGATGCTTTAACGATAGGTTGGGCAGATCATATATTATGTGTATTGCCAATGTATCATTGTTTTGCCTGGACCTGTGCGGTTTTGAACCCATTGCTTGCTGGGGCGACAATTACGATTTTGGGGGCATTTACACCAAAAGAAACAATTCAAGCGATTGCCAAAAACCGGGTAAGCATATTATATGCGGTGCCTTCTATCTGTAGTTTATTGACGAGACTGGCGTCGGCAAACGATTTAGTTAGTTTGCGATTTGTTGTTTCAGGGGGGACAACACTGCCTGCGAAAATTGCCGCTGATTTTATGGCGAAATTTGCCGTGCCGATTTTGGAAGGATATGGTCTGTCGGAGGCATCACCCGTCATTTCGGTCAATACACCAACGAACGTAAGAGTTGGTTCGATTGGTATGGAACTTCCCGGCGTGACGGTTGCAATCATGGACTTTAAGGGAATTCTGCTGCCAGATGGTGAGGTTGGTGAGCTCACTGCTAAGGGGGATAATGTTATGCAGGGCTATTGGCATTTGCCGGAAGCGACGCTGCAGGTCCTTCAAGACGGTTGGCTGCATACCGGTGATATGGCTTATCGCGATGACGATGGGTTTATTTTTATCGTAGATCGTTTAAAAGATATGATCATTAGTATGGGAGAAAATGTATATCCGAGAGAAATTGAAGAATTATTATATTTGTATCCGGGGATTCGTGAAGCAGCCGTTGTAGGGATAGCGGATAAACTGAGAGGACAGGTTGGTAGTGCCTTCCTTGTTTTAGAAGAGGGGACAGTTTTTGATAAACATGCCTTAAAAGAATATTTACAAAATAAACTGGCTCTTTATAAAGTGCCGCGTGAATTTCATGTGATTGATGAAATGCCCAAAAGCCAGACGGGAAAGATTCTGAAACGTTTGCTGCTGCCTTAATAAGTGTTCAGCAGGTCATAAATGTTTTACAATCGCTGTTTTTATCGAGTGATTTGTTAGACTTGCGATTTAGAATATGATAGAATAGTAGGTATATGTATCTTTGCTATATATGAAATTTAATATAAAGGATTGAGATAATAATTTATGATTAGTACAAGTGGACTAACACTTCAATTTGGTAAAAGAATCTTGTTTAAAGATGTCAATATCAAATTTACACCAGGGAATTGTTATGGTGTGATTGGCGCCAATGGTGCTGGGAAATCTACCTTTTTAAAACTTTTGGGCGGCGATATCGAACCGACAAATGGCAATATTGATATTACGCCGGGGGAACGTTTGGCTGTTCTTAAACAGAATCATTATGAATTTGATGATTATGCAGTGATCAAAACGGTTATTATGGGACATAAGCGTATCGTTGAAATCATGGATGAGAAGGAAGCACTTTATGCTAAACCAGATTTTTCTGATGAAGATGGTATGCGCGTTTCCGAGTTAGAATGTGAATTTGCTGAACTCGATGGTTGGGAAGCAGAACCGGAAGCAGCACGGCTTTTAAATGGCTTGGGCATTCCTGAGTCGCTGCATGAATCAAAAATGGCAGAACTCGATGGTACGGATAAAGTGCGTGTACTTCTTGCGCAGGCTTTGTTTGGCAACCCTGATATTTTGCTTTTAGATGAACCGACAAATCATCTTGATTTGGACTCGATCAACTGGCTCGAAAACTTTTTAGCTGATTTTACAAATACGGTTATTGTAGTATCACATGATCGTCATTTTTTGAATCAGGTTTGTACACATATCGCCGATGTAGATTATGAAAACATTCAGCTGTATGTCGGGAATTATGATTTTTGGCTGCAATCAAGTCAGCTGGCTTCAGTTTTAGCTAAAGATGCAAATAAGAAAAAAGAAGAAAAAATCAAAGATTTACAGGCATTTATTCAGCGTTTTAGTGCGAATGCATCAAAGTCAAAACAGGCGACTTCTCGTAAAAAACTATTGGATAAGATTACGCTCGATGATCTTAGACCATCTTCTCGCCGTTATCCATATGTTGCGTTTAAACCGGATCGTGAAGCTGGTGATCAGTTGCTTACGGTTGAAGGCATTTCGAAGACAATTGATGGTGAAAAAGTGCTAAATAATGTCAGCTTTACTTTAAAAAAAGGTGATAAAATCGCCTTAGTTGGTCCGAATAGTATTGGTAAAACAACGCTGTTTAAAATTCTTATGGGAGAATTAGAAGCTGATGAAGGTTCCTTTAAGTGGGGTGTGACGACGTCACAAGCTTATCTGGCGATGGATAATTCGACTTATTTTGATGGTGTGAAATTAAGCTTGGTTGACTGGCTCCGTCAATTTTCACAAGATCAAGATGAATCTTTTATTCGTGGCTTTTTAGGTCGGATGCTCTTTTCAGGTGAAGAAAGCTTAAAAGAAGCTTCGGTATTATCCGGTGGTGAAAAGGTCCGCTGTATGCTTTCACGGATGATGTTAAGTGGTGCAAATGTACTGCTTTTGGATGAACCAACGAATCATTTGGATTTGGAATCGATTACATCTTTGAATGATGGGCTGATTGCGTTTACGGGAACCATGCTTTTTGTATCACATGACCATGAATTCATTCAAACGATTGCAAATCGTATTATTGAAATCACGCCGGAGGGCATCGTTGACCGTGTGACAACGTACGATGAATATTTATCGAATGATACGATAAAACAGCAGCTTGCTGAAAAATATAAACAATAAAAAAGCGGAGGGGTTGCCCTCCGTTTTATTTTTTTGTAAGGTTGTATACCTAAAATGGGAAATTTATATTATAATATGACTGTAGCAAATTTTGAATGGGGATAGTCTTATGTTAGGTAATCTGATCAAGAATGCAAATTATACGAAAGAAGATCACCTCGCGACGAATCGTTTAAAAGAATTAGTGGTGGTATTGCGAAATCGTGAAATCATGCATGGGCTGACTCCAGAAAAATTGCGCATGATTTTAGAAGATTTGGGACCAACCTTTGTGAAATTAGGGCAGGTTATGTCAATGCGGCCGGATTTTCTGCCGCAGGAATATTGTGATGAATTGGTCAAATTGCAGACAGAGGTCAAACCTTTGCCCTTTACAACCATTCAAATCGTCATTGAGGAAGAATATAAAACAAAATGGACGAAAGTTTTCCAATCCATTGATGAACAAGTCCTGGGATCGGCGTCGATTGCTCAGGTGCATCGTGCTGTCTTAAAAACTGGTGAAAAAGTCGTGATTAAGGTTCAAAGACCGGGAATCTATGATGTAATGTCCAAAGATATTGTCTTGCTGCGGCGTGCTGCGACTATTTTGAAGGTTATCAGTGAATCAAGTGGTCTGATTGATTTTAACAGGATACTAGACGAGATGTGGGCGATCGCCAAGCAAGAGATGGATTTTTTGATGGAGTCAAATCATAATGATGAATTTCGTCAATGCAATAGTGATATCGATTATGTAACCTGCCCCATCGTCAATCGACAATTGACTACTTCACGTATTCTTGTAATGGAATATATCGATGGAATACAAATCGATAAAATCAATGAAATTAAAGCTTTAGGCTATGACATCAATGATATCGGAAAAAAATTGGGCGAAAATTATGTAAAACAAATTATTGATGACGGTTATTTTCACGCCGATCCCCACCCTGGGAATATTTGGATTCGATCTGGAAAGATTGTTTGGCTTGATCTTGGCATGATGGGAAGATTGTCAACGCGCGATCGTGCGGCACTCAAAAAAGCAGTTTTTGCTGTTGTCAATAATGATACATATGAGATGAAGGCCGCAGTTTTAGCCTTAGGGGTTCCAAAAGAGCGTATTAATCATACGCGGTTATACGAAGATATCGATGCAATGATGAATGAATATGTTGGCTTGGATTTTACAAGTCTGCATTTAGGTCCGCTGGCTCGTAAAATTTTAGCCATTTTGAGTCGGCATAAAATTGCGATCGTACCAGGAATTAGTATGTTTGCTCGTGGCGTCGTTACGATTGAAGGCGTTATGCGAATTTGTTGCCCGGATGTCCATTTTGTTGAGATTTTTGCGACCCATATGCAGGCTGATTTTCGTAAGAATTTTGATCTGCGCGAAGAGATAGAAAAAGCAAAACGAGATGGTTACAACCTATTGCGCAAGTCGATGCGCCTGCCGGAACAAGTATCGGATATTCTAAAAATGACGATGAGTGGGCAGACAAAAGTGAATTTTGATCTTACGGGATCAGAAGAACCGCTGCGACAGGTTGATAAGATGATCAATAAATTGATTGTTGGTATTATTAGTTCGGCACTGCTTTTAGGCTCAAGCATCATTTGCACGACACAGATGACGCCCAAAATTATGGAAATTCCACTGTTAGGCGTTTTTGGTTATATAGCAGCACTCATACTGTGTACGCGACTGGTATTTAGTATTATGAAAAAGAAATAATAAAGAAAGTGGCAGGTGAATGTATGCAGGAGTTTAAACAATATAAAACCGTATTTTTTGATCTGGATGGGACTCTGACGGATTCGAAAATTGGCATAATTCGATGTTTACAATATTCTTTAGAAAAATTTGGTATCGAAGAAAATGATATCGAAAAGCTGACACGCTGTATTGGACCGTCGCTTTCGTTTACGTACCAGCAGTGGTATGGGTTGACGGCCGATCAGGCAAGGCAGGGAACCGAGTATTATCGAGAACGCTTTGAAAAAGAAGGCATCCGGGAGAATTTACTGTATGATGGCGTACTACCTTTACTGGAAACACTGAAAAATATGGGAAAAACCATTGTTTTGGCAACGGCTAAACCAACGGTACATGCAAAACAAATTCTTCAGTATCACAAAATAGATTCCTATTTTACGGAAGTTTGTGGCAGCAATCTTGATGGAACACGTGAGGATAAGGGGGCTGTGATTGAGTTTGCTTTATCAAAATTAGAACAGGTAAATAAACAGCAGATTGTTATGATTGGTGACCGCAAACATGATGTGATCGGAGCTAAGGAAAATGGATTAGCTTCCGTTGCCGTGGCATACGGCTATGGCACGGAGACCGAGCTGATGGAAGCAGCTCCAAATAAAATCGTGTATTCTGTGGATGAGATACGGCAAATGTTTGTCGATTGATTTGAGTAAATGAGGAGGGCTATGTTTTGCAAGGCATCAGAGGAGCAATTACAGTCGAAAAAAATGATAAAAATGAAATTTTTCTGGCTGTTGAGAATTTATTGAATGAAATGGTAACCTTAAATCAGATTGAAACGGAAGATATTGGAGCGGCACTTTTTAGTGCGACCGATGACATTACGGCAGCTTTTCCAGCGGCGGCAGCTCGCAAACTTGGTTGGGAATTTGTACCACTTTTTGATGCGAGGCAGATGGAAGTTGAAGACAGTTTAGAAAAGTGCATTCGTGTGCTTTTATTAGTCAATACGGAGAAAAAGCAGAAGGAAATACACCATGTGTATTTGGGAAAAGCAGTCTGTCTTCGACCTGATTTGACAAATAAATAAGAGAAAGCAGGAAAATAAACGTAATGAAGCAAGAAATGATTCATCCAGTAGATGAGAAACCGTCCTTAGTGAAAATGCTAATCTATGGATTTCAGCATGTTTTAGCGATGTATGCAGGGGCGGTAGCTGTTCCGCTTGTGCTAGCTAGTGCAATTCATCTTGATAAAGAACAATTGATTTATTTAATTAATGCAGATTTGTTTACGTGTGGCATTGCAACTTTAATCCAAACATTAGGTCTGGGGCCTAAAATTGGGTCTAAATTACCGATTGTACAGGGGTGTACATTTGGTGCGGTAACCACAATGATTATGATTGGCGGAGCACATGGACTCCGCGGGATTTACGGCTCAGCGATGGTGGCGGGTCTTGTAACTTTCCTTATTAGTACATATTTTAGTAAGATGCTGCGGTTTTTTCCACCAGTAGTGACGGGTTCCGTTATTACGATCATGGGAATTTCTTTATTGCCAGTTGCTGTAATGTGGGCTGGCGGCGGCAATCCTGCGGCACCAGAGTATTGTGATCCATCTTTAATCTTTTTGGCAGCGATTGTTTTAGCAATTGTTCTATTTTTCTATCGTTGTTTTACCGGGTTTTGGAGTAATATTGCAGTGCTTTTGGGTTTAGTAAGTGGTACCTTTATTGCGATACCTTTAGGGCTGACTGATTTTTCATCAGTTGGACAGGCAGCTTTTTTTGGCGTTACTACCCCCTTTGCTTTTGGCTGGCCTATTTTTGATCCAGCATCTATTTTTGCAATGACGGTTGTCATGTTGGTGACGATGGCAGAAACAACGGGGGATGTCATGGCTGTAGGAGAAATTGTCGATAAACCGATCAATGAAAAACTACTGGCAAAAGCACTTCGTGCGGATGGTTTTTCAACAATTTTGGGTGGGATTTTTAATGCTTTCCCGTATACGGCGTTTGCCCAAAATATTGGTTTGATCAGTTTGACTGGAGTTAGGAGCCGGTTTGTTGTTGCTATGGCGGGATGTCTTCTCATGATTTTAGGCCTTTTCCCTAAAATGGCAGCAGTCGTTGCATCTATTCCAAATTCTGTTTTGGGTGGTGCTGGCGTTGCGATGTTTGGTATGGTGGCGGCAAGCGGGATCAAAACATTGTCAAAAGTTGATTTTGATGACAGTTATAATATGATGGTGGTTGCAATTAGCATCGGGGTGGCACTGATTCCAGTTGCGATGCCAACATTTTATAATAAATTTCCTGAGTGGTCGCAGCTCATTTTAAATAGTGGTATTACAGTCGGTAGTGTTATGGCCGTTGTTTTGAATGCGATTTTAAATGGAGCTGAAAAAAATACGACGGAAATAGCCCAAAAAGAATATTTATAATAGGGAGAGATAATATTATGAAAAAAATAATTTCAACGGATCAGGCTCCAGCAGCGATTGGTCCATATTCTCAGGCGATAAAAACAAATGGCAGCTTGCTTTTTGTTTCGGGGCAGATTCCCCTTGATCCAAAGACGGGAAATATTGTCGAAGGTGGTATTGTTGTGCAGACAACACGTGTACTTGATAGCCTGAAAGCTATCTTAACAGCTGCTGACTGCACGCTGGATTCTGTAATAAAAACCACGGTTTATTTGAAAAACATGGGTGATTTTGCTACCGTAAACGAAGTCTATGCAAAATATTTCACACAAAATTGCCCAGCTCGTGTTTGTATTGAAGTGGCAAATTTACCGAAAGATGCTTTAGTGGAAATCGATGTTATTGCAGCTGCTGCTGAATAGATTGTAGTTTTTAATTAAAAAACGCTGATAACACAATGTGTTATCAGCGTTTTTTTAAAGGTCAATTATTTTTTGTGTGATTTCAGCTAATTGCGTCTTATTTGGGATATTTTCTAAACGAATTTTGTCGAGGCAGATCGTAAACCCGCACTTTTTCAGTTCTTCTTCAACCTGTGCAATACTTTGTCCGCCCCAGCCATACGAACCAAAAGCAAATGCTTGTCGGTTTTTTGGAGAGAGACCACGCAGATAACAAAGGAATTCAGCAACGGTAGGCATCATCATATTATTTAAAGTTGGTGAGCCAACAGCGATATATTTACTTGTGAGAACTTCGGTAACAATATCAGAAATATGATTTACTTTTAAATCATATAACTTTGTTTCAATACCTTTCACAATAAAAGCTTCTGCAATCGCGGTAGCCATGATTTCGGTTGAATGCCACATGCTGTCAAAGACGACAACAGCACCGGTTTCTGGAACAGCGGTACTCCACTCTTTATAGCCAGCAAGAATTTCTTTTACATGAGAGCGCCAGTTGACGCCATGACCAGTTGCGATCATTTCTACATCGAGACCTGATACAGTTTTATAAGCTATTTCAGCTTGACGACCATAAAGCATTAGGATGTTGGCATAATATTTCTTTGCTTCTTCCATCACTTGTGAAATAGGACATTCATCGTCAAAACGACCGCTCGTTGCATAATGTTGACCAAATGCGTCATTCGAGAAGAGAATTTTTTCTTCGGGGCAGTAGGTAATCATACTGTCCGGCCAGTGAAGCATTGGCGTTGTGACAAATTGTAAGGTTCTGGTACCGATGCTAATTGTATCACCGGCTTTAACACCCTGATATTTATACTCGCCATAATAAGATTTTAATCCTTTGAGTCCATGTGGGAGACTGGTAACAACGGTTGCGTTTGGACAATACTTCATAACGGCAGGAATTGCTCCTGAATGATCGCGTTCCAAATGGCTGGAAATTAAATAGTCAATTTTTGACGGATCAATAATCGATGAAACACGCTGCATGAGTTCATCGGTAAAGCCTTCTTTGACGGTATCAATGAGCGTTATTTTTTCGTCGATAATCAGATATGCATTATACGTTGAACCACGGCTGGTTTCATATCCATGAAAATTCCGCAAAGCCCAATCAATGGCACCAACCCAATAAATTCCTTGTTTCATTTCAATTGCTTGCATCATAGATCACCCTTCTTATCACAATAATTAATCTTACTTAAACATAATTCTAATTATAATTGTAATACGATTTATTTTTAAATACAATGATATTTAAAAATAATACACCTTGGTTCGTGAAATTAATATAAAATATAGCATTACAGGGAATTTTCCACAGGAAGTGTTTGTTCATCAGCTTGTTTCGTTATAGCAGGCCAGACCTGATTGATCGTTTGGGCCATGATTTTTTTACCGACTACATCGAGATGCAGTCCATCAAGGGCTAAACCATCACTTAATATCCCATTATGACACGGCAAGGCGGCTGCAATGTCGATGTAGACTTGGCTGCGAATATATTGATTGACTAGATTCATTTGGTTTTGCCAATCGGGAGCCGAATTTTCACCAAAGACTTTTTTGATGTTTTCTGGATTAATAGGAGGTAAAGTCAAAAAAATCGGTTTAATATTGTTTTTTAAACATTTGATTTTGATGGTTTCCAGATTGTAAATGACCGAATCGGCGGAATAACCACCACGTAGACTGTTGGTGCCGCCCATGATAATCAAATAATGGGGATGAAATGGCAGGACATCACGATCAAAACGATCCATCAGGGCTTCACTTGTATCGCCGCTCAGTGCCAAATTGATTACAGGAAAATTTAGATAGGTTTCATAACTATATTCCCAGTCCGCTGGTCCGTATGACATATGCCCGCCGCCATGGGTAATACTGTCGCCATAAACTGCGGTCTGCCAGGCTGAGGCGGGTGTAACAGTAAAGGAATCTGCCTTAGAATAGACACCAATCGGCTTGCCCATAGCATCTAGACTGCGGACTCGCCAGTAAAAAGGTTTAGACGAAGAACGTGGCTGTTTATCATAATAATCGCATAGTTTCGTGGTAAAAGCCGCAATGCGATAGCGAGAAGGCGTAATGCCATCATGATTTTCTGGCGGTGCGGAAAGTAGTTCAATTTCAAATTGTTTTGCACCAGTATTTGGAATCCAGCTATATACTGGATAAAGCAAAGTGGTCCCATTGCCTTGGTTATAACGTGCCGTTAAAATAGGTGCTTTCATATTTTCTTTGGCAGTATCCGTATAGAGTGCTTCGGGTACAGAGAAAAGGCTGATTGGATTTCCATCATAATCGATGGCTCGCACGCGCCAATATAGAGCCTGCTTGCCCAATAATTCTGGGGCGAATTTATATAGTGGCGGGTTATAACCATTGCTGTAGATGCTGCGTGAAAAATAAATATGATCCCGCGAAAGCTGTGTGTTTTGCAGATCATCGGGTAAAGTGGTAAAAAATTCGACTTCATACTTTACGGCATTGAGGTTTTTCGTCCATGTGAGTAAAGGTGAACAGGAAGCAGGATTATTTTTGTCATAATGTGATGTTATCCTTGGAGCTGTTTCCCACTGCTTCGTATAGGCTTTTAAATTTTGGTTTTCTTCGGTTGTTATGTCATGTCTGGGAATATCTTGATCCATCGCTAGAACCAACGGTGTTTTAATCGAAAAAATACTTATTATACTGACAATACTTAAAATAAAAATTTTTTCTTTTCGGTTCAACATCAAACTACCTTCTTTTTTTCATTTTCATTGTTTATCATAGCATTATAGGTATAGGTCTACAAGCAGCAAATCTTTTTCGTTGTTGAAAAATTAGCTATAGCTAAGATGTATACATTATAAGGATCGGAGGGGGAGCTCAAATTACGGTTACTGTCTAGTAAATTCCATAAAATAGAATTTACTAGACAGTATAGGCTAAATGCAGTACTATTCATATAAATAGGAATTATAAATTATAGAGAGTCACGAAAAATTGATGAGGCAGATTTTGGATTCACTGTAGTAAAATTTTGATTTGGTAAAAAGAAGGGACCGGGAGAATGAAGTATAACTTTTTTGTGCAAAATAAAAAAAGTAAAAATATTCTAATTGTTAGTGTTTTTATCCTTGTTTGTTTGAGTATTTTTGGTATCTATCGTTTATCCGTACAGAATGTTGTTGTGTCTAAAAAAAATGTTCAAACTACAGTGATGGTTGCTGCAGTTACGCGTACTGATTTAATTAAAACAATATCTTTGGTTGGGCAGACGCTGCCACAGGCACAAGTTGATATTGCTGCAAAATATCAGGGCAAAGTGAATACAGTCAATGTAGAATTGGGACAGGTAGTTACACCTGGGCAGATTCTAGTTGTTCAGGATACCGGCGATGCCGATATTTCTATTGGACAAAATCAAGCATCCTATCAGCAGGCTTCTGCCGATGCAATGACAACGGCTTCAACGGTAAATGCGAATTATGATAAAGTGCAGGCCGATTATGATAAAGCCTTGGCAAGTTATCGCCGCAATAAACAAGTTTTTGATGTTGGAGGCATATCGCTTGAGGAGTTTGAAACAAGTCAGCAGGCATTGGCTGATGCAAAAGCAAATTTGGATGTAATTGCAAACCAAATGAATCAAGGTGTACCGGCTTCGATTGTATCCGCACAGGCGAATGCTCAAAAAGCACAGACTACAATTGCCGCAGCGCAAAAACAACGGGATGATCTAGTATTGAGAGCACCACGGGCTGGCATAATTGGTTATCGGCAAGTGGAAGCTGGCGACATTGTTTCGCAGGGACAAAAATTATTGAGTATTTATGATAATCGAAAACTGTATGTTGATTGTCAGGTCTCTGAACAAGATTTAGCAGCGTTCTCTATTGGCATGAATGTAGATGTAGGTATTGAATCGATTGGTCAGAGTATTGCAGGACAAGTTATCTATATTAGTCCCAGTGTTGATACGACGAATTTAACCTATACCGTGAGAGTTTTGATTGATAATGAAGCTGGAACCTTAAAAAGTGGCATGTTTACGCGGTCTATTCTAAATACAGTACTGCGTCCGAATACCTTGGTTATTAGTAAAGATGCATTGCTCGAAAAAAATGGTGAACAATATGTATTTGTTGTTGATGATAAGAATGCAGTGCATCAACGAACTGTTAAAATTGGGGCGCGTGGTGATGCAACCGTAGAAATTTTATCAGGGCTTGACGAGGGGGAACAAGTAGCAACAAATAATTTGTCACGGTTAAGAGAAGGCATGACGATTTTGCCAGCGAGTGATGAAGCAGGTGACAGTAATTGAATTTAACACGTTATGCCATCAAGAAACCAATCGGTATATCAATGATTGTTCTGCTGTTCGTTGTTTTAGGACTTTATAGTTTTTATCGCATTGGCGTAGAACTTTTACCAGCTATCAATATACCTTATGTTACGGTCACCGTAAATTATCCAGGGGCGGGTACGGAAGAAATTGAACAAGATGTAATCAAGCCATTAGAAAATTCACTTTCTTCGTTATCGAACTTAAAACATATGACAGCCGTGGCTCGTCCAGAAAAAGCGCAAATTACGTTGGAATTTGAATTTTGGGCGAATGTAGATACCTCGGCGATTGATGCCACCCAGTATGTAAATTCAGTGTTGAATAAATTGCCGACGGGCATAAAAACACCTACCGTTATTAAGCGCGATGTCAATGCTTCACCAATCATGGAAATCTCAGTTATGGCAGATAAACCATTAGGTGATGTTTATACGGTGGCGAATGATGTTTTTGTCGAACGACTGCAACGAGCAAGTGGTGTCTCCGATGTACAGCTCGACGGCGGGCGGGATAAAGAAATTGCGGTAGAGGTTGATAAAGATAAATTAGCCTACTTTGATATTGCCTTGAATCAAATCGCAACTCGAATTGATCAGGAAAATGTATTGACACCGGCAGGGTCTGTATTTAATAATAAACAGGAAACAAATGTTCGATTGGCGGCGCAGTTCAGCTCTCCCTCTGAGCTTGAATCAATCCATCTTGCCAATAGTAAAAATGTAGCGATTCCGCTTAGCAGTCTGGCTACGGTACGTGAACAAGACAAGCGGGTAACGCGTTATGCCAGAACCAATGGACAGGATGTTGTTTCTTTATCTGTTTATAAAAACAGCAATGCAAATATTGTTGAAACAGCGAAAGCGACAATGGCACAATTGGCTTCTTTACGTAGTGAATACCCAGAATACCAATTTGTAATTATTACGAATTCGGCAACGTATGTAGATGATTCTTTGCACAATACATTAGAAGCGTTAATTGAAGGTTTATGTACAACTGGTTTGATTTTATTCCTCTTTTTAAGAGGCTGGAGATCGACCGTTGCTGTCTTGATTGCCATTCCAACCTCGTTAATTACGACGTTTTTTGTGATGTATATGGCAGGGTTTACGTTTAATATGCTGTCACTCATGGGAATGTCATTATGTATCGGGATTTTGGTGGATGACTCGATTGTGGTTTTAGAAAATATTCACCGGCATTTGGCGATGGGCAAGTCTTCCGATGTTGCAGCTGAAGATGGGCGGAGTGAGATCGGTATGGCGGCGATTGTTATCACGCTGTGCGATGTTGTTGTATTTATGCCAATTGCCTTTATGACAGGTATGACAGGACAGTTTTTCCGTCAATTTGGTCTAACGATCGTTTTTGCGACATTGTGTTCCTTATTTGTATCCTTTACCTTAACACCGATGCTTGCATCTAAATTTTATAAAAATGGCTTGTCTGAACCGACAGGAGTCTTTTGGGATCAACTCGCTCGAATGGAGCAGGGATTAATTAACGCTTACGAACGTTTTCTGCGTTGGAGTTTGCATCATCCAAAAAAAATAATCATCTCAGTTACGATTATCTTTTTTGCATCTTTAGCGTTATATTACCCTACCGGGATCATTGGCGGCGAATATATGCCAAAAACGGATGAAGGTAGTTTTCGAATCTCCGTTCAATTCCCAGTTGGTCAAAATATAGATACAACAAATGTTATGGTCAGGGATATTGAAACCTATTTGACGCAAATCCCTGAAGTTACGAATTATTTATCCAGTGTGGGGCAACCAGCCGGAAATTATGGCGGGGTTAGTGTGCAAATGGTTGACCGAAAAGACAGGGATAAAACAGTTTGGCAAGTTACCGATGAAGTGCGGCAATTTTTAAAAACAAAATTTCCGCAGGCCGTAGCACAGGTGAATGAAACGCAAAGTTCAATGCCAGGGGTTTCGGGCGGAACTGGAACTGGTGGCGGTGGCGGCGGAAATTCTGCACCGGTACAGATTGAAATTCGCGGTTCAAACTTAGAATCAATTGTCAAAGCTTCTTATTATGTGCAAGATGTTTTGAATAAAATCGATGGAATTAAAGATGTTCGCAGTTCGTATACAGAAGGTGCACCGGAACTTCGTTTAATGGTGGACCGTGAAAAATTGAAATTTTTCAATACATCAGCGAACGATGTACAAAATGTATTTTCTGGAGCCATTACAGGAACGCTGGCTGGGTATCTGGTCAATGATCCCAATAATGATGGGCAGGATACCGACATTTATGTCCGTCTAAAAGATAGTGATGGTTATAAAGCTTCGGATATACGTTCTATACCCGTTAAGACGAATACAGGTTTTGTAAAAGTTGGCGATGTAGCCTCGGTTGAAGATAAAGTGGGTCCGGTTATGCTGCGCCGTGTTGATAAGCAAGAGTCCATCAATATCGCCGCGAATATTACGGATCGGCAGCTGCAGGCTGTACTCGATGATATAGCTAAAAATATTAGTTCTAAAGAATTGGGCAACAATGTAACATATCGGTTTATCGGACAGGCTGATAATATGAATAGCACCTTTACCGAAATGGGACAGGCACTGCTATTATCACTTCTCTTAGTGTATATGCTATTGGCGACACTTTATGAATCGGTATCTACACCGGCTATTCGGATGCTTTCTCTGCCATTTGGCTTGATTGGGTCACTTGTTTTCTTAGCGATTACCCATAATTCCATCAATCTTTATTCTTTAATTGGTATATTGGTTATGGATGGACTGGTATCGAAAAATGGTACATTACTGCTCGATTATACATTAACATTAATGGAGCGTGGTAAAACAGCTGAACAGGCAATCATTGAAGCTGGTAAAACAAGGCTGAAGCCTATTTTTATGACAACAATCACGATGATTACGGGGATGCTGCCAACGGCTCTGGCTATTACACCTGGAGCTGAAACCAGAGTTAGTATGGCCTGGGTCGTAATCGGTGGGTTATTGTCTTCCACCTTTTTCACCTTGATTGCAATTCCAATTGTTTTTTTGTATTTTGAGAATCATGATATTTCACCTTGGCATATCATACGGGCTTTCTATAAGAAAATACGAGCCTTGCTGAAAATTTAACAAAAATATGCCTTGCCGACTATCATTTGAGCCGGTAGGGCATATTTTTATTATTTTAATTTTTTAAGATATATTCATGAATGGATGCGGCAACGCCGTTTTCTATAATTCGATAGAGCATATTTTTATATTTATGATAAGGTGATTTGACGATGGGGTCTATTCTATCGTAAAATGGAGGGATGAAATACATAGAAAATCAGGTGTTGAGTGTATGATGAATATATGTAAGGTGCTCTGCCTTGGAATTCCGGTTGGTCTTTTGTTTGAATTTTTGCAAGTTCCGCTGCCTTGGACTTTAGGACCTATCGTGGCGGTTTCACTTTATTCGTGGAAAACAGGTCAGCGCATTTATTGGCCGCTAAAGGTTCGGGATACTGCGTTGATTTTATTGGGGTATGCCATGGGGCGCCCATTTACGATTGAAACAGGTCATAAAATTATAGATCAATTGCCGACGATGCTTTGTGCGACATTGATCACAGTGTTTGCTGGTGTTGTGGTTGGGTATATTACGCACAAAAAAACGAACATCAGTCTTACCACTTGCTTATTGGGATGCGTGCCGGGCGGTCTTTCACAGATGGTTGTGTTAGCTGGAGAAATGGATGGAACTGATCAGACGGCTGTGACCATTATGCAGACGATGCGAATGCTATCCGTTGTTTTTGTAATACCATTTCTTACTATGCATATTTTACATGATGGAAATTTAAATATGGTAGAGGCGGCAGCCAGTATGCCAGCGGCGAGTCTTACGACTATTTTTGTTTTTTCTAGTGTGGCAATTGGCGGGGCAGTGCTGGGACGAATCGTCCATTTGCCTACTGCTTATTTGTTGGGACCGATTTTGAGTACAGGGTTTTATATTTTATTGACAGGAACGGAGGCCCCTATCGTTCCTATTTTTTATATCAGTATTGCGCAGATTTGTGTGGGCAGTTACATTGGGTCAAGTATCAATCTGGCTAAAATCAAACAATATCATGGCCTTTTATCCTGTTTATTCAGCGGCGTTGGCGTCGTTCTTTTAATATCTTTGCTTATGGGGTATATTGTGGGCGAATTGACAGGGATGGCCTTCGTTACAGCTTTTTTGAGTACCGCACCAGGCGGCTTGACGGAAATGGGAATTACAGCGTTATTAGTTGGTGCGGATATATCAACAATGACCGCATATCAATTGGTAAGACTTTTGTTTATTATGCTTGCTTTTCCGCATATTGCTAAAATTTTTGTCATTCTTTTTGATAAAAAAGTTACTGTGTAAAAATGTTATGATTCTAGACTGCCCGTTTTGGCAGAGGAGGAAGGAGCAAAGTGATGAAGATTGGTGATAGTATTATCTCTTTTTTTGGACTGGGTCTGTGTGCAGGGGCGTGGATGCTGAATAGTAAAATGCCGAAGGATACTATAAACCATGTAGGTACCGATTTTTTCCCAAGTAGTGTCATTTTATTATTGACTGTGGCTTTTTTGGTTAATTTTGTTCAGATTATACGAAGTAAAAATGGTGATAAGTCCCAACTGGCAGCGGGCGGAACGTGGCGGGTTAGTTGCTTGATCATACTTTGTTTGCTTTATCCAATCGGTTTTAAAGGAATTGGTTTTATTTTATCAACAGGAATATTTACATTTATTATGCTGTATTTAACGAATATGCGAAATATTGGCACAGCTATTTTGGGGGCAGCAGCTACCCCTGTGATTGTGCATAGCTTATTTTGTCGTTTTTTCGATATAGAATTACCACTGGGTGTTTTGCAGATGCTGCTGCATTAATAAAAAGTACAAAGAAATACATAGGTGATTGTTTATGGATACAGGAATTTTTTTGAGTCAGTTTCGCGTGAGTTTGTTTTTGGAGTTATTGCCAATTCTATTTTTAGGTGTGTTTTGTGGAATGTTTTTTTGTCTTACAGCTAAACTCCAAGCGGAAGCTGTTGCAGCTTTTGTACTGCCCTTTACAATCCATTTGCCACTAGCTATAGCTGTTGGCTTAGTACTGGCTGTTTATGGGGGTGGTCGGTACGGGGCATTACTTTTGGGGTCTATGAGAGCGCGTTTTGATTTATCGGTGGCTGCGGCTTCTGTTGCTTCGAGGTTTAGCCACCGAGAAACAACAGAGAAAATTTTTTTTATCGGTCAACTGGCTTCAATTTTTGGTTTTACTACGAGTCTTGTTGTTTTATTTTATGGCATACCAGTGGTGGCGCAATGGAATATAGATCTTGCAACGGCGGATCTGTTTGCAGCACTTGTTTGCATTCTTTGTGTGGCAATCGTTGTTTCGGGGAAATCGGTGGGGAAAGGATTGATTTCAGCGTTACTAGGTTTACTGCTTTGCACAATTGGTTCAGATCCAATTTCGACATATTCAAGGTGGACTTATGGTGTTGAAAGATTATTTAATGGAGTGCCTCCGCTGCCGCTCATTTTAGGTGTTATGGTATTATCGGACATCCTTACCAGTCTGGAACGCTTTGTCTTGTTTGAAAAAACGAAGCATATTGCTGCTTTTTTGCCAAACTGGGGGCAGTTGAAAATGATGTTGCTGCCGATGGTTACAGGAAGTATCCTTGGTCTTCTCATCGGTGTTATACCGGCGGCCGCTCGTGCTGCGGCATTTATTTCATGTTATGATACGAAACGCGCTGCCAGGCGCAAGAAAAATCCTTTTGTTCTTGCTGCCGCCAGTCAGGCAGCTCAGGCTTCAAGCAGTGTTGGCTCTATGTTTTCGTTGCTGTTATTTGGGATACCGGGGACTCGGTTGGGGGTAATTCTTTTTATGACATTTCTTTTACACGGCTTGTCGCCAGCTTCCTTTTTCGGACAGCCTAATATTGAGGTGATTGACAGTGTTTTAGGAGGAGCCTTTGTAACGGGAATGCTCCTCATTGGGCTTGGCTTTTGTGGCATGCATTTTTTTGCTGTATGCAGTCGTTTGGATGGACGGATCTTGCTGCCAATTCTTTTTGTAATAACGGTTGCCGGGGTCTATTTAATTCATCAGAGTTTTTTTGATGTTTATTTGACTATTTTGTTTGGAATCATAGGTTATATTAGAAATCGTTATCGGTACCCTTTGCTGCCATTTTTGTTGGCCTTTATTTTAGGTCCAATTATCGAGGTGAATTTACGACATACCTTAGCTTTTTCGGCGGGTGACTTTTCTATTTTATTAACAAATCCGCTGGCACTGATACTGCTTATTACAGCGATACTTTTATTACTAATGACCTTTTTGAAGCAATGGAGTTATACACGATATATTAAAGAAAATATGTAGTGCTTTTACAGAATTTACATTGATTTACCAGTAAAAATCAATGTATAATACTATATAAGTTCTTAAGTTTCCAGATGAATTGACAAGGAGGCGAAAATAATGGGAATTTCTATTCAGAACTCAGCAGGGATGCTTAAAACACTGAATTCATCATCAAGTGCTATTCAGTCTAGCATGAAGAACATTGCTACGGGTCTTAAAATCAATAGTGCAGCAGATGATGCCTCGGGGTATCAAATCTTAACAAGGATGAATGTGTCAGCGGGAACTTTGGCACAGTCGAGTCAAAATACGCAAACATCCAATGCCTTATTGAAAACAGCGGATGGAGCTATTGGCTCAACTGTCAGTTCTTTAAGTTCACTCCATGACCAACTCTTGAAAGCCGCAAATGGAACAAATAATGATGCGGATATCAGTGCGTTACAGCAGCAAGTGAATCAAACGGTTTCACAGATTAGTGACAATGCAGGAGTTACGTTTAATGATAAGTCACTTCTCGATGGGTCAGCAAAGATTACCGTTGCTGGTGATAATGGTTACAAAAATGTGAGCCTTCCTGATATGAGTGCTCAGACGCTTGGTCTGCAAGATTCTAAAGGGAATTCAACTCTCGATCTTTCTACATCTAAAGGTATATCAAATGCACTAGATGTGGTCGATACTGCTTTGCAAAATGCCTTATCACAGCAAACAAAGATTGGTGCGACACAAGAGGGTCTTGACTTTTCGGCAAGTAATTATACGACGCAGGCGGCTAGTGTAACGGAGGCTGCTTCGACAACGGGTGACAGTGATATGGCAAAACAAATTACAAATCTGAAATCGAGTCAAACACAGCAAACAATTGCTCTACATCTCATGACTCTCAGTAATCACCGTAATACCGATGTTTTAGCGCTTCTTGGTTAAATTTTTCTAATGTTTGACTTTATTGATAGGTGCCTTTTGCAGGCATCTATTTTTTATGCGAAAATTTTGATATGTAAAAATGATACAATTTTACATGTCAAAGAAATATATTATATGATATAATCAGTATTCGTGTAGAGTTTTTTGAGCAAAAGGAATTTAGGGGGAAGCAAATTTGAATATTTTTCGAACAAAAACAATTAAAGCCTATCAAAAAGATGCAGACGGGTCAGCTTTAAAACGTTCCTTAAGTGCAGTGGATATCATTATGCTTGGTGTAGGTGTTATTGTTGGTACCGGGATTTTTGTATTGACAGGAGTAGCAGCAGCAGAATATGCGGGGCCGGCACTTATGTTGTCTTTTGTTATAGCAAGTATTACCTGTGGTTTTGTTAGTATGGCATACTCGGAACTAGCTTCCATGGTTCCGGTTGCTGGCAGTTCATACGCCTATGCTTATACATCGGTGGGGGAATTTTGGGCATGGCTTGTGGGCTGGAATATTATTTTAGAATATACGGTGGGAGCTAGTGCGGTAGCTGGTGGTTGGTCAGCCTATGTTGTTGGTCTCTTGAAATCGGCTGGAATTGAACTTTCCAAAACATGGACGGCTGTACCAGCTGATGGCGGCATTATGAATTTACCAGCGATTTTGATTACGCTATTTTTGTCCTATTTATTGATTCGAGGCATTAGAGAAAGTGCTACAGTTACAAAGACGCTGGTTGGTATTAAGATTGCCGCAATTTTCCTTTTCTTGTTTTTAGCTGGTCCAAGTGTAGATGTTACAAACTGGCAGCCATTTATGCCGTTTGGTTTTGCGGGTGTTTCAGCGGGAGCGGCGTTTATCTTTTTTGCTTATCTTGGGTTTGATGCTATCTCGACCGCAGCCGAAGAAACGAAAAATCCGGCAAGGGATATGCCGATTGGCATCATTGGATCGCTTATTATATGTACAATTTTATATATTGCAGTTACAGGTGTTATGACGGGCAATGTTTCTTATACACAGCTTGATACGGCGGAACCGGTTGCTTATGTGCTTAGGCTGCTTGGTTATAATTTTGGTTCAGCAGTAGTTGGAACAGGAGCTATTGCCGGGCTTACGACAGTACTGCTTGTTATGATGTATGCTCAGACTAGGGCTTTTTTTGCGATGGCTCGTGACGGACTTATACCACAATCTGTTTGTAAAATCCATCCTCGTTATGCTACCCCGCATCGTATTACGATTGTGGTTGGTGTTGCCGTTGCTTTGATTAGTGGTTTTACACCTATTCATATTGTTGCAGAAATGTGCAGCATTGGTACATTGTTTGCATTTATAATATCATCGATTGGTGTTATGGTTATGCGATATAAATATCCAGAAGCAAAAAGACCATTTCGTTGTCCCTGGATTAAAACCATTGGCTGCTTAGCAGTAATTAGCTGCAGCTATGTGATGTATAATTTATCGGCTATGACGTGGGAACGTTTCTTTGTTTGGAGCTTTATTGGTATTATTATCTATTTTTATTATGGGCGCTCCCATAGTAATCTCAATAAAGAAGTTACAAAATAATATGGATTCCTTTATTATAACTGCATAAAAATTCTATTTATGCAGTTATAATATTATTAATATAAAATATACAACATTGGAATTCATCTCAAATTAAGCAATGAATCTTTTGATAAAACGCGGAAATATTATTTACATTGAAATAATCACGGTGTATAATGAACGTGTATATAGTTCAATGAATATGAATAAAATATAAATTGTATTCATAAATATACATAGCATTCTAACACTTTGTCAGGTTGTACATTGTGATGTAGTTTCTATATCTTACATCACTATTTTATTACATTATTTTATGTGAGGGAGTACTTTTTTTGTTAGAAGTACGGTAAAACAGATTTTATCAAATGAGGGGAGCTATTTAAACATGAGTAAAAAAATGAAAACTATGGATGGTAATGCCGCCGCTGCATATATTTCCTATGCATTTACAGATGTGGCTGCAATCTATCCAATCACTCCGTCTTCACCAATGGCAGAAGATGTTGATGAAATGGCAGCCAAAGGCATCAAAAACTTGTTTGGACAAAAAGTGAGAGTTATCGAATTGCAATCAGAAGCAGGCGCAGCAGGAGCTGTTCATGGTTCTTTGCAGGCAGGAGCTTTGACCACAACATATACAGCATCACAAGGTCTGCTGCTGATGATTCCAAATATGTATAAAATTGCAGGCGAACTTTTGCCAGGTGTATTTCATGTAAGTGCTCGTGCACTCGCAGCATCATCTTTAAATATTTTTGGTGATCATCAAGATGTTATGGCAGCGCGGCAAACTGGCTGTGCAATGCTAGTTGAAAGCAGTGTCCAACAGGTTATGGATTTAAGTGCTGTAGCTCATTTAGTAGCTATAAAAAGCAAAGTCCCATTTGTTAATTTCTTTGATGGTTTCAGAACGTCACATGAAATTCAAAAAATCGAAGTCATTGATTTTGCTGATCTTGGCAAGATTCTGGACTGGGATGCTGTTAAGAAATTTAGACATAATGCACTCAATCCGGATCATCCAGTAATTCGCGGTACTGCACAAAATCCTGATATTTATTTCCAGGAACGTGAAGCCGTTAATAAATATTATGATGCATTGCCGGAACTTGTAGAACAGGCTATGGCAGATCTTGCAAAAATCACGGGTCGTGAACATCATTTATTTGATTATCATGGTGCCAAAGATGCAGATCGTCTTGTTATTGCTATGGGTTCTGTCTGTGAAACGACAAGAGAAGCGGTAGATTATTTAAATGCCAATGGCGAAAAGGTCGGTGTACTTACGGTACATCTTTATAGACCATTCTCAATCGATCATTTCTTTAAATATATTCCAGAAACAGTAACGAAAATTGCTGTTTTAGATAGAACAAAAGAATTAGGGGCACTCGGTGATCCATTATACCTTGATGTAAAAGCTGCTTTTTATAATACAGATAAACATCCGGTTATTATTGGCGGCCGCTATGGTCTTGGCGGTAAAGATATTACACCAGATCAGATTTTGGCTGTCTATGAAAACCTTAAACTGGCTGAACCAAAACGCGGGTTTACAATTGGGATTGAAGATGATGTAACATTTAAATCTCTGCCAGCTTATACCAAAGATGTTGATATGACACCAAAAGGGACAACGGCATGTAAATTCTGGGGTCTTGGTTCCGATGGTACAGTTGGCGCAAATAAAAGTGCCATTAAGATTATTGGTGATAAAACAGATATGTATGCACAAGCGTATTTTGCGTATGACTCCAAAAAATCAGGCGGGATCACGATGTCGCATTTGAGATTTGGTAAATCGGCAATTACGTCGCCATATCTTATCAATAAGGCAGATTTCATTTCCTGTTCACAGGAATCTTATGTAATGAAATATGATCTTCTTGCTGGCTTAAAACCAAATGGAACATTTTTGCTTAATACGATTTGGACCGGCAAAGAATTAGATGATAATTTACCAGCCGCGATGAAACGTTATATTGCGAAAAATAACATTAGTTTCTATATTGTTAATGCCGTAGCGATTGCGCAAAGCCTGGGTCTTGGTGGACGTTTCAATATGGTAATGCAGTCTGCATTCTTTAAACTTGCTAATATTATTCCACAAGAAACAGCCGTTCAATATTTGAAAGATGCTGTAGTCACGTCTTATGGTAAAAAAGGTCAAAAAATCGTTGATATGAATAATGGTGCAATTGATAAAGGGATTGAAGCGGTTGTTAAGGTCGAAATTCCGGCAAACTGGAAAGATGCAGTCGATCCAGTTACTACGAAAAAGGCAGTACCAGCATTTGTTAAAGATATTCTTGAACCAATGAACCGTCAAGAAGGCGATAAATTAGCAGTTAGTGCTTTCAATGATCTTGCTGATGGTACATTCCCATCGGGTACGGCTGCCTATGAAAAACGTGGGATTGCAATCAATGTTCCTGAATGGCAGGTTGATAACTGCATTCAGTGTAACCAATGCGCGTTCGTGTGCCCACATGCAGTTATTCGTCCAGCACTCATGACAGATGCTGAAAAAGACGCTGCTCCAGCTGTGATGACTTCGAAACCAGCTGCTGGTGCGAAAGGTCTGCATTACGCAATTACGGTATCACCGCTTGATTGTACTGGCTGCGGCAATTGTGCGCAGGTTTGTCCGGCTAAAGAAAAAGCTCTTGTTATGAAACCTTTAGCAACACAAGAAGCAAATGGTGCATCTTTCGAATATGCAATCAATGAAGTAGCACCAAAAGAAAATCCAATGAATAAAAATACGGTAAAGGGTAGTCAGTTTGAAAAACCTTTACTTGAATTCTCCGGCGCTTGTGCTGGTTGTGGTGAAACACCATATGCAAAACTCGTTACACAATTGTTTGGTGATCGTATGATGATTGCGAATGCAACTGGTTGTTCGTCCATTTGGGGCGCATCGGCACCAGCTATGCCATATACGACAAACCAATTTGGTCGTGGACCAGCATGGGCCAATTCTCTATTTGAAGATAATGCAGAATATGGATTTGGGATGTTCTTAGGAGCGAATGCTGTACGCGAAACATTAGCAACCGATATTCAAACAGCAGTTGATGCTGGTGGTATGAGTGAAGAACTCAAAGCTTCTTTTGCTGATTGGATTGCAAATATTCATGAAGGTGAAGGCACTCGTGATCGTGCTGATAAACTTACAGCTTTACTCGAAGCTGAAAAAGCGGATAATGCTGTATTAAACAGTATTTATGAAAATAAAGATTTCTTTGTGAAACGTTCCCAATGGATCTTCGGTGGTGACGGCTGGGCTTACGATATTGGTTACGGCGGACTCGATCATGTACTGGCATCCGGTGAAGATGTGAATGTGCTTGTATTTGATACGGAAGTTTATTCCAATACTGGCGGACAATCTTCTAAATCAACACCAGCAGCAGCAATTGCTCAGTTTGCGGCAACTGGTAAGAAAACGAAGAAAAAAGATCTTGGTATGATGGCAATGAGTTATGGTTATGTTTATGTAGCTCAGATTGCTATGGGTGCTGATAAAAACCAAACGCTGAAAGCAATTGCTGAAGCAGAAGCTTATAAAGGACCTTCTTTGATTATTGCTTATTCACCTTGTATCAATCATGGTTTACGTTTGGGTATGGGTAACAGTCATCTTGAAACAAAACGTGCTGTAGAATCAGGATACTGGTCTATGTATAGATTCAACCCAACGTTAAAAGATTCTGATAAAAATCCGTTTGTTTTAGATTCGAAAGAACCTACTGCGGACTTTAAAGAATTTATTCTCGGTGAAGTTCGTTATTCTTCATTGAAACGTGCTTTCCCTGACACTGCAGATGCACTTTTTGATAAGACAGCTGCTGATGCCAAAGAAAGATATGAAAATTATAAAAAATTGGCTGGTAAAGAATAAAGCTTAAAATGAGTACAGACCTGTATCTTTTATAGATGCAGGTCTGTTTTTTCATTTCAGGATTATATGTTAGCCGATTTTACTTTAGCAGCATATGTTTTACATTTTTTTTATAGGCTTGTAAGATGTTTTTATTGTTTTCATAGTTATTGCTATATAAAATACCACATAAAACATTTAAAATGTATTGGCAGCAGGTGTCATAAACAATATTTCCAATGGATTCTCGGTGTATATCATTTTGAATTTCAATCCATTCCGTCGCCAATTGTCCTAGTGTTGAGTCGCGAGAAGGCGTCAATAAGATGATTGGGGTGCGGCGTTCTTTTAAGTGGTTTCCAATCTCGACCAGACGACGATTTTCACCAGTACGTGACATGATGATTGCAACGGCTTTGCTTGATGACTGGATTGCCTGATAATATTGTGCATTGGCAGAGTCATGGATGGATACTTGTTTGCCTAGTGCCATCATGCGATAAAGATAGGTTTTTACGAGATGCAGGTTATCATCAAACCCAAAAAATTCAATCTGCGTGCTGCTGTTGAGTAGTTTTGATACATTGGCAATGGTTGTGTAGTTGATGGAAAGTCGAGTCTTTTCGATTGTTTCAATTTCTAAATTGGCAACCTTATTGATAATCGAATAATTCGTCTCATTGATATTAATTGCCGTAGCTGGCGTAGCGTGTGCGGCCAGCGAATTGATTTCATTAAAAAATGTGGCTTTGAAATGCGAAAATCCTTTTTTATTGTTTAGTTTATTGACGAGTCGTATCACGGTCGAGGGACTTGTATAGCTGACTTTTGCCAAATCTTTGATCGAAAAATCGAGGATTGTTTCCGGTGCATTTAGTAGATAGCGGATAATGGTTTGTTCTGATTCAGAAAAATTTTTAGTATGTTGCAGTTGTTCTAAAATCATAAGGTTTTCCTTTCTGTTAGCATGCTATATAGAACGCATTAAAGAAATTACATCCAGTCTATCAGTCTGCCAGAAATTGGGTATAGGGCATCGTTTGCTTCCTGCGTAACGCCACTCAACCCTACACCCCATTCCTGACGAGTGTCATATAAAATGTTTAATGCCATATATATTGTTATTATAGCATAGCTATACCTTGTTTTTGCGGCAGCGGTTTACGGTAATTTGACATACAAATGTCAGGTAATCTACACTTTTTTAGGAAATAGATGAAACAAAGCATCAACTTTTCTGATTTTATAGAGATGTCCGATTTGATTTGTTATACTGCAGTTGCAGAGAAAAAATGATGGGAGCGATTTGCTTATGAAACAGTTTAAACAGGATTTTTTATGGGGTGCTTCTACTTCGGCTTATCAGGTTGAGGGAGCATACGGTGAAGATGATAAAGGTTTGTCCGTGCAGGATGTTAAGGCAGTTTTGCCAGGAACACCAGATTTTAAAGTGGCATCGGATCATTACCATCATTTCAAAGAAGATATAGCTTTGATGGCTGAAATGGGATTTAAAACATATCGTTTTTCGATTGCTTGGACAAGAATCATTCCCGACGGTGATGGGGCAATCAATCCTAAAGGCATTGAATTTTATAGTAAACTAATCGATGAATGTCTAAAATATAAAATTGAACCGTTAATTACGATGTACCATTTTGATTTACCTTTTGAACTGGAAAAAAAAGGTGGCTGGTCAAATCGTAAAACAATTGATGCGTTTTTAAAATATGCCAAAGTGTTATTTGAGGAATTTGGGACGCGTGTAAAATATTGGCTGACCATCAATGAGGAAAACATGATGATCTTGCATGGTGCTGCAATTGGCACGGTAAATGGAAGTGCGGCGGAGGTCCAAAAAATATTATATCAGCAAAATCATCATATGCTGATTGCCCAAGCACTTACAATGAAATTACTGCATAAGATGGTGGTTGGCGCCAAAATCGGTCCAGCACCAAATATTAGTTATGTATACCCTAAAACCTGCAAACCGGAAGATATTTTAGCTATGCAGAACTTTACGGCAATTCGCAATTGGTTGTATCTGGATATGGCGGTATATGGTCGTTATAATACGGTTGCATGGAATTTCATGGAAAAAACAGGAATTACACCAGCGATTGAAGCTGGTGATATGGAAGTGCTAAAGGATGCGAAACCAGATTTTATTGCTTTTAATTACTATGCGACGGCTACCGTAGCCGATGGCAGTGCAATTTTTGAGGATGATGAAAGTGGCGATCAACAGATTTCGATTGGTATGAAAGGTTTTTATGCGGGCTCTAAAAATGAATATTTACAAAAAACACAGTTTGGCTGGGAAGTTGATCCAGAAGGTTTCCGCATTACACTAAGAGAAATCTATGATCGGTATCATTTACCGCTCATTGTTACGGAAAATGGTTTGGGTGCGTATGATGAAGTCAATGAAAATGGTGAAATCATCGATGATTATCGCATCGAATATTTGCAAAAACATATCATGCAGGCTAAGCTCGCGGTAGATGATGGTGTAGAACTGCTGGGGTATTGTCCGTGGTCGGCCATTGATCTTATTAGTACTCATCAGGGGTTTGTTAAACGTTATGGGTTTATATATGTGAATCGTACGGAAGACGACTTGAAGGATATGAAACGTTTGAAGAAAAAATCTTTTTACTGGTATAAAAAAGTAATTGCCAGTAATGGAGAAGATTTAACAAATAACAAATAGGACATAAAATAAAAGGCACACGATCTCAAATTATTGGTTTGAAATTGTGTGCCTTTTTGTGGTGAATCAATCTTTTTTCGCTTCCATAAATAATACTTTGATGAATTTTTTACTATTGATATGAATCTGCGACATATTTACTTTTTCGTTGCTTTCGAGAGTCAGCATAATTTTACGTACTTCCGTAAAATCAAAAAATTTGGCAGCATATTCCTCGAACTTTGGATTTGCATAATCAATGATGCCCATTGAGGCAAGATTAACCAGAGCTTGAAAAATGGTGCGGCGCAAACGTTGCTCCAAAGCTTTGTATTCTTTCTGAATTTCAATTGTATTTTCCTGGCCTAGTTTTGCTTCGGCAATTTTTGTGAATATAATTTTAAGTGAGGGAAAATCTTTTTGCATTAGAGTTTCCTGTTCCTGTTTTTGTAAAAATTGCAGGATATCCAAAAGATCTTTACAGCCTTTTTCACCGCCAATACCCATTTCTGTTAACATCATTTCGCCTTTTTGTCGAATGGTCAGCGGCAGGGGCGTATGTCTTATCGTATTAGCTATTTCGGCAGAATGATTGGATCGTAAAGCCGTATGAAGATTTTTTTCGATATTGTGAACAAGATTTTTAAGCTGCATGTGTTCACTGACCGCTCGGATGACACTAACAACTTCATTACGGTTGATTGGTTTGGTAATATAGTAATCGACACCTAAACTATAGGCATTGCCAATCATTTCTTTGTTTTCAACTTGTGATAACATGATGATCTTTCCTGTAAAATCGGCTTTGATTGATTTTACCGTTTGTACACCATCGCGTATCGGCATGAGCATATCAATTACTAATATATCGATTTTTTTCCTTTCCAGCAAAGCTGTATCAATCAGCGAACCGTTGTCAGCTTCGCCCGCAATTTCACCAAGGTCATAATCTTCAATGATGTCTGAGAGCATCGTACGGATGACTTCATCGTCATCCACAATCATAAAACGCATAAAAGGGAATCATCCTTTCAAATTTAGTAAAGGGATTGATAAGAGAAAAGAGGTCTTATCTTCAACCGTTACAATTATATTTCCATGCAGTTCTTCCGTGAGATGTTTTACATAAGCAAGACCAACTCCCGTCGATGGATTGCCTATCGAGTCGAATTTTGTTGTATAACCAGGTTTAAAGAGTAACGGTACTTTTTGCGGTGAAATACCTATGCCAGTGTCCGAAATCTGTATTTTTATCATATCAGCCATTTTGGTAAAATGAAGTTCAATGGTACCAGATTTCTCGATTGCTTCTACGGCATTTGCAACTAAATTATTTACCAAAGATAATACTGTATACACATGCAAGGCCGGGAGCTGCGGGTCGACGTGACTGGTGAAGGTGATTTCTTTTTGTAAAGCCTTAGCATATTTGCGATTTGATTCTATAATGAGATCAACAAGTGCAGTCGTTGGCATATAATCTTTTAGTTCACGGTTATTGGTTAACTGACGGAGCCCTGCGTAGATTCGCTGGTTGTCTTTTTTGATTTCGTGGACTTGACCAGCAATGCTTAAAATTTCACTGGCTAATTTTGTCGGGTCGATTATCGTAGCTTGATCCTGCAAATTTTCATAGATTTTATAACAATTAAGGGTAACCGCTTCGGCATTCTTTTGTGATTTATTCAGTTGGATTACTTCTTCATATAGATTGGAGATCAAAAGCAGCATGTGCTGCTTTTGCTGATGTTCATGGTTAGCCCTTGTTTCAGCCTGATAAATTTGTGTCAGGAAGAAAAAACTTAAGATAAAGAAACAGCGTAAGAATGCAATCGCGGATATTTTGATCAGAACCGAAAGTGTTATATTGAAATCACTGCTGGCATAGATGCTTGTCATAGTAAGTTCAGCAATGCTGGCAGCGATTTCGGCTAGAATGGACCAACCGGCAATTTGCAGCGCTTTATTGTAGAGTGCTGCATTAAATTTAGGGATATGAAAACAAGCGGCATACGTCAAATAATAGAAAAATGTCGGTCCGTGCAGCCCCAAACTCGTGGAAAATGAAATTGTCGTAGTCCATAGATCAAGGAAAATTCGAAATATTGTAACAGCTAACCCAACAGAAAAACCGGATACAACAAAAGGAACATTACGGAGCCAAAGCAAAAATAGTAAAAAGAGTGGTGAGCCAAAACTAACGCGGAAAGAAGCAAGATCCCCTGTAAATGGGTGAAATTTTGGTTCACCTGCAAGCGGAACGAGCAAGAGCATTAATGCAAAAAGTATTAGATTTCGATGTTGTTTCATAAATAACCTCAATGATAAAATAATATAAGAAAAAATCATTAGCTCAATTATAGCATGAAATAGAAATTTGTGGCTATGCTTCTTATTTACATATAATATATTTATTAAATGTATCAATATACATACTTGTTATTAATGATAAGATATTATATAAAAATAGTCAGAAAATTTTTACTTAGTTTCTTGTCGGATTCTATAGACCTCTTAGTATATTGAGATTGTACATTATCGTATTATATTCTTTAGATTTATTAGGAGGAAATATTATGGCTGGAAAAATGAAAGCAATGCCGGTGTCCCAGACTGGGACGATAGCGGCTGGTCAAAGCGCAAAAAAAAGTTTTTTGCGCGGTAGTTTAGGAAAAGGTCTTTTATGTGTTTTGATTGGAGCTCTAATTTGGTTTTTGCCAATTCCAAACGGAGTTAAACCACAAGCGTGGCATTTACTCGCTATTTTTGTGGCAACGATTGCGGGATTTGTGTTGCAACCTTTATCGATTGGTGCTGTATCCATTATCGCCTGTACAATGCTGGTGGTTCTTGGTGTATTGACACCATCTGAAGCTTTGGCTGGCTTTAGTAATGGAACGATATGGCTTATTGTATCGGCATTTATGTTTGCCGAAGGGTTTATTAAAACAGGACTTGGCAAAAGAATCGCTTATGTTTTATTGAGTCGTTTCGGTGGCAGCACATTAAATGTAGCATATGTGCTTTCTGTAGCTGATTTTATTGTAGCACCATTTACACCTTCCAATACAGCACGTGGGGGCGGTATTATTTATCCGATCGTGCGTAGCATTTGTTCAGCCATTGGCTCGGAACCTGATTCGGAAAAAAATAAAAGAACGGGTGCTTTTTTGATTTTTAGTTCCTATTGTGCCGTTATTACGAGTGCTTGTATTTTTTTAACGGGTGCATCGAATAACGTGTTGGTTGTTACTTTATCCAAAGAAATGTTCGGCGTTGATGTCAGCTGGCTGGCATGGTTTGCTGCTTGTATCGTTCCGGGATTGATTTTGTCCGTAGCGACACCATGGGTTTTATATAAACTGATCAATCCGGAACTTAAAGAAACGCCAGAAACAAAAGTTATGGCGAAAAAAGAACTTGAAGAAATGGGTTCAATGAGTTTAGCGGAAAAAATGCTCTGCGGAATTTTCTTGTGTGCTTTAGTTCTGTGGGCAACGAGTTCCATTCATGGGATTGACTCAGCGTTTGTGGCGCTGTTAGGTCTTTCAGCGATGCTTATTACGAAGATCATTGACTGGGCAGATGTTCTAAACCAAAAAGGTGCATGGGATGTATTGGTTTGGATGGGTGTTTTAGTCAATATGGCGGCTTTTTTGTCAAAGCTCGGTCTGATGACTTGGTTTGCTGGCACGGTTGGTCAACAAATGGAAGGCACATCATGGCTGTTTATGTTGGTTATCTTGGCGATTGTCTATACGTATGTACATTATGGTCTGGCAAGTAATAGTGCTCATATTATGGCCTTGTTTGGTGCTTTTGCAACAATTTTAGTTGCCGCTGGTGCTCCGGTACTTGGTGTCTTGATTCTTTTTGGTGCACTCGCAAACAGCTGCTCTTTATTGACGCATTACGGTTGTGGTGTTACACCGATATTTTTTGGCTCAAATTATATGCCGCAAGGACAATGGTGGAGAATTGGTTTTATCATAACGACACTGCATCTTTTTGTCTGGTTATGTATCGGTTTGCCATGGATGAAAGTGCTGGGATTGTTTTAATATATAAAACGGAAAAAGATTGTCTGCTAACAAATGGACCAACAGAGCGCAATTTTTTACTTCGTTCTATATAATGTGTAAGATATAAAAAATAAAAGGGGTGTTCTTGTTGAAAAAAAGTGTAGGTATTATTCTTATGGCCTTATTGGTAATGGTTTTTGGGGTGCAGAGTGGATTCGCAGCAGAAACAGCAAACAAATTGCCCAATATTAAAATATTGGCCACTGGTGGTACAATTGCCGGCAGTGCTGCTTCAGCAACAGCCACAACTGGCTATAAAGCGGGAGCTTTGGGTATTGATGTGTTGATCAATGCCGTACCAGAAGTCAAACAGTACGCAAATGTTTCAGGTGAACAAATCTGTAGTATTGATAGTAAAGATATGACAAATGAAATCTGGCTGACCTTAGCGAAACGAATCAATGTATTGCTGGCTGATGACAGTGTAGATGGTATTGTCATTACACATGGTACGGACACATTAGAAGAAACGGCATATTTCTTGAATTTGACCGTAAAAAGCAATAAACCGGTTGTTTTAGTTGGCTCGATGCGTCCGGCAACAGCAATCAGCGCCGATGGTCCGATGAATCTATTGAATGCAGTCCGCGTTGCAGCAAACAAAGCAGCTGTTGGTAAAGGTGTTTTAGTAGCGATGAATGACGAAATCAACGGAGCACGTGATGTGACGAAAACGAATACAACAAGTGTAAGCACATTTAAGGCACCAGAACTTGGTTTCTTGGGATATATTAATGATGGTAAACCAGAATTTTATCGTGAAAGCACGCGTCGCCATACCGCTGACAGTGAATTTACGACGAAAAACCTAGCACAGCTTCCTTACGTAAAAGTTATTTATGGACACGCCGATGATGATGGTATCTTTGTTGATGCAGCAGTAGCAGCTGGGGCAAAAGGTATTATTTATGCAGGGACTGGCAATGGAAGCATCCATAAAAATGCGGAAGCAGCCTTGGCTAAAGCAGCCGCTAAAGGAATTGTAGTTGTACGCAGCTCACGGGTTGGTAATGGAACAGTAATTGATGCGGAACAGTCTTATATCGATGAACATTTCTTAAATGGAGATTCTTTGAGTCCACAAAAAGCGCGCATTTTATTATCGCTTGCTTTAACAAAAACCTCAAATTTAGCTGAAATTCAAAAAATGTTTAACGAATATTAATATGAAAGTTTTATTAAAAATAAAGTAGAATACAAATTTAACACAAAAACTGTAGTGGCAAGTTGAATGAGACTTGTCATTGCAGTTTTTTTATACAAGAATAGCGTTGCTGTATGGCTTATTTTCCATTTGTGACGTATGTTTTTTTCTTGTGTGTATATATATTAAATAAAAAGTTACAAAAATTGATTGACAAATATTATAAATACTGTAATAATGTATACATGGTTACGATATTACACATTGATTTTCACATAAATGTGTAGTACAATAGAAAAATAGCAGTGATGAGAGGGTAAAAAGTATTTTTTAATTCCTTGCAGAGAGCCGATGGTTGCTGTAAATCGGTAGGATTTGAATGCTTGACTTCGCCCCGGAGCTTTTGTGTCGATTGTTTTTACAGGAGGCACAAACGTTTTTCAGCGTTAATGGAAGTCTATTAGAGACATTGAGTATAATGTAGGGTGGTACCGCGGAATATCCGCCCCTGCTGGCATGACGTAAAACGTGCCGGTAGGGGCTTTTTATTATCTTTTTTTGAGAGGGAGGGTGACACATGAAGCATGTTTTATCTGTATTAGTACAAAATCAGCCAGGTGTGTTAGTGCGCGTTGCCAGCATGTTTTCACGGCGTGAATTTAATATCGACAGTTTGTCAGTTGGTGTTACCCAATCTCCAGATTTTTCCCGCATAACCGTTGTGGTTCATGGTGATGAAGCAATTGTCAATCAGATGATCAAACAGTTGGAGAAGTTATTGGAAGTTGTCGCTGTACAGCGTTTAGACGCTAGCTCAGCTGTATATAGAGGAATGACTTTAATCAAGGTGCAAGCCAGTGACAGCAATCGTTTGGATGTTCTGAAATTAACAGAACTTTTTCGGGCGCATGTCATTGATGTACAATCGACAACACTTATTTTTGAGATTACCGGCGATGACGAAAAGGTGAGTGCATTTATGCGCCTGTTGTCACCGTATGGCATTCTTGAAGTCATTCGTACCGGATTGATTAGTCTGGAACGAGGTGAACATACTATTTATGAACATTGTGAGGAGAGCGAGTATTATGGCAAAAATTTATTATGATCAGGACGCAAATTGGGATATCATGACAGGTAAAACAGTAGCAATTATCGGTTATGGCAGCCAGGGACATGCGCATGCACTAAACTTAAAAGATAGTGGTGTAAATGTTATTGTAGGTCTTTATGAAGGCAGTAAATCAAAGGCTAAAGCAGAAGCTGCTGGCTTAAAAGTTTTTACAGTAGCAGAAGCTGTGAAACAGGCTGATATTACGATGATTTTGCTTCCAGATGAAAAGCAGGCTGATATCTATAAGGCTGAAATCGCTCCATATCTTAAAGCGGGCAGTTCTTTGGCATTTGCGCATGGTTTTAATATTCATTTCCAGCAAATCATTCCACCAGCGAATGTTGATGTATTTATGGTTGCGCCAAAAGGACCTGGTCATTTGGTGCGTCGCGTATTTACGGAAGGCGGCGGTGTTCCTAATATATTTGCTGTCCATCAAGATGCTACAGGCAATGCCTGGCAGATTGCTCTTGCCTATGCGCGCGGTATCGGCGGTACACGTTCTGGGGTTATTAAAACGACGTTTCAAGAAGAAACAGAAACAGATCTTTTTGGTGAACAGGCTGTTCTCTGTGGCGGGGTTACAAAACTTATCACATCTGGTTTTGAAACTTTGGTTGCAGCGGGTTACCAGCCAGAAATTGCTTATTTTGAATGTTTTCATGAAATGAAACTAATTGTTGATCTTATGTATGAAGGCGGAATGGCCAACATGCGTTATTCAATCAGTGATACAGCAGAATATGGCGATTATATGATTGGACCTCGTATCATTACCGATGAAACACGGAAAGAAATGAAAAAAGTATTGACTGAAATTCAAGATGGTGTGTTTGCTAAAAACTGGCTCTTGGAAAATAAAGCCAATCGTCCGGAATTCTTGGCAAAAAGACGTAAGGGTGCAGAACATCAGATTGAACAAGTTGGTGCAAAATTACGTGGCATGATGTCTTGGCTCAAGGATAATAAAAAAGAAGATTAAGTTCTGTTTGCTATAAAATTTGACGATGCAGGAATTGAATTTGAATCGGCTTACGCTTACATATCGTATGGGAGTGTAGGCCGGTTTTTCTAAGAAAAGCTATTAGGAGGGTTTCATACATGGGAATGAATATGACTGAAAAAATCTTGGCAAAACATGCTGGACTCGAGTCTGTTGTGCCAGGACAATTAATTAATTGTAAGCTTGATATGGTTTTGGCGAATGATATTACGGCACCACCATCGATTAAAGAATTTGAAAAAATCGGCAAACCGGTTTTTGATAATACGAAAATTGCTTTGGTGCCGGACCATTTTACACCAAATAAAGATATAAAAACGGCAGATCTCGCAAAGGCCGTGCGTACTTTTGCTAAGCAGCATAAGATCGTAAATTATTTTGAAGTAGGTCGCATGGGGATCGAACATGTTATTTTACCAGAAAAGGGTTTGGTGGCACCTGGTATGCTTACTATTGGTGCAGATTCCCATACTTGTACGTATGGGGCTCTAGGCGGTTTTTCAACTGGTGTGGGGACTACAGATCTTGGTGTGGCCTTGGCAACAGGGGAAGCTTGGTTTAAAGTTCCTGAGACGATTCAGGTCAAATTAACAGGCAGCCGTCCAAAAGGGATTAATGGAAAAGACGTTATCTTAACTTTGATTGGTAAGATCGGCGTGGATGGAGCGAGGTACCAGGCTCTGGAATTTACGGGTGAGGGTCTTGATTCTTTGTCGATGGCAGATCGTTTTACAATTGCGAATATGGCAATTGAAGCGGGCGGGAAAAATGGTATATTTCCCGTCGATGAAAAGACCCTTGAATACATCAAAGATCGGGTAACGAAACCATATGAAATCGTTGTATCGGATGCCGATGCACAGTATGTGCGAACGGTTGAAATCAATCTCTCCCAGCTGAAACCTGTCGTAGCCTTCCCTCATTTGCCGGGAAACACAAAACAGGTTGCCGATATAGGTGAAATTAAAATTGATCAGGTGGTAATTGGTTCGTGTACAAATGGACGGTTGGAAGACTTGAAAAATGCAGCGGATATACTGAAAGGTCATCAAGTACATAAAGATGTACGATGCATTGTTATTCCAGGGAGTCAGCAGGTATATCTTGATGCCATGAAGCTTGGTTATATTGAAATATTCATTCATGCTGGAGCTGCTGTGAGTACGCCTACCTGCGGTCCATGCATGGGTGGACACATGGGGATTCTGGCGGCGGGCGAACGCTGTGTATCAACGACAAACCGTAATTTTAGAGGCCGCATGGGGCATGTAGATAGCGAAGTATATCTGGCTGGTCCACATGTAGCGGCAGCAAGCGCAATTTTAGGCAGAATTGCCACACCAGAGGAGGTTTAATAAAATGGAAATAGAAGGAAAAGTTTGGCGCTATGGCGACAACATAGATACAGATGTAATTATTCCGGCGCGATATTTAAATTCATTTGATCCACAGGAACTAGCCAGTCATTGTATGGTTGATATTGATGAAACGTTTGCCCAAACTGTACAAGCTGGGGATATTATGGTTGGCGGCAAAAATTTTGGCTGTGGATCGTCCAGAGAGCATGCTCCGATTGCAATCAAAGCATCAGGGGTTCCAGTCATTATTGCCGCAAATTTCGCTCGAATTTTTTATCGAAATGGCATTAACATTGGATTACCTCTTCTAGAAATTGGCGATGCGGTTGCCAAAATTAAAGCTGGCGACAAGCTGCGGGTGAATATTGCAACGGGTACGATAGAAAACGTGAGTACCGGGGATGTGTTTCAGTCGCAGCCGCTGCCGGGATTTATTCAGGATATCGCGAAAGCAGGCGGGCTTATAAACTATATCAAGGAGAAAAAATGATATGGCAAAAAAAATTGTTGTGATTCCCGGTGATGGAATCGGTGAAGAAATAACCAATGCAGCGGTGCTGGTCTTGAAAAAGATTTCTGATAAATTCCAATTGGATTTAACTTTTGAAAGTCATGCCGCTGGTGGGACTGCTTATGATTTATACGGAACCCCACTACCAGAAAAAACCATTTTAGCGGCTAAAGCTGCCGATGCAGTGTTGTTTGGTGCAGTCGGTGGTGCGGTGTGGGATAACGTTGATCCGGCACTTCGTCCGGAAAAAGCTATTTTAGGGTTACGTAAGTCCCTTGGTTTATATGCGAATCTGCGCCCGATAAAAGTCATGGATTGTTTAGTGGAATATTCACCGCTGAAAAAAGAAATTGTCAGTGGCATCGACATTGTGATCGTTCGCGAACTAATTGGCGGAATTTATTTTGGTGACAAATGTGAATCCGAAATGAAAGACGGCTTTGAACGCGCTTGGGATTTAGAAAATTATAGTGTGCCGGAAGTTGAACGCATTGTGAAACTTGCTATGGAAATAGCCCAAAAACGAAATCATAAAGTAACATCTGTTGACAAAGCAAATGTTTTAGCGACTTCACGTCTATGGCGCCGCACTGCAGCCAAAGTAGCAGCAAGCTATCCAGATGTTAAAACGAATGATATGTATGTAGATAATTGTGCAATGCAGCTCGCAATTCATCCGACAGAGTTTGATGTAATTGTTACGGGTAATTTATTTGGTGATATTTTAAGTGATGAAGCAGCCGTGCTTGGCGGGTCAATTGGTTTGATGCCATCAGCAAGCATCGGCGAATGTACAAGTCTTTATGAACCAATCCATGGATCGGCACCCGATATTGCGGGACGTGGTATTGCCAATCCCATCGGCACCATCTTGTCGGCAGCGATGCTGCTTAGACATTCGTTTTCTGCAGAAATAGCGGCTTTGGCCATTGAAAAAGCTGTCGAAAAAGCATTGCTGGATGGGTATAGAACAATCGATTTATATCGTGATGGTTTTAAAAAAGCGAATACAGAAGAAATGACACAAGCCATTTTGGATAGGATATAAAAACGCAGCAGTTTCTGAAAACTCAAATTGTGATACAGAAAATAGATTGGAGGTGTGGATTTATGAAGGGAGCACAAGCCGTTGTTGAATGTCTGGTCGAAGAAGGGGTAGAAATCGTTTTTGGTTATCCGGGCGGGATGATTTTACCCTTGTATGATGCCCTATATGACGATACGCGGATTCAGCAGATTTTAACGACGCATGAACAAAGTGCGGCTCATGCAGCAGATGGCTATGCTCGTGCTAGTGGCAAGGTCGGAGTCTGTATTGCGACATCGGGACCGGGGGCGACGAATCTGGTTACGGGCATTGCGACGGCATTTATGGATTCAATACCCTTGGTGGCTATTACCGGGCAGGTTGATACGACTTTATTAGGTCGGGATGCTTTTCAAGAAACGGATATCATTGGGGTTACTATGTCCGTCACAAAGCATAATTTTAAGGTGAAAGATCCTAAAAAGCTAATTTCTACATTACGGCTTGCTTTTCAGACAGCTAAATCAGGGCGGCCGGGCCCGGTCTTAGTTGATGTTCCACGTGATCTTTTTTTTGCAGAGACTGTATTTGAAGCACCGTCAGCAAGTAAGGTATTTGCTAAGCCAGCCGCTGATTTTCTGATTTGTGTTGCCGAAGCCGCAGAAGTGATTCAAAAAGCAAATCGTCCTGTAATTATAGCCGGAGGCGGCGTCATTTCAGCTGGAGCTAGTCGTGAACTTTGTCTGTTTGCTGAAAAATTCAATCTCCCCGTAGCCAATACCCTGATGGGAATCAGTGCATTTCCGCATGATCATCACTTGTCATTGGGTTTTGCCGGCATGCATGGCTTAGAGACGGCAAATAATGCGATTGCTGAGGCGGATCTCATCATTGCGGTGGGAAGTCGTTTTGGTGATCGCCAGACGGGAAACCGCGATAAATATACGCGTAATACGCACTTTATTCATATTGATATTGATCCGGCAGAACTTGACAAAAATGTTGCCAGCAGCATTGGGCTTGCGGGGAATATGAAAGTAATATTGACACTACTGATGCAATACGAACCATTGCGATCACTGGATCGCTGGTGGAATGTTTTGCAGGGCTGGCAAGATAAATACAAACGCGATTACGATGGAACCTATCTTAATGTTCCTTGGGCAATGAACTGTATCAATCAGTTGAGCAAAGACAAAAACATAGCGATTGCTACGGATGTTGGGCAGCATCAGATGTGGGCGGCACAACATCTGCGGCTGCAAGAACCAAGAACGTGGATTTCATCCGGCGGTCTAGGTACAATGGGGTTTGGGCTGCCAGCGGCACTTGGCGCACAGCTGGCTTTCGGGAAAACACGCCGACTTATTCATATTGCGGGTGATGGCGGTATAAAAATGACGGGCAATGAATATTATACGATTGCCAGACTCAACTTACCGGTTATTTCGATTCTCATCAATAATTCTAGTTTAGGAATGATTCGACAATTGCAAAAGGTACAATATAACGAGCGTTATATTGCCTGCGATATGACATATCCGATGGATTATGTCTTATATGCGAAAAGTTTTGGTATTGAAGGTGCAGCGGTAAGTACAACCAAAGCGTTTAAACAGGCACTGCAGTATGCTTTTTCGGTGGATAGACCGCAAGTTATTGTTCTTAATATTGAACATGAATTTGTTCAGCCCATGATAAAATATGGAGCTGAAATCAATGAATTTGTCGAATTTTGATAAGATATACCGTAAATTCACGATTGAATTTACGGTATTTTTTTCGATTGTTTGATGAAAACAGGAAAAAATTTTTGTTTTGGGTTATAATATAATAGATGTTTTGTTTATAAAAGGAAACGCGGAGGTTTTTTTATGATAAAAAAAGGAATTATTCTTGCGGGCGGCTCTGGTACAAGATTGTATCCATTAACAAAAGTAGTAAGTAAGCAGCTTATGCCAATTTATGATAAGCCGATGATTTATTATCCTTTAAGTACGTTGTTATTAGCGGGTATCCAAGAAATATTGGTTATTACGACACCACAGGATGCTCCGCTTTTTCAAGCATTGCTGCAAGATGGCAGCCAATGGGGGATACAGATTGAATATGCAGTGCAGCCAAGTCCGGATGGTTTGGCACAGGCTTTTTTAATCGGTGAGAAATTTATTGGCAATGATGGCTGTGCATTGGTCTTGGGGGATAACATTTTTTATGGTGCTGATTTGGCTGTTTCGATGCAGCGGGCAGCAGCTCAAAGTGATGGAGCTACGGTGTTTGCTTATTATGTAAAAGATCCAAAGCGTTATGGTGTAGTTGAATTTGATAAAGACGGTAAGGCTGTAAGCCTTGAGGAAAAACCAGCAGAACCTAAGTCGAATTATGCGGTTACAGGTCTTTATTTTTACGATAATCAAATTGTTGATATTGCAAAAAATATCAAACCATCAACACGCGGCGAACTTGAGATTACCGATGTGAATAAGGTCTATCTGGCACAAGCAAAGCTTAAGGTGGAAACCATGCGTCGAGGTTATGCTTGGCTTGATACGGGAACACATGAATCGCTTTTGCAGGCATCATCCTTTGTCCAGACGATTGAAGGTCGGCAGGGATTGAAAGTGGCTTGTATCGAAGAAATTGCGTATCGCATGGGCTATATCAATGCTGAGCAAGTACTTCGACTCGCCGAACCATTGAAGAAGAATGACTATGGTCAATATTTGTTGCAGCTGATCAAGGAATAATAGGAGTGGAAAATATGAATGTAATTGAAACAACCTTAAATGATGTGTACATAATTGAACCTAAAGTATTTGGTGATAATCGGGGCTGGTTTATGGAAAGCTGGTCAAAACGAGATTTGGCAGCAGCGGGTATTCATTGCGACTTTGTGCAGGATAATCAATCTTTTTCCGCGCAAAAAGGAACTCTGCGGGGACTTCATTACCAGCTGAATCCAAAATGCCAGTCGAAAATAATTCGCTGCACAAAAGGTACCATCCTTGACGTAGCGGTTGACATTCGTCAAGGTTCACCTATGTATAAAAAATGGATTGCAGTAGAATTATCGGCTGAAAATAAAAAGCAGCTTTATATTCCGCGTGGTTTTGCTCATGGTTTTGTTACGTTGACGGATGATGTGGAAGTGCAGTATAAAGCGGATAATTATTATGCACCTGATTGTGATGGCAATATTCGCTATGATGATCCGGACATTGGTGTTGACTGGGGAAACGGCGATTTTATCTTGTCTGAGAAAGACCAAAAAGCACCTTATTTAAAAAATCGTACGAATCTAAATTTTGTTTATGGGGAGAATAAATAAATGAAACTTATTGTAACTGGTGGAGCAGGGTTTATTGGTGGTAATTTTATTCATTATATAATGAAACAGCATCCGGACTATAAAATAATTTGTCTGGATCTGCTTACGTATGCAGGAAATTTAGAAACATTGGCACCTGTCATGAAATCGAGAAATTTTCAATTTGTAAAAGGCGATATTGCGGATCGCGATTTTGTGTATAGTTTATTTGAAGCTGAAAAACCAGATATGATAGTCAATTTTGCGGCAGAAAGCCACGTAGATCGGTCTATTGAAAATCCAGAGATCTTTCTTCAGACCAATATTATTGGGACCAGTGTTTTGTTGGATGCCTGCCGAAAATATGGTATTCAGCGTTATCATCAGGTATCGACCGATGAAGTATATGGCGATTTACCACTCGATCGACCGGATTTGTTTTTTACAGAAAGCACACCTCTTCATACATCGAGCCCTTATTCTGCATCAAAAGCGTCTGCGGATCTTTTAGTGCAGTCTTATCATCGTACGTATCAACTTCCAGTTACGATTTCACGTTGTTCGAATAATTACGGACCGTACCACTTTCCCGAAAAATTGATACCTTTGATGATTGCCAATGCTTTAAACGATAAAAAACTGCCGGTTTATGGTACAGGGGAAAACGTGCGAGACTGGCTTTATGTGGAAGATCATTGTGCAGCGATTGACCAAATTCTGCAGCATGGTATAATTGGAGAAGTATACAATATCGGTGGGCATAATGAAAAGACAAACCTTGATGTTGTGAAGACGATTTTGCGTGAAATTGGCAAATCGGAAGATTTAATTGAATTTGTTACGGACCGCAAAGGGCATGACCGCCGTTATGCGATTGACCCATCCAAGATAAAAAAAGAAATTGGTTGGGAACCGACAACTGATTTTTCTTCAGGAATTAAAAAAACGGTACAGTGGTATTTAGAAAATAAAGAATGGTGGGAACGCATCTTAGGTGGCGGCTATCAATCTTATTATAAAAAAATGTATGATAATCGATAAAATTTTTATCGATTAAACTAACAAACAGAGGAGTCGTTTTTATGCAATTATGGTGTACAGAAAATGAGACCGAATACTTAGGTCTGACAACAAGGGTTAAAGAAACTTTATTTGCGGGGAAATCTGAATTTCAGGATGTAGCCGTTGTTGATACGTATCAATTTGGTCGTATGCTGGTTTTAGATGGTGTTTTTCAGACTAGTATTGCTGAAGAATTTGTCTATCATGAAATGATTGCCCATATTCCGTTATTCATTCATCCAAATCCTAAAAAAGTCTTGGTTATCGGCGGTGGCGATGGTGGTGCAGTTCGCGAAGTAGTTCGTCATGATACGGTAGAAAAAGTTGAAATGGTAGAAATTGATGGTTTAGTGGTCGAAGTTTCTAAAAAATATTTGCCGCAAATCAGTAAAGCAATGTTGGAGAATAACCCTAAATTGGATCTTAAAATCGGTGATGGCATTGGACATATGGCAGCGGCTGAAAACGAATACGATGTAATTATTGTAGATTGTTCTGATCCAATCGGTCCTGGTGAAGGCCTGTTTACGCATGCTTTTTATCAAAATGTCTATAAAGCACTCAAACCAGATGGTTTATTTGTGCAACAGACGGAATCGCCATTTTATCATCAGCCGCTTATCCAGCGTTTGAGCAAGGATATAAAAGATATTTTTCCAATTCATGAAATGTATTTGGCGCATATTCCTATCTATCCAGGTGGGATGCATTGCTTTACGATTGGTTCAAAAAAATATGCATCCAAGGATGTAGATTTAAGCAATCGTCAAAAACTTGAAACAAAATACTACAATGAAGAATTACAAAAAGCGGCGTTTGCATTACCTAATTTTGTAAAAGAACTGATTAAATAAGCAAAGTCTTTTGCTGCTATTTTTGTTTACACAAAAGGGCGATCTCAATTTTTTTGAGATCGCCCTTTGCTTATTCTATTATTTGAGATTTTCAGGGTTTAGGCCTTGTAATTCTTCTAAGACAAAACGGCCGTCTTTACGTACGAGAACATCATCCAAATAAATTTCACCGCCGCCGTATTCTGGTGTCTGGATGCAGACCAGATCCCAGTGGATAGCAGACTTATTGCCATTATTGGCTTCAGCATACGCATTGCCTGGTGTAAAATGAAAACTGCCACGGATTTTTTCATCAAATAATGTATCTTTCATTGGTGTTATGATGTAAGGATTTAAACCGAAAGAGAATTCACCGACATAACGAGCTCCAGCATCTGTGTCGAATATTTGATTGATTTGTTCTGTATGATTTGCCGTCGCTTCAATGATTTTTCCATCTTTGAAGGTAAGTTTGATATTTTCATACGTAACACCTTGATAAACAGCGGGTGTATTATAAGCCAAAGTACCATTGATGCTGTTTTTAATTGGCGCAGTATATACTTCACCATCAGGAATATTGCACGTGCCGGAACATTTAATCGCTGCAATGTTTTTTATCGAGAATACCAAATCCGTTCCTGGTCCAACAATATGTACCTTGTCAGAACGTTCCATTAAATTTACCAGTGGCGTCATGGCCGTATCCATTTTTGCATAATTCAGGTTACAAACGTTGAAATAAAAATCTTCAAATGCTTCGGTGCTCATATTGGCAAGCTGTGCCATGGGGCCGTTTGGATAGCGCATTACGCACCACTTTGTAAGTGGAACGCGGATTTCACTATGGACAGGACTTGACCAGTATGTTTGATAAAGGCTCATCTTGTCGGATGGTACATCACCAAGTTCACTAACATTATCACTGGCACGAACCGCAAGATAAGCATCCATTTCTCGCATCCGCATGGATTCATATTGCGCAATCAACTGCATTTGTTCTTTGCTTGCATGCATGAGCAGTTCACGTTGGAGCTCATTGTTTTTGCTTGATAAAAAAGGTATGCCGCCAACTTTATAGACTTCCTTTATGATAGCTTTGGCGAGGGGATTCCCACTATCGAAAATTTCAATTAATATTTTTTCACCTTTTTGTAAATTCGTTGAATACTGAATTAGATTTTTCGCAAGAGTTTCTATTCTTGGATCCATACGATACGTCTCCTTTATAAATTAATTTATTTAAGTATTGTACCACTAAATGGGATTCATAGACAAGAATTTGCCAAAGATAGAGATGTAAAAATAAGAAAAGCTTGCATTTGTATTTTAATTGCATTATAATAGTTAATGTTCCTTCCTTGATAGCTCAGTTGGTAGAGCAATCGGCTGTTAACCGATCGGTCGTAGGTTCGAGTCCTACTCAAGGAGCCAAAATGGCGCGTTGGTCAAGCGGTTAAGACACTGCCCTTTCACGGCGGTTTCATGGGTTCGAATCCCATACGCGTCACCATTTTCGGGCGATTAGCTCAGCTGGGAGAGCGCCTGCCTTACAAGCAGGATGTCGGCGGTTCGATCCCGTCATCGCCCACCAATGAAATATTTATGGATTAACGAATCCTTTTATATAGTATATTTACTGCCTTGTCCATTAAGGATGAGGTTTTTTTGTTATAAATAAAAGTCTGTGCATTATTACTTTGATTTGCTATAATCGATAATAATAACGAGTATTTAGCGTTTATTGAGAAATGAATTGTTTGTCGAGTGAAATAAATGTTTCGTGTACCAAAAGGGAAAAGGGGGGAGAAATTTTTGAAATTGAATATAGCCGTGGCTGGAAGTAATACGATGAATGCCGAAGAAGTTCTTGACGCCGTGCGTTTGATTTTAGGGAATCTTGTACGAGATGCAATGCTCGTTATAACCAAGGAAATAACAGATACCAATATGGCAGATTTGTTTATTTGTGCGACAACGCAGGCGGAAGAATTGGCAAAAAGAGTGCCTTCTAACAAGATAATTGTTTTAGATTTACAACCAACGTCACAATTTTTTGTTGAAGTAGCTCGTATACCGGTTGGACAAACAGTATATGTGTTCAATTCAAATTCAAAATATGCAAAGCGATTGGTTGAATCTTGCCATCGGGTGGGAATTCGGGAAGTTGAGTTCATTTTGCTTGGGTATGAAGAATTGTCTGAACAAAAGCTTGCAGCATCTTTGCGAAAAGCAAAATATATTATTGGTATAGCAAAGCAAGTTGGTGAGACTATTTTGCTTTCTCCGCCGTATGCAGATTTTTTGCGAACGGATGTACATATTATTGGTATTCATCGTGTCGCTTCCATGCAGTCTGCTTGTCTATTGATTCAATGGAGTGCAGCTTATTTTCAACAAACGGTAACTCGGCAGGTAGCGATGCTTACCACTAAATTGCGGCAGGCGGTTGTCCAGAATCAAGCGAATGACGAGATCGGTGATTTGTCATGTATAGCAAATGAACTTGAATGTTTGCTAACGGAAAGCAATCAGTTGATTTTTACAATGCATGATGCGGTTATGAAATCTTTTGCCAATCAAATTTCACCGCATATAACGATGGTCGATTATTATGAAAAATCCACTAATAGCAAAACAGCCGATCAGGATGGTTCATCAAATCGGGAAATTGTTGAGACCCTTGAAAATATCAGTTCGCTTAATGAAAAATATTTAAGTTTGTCAAAAAAATTAAGCACAATAAAATAACCATGGAAAATAAAAACGGACCGTTGCAGAAATTGTTGCAGCGGTCCGTTTTTATTCATTTGACAGGGCGTTTTTGATAAATTCGATCAGCGTTTCGGCTGCATGCGATAAGTGATTGCTTTTTTTGATGGCTAGTCCGAATGGAATATATAATGGTGGGTCTATTGTTAGGGAACAAATGCTTTTGTCATCTTCTAAAGCCTCGGCGGGCAGCAGTGAAATTCCACTGCCACAAACAATGAATCGTTTAATTGTTTGCACGGAATTTGAAGAAAAACTGATTATTGGTTCAATTTCGCTACGATGAAACATATCGAGTAAAATTTTTCTTGATAAACAATTTTCTTTAAATAAAATTAAGTTTTCGTTCGCTAAATTAATGAGTTTAAGCTGTTTTTTGTCTTTGAACATATGATAAGTTGGCAGAGCAATACGAAACTCCTGCTGACCAAGGGGGTGAATTTCAAGCATGTCGAGCGAATCTTTTCCAGAGATACTGATAATAGCAAAATCGATAAGACCTTCTTCTAATTGTTTTTGAAGTTGCAAGGAGCCATCTTCAATAAAAATCAATGAAAGAGAAGGGTATAATGCATGGAATTTTGCTAGAATAAAGGTTAATACCGAGACGCCGGTAACAGGAGAAAGTCCGATTCGAATGTTTCCGTTGTTAAGGTTTTTTAGTTCGGTAACACTGGTAATTGCTTTGGAAACATCATTCATAATGATCTCAATATGATTAAAAAAAACGCGGCCTTCAGCTGTGAGTGTGGCATTCTTTTTATTGCGGATAAAAAGCTGAATCCCTAGTTCTTCTTCGAGACGTTTGATGGCGGTAGTTACGCCTGGTTGGGATACGTACATTTGCTCGGCAGCAAGTGTAAAGCTTTTTAATTTGCTTACTGTGAGAAAATACTCAAGCTGCTTTAATTCCATGCTTTAAGCTCCGTTTCCTTACACGCAACTATAAACCAGAACATCTCGATTGATTTATTTTTATTATGGTTCTGGCAGTCGGTGAAAATAATAAGTGTTTTTATTATAACATAATAAAGGCTTGATTTTTAAACAAAAAGATTTATATTCTTATTAAATCACATTTATATTTATCGTAGAATAAAAAATTAATATAATAAACAAATTGTCATCTGTTATAATAAATACATGCGTTACAGTTTCATTGTTATACATATTGTTTTTATAAAACGACCTTTTGTTTTTATCAAGAGGATATTCGCGGAATATAAAATCGTATTTCATTAAAATTTTTATGCGATTCATTTTGCACCCTTGGAAAGAAGTGATTGAGATGGTATTGGATGAAAAAGTTGTTGTGCAGGTAGATAAATTGAAACAACTTACAATTGAACGACGAAGATTTTTACATGCCTACCCTGAACCGGGATGGACGGAGTTTCATACGGCAGCTTTTGCAGCAGAAACATTGACAAATTTAGGGTATGCGGTATCACTGGGGGATGCGGTTCTTGATCCTGAAAAGATGATGGGTGTACCCGGGGCGGCAATTCTTAAAGAGGCAGCACAGCAAGCTATAAAAAGCGGAGCGAAGGCCGAGTTTGTCAATCAAATGGCTGGTGGTAAAACGGGTGTTATGGCTGTCTTTAAATTTGCGTTGCCAGGACCAGTCGTTGCCTTGCGTTTTGATATGGATTCTAATGATGTTTGCGAGGCACAAACAGAAGACCACAGACCATATAAATGTGGTTTTGGTTCAAAAAAAAATGGTGCCATGCATGCGTGTGGTCATGACGGACATACTGCTGTTGGCTTAACGGTAGCGCAGGTTTTGATGTCACTAAAAGATGAATTGGCTGGTACAATAAAGCTGATATTCCAACCCGCAGAAGAGGGCGTGCGTGGGGCAAGGGCAATGACAGCTAGCGGGATTGTTGATGATGTTGACTATATGCTGGGAGCGCATTTTGGTTTTAAAATGAAGCATACAGGACAAGTAGCTTGTGATGTTACGGGCTTTTTGGCTACGAGTAAATATGATGCAGAATTTATCGGTATACCTGCACATGCCGGAGCGGCACCAGAAGCCGGGAGAAATGCTCTATTGGCCGCAGCGTGCGCAACTCTTAATTTACATGCGATCTCTCGCCATGGTGATGGTGCTTCGCGTATTAATGTTGGTAGTTTAGTGGCTGGAAGTGGCCGCAACATCATCGGTGATAAGGCTGTGCTAAAACTTGAAACACGAGGTGCAACAAGTAAAATTAATCAATATATGGCTGGCGAGGCATTGCGAATTATAAAAGCAGCAGCAGCAATGTATGATGTAAAGATTAAAATTAGAGAAGTTGGAAGTGCTGCCGGGGGCAGCAATACGCCAGAATTATCAAAGAAAGTTCAAATGGTTGCCGAACGCCTTGCAATTTTTGATGATATTGTACCAACTGCTGATTTTGGGGCAAGTGAAGATTTTTCTTATTATATGGAACGTGTCCAGGAAAAAGGTGGCCAAGCTGCTTACATGATGGTTGGTGCCGACCTAGCTGCTGGTCATCATGATTCATATTTTGATTTTGATGAAACGGCATTGGACTATGCTGCAAAGCTTTTAAGCAGTGTCACTGCACAGTTATTGACAGATAAATTCATAGAGAAAGTTTAGAAACAATGAAGTTTCAATTTGCGGTAGAAAAGGCGTTTCTGGTTTTATTGCTGGAAACGCAATTTTTTTCCGCTTAAATATAGATACTTGAAAATTTGGGAGTGTTGTAATTGTGATGATGATCGTAGGACTTTTTATAGTTATTGCTACAGTGTATTTTTTAATAAAGCAGTATGATGCAAGATTTGTTTTACTGGCTTCCGGTATTATTATGGCCTGTATTGGTGGTGTGCCCATGAGCTCACTAGACTCTTTCGCTAAAAATATGACAAATGGCGGTTTGATCCAGGCAGTTTGTTCCGTTATGGGATTTGCTATGGTGATGAAGATTACCCAGTGTGATAAACATTTGATCAATTTTATGGCTAAAGCGTTATCTCGGTTCCGCCCGTTTTTGATTCCTGGGGTAGTTTTGGCTACGTATGCGGTCAATGTTGCCTTGCCAAGTGCGGCTGGTACGGCAGCTGCAGCTGGAGCAATTTTTGTTCCACTGATGATGTCGGCTGGTGTTCATCCTGCAATGGCGGCAGCTGCAGTCAAATGTGGTACGTATGGAAGTATGCTCAATCCAGGCTTGGCCCATAATCCTTTTGTTGCGAAAATTGCCGGTGTCAGTGTAATGGATGTCATCAGTTTTCACTATAAAGCCAATATAGCATCCTTACTGACGGCCGCGGTCGTTATTACATTAACGGCTTATTATTTAAAAGAACATAAAGGCTATCAATCCACCAGATTTGAAGCAGATGAATCGTTTAAGGTTAATTATTTATATGCATTAATGCCGATTTTGCCAATTGCTATTCTTATCGTATGTTCAACTCTTTTTGTTGACAAGGTTAAAATGGACGTGCCACAAGCTATGCTGATTGGAGCTGCCATTTCGCTCTTTGTAACAAGAACGCATCCAGTTAATCTCAGTAATGCTTTTTTTGAAGGCATGGGGAAAGCCTATGGCAGCATTATAGGGATTATCATTTCAGCAGGAGTCTTTGTATCAGGCCTTACGGCGATGGGGCTGGTCAGTGATTTTATGGATATCATGCTGAATAATCCAGCCATTGTAAAAATTTGCGCGGCTGTTGGTCCGTTTGTTCTTGGTGTCATCATGGGTTCCGGCGATGCAGCAACTTTTGCCTTTAATGAAGCCATCACACCACATGCACAAGATTTTGGTTTGTCACAAGTTCAGATGGGGAGTATGGCCACGTTAGGTGGAACATTAGGTCGAACTATGTCACCAATTGCTGGTGCAACGATTATTGTAGCTGGTATTGCTGGCGTAAATCCAATGGAAATTGCCAAACGTAATTGTCTGCCAATGATTTTAGCGATGGTTGTGGGAATGTTTTTTCTTTTAAATTAAAAATTTCAGGATTTTTCTACTCTTTAAAAGAGTCTTCCTTTTGTGAAGGCTCTTTTGTTTTATATTGCTTTTTTTGTTTGATCTATTATAATAAAGAAGATTCATACGATTAAATTTGCAAGTAGCATTGGAGGGGATTCCAATATGAATACAGAAGAACGGCGTGAAAAAGTATTGCAGCGTTTAGTGGCTTCACGTATTCCAGTTACGGGAACAGCACTATCGAAAGAATTCAATGTCAGTCGGCAAATTATTGTGGGTGACATTGGAATTATTCGTGCGATGGGTACTCAAGTGTATGCAACGCCACGTGGTTATGTGATACCAGATCATGGTGAGACAAAAAAATTAATCGCTATGATTGCCTGTCGGCATGACAATAATGGTTTAGCGCGCGAATTGGAAATTATTATTGATAATGGCGGTAAAATTTGTGATGTTTGCGTAGAACATCCACTTTATGGTGAAATTCGCGTAGATTTATTACTTTCCACTCGTAAAGATGTGGCTAATTTTCTAAAAAAAGTGAAAGATTGTGCGGCAAATTTATTGCTTATTGTTACGGGGGGGGTTCATTTACATACGATTGAAGTTCCCGATGAGGAAACCTTGCAGGCTATCAAACAAGATTTACGCTCAGAAGGTATTTTGATTGAAGAAGCAAATGAACAGCGGTAAATAGTCTGCCATTGCTATATAGAGTGCATATTTAATGCAACTTAGGAGCACTTGACACTGTCCGGTATTTAGCTGGGCGGTGTTATTTTTTATTAAAGCAGCTCTTGTCTTTCCAGCGATTCATCGTTATAATGAGAACATGACAAATTTACTGTAAAGACAGGTGTAAATAACATGGACTTAATTAATCGCTTAGAAAGAATACCCGTAAATAAATTTCACTATCAATTACTTTTTGTTACTGGACTTGGCTGGATGTTTGATGCGATGGATACAGGCATTATTGCTTTTGTTTTACCAACGTTAGCAAAAATTTGGGGCTTGTCAACGCCGCAAATGGGGTATATTGGCAGTATAGGATTAGTTGGAATGGCAATTGGAGCTGTATTGGCGGGAGAACTAGCTGACCGCTTTGGCCGTAAAAAAATGTTTATGGCAACACTTCTCCTATATTCAGTAGCAACGGGCCTTTGCAGTATTGCCTGGAGTTTTGAATCCTTGTTGGTTTTTCGATTTTTAGTGGGGTTTGGACTTGGTGGGCAATTGCCGGTAGCGGTGACCTTGGTAACAGAGTTTGCTCCAGCTCATTTGAGAGGGCGCTTCATTGTTCTGCTGGAAAGCTTTTGGGGGCTGGGCTGGCTTGCAGCAGCTCTGATTTCTTATTTGGTGATCCCGCGCTTTGGCTGGCACGTTGCTTTTATTTTGGGAGCACTACCGGCTCTTTATGTATTTTATATTTTCCATATGGTACCAGAGTCCGTTCGCTATTTAATCAATAAAGGAGATTTTGTGGCGGCTGATAAAATTGTCAGACGGATTGAAAAACAGGCTGGTATCATTAGCCCAGACAGTTTACTCGATGCCGAATCTGCTTGCCTTGAACAGACGCTATTGCCTAAGGTGAAAATTTCTTTTCGTGAACTTTTACAGCCTGCATTTTTAAAAAGAACTTTGATGTTATGGTGTCTTTGGTTTGGAATCGTCTATTCTTATTATGGGATCTTTACCTGGCTGCCGTCGTTGATGGTGAGCAATGGGTTTACGGAAATTAAAAGTTTTGAGTATGTACTGATTATGACGATCGCACAATTGCCAGGATATTTGGCAGCCGCTTATTTTGTCGAACGAATCGGCAGGAAAGCAACGCTAGTGAGCTTTCTCGGGAGTTGTGCAGTGTGTGCCTATTTTTTTGGACAAGGTGGTACAGCCGGAGTAATTTTGATTTGGGGAAGCTTGATGTCCTTTTTTAATCTTGGTGCATGGGGGGTTGTCTACAGCTACACGCCGGAACTTTATCCAACGCGGATTCGGGCGATTGGTTCAGGCTGGGCGGCAGCAATTGGTAGAGTTGGTGGAGTTTTAGCGCCAACCGTTGTTGGGATCATGCTGGCGAGGCAAAGTGGGTTTGAAGACATCTTTTTGATGTTTACGCTTGTTATGCTTGGTGTGGCTGGTATTGTTGCTTTATTTGGACCGGAAACAAAAGGCTTGAAACTAGATGAAATCAGCAAAGGCTAAGTCGTGGTAAGGAAAATGTATCTGATCGACAAAATATGTTATAATAGAAAACATGAAATTTATTTATTGGCAGGAGGATTTTATGTTTCATTATATTATGCTGTTAGCAGGATTGCTTGCAGCTGTTTGGGTGTATAAAGATGCAAAACAGTGGGGTTATACAAAGCTGTGGATTATACTTTGGTCAATTGGAACCTTGTTTACGGTGTATTTATTTTTCCCTTTATATTTAATTCTGGGCCGCAAACCTCAGCTGAAAGCGAAACCGGAAAATAAAGACACCATGGAAAATATTACAATTGAAGCAGAGGCGAAATTTTCAGGAGTGGTTATTGACTGCCCAATGTGTGGGAAACAGGTCAATGAAGAATACAATAATTGTCCACATTGTGGTTACACCCTAAAACTTTATTGTGAAAAATGTCAGTATGAACTGGAACGTGATTGGAAAGTCTGCCCAAATTGTCAGACGAAAACACCAGAAAAGTAAAGTGGAAGAATCCGACGAATGACTTTTCATTTTGTAAAATTTGGATTTTATTGGACATGAATCAACAGATATGCTATAATAAATCCTGTTCCGATGATGTGCGCCTGTAGCCCAGTGGATAGAGCGTTGGCCTCCGGAGCTAAAGGCGTGAGTTCGATTCTCACCAGGCGCACCAACAAACTCCAACCGGTACCGAATCCTTATTGTATCAGTAGTTACAATAATCTTTTCGATGAAAGCATTGATGAGTGCACGTAGTCGTGTAGCATCATTGCTGTGCAAGTCATCGCGGTATTTATCGATATATTTAACAATCTGCTCTTTTGAGAGTGGAGGGATAGAGCTGTTTTCTAATTCCGTGTGATCAGCGCGGAGGGAGAGCAGCTCTTTTTTTGTTTGCTTCAAACGTTCAAGGTCAAATTCATCTGCTTCGCCATCTTCAATGCTTGTGTAAATATTATTTAAGCGACGGCGTGCGGCATTTTCTTTTTTTTGCAGTTCAGCTAACTGCGTGGTTTGGTTATTAGCTCGATCATTATAAATTTTCGTGACGCGATCCATCAGACTATCAATCGCTTTTGGGTCAAGATAGATTTTTCCCATTTCTGCTAAAACCAGTCCCTCAAGGTCGTCTGCGGATACATTTCTATTTTTGCAAACATGAGTACCCTTATTGTTTTTGCGGCTACAACGATAATATCGGATAGGCTCACCGTTGCGTTTACTACTCATAGATCCCGTCATAGCAGAATCACATTCTCCACAAACGATAAGACCCGATAAAAGGTAAGTGTGCTTGGCTCGATAGGCACCAGGTGCGTGTTTATTTGCTTGCATTTTTTCAGCAACCTTTCGGAATAGTTCTTTATCAATGATAGCCGGGCAGGCATCTTCTACAACAATTAAATCTTTAGGGTCAGGGCGGTGGTTATTTCGTTTGCCGTTTAAAGATTTTGTGTTTTTGCCAAGGATGCAGGTACCAATATATCGCCGGTTCGTAAGCATATCGTGGATGGAGTTTTTTCCGAAGGTATTGCCACGCCGAGTGCGGTATCCGTGACTATTGAGCCAGTTGCATATCGCAATGTAGCCAGAGCCATTGTAATAGGATTCAAAAATATATTTAATGGCTACTGCTTCGTAATCATTGATGACATATCGTTTTTGTGTATCAACACCATAGCCAAACGGTGGTTTACCACCAGTGAGCAAACCAGCAAGAACATTTTCTTTTAATCCTTTTTTTACCTCTTTGGAAAGGTTTCGGGAATAGTAGGCAGCAAAACCAGCTAACTGATTTTCCATTAAGGCGCCTTCTGGTGTCGAGCTGTCGATGGGTTGAGCAGAAAAATCAACATGTACGCCCCAACCGTTAAGCCTAAACTTATTTGTGTAGTACTCGTACTCGTCGCGCCCCATACGGTCAATCTTGTGACAGATTAAGGTTTCAAACATACCGTGCTCGGCATCTCTCATCATTTGTTGCCAACCTGGTCGATTATCATTTGTGCCGGTCATCGCTTCATCGGCATACTCTTTGATAATAGAGTATCCTTTTCGTTTACAGTATTCGCGTCCAGTACGCAATTGGGCGGTAATACTTTCTTCGCGCTGATTGTCGCTTGAGTAACGAGCATATAGTGCAGCAATCATAAAATCATCCTTTCAATTAATAAGTTTTTGTTTTTTTGTATAAAAAATAGACCTCCTTGCAAAAGGTAGGTCTATCCATTATAATTCAAAGTGTAGTGGAGGATTGACCTTGGTTAATCGTCTTCGGCCGTTCCTGTTGACGCAGGGGCGGCTTTTTTATTTAAGCAGCATTTGGTGGGTAATTTACTACAGCAATTTCAGTAAGAGAAGCACGCATGGTACTAACAATTTTCTCAAGTTCTTTAGCCACTTCATTGTTATAGGAAACTTCACCGCACTGGGAGCAAACTTGTGAAGGTACATTTTTTACAATGACGATACATTTGCCCAAATCAACCATAAAGGTTGTAAGTTTATCTTCTAGATGACCTTTACACATAAAGCATTTCATATAAATCTACTCCTTTCGAGTTTTTAAATCAGATTCCCATTCAGTGGGGTTAGGATAATATGCTGTTATCAGCCATAAATCAGAGTCACCTATACCACATACAACGTGAAGATAGATACATTGATAAGATATTCCTAAAACCAAATGGCTGGGATATGGATAATCGTTGGGATAACTTTCTATAATTTGACCATGTATTAAAGCATGGGAGACATCTTCTGTCGAAATTCCGCGTTGCAAAATACGAGCTAGAATATGATTTGTCCAGCGTAATGCACCAGCTTCACATAGTTCTCGAATTCTGACAATATTAAGATCATTATTTAATTCCATACATACTCCTTTTCTATAGGATATATTTGTTGCCATCATATTGTTAATGAAAATTTATATGGGTAAAATTTTGTCGTTCTTGCTGATGTAAGAGCGGTTTTTTTATTATGCAGAAATAAATTCTTCTGAAACAGAAGTGTCTTCTTCAGCTATTGAAAGTGATTGATGATATTGTTCTGCAAACATTGTTTTGTTGAATTCAGCAGTTGGATCAAATTTATCAACCAATGTTTCAATATCATCCAAAGGAATTTTAAAAAATTCTTTGCGAGAATTAACTTTATTGAGACGATTTGATTCCAGCGCAGTGTGAAGATCGGATTCTAATTGAACAGCATTTTCAGAAAATATAAAGCTATGGACGTCAAACCTGAATGGAACACTGGCATTGCTTAGCTCATCAATGCGTTCCTGCGGGTCAAGACGTCTTGTCATTCCGACTTTAAAGACATCATCACCGAATGATCCTAAATTACTAATAACGTAAACGTAGCCTGCTTTACCATTTTGAAGATTAATAATCTCTTCTTTTTTATCTTCGATGTTTTTTAATTGAGCTTCGAGTTCTTTTGCTTTTTCTAGAAGTTGCTGTTTCTTTTCGGTATCTGTTGAAGATAGGAGCTGTTGATTAATATTCTCAATTTCTGTTTTATATTTAGATGATTCTTTTTCCATTTGTTCTGCTTGTTCTTTCAAAATGCGGCGTTCTTCAGCTTCTTCCCGCATTTGTTCGCGCAAAACAACTTGTTCTTGTCGAGCAGCTTCTTTTTTTGTGTAATATTCGTATTCGATTTTGACTGAATCAATAAAAAGAGGTTCCAATTCACCGATAAATTTTGCCAGGGTTGAGGAAATTGTTTGGCTGCCATCTCTAGCGATATTTAAATATTTATTGGTGATTTCCTTAATGGCGGCTATCGCTTCATTTAATTTTGAGTATGTGAGGGTGAATAATACATTTTGTAATTCAGCCCGTAGCCCGATGACCATTAATTGATAAATAGCACGATTCGTTTTAGTGGTATAGCGTCCTTCATATCGGGTTAATGTTTCATCAATAAGCTTTTCGTTAGCCTTGAAAGCACGACGTAAATCTTTGTAATCCATACTGTGAAGTTTTAGAGTGATTGATGGAGCCAACGTTGTTATATCTTTAATAAATTCTTGCGGAAGAACCAATGATTGATCATATGGTGCTGTTGAGTTTTTGAAATAAGTTTTTATTGCATTGTTTACACTTTTTTGAATAGACATAAGGTGGTCTATCTTTTCTTGGCGAGAACTTACTTTTTTATCTAGTGAGGTGATTTCTTCTTTTATGCGATTCACTTCGTTGATATAAAAATCTTTTTTTTCAATTTCAGCATTTATATTTGATAAGTGAGATTTTATATCTACCAAAGATGCTTCTGCATCGGCAGAAGCATCTTTGATTATTTGCTCCATAATAGATTGGCGGTTAGAAATTTTTTCATCTAATGAAAATAACGATGCAGTTTTTGAGCGTTCGATATCTTCGGCCTTGTTTTCAGCTGCATGAATGATATTGGAGGCCGTTTCTTTAGCTTGCTCAATATCTTTTTTGATTAGGTCTCGTATGTCATTGTAATGTTTTTTCATACCTTTAAATCGTAGGATAAGAGGTGGAAGTGCCAAAAAAGAAATAAAGGGGATAAAGGTTCCAAGGCAAACAATAGCAATAATGATTACATTTGATAAATACCATGGCGTAGGATATTCATATTCTTCCATATAAACAACTTCTTTCATTGATATAGTTACAGCCGTTGTGCGGTTTTTTCATGCCTTTTTATGTGTCGTGAGAATTCGGAAAATTATTATTACTAGTTATGAAAGGATGGATAAATTGACACAAATTGAAAAAAATCATTTATACTTTTTTCAATTGTATAATAAAAAATAGTCATATTTAAAAGATATTTACCGCCTTTGAGCGGTTTTTTTATTTTGCTTTTTTTATTTCGTCTGAATTTTCGTAAACTAATTGCGCCCGTTTTTCAGCCTCTAACTCCTGCCTGTAATCTGAGACCTCTTGTTCAATATTATTTGGAACAGGTTTTTGTTTTTCGATAGATGGAGTGGTCTTAAGTATTTCAGCAACATTTACCACGTGATTAAGAATTTCAGCACGTTGAGTGGATGTGAGTTGCAGACAGTAGCGAGCTACATTTTGTTCAGCCTTTGTTAAGTTATATTTTTCTGCGAAAGCGGTGAATAGAGAATCATCAGATTCTATAAGCATATCACCTTCATTGGTGCGCAACCAATCTTCATTGATATTAAAAAGAGACGATATTAAACGAATATTTTGATCAGAAATATTATTTCCGTCTTTTTCCATCCAACTAACACCACTTTGAGTAAGTCCTAGTCGATCAGCAAATTCTTTTTGATTGAATTTGAAATGGTTTCGTACGGTTTTTATTCTCTGGTTTAAATTCATGCGGGCACCTCCTTGTAAATAATAATACAAGTCACTTGTAAAAAAGTCAAGACATATTGTTGATAAAAATGAGTAGGTAATATAATGTATATCTAAACAAACAAGCCACTTGTATTATTGAGGAGAATTACAAGTGGAAAATCACATAAACTCAAAGGGAAATTTAAAAAGTGCTAATTTGTTTTTGAAAATAACGAAAGCGAGTGTCACAAGTTCTCCATGGGTGAAAATTCGCAGTTATGGAATCGTTGGCATTGTTGAAATTATCGCAAAGATCATTGAAAAAGTAGTCAATAAGGCAGCGGTAGAAGAACCGAAAACAGTTGAAGTGGTTGCGCCAGTAGAAACGCTCGAAAACACATCAACGGAACAAGTAGTGCAATAAAAGACAAAATCAGAAATGCCCTACATTATCCTGTAAAGGAAGTGCCGGGCATTTTCTTTCTTATGGAGGGAAACTATGGATTTTATAAAAAATAATTGGAAAAAGCTATTGATAGGTATTTTACTAATATTGCTTATTGGGGCGGCGGTATATTATTTCTATCAGAAGCAACAGACAACCGAGGCGGCATTGCAAGAAGCAAAAATATTGACGGAACAACAGGTGAAAGATATGAACGTTTTGCAAAATGAATTGCAGATCTCAAAGCAAAACGCAGAACTTTTATCCAAAGCAATTAATAAAGCTCAAACCAATCAGGTGCAGCCCGTGACGCATATCACGGTTCAAGCACCCACAATAAAACAGGCTTCGGCTGATGTAGTAGAACGTATCAATAAAAAAGATGATACGTTGCCACCGGCAGCCTTGGAAAAAACGGACAGAACGAGTGTGGTACCACAGCCGGAAAATACAGAATATCAGGTTGGCGTTTACAAAATCAATTTGCAAAAAGATCATCGAGTCAAAGTGGGGGCCACGCTTCTGGACGATAAGATTTATGAAACGGTTGGTTATGAGCAAAACCGACTCGAATCCCTGGTACATTTTCAAGGAACAGATTTAAAGGGGGCAACTGTCACGTGGACGGCTGCGCAGTGGTAATTTAAAACAAATCTATAGCAAAAGACGTAGCAATATAATTAATTATGAGGTGTAATAGATGCAGCAATATTTGAATAAAATCATAAACGGAGATTCACTAGAAGTTTTAAGGAAATTACCATCTAATAGCGTAGATGCCGTAATAACAGATCCGCCATATTCTTCTGGAGGGAAAACTATAGCTGAAAAGTGTCAAGATCCAATTATGAAATATCAGCAGTCTGGTAATAAAAATGCACATCATCCAACTTTTTTAGGTGATAACAAAGATTCAAGATCATGGCTTCATTGGTGTAATCTTTGGATATCTGAATGTTATAGAGTATTAAAACCGGGTGGATATTTTTTGATGTTCACGGATTGGCGCCAACTACCAACAGCGAGCGATGCGTTGCAAATTGGGGAAATTGCTTGGCGTGGTGTGATTGCTTGGGATAAAACAGAAGGCTCAAGGGCACCACATAAAGGATATTTTCGGCACCAATGTGAATATATTGTTTGGGGAACAAAAGGCAAATGTCCAAAAGCAGAACACGCTGGACCATATCCAGGGTGCTTTCGCTTTCCCGTAAAGCAAAGTGATAAATTCAATTTGACGGAGAAACCGACGCAACTTATGGAACAGTTAGTTTCTATTGTGCCGGAAGGTCATATCATTTTAGACCCATTCGCTGGATCAGGTACAACCCTTGTTGCAGCAAAACATATGAAGCGACAGTTTATAGGGATTGAAAAAGATACCGGTTATGCAGAGATAGGATTGAAAAGAATCGCTGAATAAAGTGAACTATAAAAAAATAAATTGTTAAATTTGAATATAAGTATTAAGTGCAATAAAAGGCGTTGACCTTTAAATTTCCCTATTAAAACAATAATGACCATGAAAAATCATATGCAAGACAAGAGCCTCGGCATCTTTTATTGGGTGTCGAGGCTTTTTCTATATATATTTATGGGACGGTTTTTGTTCATATTTTGTGGTAATGTAGGTTAAAGGTCGTATTTAAAATTGTAGGATAAATTTGAGGTACGGATTGGTGCCAACTAGCGACACGGTAAGGGAAGGTTGTATCATTTTTATATTGCTTTTGGTTATACTGCTTTACGTTTTATGTAAAAACTTTACGTTTTTAAAACGTAAAATATTGACAAAGATGTTTTTACGTGGTATTATAAAATAAGAGGTGTAAAGATGAATGTAAAAAACAGACTAAAAGAATTGGATGTTAAATTATCCTATTTTGCTAATGCGTTGGAAATGTCTAGGCCTACTTTAAATGCTTATATTTCAACGTTTGAAAAAAATGAGACGCTGCCAAATGAGAAGTATCAATTAATATTTGAAAAGCTATTTAATGATAGCATTAATTCGAAAGATGATTTTAATCGCATATTGTACAAGTATCATAATTTGATTAATAGAGATAAAGTTCTTGGGACAATCGAATTTGATACAAAATCTACAGATTTAATAACTTCAATTTTGAGTAGAATTAAAGTTGACCTTCAACAAGAGGATTTTGAAGAATCCGTATATATTTTTATTAACATGTTAATTGGCAGTTATCGTAGAGAGCCAATATTTAAAAAATTTGCAGCGTATTTCTTATATCTAAATAGCAATAATGATTTGTTGCAAATATCGGATAATGAAAAAATATTTATTTCCCATTGTTATAAAATAATGTCTCTTGAAAAAGAAAATAAATTAACACTTGATGAAGAATATTATGAAAAATTCAAAAAAAGAGTCAAAGAGATTAAGGATGCTGTTGACAAAAATAAAGAAAACAAGACCAAGGAAATTTTTAAAAGGAATATAGAAAATACACTTGATTTAGAGATTCAAGAACAATTAAAACTTGGAGTAGATATTGAAGATATGGATGTTGAAAAAATTATTAACAAAATTGGGTTAATAAAAAAAACATAAGAAAATTTTGCAATTTAAAATAAAAACCTCGTAATACATTGAAATGTATTACGAGGAATATACAATATGAATTCTCTTAATGGTTTTAAATTGGATTGGAAAACAAGACGAATACTAATAAAATTATTCTCAAAAAAAGAGAAAATTCAATAGATTGCCGTCTATTGAATTTTTGCAAAACATATTTACATTAATTAGTAAAATTCTAATCAAAATAATTTTACCTTAGGTTAATGCAATTTGTCAATGTTTTGTAATAAAGTATGTGCAGGAAGAGGAGCGAATTTGCATTGCACTGTCTTTTTCGAGAAATTAATATAGATTGATTATTTGGAATCATAACGTTTTAGACCGATATTGGTTAGTAATTTATTTATATTGCTAGACGTTATTAATTTTGTCGTAGATTGTGGACTGATGATATCCATAATCATGAGCCTGAATTACTATAAAACCTTGTTGAAATGGCATTTATATTGAGGATATTAGTAAGATTGACAGGGTGAGAATGGGCTTTTTGAAAAAAATATAAATATATATTGGAGGAAATAATGGATAAAACATGTGGATTTCACTTTTATGTGAATATTAAAAATATAGTTGAAATTATTAACGGTGATGAAGGTAAGAATGATGATTTAAAGAGATCTATCCATCGATTGCATACGTATTTTTGTGGTCTGACCAAAGTGGTACGAAAATATGGCGGTACGGTTGAAAAGTTTACTAATGGACGTTGCCATATTTTTCTTGAAAAAAATGAAACTGAAACAGATGGTAACTATAAAATTCGCATTAATGATCTATTGGTAGCGACAATGTATTTTAGTGATGATATATTTAATTCAATTCCTAAATATAAAGATTATACTAGATTTAAAGTTCAAGCAGGATTAGATTATGGTGAGTTTTATAAATACGACATTGAAGGTTTGGACGAGTTTACTACCATTGGGGCTGTTGCTAATGTAGCAGCAAAACTGACGAGCTTTTCATTGGCAAAAGAAATATATATTACAGATGGTGCTAGAGAACAACTAGCTGTTGAAGATAAAAAAATGTTTGAGAGTGTAGATGAATCTAAAGCTAAAGAAATTCAAGAATGTCTCAAGGGAAGTCCGTCAATTTATTATTCAAAATATATGTTGCTTAATAAGCGAGATGAAGTAACATCTTTTTTAGAGACAATTCGAGAAGAATATAAAGCTCTAGCTAATTCAGTTAATTTATCTGAAATTGAATTTGAAGATGCACGAACAAAAATTGACTTTAAACAGCTTAGTTTAAAGAAAAACAAACAGATTACAGCAGGAATTTTATTCGCGGATATTCGTGGGTTTACAAAACTTTTTAATGTTTCAGGAAATAATTTAGATAATCTTAAACTGATTTTAGTACACTTGTATAAAAAAATGAATTCAGCTGTTGAAAAACATGATGGAGTTCGAGTACAATTCCAAGGGGATCGGATTGTTGCGGTATTTAATAAAACTTATAGTCAGCGCTGTGATGAAATGGTCAGAATGTTTGAAGCTGCACTTGAAATTAAGGCGGGCGTGAAAGAAATTAGTGATAAGTATGCTGATGAGTTAAATAATAAACAAATTAAGGTCGGAATTGGACTTTGCTACGGAGAATTTTATGCGACATGTTTAGGTACACGTGGGCATAAAGATAAATTGGTATTGGGGAGAACAGCGTCATCTGGAGATGTTGCCGAAGATCAATATGCATTACATGACGAAATTGTGTTATCGAAAGAATGTAAGGAACAAATTAGTAAAATTGCTGAAGAAACATTACCAGAAGGTATTGTAATTGAAGAAAAATTAGAGCCTGTTAGTACTACTGGGTTCTATCGGACAAATATCGATGAGTCTACTTATAAAAAAGAAGTAAAAGATGTAGAATTAGAACTAAGAACTGTCGATGAAAATAAAAAATCAGCAATTGCGATGACAAATGTGATGGGAGTGAATGCAAAACGTGAGAACGTTGTTCGACCTCATAGAAGATAATGTTTCTATTGAAACAGATATGGAAAACCTTATTAAAAAATTCCCGCAGTTGAAAATGTATAATATTTTTGCAGAAGGGCCTGCTTTAGCAGGTCCCGTTTGTTTACCATCAGTGTTAAGTACAAGAAAAAGAATACGTGACAAAGAATCAATTTTTGTTAGTGTTATATATAACGACTACCCGAAGAACTTTGCAAAAGTGTATGATGTAAAGCGGAAAATTGATTGGGCTGCAGTTCCATATGAGCATAAACATGATAATGGGAACGGTCTTGTCTGTACACATCATGACAAAGAACTGAGTCAGCGACAACCTTGTAACAGAACATATTTATCGATTTTGAATGTTCTTAGACTCTTTTTTGCAGTAGAGCAATATAAAAAGAATTCGATTTGGAGCTTAGATGAATTACCACATGGCGATAGAGGAACTCAGTTGCTCTTAAAAGAGGATAGTTCTACAAAAAAACATATTACAAAGAGGAGGTAAACTTTGGATAATGGGTTATTGTTATTAATAAAATTAATAACAGGTCATCTTTTAGGTGATTTTGTATTTCAAACTAATGGTATTGCTAAGAAAAAAAAGACAAGTCTCTCGTATTTATTTATTCATATTATGGTTATTTTTGTTTCATTGCTTATTTGTACAGTAGAATACTGGGATTTTCGCTTTATCTCGTGTATTGGATTAATGGCTTTAACTCATTTGATTGATAGAGTGAAGCAAGGAACAGGATTAACGGGTTTTTTACTTGACCAAATATTTCATATCGCATTGATGATTTTCTTATTGGTTTCTTTTGGCTATATTCATTACTTATTTTATCAGAGTATACTGGTTGAGAGTTATCAAAACTTTACAATATGGATTTATATATTAGGCTATCTTTTTGCAGTAGTTTTCGCACGATATTTTATTCAATTATTGTTCGTGGCGCTAAACTTAATACCTATACCTAAAAAATTTGTCAATGTTAAAAATGAAGGAAAATCTCCACTTAGTGCATATATTGGAATGAGTGAACGAACTTTAATACTTACATTGGCTCTTATAAATCAGTATACTGCTATAGGTTTTGTATTTATGATAAAAGGTATTGCACGGAAGACATTTGTTGAACAATGTAATGAAAACGGAGAGTTCTTTTTCTTGGGAACATCTATTAGTTTTTTAATAGCTATCTTGACGGCTCTTGCAATTCAAAAAGTAGTCCCATAAGTTCATTCATGTATGCCTACAAAAATTATTGGTCAATGGGGTGTGGCTGATAATATTGGTGAAATTTTGTTATATGAAAAATAAAAAAATGTATGTAATACATCTAGAAATAATATGCAGAACCGTGATGCTGTAAAGCACTTCATCTATTGAACCTAGATTATTATGAAACGATTCTAAAAAACTAGTTCGAACGTGCTGTGCTGAAAAACTTTATAATTAGTTTTGAGCATATTTAAAGTGTGGCATTATTTAAAATTAATTAACATATATATTTATAGAAGAAACTCGATTTACAATGGATAAAATCGCAAAATTAAAATCTGGTTTCATAATGACAAAATGGTGGCACCAACACAAAATCTGTATCGGTGCCACCATTTTGTCATTATGAAACCAGTAAAATACGGGAAAAGTAAATGCTTGGTGGTTTTAAAACAAAGCAGTAAACATGGAGTGGTTGAATTTTGATGATATAAAAAGAAGTTCAAAAGTAGAGCTTTTTATTATGGTGTGGTTCCATTCAATTCATCTGAGTATTCAACACCCCATAGTTGTTTATATGCGTATTTGAACATATAGTACGAGTAAGCATGGTAATCATTGATGTAACCTAGGTAGCCATGAGATGTAATATACATTTCTATTTCAGAATAATGATATAGGGGTATAGCTATCCATTGATTTTTATTTTCGTTATAAAATTGTGGCAAACTATGACCATCTTTTAGTTGGCGATAATGCCGTATGTGATATGAAGAACCACCACCGATAACTACACCTACATACCCGACCGCAAATTCATATTCGTCAGCATTATTGAAAATAAAGGCGCAGGAGTTTAAATCAACATATTCACGATAGTTGGCGTGATAATAGGAAACAGGGAAATTAGGATCATCGTTCAAATAGTGCCAATCAGCGTAAGCCGTTGAATTGGTCTGTGGCAATATTGTGATTGTCAGGCATAGTACGAATCTAAAAAGTAAGAGCAAGCCCTTTTTTTTAACATAGTATATCATCCCTTTTTAAATTGATTTCATTTAGATTCTATCATTAAAAAGAATGCAGTATCAATACATTCTTTAAGTGGATTATTCCATTCTGCCTTTTAATTCATTGTATTATTTGGTGGTTAATATGTTGGTGCTGATTACAACATCGATTATAAAAAGGATAATATACATGGTAAGTAAAAAGGTATTTTTACAATTCTGTCAAATAAAATGCTACAGGAGTAAAAAACGGAGTATATTATATGAAATCAAAAATTGAAATAATATCAAAGGTGTCAAAAATACTATCTAGTATATCGTCTTCTTATAATACAATAAAAAATCATCAATTTTATATCTGCATAGGAGTAATTATTTTATTTTTTTATAAACATTTTGAAAATCAAATTTTTATTGATAAGATACCTTCATTTAATGACATACTAACTAATAATTTCTTTATGGGATTAGGAACCTTGTTATTATTCACATGTTTGTTTTTTTCATGTATCTATTTATTACCAATTAAACCTTTTACGGTCAGAGTAGATAAGGTTTTAGTTTTATTTCCAATATGTTTTTGGAGTATGCTTTTTGTGGGAGAACTGGCATCATCTACTTTGGTACGTGGGATGATATTTACGATTTTGTTTTTAGCCTTTTTTCTTTTGCGATATGGTATTAGCAAACTAAAAAAGTGGAATGAAAAAACCAGGAAAGAGTCCAATATGAGAAGCTGTTTTAAGACAGATGCTCCCATTGAATCTTCTGCGGATGATTTATTTAAACGAGAAAATTTTTATAACAAAATTGCTAAGTTTATTTGTAATCATCATAGTACGCATAGCTTTGTAGTGGGAATAACTGGTAAATGGGGGAGCGGAAAATCATCTATCATTAATATAGTTTTAAAAATTGTTGAAAAAAATACTTTAAAACAGGATGGTCCATATATAGTAAAATTTAATCCATGGAATTATCCGGATCAAAAACAATTAATAGAGCAGTTTTTTAATGCACTTTCTAGTCGATTGCCAGAAGATGAAATGAATATAAAAAAAGTTTTAGGTACATATTTTTTCTTACTTGAAAAAGTTTCTATATTAGCATTGCCACAAATAATGGGGTTTTCCAATATGATATCTTATTTGAAAAAATTTATTTTTGATAAAGATGAAATACAAGATTTACAAAAAATTCGAGTTCAAATTAATGAATCATTTCAAAAATTGAAGTTCCCTGTGGTTGTGGTAATTGATGATATTGATCGCCTTAATAATACTGAACTGAAACAAATATTCCAGTTAGTAAAATCTGTCGCTGATTTTCCAAATATGATTTATTTATTATCCTTTGATAAAGAAATTGTAAGCAAAGGACTCTATTCCGAACAATCGAGCATTTGTATGGGGCAGAATGAGGATATCCAAAAATTTGGAGAAGAATATTTAGAGAAAATTGTTCAATTATATTTTGAAGTTCCATTAATTCCAATGATGGTAATTTATAAACAATTTATCAATGAATTTAATTTTTTACTCAATAAAAAGAAGAACGATGATAATAATTATAAAGATGTGAGAACGGATAAATATTTTAATGATATATGGCATAGTGGAATGAAAAAATTTTTAAAAAATCTCCGAGATGTCAATAGGGTGATAAATAGTTTTTCTTTTAGATATGATCTAATGGAAAATGATATAAATGAAATAGATTTATTAACAATCGTAATATTTGAACTTTATGATTTTGAAACATATCAATGTATTAAAAATAATAAAGAGATATTTACTGACTATTTTGATATGGGAGTGACACATTCTCAAGATGAAAGAAAAAAAATAGTCGATACCATTCTTAATAAGTCTTGTGACAATAAAAATATATTATTACAATTATTTCCTCAATTGCAATATATTTACAGTATTCCGCCACGAAGATATGAAAAAGACTATTTTGACTCATGTTTCGTGCAGCGCCGTATATGTCATCCACTTAATTTTGAATTGTATTTTGATTTGAATGAAATGGAAATCATGCCTTCGGAAATTGAAAATATTTTAAAGTCACTTTCAGATGAAGTTTTGTTTACTAAACATGTTAATCGCTTAATTGCAACCGACAAAATAAACATTTTTTTAGATGTTTTTTCATCTTATATAGGTGCTGAAGAAAATTTTCCTAATATTGATTATAATAATATAAAAAATGCTTTAAGCGTTTTACTTAGAGAAGGTGATGAAATTTCTACGCTTTCGGATTTTATAGGTAAAGATATTTTTGGGATTGTACTTAGATTATGTAATAAATTTCAAGATCAAACCTTAAGAAATAAAATCATATTGGAGGTAGTAAATCATATTTTTTCTGATAATGCTTTCAAGGGAATTTTCTCATATGTTGGAGTAGTATATATTTTTGACCAAGAACATGGTAGATACGATTTGAAAAAAGATCCAGAACCAGAAGAATTCAGAACCTTTTCAGGAACAACACTAGATGAATTAGAAAAAATAAGTTTAAGAGAAATAAAAAAATGGACCACCGATCAACCATATTCAAGAAATAAAAATTTGGGAACATTGCTTTACATTTGGAATGTTTGGATCAATAAGTGGGAAAAAAATAATGACATAGTAAAAAATTATATTCGCTTATATATAGAAAAAGATAAGCTATTCATACATTTCTTAAGCCTATTTATTTATGAAAATATGCAAGTTAGCATTGGATATGAAGGATATAATAAATTTAAGGTTTTTAATTTGCAATCATTTCAAGTACTTGTAGGAGAAGATTTTCAATCAATAAGCAAGCGAATAGGAAAATTTAATTTTAATGACTTGTATGATGAACAAAAAGAGATATTAACACTAGTTAGAAATAGTATATAATTAAAGTATTTTATAAATTTGATTAAGATTTAGCGTTGTTATATAATCAAACATGGTTAAACAAATTTAATACAGAAAAACAGCCGACACGTTATGTGACGGCTGTTGATTTATGCAGCTAATCGACTTCGGCTGTATATAATATAGAAGGTAGCTGGTTGGAGTGTGCTTGGTACTAGACCAGGCGCACCATGTAAACTCAAACTTGAACTTGAGCGTGTTTGTATCGCGTGAAACGACAACTTTATCAATAAATGACTGAATGAGAGTGCGGAGATTATCTGCACTCTTATTTTTTATTTGTTCACGGTATTTTTCTATATAGGTTGTAACTTGATCTACTATAAGTTGTTGGTTAGGGCGGTTATTGAATTCGGTCAGCTTTGCACGAATGGTCAGTAGAGTGAATAATATGGTCCAAACTACACCATCAGCCCGGCTTTAGGAAACCGGCCTACCGGAAAATTGGAAACCGCGATTCCGGTCATGGAAACCAATTCGACCTATAATGGAGTTATACACCATTCGGTGTAAATTCATTTTTATGGAGGTTATTTCTATGACTCACTATCGCGAAATCCTACGCCTGCACGTATTAGGATTCAGCCAACAGAACATCGCATATAGCTGCGGTGCCTCAAAGAAAACCGTAAACAAAATCATTCGGTTGGCTCAAGAAAACAATCTGGCGTGGCC
>NZ_KB905856.1 GCF_000381065.1 Propionispira raffinosivorans DSM 20765 | reverse complement strand
CGTCATGGAAGTCGAAACTTTACCAAGATCAATTTTATCAAAAAGAAGTTCCATATCTGCGAGCGAATCAATAGCAACCCCTACTTTACCAACTTCACCTTCCGAGATATCATCATCGGAGTCATAACCGATCTGCGTTGGTAAGTCAAATGCGCAGGAAAGACCTGTAGCACCGGATTCAATCAAATAGCGATACCGTTTGTTGGATTCTTCGGCAGTGGAAAACCCTGCATACATACGCATTGTCCAAAAACGACCACGATACATCGTAGGCTGTACGCCACGAGTGAAAGGATATACCCCGGGGAATCCGATTTCATCGGCATAATCTGTATTTTGAATATCAAGCGGTGTATAAATACGCTGTTTTGGAATATTAGCCCGTTCCGGGAATTTCGCGATTGCTTTTTCTACTTTGGCTTCATAGGCAGCCAAGTCAGCTTTTACTTTATCATTACTCATAATTTTTGCCTCCTACCTTATTGCTTCATTGTACCTGTTTCTACAAATCTTTCATGCCATGATAATGCTTCCTTTAGTAAGTGAGGAGTATGGGCATGTTTTGTGGCCTTATCAGCTCTTTCAAAATAGTCCATAAGCATTGGTTTATAATCTGGATGTGCACAATTTTCGATGATAACACGGGCACGTTCTCTCGGACTCAAACCGCGCAAATCAGCAAGTCCCTGTTCCGTAACAATGATATCTACATCATGTTCTGTATGGTCGATATGCGAGCACATTGGAACGATCGAAGAAATAAGACCATCTTTTGCCGTTGATGCTGTGAAGAAACATGTTAAATATGCATTACGAGCAAAATCTCCTGAACCGCCGATACCATTCATCATTTTTGTACCCATAATATGGGTTGAATTTACATTACCATAAATATCGCATTCAATTGCTGTATTCATCGCAATAATCCCGATACGACGTGCTACTTCGGGACTATTCGCAATTTCTTGTGGACGAAGCAGTAATTTTTTACGATATTCTTTTATATTATTATAAAAACGGTCTAAACCTGTTGGTGATGGTGATAAAGAGGTGCCCGATGCGAAGCTCAGCTTGCCAGCATCAATCAGATCAAACATACCATCTTGAATAACTTCCGTATACACTGAAAGATCGGTGAAATCTGAATCAACAAATCCACTGATTACTGCATTGGCAACATTACCAACACCAGATTGTATTGGGAGTAAATTTGCAGGCAAACGGCCTTCTTTTACTTCTTTATGGAAAAGATCAATAATGTACTGTGATATTTTATGTGAATTTTCATCAATTTCACCAAATGGACGAACATCATCCTTTATATCACATGCTACTATGTATTTAATTTTATCCAAACCGCATGGAATATATGGTGTGCCGATATGATCATTTGGTTTTACAACAGGAATCGGTAAACGGTGTGGTGGATCAAGTGGAACATATACATCATGCATACCTTCCAGTTCAATTGGCTGTGATGTATTAACTTCAACAATGACTACATCTGCAGTCTGAACATAAGAAGCTGCATTCCCCATCGAAGTTGTAGGGATTATATTGCCATCTTCCGTAATCGCACAAGCTTCAACAATTGCTACATCAATTTTTCCACCCATATAGCCATAACGTGCCAGTTGTGCGGATTCGCTTAAATGCAAATCACAGTATTGTACTTCACCATTATTGATTTGAGCGCGCAAATCTTTATTTGTCTGATATGGCATACGTCTTTTGATACCATGGACTTTTGCCAAAGCACCATCTAGTTCTTTACCAACAGATGCGCCCGTCCATAAATTGATTTGAAATGGTTCTTTTTCCATTCGTTTAGCCAATGCTAAAGGAACTGCTTTTGGATACCCTGCTGGGGTAAATCCACTTGTACCAACGTTCATATTAGGCTTAATGAAAGCAGCAGCTTCTTCGGCACTAACGATCTTCGCATGCAATGCGGTATTTCGCACACGATCGAGAATATCAATCATTGATAAAATCCTCCCTCGGTAGGTCAAAAATATTGGCCTGTAATCTTTTCACTAACACAATATATTTATTATACATAATCCGAGATAAAACACATCAATTAATCATAAATAAATTATAAATCATTCGTAGATATTTATAATTAAAGATTATAATAACAACATGTATTAGTTATATCCCATTGACAAGCATACCACTACAAAGAAATGCCGTCAAGATAGACACTACGTATTCTTGACGGCATTTTTTATTTTTATTTTATGCATTTGTGAAATTTTGTTCAAACTTTATTTGGTTTTCCTAGGTTTACGCTAATTTTTCAGAAAAATCAGTTGGCAAAATTTTTATGATTATTTTCTCGTAATATGATAAGACAGACTGCTAAGCCCCACAGATAAATCTTCATTTACAATATGCATGAAATCTGGAACTTTCATTTTGATTGGAGCAAAATTCCAGATTCCGCGTACACCAGCGGCAACAAGTTTATCCGCTACCCCTTGGGCAAAAGCCGCCGGAACAGCAATAATACCAATATGAATGTTTCTCTCTTTTATAATCTCGTCTAAATTCATAATGTCTTCAACCTTCACATGGTTGACCGTCGATCCGATTACGCCGGGATCTTGATCAAAAAGTGCCACGAGGTTAAACCCCAAAGTGACAAAGTTTTGATAATTTGCCAAAGCTGCACCTAAATGACCAATACCAATCACTGCAATATTCCAATGATTATCCAGTCCCAGAATCTCACCAACATTGCGTTTTAATTCGTTCACATAATAGCCTACGCCTTTTTTGCCAAATTGACCAAACGATGCTAGATCTTTGCGAATCTGCTCTGGTGTGATACCTAAACGCCGGCCTAACTCATCCGATGAAATGATATCAATTCCTTCATCTTGTGCTAAACGAAGTGTACGAAAATATAAGGGTAAGCGATCAATTGTCGCTTTCGATATTACAATTTGTCCCTTCAAACCAAGTCCTCCTCAAACGACTATCCTCAGATAAACGCGATATACATACATAAATAGTATTATTCGTAATCAAACTGTAAAATCCTTTAACGTTTTGGTAACAAACATTCAGATTGCTGCCAATCAAAATATTCAATCCAGCGATTGTCGAGTAATGAGCACAATCAGCGCACACAAAAACCAAAACAGCATTGATGATTCAATATTAAACAAAACATAATCCGTAAAACCATTCAGTAAAATAGACACAATCGCCAAGCCACACCCCAGCAATAGTCCATTTAAAAATTTTGATTCTCTTAAATGTGTATTCGAAAGTGCCAAACTCATATGGCCAAGCATACAAACCATAAAACTCATAAAACCAGCAAGACCTATTTCTGCTGCAAAATTCAAATATAAGTTATGGGCATGAACGATTCGAACCGCCGGATTATTAATATAAAAATCATATTCCGGATACACCATCCAATACGAACCCCAGCCAATCCCTAAAAGCGGATGATCCAAAATCATTGCCATCGTACTTTCCCAAAGAGCAAATCTCATTTCAGATGAAGTGTCTACTTTCGTAAAAATGGATAAAAGCCGCTCATACAAAGCCGCATCAAATGTCAAAAGCATAATGGCTAATACGATAAAACCAGCTAGTATTTTTCGATTCTGCAAAATCCCATACCCAGCAATCACCAGGGCTAGTGTCAAACAAGCCCCGCGTGCATAGGTCAAGCCAAGGCAAATACCAAGCAGGCAAAAAAATGCTGTTAAAATTCCTCGTTGTTTTTTATCTGCCAACTTACAAAACAGACCAAACACAATCGACATGATCACAACAAGATAGCCTGCTAAGATATTGGGATTTTCCCACGTTGAAAAGACTCTCGTTTTAAGTTCTGGAAAAGCCTCCCCATCCACCCATTTCATACTGCTGATATCAATTCCATGTATCGATTGATAAAACCCATAGCCAACAACAAAAACAGCGGATAAACCAAGTGCATAGACAATCTGTTTTATTTGCTGCATCTTAACTATATTCTGAACCACCAGCAAATAGGTAAAAACATAACGGCCAACAAGATGGTAGTAATTATAAAAGCTAAAAGCCGGGTCTGGTGAAACAAACACGGACAAGCCTGAAATAACCACAAAAGTAATAATCGCTATATCATACGGCGTCCTTTTGAATGTTTTTCCTTTGGTGATATATAGTTTAATAAACCAAAAAAAGCTTCCTATGATCAGCGAAACTGTCGCCAAAGCTGGAAATAAGGCCAAAAAAAATGCCAATGCCAAAATCGCATAAAAAATCAAACGGTCTAAATCACCTAATAATCGCTCTTGTTTCAATGTACTCACGATCTCACCTTTTATTATTTATTTTATCACTAAGACAAAAAGGAAATCAACCAACAACAAAATTTCTGTCAAAATGGAAGATTCCCTTTCCCCTAAAAACTATTGTTCTGTTAACAGCAATTGACGGGCTTCACCAATCAAATACAAAGATCCCGCTATACATAATAAACGATTGCTTCCAGCAAGTTCCTGCGCCCGTGCCAAAGCTTCCGGAATATCAATATAGGCTTCTACATGCTGCGATTTGATTTTTTTCGCAATATAATCCGGCATTGCAGCCCTGTCCGAGCTTGGCTCTGTAACAACCACCGTATCAATTGGTCGAATTAATGTTTCAATCATACCGTCCACATCTTTATCCTTTAAGATTCCCAATAAAATAACACGTTCCTGAGCCGGAAAATAGGAATCTAAATTACTCCGTAGAACCTTCATACCTGCCAAATTATGAGCTCCGTCAACAAGAATCTTCTGATTGTTTTGATTCATGATCTCAAAGCGCCCCGCCCAGGTAGCTAAATCCAGTGCATGACCAATTCCTTCCATCGTTACACGGCTATCTTGATTATGAATTAACAGTGCTGTCATAATCGCCAAAGAGCTATTTTCAATTTGATGCTTTCCTAAAACCCGTAAAAAATATTCTTCGGATGCCCCTAGTAAGCGAGATGAAAAGGCTAATTTTTGTTTGTGCCCATCAAACGCTATAAAGGCAGCGGAAAAATCTTCACCTGAAACAAAAATATCAGAATTTTTAGCATGAGCTGTTTCACGAATAATCTGCAAGGTTTCGCCATCAGCTGCCGTTACTACAGGCACACCTTCTTTAATAATGCCAGCTTTATGTGCAGCAATTCCCGCCAGCGTGCCGCCACAACGATCGGCATGTTCAAAGGTAACATTGGTAATAACAGATACCTCGGGAACAATCACATTCGTTGAGTCAAGAAGTCCACCCAACCCGACTTCAATGACAGCATATTCTACCTTCATATTAGCAAAATACAAAAATGCGCCAGCCGTCAAAACTTCAAACTGCGTTGGGCTTTCATTGCCATCTGCAACCATCTGGTCGGCACACAACTTTACCTGACTGATACAATTCGCAAAATCCGCTTCACGAATTTGGTGACCATCAATTTGCATTCGCTCCGTATAAGATACAAGATGCGGGGATGTATACATCCCCGTCTTGATCTTCGCCTGCGTCAAAATACCTGCAAGCATATTCGTTGTTGATCCTTTACCATTGGTCCCCGTAACGTGAATCGTTTTATAACGATTCTGCGGCTGATCCATTCGTTCTAATAAACTTGTAATTCGTTCCAAACCCAATTTTATACCAAATGTATTCAAACTGTCTAAATACAGTAATGTTTCCTGATAATTCATATTTTCAAGTCCTTTACAACGTAGCAAGATAAACTAAGCGCTCCTGGACAGCTGACCGTTTTTCTTCAAAACCTTTTTGTTTTTCCCGTTCCTTTTCCACGAGTTCTGCCGGTGCTTTGCCAATAAAACCAACATTCGATAATTTACCTGTCACACGTTTGATTTCATTGTCCAACATATCCAGTTCTTTATTAAGACGTGCTGTTTCTTTTTCCACATCGATCAAACCCTTAAGCGGCAAATAAATTTCCACACCATTTACAACGGCAGTCATAGCATTTTCTGGTTTGCCCTCTGCCAGTGATTCCAATGTAATAGGCTGTGCGGATGCAAGTACTGTTAAATAACCTTGATTTGACGCAAAAACAGTTTGAAGCGTTTCACTGGCAAAATGAAGCACCACTGCACTTTTTTTACTTGGAACAGCTTTCACTTCCGCACGCATATTCCGAATCGATTTGATTGTTTCCATAATCGCTGTCATATTCGTTTCTGCTGCATCGTCAATTTTACTCATTTCATCGGCTGGCCACGCAGAAACCATAACACTTTCTCCTTCATGCGGAATATGCTGCCAAATTTCTTCGGTAATAAACGGCATAAACGGATGCAAAAGGCGCAAAGTATGTTCTAATACATAACCAAGCACGTACTGTGCTGTCTGGCGAGCCCTAACAGCTTTGGTGTCATAAAGACGTGCTTTCGATAATTCTATATACCAATCGCAAAATTCATTCCAGATAAATTCATAAATCGTACGTCCAGCTTCACCAAGTTCAAATTTCTCCAGATTATTCGTAACATCTTGTACGGTTTTAGCATAACGACTCAAAATCCATTGATCAGCCAATGTATAATCTGACTTTTCCGGTACAAAACCCTTATCAAATCCTTCTAAATTCATCAACATAAAGCGAGAAGCATTCCATAACTTATTGGCAAAATTCCGCGCTGATTCAACACGTTCCCAGTAAAAGCGCATATCATTACCTGGCGTATTGCCTGTAATGAGCATGAAGCGCAATGTATCCGCTCCATATTTGTCGATTACTTCAACCGGATCAATACCATTCCCCAACGATTTACTCATTTTTCGCCCCTGCGAATCACGAACAAGTCCATGAATAAAAACATGTTTAAATGGAATATCCTTGCCAAATTCCAGCCCCATCATAACCATGCGTGCTACCCAGAAGAAAATAATATCGTATCCCGTAACTAAAACACTCGTAGGATAAAACTGCTTGAGTTCAGGGGTCTTATCCGGCCAGCCCATTGTTTCGAAAGGCCATAATCCGGAACTAAACCAAGTATCAAGAACATCTTCATCCTGATGAATATGCGTACTTCCGCATTTTGGACAAGTTGTCAGATCTTCACCTACAACGCTTGTCTGACCACAATCATCACAATACCAAGCTGGAATACGATGTCCCCACCAAAGTTGACGTGAAATACACCAGTCACGGATATTTTCCAGCCAATTCGTATAAATTTTCGTAAAGCGTTCCGGTACGAACTGAATATCTCCACTTTTTACTGCTTCAATGGCCGGTTTCGCCAGAGATTCCATCTTCACGAACCACTGTTTTGAAACAAGCGGTTCTACCGTAGTACGACAGCGTGAACAATGTCCGACTGCATGTTCATGGTCTTCAATTTTAATCAAAAACCCCTGTTCTTTTAAATCAGCAATCAGTTGTTTGCGGCATTCATATCGGTCCATTCCAGCATACTTACCCGTATTGCTTGCCATTGTAGCATCATTATTCAGCACAACAATCTGTTCCAAGCCATGACGCTGGCCCATATCAAAATCATTCGGATCATGTGCTGGCGTAACCTTTACAGCTCCGGTACCAAAATCTGGATCTACATATTCATCCGCAAAAACAGGAATTTTTCTGCCGACAAGCGGTAAAATTAAAGTTTTTCCAATTAGATGTTTATAACGATCATCCTCGGGATGTACAGCCACCCCAGTATCACCAAACATAGTTTCCGGACGCGTTGTTGCAATCTGAACATACTCAGCTGTATCTTCGACCTGATAGCGCAAATGATAGAAATGACCAGCTTCGGTTTCATGATCTACTTCAATATCACTGAGAGCGGTACTACAGTGAGGACACCAATTCGTAATGCGAGTTCCCTGATAAATCAATCCTTTATTATAAAGGCTGACAAATACTTCACGAACGGCTTTTGAGCAACCTTCATCCATTGTAAAACGTTCCCGTTCCCAATCACACGAAGAACCCAAACTCCGCAGCTGCATCGTAATATGACTGCCAAATTGATTTTTCCAATCCCAAACGCGTTCCAAAAATTTGTCGCGCCCCAGATCATGACGACTTTTCCCCTCTTTACGAAGTGCCTCTTCCACCTTAGCCTGCGTTGCAATACCAGCATGATCACACCCCGGCATCCAAAGTGTATTATACCCCTGCATCCGACGCCAGCGAATCAAAATATCCTGCAACGTATTATCCAAAGCATGCCCCATATGAAGCTGCCCCGTCACATTTGGTGGGGGAATAACGATGCTGTAAGGTTTTTTATCGGCTTCTACCTCCGCATGAAATAAGTTCTTTTCTTCCCAATATTTATACCATTTTTTTTCAAATGATTGTGGATCATAAACTTTTGGTATGTTACTTTCTTCCATAAAAAGAATCCTCCCTAAAATAAAATACAAATAAAAAAATCCCTTTCATCCGCAAAGGACGAAAGAGACTACTCTCGTGGTACCACCTAAGTTTTTTTATAAAGCAAAGCCTCATAAAACTCCAATGCCATAACGCTGCATCTGCGGCTGCATCTACTTAAGTTCAATGCAGCAACTCCAAAGCTACTTTCCATATTCTAAACAGAGAAATCTTTCAGCCAGGGATTTCATCTCTAAACTGCCACCAAACATGTACTCTCTTCTTCATTGCCTGTAATCGGATATCTTACGTTTTTTCACATCACTGCGAAAAAACTATAACTATTGAAAATATACTATCACATTTTAGATTCGATTGCAAATAAAAGAATGACCGTTGAATAGAACCAAAAAGCCCCTGTTTCTACAGATACTTTTTGGTTCTATTCGAACGACTCATTTACTTTTTCGTTAGCCCTGTTCTTCTTTCACGATCCCCGCGATACGATGACAAATCACATCTAGCTGCTCTTGATCAGCACCTTCTGCCATCACACGAATCAAAGATTCCGTACCGGATGGACGAACTAATATACGGCCGCTTTCCCCAAGCTCATCATTCCCGGAAGCAATCGCTTTACAAATAGCGCCATTTTCTTCCCAGCCATCTTTTGTCGCCACACGAACATTTACCAATAGCTGCGGGTAACTTGTCATCAGTTCAGAAAGTTCCGATGCTTTTTTACCACTGCGTTTAATCGAGCAAAGCACCTGTATGCCGGTAATCAAACCATCACCCGTTGTACTAAACTCGCTGAATATGATATGGCCTGACTGTTCACCGCCCAGATTATAGCCATGTTCCAGCATATTTTCCAGTACATAACGATCCCCAACATTAGTCACTTCAACATGACCACCCGCTGTTTTAATAGCCTGATGAAAACCGATATTCGCCATAACCGTTGATACAACCGTATTGTCTTTTAGACGACCATTTTTCATCATTTCCAGTGCACACATAACTAAAATGCGGTCACCATCAATAATATTACCTTTTTCATCAACACATAAGCAGCGATCCGCATCACCATCATGGGCAATCCCAAAATCAGCTTTATGTTCAAGTACTGCTTTTTGCAAAGTATCCAAATGCATCGATCCGCAGCCTGCATTGATATTCACTCCATTTGGTTTTGCATTCGTTACAATGACATTAGCTCCAAGACGTTTAAGTACCGTTGGCATCGATTCATAGGCTGCGCCATTTGCACAGTCTAAAACTACTTTTAAGCCGTTAAAGCTATCATCAGCCGTACCTGTAACAAAATTAATATAATCCTGCACTAAGTCATGCCGATATTCAACAGTACCAATTTTATCACCAGTTGGTCTAAACAGATGTTTGCCAGCTTCAATTTCATGTACATGTTCTTCCAGTTTATCTTCCACTTCATCTGGCAGTTTATAACCATTCCCGCCAAAAAACTTAATTCCATTATCCTGAAACGGATTATGCGAAGCCGAAATTACAATACCAGCCTGTGCTTTTAATTTTTTTGTTAAATAGGCAATTGCCGGTGTCGGAATAACCCCCGCTATAAGTGCTTTCCCACCAGCTGAACAGATTCCTGCCGCAAGTGCCGATTCAAACATCTGCCCTGAAATACGCGTATCACGACCAATTAAAATCACCGGCTGATGCGGCGTATCCTCACCAAAAAGTATCGTAGCAGATCTGCCCAATCGATAAGCAAGTTCCGGCGTAAGATCAATATTCGCCTCACCGCGCACCCCATCTGTTCCAAAAAGTCTAGCCATGAATCATTCTCCCTTCATCTCTTCCCAAGACCTATAAATTTTTTATTTTCTACAATCCAAAATAATCTTCATTTAGGCTTTGTAAATTCGCATAAACGCAAAAGCTGCATTCATACCATCAATCGCAGCACTCATGATGCCGCCAGCATAACCTGCACCTTCGCCCATCGGATATAACCCACCCGTATTGATGGATACAAAATTATCACGATTTCGAATAATTCGACACGGTGCAGATGAACGTGTTTCTATTCCCGTCATCACAGCGCCCGAATCATCAAATCCTTTTATTTTACTGCCAAAATAAGGCAGTGCATGCTGCAATGTATCAGTAACGAACCCTGGAAGACATTCCCTTAAATCAACAGGTTTTATCCCAGGCCTGTATGTAGGTCTTGTCAAAAAATCCATTGATCCCTTTGTACCTTTAAGAAAATCTCCTACCGTTTGTACCGGTGCTTTATAATCGCTGCCTGCACACAAAAAAGCAAGTTTTTCATACTTACGTTGAAACGTTATGCCATCTAAAACCTGCGTGCCAAAATCATCCGGCGTAACTGTAACCAGCAAAGCACTGTTGGCAATACCTGAAGCACGCTGATAATTGCTCATGCCATTCGTCACAACCTGATTTTCTTCCGATGTCGCAGCTACAACCTGACCACCAGGACACATGCAAAAAGAATAAGCTCCACGGCCCGTCTGTTTATCTTGAAATGTTACGGCATACTCGGCTGCTGCAAGTCTTGGGCTTTTTGAATCATTCCCATACTGAGCCTGATCAATTGTTGTCTGCGGATGTTCAATACGAACCCCAATTGCAAAAGCTTTCGCCTCCATAGCGACCTGTTTATCATGAAGCATGGTATACGTATCTCTGGCACTATGACCAATTCCCATTAAAGCTGCATTGCAAAAAATCTTTTGTTCATGATTTACAATGACATATTTTAACTGTTCAGCCTCGATACCAAGATCTGTTACCAGCGATTCAAACTTCACCGTACCACCTAACGCAATGATTTCCTGACGAATATTTTTCACAATGGTCTTTAGTAAATCCGTGCCAATATGTGGTTTTTGTAAATAAAGGATTTCTTCCGGTGCTCCAGCATCAACAAACATTTTTAATACATCCATCATTTTACGATCATTAATGCGTGTCGTCAACTTACCATCTGAAAAGGTGCCTGCACCGCCTTCGCCAAACTGCACATTTGAACTTTCATTCAATTCACCACTTTGCCAAAAATGTTGAATATCCCGACTTCGGCTGTCAACATCACGACCTCGTTCCAAAACTAAAGGTCGGTAGCCGTGTCTGGCAAGTGTCAAGGCCGCAAACATACCAGCCGGTCCAAAACCAATGACCAGCGGCCTGCAGTCAAGCATTTGGCTCCCATATTCTACTGACTCACCTGCCGGATGTTTGGCAGTCTCTACATTTTTGTCCCCACGCAATCTCGCCAAAACTTTCTTTTCTGGCACGGATACTTTTACATCGACTATATAGACAAAACAAATCGGTGCGTTTTTATAACGTCTCGCATCAACAGCCTTACGAACAATTACCACCTCAAGCACAGCTTGGGGTGGTAATTGTAACCGTTTTGCTGCAAGGTCCGTCAATGGAGATTCATCGTCAAAAGGTACATGAAAATTTATAATACGTAACACGTATCGTACCCTCCTTATTCCATTACTTTTTTTCTGCAACATCAATAGTAACAGTTATTGTATCATTTGTCACTGTAATTCCTGCTGGCAAAACCAGTTTTGCATCTTTTTTGACTGGTTTTATGATATCCGCTAAAGATATTTTTTCCGTTTCAATAAAACTAATCGGATCAATTAGCTTTTGATCACCAGTAATCTCAATCTTGTCCGGATCAAATTTCATTCCATTTACAACATAATTAGCTGGTAAATCCGAACCAAGAACAGGCTTAATGCCAACCATTTTTTTAGCCACTCCTTTTACAATAGCAACCACTACATCAACAGACTGCGGCATAATCTTTACACTTTCAACTTCCTTGCCATCGGCATTAACAGCAGTCAATGGAACTGTAACCGAAAAATCACTCCGATTCCCTGCCACATTCACATTTGCAATAACACGAGTGACTGTATCAATAACGCTGCCTGGTCCCTCAATGGTAACACTCTGCACGGACGGCAGAACCTTCCCGACTGTCGTACCTGTCTCAGGTGCTCCCGCAACAGCCAGTTCAACTGGAATTTGCTTTTGTATGATTTTATCAATTGAAAAAGAAATGGTCTCCGGCGATGTTTCTAAGAGTTCAAACCCCGGTGGCAATATCGACTGGATCTTCACCGCATGTCTGCCTTCCGTGATACCTTTTAAGTCAACATAGGCTTTTAGATCCGAAGCAGAAGTTGTTGCAAACAAGGAACGTGCTCCACGGACTTTCAAGGTTACAGTATCCACATTGCGGCTGATTTTATAGCCATCCGGTGCATTTACTATATCTACCGGAATCGAAAAGCTGCTATCCATAGATGGATTTTGATCACTCATAACAAAAAACCATAAAACAATAGCAACAAGCAAAGCAATAATTTTTGCTGGTAAATTCTTTTGAACAAGATTTATCATTTTCCATGCCTCCAGTTCGCAAAAGCGCCTTTAAGCGTGGTTGGCTGCGGTGCAAATAGCGGCTGCAGACTTTGCTTTAATTTTTCAGAATCCAAATGACGATAGATTTTCCCATTTTGAGCAATGGATATTGTTCCCGTTTCTTCACTTACAATCACGACAATAGCATCACACTGCTCTGATAAACCAATTGCAGCTCTATGCCTTGTTCCAAGTTCTTTACTGAGTGTCCGATCTTCCGTTAGTGGCAGCAAACAACCCGCTGCTACCATCCGCTTACCACGAATAATCGCTGCACCATCATGCAGTGGTGTATTGGGAATAAAAACATTCATCAAAAATTCTGAAGTGACAAGACCATCAATTTGTATACCCGTCGCACAAAAATCATTCAAGCCCGTCTCTTGTTCCAAAACAATCAGCGCCCCTATTTTATTTTGTGCCAACACCATAACGGCCCGATCCAATTCATTAACCAAAGAACGTGCTTCCTCCACATTGAGCAGTACGGACCTGCCAAAGAGCTTCCCCTGACCGAGATGCTCCAGCGTCCGGCGAAGTTCAGGCTGAAACACGATTGGCAACGCCACAAACAATAAAGTTACTGTTTTTTGCAACAACCAATAAATTACATGCAGACCTAGCCAATTACTGACCATAGTCAACCCCAATACAACAAGCAATCCCTTGACGAGCGTAATTGCCCTGGTATCTTGAAGCATGACATATAGCTTATAGAGAATAAATGCTACTATCAGGATATCGACTAAATCAAGGAGGCTAATGGTTGATAATAATCCTTTTAATTGTAACGACATATACAAAACTCCTCAATTTATCTTTCTTACAACTTTACTACACCTCTTTTTTCTATTCTCTTTTCAAATATCAAAATCCTTTGTTATCAGCTGATATTTTTAAAAAGTTGCACCCGAAAAAAAAATCCACAATTATTTGCAATTTTCATAGGATAAAAGTCGTATTTTATTTGTTTTTTTCAAAAAAAAGCCTCTCGCAATGATCGAGAGACTTTTGGGGAAATTATATTTTAGTTACTCCTTCAATAAATCCTTGTGTATCTTTTATAAGTCCACTTTGCAATCCCGTTATATGATCGAACATTTTTTGGGAAAACGAACCAATTTTACCTTCATTGATAATCATATCCTGTCCTTTATAACTAAGCAATCCGACTGGTGAGATAACCGCTGCTGTACCAGAGCCAAAAACTTCATCAAGCTCGCCATTTTTATAAGCTTCACAAACTTCATCAATCGTAATACGTCGTTCGGAAACTGGTATGCCCCACTCTTTAGCTACAGCAAGTACCGTTTTTCTCGTGATCCCGCCTAAAATACTCCCGCAAAGCGACGGTGTAACGATCTCTCCCTTAATTTTAAATAATATATTCATGGACCCGACTTCTTCAATATATTTACGTTCTACGCCATCAAGCCATAATGTCTGATCATACCCTTTTTCATGCGCCACAAGCCCTGCATGCAGACTGGCCGCATAATTTGCTGGTGTCTTAGCCTCACCAAGCCCCCCCGGTACTGCACGTACATAATGATCTTCAACCATAATCTTGACTGGTGCAAAACCATGTGCATAATAAGCGGCTACTGGCGAAAGGATAATCAATAACTTATATGTATCACTGACACTGACACCAAGATAAGGATCCGTTGCAAATATAAATGGTCTGATATAAAGACTCTGACCAAGCTTAGCCGGTACCCACTCTTTTTCAATTTCAATCAATTTTTTTAATCCCTGATGAACCGTATTGATATCAACCTTTGGAATATCTAAAAGCCGTGCTGAATTGTTTAAACGATTCAAATGATCCAACGTGCGGAAAATAACGATTTTGCCATCCTGCTGCCGGAATGCTTTCATACCTTCAAAAATAGCCTGCCCATAATGAAGTGTTGTATTAGCCGGACTTACTGAAATATCATGATATGGTACAATCTTAGGATCATGCCATCCGTCTTCGCGATTATAATTCATTTCAAACATATAGTCGGAAAAATGTGTTCCAAAACCGATGCTGGATACATCTGGTTTTTCCTTAAAAGTTTTTGTTGCTTCAAATTTAATTTCAGCCATTGATATACATCCCCTTACGATATTTGACAAAGTGTATATATTTCTCTCCCGGAAATACAATGTATACATTATATTCCGCATCATATACAACAGTCAAGAAAAATATCATTTTTTTCGTGTTTTAATCTAAATATTTTACATGTAGTATTTCTAGAAAGTACATTTTTCCTCTCTTAGTGTATTTATTTATATAAGTGCTCTAACAGTAAAAACCGATCATATTGTTTTTTTCTCACGACGCAGCCATTCCGACCAGCTTATATCTAGTTTTGGATTTTCACGAACATACTGATAAAACAAAGGTATCATTTCTGTACGTTCTTGTCCAAAGCTTTGCTTCCAACTATTTATTGCTGTATCAGTCACTGGTGCAGCTGCATGAGTCATTTTGTTTGATTCATTCGTTGCCATGATATCAATGCCGCCAATAACATACTGACGAGCTACAATATCAGCAAGAGAAACATTCATGCCATTTTTTAAAATATCATAAAGAACCATATATGTGGTGGTTCGACCTTCTCCAGCCATACAATGAAAATGCAGCCACACATCATTTGGCAGAGTCCTATAAAAAGCGATGAAACGATCAATATTTTCCGGGCTTGTCCAAATATGATCCGTCGAAGTAATTCTAAAATAGTTTGCACCATATTCTGCCGCAACTTCCGCTTCCGTTTTTGTTTCCAGTGGTGTAAAAGTAATCGCCGCATCTTCCGCCTTATGTTTTGATTTATCTAAAGGATACACATTTGTCTCCACAGCTAGTGCGTCTTGCAAAAGAACCGATTCCGCCTTGATAATATCCTCTGTTTTTTTACCAATATTTCCCCAATTACGTTTACCATACCAGCTCACAGCTGTACCATCCAAATATCCATGCGTTTCCTGACGCAGATCGACAATATAAATAGGGACATCTGTTTTTGTCCTTATGGTTTCCAGCAACCCCTCCATACCCGACTCTGACATTTGACCGCTGCCAGATATTTTCAGTTTATCCATCCCCGTACTATCCGGCAGAATACCATTTACTTTTCCTACTGTATCCAGGCTCGTACGAAAATTCTTTGGCAGATCTTCATTATCTTCTGCATCAAGGCGCCAAAATTCCCCTGCATAATGCTGTCGATCTGCTTCTGGCATATTTTCTACTGCCCAGGTTGTTGTCGGTTCAATGGCCGTCGTTTTTGCAGTAACATCTCCCCCAGCAAGCGATGTTGCTGTATAACCCAGCAAAAAAATTGCCAGCACAGCAAGAAAAGCTACTATCCGTTTATGGAAATCAATCATAAATTCACCTCATTTAAATTTCATTATATATAATGCATTAAAGGAATTACATCTAGCCTATCAGTCTGCCAAGCATGGGATATAGAACATTTAATGCAACTTATATAGACTCAATTTTATTATAAGCCGTTTTTATTTGATTACAATGAAATTTTTCCATAATTTCCTTTTCTGTTAGATTTATATTGCAATTTAGAATATGAAATTATATGATTACTAGACATATATATAATTTAAAGAAATTACATCTCATAGATAAAAAATAAGCAGTATAAAAACTTGAATTAGACCGCTTAAAGATTTAAACCCTTTAAGCTTTTTTCTTACATATGAATGGCGATAAATCCACAGGAGGTATGACAATGATGCATCAAAAATCGATCAACCATAATTTGAAATGGAGCGAATTGATTAAAGTCATCAAAAAAGAAGTCGTTCCCGCACTCGGCTGTACGGAACCAATCTCACTGGCATTAGCTGCAGCGACGGCGGCCAAAACCCTAGGCTTGCCTGTAGAAAAAATCCAAGCAAAGGTATCAGCCAATCTCATGAAAAACGGTATGGGCGTAACCGTTCCCGGCACAGAAACTACAGGTTTATTGATTGCCGCAGCCGTAGGAGCTATCGGTGGTGATCCGGAAGGGCAGCTTGAAGTTTTAAAGACACTTACAGAAAAACAAATTGCCGATGCAAAATGTATGGTCAAAGAACATCGTGTCGAACTTTCAATCGCCGATGTCCCCAATATCCTCTTCGCACAAGCTCAGGTATTTCATGGTAAGCAATGGGCAAGAGTAACAATTGCTGACACGCATACCAATATCATTAAAATCGAAAAAAATGATCTGACTTTATTTGAAGCTTCTACTGAGCAAGATAATACAGCCGAACCCATTGTGTATTCCTTAGCCGACCTGCAAATGGAGGATATTTTTGAATTTGCCACAGAAGTTCCCATTGAACAAATTGATTTTATTCATGATGCGGCCAATCTCAATATCTCATTATCAGCCGAAGGGATGCGCGGTACCTATGGTCTGCATATCGGTGCGACCATGAATCGTCAAATTGAAACAGGACTCCTACCCGACGGTCTTTTGACTCAACTCCTCATGCGGACAACGGCTGCTTCCGATGCCCGCATGGGCGGAGCCAACCTCCCGGCGATGACAAATTCCGGTTCAGGGAATCAGGGAATAACGGCTACCATGCCCGTAGTTGTGGTGGCTGAATATCTAAAGGTAGATCGTGAAACATTGATTCGAGCCCTTATTTTATCACATATGACCGCGATCTATATTCATGATAAGCTGCCAAAATTATCAGCTTTATGTGCTGTAACAACCGCCGCGATGGGTGCTGCCGCCGGCATGGCCTGGCTTTTAAAACGCAATATCATCTGCGTAAACATGGCAATTTCAAATATGATCGGAGATGTAGCTGGTATGATCTGTGATGGTGCGTCAAACAGCTGCGCGATGAAAGTATCCACATCTGCTGCCTCAGCCTACAAAGCAGTCCTAATGGCACTTGATGAAACACGAGTAACCGGCAATGAAGGAATCGTCGATGAAAATGTCGATCAATCAATTAAAAACCTTGGTCAATTAGCCTGCCAGGGCATGACCCAAACCGATGCTGAAATTCTACAAATCATGCTCAATAAAGCCATCCGCAAAAAACTTGACTAAACATGTATTTTTACTATTTATTTTTTCAAAGAAATGTATTATGATGCTATATAATGAATTAAAAATCTATTCATTCAATTTACACATCGAACCAAGGAGTGAACTACCCATGAAAAAAATTATCGGAATCTCTGGCAGCATCATGTTTGATGAAGGCGGTATGTTTCCAGGTTATCCAAGAGCTTATGTAAATCACGACTATGTAAGATCCGTCCTCGACGCAGGTGGTATTCCTTTGATTATCCCTGTAAATACCGATGAAGAAATCATCAAAGCACAACTTGCATGTATTGACGGACTCGTTATTTCTGGTGGATATGATGTGAACCCTTTGTTATTCGGTGAAGAACCACATCATCTGCTTGGCATGACCCTCGCGCAGCGTGATACCTTTGATCTGGCACTCATCAAATATGCACTCGAAATGAAAAAACCAATTCTTGGCATTTGCCGCGGCATTCAAATCATCAATACAGCTTGTGGTGGAACTTTATATCAGGACTGTTCTTTATCTGAAGGGTCCTATATCAAACATTCGCAGGGACATACACCAACACAAGTCTCACATTCCGTGAAAATTGAAAAGGACTCCTATCTCTACGAAATTTTCGGCTCACAAACCTTAGTCAATTCCTTCCATCATATGTCAGTTAAAGACCTGGCACCCGGATTTAAAATTACAGCAACCGCTGCTGATGGTATTATTGAAGCAATGGAAAAAGAAACAGGTTCCTTTATCCTAGCTGTCCAATGGCATCCAGAAATGTTATCTGGTGTAAATCAAGATATGCGTAAATTATTTAAGCTCTTACTTGAAAAATCTTAAAGAAAATAGGTGATTCTATGAGTACAAACAAATTTGGTTTTTGGAGCATTGTTTTATTAGGAATCAATGCGATCATTGGCTCCGGTATTTTTTTACTGCCGAATAAAGCTTACGCATTGACTGGTTCATTTTCCCTGATTGTGATTTTATTTGATATGATTTTAGCAATTTCAATGGCATTATGTTTTGCCGAACTCAGCGGTCTCTTCAAGAAAAACGGCGGTCCTTATGTCTATGCAAAAGCCGCTTTTGGGGATTTTGTCGGTTTTGAAGTCGGCTTTATGAAAGCAGCAGTCAGTATTATTGCCTGGGCCACAATGGCCAATGGTTTTGTCACGGCACTCTCAGCCGTATGGCCCATAGCCAGTGAACCTATTTACAAAAACAGCATTATCATTGCCTTAATTACATTTCTTGCTATTATTAATATTCTTGGCGTAAAATTATCAGAAATCCTCAATAACATTGTTACGATTGGGAAAATTCTGCCACTGCTCCTTTTCATCAGTGTCGGTATTTTCTTTATAAACGGTGGAAATTTCACCCCGTTTTTTACGACTCAAGTAACTGAAACCAGCTCGTTTGGTGCAGCGGCATTACTCATATTTTATGCATTTACCGGATTTGAATCCATCTCCTCGGCCGCCGAAGACATGGATGATCCAAAAAAGAATCTGCCTCGAGCAATTCTTGTTGTGATGCTAATTGTTTCAGCTTTTTACCTTTCCATCCAGGCAGTTTCGATCGGCATTTTAGGCACGTCACTCGCCAATACGCAGACACCGATTGCCACCGCAGCATCTGAATTTTTGGGTCCAGTTGGTGGCATTCTTGTAACGGCCGGTACATTGATTTCAATTGGCGGCATCAATATTGCTGCTTCTTTTTTAACACCACGAAACATTGTAGCCATCGCTGATGATAAATTACTGCCACCTGTATTTTCAAGATACAGCAAATATGGCACACCTTATGTAGCCATTGCTTTTTCAGCAATTTTGACGATTTTCATTGCACTTTCCGGCTCCTTTACTCAGCTGGCAGCCATCAGTGTAGTATCGAGATTTACCCAGTATCTCCCAACCTGCCTGGCCGTTATTGTCCTTCGCAAGAAAAATCCCACAGAAAAAAGCTCCCTTCGCCTTCCCTTTGGACCCGTTATTCCACTCATTTCTGTCATTGTAAGTGTTTGGCTGCTTGTCCAATCTGATTTAGAGAAAATTCTAATTGGTCTCGGCGGTCTCATTATCGGTATTCCTTTTTATTTTTTAATGAAAAAACAGTATTTGGACAAATAAATATGGTATACTAATTTTATCGGTTGACAGCCACAGAGGCACTGCCCCACTTTGGGACAGTGCCTCTGTTTCTTTTTAAACAAAAATCACGTCATTTTCACATATTCTTCATTGCGAATGAAACGTTTTCAGAGCATCCATAAGCATTTTAATAAATGCATCACGATCGATATCGAGCAAAACCTTGCAGTTCTTCTGGCGATGACTCAAGTCATAATAATCCACCACGGTTTCGCCCTGCGTAAGTGCTCCATCCACTTCAACCGCTACATTTAAAAATTTTTCTTGAAATATCGTTGGATCTATAAGCCATGCGATTGTACAGGGATCATGTAATGGCACACCTTTAAATCTCCATTTTGGATCTTCATGATACCGTTCAAAAAAATCAAGCAAACCGGCAAAAACATCCGCCACAGGATTTCCGATTTCATGAATTTTTGCAATTTCCGATTTTAAAATTTGTGCTTTATGTGTAACATTTAGTGGTACCATAACGATTGGTATGCCAGAACCCAGAACCATTTTAGCGGCATGTGGATCAACAAAGATGTTAAATTCGACAGATGGTGCCCAATTCCCCAGTCCCATAGCACCGCCCATAAATACAATCTGCTCAATCTTGGTTTTAAGCTCTGGATATACAGCAAGAAATAAGGCCGCATTCGTCATCGGTCCAGTAACTACGAGAGTAATCAAGTCCTTACTTTCCTGCAAAGTTTTAGCGATCAATTCAATTGCCGTCATAGCCTGTGCTTTAAAATCCGGTTCCGGCAGCACCGCACCATCCAATCCACTTTCTCCATGTACAGTATCAGCAATAATCAGTTCGTTTAACAAAGGTTTTTGATTGCCACCTGCCACGGGAATATTCTGTTGTTTCATCAAAGTCAGCAAACGCATCGCATTTTTCAAAGTTTTCTGTGGTGTCTGATTCCCCGCCGATGTAGTAATTGCAAGAAGTTCAATATCCTGCGATGCAAGTGCCAGCATCATAGCCAGTGCATCATCATGCCCTGGATCACAATCCAAAATTATTTTTTTCATAAGAAAAACCTCCATACGTCTAAGTTGAATTAAATATTTTTAATAAAATTATTAATTCGATTTATACCCTAATTTAATACTTTAATTTTAGAAATACAGACCTACAATGGTTCCACTAAGAATAGACGCCAACGTTGCACCGGCTAATAATTTCATCGAAAATTTTGCCACATGGAAACCAGATTTTTCATTTATAGCCTTAATCGAGCCTGTAATAATACCGACCGTACCAAAATTAGCAAAACTAACCAAATATACCGAAATAATGGCATTTGCTTTTAGCGTCAAATTACTTGCCAATTCGTGTAAAGTTCCCATCGCGACAAATTCATTCGTGATTAATTTCGTAGCCATCAAACTGCCGACTTGGACGATATCCTGACCCGGAACCCCCATAACAAAAGCAATGGGCGCAAAAACATAACCGATCAAAGTCGTAAACGTCATACCAAAAAAAGCATCAAATGAACTGTTTAGAAAAGTTACCAGCGAAACAAAGCCAATCAGCATCGCCCCTACGGTAACAGCCAATTTGAACCCGTCTAAAATATATGTTCCCAATACCTGAAAAAAAGGATCTTTGTTCCCCTTCGGAATTTTCACAAGTTCATCATCCGCTTCCGGTTCATACGGATTCACAATACAGGAAATAATTAATGCCGATAAAACATTTAAAAATACCGCAACTACTACATACTGCCCGGGAACCATCTTCATATAAGATGCCAGCATTGCCGCACTCACAGCACTCATCGCCGAGGCACAAATCGTATAGAGTCGCTGTTCTGTCAGCTTGGGAATCTGCTCTTTCACAGTTAAAAACACTTCCGGCTGCCCTAAAATCGCTGTCGATATGGCAAAATAACTTTCCAGTTCTCCCATGCGTGCAACTTTATTCAAAACCCACCCTGTCCAATGAATAATAAAAGGTAGAATTTTTGTATAGTTCAAAATACCAACCAGTGCCGAAATAAAGACAATTGGCATCAAAACAATAAAGAAAAATACCGCAGCCCCTTCTTTCAAAACAAAACCACCAAAAACAAAATCAACCCCACCCGAAGCCTGCGCCATAAGCCAGCTAAAAAAACTGGAAATTTCCGTAAGTGCATAGATACCTCCTGATGTATTCAAACACAAAAAAGAAATCATAATTTGCAGCGAAAACAAAATACCAATATTCTTAAAACGAATCTTCTTACGATCTGAACTCATAAACCATCCTACAGCAAACACAAAAGCCAGCCCTGTCAGCAAAAATATAACATTCACAAGACAAAATCACCTTTCCTTAAAGTTTTAACTAATTCTAGACAGTTTCTAATTTGCACAATTCTACCGCCGTCAGTGCGGCGAGTTTCGCATTATGATAAACAAGCTGAATATTGGCTTCCAGACTGCGACCTCCCGTAACATCTTTAATCCTGGACAGTAAAAACGGTGTTGTTTGTTTCCCATGAATCCCCTTTACGCGAGCTTCCTCCACAGCTTTTGCAATTGCCTGTTCAATGACTTCATGTTCCATCGAATATTCTTTAGGAATTGGATTCGTCACTAGCATTCCTGAACACAAACCCATTTCCTGACTTGTATGGAATGCTTTCGCCAGTTCCTTTGGAGAATCGATTTCATAATCTACTTCAAATCCGCTATAACGAGTATAAAATGCTGGTAATTCTTTCGTTTGGTAGCCGATCACAGGGACACCGTGAGTTTCGAGATATTCTAACGTTAAGCCTAAATCAAGAATAGACTTTGCTCCCGCACAAACTACCAAAACTGGTGTATGCGCTATTTCTTCCAAATCCGCAGAAATATCCATACTTGTTTCCGCACCACGATGTACGCCACCGATTCCGCCTGTAGCAAAAACCGAAATTCCAGCCATATGAGCAATCATCATCGTTGTTGTTACCGTAGTAGCACCATCTGCACGACGTGCTGTCAAAACAGCAAGATCCCGGCGGCTTGCCTTATTGATTTTCGCACCACTCTTGCCCAGATACTCAATTTCGTCTTTCGAGCAACCGACTTTTAGTTTTCCACCAATTACAGCAATTGTGGCGGGTACAGCGCCATGTTCACGCAGAACTGCTTCCACTTGAAGTGCAGTTTCCACATTTTTTGGATAAGGCATACCATGAGAAATGATCGTAGATTCCAAGGCAACAACCGCTTGTTTATTTTTTATCGCTGCACTTACTTCTTTGCTGATTTCTAAATATTTTTCTAAATTCATAAAATGACCACCTTTATATTTTATATTGTAGAAACGGAATATTCTGTAAAATTTGCTCGTTCTTTAAGATGTTTTTGATTCAAATTCGGATTTACGGTTTCTGGATATTCAATGCATAAAGAAGCCGCTGCCAAACCAGCCTTTGCAGACTCTTCTAATTCCAGTTCGTTCAAATAGGCCCAGACAAGCGCTGCCATAAACGCATCGCCGCAGCCGGTCATACCGACTGGTGTGGTCTTGATACAGGGCAGCATCTTACATCCCCTATGATCTGCCGCCATAACGCCCTGTTTTCCCATACTAATAAAAACGCGCTGTAAGCCTGTAGCTAATAAAACATCGACCGCTTGATGCAACGTAACACGATCTGTAATTTTCACACCAGAAAGAATTTCTGCCTCAAGCAGATTTGGTTTTAGCGTATGAATGAATCCCAATACCGCTTGTAATTTCATCGCTTTCGTCGTCGATACAGGATCAACAAAAATCGGTGTCCGACAATGCTTTGCAATCCACGCGATTGAGTTTTCTGGAATATTCGTATCAACAACAATAACCGCTGCCTTCTGCAATAAAAATTCCCTGGTCTGTAGAAATTCCGGTGTGATTTGTTCATAAAGTGCCATATCCGCAATCGCTGCCTCCATATCCCCATCCTTCCCCTCAATGAAAAGGTACGTGGATGTAAAACCATGCTGGACATGCATTGACGAACTGCTGTCAATCCCTAGCTCACTGCAGGAAGAAGCGATTTTTGCCGCATAAACATCTTCACCAAAAGCAGTAATAAAACATACATGAAGTCCAAGCAAGCTCATATTATGGGCAATATTCCGCCCTACACCACCCAGTTTCATTGATATCGTTCCCGGATTTGAATCTTTCAAAACAAGAGGTTCAAATGCTTGCCCGCCAATATCAATATTTGCTCCCCCGATTACCACAACATAAGGTTTTTCCCCTTGCTGTTCCTGTTGCATAATTCACCCTCCCATTCCAAGCCTGCCTTTTATGGCACAAATCGTAATGAACACATTTCGCTTATCTGCTTCATTTATAATAAATCCTCCTTTCAGCATAGAGCTACGATCGACTTCACCTCCTCCAAAGTCTTTGCCTCTGTCAACTGGTCCAGCACGCCGTATTCGATCAGATCGAGTGCAAACGACACCATATGCCAATAATCCTGTAGATTCATTGCCGAAAAGCAAAGCACTACCTTGACCATTTCCTTTGACCCAGAAAAAGATAATGGTGTCTTCAACGTAACTAAACTGATTCCCGTTCGGAATGCTCCATCTTCATAGCGCGTATGCGGAATGGCAATTCCTTCTGCAATGACAACATCTACACGATGCTGGCTGACATTTTGAATCATTCCATCAATATACGATTCCTCCACACAACCCTGTGCAACCAATAGTTCCCCGCCAATCCCGACAGCTGCTTCCCAAGACTCAGCTTCTATTCGCAGTCTCATATTTGTTTCATTAAATAAAATTTCAGCCAATCTATGTTCCCTCCTTATAAATAACAGAATTTTCCGATTTTAATTCCCATATCGTACATAAATAAATTTACGATTTAGGTTGTAATAATTCCCCAATACTGACACCTAAAGCCAAAGCCAGTTTTTGTGCAATCGGAACCGTTGGCTGTTTTTTATTCGCTTCCAATTCCGATATATAAGTTTGTGAAACCCCAGATTTATCTGCTAACTCCTGTTGTGACCACCCCTTTGCCTTACGAATTTCCGCCAAATTTTCCAAAGCAATCCCCGCCTTTCACAAGATACAAATTTCCATAGATAAAGATGAATTTTGTTTTCACACGTGTTTTCTTCTTTTTAATTATGTTATAATTGCTATAGCAATATATGGAAGCGAAACAATACAGTATGGGTTGCAATCAACTAGATTTGCCCATATAAATTCCCGTTTTTCTTTTTTCTGAAAGGAATACATGACGGAATTATCGAACCGTTTTAAAGAGTCTTTTTCTACTTTGATAGTTTTGATCAAGACTGTTTAGTTTTTAACCAAACAAGCTTTTTTTATTGTGCAATAATACTTTTGATAAAAAGCACCCCACCAAAAATAAATATGAATTCTACTTATTTTTAACATTTACGTTGAAAAATCTTATTTGTCATGCTTTCATATCAACAAATAGTTCAAGACACTTATTTATTTCCCTATCTGATCTACACCTTTATTATAGACACATATTTGTTCTTAGTCAATATTAAAGTTATAAATATATGCTTTTATAGAAAGGATTTTATTTTATGGAACCTAACTATTTAGAAATAGGAAAACGATTACAAGAAGCGCGAAAATCTGCTAATATGTCACAGCAAGACCTTGCTAATTTAATGAATGTATCATCCTCTTATGTGAAAAATACAGAGCGGGGTGGAAAACCTAGTATTAGTTATCTATTCACCGTAGCCAATAATTGTAGTGTATCCTTTGATTGGTTATTAACGGGAACTCATACTTCATTAGACTTAAAACAAATTCCGAATAGCAATGAAGAAACGGAAGATTTATTAGATAACCTCCGCAGTATACTAAATACCACTGATCCAGATATACGTATTTGGGCAAAAGTTCAATTGCAAAAAATGTTTGGTGAATATTTGCCTGAAAAAAAATGAAATACATACAAAAAAGACGATATAAATTTGGCTTGTAATGGCCTAATCTATATCGTCTTTTATATTTTTACGAAACGTCTCTCATAAATAATTCCAATATACCTTAAAAGTCAGTAATTGGCTGTATCCCCTAGCAAATTTTTAGACTCAGGGCGTTCATTCATTTTTTGAATAAATTCCCGATCCTTATTTTACAACGAACAACATATTCGTTGCTTTGTCGTAGCGACTTTGGAAGTTAAACATTGTCTTGACATCATCAACCGATATCATGGCTGTTCCCTTAAGCAAGGTAAGTGGATAGGTCAAAGTAAACACTTCTCTATTTAGATTTGCCTGTGTAGCGTTAAGTTTTAATAATGCAGTCGTTTTTTGATACGATGCAATAATATTCCCCTCACTATCACCATCTATCTGACCACCGATGAATTCGATAAAACTGCGTAATGGAATATGCCAGACACCGGATATTTTTTGTGGCGGTACTACAACTAAAGGTGTTTGCAGTAGATTCCCCCAAATGACTAAAAGCGTATTGTTGGATGGTTCTGGTAAACTCGTGCGTGGAATATCGATTTGTTTTTGCTTATCGATACTATATACATCAATCAATTCACCACTTTGTGTATAGGCATTTATGGTAAGAACTTTTTGATTAACCGTAATCGTTATATAATTCGGTTCAGCTTGTGGATCGTGGAAAAAGGCATCCCATACTTTAGGCGATAAATCCGTATAATATTTATTGCCGCTGCGCCCAGCAACTAGGTATACGGTTCCGTTTGCCGGCGTATCAACAAACGTATCCTGATAAATCGGATAGGTACGTGAATAGCCATGATCATGTCCATTGATAACCAGATCGACATGATGTTTATCGAGAACAGGTGTCAAAACTGCTTTTACTTGTTCATTCGAACGGGTAGCCTTGTTATAGTACGGGGTTTTATGGAACAAAACAATCTTCCATTCCTGTTTGCTGTTTGTAAGATCTTGATCAAGCCAGTTTGCTTGAAGTTCCAGCATATGGTCAACGTAGGAATGTTCTTCCTCCAATTGACTATCTAGAACCGCAAAATGTGTATTGCCATAATCAAAAGAATATACTTGTCCTTTGAGTGCATCGGGTCCATTCATTGGCAGATGCAATTGTTTTTTGAAATAGAGCGGCAAAACGGAATGATTTTCTTCCGGTACATCATATGTTTCATGATTCCCCGGTACCGACATGCTAGGAATTTTATCAATAACATCTTTTGCAGCGGCATACCAGTTTTTCCAATGAGCATAGTCTTGCCCCACTTCAACAAGATCTCCGACATTCATAAAAAATGCGGCATCGGGATGAGCGGCATAAGCATTATTGATTGTTTTTTGCCATGGCCCATATTCTGGGTTTTTAGGCAGTCCACTTTGTGAATCTCCGAAAACAAGAAATTTAAAAGAATCTACTTTATCTGGTTGTGTAGAAAATTGCAAAGGTTCGCTCCAATTATCATCGATTTTGACACGATATGTATAAATCGTTCCAGGTTTCAGGGAGACAGCCGTAGCATAATGAAGCATAACACTTTCTGTATTGGTTTTGAAAAGTTCATGATCCGCTTCTATAATAACCGCTTTTTCCCAACCACTTTTTTTATAAATACTCGTTTTTATGACTTGCAAGCTACCTTTTTCACTGTTTTCTTCTGTAGCCCAGGCAATCGTTTGTGTAGTTTTTGGATCAAGGCTCCAAGTAAGTGTCAGATGACCTGCTGAAGCAACTGCCTCAGCTGCGAATACTTTCGTCAGGTTTATCGGTAAAGCAGCAGCTACTAGAGAAGCACCACACGTTTCTAAAAAAAGTCGACGGCTAATGCCCTTGTTTGTTTCTTGAAATAGATCAAGCAAACTTTTTTCTTGTTTCACAAAAATCCCTCCGTTACTGTAAATATCTTGTATTCTTTTATTTTAATGTCTTACGGAGGGTAAATGGTTACGTTTTTATTAAGAATATGTTAATACTGTTATGACAACATAATCCCGATTGTGTCTAATCTAAAAAAAGCTTATTGTAGTGCGGCTAGGAATGAACAAATTTTTGTTTTATGATCTCAAGAATTTTTATGATAGAGGGCGATATTTCTTTGTCTGTCTTTCGACTGCAGAAATATACTGGACGTTTTATTTTTATTCCTTTTACACGAACTCGCCCAACCTCATTACGCTGCAAATGTTCTGCTACTGCCAGTGAAGGGTCTAGCATCGTCCCATAGCCAGCGATAACAGCATGAATTGATTCATTCAGCCCATAAAATTGTACGCCTATTTTAGGATTTGCCACACCGTGGACTTTACATAAAGCAAACAAGATTTCCCTTGTTGAACTTCCTTCTTCCCTTAACAAAAATGGTTCTTGTACTAAATCAGATAATGATATTTCTTTGCCAGCATATTTATGTCCTTTAGGAACAATAAACCAAAAATCAAGATCCATTAAATGAATAAGATTAAGCTCTGGTTGTTGCCAAGCTTCTTTTACGACAAAAGCAGCATCGGCTTTATAGTGAATTAATCGTTCCAATGTCTCCGTTGAATTACCACTATATAATTTTACGTTTACAGACGGTGCTTCTTTTTTTAACTGAGCTAATCCTAACGGTAATAGAAAATTAGCGGGTAAATAAGTTGATGCAATGCGTAAATCTTCAATTTCCCCGTTTTTAAATTGGTCTAATTTATATTCAAGGTCTTTTTCCATATCAAATAAATATTCAGCTTGTTTAAATAGAAATTTACCGGCATGCGTTAATTTTATCCCCCTGCCGTTTGCTTCAATCAACTTTAATCCAGTTTCTCTTTCCAAATTTCGAATCTGCATCGTTACCGCTGGCTGGCTAATCGAAAGAAATTCAGCAGCTTCCGTAACACTTTTTATCGATGCCACCGCCGTAAAGATACGAAGCGTGTGAAGATTCATTGCTTTGTCTCCTTTTATAAGAAAATTTTATGATTCATCATAAAACATATATTGGATTTATTATTATTTATTGTATATCATTTATGTAAAGAAGCAAAGGAGATAAATAAAGTCATGAATACACATATACTGAAAAAAGAAGCCGCCCCCTCGTCAAAGCAAAAATCACATGTCAAAAAAGCTATATTTTTTATTCTTGGCCTTATATTATTCATAAGTAATATCTTTGAAAGCACGCTGCTGCCAAGTATAGATTATCAATTTTTCCTTTTAATTTTCATTGGATTGATTGCTTCTTTTTTGGGTACATTAGCTGGTGGCGCTGCTTTAATTACGATTCCTGCTATGATGTTAACGGGCATCCCCATTCAAACAAGCATTGCTACAAACAAATTCTCCTCTGGGATCGCTGCTATTTCAAGTGTATTTTATCTGATCCAGCATAAACAGCTTCAAACGAAGTCAATACTTCGTAATGTACTCGTAGCGTTTGCAGGTGGACTATGCGGTGCCTTATTAACGGCCCAGGTTGCTGAACAAACTATGAATGTTGTTGCATTTTTTTTGCTTTGTTTTGCATTATTGGTAACAATGAAAAATAAAGACTGGACTGGCAGCATTGCTATCCATAAACCGCTTTCGTCTAGCATGAAAGCAAATTTATATATTCCCTTTTTAGTGGCGATCTATGATGGAGGATTTGGTCCTGGTTCTTCTACGTTCGGCATTATTTATTATTTTAAAAATTTTCATAATTATATGAAAGCCGTTCAAATGACAAGAGTTTTAATTTTGGGCAGCTGCACAGGAGGGTTTATTGTATTTTATCAAACTGGATTCATCAATTGGTCTTATGCTATTTCTATGGGGATTGGTTCTATCCTTGGTTCTCAAATCGGTCTTTTATGTTTACCTCACATCCCGCAAAAAATAGCTCAACGTCTTTTACTTTCGATTATTTTACTCTTAATTGGGCAAATGTTTTATAAATTGTTTTACTAAATTGAAGAACGACTCGCTAAAATCACCATTTATAAGTTCCATAAAAAATAGCTTTCTATGATTTTTTATTTTTTCATAGAAAGCTATTTTTCATGGCTTAACCTGAATACCCCAGAGGCCGATTAAATTTGCAGCTTGAAATGTATTGACTATACACCCCTTAAGCTCCGTTGGAGGAATCGATACCAAGGGTGCCACCAATTCACTATTGCTAAAATCAACATTCGTCAGCATTGTTTTAAAAAAATTCGTCTTCACAAATGTGGACTTCATAACAGCAAAGCGTTTCAATTGTGATTCTATAATGGAGGATTCTGTAAAATCAATACGATCAAATAAAACATCCGTTATTTTCGTTTTAATGAAATATGCATATTGCAAATTTGATTCTTCAAATGTTGTGTGTTTGATAACGATATCACTCATATCTATACCAATACATTTACAGGAGACAAAGCGGCATCGCTCAAAATAGGCTCCTTCAAATTTACTATTGGATAAATCACAAGATTGAAATACTACATCTATAAAAGTCGCTTTTTCAAAATTACAATTATGAAACGTACATTTTTCAAAAGTGCTCTTGCGGATTTCAATTTTTAAAAACGCTTCATCTTCAAGGCACTCTTCACAGATTTCAATTTCCTCAATTGGCAATTCCTCCGCCATAAATTCCTGTACATAAAAAGAAAACGTATCTACGGGATTGAGTTGTGCTGGTATCTTAGGACGTATAATACTCATATTCTTCCCCTTTTTGCTAATGAACCAGCCTGCATAGAAGACTAGTTGCACTCTTTTTAAATCAACATTACCACTATAACTATAGTATTTTCCACAATAACAACAAATCCCTGCCACCATACTATAAATTAAATGGAGATTATTTGAAGTACCATTCTGAAAGTTTTTTTATACAATAGGGCCTATTCCGTTTTCTAAGTTGCGGTTTTACGTTTCTGGAAATATTAACCAGTTTTGGTTTTTTTGCGATTTCCGGCTTTCTGCCCCTGTTTGAAACCCATTTAATGCAATTTTTATTAAAACTTGTGCCATTTCCTTTGGTGGAATTGATGCACCACTTTCAAACCATTGTTTAATAATTCCTAAAAATCCAAAGATTATATAGGCATAAAAATATTCACTGAATGCTGAATCACTATTTTTTCCGTCCATTATATTTTGTCTTTTGTAAAATTCATTTTCAATCACGGTTTTGGTTCTTTCTAAAAATGAAATACCTCCATTGGGACCCATGAGTGCATTGCAACAATTTAAATTATTTTTAAACCATTCAAATAATTCAACCAAAGGAGGGTATGGTTTATTTTTCAAATTATACTCAACAAATACGGAAGGGTCGATTTTTTTTAAAATTTCACTCATTTCCTGCAGCATTTCTCTTTCATTTTGCTCGAGCAAGTCAAATATGTCGCGATAATGTAAATAAAAAGTACCGCGATTCAGATCCGCTCTTTCTGTCAAATCCTTGATGGTAATGTTATCCAATGACTTCTCATTCATTAATTCAAAAAGTGTATCTCGCAATAATTTTTTAGTTTTCCTAATTCTTCTGTCTGGAATTTGTTTATCCATTCTTATATATCCTTTCAAAAAATTTAATAATGAACATTTCTTGTTCTTCTGTTTGATATAAAACACAAATCAGATTATTGACTAGTGTATTTTTTAATTACTTATATTATAATCAATACAAGATCATAAATCAACATAGTGTTCATTTATAATCATTGTGAGCTGATTATTTCTTGGTATATAATTGCCAAGAAATAATATCCAAAAAATTTTAAAAAATAGTAAAGGGGTTTTTTTTATGTCAAAGAAAAATTTAATGAAAAATAGCGGTATCCCTCTTTTTGTAAACTACAAGGAAGATTTGTCTGCAAAGCCCAAGGCCACTGCAGATTCCTGGTATATCATCTGCAATTTTGAATCTGAAGGTAAGCAGATTGGTTTTGAATGGCACCAAATGTTTATGGGTTCTGGTACAATTCAAGTCAATAATACAGAGTTTCTATTAATGGAAGGTACCGAAAAAATTTGGATAGACAATGCAAAAACAGGACCAACTTCTTCATTTCATGGCGCATCAGATAAAGAATTGAATGTATATTCAGAGTTTGGGAGCCTTCATGGTGATTGCCAAAAAATGACGTTAAAACTTGCAGTAGAAAATGGTAATGTTGACGTAGTTGTAAGACCGAGGAAAAACAATATTCTTTATAATGGAACAACGGGTCTTCTTGATTTACTAGGCACCAACTCTTATCAATTTTCATTCCCCAATATGGATATCGAGGGAACAGTTACGATTAAAGGAAAAGAATACAAGGTTGATCATGCAACTGCATGGTTCGACAGACAATGGGGGTTTGGCTCGGCGGAAGGTCTTCTTGCAAAATCATCAGACAAAAGTCTTAAGCCAGCATGGTTGTGGCTCGGTATGACACTTAATGAAGATGCAAGCGGGGCCATTTCGTTATGGGATACTTATTCTGGTGGAAAACGAAATGCTTTTGCTACCATCTTGAATCGCAATGGTACTCAAGTAAATGTGAATGCGGATATAACGTATGATCATATTTGGACCAGCAGCCGTACCGGCAATCAATACCCTGCCAGCATTCATATTTCCATTCCGATAGAGAATCTCGATATCACATTGACAGCTTTATTAGATGAGCCGGAATTTGCTCACAATGGGTCAATGACGCAAGGCTGCCAAAGCCTGTGCAAAGTGCAAGGTACTTACAAAGGCCTTCCTATCAATCGGCATGTTATTCTTGAAATGATTGGAGATCTCTGTGGCGAATAAGCCGTTAAATACAAAACTAGAAGGTTTTTAAAAAGCCACCTTTATTCCAATAGACCCACATAGAAAACCCAAGCTGTAGAAATTCCCCACACCCTAATAAAAAGAAATACACCCCTGTTCAAAATGGTAATAATGATGGTATCAAAACCAATTACCATTCTGAAAGGGGTGTATTTTATATTACAATAAAGTATGTTTGCTTTCTAAATTGCGATTTTTATAACAAATACTATTCGGAAATTCTAGGCATTGTGTTGCAAAATTTGGCAAATTCATGGATTGTCGCAAAAATATAATCTGGCTTTAATTTTTTCAATTTTTCGATTTCTGCGGTCTCCGCCCATGCTGCCGAGATCATTCTTACGCCTGCTTTTCTGGCAGCTGTTATATCAGTCGGTGCATCGCCAACATAATAGGCTTCTTCCGGTTTAATTTCAAAATTTTTGAGAACAGCTGACATTCCTGCCAATTTTACACTTCCCGTGATTGAACCCGTTTCAACCTGTTCAAATAAATCTCCAATTTCATATTGTTCTAAGGTTATATCTGTACTTTTCTTTCCCTTGCCCGTCACCATTGCTATCCGTATGCCTTTTTGCTTTAAATCTTGTATGATCTCCACAATACCCTCAAATGCTTTTGGACATTCGTTGTGAAAAAGTTTATAATAATGCAAATATTTTTCTAATCCCTCATCATACTGTTGCGGGATCAGCGAGTAAATCGTACCTTCTTCCGAAGGTCCAAAAGTTGCGATAATTTCTTCATCGCTAATACTTCTTTTCATAAACATTTCGATTGTCTGACGAAAAGCCTTGATACAAAGAGGAAGTGTATTTCCTATCGTTCCATCTAAATCGAAAATCATTGCCTTGATCATCTGCTCGTCTCCTTCGTATTGTTTCTCATTGTAATATATTCCGTTTCTCAGGTTATTTTTTATGCTCATTCTTTTACAATTATGGAAAGGCCATCCGGAATAACCGTTATCTTTGCCCCTTCGCCTTGCAGTTCATAGGCTCGTTTCAAAGCCTCATCTAATGTTTTGGCCGGCTCCATATGCATGTTTTTAATCAATTGTTCATCGACAAGATCCGACACCATAATCACATGGTGTTTCGAAAGAATACGTGCTAATATTTGCGAGGTCCATTGATCCGGAATCGTATCCTGTCGTTTTGTATGTATTGCTTTTTCTAAAAATTCTTCTGGTGTTTTTACGTCAGCTAAGTTTCTATAAAATCCTTCCCCACCATGCCCGTCAGCACAGCCTGCTACCATAATAATAACACCATTTTCTTTATTCACGGACTCAGCCGTTGTCATTCCTTTAACTGCCTGATAAATATTTTGATCTAAAGGATAACCGCCATTTGTCGAAATAGCTATATCGCAAGGTATTTTTTTTACTTCCGACATTTTTTTTACAAAAGAGCAGCCTGTTTGATGTGCTTTTTCTAAATCACCCGCAAAAGAAGCAATGATTTTTTTATTTCCATCCAATACTACATTTAAAATAAATGCAAGACCTGCCTTCTTTGCGGCGTACAACATATCAGCATGGATCAGGTTACCTTTAAGATTACCAGTGCGAGCCTCACTCGTATCAATAAATTCTCCGCAGTGATTCGCCATAATCGTTTTATAAGATGCAATTCCCGGCAGTACAGACTTTCTGCCTCCAGAAAATCCCGCGAAAAAATGTGATTCAATAAAACCTTCCGCAATAAGAAGATCCGCCTCAGCTGCAATACGATTAATGATGCATGGTCCACCAGACGGCAGGGTTCCTATTTGAACCATAGCGTCATCATCTGTTGAAATATGCATGATAATCTGTTCGTGATTCACAATATCTTCACCATATTTATCAATCAGTTCTTCTCTGGTTGATGGACGATGGAAGCCTGTAGCAACTAAAATTTTAATATCTGCATCCGGCTTAATCTGCCGAATTCGTTTAAGTAATATAGGCGTAATAATCTTTGATGGAACCGGACGCGTATGATCTGAACTAATCAAAACAATCTTTTTCTTGCCACGAACCAGTTCTTCTAATTTATCTGACCCAATCGGAGCATCCAGGGATGCTTCTACGATTTCTTCTTGCGACAACTTCGTTGCATAATTTTCTGTTTCCGAAGTCAATACACCAGCTAAATTATTCTTGTTGATTTTTGCTATAATCTTTCTCTTATCATACGGTAAGCTTATATTCACAAACTCCATTATAAAACCTCCTAGTTTAATTTCAATGAGATATTTATTAGGTATCTGAGAATCAGTATAGTTCAATATTGTTTTTTTGTATAGTTCAATAAAAAGATGACTCTTATAAATAAATATGATAACAAAAAAACAAAAACATACAGTTTTTTCGTAGCCAATCGATTGTAAAATATAAAAAAGCCACTTGCCTCAAGGCGCTATGCAGATTAATTGGTTTTTTTAGTACAAACTCCCTACTCTTTTCCCATTTACAGAACCCTCTGCGACAAGTATGCTTAAAGTAGACTTATGAATACATCATAGCATTTTTGCTGTTTTAGAATGGAAGTGTACACATGAATTTTATTAAATATGATTTAGGTCCTGTTGCTGGTGGAAATAAAGTTAGAGTTACACTTGATATACAGGCCAATGTAATGTTAATGGATCGCATGAATTTTTCCTTATACAACGACTCTCTTGCCTTTAAATATTTTGGTGGTTACTATAAAAGCTCACCCGTTACCATTGATGTTCCTGATACGGATCATTGGTATGTTATTATTGATTTGGGCGGTGCCGCTGGTCCGGTAAAAACAACCTGCAGCGTCATATCCTAAGACAAGAAGATCTTCTCTTGATTTTTTATAGCCTAACAAAAAATATATCTTTTTATAAATAGAACCTGTTCGCACCTATAGATAAAAGGGGTTGAGTGCCAAGAAAACACTCAACCCCTTTGTCTTTTTAACTTTTCATAAGTTCATCAAGCATCAATTTGTAATGATGAAAAAAATATTGTGCTGTTTTAAAATGTTCTGTTTCTTCATATACGATTTTATTTATACCAGTATCATCTATATTATATATACATGCATTCGGATATGACAAAAGAATTGGCGAATGTGTTGCTATAATAAATTGTGAATTTTGTGCAGCCAACTGATGAATACAAGTAATGAGACTTAATTGTTTCATCGGTGATAATGCAGCTTCTGGTTCATCAAGTATATAAAGTCCTTCACCTAAAAATCGGTTAAGAAACAACGACAAAAACGCTTCGCCATGTGACTGATGATGTAATGATCTATCCCCATACGCATCCTCAACTCCTAATGCATCAATATTAGTAGCTACATTATAAAAACTTTCAGCTCGTAAAAAATAAGAATCTTTCGGTCTTTTTATTCCCTTTTTTAAAACTATGTGTTTATTTAATTCAGAATGTGAATCTTGTGTTGAAAAAGTAAAGTTTCTAGATCCACCTTCTGGATTCAGAGCAGAAGCTATTGCGATAGCTTCTATTAAGGTAGATTTTCCTGCCCCATTTTCCCCCACAAAAAAAGTAACATTCGGATGAAATTCAATTTCATCTAATTTGGCTATTGCTGGTATCGAAAAAGGATACCGCGAAAACGATTCTATTGTATTTCTTTTTAGTACCAGTCCCAATATGTAATGTGAATAATCCATACTTTTAATAGTCATCACCATCCCTGTAATATAGTTATTTTGAAAATAAGCAGCTTGCTCTAGATCATACCATTGCCTGTAAATAATTTTTTCAAGTATGCTCTACGTTAGATTTTTTGCTTTATCATCTATAATATAACAATAGAATCTTAGAAAAATCTTTGATAAATATCAAAAAAAATAGTTGGCAACTTTAAATTAGCTCTATATTTCTTAATATTCAACCCAAAAAGCTGACTCCCCTTTATAGAGGAATCAGCTTTTTGGGGTTATATTCTTTTATATTTTCTGCGGGTGAATTTGCTTGTGTTAGCTCACCTTTATTTAAATCTGAATCTGTTTGTTTTCATATTCGTCGATAAGGGCCTGTTGTTTTTCCAGCATTGCTTTGGCAAGCTGCAATTGATTTTCTACTTGTGTATAGGAGGTACCACCAAACGAGTTACGATTCTTTACACAAGTTTCCGGTTTAATTGCTTCTAAAATATCGGCTTCAAAAAGTGGTGATAATTCTTTGAACTCATCATGAGATAAGTCTTTCAGCCAAATTTTCTTTTCAATGCAATAATGTACCGCTTTGCCTGATACTTCATGAGCTTGTCTAAATGGCAGACCTTTTTTTACCAGATAATCTGCCAAATCCGTTGCATTGGAGAAATCATCGCTTACAGCTTTAAACATAACGTCTTTGTTTACTTTCATCGCCCGAATCATCTGAGCATAAACAGCCAGACTAAATTTTACAGTATCAATCGTATCAAAAAGACCTTCTTTATCTTCTTGCAAATCCTTATTATAAGCAAGCGGCAGACCTTTTGTTGTCGTAAGCATTGCCATAAGATGACCAATAACACGACCGGTTTTACCACGAACCAGTTCTGATACGTCCGGATTTTTCTTCTGTGGCATCATACTTGAGCCTGTACAATGGGCATCATCTAGTTCAATGAAGGAAAATTCCCGTGAACACCACATGATAATTTCTTCACTGAGACGACTCATATGCATCATCATAATAGATGCCGCCGATAAAAATTCCAGAATATAATCACGGTCACTGACCGCATCCAGACTGTTTGTATAAATTGACTCAAAATTAAGCTGATCAGCAACAAAACTGCGATCAATCGGGAATGTTGTACCAGCCAAAGCACCCGCGCCAAGCGGCATTATATCAGCTCGTTCATACACACCTTTTAGACGGGAAAAGTCACGACTGAGCATCGAAAAATAAGCCATCATATGATGCGAGAATAGGATTGGCTGCGCGCGCTGCAAATGCGTATACCCCGGCATGATAACATCGCTGTATTTTTCTGCTGTTTCGACAAAAGCCGTCTGCATATCCAATACAAGCTTAGCGATATTTACTACCTCTTTACGTACATACATATGGGTATCCAGTGCGACCTGATCATTACGGCTGCGAGCCGTATGAAGTCGACCACCCGCTTCACCGATTGCATCGGTTAGACGTTTTTCAATATTCATATGTATATCTTCTAAGGCAACATCAAATGAAAAGTTGCCTTGTTCGATATCCGTCAATATCTTTTTCAAGCCAGCAATAATCGAGTCCTTATCTGCATCGGCAATGATACCACATTTGGCCAGCATCGTTGCATGCGCGATACTACCTGCAATATCTTCGTGATACATACGTTTATCAAACGAGATAGAAGCCTGAAATTCGTTGATCATTTCATCAGTCGATTTGGAAAATCTTCCACCCCAAAGTTTTTTACTCATTTTTAAGTCCTGCTTCTTCTTTCATTAAGGCTCTTACTTTAAGTGGCAAACCAAAAAGGTTGATAAATCCAGTTGCATCAGCCTGATTGTAGACTTCATCACGTTCAAACGTAACAAATTCTTTGCTGTATAACGAATATGGGGATTTCGCCCCAGCTGACATAATATTGCCTTTATACAATTTCAGTTGTACCGTACCGGTAACGGATTCTTGTGTACTGTCAACAAAAGCAGCCAGTGCTTCACGAAGCTGTGAGAACCACATTCCATCATATACCAGCTCACCATAACGGATCGCAATACCTTCTTTATAATGGAGCGTTTGTCTGTCAAGACAGAGATATTCCAGCTCACGATGCGCATAATAGAGAATTGCTCCGCCTGGATTTTCATATACACCGCGGGATTTCATTCCCACTAGACGGTTTTCAACAATATCCGTAATACCAATACCATTCGCCGCACCAATATCATTTAATTTAGTCAAAAGCTCTACAGCACCCATTTTGTTGCCATTTACTGCAACAGGAATCCCTTTTTCAAAATCAACCATTACATATTCTGCTCTATCAGGCGCATCTTCCGGTGCTTTCGAGATAAGCAGCATATCATTTTTCGGTGCATTCCAAGGATCTTCAAGATCAGAACCTTCATGGCTCAAATGCCAAATGTTTCTATCCATACTATATGTTTTATTGCTTGTTGCAACAGGAATTTTATGTTTTGCCGCATATTCAAGTGCATCTTCACGGGATCTAATTTCCCACTCACGCCAAGGTGCAATAATACGGATATTTGGTGCTAACGCTTTTACCGTAAGTTCAAAACGAACCTGATCATTCCCTTTGCCAGTTGCGCCATGAGCGATTGCATCCGCACCTTCTTGTTTCGCGATTTCCACAAGTGCTTTCGCAATAATTGGACGAGCAAACGAAGTCCCCAATAAATATTTGCCTTCATAAACCGCGCCGGCTTTTAAAGTCGGCCATACATATTCTTCAAGAAATGGTTTCGTCAAATCGGCAATAAAGACTTTCGACGCACCGGATGCAAGAGCCTTGTCATGAACTACGTCGAGTTCATCCCCTTGTCCAATATCAGCACAAACTGCAATAACTTCGCAGCCATTATAATTTTCTTTTAGCCATGGAATAATAACGGAAGTATCTAAACCACCGGAATATGCAAGTACTACTTTCTTTACATCAGCCATTTTTAAAACGCCTCTCTTTTCCAAATTATTATTTTAAAGTTTTAATCACACATTGTTAAGGCCATAATTGCCTTCTGGACATGCAGACGGTTTTCCGCCTCATCAAAGATGACTTGTGCATGATCTTCCATAACATCTTCCGTGATTTCTTCACCACGATGAGCCGGCAGACAATGCAGTACAATTGCTCTTTGATCAGCAGTTTGTAAAAGTTCTTTGTTGATTTGATAATTTTTGAAGATTTCTTTACGTTCCTGACGCTCCGATTCTTGTCCCATGCTCGCCCAAACGTCTGTATACAGGATATCAGCATCTTTTGCAGCCGCAAAGATATCATGACTTACCGTTATAGAACCACCCGTCATCTTTGCATCTTCCACTGCATTTTTGGTCACAGCCGCATTTGGTTCATAGCCTGGCGGCGTCGCCACCGAAAAATGCATTCCAACTTTGGCACAACCATACATCAACGAATGAGTCATGTTATTCCCATCACCAATGTAAGCGAGCTTCAAGCCCTTGAGTTTTTTGCCTTTATGCTCCTGTATTGTCAACAAATCTGTCAGAACTTGGCAAGGATGCAGCAAATCCGTCAAGGCATTAATGACAGGAATATCTGCATATTTGGCAAATTCCTCCACATCAGCATGAGCAAACGTACGAATCATCACACCATCAAGATACCGTGACAAAACACGCGCTGTATCTTTAATCGGCTCGCCACGGCCTATCTGTAATTCATTACCAGATAAGAAAAGTGCCGTACCACCTAATTGATACATCCCTACTTCAAACGATACACGAGTTCGTGTTGATGATTTTTGAAAAATCATCCCCAGCGTTTTACCTTTCAAAATAGGATGTTCAACACCAGCTTTTTGCTTTGCCTTTAATTCTTTGGCAAGGTCAAGGATTTCATACACCTCTTCTGTCGTAAGATCGTGTATCGATAATAAATCTTTGCCTTTCAACATATTAAAACCCCCAAAAATTTTACCGCCCGCATATTTTATCTATATTCGGTGATAAGCACCTAATTATTATACTATAATAGCTTTAGCTTATGCATGTTTTTTTAAAACTTTATCCAGTATTGTCATCAACTCATCCACATGTTGTTTTGTGATGATAAGCGGTGGCACAAACCGTAAAACATTCCCTGCTGTACAATTGATGATAGCTCCCTGCTCGAGACATTCATTTACGATGTCACGACCTGGTTTCGTTAATTGCATGCCAAGGATCAAGCCAAGGCCACGAACATCTACGATAAGCGAAGGGTATTTCACCTTACATTCTTCCAATTTACTCTTAAGATAAGCGCCCATTTCCTGACAATTTTCCAGTAAATGATCGCTTGCAATCGTATCAAGAACTGCATTGGCGGCTGCACAAGCAAGCGGATTGCCACCAAAAGTCGAGCCATGATCGCCAGCATGGAAAACCTTCGCTATTTCATCGGCTGCGATAAAGGCCCCAATTGGTACCCCGCCAGCAAGACCTTTTGCAAGGGTAACAACATCCGGTTTCACGCCTAATTGTTCATAAGCGAACAATGTACCCGTCCGGCCCATCCCCGTCTGAATTTCATCAAAAATGAGTACTGCATGATATTTATCACATAAAGCGCGAACCTGTTTAAGATAATCAACGCCCGGCATATTCACGCCGCCTTCGCCTTGGATTGGTTCCAGCATAACAGCACAAGTCTTATCGCTCATCATATTTTCAAGAGCTTTAATATCATTATAAGGTACATAATCAAAACCTGCCGGCAAAGGACCAAACCCTTCCCGATATTTTGGCTGACCCGTGGCCGTAAGTGTAGCAAGCGTACGTCCATGAAAGCTGTGAATTGCTGTAATGATCTGCGATTTGTCTGGGTCGATGCTATGTGCATATTTACGAGCCAGCTTCATAGCCCCTTCATTGGCTTCCGCACCAGAATTACCCAAAAACACTTTGCCAAGACCACTGAGTTTTTTTAGTTTTTCTGCAACATCAACTTGGACTTTTGTATAATAAAGATTCGAGCAATGGATCATTTTCCCCGCTTGTTCAGCAATCGCTTTTACCAAGACCGGATGATTATGTCCTAAAACATTAACAGCAATCCCGCCCAGATAATCAATATATTTTTTTCCGTCTGTATCATATACGTAAGGTCCTTCTCCATGGTCTAAAACAATTTGATATCTTGCAAAGACCGGAAAATAGGATGCTTCGTCTTGTTTATAAATTTCTTCGTTTGTCATCTGACTCGTCCTCTCCGTATGCTTTTTTACTTGTTACCGAACAACTTCCGTGCCGATCCCCTGTGGTGTGAAAACTTCTAAAATCAACGAATGATCAAGACGCCCATCAATGATATGGGTCTTTCCTGCCCCCGCTTCAAGTGAACACAAACACGCTTCAACTTTGGGGATCATACCACCAGCAATTGTTCCATCTTTTATCATTTCTTTTGCTTCATCTTGTGTCAATGTTGAAACAAACGTTGTTTTATCATGGTAATCTTTATAAATTCCTTCAATATCTGTCAAAAGAAGCAGTTTTTCGGCATGAAGTGCACCGGCAACTTCAGCTGCCACATAATCAGCATTAATATTATAGCTTTCATTATTTGCACCAACACCAATCGGTGCAATGACCGGAATATAATCCTGATCTAAAAGATCATTCAGTATATCCACATTGATTTTTTCGACTTCACCAACAAAACCAATATCAACCATCCGAACCGTTTCACCCTCGTAAACTTCAGCCAGCTTTTTTTTAGCGCGAATGAGTTCTGCATCTTTGCCGCTTAGTCCGACAGCCTTTACCCCGCGGTGATTCAGCAAACTGACAATTTCAGTATTGACTTTGCCCACCAGAACCATCTCTGCAATTTGAACCGTTTCTTCATCTGTCACACGCAAACCGCTGACAAATTCTGATTTTTTACCGATTTTCTGCAAAAATCCCGTGATGTCAGGACCGCCGCCATGTACGACAACGGGCCGAATACCAACATATTTCATCAAAGCAATGTCTTCCATTACTTTTGCTTTTAATTCATTATTGACCATCGCATTGCCACCATATTTGATAACAATTGTTTTACCAAAAAATTTTTGAATATATGGCAAAGCTTCCACTAATATAGCGGCTTTATCTTTTGATGAAAATTCCACGTAGTATCCTCCTATCAGGTGTGATATTCTCCATTGATTTTTACATATTCATAAGAAAGATCACAGGACCATACCGTGGCTTCTTCATCGCCTAATCCCATATCAATCGAAATTTCTATATCATGCGCTTCCATCACATCACGCAGGGCAGCTTGATCAAACGCGGCGCCCATGCCTTTATCAAAAACCGTAATATCGCCAAACTTCACAATCGTTTGTTCTGGTATCATTTGTACGCCGGCATAACCGACTGCACAGATAACGCGACCCCAATTTGCATCCTGTCCAAAAAATGCCGTTTTGACAAGTGGAGATTTGGCCACTGACATCGCAACTGTTTTTGCATCGGCAAAAGAAGTCGAACCGGTTACTTTGATTGTCAGAAATTTTGTTGCCCCTTCACCGTCTTTCGCAATTTCTTGTGAGATTCCTGTACAAATTTTATCAAGGGCATCACAGAAAATTTTATAATCATCATTTTCTGTTGTAATTTCAACATTTTCAGCCATGCCATTTGCCATAACAACGACCATATCATTGGTACTCATATCGCCATCGACCGAAATCATATTAAACGAAGTTTCAACAACTTCCGAAAGTGCTTTTTGTAATAATTTTTGATTGATTGCTGCATCCGTTGTAATGAAGCAAAGCATCGTTGCCATATTAGGTTGAATCATACCAGAACCTTTGGCAATCGCCCCTAAACGGACTTTTTTGTCGCCGATTTTGATTTCCAGTGAGCAGGCTTTCGATTTTGTGTCCGTTGTAATGATGGCATTACCTGCCGCCACACTACCGTTTGCATTTAAGTCTTTCACAGCGGCCTTAATACCTAGTTCCATTTTATCCATTGGCAGATTTACACCAATTACACCGGTAGAAGCAACAATAACATCATCCGCCTTCACACCTAATTCCTGCGCTGTGATAGCTGCCATTTGATTGGCATCATCCATCCCCTGCTGTCCAGTACAAGCATTCGCGCAACCAGCATTGGCAACAATTGCAAAAGCAGTCCCCGATTTAACTACCGCTTTTGAAACATGTACGGGAGCTGCAGCCACTGCATTTTGCGTAAATGTGCCAGCAACTACAGCTTCTTTTTCTGTATAAATTACAGCAATATCTGCTTTACCGCTTTTTTTAATTCCAGCTTTAACACCCGCTGCTGTGAACCCTTTGGCAAATGTAACACCTGCATTATTTTCTCTAAACACAAAAATTCCTCCAAATATTTATTTCGTATAAATCCATTAAGGATAAACAGGAACATTTAAAAGTCCCATTTTTTCATCAAAACCACAAATAATATTAAAATTCTGCACGGCCTGCCCAGCAGCACCTTTTACAAGATTATCAATCGCTGAAAGAGCAATCACCCTGCCAACACGGGCATCGATGTGCCAGCCTATATCACAGAAATTCGAACCACGTACTTCTTTTGTCGCGGGATAACCACCTCGTCCCAGAAGACGAATAAAAAATTCGGTTTGATACATCATTTCATATGCAGTATCAACCTGCTCTGCCGTCACGCCTGGTTTAAGCTTTGCATAACAAGAACTCAATATTCCTCTAGACATCGGTACAAGATGCGGTGTGAAACTCAAAATAATTTTTTCGCCTGCAAGCTCTGATAAAGCTTGCTCAATTTCCGGTGTATGGCGATGTCCGCCTACATTATATGCTTTGAAATTATCATACATTTCCGGAAAATGATTGCTCAAGTTTGCTGAACGACCCGCTCCTGACACACCCGATTTAGCATCAATTACAATCGTATCGATGCTAATCAAATTATATTTGACCAATGGCGCTAACGCCAAAATACTCGCAGTCGTATAACAGCCAGCATTTCCCACAATCGATGCCGTTTTAATATCCTTGCGATAAAGCTCTGCCAATCCATAAACACGTTTTGCATCTTTATGGGTATGTTCAACTTTATACCATTCTTCATATGTTTTTGTATCCGTAAAGCGATAATCTGCTCCGAGATCAATAATTTTAACACTTTTACCTTCCAGTGCCTTACCGACCGCCATCGCGTGTCCATGTGGCAAGCCAATAAAAACAACATCACTTGCCCCAGCAATCTTATCTATTTCCTTCATGCTGATTAACTTCTGATCATAAATTCCTCGTAAGTGAGGATATATCGCTGAAATCGGTTGACCGGTGTGGCTTTCCGATGTCATATACATAACTTCTGCTTTGGGATGATTGTGCAGAAGTCGTAAAAGTTCTGCGCCAGCATACCCTGTAGCACCAATAACACTAACTTTCATACCAATTCCTCCTCAAACTCCATGCTCATAATTATACATCATAAGTGCATAAAATTTCAATAGTAAATTTACAAAATAACACTATTTTTTTATTTTTTATAAAATTATGTGCTTTAAACCTTTATTTACCGCTGTGAAATTATTTCTTTCTACTAAATTTCCTCAGATCGTATGAAAACAAACGTTCTAATGTTATAATGGAGCTATTCTTATTTTTAGGAGGATTTTATGCGTACTTCACGCTTTTTACTTTTATCCATTGTTTTATTTTTTATCTGCTTTTGGTTTTCCGGCGGCAGCAATATCATTTTGCATGATACAAAAGAACTTGGTACCAAACTGCAAGATCAAATTCATCCGTCAGAAAAAGATAGTTCTATTCCAGTCGCCAATACCAATAGATCCCAAAATATTTCAACCCTTGATCGTGTTTCACGCATTGTTTTCTTGCGGGATGCCGTAGCAAAAACAGTGGATGAGAAAAAATATGTAACAATTGATAAAATTGGGGTTCCTATGCAGCAAGCAATCATCGCCGTAGAAGATAATCGCTTTTATTCACATTGGGGGTTTGATGTCGAAAGTATCCTACGAGCCTCACTCGTCAATCTTCAATATGGAAAAATAGAAGAAGGTGCCAGCACGATTACACAGCAGCTAGTGAAGAACTTATTTTTATCACACGAACAGTCCTTCGGTCGCAAAGCCGAAGAACTCATATTAGCTGTCGATATGGAAAACCGCTATTCAAAGGAAAAAATTCTCGAACTCTATTTGAATACAATTTATTTTGGCTCTAACTTTTATGGAATTCAGGAGGCCGCGCAAGGTTATTTTGGTAAAGATCCCGAAGATTTGACGCTTGCCGAAGCTTCGATGCTTGCTGGTCTACCAAATGCACCTTCGCTCTATTCACCGTATGTTGATTTTCCTATGGCAAAAAAACGGCAGAACGTTGTTCTGGATACAATGGTACGAGCCGGCTTCGTTGCCCCGACTATTGCCGAAAAGACAAAACAAACTCCTTTGTATTTAAAACACTAAAAAAGCGTATCCAGCATCTATTAAGAGATGCGGATACGCTTTTTTAGTGTTTTTTATTTCTTTTTATTTTGATCTTTAATTTGTTGTTGTACTGTTTTTTCAAAAGAGCGATAGAAATTTTTTGTTAAACCTTCATAGGTTTTAAGTGAATCTTCATCATGACTGCCCGCAACAATTTCATAAGAATATACCATCTGGTTTGTCTGTGCAGAATATACATCATAGAAAATAACAACGCGACTGTTATGTACGATAGTCGCTACCATATACGCATCCGCATATTTACCAACATTGGACGTAAATACTTCATCCGCTTTTTTGGTTTCTAAAGAGCTGAGATCCACATTGGAATCCTTTAAAATTGATTTTTCAACATCTGATTTTGGCATTACATAAATTCTGGCACTCGCACCGGTCTTGTAAAACATATTCATGACAGCATCTTTCGTAGCACCATCTTTTACCGGACTATATTGAGGGTCGACAATTACCAAACGATGAATTGTCGAAAGATCAAAACCCTCCGTAATTATCGTTTTTTCAGGATTGGCTGATACCAGCTGTACATTTACAAGAACAACACAGGCAACCAATAACATTTGAAGCAATTTTTTCATTCTAAATACTCCTCCTATTTCATCAAACATAAATACTTAACTTTATATTTATTCTTTCTCATCCGCTAAAATCCTTTATTCCTAAATAATTTATTCCAGTAAATTTAGAGCCATTGTAGTTGCATGGCGGTAATTCCCATATATTCACGGACCGCTGTTGTGGTGTTTTTTAAAGCTCCTAAAGTGGGCAGCCACACAAACATATCTTTGTTGTAACTACTAGAATCCGAAAAATCCGTCTGATAATCGACCGCAAATGTTTCAAAATCCATCATTCCAGCCTGCTTAAAACAAAGCACCGCCCGCGGCATATGATAAGCCGAGGTAACAATAATCGGCTTTTTAAAGCCTGCGACTTCACAAATTGCAGCAATATGCTCTGCATTCATAACCGTTGTATGCGCCTGATCATCAATAATGATATTTTCTGGCAAAACACCTAAATCCAGCATGATTTCTTTGGCCTTGGCTGTTTCCGGATCTTCACCACTTACAACAATCGGTATATGAAGTCGCTTTTGCAAGCGAATCGCTGCAATCAGGCGATTCATCGAGCCACCACCCAAAGATCCTCCATCCGCTTCTATATCTGGAGTACCATTTAAGGCACCGCCACCCAAAACTGCAATCAAATCGCCCTGTACAGCGGCCGTTGGAATATATTCTTTCTCCAGTTGCTGCAAAAGCAGATGACTTATAAACGGATTGGCACATAAATACAAAAATAGTGTTACGAATGTCAAGACATATTTGATGTTTAACTTTCGACGCCAAGTATAAATACAAACACCAAATAATACAACAGATATCAACCCAACTGGCAAGACCAAAAACGTTAGAATCTTATATAGATAAATAAAAACATGCACTCTAAAATCCACCCTGCTTTTCAAGAAATTTATTGGCAGAAGTATTTACGTAACCCATAGCTGCCATCTTTAATCTATTAGGTTTTACAAGGATATTTTCCTGCTTGTTATTCTAAAAAAGTCGTTCATCCCACAAGTGAAATAAACGACTTTTTTGATAGTTTAGACAAATTGTCGGTAAAGTTTAACGTTCTTCCTTATAAAAATAAATATTGATAACGATCTTTAAAAGCCTGTGGCGATAAATCAAACATATTTGCCAGTTTCACATCATCCAGATCATCTGGCAGCAAACGGATCATAAAATCTTTCGCTAACTGATAATGCGTCGATTCAATATCAACACGGCGTACTTTCGTCCGCCCCAATTTTTCATCACGCAGCTCGGAAAATGGCATTGGCACTGCTTCATTGTGCTGCATGGTAATCATCGCCGAACAGCCATCTTCATCAAGAAAACGCACTGCTGCATAACCGAGTGATCTTGTATAATCAATATCGTATGAAATCGGCGGCGCACAGCGCAATGCATAGCCGATTTTTTCATCGACAATAGTCAACTGAATCTGTATTTTTTTGAGTTCCTTCATCACTGCTTTTTTCAAGACTTCTCCAAAATTCAATTCAGCATACCGCAGATGCCCATGCTCATCCAGACAGGCATCCCCCAATTTATGAAAATCCTCTGGTGCAATTTTTTCGATAACGCCCTCAGCAATAACTGCAACACCATAATTACGCCCGGTCAAATAACGTTTAACGATCGAACAAGTCAGAAGATCTACGATCTGCTGCAGACGAATCGTCTCACTCGTAAATTCTTCGGGAATTAATGTGATAATCGCACCAGCAGATTTTCCCATTCCCAATGCTAAATGCCCTGCCGTCCGCCCCATCGTCACAGCAAAATACCAACGATTATTCGTCGTCCGGGCATCTTCCATTAAGTTTTCAAGCAGCATAGTCCCTACCGCCCGGGCTGTTTCAAAGCCAAAGGTTGGCATTCCCGCCGGCAGCGGCAAATCATTATCAATCGTTTTTGGCACATGGACTACGCAAAATGAGCGTCCACATTGTTTTGCATATTCTGCAACACTAGACGCACTAAAAGCCGTATCGTCACCCCCGATTGTAACAAGATAGGTCACACCTATTTCATTTAACGTATCAACAACCATTTGCAGATCCGCCTGCCGCTTGGTCGGATTGAAACGTGACATATGAAGTATACAGCCACCCGTCAAATGAATACGGCTTACCAAATCGTAATTCAGTTTGATATACTGCTTTTCACCTTTTGCCAAATGAGAAAAACCATCATAGATTCCATAAACATCCCAGCCACGTCGTTGTGCCTCCATCGTTACCGCACTAATAACACTATTCATTCCTGGAGCCGGACCGCCGCCGCAAACAATCGCCACAGCAGTTTTTCTCGTATGTACCATAGAAACCACCTTTCAATTAGTAAGAAGAAATATTAAACATATTGCCCATTTTACTATAAACAATGATAATAGCAAGCCTCTGGCATCGTTCGAAAACGTTTTCTTTTTGATATTTAACAGATTTTTTAAACTTTTTTTATTAAATAAATCTTTATAAGTAAAAATGTAAAAATTTTAAGTGATTGTCTTACATTTAAAAAGACTGCCTTAATCAAATTCCTTACTGATACTTACAAAAAAACCGTAAAAATCGTCATTTAAAACGATATTTTAGCTAAAAACAAATAAAACAGCCCTATATTTTTATCTATAAGACTGTTTTTATTAAAAAATTTTAAGCTATAAATTTTAAAAATCAAGCATTTAAGGACAGAATCAAATATGTTTACTTTGCTGCTATCGATACAACTTGCAACAGAAAAGCCGTATACAATTGAGTACACGGCTTTTATTGTTTAACAAGCTTATTTTACAGTGAAAAGGAATTATGTTGTCCAGGAAATTCTCCTGCATTCGAAAAAGCATCACGAATGATTTTTATATCATTTCTAAACGTACTTTCATCAATATTTAAAGAATCTGCTACATCTTCCCATGTATTATTCATTTTTTTCATAGCTAAAACATCCTGAATTGATTTTTTACTATTTCCTGCTAATTCATTGGCAAGCGCAATATCATTCGGTTGATATCCATCTTGCAGAAGTCCTAATCCCGTTTGTTTGGCAATCTTTAATTTGCTTTCAAGGCGATTTGCGGCAATTTCATTGCCAGTAGATTCCATTTTTTCTTTCGTAAGACCTAAAGACTGACCAACATCGCGCCAACTTGCTTTTTTCATTTTGATACTCATAACAGCTTTTAAAGATTTATCACTGGCTTTCGCCAAAAAGCAACCTGTCGACAAATCTCTTTCACCAACGCCTTCATTTACATAATCTAAAATATCATCTTTAGCAATGCCAAATGTATCCGACAAGTTTTGGGCCACTTTATCTGGTGATATTTGATGTTGATCCATCATTGGAGGTCTGCCTCCATCTTCACCATCATTCGGTGGAGATGCTTGTGCAACGAATGGACTCATTGTTCCTGCAAAAAGAGCAACACCTGTCGCTAACCCAATTATACCTTTTTTGGATAAAATACTCATGAAAATAGCCTCCTTGTTTAAATGTGTAAAAATCCCTTTAATTAAGACACGAAAAGCATCTTATAACTCCCTAGCGCTTTAGATAAAATAATTACTATATCTTTTTGAAGTATTAAAGATCCCACCAGTGGTGGTGAGATTTTGGTGGTTGTGGAGGTCGCTGCGGTTCATGCCGTGGTGGTTCATGCCTTAGTTCATTTGGATTACCAGGACCAGGATCACCAGGACCTTCATAAAATTGAACTTGTGCAGAGGAGTCATTATTCGTGTGCAAAGGAGAAGCCTCTGTAAAGCCGACAGCAAATCCTAATTGGATTACGCTTATCAGTGTCAATAAAGTTATTTTCTTCGCGAAATGATTCATACTAAACGCCACCTTATAATTTTAGAGTTATAAAAATTAAAATTCTTTAACTCATATAATCATATTATAACACTTTTCAACATAGAATATCTAGATAAATTAAAATTCTTTAACTCATGATTTTAACATTGTATTATAGACTATCCAGTGTTAAAATAAATTAGCCAATATTAGTACTAGGTACTAATATTTAATAATTTGTGAAGAAGGTATTTAAATGTATACAAATATAGCAGGTATCGGTGCTTATGTTCCAAAAAAAATTTTAACCAATGGTGATCTTGAAAACATGATTGATACAACGAACGAATGGATTCTTAAACGTACTGGTGTACAAGAACGACGTATTGCTGCTGAAAATGAATTTTCTAGCGATCTCGCAATCAAAGCGGTCGAAAATCTTTTAGAAAATTCTGCACTATCAATCGCTGATGTTGATATGGTTATTGTAACGACTTTCACCGCAGATCACCTGACACCAAGCGTTGCCGCTCTTGTCCAAGGACACTTTGCAATTAAAAATGCCGGCACAATGGATCTAAACGCTGCCTGTACTGGGTTTACGTATGGTCTGTGTGTAGCTGATTCTTTATTAACCGCTGGGCATAGCAAAAAAATACTGTTAATCGCTGCGGAAACAACATCAAAAATTCTCGACTATACCGAACGTGGCAGCTGTATTTTATTTGGTGATGCAGCTGTTGCTGTACTCATGGAAAAAAATTCATCACATCAGAAAATTCTACAATCCTATTTTACATCAGATGGAAGTTTAGCCCCGCTTGTCGCCTGTAGTAATTTGGCGCCAACGGTAAATGATAAACCTTTTGAAAAAGATCATATTTTCCAACAAGAAGGACCTCTCTTATATGAATATGTGATTAAAAATATTCCGACTGGCATTCAAACTTTATTAGAAAAAAATGATATGTTACTCCAGCAAATTGATTGGTTCATCCCCCACAGTGCCAATTTGCGTATGATAAAAAGTATGTGCGCAAAACTGAATTTCCCCTTTGAAAAAACTTTAATCAGTAATGATTTTTATGGCAATACATCTTCCGCATCCATTCCATTAGCTATTTGGTTAGGTCAGCAAAATTCAAAAATCAAAAAAGGTGATGTTTTACTGCTGTACGGCTTTGGTGCCGGATTAACACACGGTGGAATCATCATAAAATGGTAATACAACTTATAATAGCTCGATAAATATTGGCAAAAAAAGCACTTTCTTGCGAGTGCTTTTTCTCTATATAAGTTGCATTAAATATTCTATATGGCAATCATCAGAAATTGGGTATAGAGTTGAGTGGTCTTACAGAGAAAGAAAATGATGCCCTATATTTTAAATTGTAAATTTTTGAATTTCATTTTGGAGATCGGCTGCCAATTTCGATAAGTGGGTGCTAGCTGCCGCAATTTCTTGCATAGATGCTGATTGTTCTTCGGTTGCTGCTGAAACCGTTTGTGTTTCCTCGGAAATTTTGCTACTTTGTTTTTTTATATTTTCCGTTGAATTTACAACATTCTCAGTTCCAGCACTTAGTTCTTCTGCAGCAGCTGAAATACTCGTAATTTCTTCGGTAATACCTTTAATCATATTAACAATTTCATTGAATGTTCGACCAGCAATATCAACAAGTTCCGCACCGCTTGCAACTTCTCGTTTACTTTCTTTCATAAAAGTAACTGCGGTTTGCGTTCTTGTCTGCACATCCTTGATAAGAACTTGAATATCCTTTGATGCACTCGCCGACTGTTCCGATAATTTTCGTACCTCTTCCGCAACAACAGCGAAACCTCTGCCATGTTCACCTGCTCTTGCTGCTTCGATCGCCGCATTTAAGGCAAGCAGATTGGTTTGATCAGCAATATTTGAAATCAATGCTACCATGGTATTAATATCTTTTGATTTTGCTTCTAACTCATCAATAACATCCGCTGTATCTTCTGTTCGTTTATTAATTGCCCCCATCTGAGCTATTGTTTTTTCAATAGCTTTTCCCCCTTCAAAAGCAGATGTAGTCGTTGATTCCGCCGTTTTCGCAACACCCGTTGTATTTTCCGTAACTTGCTGAATCCCCTTTGCCATTTCTTCTACAATATGATTGGTGGCAACGGCAATTTCTAATTCTCGATTCGCACCAGCGGCAACTTCGGTAATGGAGACAGCGATTTGCTGTGAAGCTTGCGCTGATTGTTCGGCGCTGGCCGTTAATTGCTCTGAAGCCGCCGCTACCTGTTCCGAAGTATTCAGCAATTGTTTGATTAAGGAGCGAATATTTTGATTCATCTGATTCATGGATTTAGATAAAACCCCAAATTCACTTTTATCCAGCAACCGATGCGCTGCAACATCATGCGAAAAATTTCCGGTTGCTACATTTCCTAAAAAATCAACCGATTCTTTTAGCCGTAAATTAATCTGATGAATAATGCGTATTCCTATACCAATCCCTAAAAGTAATGCCACTACAGTAATCACAGAAGCCATCATCGTGGATTTTTGTAGATCTTCTTTGGCTTGAATACTCATATCATCCGCTTTTTTATTACTGCTTTCCGATATCGAAATTAAATTTTTTGCGACATCATTGGAGATACCTTCCACCTGTGTTTGAAAAAACTGGTATGCTTCTTCATTTTTATTTTGCACAGCTAAAGCAATTACTTTTCCAGTGCCTCCATCAAATTTAGTCAGTAGACTTTTAAACGATTCCAATGCCGTTTGTTCATTTGCATCTAAGGAAAGTTTTGCATAGGCATCATTGTTTTTGTCAATTGCTGCTCTAAAATCTTTAATTTCATTGGATAAACGTATATTTTCACGATCATCCTTTGTAAGCATTAATGAAAAAAGATCCGCCTGTATCCGCCTAATATACAAACGACTTTCATAGGCTAAATTAGACTTTTCAACGTCAATCTTATACAAAACATCCATGTTATCGCTGCTCTGTTTTAAATTAACATACCCAAGTCCCCCAATAATAATAATTGCCACACTAAAAACAGTAATCAAGACATACAACTTCTGACTTACTTTTAAATTACTAAACCAGCTCATTTCGTATTCCTCCTACTTGTTTTTATTACTCAATTCTATAAAGATACTTCTCTATTGGAACATAAATACCTCTATCTAAAAAGGATATTTTATGGCAAAAAAAAAGCACCTCGAAAGATGCTTTTCTTTTGCTTATAAATTACCCTTTCGCACAAAGACAAAATGGATGCCCCGCGGGATCTAGCATCGTTACAAAGTTTTCTCCACCAAACTGCGATTTTGCTTTAACAGCCCCTAAAGACTCTGCTCTTTGAACTGCCGCAGCTACATCATCGACTTGGAAATCAAAATGCATTTGTTTTTGTTGCTTATTTAATTGGTCAGGCCAAATAGGCGAAACATATTCTTCGTCCTCTATAAATAAAAACACCAATCCATTTTCGCTTCGCACTGCTGGATGTCCATACATTTCACGTTTTTCCCACCCAAGCAGTTGTTTATAAAATCGGCACAACTTTTGTTCATCATTGCAATCTACAACTATGTTGCCAAAACAAATATCCTGATCCATCACACTTATGCTCCTTTCTTTAATCACTTTGCTTTTAAATGTTCGCCAAAATAAATATAAATCCTGCCAGCATCCATTGCCTTATACTTTCAAAGAAAACTGTAGCAGCAAATCATTAAAATTGCAGGACTTGTATTTAATTTGTCGAATCTTTCTCTAAAATGATTCACAATATACTTTAGGGGGATTCAATTATGGCTATTGTTACATGGACTGATGAATTTAGTGTTGGCATCCCTAAATTCGATGAAGAACACAAGAAATTAGTTACTATGATAAATAATCTTCATGCTGCAATGAAAGAAGGCCGTGGAAAAGATACGATGGAAGAATTACTTCTAGGTCTAACCAAATATGTAAACACTCATTTTTCTCATGAAGAAACGTTAATGGCCAAATACAACTATCCTAATTATGAAAAGCACAAAAAAATACATGATGATTTTAAAGCGAAAGTAATTGAATATAAATGCTTATATGATAAAAACCTCTTGCCTGCCAATCAGTTGCTTACGGTTCTTCGTGATTGGTTAATTAAACATATTTGTGATACGGATCGTGATTATGGTCCATTTTTAGAAAAACATATGTAAGTTGCGTGCAATGCTAAATATTTATGGAGTAAATCACTTAACCCACTTAAAAACTTACCGATTTTATAGGTTTTTATTTAAAGAAAAGCCCCAAGAACACTGGGTTCTTGGGGCTTTTAAATTCATTAATATTAACGTTTCGAGAACTGTGAAGCCTTACGAGCTTTTTTCAAGCCGTATTTGCGACGTTCTTTTTCACGTGGATCACGTGTTAAGAAACCTGCTTTTTTCAAAGCAGCACGTAAATCGATATCAACTTTTAGAAGTGCACGCGAAATGCCATGACGAATTGCACCGGCTTGTCCCGATGAACCGCCACCTTCTACTTGTGCTATTACATCATATTTATCAACTGTTTCAGTTAAATGTAACGGTTGTCTAACGATCAGTTCAAGAGTTTTAAGACCAAAATACTCTTTCATTTCACGACCATTGATGATTACGTTGCCTTCACCTGGAACCAGACGAACTCTGGCAACTGAAGTTTTTCTGCGACCTGTAGCGTAATAGATAGCTAATGCCATAAATAATGTTCCTCCTTCCAGATATTATCTGATATTTAATTCAAGTACTTCTGGTTTCTGAGCAGCATGAGGATGTTCAGGACCAGCGTATACGTTCAATTTTGTATAAATTTGTGAACCAAGTCTATTTTTAGGGATCATACCCTTAACAGCTATTTCAATTACTCTTTCAGGATGAGTTTCAAACATTTTACCAGCTGGTGTAAATGTAGTACCCCCAGTATATCCTGAATGACGGAAATATGTTTTATTAATTAATTTTTTACCTGTGAATACAGCTTTTTCTGCATTGACTACAATTACGAAGTCTCCAGTATCAACATGAGGCGTAAAGGTCGGTTTATGTTTACCGCGAAGTACTTTCGCAACTTCAGCAGCTAATCTACCTACAGTTTTACCTTCAGCGTCTACAACATACCATTTACGTTCGATGTTGGACTCATTTGCCATAAACGTTGTTTTCATTCGATATCCCTCCTTGTTTATTAACTTTTCTAAATTTCCATTATTAAAGTTATTATACAAAGGTTCGCCCTGATCTCCGGGGCTAGTGGAAATCTCGGTTAAAGCCTCATATAAACTATATTTTAATAAAAATAGAACCTAAAGTCAAGTTATTTTTCTTTTTTTGTTATCCACATTTAAACTGTGGATAAAGAGCAACAAAAAATATTATACCAGTCCCAGACAAATTTGTATAGAGTTATTTGCTTTTTCTACAATAAAAAGGTAAAAAAACAGATGAAGCTACCGCCTCATCTGTTTTTTCTTATAATATTGCCTCCGTTACGCTCAGCGGCTTTTTTTCTTTTGCTACAGATAACATTAGCTTGATACGATTAAGCTGGTTGACCTCGCTTACACCAGCATCACAATCAACAGCAATAACATTACTCTCTGGATAGGATCGTAAAATTTCGCGAATCATACCTTTTCCGGTAATATGATTCGGCAAACAACCAAAAGGTTGCAAGCAAATGATGTTTTTAGTTCCACTTTCAATCAGCTTTAACATTTCACCAGTTAAGAACCAGCCTTCTCCCGCCATATTACCAAGTGATACATGTTTTTTGGCCAGTTCAGCAATGTCACGAATTCGATTTGGTGCGGTAAAACGCTGACTTTTCTGCAAGGCTTTCCGAATTGGATGGCGAATCATCTCCATCACTTTTATAAATACTTCAGATTTCATTTTATCCGAAAGTTTCCCTGCCAAAAGACGATATTTGACAATATCATCAACTGCCATATAGAATAAAAAATCCATCATATCCGGCATGACCACTTCTGCACCTTCATTCGCCAATATTTTTTCAAGGTGATTATTGGCCACAGGATGATATTTAACGAGAATTTCGCCAACCACTCCTACTTTTGGCTTCCAAAGATGTTCATGGATAATACACTGGTCAAATTCATGGACAATTTTTTGTACATTTCGCTTAAATTTAAGATAGTTTCCATTCAGTATTTCTTTTTTGCAATTTTCCAGACATTTTTCATATAATCGCTGCGTAGACCCAGCTTCAGTTTCATAAGGCTGAATTCGGTTTACCAGCCGCATTAGCAAGTCTCCATACATAATGCTTTTGATTACATCCGTAAAGCTAGCAATATTCAAGGAAAATGCATCTTGCTCTGGCCCCCAGCAAGCAAAAACAGCAACCTGTGGATAGCCTGCATCTTTTAAAGCTTTTCGCATCAGACTCAGATAATTAGTTGCGCGACAAGCACCACATGTCTGAAATAACATGATTGAGGTTTTATCTGGGTCGCAAACACCCGATTTAAGTGCTGCTAAAAGTTGTCCAACAATAACAATCGCTGGATAACACATATCATTGTTAACATAACGAAGCCCCAAATCAATTGCTGCACGATTAGGCAGTTCTGGAATCAGAACTTGATAACCATATTTACGCAGTGCCGTAGTGATCAAAGAAAAATGGATTGGTGATAGTTGTGGTGCCAGAATAGTATTGGTTTCTTTTTTATCATCACCAAAGATTGGCCGAGCTTCAATTAATTTTGGTTCACTTTTATTGCACGGCCCTTTTTGCAAGGCGGCCATAAGCGAACGCAAACGGATTCGTGCTGCTCCCAGATTAGTTACTTCATCGAGTTTAATCATCGTGTAGATACGTTGATGCTGTTCCATTATTTCCTTGACTTGCCCGATCGTAATGGCATCCAAGCCACAACCGAACGAACTTAGCTGGATAAGCGTAAGGTTTTCATGTGCGGCAGCATAGCTTGCAGCATGATAGAGTCTGGCATGATAACTCCATTGGTTCATGATCTGTAATTTTTCGGGTTCAACATGAAGATGATAGATTACATCTTCTGATAGTACTGCGAGTCCATAGGACTGAATCATTTCAGCAATACCATGATTGATTTCAGGATCTAAATGATACGGGCGACCAGCTAAGACAATCCCATGCAATTTTTCTGTTTCAATCTGCTCTAGAATCTTCATTCCTTGTACTCGGATCGCTTTTTTATATTTTTCCAGTTCAATATAAGAAGCATCCACTGCTGACAAAATTTCTTTTTTGTTGATATGTTCAATCGCAAACTCTTCGGTCAATCGTGTTATGAGACGAAACCTATCATCCAGTGGCAAAAACGGCTGCATAAATTGAATATTTTCGGTACGTAAAATATCCATATTCGCACGAATATTTTCTGCATAAGAAGCCACAACCGGACAATTGTAATGGTTATCACTTGGATTCATGGTATCTTTCATATTATATGGGATACATGGATAAAAAATCTTTTTAATTCCCTTATGGATTAAATCCATAATATGTCCATGCACCAATTTAGCCGGATAACATAAAGAATCAGAAGGAATCGTTGCCATCCCTTTATGATACATTTCCGGTGTTGATTTTCCTGATAACACAACTTTATACCCAAGCATTGTAAAAAAAGTAAACCAAAATGGATAATCTTCATACATATTCAAAACACGTGGCAAGCCAATCGTTCCACGGCTTGGATGCGCCAGTGGCTGATAAAAATCAAATAAACGATAATATTTATATTCATAGATATTCGGCACTTTATTTTCTTTTTTGTGTTTTCCAATTCCACGTTCACAACGATTTCCAATATGATATTTCTCTCCATTGGAAAATTTCTGTGTTGTAATCAAGCATTGATTGCCGCAGATTTTGCAACGATGTGATGTTGTTGTAACTGTAAAGTTTGTTATCTCTTGCTCTGGCAGAAGCTCAGATGCTCCTGTTGAACGTTCCTGTGCTAAAATAGCCGTACCATATGCTCCCATAAGTCCAGAAATATCAGGACGTATGACGGGACGATCAAGCAGTAATTCCATGGAACGTAAAACAGCATCATTATAGAAAGTACCGCCTTGTACCACAATCGAATTTCCTAACTCATTTACATCTTTTATTTGAATCACTTTAAATAGAGCATTTTTAATGATCGACAATGCGATCCCCGCGGAAATATCGCTGACATCCGCACCTTCTTTTTGCACCTGTTTCACTTTTGAATTCATAAACACCGTACAGCGTGTACCAAGATCAACCGGTTTATGCGACTGCATTGCTTTTTGAGCAAATTCACCCGCCGTCAAATTCAGACTTTGGGCGAAATTTTCAATAAATGACCCGCAACCAGCCGAGCATGCTTCATTTAGAACAATCTGATCAATCGTGCCATCTTTCACAAAGAAGCACTTCATATCCTGACCACCAATATCAAGCACAAACGATACATCCGGACAAACTTCTTGGGCAGCCCGCAAATGAGCAAAAGTTTCAACTTCACCAAAATCGGCATGAATTGCAGCTTTTACAAGGTATTCACCATAACCAGTCGTGCCCGCACAAACAATTTTAGTATTTGAATTAAGTTTCGCATAAAGATCTTTCAGTTCTGTAATTACTGTTTTTAATGGTGATCCCTGGTTACTGCCATAAGAAGAATACAGTATTTCCTTATTTTCGCCAATTGCAACAAGTTTCGTCGTTGTCGATCCAGCATCAATACCTAGATAAATATCACCTTTATATCGACTAAGATCCCCACGAACAATTTTATCTTTTGCATGTCGTTTCGTAAATTCTTGTCGTGCTTCGTCATCTTTAAACAAGGTGAAATTATTCACATCTGATTTCTCTGTCCATTGCGTTTGATCCGCAAATCGAGCTGCTAAAGTCTCATAATCCATTATTTCAGTTTCATCGGATAGCGCTGCTCCCATTGCTACAAAATAGCAGCCTTCCGTAAAATCAACCACATGTGCTGTATCAAGCTCCAAAGTTTCAATAAAGCGGCTTTTTAGCTGCGGCAGAAAATACAGCGGTCCACCCAAAAATGCCACCTTGCCCTCAATAGGGCGACCTTGGGCAAGGTTTCCAATCGTTTGATTAACAACCGCTTGAAAAACAGACCGTGCAATATCTTCTTTTTCTGCACCATCATTCATCAGTGCTTGAATATCTGTTTTAGCAAATACCCCGCAACGTGATGCAATCGGATAAATTTGTCGTCCTTTCGCTGCAAGTTTATCAAGCCCTTGTGCATCCGTATGTAACAGCGATGCCATATGATCAATAAAAGATCCCGTTCCACCTGCGCAAACGCCATTCATTCGTTGTTCTTGCGCTGCACCAAAGTACGTTATTTTTGCATCTTCACCACCGAGCTCCACCGCCGTATCAGTCTGGGGCACAAAAACCTTAACAGCCGCACTGCATGCAATAACTTCCTGAACAAATGGCAATATAAGTTTCTGAGCAATTCCCATTCCCGCCGACCCTGTCAGCGCAAAAGAAAACGAGCTAGCCCCTACTACATTTTTTAAAGCAAGAAAATTATCTTGCAAGGCCGCCGTGATTTCAGAAAAATGTCGCACATATTTTTTATAAAGCAAGTGATTTTTTGCATCTAAAACAATTACCTTAATTGTCGTTGATCCGATATCAATCCCAACTTTTAATAATGATTGCATTTCATTCACCACCTAAAGTACACTTCTATTATTTTAATAAGACATATTTATATTATAACAAGATAAGGAAGAGATTTCTAATTTTTTTATCGAGAAATTTAAAAATAAAGAAAAACTAGGCTCAAAAGTTTTAAACCTATGACCCTAGTTTTCAATAATTAACTTGTTTCAAATATAATCCTTGCGCCGGCGCCGTAGCCCCAGCTTTTTTTCGATCTTTTCCATCCATGATTTCTTTAAAGCGAGTTGGTGTCGTTTTACCAGTCCCGACATTTACCAAAGTTCCTACAAGATTACGCACCATATGGTATAAAAATCCATTGCCGAAAAAGCTAAATTCAATAATTGAACCTTTTTGTTCACAAGTTGCTTCATAAATGGTCCGAACAGGAAGCATCGGTACACTACCAGCAGCCTGAAAAGCAGAAAAGTCATGTTCCCCCACAACATAAGCTAAAGCTTGCTGTATAGCAACTAAATTTAATCCAGAACGAATATACCATGTGTAGTTGCGCAAAAATGGATCTAGTATCTCACCTTGTTGTATACGGTATATATAGATTTTACTAATTGCTGAATGGCGAGCACTGAAATCAAAATCTACTTCGTCTGCCGCTTTTACGACAATATCATTGGGCAATAAACTATTCGCAGCTCGTACCACTCGATCAATTGGAATGGTTCCATCTGTGAAAAAATTAACGACTTGTCCATAGGCATGAACGCCGGCATCCGTTCGCCCCGATGCCGCCATTTCAATTGTATCGCCAAATAAAATCTCAAGTTTTTTTTCTAAAATATTTTGCACCGCTAGTGAATTGTTTTGTCTTTGAAATCCATGATAGTTTCCACCATCATAACTAATTAAAAGTTTTATATTGCGTTTTCTTTGTTTCATACTATCTTTATTTTCTGTTTTCATATTTATAACCCACTACATTTTAATACACTAAGTCCCGCCAGCACGATTGCCAGAAACGAATACGCCACATAATCAATCCGCTCAATTTTCAATACCTTCATACGTGTACGATTCGCACCGCCACGATAGCATCTTGCCTCCATCGCTATAGCAAGTTCATCTGCCCGACGAAAAGCACCAATAAATAGAGGAACTAAAATCGGGATGAGACTTTTTAGTCGTTTGACAATATTTCCTGATGAAAAATCCGCTCCACGTGATTTTTGTGCTTTCATAATTTTGTCTGTTTCTTCGAGCAATGTTGGAATAAAACGTAAGGCTATTGTCATCATCATGGCTAATTCATGCGCTGGTAACCCAAGTCGCTTAAATGGATTCATCAAATTTTCGAGTGCATCCGTTAACGCAATTGGTGATGTCGTAAAAGTCAAAAGTGAAGACAATAAAATCAACAGGACTAAACGTATTGAAATAAAAACCCCCTGTTTCAAACCTTGTCCGGTAATAGAAAAAATCCAGCCTTGCCAAATAATATCACCCTGTGTTGTAAATAAATGAATAAGAAACGTAAATAAAAGAATCCAAAAAAGCGGTTTTAATGATTTAATCATCATATTTAATGGTACACCGGATACATGAATAATAAGAAATGTAAATCCGCATAAGCCCGCATAGGCCCATGGTGTATCAAGTAAAAAAATAGCGACGATCAACAAAAGCAGCACAATAACTTTTGTTCGCGGATCGAGACGATGAATAAATGAATTTCCCGGGAAATATTGACCAATTGTTATATCTGTCAACATCATTTCCGCCTCCTTATTGCCGCCAAAATGCTATCGACCCCAGCCCCAAGTGTAAGTGGTGTCGTATCGACTGCCATTCCGTTTTGCTTTAGTTGCTCTAAAAGAGCTGTCATATGCGGTACGGCTAAACCAGCTTCTGTTATTTGTTCGATTTGAGAAAAAGCTTGCTTTGGTTTCGCATCAATGGTGATTTCCCCATGATTCATAACGATAATTCGATCGGCCAAGGCAGCCACATCATCCATATTATGTGATACAAGTACAATCGCTATCTTTTCTTTTTTATGAATCTGCTGTATTTTTTTAAATAAATCTTTTCTGCCAATGGGGTCCAGTCCAGCTGTTGGTTCATCCAAAATAAGATATTGTGGATTTAAGGCAATGACCCCCGCAATGGCAACACGCCGCATCTGCCCACCACTTAATTGAAAGGGAGAACGATCTTTATATTCATCAAAATCTAAATTAACAAACTCCATAGCTTTTTTAACATGATTTTCAACCAGCTCTTCTGAAAACCCCATATTATGTGGTCCAAATGCAATGTCTTCATAAACCGTTTCTTCAAACAACTGATGTTCAGGATATTGAAAAACCATGCCAACTTTTCGCCGTGCTGTTTTTGCTGCTTCATTTTTTGTATTGATATCATTTCCATCCACCAGTACGGACCCAATAGTCGGCGTAAGCAGTGCATTAAGATGTTGAACCAGCGTAGATTTACCAGAGCCAGTATGTCCGATAATAGCGATAAATTCACCCTTTTCAATGGTTAGATCTATATTTTTCAAGGCAACTCTTTCAAAAGGAGTTTTTGCCATATATGTATATGTTATATTCTTCACTTCAATTGACATAAACACACCGCCAATTCTTCATTGGTAATAATATAAGGAGGTAACGGAATTCCCCGTTCACGAAGCTTTGCAGCGACCTCTATAGCCAAGGGGACCTCAAGACCTAACTTTTTCAATTTTTCTACCTGCGTGAAAATTTCTGTTGGTGTTCCTTGATCACAAATCTGTCCTTCTTTCATAACCACAACTCGATCTGCCATGACTGCTTCTTCCATAAAATGAGTGATATAGATAATCGTAATACCTGCTTCATCATGCAGATTTTTCACAGTTGCCATAACTTCCGCACGCCCGATTGGATCAAGCATTGCTGTTGGTTCATCAAGCACCAGACAACGTGTATGCATCGCAAGAGCCCCCGCAATGGCAACGCGTTGTTTTTGTCCACCTGATAAAAGGTGAGGAGCAAATTTTCGATATTTTTCCATACCAACTACTTTAAGGGCTTCTGTCACACGTTTTTTTATTTCTTCACTTGGCACCCCTAAATTTTCTGGACCAAATGCAATATCTTCTTCGACCAAAGTAGCGACAATCTGATTATCCGGATTTTGAAAAACCATTCCTATGTGCTGCCTTATTTTCCACAAATTCGCTTCAGAGCTTGTTTCCATTCCAGCCACTCGACAAATCCCACTTGTTGGCAATAAGAGTGCATTAAAATGTTTTGCCAAGGTTGACTTTCCAGACCCGTTTGTACCGATAATAACAATGAATTCGCCTTCTTGAATCGTTAAATTAATATCATCGAGTGCTTTATATTCATGATCCATATCCTTATGATATAGATGACTTAAATGTTCTACTTGAATTAACTCCACTATTGTCATACTCCTTTTAAGAAAATCCGCTAAAATAAAGAGGTACTGCTTTAAGCAATACCCCTTTATTATACTTGATACAATTTGTTAACGCAATCGCCTTTCTTGGTAAACGAAAAGAAATTATTTTCTTTTCGCTTAACAAGAAAGGCGACCGAATGGCCGCCCTTTGCGAATTACACTAATTCAAGAATTGCCATCGGAGCAGCATCGCCGCGACGAGGACCAAGTTTGAGTACACGAGTGTAACCACCTTGGCGATCATTGTATTTAGGTGCAATTTCATCAAATAATTTTCTTACTACTTCTTCATCAATGAGACGCGCAATAGCCTGACGGCGTGAATGTAAATCCCCGCGTTTTCCTAAAGTAATGAGTTGCTCAGCAAGTCCGCTGATTTCTTTTGCTTTAGCTTCTGTAGTTTCAATGCGTTCATATTTAAAGAAAGAAGTTAAAATGTGGCGAAACAAAGCTTTACGTGCACTAGAGTCACGTCCTAATTTTCTATAGCCCATATCTTCCTCTCCTATTCTTCAATTTCAACAAGTGCCAAATCAAGCTCTTGCAATTTTTTCTTAACTTCTTCAAGAGACTTACGACCGAGATTTCTAACTTTCATCATATCATCTTCGCTTTTTTGTGCAAGATCTGAAACCGTATTAATACCGGCCCTTTTCAAGCAGTTATATGAACGAACTGATAGATCTAAGTCCTCGATAGTCATTTCTAAAACTTTAGAAACGTCACTTTCTGGAGCTTCCGTAAATGTTCCTTCAGTTTCTTCGTCTTCTTCAGGAAGGCCAGCCATATTCTGGAACAGTTTCAAATGTGCAACCAATATGCTTGCAGATTTGCTTACTGCTTCTTCCGGTCGAATAGAGCCATCGGTCCAAACTTCCAGAGTCAACTTATCGTAGTCTGTAACGTTACCTACACGAGTATCAGATACTGTATAGTTCACTCTCTGGATTGGCGAAAAAAGTGAATCGATAGGAATAATACCAATTACATGATCTGGCCTTTTATTCTTATCGGCTGGAACATAACCACGACCGCGTTCAACAGTCAGTTCCATTTTCAGAGAACCACTTGCATCGACTGTAGCAATATGCAATTCAGGGTTGAGGATTTCGACATCAGCATCTGTGATAATATCAGCAGCTGTGATGTCTTTTTCACCTTCAACATCAATCCGAATTACTTTTGGTTCTTCACTATGCATTTTAAGGCAAAGTGATTTTAAGTTTAGAATGATATTCGTAACGTCATCCCGAACACCAGGAATGGTGGAAAACTCATGGAGAACCCCATCAACCCTAATGGAGGTAATTGCAGCACCCTGTAAAGACGACAATAATATGCGACGCAGACTGTTCCCAAGCGTAGTACCATAACCACGTTCTAACGGTTCACAGATAAACTTGCCATAATGATTGTCTTCACTGATTTCCACTATCTCAATCTTCGGTTTTTCGATTTCGATCATCTGGAATACCCTCCTCAATTTTGCGTAATAGAATACCTTACGCTATGTCAATATTGATACATAAAGACATATTATCTGGAGTACAATTCAACAATCGCTTGTTCATCGATAGGAACATCGATTTCATCACGATTTGGAAATCTTGTAACTGTACCACTCAAGTTTTGAGCATCTGCAGAAATCCAAGCAGGTGTGCTTAATGAATCATATGATTCTACAACACCTTTAAAGAATTCATTGCCACGGCTAGTTTCTTTAATCGTAACAACGTCATTCACTTTAACTAAAGCAGACGGAATATCAAGACGTTTACCATTTACAGCAATATGACCATGGGAAACAATTTGACGAGCTTGTCTGCGAGTAGCAGCAAGACCTAAACGGAAAACAACATTATCAATTCTTCTTTCAAGAAGACCTAATAAGTTTTCACCTGTAACACCTGGCATTTTTTTTGCTTTATCATAATAAGATCTAAATTGTTTTTCTAAAACACCATAGATAAATTTTGCTTTTTGTTTTTCTTTAAGCTGTGTACCATATTCGCTTACTTTTTTATTCGTACGTCTTGGTTGACGTTTCGATTCTTTATTTAAGCCAACAACAGCTGGTTCGATACCGAGGGATCGGCATCTTTTGAGAGCCGGGACTCTATCAATTGCCATCTATATTTGCACCTCCATTATACTCTTCTACGTTTTGGCGGACGGCATCCATTATGAGGGACTGGAGTAACATCTTTGATTAAGTTAACTTCCAAGCCTGTAGCCTGCAATGATCTTATTGCCGCTTCACGTCCGGATCCAGGACCTTTAACGAATACTTCTACTGATTTCAAACCATGTTCCATTGCTGCTTTAGCGGCAACTTCTGCTGCCATCTGAGCTGCGAATGGAGTGCTTTTTCTAGAACCTCTAAACCCAAGTCCACCAGCACTTGACCATGATAATGCATTACCTTGGACATCCGTAATTGTTACAATCGTATTATTGAAAGTTGAACGAATATGAGCGATACCAAATTCAATATTTTTACGAACTTTTTTCTTTGTACGCGATACTTTCTTAACTACCAATGTTTAACCCCCTTTACACTATTTTCTTTTTCTTCGCTCCAACTGCTCTTTTTGGACCTTTACGTGTACGTGCATTATTTTTCGTGTTCTGACCGCGAACTGGAAGACCCATACGATGTCTTCTTCCACGGTAACAACCGATTTCTACTAAGCGTTTAATATTTAATGATTCTTCACGACGTAAATCGCCTTCTACTTTACATTCTTTATCAATGATTTCACGAAGTTTTGCAACTTCATCTTCTGTCAAATCACGAGTACGGGTATCGGGATTAATACCTGTAGCTACTAAAATCTTTTTAGAAGTCGTGAGACCAATACCAAAGATATATGTTAAAGCAATTTCGATTCTCTTATCACGCGGCAAATCTATTCCGGTAATACGTGCCATATATCAAGCACCCCCTCTTATCCTTGTTTTTGTTTATGTTTCGGATTTTCACAAATAACCATTACGTGACCTTTGCGCTTAATTACTTTGCATTTTTCACAAATAGCTTTAACCGATGGTTTAACTTTCATTGCGCTCTGCCCCCTTCTTACAATGTCATTTTGATCGATCTGATGCCTGTTTGCATCAGACATCAATACGAATTATTTGAAACGGTAGGTTATACGGCCACGAGTTAAATCGTATGGCGTAAGTTCAATTGTAACTTTATCCCCAGGTAAAATACGAATGAAATTCATGCGAATTTTTCCTGAAACATGTGCCAATACAACATGACCATTTTCTAATTCGACTTGGAACATTGCATTTGGCAATGATTCAAGCACTTTACCTTCAACTTCAATTACGTCTTGTTTGGACATGAGTTTCTCCCTTCTCGATGCCTGTCAGCGTCCGAGGATTTTAAAGCACTGCGAATTTCTTCATCAGTAACCTTTCGATCAGCTTGAATGCGCTTCGCAATCTCTTCAAATACCTTTTTATAAACACTGACATGCCGAATGTTTTTCTTTTTCGGATTCACGATTTTCCGTTTTCTGCCATCACTGACAAAAAGCATATTCCCTTGAATCTTAACGATCAAGTACCTCGTCGAAATATCACGACCTGTAATGCTTTCAACAACTTGACCTATTTGTGGTTGGGCTAAAGTCAGTCCAGATTGTAATCGTGGCACATGACTGCCTAAACCAGCATTCGGAATCTGAGGAGCTTTTTGCATTTTACAAATGCCATGCCCAACATCGTCGTTATTTAAATTGGGAATTTCCAGTGCAGCCTTAGCGGCTGCTCCCGGATCTTCACCATAGACTTTTAAAGTTGGAATTGCACCACAACTTCGTATATATCTTTCGGTGATTTTATTATTTTCGGATGTACAAACGTCCGGCTTACCAGCGTCTAATTCAGCATCGGTTTCCCGACTAGACTTTTGGATGAGCATCTATTAACCTCTCAAGCTTGCAACAACATCATCAAACACTTTGTTGATTGCTTGTCTACCATCAACTTCAGTATATAAACCTGCATTCTGATAGTAATCAATGAGCGGCTTAGTTTGTGAAACATATACAGACAAACGATTTTTCATGGTAGCTTCACTATCATCTGCTCTTTGATATGTTTCACCGCCACACGCATCACAAATGCCGACTTTAGCTGTCGGCTTAAATGTTACGTGGTACGTTGCACCGCATTTTTTACAAATACGGCGGCCAACTGCTCTAGCAATCAACTCTTCGGCCGGAACATCAATATTTAATACACGAGTTAATTTTATTTCAAGACTAACGAGAATTTTGTCCAAAGCATCTGCTTGGTCAACAGTTCTCGGAAATCCATCCAAAATAAAACCTTTTTTACAATCCGCTTTTGCCAGACGTTCTCCAACAATGCCGATTGTTACGTTATCTGGAACCAGTTGTCCAGCATCCATGCATGCCTTCGCTTGCTTGCCAAGTTCGGTTCCTTCTTTCACAGCAGCGCGGAACATATCGCCTGTAGAAATATGTGGAATCGCGAACTTTTCCACAAGACTTGCCGCCTGAGTACCTTTACCAGCCCCCGGCGGTCCCATTAACAGGATATACATACTAAAATCCTCCCCTACTTCATGAAACCTTGGTAGTGACGCATTACAACCATCGCTTCGATCTGCTTCATCGTGTCAAGTGCAACCCCAACAACGATCAAGAGAGCTGTACCGCCAAAATATACGCCTTGAATGCCGGTTGCACCTGCAACCACATTCGGCAAAATAGCGATAAATGCGAGGAAGAAAGCGCCTGCAAGCGTAATTCGAGTCATAACGCGATCTAAATATTCTGCCGTTGGCTTGCCAGGGCGTATACCCGGTATAAAACCACCGTATTTTTTCAGATTCTCTGCCATATCCGATATCTTTACAGTAACCGCGGTATAAAAGTACGTGAAGAATATTATCAGCAACGCATAACACGCCGTCTGAACAGGTGTACCCCACGCAAAATAACCGGCAATTGTTTTTACCCAGGGAACTTCAATAAACTGGGCAATAGTTACTGGAAACATTAACACGGATGACGCAAAGATTATTGGAATAACACCCGCTTGATTAACTTTAAGCGGAATGTGCGTAGACTGACCACCGTATGTCTTGCGGCCAACTACTCGTTTTGCATAAGAAACTGGAATCCTACGTTGTCCCTGCTGAATCGCAATAACGAAAACAACCATGAACAGCGCAATTACTAGAAACAAAGCCACATTAAAATAACTAATGGTCCCTGCTTGTAAATACTTGTAAATCGTACCCAACGATTTTGGTAAAGCTGCTACGATACCAGCAAAGATGATAAGTGAAATACCATTACCAACACCATAAGCTGTAATCTGTTCACCAACCCACATCAAAAATGTAGTACCAGCTGTCAGAGTGATTGCAATAATTAATATTGATGCGACACCTGGATTTAAAATAGCCTGTTTAAGACCAATTGCCATACCTATGGCTTGTACAAATGCAAGTACAACGGTTAAATAACGGGTAACCTGGGTGATTCGTTTACGCCCTTCTTCACCTTCCTTGGACCACTGCTCAAGTGTCGGAACAACAACTGTTAACAGCTGCATTATGATTGAAGCATTGATATAAGGAGTAATACTCATCGCAAATATAGAAAATTTACTTAGAGCACCACCGGAAAACAAATCCATCAAGCCCAAAAGGTTGCCGCTCGTAAACATTTGCTCAATTACGGCAGGATTTACTCCTGGAGCAGGAATATGTGTTCCTAGTCTGAAAACCGCAAACATGATTAATGTAAATACAATCTTTTGTCTGAGTTCAGTAATCTTGAGGATATTCGCAAGGGCTGAAAGCACCTTAGATCACCTCTACTTTTCCGCCTGCCGCTGTAATTTTGGCTTCAGCAGATTTCGTAAAGCCGTTAGCGATTACAGTTAATTTTTTTGTAAGTTCACCATTCCCTAGAATACGAATACCGTCATGCACATTTTTAAGGATGCCGATTTCGATTAAAGCAACTGGATCAACTGTTGCGCCGTCTTCAAAACGATTTAATTCTGCTACGTTTACTTCAGCAAACACTTTAGCAAAAATATTTGTAAAACCACGTTTCGGTAATCTGCGATAAATTGGCATCTGTCCGCCTTCAAAACCAGTACGAACACCACCACCGGAACGAGAATTTTGACCTTTATGACCTCTACCAGATGTTTTGCCTAGTCCAGAACCAATACCGCGACCTACACGGGTGCGAACTTTCTTGGAACCAGGAGCTGGGGATAATTCATGTAAATTCATACCATAGCACCTCCTTGAACTTAGTCTTGTAATTCTTCAACTGTAACAAGATGTTCAACTTTGTGAACCATGCCGCGAATCACAGCCGTATCTTCTTGTTCTACTGACGAATTTAATTTACGTAACCCTAAAGCCTTAACAGTAACTCTTTGATTTTCAGGTCTGCCGATCAGGCTTCTGGTAAGAGTAATTTTCAGTTTTGCCATTGAAATGCCTCCTTAACCCAAAAGTTCCTGGACTGTTTTACCACGAAGTTCTGCTACAACTTCAGCTTTTTTCAATTGATTCAAACCTTTTAACGTAGCGCGAACCATGTTATTAGGATTTGAAGAACCAAGAGATTTTGTTAAGATATCGTGAATGCCTGCAAGTTCGAGCACTGCACGTGCTGGACCGCCAGCAATAACACCAGTACCTTTAGCAGCTGGTTTTAAGAAAACGCGACCTGCGCCAAACACACCGATAATCTGATGTGGAATTGTTTTTCCAACCAATGAAACTTCAATAAGATTTTTCTTAGCATCTTCGATGCCTTTTCTGATTGCTTCAGGAACTTCACCGGCTTTACCCAAACCAGCGCCAACGTGACCGTTTCCATCTCCAACAACAACAAGTGCGCTGAATGAAAAACGACGACCACCTTTTACAACCTTAGCAACTCTATTGATATATACAACTTTCTCCTGTAATTCAAGAGCAGTATAGTCGATTCTGGCCATTCATTTACCTCCTTTACAAAATTAGAATTTCAGACCCGCTTCGCGAGCTGCTTCTGCTAATGCTGCAACTCTACCATGATATATATAACCACCACGGTCGAACACAACTTCTGTAATACCTTTTTCCAAAGCAAGTTTAGCAATTGCTGTACCGACTGCTTTAGCTGCTTCAACATTACCACCGTAATTTTCGAAGCCCTTATCTTTTGAACTTGCTGCAACCAATGTTACACCATTTATATCGTCAATCACTTGTGCGTAAACATTACTCAAACTGCGAAACACATTCAAACGTGGTCTTGCTGCAGTTCCAGAAATATGATTACGAACTCTTAAGTGACGTTTTTGACGAGATTTATTTTTGTCTGCTTTAAGAAGCAAATTAGTCACTCCTTTCCCCTAAAGATGATTATTTTTTGCCTTTCGCGCCAGCTTTACCAACCTTGCGACGAACAACTTCACCTTCATATTTAATACCTTTACCTTTATAAGGTTCTGGTTCTCTGTAACTGCGAATGTTAGCAGCAATTGCGCCAACTTGTTCTTTATCAATACCTGAAACAACAATTCTATTTGGTGCAGGAACCGCTAAGCTAATACCAGCTGGTGGTTCTACAACCAATGGATGGGAAAACCCAAGCGATAAGTTGATGTTATTACCAGTCTGTGCTGCTCTATAACCAACACCGTTGATTTCAAGAGTTTTTGTAAAACCTTCTGTTACACCAAGTACCATATTATTAAGTAAAGTACGAGAAAGACCATGTAATGATCTGTGTAGTTTATCATCGGAAGGACGTTTTACTGTAATAACATTGCCTTCCATTTCAAATATCATATCTTTATGAAATGTGCGAGTTAATTCGCCTTTTGGACCTTTTACGTTCACCGTGTTATCATCTGCAATTGTAACTGTTACGCCAGCTGCAAATTCGATCGGCGCTCTACCAATTCTTGACATTAGTACACCTCCTAGCTAAAAAAATATATTACCAAACGTAAGCGATTACTTCGCCGCCGAGACCAGCACGACGAGCTTGTTTATCACTCATGATTCCCTTTGAAGTGGAAACAATTGCGATACCAAGACCACCAAGTACGCGAGGTATTTGGTCGCTTTTAGCATATGCACGTAAACCAGGTTTGGAAATACGTTTAATGCCAGTGATTACTTTTTCACGTTCCGGACCATATTTAAGCGTCAATGTAAGAACGCCTTGTTTATTATCTTGTGAAAAGCTAAAATCTTTGATGAAACCCTCTTCTTTCAAAACAACTGCAATAGCTCTTTTGATTTTCGAACCAGGAATTTCAACTTTCTCATGAAAAACCGAGTTTGCATTACGCAAACGAGTTAACAGATCTGCAATAGGATCAGTCATTACCATAAATCGATATCCTCCTTTCGTTCTATCTTATTACCAGCTAGCTTTGGTTATTCCAGGAACGGCACCTTTGTAGCTTTGTTCTCTGAAACAGATACGGCACATTTCAAATTTCCTCATGTACCCGTGTGGACGACCACAGATTTTACATCTGTTGTACTTGCGAACCTTAAATTTAGGTTCTTGGCTCCATTTTTCAATCATTGACTTTTTGGCCACAGTCAGTACCTCCTTTTACGCACTAAATGGCATGCCCATCAATTTAAGAAGCGCTCTTGCTTCCTCATCAGTGTTTGCTGTTGTAACAACAACAATATTCATGCCACGAAGTTTATCGATTTTATCATATTCGATTTCCGGGAAAATTAATTGTTCTTTCAAACCTACAGAATAATTACCACGACCATCAAATGCTTTTGCACTTACACCACGGAAATCACGTACACGTGGAAGCGCAATGTTCATAAATTTATCTAAGAATTGATACATCCGAGAGCCGCGAAGAGTTACTTTCGCACCAATTGGCATACCTTCACGTAACTTCCAAGCTGCTAAAGATTTTTTAGCACGAGTAAGTACAGGTTTTTGACCAGCAATCATAGTCATATCGTTCACTGCAGCATCGAGAACTTTTGGATTACCAACAGCTTCCCCAACACCCATGTTAATGATAATTTTATCTACTTGAGGAATTTCCATTACATTTTTATAACCGAATTGTTCAGTCAAAGCCGGAACAACTTCATTAAGATATTTCTCTTTTAATCTATCCACCAGTGTTCCTCCTTCCTTAATTATTTAGCCTGATCGATGATTTCGCCGCATTTTTTGCAAGCACGAAGCATCTTTCCATTGACTTCTTTTTTCGCAATACGGGTAGCTTTCGAACAAGCTGGACATACAACCATAACTTTTGCTGCAGCCATAGGAGCTTCTTTCGAAATAATTCCGCCTTGTGGAGCACTTTGGCTAGGTTTTGTATGACGTTTAATTTTGTTTACGCCTTCAATAACAACTTTGTCTTTTTTAGGTAACGCCTGAACAACTTTACCTTGTTTGCCTTTATCTTTACCAGACAATACTAAAACTGTATCGCCTTTTTTTACGTGTAATTTTTTAAGTGACAATATGGCACCTCCTCACTATTAGATAACTTCTGGAGCTAGTGAGACGATTTTCATGAAATCTTTGTCACGCAACTCTCTAGCTACTGGTCCAAAAATACGGGTTCCTTTTGGAGTTTTATCATCTTTAATTAAAACAGCTGCGTTTTCATCAAAGCGAATGTAAGAGCCATCTGAACGTCGTAACCCTTTTTTAGTACGTACGACTACAGCCTTAACAACTTCACCTTTTTTAACCATGCCGCCAGGAGCAGCGGATTTAACTGCAGCTACAATTACGTCACCAATATTAGCGAATTTGCGATATGAACCGCCTAAAACACGAATGCACATAATTTCTTTTGCACCAGTATTATCACCAACAGTGAGCATTGTTTGTTGTTGAATCATTGTTTTACCTCCTTCTTAAAATCCTAAACAGAATTGCCTCATAAGATCAATCTTATTTTGCTCTTCCGAGAATTTCAACTACTCTCCAGCGTTTGTCTTTAGACAGTGGACGAGTTTCCATGATTGATACGGTATCGCCAGTATGTGCGTCATTATTTTCATCATGCGCTTTGAATCTAACAGTCTTTTTTACTGCTTTTTTGTAGAGTGGATGTTGTTCAAGATCAACAACAGCAACTACAACTGTTTTATCCATTTTATCACTTACAACTTTACCAACTTTAGTCTTGCGTTCATTTCTTTCTTCGCTCATCTAGGGGAGCCTCCTTCCTCTGCATATCATTTTCGTCTGTAAACGTTTTAAGCTTTAAGCTCTTGTTCACGTTGAACTGTTTTAAGACGGGCTATTGTTTTCTTAACTTCTTTGATACGCATCGGGTTTTCAAGCTGACCAGTAGCGAGTTGAAATCTGAGGTTAAATAACTCTTCTTTAAGCGAAGCAATTTTCTGGTTAAGTTCGCCAGCACTCATATCTCGTATATCTTTAACCTTCATTTACTTCACCACCCTCTGCCAAATCCGCCAGCTGTTGAGCTTGGTCACGTGTAACAAATTTTGTTTTAATAGGAAGTTTGTGAGCTGCGAGACGCATTGCTTCTTTAGCAATCTCAGGTGTCACGCCATCCATTTCAAACAAAATACGACCTGGTTTAACAACTGCTACCCAGTATTCTGGGGAACCTTTACCACTACCCATACGAGTTTCAGCAGGTTTCGAAGTTACAGGCTTATCTGGGAAAATTTTAATCCAAACTTGGCCGCCACGTTTGATATAACGAGTCATAGCAATACGAGCTGCTTCAATTTGTCTATTTGTGATCCAAGCTGGTTCTAATGCTTGAAGACCAAATTCACCATGGCTTACAGTATTGCCTCTATGGGCTTTACCTTTCATACGTCCACGGAATTGTTTCCGATATTTTACTCTTTTTGGTAATAACATTAAGCTTCGCTCCCTTCAACAGAGGCAACAGCTACTGGTTGTTTCTTTTCTGGAAGAACTTCACCTTTGAAGATCCATACCTTTACACCGATGCGGCCGTAAGTTGTATGAGCTTCAGCTGTACCGTAGTCAATGTCAGCTCTTAACGTATGAAGAGGGATACTACCTTCACGGTAGAATTCACTTCTAGCAATTTCGGCACCGCCAAGACGACCACCAACCATTACCTTAATACCTTTTGCACCCATGCGCATTGTACGGGTAACAGCTTGTTTCATTGCACGACGGAACGCAATACGGCGTTCTAATTGAGCTGCAATATTTTCAGCTACAAGTGTAGAATCCATATCAGGCTGTTTGATTTCAGCGATATTAATATCAACACGTTTTGTAGTAAGTTTTTTCAAACCAGTTTTAATTTGTTCAATTCCAGAACCGCCGCGACCAATAACCATACCAGGTTTAGCCGTATGAATCGTTAATTTCAAACGATTTTTTGAGCGTTCTGTTTCTATTCTAGATACGCCAGCAGTATGAAGGTTTTCCTTCAAGTATGTGCGCACTTTAATATCTTCATGCAGGTTAGCTGCATAATCTTTATCTGCGTACCATTTTGCATCCCAAGTTTTCACAATACCTAGACGCAGACCATGTGGATTAACTTTCTGACCCAATTCGTTTCCCTCCTTCTTATCTTTCTTTTACTACAACTGTAACATGAGATGTGCGTTTCAAAATTTTGAACGCCTGTCCACGGGAACGCGGATGGATTCGTTTTAATGTAGGGCCTTGATCAACAAAAGCCGAGGATACATAAAGCTTATCAACATTCATATCAAAATTGTTTTCAGCATTTGCTATTGCTGATTTCAATACTTTTTCTATTACGTCAGCACCAACTTTAGGTGTGAACTTTAAGATCGCAAACGCTTCTCCAATGTTTTTGCCACGGATAAGATCCATAACAACACGCACTTTACGAGGAGCTACGCGAATGTATTTTGCTATTGCTTTCGATTCCACAGAGGAGCCTCCTTTCGGCACTTACTACTTAAGTGATGTACGTCTTTCTTCGCCGGAATGACCTTTGAAAGTACGTGTCGGCGCGAATTCGCCAAGTTTATGACCAACCATATCTTCAGTTACGTATACAGGTACATGTTTGCGACCATCATGCACTGCCAACGTATGACCAACAAATGTCGGCAAAATTGTAGAGCTGCGTGACCAAGTTTTGATGACCTTTTTTTCGTCGGCTTCATTCATTGCTGTGATTTTTTTCATAACACTTTCATGAACATAAGGTCCCTTTTTTATTGATCTTGACAAAGTATGTCCTCCCTTCATCCAGGGCAAACTTAATAATTAAGGTTCGCACCTGCTTGTTTATCTTACTTTATTTATTTCGTACGACCCTTAACAATAAACTTGTCAGAGTTTTTCTTACGACGAGTTGTAGCACCCATAGCACATTTACCCCATTTAGTAACAGGATTTTTACGGCCAACTGGGCTGCGTCCTTCACCACCACCATGTGGATGGTCATTAGGATTCATCGATACACCGCGGTTTGCTGGGCGAATACCCAACCAACGGGAACGACCTGCTTTACCGATCGTAATGTTTTCATGTTCTAAATTGCCAACCTGACCGATTGTTGCACGGCAGTTGATATGAACTTTACGAAGTTCACCGGAAGGCATACGCAAAAGTGCATAATCGCCTTCTTTTGCCATTAATTGAGCACTCGCACCAGCAGAACGAACTAATTGTCCACCTTTACCAATTTTCAGCTCAATATTGTGGATCATCGTACCAACTGGAATATTTAAAATTGGAAGTGCATTACCAGGTTTGATATCTGAATCAGCGCCTGAAACAACTTGATCCCCAACTTTCAATCCGTTTGGTGCTAAAATATAACGTTTTTCACCGTCAACATAATTTAAAAGCGCAATACGTGCACTGCGATTCGGATCGTATTCAATTGTAGCAACACGTGCTGGAATACCATCTTTATTTCTTTTAAAATCGATTACACGATATAAACGTTTATGACCGCCGCCTTGATGTCTTACTGTCAAACGACCTTGTTGGTTACGACCGCCATGTTGGTTTAGTTTTTCAACAAGGGATTTCTGAGGCTTATCTGTAGTGATTTCATCAAATGAAGCCACTGTCATAAATCTTCGGCCTGCAGAATATGGTTTAAAACTTTTTACTGCCACGTAATTAACCTCCTTTTCAAAAAGTCGAAACTTATGCTTCGAAGAATTCGATTGTTTCTCCAGCTGCAAGTTTCACAATTGCTTTTTTATAATCAGAACGTTTGCCAATGCTGCGTCCCATACGTTTTACTTTACCAAGCACATTTACTGTGTTTACCGACTCAACTTTTACTTTAAAAATATCTGAAACTGCTTTGCTGATTTCAATTTTATTTGCTGCTTTAGCCACAACAAATACATATTTACCTTCAGCCATAAGTTCAGTAGTTCTTTCAGTAATAAGTGGACGGATCAAAATATCGCGTGCGTCCATTATGCAAGTACCTCCTCAATACGTGTAATCGCATCTTTTGTAATGAAGAGTTTGTTATGATTCAAGATATCATAAACATTCAATCCACAAGAACTGATAGCTTTTACACCAGGGATATTGCGCGAAGATTTTTCTACGTTTTCAACCATGTCGGCTGTAACAATCAGAACTTTTTTATCAACGCTAAAGTCATTTAACATTTTAACAACATCTTTTGTTTTAGGAGCATCAAAATTGAGGTTCTCTAAAACGACAAAATCGCCACTTTGTACTTTATCAGACAAAGCACATTTAATTGCTAAACGACGTTGTTTACGAGGCATTCTGAAAGCATAAGAACGAGGTGAAGGTCCAAAAACCGTACCGCCGCCTACCCAAATTGGGGAACGCGTGCTTCCGCTTCTTGCACGACCTGTGCCTTTTTGCTTCCAAGGTTTACGTCCACCACCGCGAACAAAACCTCTAGTTTTAGTTGCATGTGTACCAAGACGCTGTGCTGCAAGCTGCATAACAATCGCTTGATGAACAAGTGCTGTATTTACTTCAACGCCAAAGACGTTTTCATTCAATTCTAAATCACCAGCTGTTTGACCAGTGATCGTATAAACTGCTACTTTAGGCATAATATAGCATATCCTCCTTCCAATTAGTTTTTACCTGGTTTAATCGTATTTTTAATTACTACGAAACTATTCTTAGGACCAGGAATAGCTCCTTTAATTAAGATCAAGTTGCGATCAGCATCTACTCTTACAACACTTAAGCGTTGTACAGTAACTTGTGCGCCACCCATACGACCTGGTAATTTTTTACCTTTTAATACGCGTCCGCCGTGACCACTGATCATTGCACCAGTAGAACCTGGTTCACGATGTGATTTAGAGCCATGACCCATTGGGCCGCAAGCGAAGTTATAACGTTTAATAGTACCAGCAAAACCCTTACCTTTGGAAGTACCTGTAACATCAACTAATTCACCAGCACTAAATATGTCAACGCCGATTGTATCACCGACTTTATATTCAGAAACATCAGTCAAACGCATTTCACGAATATATTTCACTGGTGTTACGCCAGCTTTTGCGAAATGACCTTTCATAGGTTTTGTTACTTTAAATTCTTTTATTGCTCCAAAACCTAACTGTACAGCATTGTAACCATCATTTTCAAACGTTCTATTTTGTACAACAACGTTTGTACCTGATTCAACAACTGTAACAGGAACTACTTTACCTTCTTCGGTAAAAATCTGAGTCATACCAAGTTTTTTACCCAAAATTGCTTTTTTAGACATTCATTCCACCTCCTCTTACAATTTGATTTCGATATCCACACCAGCTGGCAAATCCAAGCGCATTAAAGCGTCTACGGTTTTGGAAGTTGGTTCTAAAATGTCAATCAGACGTTTATGAGTTCTCATTTCGAACTGTTCACGTGAATCCTTGTTGACATGTGGAGAACGTAAAATTGTATATATATTTCTTTCAGTAGGTAGTGGAATAGGACCGGACACCATTGCACCCGTTCTCTTTGCAGTATCAACAATTTTCACTGCACTCTGATCAAGAGCTTTATGATCATAAGCCTTTAAACGAATTCTAATTTTCTGTTGTTTAGACAATATAATTTCCTCCTTATCGCCCAAGTTCAAGACCGGACATTTCTCCGTGATAGTTCCCTCGATTATGCGAGCAATCTACCACGTCATCGCATGGGGGTACCAAAAAAAATCTTTATATAAGGGCGACGATATCGTCGCCCTTATATAACTAATTGTTAAAATTAAGCTTTAACTTCGATTACACGACCGGCACCAACTGTATGGCCGCCTTCACGGATAGCGAAACGTAAACCTTTTTCAATAGCAATCGGAGTGATTAATTCGATATCCATTTCGATGTTATCGCCAGGCATAACCATTTCAGTACCTTCTGGTAAACGAACAACGCCAGTTACGTCAGTTGTACGGAAGTAGAACTGTGGACGATAGTTTGTGAAGAACGGTGTATGACGGCCGCCTTCTTCTTTCGTCAATACGTAAACCTGAGCCATGAATTTCGTATGTGGATGAATAGATCCTGGTTTAGCAAGAACTTGTCCACGTTCAATTTCTTTACGTTCAACACCACGAAGAAGTGCGCCAACATTATCGCCAGCTACAGCACTATCGAGCATTTTACGGAACATTTCAATACCAGTTACGGTTGTAGATTTAGGAGCTTCTGACATACCAACAATTTCTACAATGTCGCCGATTTTGATTTCGCCACGTTCAACACGACCAGTAGCAACTGTACCACGGCCAGTGATTGTGAAGACATCTTCGACAGGCATCAAGAAAGGTTTATCTGTATCACGAACTGGTGTAGGGATGTATTCATCAACAGCGTCCATGAGTTCAAGGATTTTAGCTGTATATTTTTCATCGCCTTCAAGAGCTTTTAATGCAGAACCAGTAATAACTGGAATATCATCACCAGGGAATTCATAGCTGGAAAGAAGTTCACGAACTTCCATTTCTACAAGTTCCAATAATTCTTCGTCATCAACCATATCAGCTTTGTTTAAGAAAACAACCATAGCTGGTACGCCAACCTGACGGGATAAAAGGATATGTTCACGAGTCTGTGGCATAGGACCATCAGCTGCACTTACAACCAAGATAGCACCATCCATTTGTGCCGCACCAGTGATCATGTTTTTTACATAATCGGCATGGCCCGGGCAGTCAACGTGAGCATAATGTCTTTTTTCAGTTTCATATTCTACGTGAGCTGTGTTGATTGTAATCCCACGTTCTCTTTCTTCTGGAGCCTTATCAATCATAGAATAATCCATAAAGTCAGCGCCGCCTTGTGCTGATAACACTTTTGTGATAGCAGCCGTCAAAGTAGTCTTACCATGATCGACATGACCGATAGTACCAATATTTACATGTGGTTTCGTTCTTTCAAACTTTTTCTTAGCCATTGTGAATAATTCCTCCCTTATTCGCCCTTGTTTTTAGCTGTAATAGCTTCTGATATATTTTTAGGAACTTCATCGTAATGGGATATTTCCATTGAGTAGTTCCCACGACCCTGTGTTTTCGAACGTAAATCCGTTGAGTAACCAAACATTTCAGAAAGTGGAACAAATGCATCAATGACTTGTGCACCATTTCTAGGTTCCATTCCTTCAATACGACCACGTCTTGAATTTAAATCGCCAATTACATCACCCATATAATCTTCTGGAACAATAACTTCAACTTTCATGTATGGTTCAAGAAGTACTGGTGTTGCTTTTTGAGCACCTGATCTAAATGCCATCGAACCGGCAATTTTAAAAGCCATTTCAGAAGAATCGACATCATGGTATGAACCATCATATACGATTGCTTTAATATCAACCATTGGATAGCCGGCAACAACACCGTTTTCCATAGCTTCTTTTATCCCAGCTTCGATTGGATTGATAAATTCTCTTGGAATCGAACCACCAACAACCTTGTTTTCAAAGCTGAATCCAACACCAGGTTCCTGCGGAACAAGTTCAAGCCAGCAATGACCGTATTGACCACGACCACCAGACTGACGAACAAATTTACCTTCGGATTTAACCTGTTTGCGGATTGTTTCACGGTAAGCAACCTGAGGTTTACCTACAGTACAATCAACTTTAAATTCACGAAGCATACGATCAACAATAATTTCTAAATGAAGTTCGCCCATTCCGGAGATAATAGTCTGTCCAGTTTCCTGATCAGTTCTTACACGGAATGTAGGATCTTCTTCAGCTAATTTTGAAAGTGCAATACCCATTTTTTCCTGATCTGCTTTGGTCTTCGGTTCAACTGCAACCGAGATAACTGGATCTGGGAAGATCATGGATTCAAGAATGATTTGAGCTTTGTCATCACAAAGCGTATCACCTGTCGTTGTATCTTTCAAACCAACTGCCGCTGCGATATCACCGCTATAAACAGCACTGATTTCTTCACGATGGTTTGCATGCATCTGCAAAATACGACCGATACGTTCTTTTTTGCCTTTTGTAGAATTAAATACATAAGACCCAGAAGAAAGCATACCAGAATATACACGGAAGAATGCAAGTTTACCAACAAATGGATCCGCCATAATTTTAAATGCAAGAGCTGAAAATGGTGCGCTGTCGTCAGAAGGACGACTATCTTCTTCACCAGTATCAGGATTTGTACCTTTAATCGCCGGAACATCCGTCGGTGCAGGCATGTAATCAACTACTGCATCAAGCATTGGCTGAACACCTTTGTTTTTATAAGAAGAACCGCAAACAACTGGAGTCATCGTGCAAGCGATAGTCGCTTTACGAATTGCTCCTTTGATTTCGGCTTCTGTTAATTCTTCGCCTTCAAGATATTTCATCATTAACTCATCGTCACATTCAGCAACGGCATCAAGTAATATCTGACGATATTTTGCAGCGATTTCTTTCATATCTTCTGGAATAGCAACTTCTTCACTAACTTCACCGAGGTCATCTTCATATATGATGGCATCCATCTTTATCAGATCGATTACACCAAGGAAATGATCTTCAGCACCAATTGGAAGTTGAATTGCAACTGGGTTTGCATTCAAACGATCAATCATCATTTGAATAACATTGTAAAAATCCGCCCCAATAATATCCATTTTATTAATGTACGCCATACGAGGTACATTATATTTTTCAGCCTGGCGCCATACTGTTTCAGACTGAGGTTCAACCCCACCCTTAGCAGAGAACACAGCAACCGTGCCGTCAAGCACTCTAAGTGAACGTTCTACTTCAACTGTAAAGTCCACGTGGCCTGGTGTGTCGATGATGTTGATACGATGATCTTTCCAGTGGCAAGTAGTCGCAGCAGAAGTAATTGTAATACCTCTTTCCTGTTCCTGAGCCATCCAGTCCATTGTAGCAGCGCCTTCATGAACTTCACCAATCTTGTGTACGATACCTGTATAGAAGAGAATACGTTCAGTAGTAGTGGTTTTACCGGCATCAATATGTGCCATAATTCCTATGTTACGAGTTTTTTCAAGTGAAAACTCTCTACCCACTATTACATCGCTCCTTACTTTCTATAGATAGATACTACCAACGATAATGAGCAAATGCTTTGTTAGCTTCAGCCATTTTATGAGTATCTTCTTTTTTCTTAATTGCTGCTCCAGTATTGTTGGCAGCATCCATTAATTCACCAGAAAGTCTTTCGTTCATTGTTTTTTCTCCACGAAGTCTTGCATAATTAACAATCCAACGAATACAGAGCGTCATACGACGATCAGGACGAACTTCGATTGGAACCTGATAATTAGCACCACCAACACGGCGAGCACGAACTTCAAGAACTGGCATAACATTTTTCAAAGCAGTTTCAAAAACTTCTAATGGATCTTTACCAGTTTTTGCTCTAATGCTTTCAAATGCATCATACACAACTTTTTCAGCAACGCCTTTCTTACCGGAAAGCATTACCTTGTTGATGAATTTCGTTACTATTTTAGAATTGTATACCGGATCCGGTAATACGTCACGTTTAGGTACAGCACCTTTTCTTGGCATTGATATCCCTCCTTACTCAATAATCTTCATTTATAAACTTTATAAATTATTTTTTCTTAGCGCGTTTTGCACCATATTTCGATCTGCTTTGCATACGATCTTGAACACCTGCCGTATCTAAAGAACCACGAATGATATGATAACGAACCCCTGGTAAATCTTTTACACGGCCGCCTCTAATCAAAACAACACTATGTTCTTGAAGATTATGACCAATACCCGGAATATAAGCTGTTACTTCGATACTGTTCGTTAAACGAACACGGGCAACTTTTCTCAGTGCGGAGTTTGGTTTTTTAGGAGTAGTTGTATATACTCTTGTACAAACGCCACGTTTCTGAGGGCAATTCTTCAAAGCTGGTGCTGTGGATTTCTCCTGCATACTTTTTCTGCTGTTGCGAACTAACTGATTAATTGTAGGCATACATGCACCTCCTTCCTTAAATTCAAAATTTATTATTTAATAATCCAATCTCCTTCATATATGAAAGAGATGAGATTTTTAACAATAATAACTACTTCAAAATTGCTGCGGCCGCTGCGCCAACTTCAATCATGCAAGCTTGACCAAGATCTTTCATTGCCAAAACTTTTACAACCTCAATGTTTTTACTTTTGCATAACTCCTCAAGGGGCTTCAATACCCTCTCATCAGCATCATCCGCAAGAAAAACGGATTCAACAAATCCTTTATTCACAGCTTTCGTAACTTGTTTTATGCCAATCACTCTATTGGCGTTTTTCAGTGCTTCAAGCGTCATTCGCCTCACCCCTATATACCAACATGAATGCTTTTATTTCAGGCACTTATATATAATACCATCAGATAAAATCAATGTCAACACTTATCTGCTCAATATTTCCATGCACACGTTACCTAGTGTATCTTTTTGTATTATTCCCCTAAGCTCACTTCAAAAAAATATATTGTACTCCACAAAAAGAAAGAACCCTTCTTAATTATATAGGAAGAGTTCTTTCAACATATATTAAATTTTTATGTTTTTATTGATCTGTATCCGTTGCCAATAAATATACTTTTTTCATAGTTTCTACAACATTTTGCGTCGTAAAACCAAATTTATCAAATAAGATTCCAGCCGGTGCCGATGCACCAAACCCTTTCATCGTAACGGTTGCTCCATCTAGACCAACATATTTTCCCCAACCAAAATCAATCGCTGCTTCAACTGCAACTCTAGCTTTTACAGATCGAGGCAGAATGCTTTCTTTATAAGCATCTGTTTGTGCTTCAAACAAATCCATACAAGGCATACTTACAACACGTACATCAATATTATCTTTAGCCAGTTCAATTCTAGCATTTACTGCAAGTTCAACTTCTGAACCACTCGCAATAAGGATAGCATCTGGCACTTTCTTCGTTGCTTCCGCAATAACATAAGCACCTTTCAGTGCTTCTTTACTGCTGCCAGCAAGTTGTGGCAAATTCTGTCTTGTTAAAACCAGTGCCGTTGGTGTATGTCTGCTTGTCACCGCTAAGTACCAGCCAGCTGCTGTTTCTGTTGCATCTGCTGGTCTAAAAACATTAAAGTTTGGCATAGCACGGAGCATAGCCAATTGTTCAACCGGTTCATGTGTCGGACCATCTTCTCCGACACCAATGCTATCATGCGTTAACACATACGTTACAGGGATTCCCATAAGAGCTGCCAATCGCGCCATTGGTTTTATATAATCACTAAAAACAAAGAATGTTGCAATATAAGTCTTAAGACCACCGTGAAGAGTAATCCCATTGGCGATACCAGCCATAGCCAGTTCTCTTACACCAAAGTGCAGGTTACGACCAATATAATTTTCTTTTGAAAAATCACTGATACCATCCATATGTGTCTTTGTGGATGGAGCAAGATCTGCACTACCACCAAATAGATTTGGCATGATATCTTTCAACTTATTGATTGCACTACCAGATAAATTCCGTGTTGCCTGCGGTTTATTTTCATAAGCCCAGAATGCTTCATTTTTTAATAATTTTTTCGCATCTACTTCATTGTGGAATGTATCCCATAATGTTTTACAGTCTGGATATTTAGCGCAATACGCTGCAAAAAGCTTATTCCACTCCGCTTCTGCCTGTGCACCTTGTTTTGCCAGTTCTTTATAATTCGCATACACGGCATCTGGCACATAAAACGGATCAAGTTTTTCCCATTTCAAGTTTTCTTTTAACGCTTTCACATTGTCTTCGCCCAGTGGTTCACCATGTGCACTTGCTTTCCCTTGTTTAGCCGGGCAGCCAAAACCAATCTGTGTTTTTACAGTAATAAAGGATGGTCTTTTTTTATCAGCCTTCGCTGTTTCAATTGCCTTACCAATTTCCACCAAGTCATTGCCATTTTCAACTATAATGATCTGAAAACCAAATGCGGCAAGACGTTTTTGCACATCTTCTGTAAAAGCAAGATCCGTACTGCCTTCAATAGAAATTTTATTGCTATCATAAAATACAATTAATTTACTTAAACCCAATGTACCTGCTAAGGAAAAGGCTTCCGAAGAAATACCTTCCATTAAACAGCCATCGCCGCCCAGTACATATGTATAATGGTCAACAATTGGGAAATTTTCTTTATTAAATGTTGCCGCCAAATGTGTTTCCGCCATAGCCATACCAACAGCCATAGCCATACCAGCACCTAATGGTCCAGTTGTAGCTTCAACCCCTACCGTATGACCATATTCCGGATGGCCTGGAGTCAGTGATCCATCTTGACGAAAATTCGCCAAATCATCAACGGTTAAACCATAACCAAATAAATGTAAAAGTGAATAAAGTAGCGTTGAACCATGTCCAGCCGAAAGAACAAACCGATCACGATTAACCCATTTCGGATTTTTAGGATTATGATTCATGTGTTTTGCCCATAATTCATAAGCCATTGCTGCACTGCCCAGCGGCAAACCTGGATGCCCTGACTTAGCTTTTTGTACTGCATCCGCTGCTAAAATACGGATTGCATTTACTGATGTCATATCGATGTTACTCATTTAATCATTCCCCTTTTGATCAACAATTTTGCTAGATAAACCCAACATAATTTAATGATACAATATGTCGGCTTAAAAGTACAGAATTTAGAAAAAATCAAATACTCCATCCTACCTCATTATTTAAATATAATACTCCTATTGTCAGTGTACTCTTCCGATTATAAAAAAAGGCCTTAGCCAAAATGCTAAGACCTTTAAGCTGCACAACTGTATGATTAAAAATCTAATACATATCACATAAAATACTTAGTTCAACCAAAGCTTTCCTTAAGATCCAAACTTTTCTTTACAATTTTAAGTATTGATTAATACATTCCAATGCTAGCTGCATATGCAATCAATACCGCAAGTGGACCTGTAATTACACGTGAATATAATACAGCCGGAACTCCAAGTTCTATTGTTTCTGGATCGGCTTCGCCCAAGCTAAGTCCTACTGGTACAAAGTCACCGCCTACCTGGGCATTAATGGCAAATAATGCTGGTAACGCATATTGCGCTGGAATATGCCCTAATCCTATTTCCACACCTAAAAGTGTACCTACAACCTGCGCAATAACTGCACCTGGTCCAATTACTGGCGAAATAAATGGCAATGAGCATACTACCGAAATGACTAGCATCCCCGGCAAGGTACTTGCTAATGGTGAAATTGTTTTTGCTATTACATCTCCAATGCCCGATGCACTGATAATACCAATTAACATACTTACAAATGCCATAAATGGTAAAATAGTTTTTACCACCATATCTATCGTTTCGCGACCAGCTTGGTAGAATTTATTTACGACTCCACCAACACCAATTCCTAATTTTGTTATAAAGTTCTTTTCTTTTCCTGCATTCATCTTTGCAAGTTCCGCTCTTGCTTGTGCTTTAGTTTTTGGCGCATTTGGCACTGCTTCATTAGTGGGACTTACATTGCCTGCTTTAAAACCATCTTTTGCAGTCAGTGGAGTTTCTTCTGCAGCATACGTAATTGTTTCTACAGTTACTGCTGATACATATAATGATTCAGTAATATATTGCGCCAATGGTCCAACATTACCAACTGGTGTTAAATTTACAGTAAAGATTTTTTTCTTCGGATATACACCGCATCTCGCTGTGCCACCACAATCAACAACGGCTACCAAAGTTTCTACATCCGGTACAGCTGAACTAAATCCATCAATTGCTTCACAGCCTGTCATTTCTGCAATTTTTGCCGCAACTGGATGAATTCCACCACCAGTAACGCTAATGATTTTATTACAAGTTTCTGTTGGTTGAATCGTTAAAGGTCCACCCCAGCCACCCTTGCCTTTAGATATTGTAATTGCCTTATACATAAATTACTCCATCCTTTCTATAGACCAATTTTAATTTTCTTCTTTAGCTTTCATATACGCATAGATTTTTTCTGTTACAACCCCGCGAATAAAGATAACGACAATCCCGACTAAGAAATACCTTACCGCTAAGTCACCAAGTGGCAATCCCAACGTCGTAATTCCGGCTGCAATTCCCATGTATACGAAAAGTTCGCCACCATTTGCGTGCGGGAATAGTCCCGTGATTGGATGGACAAAACTCACCGCTGCATCATAAAATGCTGGTTTATGTTTTGCCTGTACAAATCTGCCAAAACTATAACACATTGGATTTCCTAAAAATAACACTGCTAATACTGGCAACACTGTATATCTCGTAATAATGTTTTGTGTTGCTCGTTGTGCTAATTTATCTACCCGTTCTTCACCAATTAATTTAATAACTGAGCTTACAGCCGTCATTAAAACCACAATTAAAGGAATAATTCCTGCCACCCAACTTGCAAAAGTACCTGCACCTGCTTTAAAGACGTCCATAAAACCATTGGCTAAACCTGCAATAAATTCCATAATGCTTTTACCTCCCTAATTTTTTCAAAAAATCATCGACGATACTTACCAAACTTGACCGTGTATGTTATTTTTTTAGAATTTTCCGATTATTGTTTTGTGAAAACATGCTATATTTTTTTATAAAAGAATGGATTGCGTAGAGAGTTTTAAATTTTTTATGTTAAGACTAAAGGCTTCTTATATATTCTATCTTTTGCCATATAAGAAGCCATCAGCTCCTAAAATGGATTAACACCGAAAACTATTTTATACCTTGTAAAAAACTTTTTTATTCCCCCATGACAACAATCTTACATTGCCTATCTCTTGGACGATTTGGATCCCAATCAATAAAGTAGTAGTAACCTGTAACTTGATTAATCTGCAATACACCATTTTCAATAGCACTTGTTACACTTTCTCCTACAAGAGATGCTTTGATATGAGCTTCTGTATTTAATAAAGATCTTCTGTCTGGTACCAATGCTGTATCACAATCTTTTTCACCAAAAGCAACATGTTCAGGTCCTGGATGATAATATTGTCCTTCTGTCAAACATCTTGGAACAATTTTTTCTAATACATTATTAAAATCAACTTGCAAATACTCATCACCACAATAATTTGTATCATGAGAATATTCTTCATAGATTACCGAACACGTTGTATGTGGTGTTGTGATTACACAAATACCATTTTTTACTTTACTTTTTTCAATAACTGCTCTAACTTCTTTTGTAATTTCATGATAAGATGCTCTGTTTCCATTAGATCTCACTATCAGTTCTTCAATATATACTGTCATCTCAAATCCCCCTATCTTCTTTCGCTTTTTTAATCACTTTAATCATGTCTTTTACCATTTCTTTTGGATCTTCAGCACACACAATCCCACTTGTACCACCGGTTCCATCTGCACCTTCCATAATTGTACGATACACATCATCCGCAGTACTAATTCCGGCCGCTTGCATAACCAAAATATTAGGGTTTATTTTTTTGATACTGTCAGTTGTTTGCTTGATATAAGCTTGATCACTCGTGTTCCCTGTACCGATAAGCTCAGTCGGTTCACATAAAATAATATCTGGATCGAGTAAAGCAATTGCTTGTGCTTCTTTAACGGAATCAGCACAGACAACTGTATACATACCTACTTCTTTAGCTCTTTCAATCGTTTTTACTAAATCTACTAATTTTAAAGAATGTTCTGCATGATTCAGAAATACAGCCTTTGCACCAGCTTCTTTTAACGCTTCTGGCACTAAGTACCCCATACCACGACCAGCTTTTAGTGCATCCATATGTTGTGCCGTTACGATAAGATTTTTTGTTTTTTCTGCAATCAGTCGAATATCCGTAGAGGATGCTGTAAAAAACACATCAAACTCCTTGCCTTCTGCCCATTTATCAGCCTCTAGTGCCAATTCTAATGATTTCTTTCCATAAAGATATGATTTAAGGTTTACCATAAAAAATGGTGTTCTGATTTTCTCCTCCATGTTCCCATCTCCTATTTATTGTATTTTGCTGTTTCAAATACTTGATAGTAATGTTTCAAACAATCTTTAATGCCTTGTTTCGCTTGTGCTATTACTTCATAATAGTTTTCTGCTGTTGTTATAGACATTTTATCTTTAGCAGCAAGAACAAAATCAGTATATATATTAATTTTAGCAATGCCACTTGTTGCACATCTATTTAAATTTGTATCACCAGAAGATGAACCTCCATGCAATACAAGTGGTGTATCCATACTTGCTGCAATTTCTTCTAGTCTTGTAAAATTAATAACAGGGATCCCTTTATAGGTACCATGTGCTGTTCCGATAGATATCGCCAATGAATCAACCTTCGTTTGTTTACACATTTCCATCGCTTCTTCTGCCGAGGTATAAATGGAATCATCATCCTGCCCAGAGTCACCGCCTTCACCAACACTACCAACAAGAGTTCCAGTCCCAACATGTCCGATTTCAGCTTCTACGACAACACCTTTTGCATGTGCATACGCCACTACTTCTTTAGTGATCACAATATTTTTTTCTAACACATCTTGAGAAGCATCGATCATAACCGATGTAAACCCTAAATCAATAGCTTGTTTTACTACTGCTAAAGATGTGCCGTGGTCCAAATGCAATACCACCGGAACATCTACTTTTTTTCCATAAAATTTACCAAGTAAGGCTGCTTCTTCTAAAGATAAATAATCCTTATGCGCCTCAGCGTAACTTAAGATAATAGGCAATTTCATCTCACTGGCAACCTCTGTATGAGCCATTACAGAGGTCCAATCAAAGAAATTAGCAGACGGTATAGCGAACTTTTGTTGTTTGGCTGTTTGCAAAAGTTCTTTTGATGTAACTAACATAATTTTACCCCTTTTTTTGTAAATTTTATGCAATATTAACAATTCAACTTACATTACGTTAACTAAATTATAGGAGGAACAACCATGCGGATAAATCCTTTTATTTGCCGTACATTTTATCTTGTTCTTGACGCAATTTGTAGATAAGCGTTGCAGTATCAAGTTGAACCATATCTTTCGTTATCAGTTGACCTTTCTTCACATCTTTCAACATTTTTGCGTTTTTATTTACTAAACCATACGGCACATATCCTTTTGCATCCGATTCTTCTGCTGTTGCGATAGAACCATACGTTGTAAAACCTCCTATACCATCAATGGTTTGACCAGCTTTTAAATCAGTTTTGGCTACTGTGATACATTCACTTACAAGGCCATCCATTGGTACGATCGTAGTTTCACCATCAATTACAGCTTTTGCTACAGTTAATGGTGTTTCAAGGTTACATAAATGGTATGGACGATATAAAATCCATAATGGTCCATTCCCCATGCTATGATATCTCATTTGATATGCAATTTCTTCATTTTCAGTAGACACAGCAACGAATACACCCGGAGCAATACCATTTACATATTCAACCACGCCATGTTTATTTAACACACCACCATCTTGTTTCAATCTGCACAAATCTGCTAATCCTTTTACATCAGATACGATCCCATGACCACCGATTATATCTGGAACTAAACCCGTAGCATTAGACATAGCAGTCATTTCTACCATTGTTTTTGTACCATCTTTAAAAGAACAAAGCATTTTAGGACTCATTTTACGGCGAGTTGCTTCTTCTAATACAGAATCTGGATTGCAATCATAATCCAGTTTATTATTTTTACCTTTACCCATTACTTTTACATCCATCCCCATTGCCTTTGCAAAACAATATAATTCCATTACCGCACCAGGTTCATCACCAGCAGAGCCTGTATAAATCACGCCTTGTTGCTGCGCTAGTTTTTTGAGGTAAGGTCCAATAACTACATCGGTTTCTACATTTAACATGACACAATGTTTACCATTTTTCATTGCATCCGTTGCTACTTTTGCTCCTACATCAGGTACACCAGTTGCATCAATTGCGCATTCTACTAAGTTTGCTTGCGATACTAAATTTGCATCTGTTGTTGCTACAAATTTACCCATTTCCATCATCTTATTTGCCTCAGTAAGAGTATTGACAATTGCAATTTGATCGTCTTTAATACCAGCATAATTAAAAGCATGTATAGCATTTTCTATCGCAATATCAGATACAATTGCTGGTGTGATACCTTGCATCAATGCCATTTGTGTTACCATGCCTCTACCCATTTGCCCTGCACCTACGATACCTGTACGGATAATTTTTCCTTCTTGTTGACGTTTAATCAATTTTTGATTCATGTTTAACATATAAATCACTCCTGTTATTCATTTTTTATTTAAAATATTTCTATAGTACCGCCTTTAACTAAGTCTTTCGATGTAAATTCATCCCCTTCAATCATAATACAGCCTGGTCTTTCTGGTTCATTACCACCCTTAAAAGACAATGTACAATGTCCAAGTTCTCTTAATGTATGCAAGGCTTCGTCACCAATCGCTGTAATTGTAAATACCTTGTCACAAAGAATCAATGTATCTAACACATTGATATCAGCTAAAAGTGGAGCTACTCTATGCAAAACTGAAATTTCAGCCAGCTCTGGTGGTGCTGTTTCATTAAAGATGATAATAAAGTTTAAATCTTTATCATCTAATAATGCTGTTACTTCTGACCCCCATCCAGTAATTTCAGCATTGTATTTCATTGAATGACCTCCTTTAATAGATTTTTTAATCATCTTATATGATAAAACTCACACCTGCTTTAAAAACACCTATAAGTTTTTTCATCTCACTAAGTTTTTATTGAGTTTAAACGCATATCCAAAGCATCAATTGCTTGAACATGAGCTTGGTAAATCTTTTGTTTTTTTTCTGGTAAAGCCATATATTCTGCTTTTAAATCATAAATATTTTTCCCAATAATATCATTAAGCTCTTTAAAACCATTAAATATTGTAAAACCTTCCATGATTTCACCACCTGTAATTTCCCCTTTGTTATTACAAGCAATAACCACAATATTACCAGGTCTCAATTTTGATTTTCTACTACCAATACCCACATTTCCTATTTTATGCAGCCTTCGCACAGCTTTTTTATACTGCTTAACTTGAAGATATGTCCCACTAGCTTGAATCAGCATAAAAATTAGTAAAACTGCAATCAATGTTGTAAACTCCATATAAATAATCCTCCTACATTTCCAATAATACTTTGGCACAATCAATATCGGTAATTAATATATTCAAAAATTCTCCTTTTATCGCACCATACACAGCTTTTGCTTTTTGTGTGCCTCCAGCAATTCCAATTCGCTGTGGTACTTTCTTTAATTGGTCAATTGGCATTCCTGCAACTCTTTCATTAAATTCTCTGAATTTTTCAACTTTTCCAAATTCATCAAAAAACTGTAATGCTATATCACCAACAGCACCCAACTTAACAAACTCTTCTAAGATATTTTCATCTACATAACCCGTATGCATTAGAGTGGAACCTGTTCTATCCGGTACACCTATCCCCATAATGACTGTATTGATTTTTCTAAATATTTTGAAAATATTTTTCACTGACTTTTCCATCATAAACCCAGTTAATACATCAGCATTAGAAAATACTGCTGGAGCAAAAAATTGTATACAATCACCGCCAAACATTTTAGCCATTTTCATTGCAATATAATTCGAATGAATATCCGGTCTACTTTCACCCACACCACCAACAATTGGTACAAAAGTACATTTGATTGGCTCTTCAATACATTCCATTTTTGTGAGATTTTGCAATGTCATCCCCATTGTAACACCAACGTACTCACCATCTTCTAGCAATTTTCCTAAAAAGTCGATGGACTCTTCAACTAATTTACTGTTTATCCCTTCATTTCCATTTACTATTGAACTCGAATCAACAATAATAACCTCTTTTAAATTGAATTTTTTTTCTAGTTCGCGTTCCATTTTACCAAATGTAACACCATAAGGACTTTTAATTTCAAATTTTACAATACCTTGTTCTTTTCCCATTTTTATCATACGAGAAACAGATGGTCTTGATATCTCAAGAAAATCACAAATTTCTTGTTGACTCATATTATCTTCATAATAGAGACTACAGCATTTGAATATCATTCGTATATCATCAATGATTTTTTTCACAAAAGCAACTCCTCTACAGGTTTATCGTTCATTTTTTTAGTTGATTAATTAATTATCTACATATTTATTGTTACTTCATATTATTTATTATCTATTATCTATTATTCATTACTTATAATTTTATATTTTTATATTCATATTATATAACAGTGATATTATTTTTTCAATATTCTACAAATAGAACATTTGTAAAAGAGTTTGCTGTTTTTTATTATGTTTACATTTGTTTGAATATTTCGCATAAAGTCCTTATTATTTTTTTAGAATAAACTTGCATAAAAAAACAAAAATGGTATTATTGTGTTATAGATACAATTTATTTTACAGGAGGTTCTTCAGTATGATAAGTAAAAAAATGCAAAATGCTATCAATGATCAAATTACACTTGAATTTTATTCGGCGAATTTGTATTTAGCTATGTCAGCGCATATGGAAACAAAGAACTTAAAAGGTTTTGCCAATTGGTTACGAGTTCAATATGAAGAAGAAACATTTCATGCGCTAAAGTTATATGATTATTTAAACAGTCGTGAAGGTGTAGTAGTCATACAAAATATTGATGCACCGCCAGCTGATTTTGGCACGCCAGCTAAAATATTTAAGCACGTATTAGAACATGAACAAGAAATCACTTCATCGATTAACAAATTATATAAAGTAGCTGTTGAGCAAAACGATCTTGCTACACAAATCTTCCTGCATTGGTATATTAACGAACAAATCGAAGAAGAATCCAACGCAGCTGAGGTAATTGGAAAATTAGATTTGATTGGCGATCACGGTGTTGATTTATTGTATTTAGATGCAGAACTCGCAAAACGAGTTTTTGTGCCGCCATCTTCAAACAATGAAGCTTAGTCCTAAAGCAATTCTATGAAAGAATATCGGATCTATTTTTTAGAGCGATCAAATAAAAAAGCTCTGCAATACGGAATAAAATTCCGATTGCAGAGCTTTTACTGTTATTTTACCATTTACCCTTGCCGATATGATTTTCAATTTCTGCTTTTGAGCGCTGCTTTATAATATAGCCTTCCTCAATGGCAGCTTTAAAACCAGCAACACAGGCTGGATCAAGATCTAATATAATCCCCTGTTTAGAAACTTCAATCATTTTATCAACCAATGTCACAATTTTCATGTGTATATCATTGGTTTTTTCTGATTTGTAAACCAAAGCAGCTTGCTCTGGTGTCAATTCCACAAATTTTTCATGTGGCTGCCCACATTTTGGACAAACGGCTGGAGCATCTTCGCCTTCCCAAATAAAATTACATACACTACATTTAAATAACTTTTTCATACTATGCAGCTCCCCTATACAATATTTACTCTCTATGTATGCTAATACGACATTATCTGCAAAATACCTGTAACGAAAGCAAATTTTATCATTTTTGTCAGACATAAAATTGATATTTTAAATCTGCTGATTGAGGCAGTATAATAATTTAAAGAATCTAAAGTCCTATTTTTATTCCCATTTAACAGACTGTTAACATTCTTTAATTATATAGTTTTATTGTATGCAGGAACTTAATGAATCATGCGGGAATTTATAATACTATACAAGAATTTGTGCATAGATACGTTTCACTAACTACGTAAACAGTAATGAACCGAAAATAAATAGGAAACGAACCTGCATTCTTTAATTTATTCTATAAGGAAGGTCTTGCGAATGAAAAATTTATATTCTTACTTTAAAATAACGCATGATTCCAGCGAAAAAGCCCGTGACTTTTTAAAATATATTGGCCCTGGTATTTTAATTACAGTTGGTTTTATCGATCCGGGAAACTGGGCCTCCAATATGGCAGCCGGTGCTGATTATGGCTATGATTTACTATGGATGGTCACACTATCTACCATCATGTTAATTGTCTTACAGCACAATGTTGCTCACTTAGGCATCGTAAGTGGTTTATGTTTAGCCGAAGCCGCTACAATCTATCTTAAGCCTTGGATTTCACGCACGATTTTATTTTCAGCCATAGCGGCTTCTGTTGCCACAGCTTTAGCTGAAATTTTGGGTGGAGCAATTGCGCTTTCGATGTTATTTCATCTTCCAATAAAACTGGGTGCTGTGTTCACAGCCTGTTTTTGTGGCTGGCTGTTATGGTCGAATTCGTATAAAAAACTAGAAAAAGTCATTATAGGTTTTGTATCTTTGATTGGTCTGTCTTTTTTAGCAGAATTAAGTCTGGTTCAGATCAATTGGGGACAGGCCGTTACCGGTTGGGTTATACCGACCATACCAGAAAATTCACTGCCCATTATTATGAGTGTACTCGGAGCGGTCGTTATGCCGCATAATCTATTTTTGCATTCTGAAATTATTCAAAGCCGTCAATGGAATCTCGAAGATGAAACAATCATTCATAAACAATTAAAATATGAATTTTTAGATACACTTTTTTCCATGGGACTTGGCTGGGCGATCAATAGTGCAATGATTTTAATTGCTGCGGCTGTCTTTTTTACGAATCAAGTACCTGTTGATGCTTTAGATCAAGCTCAAACCATGTTGAAACCACTTTTAGGCGATGGTGCTGCTTTAATTTTTGCAATTGCTTTATTTTTTTCAGGAATTGCATCCACTACCACCGCTGGTATAGCCGGAGGCAGTATTTATGCCGGTTTATTCGAAGAAGCCTACAATATTAAAGATCATCACTCTTGGCATGGTGTTTTACTAACTTATGGATTGGCCTTACTTATTTTATTTTTTATTGATGATCCATTTCAAGGACTTATTTATTCACAAATTGCTTTGAGCATTCAGTTACCTTGGACAATCGTTTTACAAATTTATCTAACATCTTCAAAAAAAATAATGGGGAAATATGCAAATACGAAACTACAAAAAACTCTTTTGTGGAGCATCGGCAGTATCGTAGCTATATTGAACATTATGTTATTGCAGGATATGTTAAAATAAAGGTTCTTTGTCAAGTGTTGGGGTAAAAACATAAAGTGAATTTTTAGCGAGGGATTTCTCCTCGCTATTTTCTATTTTTATGCAGCCATATAAAGTATCCGATTTCTCATTCGTTTAAATTTTTGTATGCCATAACAAGTCCGTTTGAGTACCTTTGTTCGATTGTTACATCCTTCTATATATCCGTTGCTATAACCCGTTGAAATTGCTGCAATAATTTCATTTTTCCATTCGATCACTGTCTTCATTAATTTATTGAACTGCTTTATATCATATGTCATAACGTTTTCTT